>NZ_JBBCBJ010000003.1:380313-545902 GCF_037203925.1 Stenotrophomonas sp. CCNWLW57
TCCCCATCGTCTAGAGGCCTAGGACATCACCCTTTCACGGTGGCGACCGGGGTTCGAATCCCCGTGGGGACGCCAATACAACGCAGAAAGCCCCGGCAATGCCGGGGCTTTTTGTTTGGTAGCGTATCAACCCACAGTTGATACCCTCCGGTCCAGGCCCATGTGCTATTCCGCCCAGATCCGCGCCGACTACACCAAGCTGGTTCGCGAGTTCGGCGCCGCCATTTCGCTGGACGAGTTCGCCCAGCTCTACGCCCATGACGCCGGCAAGCAACGCCCCAAGACCCCCAAGGCCATGGACGACGGCTTTGCCGGTGCGCGCACCGCGCAGGGCCAGGATATCGTGGCGAAGATCCAGCAATGGCATGCCGAAGAAATGCAGGCGCTGGACGAGGAAATCCGCGTCCAGTCCGCACGCCGGAAGCAGGCCGAAGAAAGCCTGGCGCACCGCCCCACCCAGAAGGCCCGCAATGACATCCGCATTGCCGGCAACCGCGTTGACCGCGCCCAGGCACGCCTGGCGGACCTGCACCGCACCGGCCTGCTGCCGCGCGACAGCCGCATCTTTCCCGGCGTATACGCCCCGGTGATCGTGTCCGAACAGGGCCAACGCGTGATCAAGCCGATGCGCTACCAGTGCCGCCTGCCCGACAAGCCCGCACGCAACGACGCGCTCTATCCGGGCACCTACAACGCCCGCCGCGACAGCCTCGAGGCTTACTGGAAGAACGCGTTCGGCCACCACCACGGCGTCGTCGTCGTGCAATCGTTCTACGAACACGTGCCCCGCCATGCGCTGGAACAGCGCAGCCTGGCGCCGGGCGAGAATCCACGGAACGTGGTGCTCGAATTCCGCCCGCAGCCACCGCGCGACCTGTTGATCGCCTGCCTCTGGTCGGAATGGGAAGGCCCCGAAGGCCGCCTGCTCTCGTTCGCCGCCATCACCGACGCCCCCCCGCGCGACGTGGCCGCGGCCGGGCATGACCGCTGCATCGTGCCGATCCGCCGTGAAAACCTGGATGCGTGGCTGAATCCAGATCCGCAGGACCTGGCCGCGTTGTACCGCATCCTGGACGACCGCGAGCCGGTCGAGCTGGATTACGCCGAGGCGGCGTGATCCTGCAGCGCAGCGGTCAGCGCCTGGTTCAACTCCACGGCCAGATAGGGCTTGGTCAGCACCCTGCCCGCGCGGAACGCTTCGGGCAGCTGGAAATGCGCCATGCCGGTAGCCACCACGAAAGGAATGCCAAGCGTGGTCAGCGCATCGGCGACCGGGTCGCTGGTCTCGTGGTTGGCCAGGCGGTAATCCAGCAGAACGATCTGCGGCGCAGCCTCCTCGATCAGGTGCAGTGCCTCGGCCACCGACGACGCCGGCCCGACCATCACCGCACCCGCGTGCATCAGCTGCATCTCGAGCAACGACGCGCTCATCGCGTCGTTTTCCACCACCAGTACCCGCAGACCCTGCAACGCGCTCATCGCTGCTCCCTGTATCGTTCAGCGCAATGAGTATAGCGTCGCGGAAAAATGAAGGTCCGGGGTCGACTGAACGATTCAGACCTCCCCAATCCGGCCGGGTTTGTATACACTACGCGGCCAGCCAGCCGAAGTGGCGGAATCGGTAGACGCAGCGGACTCAAAATCCGCCGCCCTTAAAAGCGTGTGGGTTCGAGTCCCACCTTCGGCACCATGGAATCCAGAAGGCCAGATCGGAAGATCTGGCCTTCTGCTTTTGGTGCGTACTCAGACCAGCCGCAGCGCGGCCGGTCCACCCGGGGTATTCCCCTGCGCCGCCTGGCGCAGCACCTGGGCCACCGCGCCGTCGACACGGAATGCGGACACTGTCTGCAGCAGCTGGGTGGCCTGCTCTTCCATGCTGCGCGCGGCCGCCGATGCCTCTTCCACCAGCGCCGCGTTCTGCTGCGTGCTCTGGTCGATGTGCTCCACCGCCTGGTTGATCTGGCCGATGCTTTCGCTCTGCTGCTGCGCTCCGGTGCTGATGCGTGCGATCAGGGCATCGACCCGCGTCACGCTGTCCACGATCTGCTGCATGGTGCGGCCGGCGCTCTCGACCTGGGCGGTGCCCGTGCCGACCCGGTCCACCGAGTCGTCGATCAACTGTTTGATCTCCTTGGCCGCGCTGGCCGACCGCTGCGACAGCGAGCGTATCTCGCCGGCCACGACGGCAAAGCCGCGCCCGTGTTCGCCGGCACGCGCCGCTTCCACGGCCGCGTTGAGCGCCAGGATGTTGGTCTGGAACGCGATGCCGTCGATCACGCTGATGATGTCGACGATGCGGCGCGACGAGGCGTTGATCAGGCTCATGGTGGTGACCACCTCGCTGACCACCCTGCCCCCTTGTGCGGCCACGTCCACCGCGCCGCCGGCCAGCTGGCTGGCCTGTCGGGCATCCTCGGCGCTCTGCCGTACGGTGCCTGTCAGGCCCTGAAGCGATACTGCGGTTTCTTCCAGCGACGCGGCCTGCTGTTCGGTGCGCTGGGACAGGTCGGCATTGCCGGTGGCGATCTCGCTGGCGCCCAGCGCCACCGCGTCGGCGGCAACGCGGATCTGGCCGATGACGCTGCCCATGGTCTCGACCATGGCATTGATGCCCTCGCACAGCTCGGCGATGGCGCCGGTCTTGTCGCCGGCATCGATGCGCCTGCCCAGGTCGCCGGCCTGGGCGGCGGCAACCACTTCGCGGGTCTGCGCGACAGCAGCCGCCAGCGCCTGCGCATCACGCACCTGCGCGCTGATGTCGGTGGCGTACTTGACCACTTTGAACGGACGGCCGTTCATGTCGAAGATCGGGTTATAGGACGCCTGGATCCAGATCTCGCGCCCGCCCTTGCCCAGCCGGCGGTACTGGCCGGCGTCATACTCGCCCCGGCCAAGCTTCTGCCAGAACTGCCGGTATTCGGCGCTCCGGGCGTACTCGGGTTCGGCGAACATCGAATGGTGCTGGCCGCGCACTTCCTCCAGCGCGTAGCCCGTGGTGGCCAGGAAGTTGTCGTTGGCCGACAGGATGCAGCCGTCCAGGCTGAACTCGATCACCGCCTGCGAGGTATTGATCGCGGCCAGCTGGCCGGCGAAGTCGGCCGCCTGCATCTGCTGGGCCGTGATGTCGGTGGCGAACTTGACCACTTTGACCGGCCGGCCGCTGCTGTCGAACACCGGGTTGTAGGACGCCTGGATCCATATCTCGCGGCCGCCCTTGCCCACCCGCCGGTACTGGCCGGCATCGAACTCGCCGCGACCGAGCCGCGCCCAGAACTCGCGGTAGGCGCTGCTGCGCACGTGCTCCGGGTCGACGAACATGGAATGGTGGCGCCCGCGGATCTCCTCCAGCGTGTAGCCGAGGGTCTGCAGGAAGTTGTCATTGGCCTGGAGGATGGTGCCCTCCAGGTCGAACTCGATCACCGCCTGTACCCGGTGCAGCGCAGCGACCTGCGCTTCAAGTTCGGCATGGCGCTGGGCCAGGGCGGTGCTGGCCTGCCGCGTGGCCCGCGGCGAGAAGGCGAGCGCGCCGAGCGAGCGCAGGAAAGACGTGGCTGTGGAGGCACCGGTGCGGGGGGACGCCGGCGACTGCAGGGCTGCGATGGACATCGATGTTTCCTCGGTTCCAACAAGCTCAATGGGCTACGCCGGGCGACATGCCCGGGGTAGTACGCAAGAACGCTTGGGGACTCACGAAGACCGCCGTGGTGCTGGCGTCCCTTCCGTGGGCAAAACAGATCGACTGCATATCCGTCAGCGGCACCCGCCGGGAAAACTTTAGGGCGATATCGGCTCAGCGCCTGCGCGTGGACGTGGCCCCGGTCGCCGACGGTTTGCCGCCGACGGCCCGGGACAGCTCCTGTGCCGGCTGCAGGCCGAACATGCGGGCATACAGCGCCGCCATCCGCCCCAGATCCCAGACCCCGAACCGTGAGCAGATGCCCGTGACCGTATCGCCTGGCGCGGCCGAGCGCAGCGCGCTGCGGATCGCATGCAGGCGCTCGACGAGATAGAACTGGTGCGGCGCCATCCCGAACAGGTCGTCGAACGCCCGGTTGAGCGAACGTTGCGAGGCCCCTACCGCGAACGGGATGTCCGAAAACGCCGCCTCGCCGCGCAGGCTGCGCTGGATGTGCTCGATGCCGCGGCGGACGATCTCCCGGCGCGGCAGCGGCGGGCGACCGCGCCGGGCGACGGCAGGTTCGCCGGCGGCCTGCAGGTGGCACTGCAGCAGCAGGGCGCTGAGCTGGGCCGCGAAGGCGCGTCGCGCGCCCGCCTGCGCGAATGCCTCCGGGTCGCGGTCGTGGATGTCCAGCGCGCGCCGCACCATCCCGCCGATATCGGCCACCATGGTGGGGCTCGAGGTGATGTTGCCGGTGCGGTACAGCCGGCTCACCTCCAGTCCATCGATATGCGCGGCCTGGTCCAGCAGCAGCTGCTCGGCCACGTCGATGCACAAGAAGCGCGCAGGCACCCGGGTGAAGCCATGCACCTCGATCCGTGGCGCCAGCCAGGAGACCTCGGCCTCGCCCACGTGCTGGCCGTCCACCTCGGTCTGGCTTCCCGGCAGCGCCAAATAGGCCGCAAAACGCGAAGCGAGCGGTGCGCCGCGGTACACCACGGGGGCGCCGTCCATGCCGTGCAGCAGTATCACTTCGCCGAGGTCGAGCAGATTCAACACCCACGCGCCATCACTCCGCCCGGTAACCCGTATATGGCTGTCAATTCCCTTGACTGAATTTGAATATGCCTCGAAGTCCGGGAAAATCAGGGAGGGCATTATTTTCTGGATCGATTGAGATAACAGGAAGTAGATCGATCAATCGATCTTCGCGCGCGCCGCACTGCGGAACCGCGCCTACTCTACGGCACGTGAACAGGCAGGTGCACGGCTATTGGTCATGGTTTATTTCGTTTGATTTGGCGAACTTTACGTAGCGATCCGGAAACTGCGCCAGTAAGAATGAGCCCGCCTCGCGATGGGGTGCCTGGACGGTGGGGACTGTCCAGCACCCCGTTGCCGGGCCTGGAAAACGGCCTCGCCGGTAAAATGCGTAGTTTCTTCCCGACATAATCCCGGCACCTCCATCCGGGGTGCCCTGGCGTGGTTCCACCACGCTGGCAGCCACCACGAAAAACGGCCGGACCCCAAGGATCCGGCCGTTGACGGGGCGCCGCGTTTCAGACCAGCCGCAGTACCGGCTGTGCGCCCTGGCGCAGCGCCGTGGCCACCGCCGCATCCACCCGGAACGCCGCCACGGTCTGCAGCAGCTGGCTGGCCTGCTCTTCCATGCTGCGCGCCGCGGCGGAGGCCTCTTCGACCAGCGCGGCGTTCTGCTGGGTGCCCTCGTCGATCTGGTCGACCGCCCGGTTCATCTGGGTGATCCCCTCGCTCTGCTGGCGGGTGGCCGTGCTGATCTCGGTCATCAGGTCGCTGACCCGCCGCACGTTGACCACGATCTCGTCCATGGTGCGCCCGGCGCTCTCTACCTGGCTGGTGCCGGTACCGACCTTGTCCACCGAGTCGGTGATCAGCTGCTTGATCTCCTTGGCCGCGCCGGCCGAACGCTGCGACAGCGAGCGGATTTCCGCCGCGACGACCGCGAATCCCCGCCCGTGTTCGCCCGCGCGGGCCGCTTCCACCGCCGCGTTCAACGCCAGGATGTTGGTCTGGAAGGCAATGCCGTCGATCACGCCGATGATGTCGACGATGCGGCGCGAGGACTCGTTGATCAGCGCCATGGTCGACACCACCTCGTGCACCACGTGGCCGCCCTGCGCCGCCACGCCCACTGCGCCACTGGCCAGCTCGCTGGCCTGGCGGGCATTGTCGGCGGTGCGCCGCACGGTATCGGCCAGGTCCTTCATGGATACTGCGGTTTCTTCCAGCGACGCGGCCTGCTGCTCGGTGCGCTGGGACAGGTCGGCGTTGCCGACCGCGATTTCGCTGGCGCCGAGGGCAATGGTGTCGGCGGCAAACTTGATCTGCCCGATGATGCCGGCCATCGCTTCGACCAGCGCGTTGATGCCGCAGCACAGTTCGGCGATGGGGCCGGTCTTGTCATCGACGGCGATGTGCCCGGTAAGGTCGCCCCCCTGCGCGGCCGCCACCACCTCGCGGGTCTGCGCCACCGCCTGCTGCAGGGCCTGGCTGTCGCGGACCTGGGCGGTGATGTCGGTGGCGTACTTGACCACCTTGAGCGGGCGGCCGTCCACGTCCAGGACGGGGTTGTAGGACGCCTGGATCCAGATGTCACGTCCGCCCTTGCCGACGCGCCGGTACTGGCCGGCGTCGTACTCGCCCCGCCCCATCTTCTCCCAGAACGCGCGGTACTCGTCGCTGCCGCGGTAGTCGGCGGCGACGAACATGGCATGGTGCTGGCCGCGCACTTCCTCCAGCGTATAGCCGGTGGTGGCCAGGAAATTCTCGTTGGCGCCGAGGATGCGGCCATCGAGGCTGAACTCGATCACCGCCTGCGACTTGTTGATGGCCGCGAGCTGGCCGGCGAAATCGGCCGCCTGCATCATCTGGGCAGTGATGTCGGTGGCGAACTTGACGACCTTGTACGGGCGCCCGTTCGGGTCCAGCACCGGGTTGTACGAGGCCTGGATCCAGATCTCGCGCCCGCCCTTGCCGAAACGGCGGTACTGGCCGGCGTCGTACTCGCCGCGGCCGAGCCGCGCCCAGAACTCGCGATACGCCGGCGTGGCGACCTGGGCCGGGTCGACGAACATGGCATGGTGCTTCCCGCGCACCTCGTCCAGCGAGTAGCCGAGCGCCTGCAGGAAGTTGGCATTGGCGGTCAGGATGGTGCCGTCGAGCGCGAACTCGATCACCGCCTGGACCCGGTGCAGCGCGGCGACCTGCGCTTCCAGCTCGGCCTGGTGCAGTGCGGCCTGCCGGGCGTCGTCGCGCAGCGCGCGGCGAGCGCTGAACAGCGCGGCGAACGGGCGCCAGCGCGATGCGGGGGCGGAAGCCGTGTCCGCTGCCGACAGGGGCAACTGCATGCTTGAGCTGAACATTTCCATATCCTCGATGTCCGATCAGCTGATGGGGATGCGACGCGGGTGCTGTGCGGCGCGGAATCACGTTGGCTTCGGGACCTGCGAAGACGTCTGCGGGGTGGGGCCGATTGCGAGGAAGGTATCGACCCTCGGCCATCAAGCTTGAGGTATCGGGCACGGTACTGGGACGCCAACCCTGAGCAGGTTCAGCCTGGGCCGCCTTCGCTGCTCTCGCCATCGAGTTCGGCGTCACCTACGTCCAGGGGGTCGGGGCCACCATGCACGGGCGCTTCGACCTGCACGTTGTTCTTGCCCAGCGCCTTGGCCCGGTAGCACTGGGCGTCCGCTGCGGCGACCGCCGCATCCACGCTCATGTGGCCACCGATCGCGGCGATGCCGATGCTGGTGCCGACCACCAGGCGTCCCGCGCCCCATGGCACGCTGAGCGTGCGCACCGATTCCAGCAGGTCACTGGCGATGCGCCGCGCGCGCCGGAGCGAGCAGCCGGCCAGGATCACCGCGAATTCATCGCCGCCCAGCCGTGCCACGATGTCCGAATCGCGCACGCCATGCCGGAGCACGGTGGCGACCGCCCACAGCATGGCGTCTCCCGCCAGGTGGCCGTGGCTGTCATTGATCGGCTTGAAATTGTCCAGGTCGATGAACATCAGCGAGGCCGATTGCCCAGTGCGGGCCACCCGGGTGATGGCCTCCTGCAGGTGCGCTTCGAAGCCGCGCCGGTTGCTCAGCTCGGTCAGCGGGTCGACTTCGGCCAGGTGGCGGGCCTCGCGCTGGCGGGCGCGCTGCTGGGTCACATCACGGATCACCCACACTGTGCCACTCACCTGCCCGTCCTCGCCCTGCAGCCAGGCCCGGGTCAGGTCCACTGGAAGCAACTGGGCGCCCACCGACAGCAGCAGGTCCGAATGCAGGTCCACCGCATTGCTTTCCGCATCCAGCAGCACGGCCAGGTCCAGCGGCGAGCGTGGGGCGTATTCGGTGGTCAGCTCCATCACATCCTGGATCTGGCTGCCGGTCACCGGGGCGGCGCCCTCCCCGGCCAGCGCCCGGGTCGCGGCGGCATTGGCGTATTGGATATGCCCCGCCAGGTCCAGGGTGAGCACCATGTCGGCGACCGCATCGAGGGTCACCCGGGTGCGGTGCTCCGATTCGCGCAGCTGCTGGCCGCTGAAGCGCTGCACGGTGACGTCCTGGATCTGCGAGACGAAATGCAGCGGCTCGCCGTGCGGCGCACGCACCAGCGATACCGACAGCCGGCCCCAGACCACGTTGCCGCCCTTGCCCAGGTACCGCTTCTCCATGTGGTAGTGGTCGCGGCGCCCGGCCAGCAGGTCGCCCACCAGGGCCAGGTCGGCATGCAGGTCGTCGGGATGGGTCAGGGTCTGGAAATCAATCTCCAGCAGCTCGGCGCGCGTGTA
Organism: Stenotrophomonas sp. CCNWLW57; assembly: GCF_037203925.1. Taxonomy (NCBI): domain Bacteria; kingdom Pseudomonadati; phylum Pseudomonadota; class Gammaproteobacteria; order Lysobacterales; family Lysobacteraceae; genus Stenotrophomonas; species Stenotrophomonas sp. CCNWLW57. The sequence goes on from NZ_JBBCBJ010000003.1 coordinate 388,755, forward strand.
GCCGAGAATGCCGCACAGCGCGTCGTTGACGTCCAGCCAGCGCCCTTCCAGCGACACCAGTGCCATGCCGAGCGCGGCCGATGAGAACGCACCCGCGAATTTTTCCGCCGCCAGGTAGGCCTGCTCGCGCACTTCCAGCAGCGGGGTGATGTCCACCGCCATGCCGACGTAGCCCATGCGCTGGCCGCTGCCCGAATCCAGCGGACTGATCGACAGCCGCACCTGCCGGTGCTCGCCGTCCTTGCGCACGAAGGTCCACTGGTGCGACCAGGTGCCCTGCGCGGCGTGTGCGGTGAGCGCTTCGAACACCGTCGGCAGACGCCCCTCGGCATCGGCCAGGGGCCGAAGGTAATCCTGCATTTCATGGATCTCATGGAACAGGCCCGGATTGACCTGGCCGATCACTTCTTCCGGCGTGTAGCCCAGCAGCTTCTGCGCACCGGTATTGAACAGGTTGACCACGCCATGGATGTCGGTGGCGATCACCGCTACCTCGTCGGACGCATCGACCACCGCCTGCAGGCGCTGGCGGGTGTCCGCCGCGTCTTCGCGTGCATTCTGCAGGTCGCTGACATCGGCGTGCGCACCGGCCATGCGCAGTGGCCGGCCCTCGGCGTCCCATTCGTAGACCCGCCCGCGGTCCTGTACCCAGATCCAGTGTCCCTGCTTGTGGCGCATGCGGCACAGGCTGTCGTAGTGCGGCGACCGTCCGTCCAGGTGCTCACGCAGCAGCGCATTGGATTGCGCCAGGTCATCGGGATGGACCAGCCGGGAGAAGGTCTGCGATGTGATCGGCGACAGTTCCTCGCGGGTGTAGCCGACGATCTGCGCCCAGCGTTCGTTGACCCGCATGGCACCGGTCTGGCAGTTCCACTCCCAGGTACCCATCGCGGTGCCGTCGATGATCATTTCCAGCCGTCGGCGCTGCTCGGTGGTGTCCTGCAGCGCGCGGGCCAACGCGGCCGCTTCGTCACCGTCCGGCGGGGCGCCGTTTCGTTTCATGCGGGCACCCGGACGCCGCCAGGGCTGGCAGTGTCGCTCTGGCTCGGACCCCACTGCCCCGCCTGCTGGTCTGTCATCTGGCCTCCCGCCGCCGGTACAGCGTACCGGCATTCAACGGGAAACGGGATCAAGCCATCGTCAACCCCGTGACGAGGGCGGCCTCAACCGCCCCGCTTGGCCCGGGCGAAGGCGTCGGCCAGGGCGTTGTTGGCCGGCGGCGCACTGCTGCCCGGGCGCGGGCCGGGCGCCGGGCCACGGCCACCCTGGCGGGCGCCGCCACCGCTACCTCCGTCACGCCGACCGCCGCCGGCCGGGCGCGCATCGCGCTCGCCGGGCGCCTTGGCCGGGGCCGGGGTATCGTCCAAGCGCCGGGTCAGCGCGATGCGCTTGCGCGCCACGTCGACCTCCAGCACCTTCACCTTGACGATGTCACCGGCCTTGACCACGTCGCGCGGGTCCTTCACGTAGGTGTCGGACAACGCCGAAATGTGGATCAGGCCGTCCTGGTGCACGCCGATGTCGACGAACGCACCGAAGGCGGCGACGTTGCTGACAACCCCTTCCAGCACCATGCCCGGCTTGAGGTCCTTGATCTCTTCCACCCCTTCGGCGAAACGTGCGGCCTTGAATTCCGGGCGCGGGTCGCGGCCGGGCTTCTCCAGTTCCTTGAGGATGTCGCGCACGGTCGGCACGCCGAAGGTGTCGTCGGTGAACTGTTCGGCCTTCAGGCCGCGCAGGAAGCTGCCATCACCGATCAGCGCCTTGATCGGGCGCGCGGTGGCGGCCACGATCCGCTCCACCACCGGGTACGCTTCCGGGTGCACCGAGGACGCATCCAGCGGCTGGTCGCCGTCGGCAATACGCAGGAAGCCGGCACACTGTTCAAAGGTCTTGTCGCCCAGGCGCGGCACCTTGAGCAGGTCCTTGCGGCGCTTGAACGGACCGTTTTCGTCGCGGTGGCGCACGATATTCTCGGCCACGGTCGAGGACAGGCCTGAAACCCGCGACAGCAATGCGGCAGAAGCGGTGTTGACGTGCACGCCGACCGCGTTGACGCAGTCTTCCACGCGCGCATCCAGCGCGCGCGCCAGCCGGTACTGGTCCACGTCGTGCTGGTACTGGCCCACGCCGATCGCCTTGGGTTCGATCTTGACCAGCTCGGCCAGTGGATCCTGCAGGCGGCGGGCAATGGAGACCGCGCCACGGATCGACACGTCCAGGTCGGGGAATTCCTTCGCCGCGAACTCCGACGCCGAATACACCGAGGCGCCGGCTTCGCTGACCACGATCTTCTGCAGCTTGGCTTCCCCCAGCGCCTGGATCACTTCACCGGCGAGCTTGTCGGTTTCGCGGCTGGCGGTGCCGTTGCCGATCGCGATCAGTTCCACGTTGTGCTTCATGCACAGCTGTTTGATGGTCTGCAGCGACTGCTCCCACTGGCGGCGGGGTTCGTGCGGGTAGATGGTGTCGGTGGCCACCAGCTTGCCGGTGGCATCGACCACGGCGATCTTGCAGCCGGTTCGGATGCCCGGGTCCAGCCCGAGCACAGTTTTGGGCCCGGCCGGCGCCGCCAGCAGCAGGTCCTTGAGGTTGTCACCGAACACGGCGATGGCCTCGGCCTCGGCCTTTTCGCGGGCCTGGTTGAACAGGTCCAGCAGCAGGTGCATGTGCAGCTTGGCGCGCCAGGTCAGGCGGCAGGCGTCGAGCAGCCAGCGGTCGCCCGGGCGGCCCGCGTCGCGGATCCCGGCCTTGAATGCCACGCGGCCTTCTGCATACACGTGCCCGGCCTCGGCGTCGCTGCCCGGATCCAGTTCCAGGAACAGGATGTCCTCGCGGCGCGCGCGGAACAGCGCCAGCAGGCGGTGCGAGGGAATCTTCGCCAGCGCTTCGGCGTGCTCGAAGTAATCGCGATATTTGGCGCCCTGCTCTTCCTTGCCTTCGGCCACGCGCGCACGGATCACGCCGTGCTCGCCCAGCCAGGCGCGCAGCTCACCGACCAGCGCGGCGTCTTCGCCCCAGCGCTCCATCAGGATCGCGCGCGCGCCTTCCAGCGCGGCCTTGGGGTCGGCCACGCCCTTGTCGGCGTCAACGAAGCCGGCGGCGAACACCTGCGGATCCAGGCCCGGGTCGGCCAGCAGGCCGTCGGCGAGCGGTTCCAGCCCGGCTTCGCGGGCGATCTGCGCGCGGGTGCGGCGCTTGGGCTTGTACGGCAGGTACAGGTCTTCCAGGCGCGACTTGGTGTCCGCGCCGAGGATGTCGTTGCGCAGTTCGTCGCTGAGCTTGCCCTGTTCGTCGATGCTGGCCAGCACCGCCGCGCGGCGCTCTTCCAGCTCGCGCAGGTAGGTCAGCCGGCTTTCCAGGTTGCGCAGCTGGGTGTCATCCAGGCCGCCGGTGACTTCCTTGCGGTAGCGGGCGATGAACGGAACGCTGGCACCTTCGTCGAGCAGGGCGATGGCGGCGTGAGCCTGGGCAGGCTGGGCACCGATTTCATCGGCGATGGTCTGGGCGATCTGCTGGGCGAGCTTGAGGTCTGGCATTGCGTCCGGCCGAAGCCACTATGCGGAAAACACCGATTGTGGCAACGCCGGGCGGCGGGGGAAACCCGTTGACATTCCCGAAAAATGCCCATGCCGACCCGCGGTCGGCATCTACCGGTAATGCTGGGCTGCGCGGACCCTGACCGCCTCATCCTGCAACGACTCCAGGGCCATCACCCGGACCCTGCCCAGGCCCTGCAGTTCCATGAAGCGCTCGGTGTAGATCTCAGGGCCGATGTCGGTATCGGCACGTGATTTGGTGAAGCCGTGGGGCACCAGGCCCTTGTCGCCATCCTTGCTACCACCGACATAAAGAACGATTGCCATGTGATGTGTTCCTCCAGAAACGTCATGCAGGTACTGCCGGCACAGCTTAGCGCGCCCAGCCTGACTGGTGTGTCAGGAGGCTAATGACGTTTGTTTGCATGCAGATGACGTCGCGTTACCGGCGCATTGCTTACCGTTTTTTTAACGGCCACCAGCCGTGACCGTGCAGCGCGTACAGATCCGCCGCGCGCTCGAACGGGTTGCGCGCGCTCACCCCACCGCACAGCAGGTAAACCGGCAGGTAGAACGGCCCCAGCACCAGGTACTGGTAGACATGCGCGCGTTCGTGGTCATGCAGGCCGATCACGGGCTCGGTGCAGTGTCCGGCCTGGTGCGCATAGGTGCGGCAGGGGATCTCCAGGCTGGCACCGGTGTGCAGGATCACGTTGCCCAGGGTGATCGCCCCGCCCGGCCCCCACGGGTACTCACGGAACACCAGCGCACAGTCGCGCCGGCTCCAGTACGGGCGCGCGCCGGCCAGCATGCCGGCCAGCCCGCCCAGCACGCCGATCAGGGTGTTGGGCGCGGTCCAGACCGCACCCAGCCCCTGCAGCGCGCGCAGCGCCGGTGGCGGCAGGCTCAATCGGCCTCGTTGGGGATCAGCAGCCACAGCACCAGGTACACCAGGATGCCCGGGAACGCCGCCGACGCCAGCGACACCAGCACGAACAGGACGCGCAGCAGGGTCGGGCTCCAGCCGAAACGGTGGGCGATGCCGCCCATCACCCCGGCAATCATGCGGTCGCTGAGCGAACGCGACAGCGTGCGGGGGGCGGTGGTGTTCATGGCGAGGTCCTCCAACGGTAATGGGGGAACGGTAGCGCAGCGGGTGTGTAGCCGATGCGTTTTGAATGGAGCGGCGGGCCGGCCCGGTTCAGCGCGGCTGGCGCAGCGCCTGCAGGCGCGCGCCGAACCACGCCGCCGCGGTCTGCTCGGGCTGGCCCGGGCAGGCAATCCGGTACGCCTTGCCACTGATGCTGCTCTGGCTGGCGGCCCGCTCGATGAACTGCTCGGCGGTATCCACTTTGTCTTTTTTCAGCAGGTAATCGTACTTGCGCTGCAGGTGCGCGCGCGCCTCGGCGGCATCGTGCCAGCTGCCGTTGCGCTGGAAGCGGCAGGACGAGCCGTCCAGCGCACCGATCAGGGCGCCAATCTCGCGGCGGGCCGCCTCGCTGGGCGCTGCCGACGCGCTGCCGGCGGTGGCGGCCAGCAGCATCGCCAGCAACACGCTGCATCGGATGTCCATCAGCTGCGCTCCGCCAGCCAGGCCGAAATGGTGCCCGGCACTTCGCGCTGGGCGCGGCCGGAGACGTAGATGCCGATATGGCCGCCGCGGAAGCTGCTTTCGGTGTAGTCGGTGCTGCCGATCCGCGCGCCCATCGCGCGCGAGGCATCCGGTGGCACCAGGTGATCCTGCTCGGCGTAGATGTTCAGCACCGGCAGGGTGACCTGGCGCAGGTCGACATGCTCCTCGCCGATCGTCACCCCGTCACGCATCAGGCCGTTGCCCTGGTAGAACTGCTTGATGAAGTCACGGAAGGCCTCACCGGCCAGGTCGGGCGAATCGAAGATCCACTTCTCCATGCGCAGGAAGTCCTGCAGTGCGGCCTTGTCATCGAGGATGTCCAGCAACCCCACGTACTTCTGGATATTGAGCCGGAACGGCTTGAGCATCAGGTAACTGGCGTTCATCAGGTCGGCCGGGATGTTGCCCAGCGTGTCCACCAGCAGGTCCACGTCCACCTGCCGCGCCCAGTGCGAGAGCATGTTGTCCGGGGTCTGGAAATCCACCGGGGTCACCATGGTGATCAGGTTGGCCAGTTTCGGCTGGCGCAGCGCGGCGTAGCACAGCGCGAACACGCCGCCCTGGCAGACGCCCAGCATGTTGACCGGTGCGCCGTCGTTGGCGGCGACCAGGTGGTCGACGGCGCCCTCCACATAGCGCAGCAGATAGTCTTCCAGGGTCTGGTAGCGCTCGGAGCGGTCCGGGTAGCCCCAGTCCAGCACGTACACGTCGTGCCCCAGCGCCAGCAGGCGCTGGACCAGCGACCGGTCGGCCTGCAGGTCGACCATGTAGGGGCGGTTGACCAGCGCGTACACGATCAGCAGCGGGGTGCGCTGCACCGGCGCCTGCTCACCGACGAAGCGGTACAGCGTGACCTTGCCGTCGCGCCAGACTTCCTCGCGCGCGGTGGCGCCGTAATCCACGTCCTCCACCGACGGCAGCAGCTTCAGGCCATCCATCAGCTTGCGCTGCATGGACAGCGTTTCCTGCAGCAGGTCTTCGGCATTGAAGCCCAGGGGTCCTTTCATGGGGCTGCCTTGCGCGCACGCGGCTTGGGCGCGGCCTTCTTCGCGGGCTTTTTCGCAGGCTTCTTTTCCGGCGTGCCGGCAGCGGGCGACGGCGAGCGCCTGGTTGCCGCCGCCATGCGCCGTACCAGTCGTTCCAGTTCGGTGATGCGCCGGTGCGCGGCATCCATCTCGGTGCGGGTCGGCAGGCCGAACGCCTCGCTGATCCGCTCCACTTCCTGCTGCGCTGCGCCGCGCAGGCGCATCTGCGCGTTGCCCAGCGCGGCGTAGACCTGCTGGAACGGTTCGGACATCGCGACTTTGCCGTAGGCCTCTTCGGCCGCCTCGATCCACAGGTCGAACATCGCGCGCGCACTGGTCAGCTGGTTGCCCGGCTGCTCATGTTCGGCAAGGCGCTGCTCGAACAGGGTGAACGCATCGTCCAGTGCCTGCTTGATCTGGTCCACGTAGTCACGGGCGTGGCCCTGGTACTCCTGCTGGGCGCGCAGCAGCGCCTGCCAGCGCGCCTGGTGTTCGCGACCGGGGCCGAACGCCGGGCTCTGCAGCCACGGCCCGAGGTCCTGCTGCAGCCGTTCCAGCAGCGCCAGCAGATCCGGCCCACCGGCCTGGGTATGCCCGCGTGCGCCCTGCAGCATCCACTTGAGCAGGCCGTCGCCCTGCCCCTCCACGGCCTCGCGCCACGCCTGGGCGATATCGGCACTGCTGCTGTCCTGGCCGGCGAAACGCGCGGCCACCTGCTGCATGGTGCCGTACCAGCCGCCGGCCTGCTCGCGGAACCGGTGCACGGCGTCTTCAGACTGGCGGTTGCCCGGGTTGGACATCAGCTGCGCCCAGCCCTCGATGGTCTGCTGCCAGGTGCCCGGTGCGGCGCCGGTGGGGTCGCCCCCGGGGGGGACCGCGGCGTGCCGCAGCGCATCGCCCCAGGCACTGAAGTACTGCCGGGCCAGCGCCTCGAAGTCGCCTGCGTCGTGGCCGCCGCCGGCGGTACTCATGGCTTGGGAATGCGCAGGGTCTTGCTGATCATCAGCGACCCTGACAGCGCGAACAGCAGCACCAGCGGGTGCAGCTGCCACGGCCCCAGCTGCCAGCGGCCGAGCCACAGGTCATGGCCGATCGCGCCCATGCTGGCGGCAACGGCCAGCACCACCACCAGCGCCAGGCTGGTCGGAATGGGCGTGCCCTCGAAGTACGGCACCTTGTCGCCATCGCCGGCCAGCGCTTCGGCAGTCACGTTGTAGCGGGCCAGGCGGCTCACCCCGCAGCAGACGAAGTAGCTCAGGACCAGCCAGTCCCAGCCGCCCTGCATGCCACAGGCATAGGCCAGCGCGGCCGGGGCCACGCCGAAGGAGATCACGTCCGAGAGCGAGTCCAGCTCGCGGCCCAGGGTCGAGCTGGACTTGCGCCAGCGCGCGATCCGCCCGTCCAGCGCATCGAAGATGAAGGCCAGCGGGATCAGCGCCATGCCGAACAGCAGGTAGCTGCGCTCGCCGTCCTGCAGGTAGCGCATGGCCGCAAACACCGCACCGGTACCGCAGAACGCGTTGGCCAGGGTGAACCAGTCGGCCAGGTGGAACTCGCGCAGCATCGTGAAGTGACGTTTCATGGAAGCTCGGTGGGCGGCAATGCCGAAAGAGTACCGCGACCGGGCCGAACCGCGACAGCCTTCACGGTTGCCGACCTTCGCATCGTACTCACGCGATGCTGACCAGCGGCGAATTTTTAGCCACCCATCTTGACAGCCATGGGGGCTGGTCGCCGCCGCGCGTTATCCACAAACTTACGCACCGGTCATCCACACCCCCTGTGGATAAGCCGCGCCTATCGTCACAGCCGGGTGAACGACCAGGACTGCATCGTGCCGTCGCGGTACGGCATCACCCCATGGAACGGGCGCGGGTCCTCGTCGAACACCAGCGGCAGGAACTGGCGGTCGCCTTCCCACAACGGCAGGGTCTCCAGCTTGTCCACGTCCACCCACTCCAGGCTGCCCTCCGGGTTCGAGGTCAGGGGCGTGCCGGTGAAGTCGTCGATGACGAACACAAAGCCAAACCAGTCTTCGCCGTGCTTGCCGAACCCCGGCCAGCTGATCGTGCCGCGCATCCGCATGGTGCCGCACTCGATCCCGGCCTCCTCGAGGATTTCCCGGCGCATGCCGGCGGCCACGTCCTCGTCGCGCTCGACCTTGCCGCCCAGTCCGTTGTACTTGCCCAGGTGCTGGTCACCCGGCCGTGCGTTGCGGTGGATCATCAGGGCCTGGCGGCCATCGGGCGACAGCACGTAGCCCAGCGTGGCCACGATCGGGGTATAGGGCATGGAGGCAACGGCTCGCAGGACACAATCGCCGATTATGCGCGATCCGTGCGGGGCCGGTCGCTCAGCCGGCCACCTGGGCGCGGCGGGTGTCGGCCGGGGCCGCCAGCGCGTTGTGGTCGCGGCGCAGGGTGGCCACGCCATGGCCGCGCTCGGCCAGGTATTCCAGCCACTTGCCCAGGAAGGTGTTCATGCGCATGCGGTGGCTGATCAGCTCGGCCGGCGGCGGGTACATGCCGACCACGTCCTGCCAGCGCCGGCCCACGTAGCAATGGGTGGTCTCGGCCTGGCGCGCATCGCGGTACAGGCGCACATAGGCCGACGGGTCGGGCTGGCCGGTCACCGGGTCGGCGAAGTCGTAGGTCAGGCGCAGTTCGACCGTATAGGGGTGGCATTCGATGACATCAAGCCGCACATCCAGGCCATCCCCCACCGAGGACACGTAGCTGCCGGGTTCCAGCCCGGCCGGCTCGAACAGCCGCACCAGGTGGCGGTAATTCTCGGCATACAGGCCCATCAGCCAGCTCAGGCGGCTGAGCCGGGGAATGCGTTCGATGCGGGGTGATGCCTGGGCCATGTCTCGATCCTACACGTTGAAGAATCAAACGTGGGGACGCGCCCGCTGCGCCGGTAGGTCACGACCGTTGGTCGTGACGCCTTCCGTTAATACAACTCGCGCTGCAGCCCCAGCGTGGTCAATACCTTGCTCGAGATCTCCTCGATCGAGGTATGGGTGGTGCTCAGGGTGGGAATGCGCTCCATCCGGAACATGGTCTCGGCCGCAGCGACCTCGCGCCGGCAGGTCTCCAGGTTGGCGTAGCGCGAGTTCGGGCGCCGCTCCTGGCGGATCTGCTGCAGCCGGTCCGGGTCGATGGTCAGCCCGAACAGCTTCTTGCGGTAGGGCCGCAGGCGGGCCGGCAGGCGGTCCTGCTCCAGGTCCTCGTCGGTCAGCGGGTAGTTGGCCGCGCGCACCCCGTAATGCAGGGCCAGGTAGATGCAGGTCGGGGTCTTGCCGGCCCGCGACACCGCCACCAGGATCACGTCGGCATCGTCGTAGTTGATGGCGATGCCGTCGTCGTGGGTCAGCGCGAAGTTCATCGCGTTGATGCGGCGGTGGTAGGTCTCGAAGTCCACCATGCCGTGCGCCTGGCCCACCCGGGAATGGCGGTTCACGGCCAGTTCGCGCTCCAGCGGCTCGATGAAGGGGGCGAACACGTCGAGCATCAGCCCCCCGCTCTCGGCCAGGATCATGCTCAGCCCGCTGTCCACGCAGGAACTGACCACGATCGGCCGGACCTGGTAGCGCTCCCCCGCCGCGCGGATCCGTTCACAGGCTTCGCGGGCCTTTTCCGGATCGTCGATGAACGACATTCGATCGGTGATGAAGCTGAACCCGGAGAACTGGGTCAGGAGGCTATGCCCAATGGTTTCAGCGGTGATACCGGTTCCATCGGATACGTAAAACACCGGACGGATCGTCGACATGCGCCATTTACCCCCTCTGAAGCTTAAAAAGGCCGACGATACAAGCTTGTGCCGACGGCGGTATGCCCGGCATCATATCGGCTTCTTCCTACGGACGTGGCCATCCAAGCCCGCCTCGGGCGATGGCCAAACGGAGCATCGCGCTTGAACGAGAATATCCTGTGGTTGCACGAACTGCGCCTGGCCGACCTGGCCCGCGTAGGCGGCAAGAATTCGTCGCTGGGCGAAATGATCGGCAATCTTGCCGGTCTGGGGGTATCCGTCCCCGGCGGTTACGCAACCACCGCTGAAGCCTTCAAGGACTTCATCGCGCACAACGATCTGTCCAAGCGCATTTTCGACAAACTGGCCACGCTGGACGTGGAAGATGTCGCCGCGCTCACCGCTGCCGGCAAGGAAATCCGCGGCTGGGTGATCGACGCACCGCTGCAGCCGCAGCTGGACCAGGACATCCGCAGCGCCTACAGGCAGCTGTGCGACGAAAACGGCGGCGGCGACGTGGCCGTGGCGGTGCGCTCCTCGGCTACCGCCGAAGACCTCCCCGATGCCTCCTTCGCTGGCCAGCAGGAAACCTTCCTCAACGTCACCGGTGCCGACGATGTCGTGCACAAGGTCAAGGAAGTGTTCGCCTCGCTGTACAACGACCGTGCCATCGCCTACCGCGTGCACCACGGCTTCAAGCACGAAGACGTGTTCCTCTCTTCCGGCGTGCAGCTGATGGTGCGCTCGGGCGTGGGCTCGTCCGGCGTGCTGTTCACCCTGGACACCGAATCGGGCTTCCGCGACGTGGTCTTCGTGACCTCCAGCTTCGGCCTCGGCGAAATGGTCGTGCAGGGTGCGGTCAACCCCGACGAGTTCTACGTCTACAAGCCCACGCTCAATGCGGGTAAGCCGGCCATCCTGCGCCGCTCGCTGGGCAGTAAGGCGATCCGCATGGTGTATTCGGACGTACCCGGTGAGCGCGTGCGCATCGAAGACACCCCGGTCGAGATCCGCAATACCTTCTCGATCAGCGACGAGGACGTGCAGGAACTGTCCAAGCAGGCGCTGATCATCGAAAAGCATTACGGCCGCCCGATGGATATCGAGTGGGCCAAGGACGGCGTGAGCGGCAAGCTGTTCATCGTGCAGGCGCGCCCGGAAACGGTGAAGTCGCGTGGCCATGCCACCCAGATCGAGCGTTTCGCGCTGAACCAGAAGGACGGCAAGGTGCTGGCCGAAGGCCGCGCGGTGGGCGCCAAGATCGGTGCCGGCGTGGCCCGCGTGGTCAAGTCGCTGGAGGACATGGCGCGCGTGCAGCCGGGCGACGTGCTGATCGCCGACATGACCGACCCCGATTGGGAGCCGGTGATGAAGCGCGCTTCGGCGATCGTCACCAACCGCGGTGGCCGTACCTGCCACGCGGCGATCATCGCGCGTGAGCTGGGCGTTCCGGCCGTGGTCGGCTCGGGCAACGCCACCCAGGTGCTGCAGGACGGCCAGGAAGTGACGGTCAGCTGCGCCGAGGGCGACACCGGCTTCATCTATGAAGGCAAGCTGGACTTCGAGCGCACCACCACGGACCTGGGCAACATGCCGCCGGCGCCGCTGAAGATCATGATGAACGTGGCCAACCCGGAACGTGCCTTCGACTTCGGCCAGCTGCCGAACGCCGGCATCGGCCTGGCCCGCCTGGAGATGATCATTGCCAGCCACATCGGCATCCATCCCAACGCGCTGCTGGAATACGACCGCCAGGATGCGGCCACGAAGAAGAAGATCGACGAGAAGATCGCCGGTTACGCCGATCCGGTCAGCTTCTACGTCAACCGCCTGGCCGAAGGCATTGCCACGCTGACCGCGTCGGTGGCGCCGAACCCGGTGATCGTGCGCCTGTCGGACTTCAAGTCCAACGAGTACGCCAACCTGATCGGCGGCAGCGGCTACGAGCCGCACGAAGAGAACCCGATGATCGGCTTCCGTGGCGCCAGCCGCTATGTCGACCCAAGCTTCTCGGCCGCCTTCGCGCTGGAGTGCAAGGCCGTGCTGCGCGTGCGCAACGAGATGGGCCTGGGCAACCTGTGGGTCATGATTCCGTTCGTGCGCACGCTGGAAGAAGGCCGCAAGGTCGTCGAGGTGCTGGAACAGAACGGCCTGAAGCAGGGCGAGAACGGCCTGAAGATCATCATGATGTGCGAGGTGCCGTCCAACGCGCTGCTCGCCGATGAGTTCCTGGAAATCTTCGACGGCTTCTCGATCGGTTCGAACGATCTGACCCAGCTGACGCTGGGCCTGGACCGCGATTCGTCGATCGTGGCGCACCTGTTCGACGAACGTAACCCGGCGGTGAAGAAGCTGCTGTCGATGGCGATCAAGTCGGCACGCGCCAAGGGCAAGTACGTGGGCATCTGCGGCCAGGGCCCGTCCGATCATCCGGACCTGGCCGAATGGCTGATGCAGGAAGGCATCGAGTCGGTGTCGCTGAACCCGGACACCGTGGTCGATACCTGGCTGCGGTTGGCCAAGTTGAAGGCCAAGGGCTGATAACGAAAAACCCCGCTTCGGCGGGGTTTTTTGTGTTCGGGCTCCGCGTTGACACGCGTGGCGTGTCAGTACGCTTCGATCGTTTCGGCGCTGGGGTAATCGGTGAATCCGGCTTCGGCGCCGCCGAAGAAGGTCGCCTTGTCCGGCGCGTTCAACTCCAGGCCGTGCTGCAGGCGCAGCGGCAGGTCGGGGTTGGCGATGAACGGCCGGCCGAAGCCGATCAGGTCGGCCCAGCCCTTGGCCAGCGCTTCTTCGGCGCGCTCGACGGTGTACTTGCCGGCATAGATCAGGGTGCCGCGATAGATCATCCGCAGCGCTTCCTTGAACGCCACCGGCATCACCGGGGCGTCCTCCCAGTCCGCTTCGGCGATGTGCAGGTAGGCCACGCCGATGCTGTCCAGGATGTGCGCGGCGGCCAGGTAGGTGGCCTGCGGGGTGTCGTCCACGGCGCCCTGCAGGGTGGTCAGCGGGGCCAGGCGCACGCCGAGGCGGTCAGCGCCTACTTCGGCGGCGACCGCTTCGGCCACTTCGCGCAGGAAACGCAGGCGGTTCTGCAGCGAACCACCGTAGCCGTCGGTGCGCTGGTTGGCCTGCGAATCGATGAACTGGTTGATCAGGTACCCGTTGGCGCCATGCAGTTCAACGCCGTCGAAGCCGGCGTCGATGGCGCGGCGGGCGGCCAGCGCGTAGTCGCGCACGATCTGCGGGATTTCGCTGGTGTCCAGGGCGCGCGGCATGGAGTGCTGGACCATCTCGCCTACCCCGCCCTGTGGGCCGGCGCCCGCGACGTCGACGAAGACCTTGACGCCTTCGGCCTGCAGGGCCGAGGACGAAACCGGCGCGACGCCGTTGGGCTGCAGGTCCACGTGCGAGACGCGGCCCACGTGCCAGAGCTGGGCGAATATGCGGCCGCCGGCGGCGTGCACGGCATCGGTCACGCCGCGCCAGCCGGCAACCTGGGCGTCATCGTGGATGCCGGGGGTCCAGGCGTAGCCCTGCCCCTGCGGGCTGATCTGGGTGCCCTCGCTGACGATCAGGCCGGCCGAAGCGCGCTGGGCGTAGTACTGCGCCATCAGCGGGGTGGCGACGTTGCCGCTGGCCGCGCGGGAGCGGGTCATCGGCGGCATGACGATACGGTTGGGCAGGGTCAGCGGGCCGAGGCGGTAGGGGGTGAAGAGCATGGGGGTTCCTTGCTGGAGACTGTGGCAAGGATGGGGACGGCGTGGCGGTGGCAACAGGCCTGTTCCGGCAAAACAGTTGTGCCGTGGATGCAATGATCGAACGCCAGGACCGCCTGGGACACGCATGGCGTGTCGCTACGGGGTTTCGCCAGCGAGCTGGTTGTACGCGGCGCGCACGGTTTCGTAGCCGTACTGCTTTTCCAGCCGGCGCACGATGAAGTGGCCGCGGGCCATGTCCTGGTAGTAGTCGGTGAACATGGTGTTCAGGGTGGCACCGGCCACGGCGCCGATGATCGGCACCGCCTGCGCGGCGAACTTCTCGGTGACCACCACCCCGAAGCGGGCGGCGACCTTTTCGACGATCTTGGCCAGCCACTTGCCGGCTTCCTTCGGGGTCAGGCCGATCATCACGCCACCGCCGCCGACCGCCGCGCCGGCAAGTTCGGCCGACAGGTGGCGCATCACTTCGGCGGTGAAACCACGGGTGATGTAGTAGCCGGTCTCGCTGGCGTCGTCCTGGCCGGAGTTGCCGCCCAGCGCGAACACTTCCAGGCAGGCGTGGCGGGTGCCCATCTCGCTCAGGTCGAACCCCTCGCTGCGCGCGACGTCGGCGACCGAGCGCATCATGATCGTGGTCGACACCGGCAGCTCGAGGAACAGCGCGGTGAAGCCGAACGCGCCGCCCAGCGCACCAGTGGTGGCGGCCGCCAGCTTGTGCCAGCGCGTGGATGCGGCCTTGCCCGGGGTGTTGTCCATGCTCCACAACGCCGCCTGCGCCGACTTGAACAGCGCCGCCTCGACCGCCCCGTGGATGCGCCGCGACACCGACTGCGGCAGCTTCTTGACCGCGAACTCCAGCGGCGAACCGATCAGGTTGGCCATCTTGGCGGTGAGCGTGGGCGATTCCAGCAGGCCCACCGCCCGCTGCAGGTCAGCCCAGTCCTGCGAGGTCGGCAGGATCTGTGCTTCCAGCGGCGGCGGTACGATACGGACAATATGGCTCATGCCCGGATCATACCGCCCGCAGATTGAATGAAGCACGACGATAGCCCCGGCCGTTGGCCGGACCACGGGGACGTGAAACGTTCAGGAGGTCAGGCGACCGGCAGGCCGGACAGCGCTCCCATGAACTGCCGGTAATGGCGCAGTTCGGCGATGGAATCATGCACGTCGCTCAGCGCCGTATGGCTGGAGGTCTTGCCCACGCCGGCGGCCACCGTCGGTGCCCAGCGCCGGGCCAGCTCCTTCACCGTGGACACGTCCAGGTTGCGGTAGTGGAAGTACTTCTCCAGGCGCGGCATTTCACGGTGCAGGAAACGGCGGTCCTGGCAGATCGAGTTGCCGCACATCGGCGAGGCGCCGGCCTTGATCCACTGCGCCAGGAAATTCACCGTCTGCGCTTCGGCCTGCGCCAGGGTCACCTGGCTGTCGACCACGCGCTGCCACAGCCCGGAACGGCGGTGCTGGTTGCGGTTCCATTCGTCCATGGCTTCCAGGCGCTCCACCGGGTGGTGGATGGCGAACTCCGGGCCCTCGGCCAGCACGTTCAACTGCGCATCGGTGACGACGGTGGCGATCTCGATGATCGAATCGTTGTCGGTATCCAGACCGGTCATTTCCAGGTCGATCCAGATCAGTCGTTCGCCTTCGGCGCCGTTGTCCGCCATGTCATGCCCTTGTGCAGAGTGTAATGCGACATGATACCGCCTTCGCGGTGTGGCCCTGCCGTGAAATCATTCCAGCAGCAGCGGCGGTTTGCCGCGTTTGGCCCGGAAATAATTGGTGAGCCGCGTACTGGCTTCCTTGGCGAGCACCCCGGCGTGCAGTTCCACGCGGTGGTTGTGGCGCGCATCGCCGAGCAGGTCGAACACGCTGCCGCAGGCCCCGGTCTTGGGATCGGTGGCCGCATACACCAGCCGCGCCACCCGCGCATGCACCACTGCCATCGCGCACATCGCGCACGGCTCCAGCGTCACGTACAGGGTGCTGCCCAGCAGGCGATGGTTGGCCAGTGCCCTGCCCGCCTGGCGCATCGCCACGATCTCGGCGTGGGCGCTGGGGTCGTGGTCGGCGATGTTGAGGTTCCAGCCTTCACCCAGCAACGTGCCGTCGGCACCCACCAGCACCGCACCGACCGGGATCTCGTTGAACTCGCGCTCGGCGCGTGCAGCCAGGCCCAATGCGTGCTGCATCCAGTATTCGTCCTGGTCGTGCACCGGCACGCCCAGCGGCGGAGGCGGCGGCAGGCGCTCAACCACGACCATCGGCCTTGCGCAGGAATGCGTCAAAGGCCGCCAGGGTGGCCTCGCTGACATGGTGTTCGATCCCTTCGGCATCGCGTCGGGCCGAATCGGCATCCACGCCCAGCGCCAGCAGGAAACGCTCCACGGTCTGGTGGCGGGCGCGCATTTCCACCGCCAGCTGCTCGCCGGCCGGGGTCAGGAACACGCCCCGGTACGGCCGCTGGATCGCCCAGCCTTCCTTGACCAGGCGCTTGAGCGCCTTGGCCACCGTGGGCTGGGCAACGCCCAGACGGGTGGCGATGTCCACCTGCCGTGCCTCGCGGCCATCGGCGATCAGGTCCGCGATCAGCTCCACGTAGTCTTCGACCAGCTCCGAGCGGCGCGCCTCGCGCACCTGCACGAAACCCTCCACGTGCACCTGGGCATCAATCAGCGGGGTGGATGTCTTGGCTCGAGAAGGCGACATGCCCCCAGTTTACCGTAGTGACGGGCCCTGCCCGTCATGGCAGCCGGGCCACGCTCAATCCGCGCGACGCAGCAACCCGGTCTCGAACAGCACCGCCCCGTCCAGGTTCCGCGCCGACAGCAACCCCCCATGCGCCCGGGCGAACTCGTGGGCAATGAACAGCCCCAGCCCGAGCCCGCGGCTGTCGTGGAAGCTGGCCTTGAACGGCTCGAACAGGCGCGGCAGCAGCGCTTCGGGAATCTGCCCGGCATTGCGCACCTGCAGCCGCAGCGAATCGCCGGGAAGGCCACGCACCAGCACCTGGACCGGCGCATCGCCGCCATGCAGCACCGCGTTGCCGATCAGGTTGGAGAGCAGCTGCGCCAAGCGGTCCGGATCGCCCTGCAGGCGGGTATCCCCTTCCACCTGCAGCTCGATCTTCGCCTTCGGGTGGGCGCGGCCGACCTCGTTGACCACCACGGCGGCCACTTCGGCCAGATCGCATTCCTCGGTCTGGAGGCGCAGGCCACCGCTACGGATCCGCGAGAAATCCAGCAGCTGCTCGACCATGCGCGCCATGCGCACCGCGCTGTTTTCCAGGTGCACCAGGGTCTGCTGTGCGGACGGGTCGTCGGGCAGGTCCAGCGACAGTTTGTCGGCGCACAGCAGGATCGCCGACAACGGCGTACGCAGGTCGTGGGTGAGCACCGCCATCATGGTTTCATTGAGCTTGAGCGCGTGCTCCAGGGCCTGGTTGCGCGCCTTGAGCAGCTGCTTCTGCTGGTAGAGCTCGATGAACACATTGACCTTGCTCATGATCACCTGCGGCTCGATCGGCTTGTGCAGGAAATCCACCGCGCCGCTTTCGTAGCCCTTGAAGGCGCGCACCGGGTCGTTCGGCGAGGCGGTCAGGAAGATGATCGGCACATCGCGGCTGCGCTGCGAACCGCGCATCAGCTCGGCCAGCGAAAAACCGTCGATCTCCGGCATGTGCACGTCCAGCAGCGCCAGCGCCACTTCGTGTTCCAGCAGCAGTTCCAGCGCTTCGGCCCCCGAGGCCGCGCACAGGATGTCCAGGCCGTCGCGGCGCAGCAGCGCCTCCATGGCGACCAGGTTCTGCGGGACGTCATCGACGATGAGCAGGTTCACGCGCTCGGTGGCCGGCGTCGTGGTGGACTCGATAAGGTTCATCGGGCAAGGCCTTTCATGCGCGAGCATAGGGAGGTGAGCGTCAGCACCGCATCGGCGCCGGCATGCGCCAGCGCAGCCGCCGGCATGATCGGGGAATAGGCATCATCGGGGCTTTGGATCCAGGCCTGCCCACCCGCGCTGCGGACCGCGGCAACGCCGGCGCTGCCGTCGTTGCTGGCCCCGGTCAGCAGGATGGCGAGCACGCCGCTGCCGAACACCTCGGCGGCGCTTTCGAACAGCGGGTCGATCGCCGGCCGCGAGAACAGCACCGGCGCGTCCACCGACAAGGCCAGGCTGCCGCGGCTTTCGACCAGCAGATGGTAGTCCGGCGGCGCGAATGTCACCGTACCGGGCGCCAGCGGCTGCTTGTCCTCGGCTTCGCGTACCGCCAGCGGGCAACGCAGGCCGAGCAGGTCGGCGATCCGGCTGGGGCGGTCACGTGGCAGGTGCAGCACCACCAGCACCGGCATCGGCAGGTCCGCGGGCAGCGCGGCCAGCAGCTGCTGCAGCGCGCTCACGCCGCCGGCGGAGGCGCCAACCACGATGAGCTCGAATTCGGGCTGCTCGACCGGGGCGTCCATCAGGCCAGCTTCCGGTACAGGCGCTGTTCGCGCGCGCAGGCTTCAAATTCATCGGCGTGCTCGCCGAACTGCAGCGACTCCTTGCTGCCCAGGCCGAGGAAGCCACGGTGCACCAGCGCCTCATGGAACAGGCCAATGGCGCGGTCCTGCAGGGCGCGCTGGAAGTAGATCAGCACGTTGCGGCACGACACCAGGTGTACTTCGGAAAACACGGTGTCGGTGGCCAGGCTGTGGTCGGCGAACACGATGTTGCGCTTGAGCCGGCGGTCGAACACCACGCTGCCGTAGCCGCTGCTGTAGTAATCCGACAACGAACCGGTGCCGCCCGCCTCCAGGTAGTTGCGGCTGAACTGGGCCATCCGGTCCAGCGCGAACGCGCCGGTTTCGGCGGCTTCCAGCGCATCGGGGTTGATGTCGGTGGCGTAGATGATGGCGCGGTCCAGCAGGCCTTCTTCCTGGAGCAGGATCGCCAGCGACCACACTTCCTCGCCGGTGCTGCAGCCTGCGATCCACAGCTTGATCGACGGATAGGTGCGCAGCACCGGGATGGCGTGCTCGCGCAGCATGCGGAAGTAGGCCGGGTCACGGAACATTTCCGAGACCTGCACGGTGAAGTACTGCATGGCCAGCGCAAAGGTCTCTGGCTCATGCAGCAGCCGGTGCTGCAGCGCGCCCATGTTGTCGCACTCGAAGCGGGCCATGGCGTGGCGCATGCGCCGGCGCAGCGACGCCAGCGCGTAGTCGCGGAAGTCGTAGTGGTAGCGCTGGTATACGGCCTCCAACAGCAGCCGCAACTCCAGGTCGAACAGCTCGGCGTCGTTCATCGGCGCGAACACCACACGCGGCACAGCGAGACCAGCTTGTCCACGTCGATGGGCTTGGCGATGTAATCGTTGGCACCGGCCTGCAGGCAATGCTCGCGGTCATCGGGCATGGCCTTGGCGGTCAGCGCGATGATCGGCAGGTCGCGCCAGCGGTTGTCGCGGCGGATTTCGCGCATTGCGGTCAGCCCGTCCATCTCCGGCATCATGATGTCCATCAGCACCAGGTCGATGTCAGGGCCCAGTTTGTCCAAGGCTTCCCTTCCGTTGCGGGCAATTTCCAGCTTCACCCCCAGCGGCTCCAGCACGCTGGACAGGGCGAAGATGTTGCGCACGTCGTCCTCGGCCAGCAGCACGGTGCGCCCATCCAGCACCGCATCGCGGCGGCGCGCTTCGCGCAGCAGGCGCTGCTGGTCGCTGGGCAGCGAGGCTTCCACGCTGTGCAGGAACAGGGTCACTTCATCGAGCAGGCGCTCGGGCGAGCGCGCGCCCTTGATGATGATGCTCTTGGAATAGCGGCGCAGGCGCTGCTCTTCGTCGCGGGTCAGTGCGCGCCCGGTGTAGACGATGACCGGCGGGAAGGCGACCGCCTCGTTGCCGGCCATGTACTCAAGCAGGTCGTAGCCGGTGCCGTCGGGCAGCGCCAGGTCGGTGACCATGCAGTCGAAGGTGGAGGTGCCCAGTTCGGCCTTTGCTTCGGCGAGGCTGCCCACCGCGGTGATCTCCAGCTGGTCGCGGCCCAGCAGCAGCTGCAGGTTGGAGCGCAGCGCGCTGTCATCCTCGACGATCAGCAGGCGGCGCACGTCGCGCTCGCTGGTGGCTTCCAGCTGCTGGATCGCCTCGACCAGGCGTTCGCGCGTGGCCGGCTTGATCACATACCCGATCGCGCCCAGCTCCATCGCCACCTGCGAGCGTTCCAGCCCGGAGACCACGTGCACCGGGATATGCCGGGTGGCCGGGTCGCGCTTGAGCCGCTCCAGCACGCTCAGGCCGGACACATCGGGCAGGCCGATATCGAGCAGCACGCCGTTGGGGCGCAGCTCGGCGGCCAGCGCGAGGGCTTCTTCGGCGGTCTGCGCGACCACGCAGTCGAAGTCCAGCTCATGGGCCATGCCCACCAGCGCCTCGGCGAAGGTCACGTCGTCCTCGACCACCAGGATCATGCGCCCGGCGCGGCTGCGGCGGCCACGGTCATCCACCACGCGCGGCGACGGGGCAGCGGCGGACGCGTCATGCGCGCTGCCGAACAGCGGCGCCGGTGCGGCCGGCTTGGCGGCCGGCGCCGGGCGCACGTCGGGCGCCGCCATCGGCGCTGCCGTCGCAGTACCCGCCGCCAGCGGCAGGTCCAGGGTGAAGCAGCTCCCGCGACCGGGCTCGCTGGACACGGAAATGCTGCCGCCCATGCGCGCGGCCAGGTCGCGCGAGATCGACAGGCCCAGGCCCGTGCCGCCGTAACGGCGCCGGGTGCTGCCATCGGCCTGGCGGAACGCTTCGAAGATCACGTCGGTCTGCGCCTGCGGAATGCCGATACCGGTATCGGTCACCGCGAACTGGATGCGCCCTGCCCCGTTGCCGCGCACCACCAGCGAGACACTGCCGTGTTCGGTGAACTTGACCGCGTTGGCCAGCAGGTTCTTCAGGATCTGCTGCAGGCGCTGGCCATCGGCCACCAGCTGGCTGGGCGCATCGGTGTCGGCGCGGATGTCCAGCGCCAGGCCCTTCTGCGCGGCCAGCGGCTCGAAGGTCTCCTTCAGGCGCTGCAGCACGCTGGACACCGCCAGGTTTTCTTCGGCCAGTTCGACATGCCCGGCTTCGATGCGCGACAGGTCCAGGATGTCATTGATCAGCGCCAGCAGGTCGTTGTTGGACGAGTGGATGGCCTGCGCGTACTTGACCTGTTCGGCGGTCAGCGTGCCGTCCTTGTTGTCGGCCAGCAGTTTGGCCAGGATCAGCGCGCTATTGAGCGGGGTGCGCAGCTCGTGCGACATGTTGGCCAGGAACTCGGACTTGTAGCGCGAACTCGCCTCCAGTTCGCGGCTGTTCTGCACCAGCTGGCCCTGCGCGATCAGCAGCGCCTGCTGGCGCGCTTCCAGCTCATGGGTGCGCTCTTCCAGCTGCACGTTGGTCTGTTCCAGCTCGGCCTGCTGCTGTTCCAGGTTGGCCTGCGAGTGCAGCAGGCTGCGGCTCTGTTCTTCCAGCTCTTCGTTGGCCACCCGCAGCTCTTCCTGCTGGGTCTGCAGCTCTTCGCTCTGGCGCTGGGTTTCTTCCAGCAGCTCCACCAGCTGCGCGCGCAGCAGTGCGGTGCGCAGCGCCATGCCGATCGGCTCGGCGCACTGCAACAGAAGTTCCAGTTCCAGTGAACGCGCCGGGGACACCCCTGCGCGCCCCAGCTCGATCAACCCGATCACCGCGCCATCAGCGGTGATCGGTCCCAGCAGGCGCTGATGCACGGGGGTGCGGCCCAGCGCGGTTTCAATCTCAAGCAGGCTTTCGCTTTCTTCCAGTCGACGCGGCTGGCCCTGTCGCAGGACTTCGCCCCACTGCCCGGCAGACGCCTGGAGGGAATCGGGCAGGTGCGGCGGCAGCGCCGCGCCGCCAACCAGCACCAGGCGTTCGCCCTGCAGGCGATAGACCGCACCCACATCCGCGTTCAGCTGCGCGCACAGCGTGCGCATGGCTTCGTCGGCCAGCGTGCGCGGTTCCGGATCCCCGCGCAGGCTCACCGTCACCGCGTTCTCGCCTTCCTGCAGCCACAGCGCATCGGCGGCCGTACGGCGGGCCTGGATGGCCTTGATCACCGTCAACGCCATCAACAGGAAGCAGATCCCGCCAATGGTGCGGTTGACGAAGGAAAATGCGGAATTGGTGCTCGCCGGGGCCAGGTGGTACCCGACGACCAGCAGGATGCAGGAGCCGGCCGCGACCAGCAGCGGCACCTCGAGCCGGCGCTGGAACAAGGTGATGCCCACCGCCATGAAGTACGTCAGCCACACCGCATAGCCCAGCGGAACCACCAGTTCCAAACCGATGGTGAAGGCCATCAGGCCGGCCGATGCCAGCCATATCCAGCGGTCGCGAGCGGTTGGCGCAGCATTCATGCACACGGTTCCAGCGTGAAAAGGGGTTCGATGTTAACCGAACTGTGAATTCGGGCGTTATACGCCAAATGGCGACGTGTTCAGAACCAATGTTGACACTATCTTCACATCACGGCTTCTACGGTTCAGCCCCTTAAAGGGGAGTAAAACCGCCGCCGTGGTCCAGGCAGTCACCGATATCGCGCCGCTTGCTGATGATCGTCTGCAGTTGCAGCTGTTGATCGATCACGTATCCGATCACGCGATTTACCTGCTTGACGCGCATGGCTGCATCCGCAGCTGGAACCGGGGCTGCCAGCGGGTCAAGGGCTATTCCGCCGAAGAAGTCATGGGGCAGCACGTGCGGCTGTTCTACGCCCCCGACGAGCGCGCCTCCGGCACCGCCGAACACACCCTCGGCCAAGCCGAGCAGCATGGCCGCTACGCTGGCGAAGGCTGGCGGGTGCGCCGCAGCGGCGAATGCTTCCGCGCCAGCGAGGTGATCGAAGCCGTGCGCCAGGACGGCACCCTGCTCGGCTTCGTCAAGGTCACCCAGGACGTCACCGAGCGTTACCACGCCCAGCGCCTGCTGCAGGACGCCCAGCGTGCCCGCGAGCAATTGCAGCAGTTCGAGGGCGTGGGCCGGCTCACGCGTGGGCTGGCGCACGAATTCAACAATCTGTTGACCACCATCGGCAACGCGCTGGACCTGATCTCGCTGCGCCCCGGCGCCGATGCGCGCACCCGCGAGCTGACCGAACTGGCCCAGGCCGCCGCCGACCGGGGCTCGCTGCTGACCCGCCAGCTGCTGGCGTTCTCGGCCGACCAGACCCTGGTCCGCGAGCCCTTGCAGGTAGCGCGGCTGTTCGAACAGGAACTGCCGGTGCTGCAGCGGGCCTGCCCGGACAACATCCGGCTGCGTCTGGAAGTGCCTTTCGACCTACCTCGAATCACCACCGATGGCGTACAGTTGCATACGGCTGTATTGAACCTGCTGCTCAACAGCTGCGAGGCCATGCCGCAGGGCGGGACCATCACCATCAGTGCCACGGCCGAACACCGCCTGGCCCCGGACCTGGCCAACCCGACGCAGCGCCGCTATGTGGCCATCGCGGTGACGGACCACGGTAATGGCATGCCCCCGGATGTGGCCGAGCGTGCCAGCGAACCGTTCTTCACCACCAAGGAAGTCGGCAAGGGCAGCGGTCTGGGCCTGAGCCAGGTATTTGGCTTCGTGTCCCAGTGCGACGGTTTCGTCGATGTACAGACCGCCCCCGGACGCGGCACCACTGTCCGTTTGTTGTTACCTGCCCTAGAGGAAGTCGCGCATGTCTGAGCCCCTTCGTGTGTTGATGGTCGAAGACCAGGAAGACCTGCGCGAGCTGATCGGACAGGCGCTGCGTGATTTCGGCATCGATGTGCATACGGCGACTGACGGCCCGGCGGCCGTTCAATTGATCGACATGAACGGCGGTTTCGATGTCGTGTTCAGCGACATCAACATGCCCGAAGGCATGAGCGGCCTGGAATTGAGCGCGCATGTCGCCAATGCCCTGCCGAACGCCCGGATGATCCTGTCGTCCGGCTATGCGCGCTCCCAGCTGCCGCCGCTTCCGGAAAATGTTGAATTCCTGCCGAAACCCTACCGGCTCAAGCAGTTGGTGACGCTGTTGAAGGAATCCTCACCGGCGACCTGATGCGCGCCGAGGTGAATGCTTCATACCTGAACGGCGCACTTCACACCGGCACTGCAAACGCGGCGGGATAGTACCTGCGTACTCCGTTTGACAGGACGCACGGAATGCTCGACCGCAGCCAGGATCTGGAACGCATTGCGCTGATCGAAGCGCTCAACGTGATGGATCCCGCGTTGGGGCGCTCGCTGGACCCGGTCACCGAACTGGCGGCGTTTACCTTCGGCACCGCCATTGCGCTGATCTCCATCGTCGACGCCGACTCGCAGCGCTTCATCTCGCGGGTCGGGCTGGCACTGGAACGCACCGACCGCCACCACTCGATCTGCTCGTGCGCGCTGCAGTCCAGCGGGATCCTGCAGATCGAAGACCTGCGCCAGGACCCCCGCTTCCACGACAACCCGATCGTGGCCGGCCCCGAGCAGATGCGTTTCTACGCCGGCGCGCCTTTGGTCACCCGCAACGGCATCGCGCTGGGCACGCTGTGCCTGATGGACCGCACCCCGCGCGTGCTGACCGCCGATGAGCAGCGCCAGCTGCAGACCCTGGCGCGGATCGTGGTCAACCAGATGGAACTGAAGATGTCGCTGGGCCGGCGCGAGCCGATCAGCGGGCTGCCCAACCGCCAGCAGTTCCAGGCCGACCTGAGCGTGCTCGGCCGCCAGGACGGCGGCAACCAGTTCACCGGCGTGCTGCTGGATGTGTTCGACCTGCAGAGCGCGAATGACGCCGGCCAGGCGTTGGGCCTCAAACCGGTGGAATCCCTGCTCCGGCAGGCGTCGCTGCGCGTGCAGGAAGTGCTGACCGACGACGTGCAGGTCTACCACGTGGCCTCCACCCGGTTCGCCTTTGTGGTGCGCAACCACGACCACGCGCAGGTCGAGGCGTTGATGCAGCGGCTGCGCGAGCGCATGCGGCGGCCGTTGATGGTCGGCAGCATTCCAATGTCGCCGCAGTTCCACGCCGGGCTGTGCGATTTCCGTGCCGATCCGGATGAAGCCGGCGACCTGGTGCGCAAGTGCATGGTGGCGCTGAATCACGCACTGCAGACCGACGCGTGCCTGTGCTGGTATTCGGCCGACCGCGATGCGCACCTGCGCCGCCGCTACCGGCTCGCCTCCGATGCTGCGCGAGGGCTGGCCCAGGACCAGTTCAGCCTGGTCTACCAGCCGCGCTATGACCTGCGCGATGGCCAGCCGGTGTCGGCCGAAGCATTGCTGCGCTGGACCCACCCGATGCTGGGACCCATCACCCCGGGTGAGTTCATTCCGGTGCTGGAGTGCACGGCGCTGATGCCGGCGCTCAGCCAATGGGTGATCGAGCACGCGTTCGCGCAGGCGGCGCGCTGGCAGCAGCTGCTGCCGGGATTCACGTTGTCGATCAACCTGTCCCCCCGCGATTTCGATAACGCCAACCTGTGGACCGGCATGGCCGAGCGCCTGCAGGCGAACGGGCTGGTGCCCTCACAGATTGAAGTAGAGATCACCGAAGGCCAGTGGCTGCACAGCCACCCCGCCGCGCTGCCCCAGCTGCGCGCGATGGCCGCCGCCGGCGTGCGCATCGCCATCGACGACTTCGGCAGTGGTTACAGCAACTTCGGGTACCTGAGCGAAGTGCCGATCAGCCACATCAAGGTAGACCAGAGCCTGGTCACCGGCCTGGCGCGCTCGCGCACCGCGCGGCTGAAGGTGGAGGCCATCATCCGGCTCGCCCAGCAGCTGGGCTATCGCACCGTGGCCGAGGGTGTGGAGCATGAGTCCGAGCTGTCGCTGCTGCGGCTGTGGGACTGCAACGAGGCGCAGGGGTATTACCTGGCCCGGCCGATGAGCGCCGATGCCGTCACGCAGTTGGTGCTGGCCTGTCGCGCCGGGCCGCCGAGCGATATCGAGAGCGACTAGTCTTCGGTTGGAACCGTGACCAGTACACACAGGCAGATTGGCCTGTCCTGCTAGCATCGGGGTACCGGCGATCTGTCTCGTTCGCCCCGATGATCGCTGCGCGGCCCTGTACGCGAACGCCCGGCTGGAGTGCCACCTTGAAGCGACTGACCCTGTTCTGCCTGACCGCCGTATTGATGACGGCCTGTAACCGTTCGGAGCCTGCCATGAGCCATGACCTGTCCAACGCCGAAGCCGATGTCGCTGCCGGTGGGCGTGGGCTTGCCACCCTCAACCCAGCACCGGTCAAGGCATACCAGATCACGCTGCGCCTCCATGGCGCACCCGGCGCGTTCCAGCATGTCCGCGGGACCGCCCAGTACGACGTCATCAATGAAGACCAGTGCGGCAACATCGAAACGGCCACGGGCACAGCATCGCGCATCACCAGCCAGGAACCACTGGAGCTGACCCGCATCTCCGACGAGGAATACCAAGGCACTGTGTATCTGGACCGCATGAAGGACCAGGATTACTACGGGCGCGGGATCTGCCGTTGGGAGTTCACTGGCGCAGGTGCGCTGCTGAAGGCCACTGGCGAGCAGGAGGAGACGCGGTTCCTGACGTTCGTGGATGCGCCGGATCTGGTGGCTGGCAAGACATACACCCGGTATTACCCTAAGCATGACTACCCGCGCGCGGGACCCGTGGAGGGCCGTCCGGACCTGCCTTGGCGGGATGACTATCCGTCTCGCGGACGAGAGGACCGCAACGAATTCGTTCCCGCGCTCCAGGACAAGCTGTTCTCAATCACCGTTTCGGCCGTTGCGATCAAGGCATGAGTGTTACAAGCCAGGACTACGCCGCTCTCTCGGACGATGCCTACAAGGATCGCGCTGTAGGCCGCCGAGAGCCTGGCCAGGAAGAGAAGGTCTACCTCAACGGCCACCAGTACAAAATACTTGAGCACGTTGATGACCGGCGGACCGGCTACCAGGGAACCGCCTACCAGCGGGTGGATACGCAGGACATCATCGTTGCCCATCGCGGCACGCAGGAGCTGATCAAG
Source organism: Stenotrophomonas sp. CCNWLW57 (assembly GCF_037203925.1). Classification (NCBI taxonomy): domain Bacteria; kingdom Pseudomonadati; phylum Pseudomonadota; class Gammaproteobacteria; order Lysobacterales; family Lysobacteraceae; genus Stenotrophomonas; species Stenotrophomonas sp. CCNWLW57. The sequence goes on from NZ_JBBCBJ010000003.1 coordinate 415,428, forward strand.
GATGGCGTTGTCAGCGACGCTGTCATGGTCACAGCCCGCAGAAACCCGCAGGCCGCTCAGGCCCTCGCCCTCTCAGGCCGCGCGGTGGCGGATGCGGAGCGACTCGGCATTGAAACCGGTCGGGTGCCAGAGGTGACCGTGACAGGCCACTCACTGGGCGGCTCGCTGGCCCAGATCACCGCCCATCATTACGGGCTCAAAGGCGAAACCTTCAACGCCTACGGTGCGGTCAGCCTGAGCGGCTACCGCATCCCGGAAGGTGGCCACAGCGTGATCAACCACGTCATGGCCGCCGATGCCGTCAGCGCGGCCTCGCCACACTTTGGCGAGGTGCGGGTGTATGCCCGGCAGCAGGAGATCGACACCCTGTCCAAGGCGCAATACAGCAACAGCGCCCTCAACCTGCTGATACCCGACTACCCGCTCGTCGTGGCGACCGCATCGCTGGACTCCCACAAGATGGGTCAGTTCCTTGGCGACCAATCGGTGTTGGCCACCGGCCGAGCACGCATGCTGGCCGACGACAATGCCCGGATGATCGGCGAGTACCGCAGTGACATCGAGGGACTGCGCACGGGAGCAACCGTCATCTCCCGAGGTGTCCCGGGCGGTGTGATGGATGCCTACGACAAGATGCGCGGGCCGCTAGAACCGGGCGAACCCGGTCGCCGCGATACGGAACAACACCGCAACGACCAGAGCAGTTCACGCATGGATGAGGCTGGCCATCCGGGGTACGCGCTGTTCCAGGATGCCCGGCGTGGCGTCCATTCCCAGGATGCGCGCGTAGGACGCGTATCCGATCACGCCAGCGACCAGCTCGCCGGCAGCCTGGCCACGGAAATGCATGCCGCCGGTGGCACGCGTATCGATGCCGTGCTGATGAGCGGCGATGCCGCCCGCACGTTTGCCGTACAGGGCAAGGTAGATGATCCCGCCCACTTGCGCGTCAGCGTCGACACGGTGGTTGCCATGAACACGCCGCTGGAGCAGAGCAGCCGCCAGATGGAGGCTACCGCCGCCAGCCAACAGCTGGAGCAGCAGAACCGCCAGCTGACCGAAAGCCAGGCTGCCACGCGTAGCATGACCGCCTGACCTCCGGCATCCACTCCGTCGCTGCCATAATGCGACCTTTCCAACGCCTGCATTTCCCCATGTCCGACCTTGCGCCCCTGCCCGTCCTTGCCCCGGGCCACTACCGCCATTTCAAGGGCGGCAACTATCAGGTGATCGACGTGGTGCGCCACAGCGAGACCTTGCTGCCAATGGTGCTGTATCGCCCGCTCGACGAGGACCTGGGACTTTGGGTGCGGCCGTACGAGATGTTCACCGCGCAGGTCGAAGTGGATGGTGTGCTGCGGCCACGGTTCGCGTTGGTGGACAAAAGCTGAGCTGACGCAGTCGCTGCTGTGCACACAAAAAGAAAGCGCCCCGAGGGGCGCTTTTTTGCTATGGGATCAAAGCCATGGACTCAAGGTGTCGCGGTCACACCCTGGGCCGAGGCGCCGACCACGATGAACGGGTCGCGCCCGGCATCGGCGTAGGCACCGCAGCTGGCGTCGCCCGGTGCCACCGGATCGCACGGCCACACCGCGCGCGGCACGGTATCGCGCGGCTCGAAGCGCTCGCCATTCCAGACCGCGAAGCCAAGGTGCAGCCGACCCCATTCGCCGTAGCTGCGCGGCTCGGGCTTCTCGGTGGTGCCGACGTCCACATACCAGCGCAACGCCGGGCCAAACTGCAGTTTGCCCGCATCGAGCTGCACGCGCGCGCCGTCGGCGCCGTAACGCTTCCGGTCAGCATCGGACAGCAACGGCTCTGCCGGCAGCGCCTGCTGAGTGATGTCCACCGGCGCCGCGCCAGCACTCACGCGGTAGACGCGCTGCTGCACCAGTCCCTCGCGGCAGCTGCCGGCCGGCAGGCGCACCGTCTTGGCCGGCTCGGCGTCGGGGCTGCGGCTGTCGGCACACGCGAACGGGCCGGACACCAAGTACGCCGTGGTGGACGGGTCAGCGCCTTCGAACGAACGCACCCAGACATCGCCCTGCACCGCCAGGAAGTCCGGGCGCAGCCCGTAGCCCGGCACGGCCTTGAACCATCCCTTCTGAGAGACCTGGCGCTCGCGCCAAGTGCGCGGCAGCAGCAGTTGCTGTTCCGGAATGGACACCAGCAACGCTGAAAGGTGCGGCGGCAGCGTGCCTTGGCAGGCCCCGATCAGGAGGTCCGCCTGGGTGGCCAGACGTGCGGCCAGGTCGTTCGGACAACGCGCACCGAGCTGACGCTCGATCTGGTTGTTGTCATTCGCAAGCGTGGGGATAAGCAGCGGGCGCGGAGCGACGGGCGCCGGTTCGGAAGAAGCTTCTGGTTCGGCTGGCGGACTGGTCGTTGACGATGTTTCCACCGATGCAGCTGCAGCTGCCGCTCCCGCCGCGTCCACGGAAGCAGAAGCGATCACAGGACGTTGCGCCGCCGCAGGCGACACAGGTGCCGAAATGGTGGCCGTGGGATCGACTGTCGCTGCAGGCGCCGCCGCCGGCGCCTCGATTCCGCCTTCGACGACGGCGGTCGGTGCCACATCATCAACCTTTTCAATTGTAGCGGAAGGCTCTCGACTCACCGTTTCAACCGGTTCAACCGGCCGCGGCTCAATACCTGGGGTCACAGTCGCAGGCAGATTGACCAGGGCAGGCCCAGAGACAGTCGTCGCTTCCTTTTCGCTCATCGATGCGGTCGTTGCGGGCGAATTTGACGAACTGGCGACACCTGCTGCCTCGTTAACCGTCGATGCGGGAGTTACAACCTCTGGCGACGCCTGAGCTTGCACAGTGAATGTGGTAAGCGGCAACAGCAGCAGAAGCGATGCCGAACAGCCAATTTCCAAGCTACGGGAGATAACCGAACTCTTACGCATCATGTCGTCCTTGAACTAATAAATGAACTGTAGGGGTCATGTCTGCACCGCAACGATTCGACGTTGCGGCATACCACCATGTTCGCGCTCCGCGCCTTTCAATTACGCGAATTCCGTCACAAGTAGTCAGGTTGCACTCTCCGCAGGGGTCGCCGTGTTCCGACGACTAAGTTCCACGAATGGCAATCAATCAGAACCTCTCAAAATACGGCATGCTGCACTCAGCGTAGATCGTCGTACAGCTATTGCTGCCGGACTTCCTGCATGCCGTTGTCGCGCGCTCAAGCGCGATCTCCTTCGTCGCCCCCGTATCGAGTCGTGTCCCAAGCGACTTGTCCGCCTGGATCACCGCTGCGCACTGGTTTTTGAATGTCAGCCCCTCCTTGCAGTCAGTAGCCCCCCATTGAGAGCACTTCTCGACGGCACCCGCGACAGCTTCCGCCTTTGACATCTTTCCGACGACTGCCCCAGCATCCCCCGACTTGGAAAAGGCAACCGCCCCCCAGGTCTTGTGCCATCGTCCTGTCGGGACCGGATCGCCGCTCCCGCCGGAACCTGCACCGGTTGGTGCACAGCCCCCTGCCCCTTGTCCGCCGATGGGATACTGCCCTGGAGGGCACCGTCCCTCAGCAACTGAGCGTCCAACGACGCCCGTGGACAGCACTATTACCGACAACAGGAACCCTATCGCTCGGTTATGCGTCCGGACCACCTAGTCACCCCCTCACCTGAATGATCTGAACTCAGACATGCTGCAAGCAGAGTAGACAATGCTGCACTTTTGACCACCTTGGGCGCTGCCGCACTGGGCGAGAGCCAGGTTCTTCGCTTGATCCTCCGTCTCTGCATGCGCAGCAATCGAAGTTCCTGTTTCGCCGTTCAAGCTCTCCGCAGTTGCATCGGCAAGTGCCGCGCACTGATTGAAGTAGGTCAAACGCGTCTTACACGCTTTCCCGCCCAGCTTTTCGCACTCAGCAGTCGCAGCTGCAATTGCCTGCCGCTTCGACTTCATGGAAACCGATGCTCCAGTAGCAAGCGTGGTCAGGTCTTCCGAAATAGCCCCCCAACGCGTCTCCCACTTACCAGTCGGAACGGGCCCTCGCGCATCGGCACCACCCGACGATGGGATCGGGGCGCAGCCACCTGTCCCTTGCCCGCCAACCGGATACTGGCCGGGAGGGCATCGACCTTCTGCAAGCGAGGTTGTCGGAACAGCCATCAAAACAAGAATCAGAACAGCCAAGGCTCGATTTCTACCGAACTCCATGCTCTTTATCTGACGAAGGGCCCGAAGGCGCGCATCGAAGAACACATGGGCGCTCGCTGAAGAATCCTGACTCAATGCGGGATCACTCGATTGTTCGTGCAGGGCAATGTCAATACGACTCGAACTCAGGCTTCGCGCACGCTGCGTAGATCACATTGCATCCAATACCACCATCGGAAGCGCAGCGGTCCATCGCGAGCTTTTCGGCCTTCTCCTTGGTTTCGGCGCGGCCGAAACTTGTGCCACCGTCCCCTGAAGCTGGCACCGTCGCTGCACCGCACTGATTTTTGAATGTGAAAGCGACCTTGCAGGAACGGCCCCCGCTCTTCGCGCAGTTAGCCTCAGACTCCTTCGCCGCGTCAGATTTGCTGAGCTTGCCCGTCGACGCACCCGCCGCGCCATCGGTCGAGATCGCAATTGCGCCCCACGTCTTATGCCAGACACCAGTGGGGCGTGGAGACCCCGAACCGGCCCCTGATCCGGAACTGGGGATTGGCGCACATCCCTGAACGCCCTGCCCTCCAATTGGATATTGACCGGGAGGACATGCACCTTCCGCTAGCGCATAGCCCGCGGGGCTAAGCAGAATCAAAAAGGCCAGAGACCGTATTGATTCTCCAAGACCGCCTTTCAACTGACCTGCCCAGAAGCTGCGCATTGTCTGATCCTCATTCTGATTTAGCTGCACCAAGCTTGCCTGGAGTGGATCCCGCGTCGCCTGAGCCGGTGTAGACCGGCGCCGAAACCCGCGTTCCTGCTCCATCACTCTCTGCAGATCTAGCAGGCGCTGGCGGCGGTGGTGTATAGGAACCCGGCGGCTGGCCTTGCGGGCCGGCGGCTGCCGAGCCACCTATCTGGGAATATGCCATGAAGCTACCCAACGTACCCTGGAAGAACATCGCGGCCATTGGGGGCGCAGTCAGGATCAATGTCGTGAGGATGAGGCCCATGCCACCCTGCTGCATGGCCTGGCTGGTCATGCCGTCGCTCATCGCATCATCGAGGAAGAAGCTGTTGATCAGCGACGATGTCCAGAATGCGGCCGAGACACGTATGACCATGTCCAACGCGATGGAGACCATGGCCGACAGCACCGCCATGGAGAACATGGTGCCTATGCCATAGAACAACCACTTCTGGAAGAACTGCTTGGTCTGGTCGAACAGCAGACACAGAATGAAGAGCGGCCCGAACCCGATGAACAGCGCGATTGCAACCTGGTAAAGCAGCAGCATGGCGCCAGCCGTCACGGCCGGGCCGCCCGTGCCAATGCCGATGAACCACATGGCGCGCGTCTTCTCCTCGCGCAATCCGCCATCGTCCAGCACCTTGATCGCATCGATGCTGGACAACGCCACCTGCATCCAAGCCAGGCTCTTGTCGATCTGGTCTTCAGCGGTGCCGCTCTTGCCGGTGACAACGCGAGTGATCAGGCCACCAACGTCCTTGGTCAGGAAGTCACTGACGCTGCTGCCGAACATCGCCATCGACGTTGCCACACTGATGATCAGCGCCGCGCGGGCCATGTTGGTGACCAGCACCATCATCGAGTCGCGGCTCTGGCCAGTGACGATGCGGTAGCCCTGGATCAGCACCCACAGGGTCATCAGGATCAAGGCAATACCGCCGACCCAGGCCATCATGCGGCCCATCATCTCGATACCGAAATCGTTGATGCGCTCGCGCAGGTAATCCAGGATCAGCTTGAAGAACACGAAGTCGCCAATCGACTGGACACGCACTGCGTAGCCCAGCAGATCCTGCAATCCGCCCGAGAAATCAAAAACGTTGGCAATCGACCTGATCGACATTTCCACAATCCCTTGGTGATGCTGCTACTGCTTTGGGTCCGGCATTACTTTGCAGACCCGCTGAACCTGCTTGGGCGAGTTACTTGACGCTGAGCGCGCCCTTGAGGGCGGCGGTCTTCACCAGTGTCCCGATGATCTGGTTGGTTGTATCTCCTTTGAGGGCGTTCTCGGCAACCACCTTCTGGTTGGCTTCCATCACCTCGATGTAGGCGTCGTACGAGTGCATCCGCGATTGCCAAATCTGCGCCTGAACCGCCAGGTCGTTGGCCATGCGAAGGGCTTCACTGTCCGTGCCCTGCACGTTGCCCTGGCTGTTGCTGAAAATACGCATGTTGAAAATCCGGGTGAGCGACGACTGCATCAGCGGCACAGATTCGGTCATGAACTTGACCGCCTCGTTGTACTTCCGGTTCTGCATCATGCGGATGTTCACGCAGATTTGTGTCTGCTGCTGCTTGAAATCGGCCTTCGGGTTGAAGACGAAGGTCTTGAACAGGCCGGTCACGCTCAGGTCGGTAGTACCGCCACAGCTTTGCGCAACCAGATAGTTGTCCGCCACTGGAGTGAGCGCGATACCCTGCGGCATGCCAAAGTTGTTGAGTACCGCCTGCACCTGGACCAACGCCTGCGCATACTGCTCCAGCGTGCGGATCCAGCGGGTGCGCTGTTCGACATACTCGGCCGCGTCCTGCACCTTGGAGGCGTACGCGGTGATCTCGGCCTTGTAGGTGTTGATCTGGTTCATGATCTGCTGGTACACGCTCGGGCCGACTTCGACCACGGGCATCGTGTAGGCGGGCGCGGGCGCGTTGCACATCAGCACGGTCACCAGCGACAGGGCGGCCAGGCGGAAGCTGAAGTGACGGCGGCGGGTCGTGTTCTTGTTCATGGCAATGTCCATAATTATCTCCATCGAATGCGGCGAAAGCCTGTCCCTGATCGGCCGGGGGACCGTCAGGCAACGGCGTCCTGTCGTGTCCCGGCGGGCTTTCCAGAGCCCTTGCGCTTCCTGTAGAACTCACTGAGCCACTGGTCCGGGGTGAGGTCGGCCTGCGATACCTTCTCGCGCTGGGCGGCGTCGAGCAGGACGCGGTGCATCACGTCGATATTGTCGGTGGAGGCCGAAATCACCGACAGGATGTCATCCATGCCACGCAGGTTGAGCTGGCACACGCTGGCGGCATGGCCCTGCTTGACCAGGAAGCAGCGCGAGCGCTCGTCCAGGGCGGTGACCACCTTGAACTCGGACTCGGTAAGCTTCAGGCCGTCGATGTAATCCGAGCGGCTGGCATTGGGGTTGGGCAGCAGGATCAGCGTGGCGGTCTGCTCGATCAGCGCCGCGGCGATGTCGCTCTTGAGCGCATCTTCCGGGCTCTGGGTGGCGAAGATGCCCATGCCGTTCTGCTTACGGATGGTCTTCTGCTTGTTCTTGGCGAATTCCTTCAGGCCGCCCTCGCCGTCCAGGATCTTCCAGAATTCGTCCATCACGTAGATCAGCGGGCGGCCGTCGATCAGCGATTCCAGGCGGTGCAGCAGGTAGTTGATGACCGGCACGCGCACTTCGGGGTTGTCGATGATGTCGGTGTAGTCGAAGCCGATGATGTTGGCGCGGCTCAGGTCGACGGTGTCGACCGGGTTGTCGAACACCCAGCCCAGCGAATTGCCCGAGGTCCACTTGCGCAGGCGCGCATACAGGCCATCGTCGCCCATGTTGGGCAGGCTCTTCTGGAAGTTGGTCATGCTGCGCAGGTGCATGGGGGTGTCGAGCATGTTCTCGACACCGCGGAAGATGTCCTCTTCCTCGCGGGCGCTGTACTCGTGCTTGTTGGCCAGCACCTTGATCAGGTCGGCCAGGAACTGCACGTTGGCTTCGTTGTTCTCGCACTGGAACGGGTTGAAGCCGGTGGCCTGGCCGTTCTCGAGCGCCAGGTAGTTGCCGCCGCAGGCGCGCACGAAGATCTCCGCGCCGCGGTCCTTGTCGAAGAAGAAGATGGTCGGCGACGGGTCGTACTTCTGGACCTGGCTGAGCAGGAAGTTGATCAGCGCGGTCTTACCGGTACCGGACTTGCCGATCACCATGGTGTTGGCGATGGCCTTCTCGCCCAGCGAGTTCTCCGACGGGTGGGTGGCGTGGAAGTTGAAGTAGTACGGCTGGCCGTTGGTGGTCTGCAGCGTGGTTACGCAGTCGCCCCACGGGTTGTTGTGCTGTTTGCCTGTGGCGAAGTTGTGCAGCGGCGACAGGCCCAGGAAGTTCAGCGAGCTGATGTTGGCCAGGCGGGTGCGGTAGCGCCAGTTGGCCGGGAACTGCGAATAGAACGAGGCGGTGACGGCCAGGTCTTCCTTGGTCGACACGAACCCGGCGTTGGACAGCTCGGCGCGGGTGGTGGCGATGTTCTGCGACAGCTTTTCCTGGCTGTCGGCGTAGACGGCCATGATGAAGTGGTACTCGCCCAGCACGAAGTTGCCGGAGGACAGCTGGTCCATCGCCTGGTCGAGCTCGACGATCTGGCTGACCGCCTTGTCGCCGGAGGAGATCATCATGCCCTTGGTGCGGTCGAGCACCTTGAGCGCGTCCTGGCGGCCCATCGGGCTGAACGAATGGGTGATGACGTATTCGAAGTCGAGGTACTTCAGGCCGTTGAGCACGCCCGGATAGGTGCCCTCGGCGTATTCCTTGATATTGAGGATGGCGCCGAAGTGGTTGACGCCGTTGGGCGTGCTGATCACGAAATCGCCGGTCTTGGCCGAGAACATGTGGCGGCTGATCGGCAGGTAGTCCTTGACCGGCGCGGACAGCACCGGTACCGGTTCGTCGACCCGGTTGAGCAGGTAGCCGAAGAACTCCAGGGTCTCGGAGAACACCATGCCGTTCTTGGCTTCGTACATGCCCATGCGGTACGGCGAGTAGTCGCGGATCACCGCTTCCACGTTGCCGGCCATTTCCAGCAGCTTGGCCACGGACTGGTCCTGCTCGGCCTGCAGCTGGGTGATGCTGGAGGACTTGTCCATGAAGCGCTTACCGGACACGACCGGCCGGTAGATCATGGTCAGGTACAGCTCGTTCTGCATGATGCGCTGCGAGGACAGCATGCCCATGTACTGGTCGGACACGTCCTGGTTGAAGCGCTGGGAGAACTTGCTGCTGCCTTTGAGCTGGCGGCGACGGCGGATGTCGTGCACCCAGAAGGCGACGTTGACGAAATCCGGTGCGCGCAGGGTCTGCAGCAGTCGATTGAAGGTGTTGTGGCGGTGTTCGAGCTCCCAATCCTCGCGGCCCACGAAAGGCAGGCCTTCCAGGTGCCAGGTCAGCAGGAAGTCTCCACCCGTGGTCTTGACGACCGTCGGCGCCACATGGGACGACAGGGGAATGAATTCGCTGATCGAGGTATCGGGACTGAACATGGGCGCTTCCAAAGGGTGCTGCGGGGATGGTGCGGGGCCTGCACCGGGCAGGCGATGTGATCGCCTGCCCGGCCTGTAGCGTGCCGTGGTCAGTCCGACGGCGGCGGCTTGTCGCGGTAATGGTTGGGCGTGAACACCCACATTCCGTCGTGCTGCTGCAGGTTGCGCGCGCGGAACTTGAACTGCAGGCGCAACCCGATCAGGCGGAAGATCATTTCATCGCGCTTTGCCATGTGACGCAGGATGAAGATGGCAATCGGGATGGTGATCAACAGCCGCATGTCGATGTACATGCTCAGCAACAGCAAGCCGCCTGCGACCAGGAAGAACGGGACGTACGGAACGCCCAGAAACATCGCTGGCCGCGTGCAGCCGCGGAACAGGACGTTCTTATGCACTGTAGTACTGGACGGCGTTCATGATGGCGCCGGTGGCGCTGCCGGCGCAGGAGCTGGAGCCGCCGTCACCGAGCAGCATCTTGGCGATCTGGCCAGCGGCGCCGATCAGCAGGCCACCGATCAGGATCGGGGCCACGTCACCGATGCGCTTGTGGGCGAAGGCGATCTGGTAGCCGGCGAAGATGACGGCGATGGTCACCACGGCGATGGAGGCGATGTTCAGCAGGCCGTTGATGTTGGAGAAGAAGCCGCACACCTTGGTGTCGGTGCCGCCGAAGTTGGTGGACTGGGCGAACACGTCCGGCACGAACACGGCAGCGGCGAAGGCAGCGGCCATCAGCACGGTCTTCAGCGTGCGCTGGGCCTGGGCGATATCGAGGTTGTTACGCTTCATGGTGGGTTTTCCTTGTTGATGGTCTAACACGACTGGATCGGTCCTTCAGAACACGAAGGCTTCATCCCCAGCGGGGATGTTCTGTACCGGCATGGCCTGCGCAGGTGCGGCCTGCGCGGGTAATGCCACCGGAGCATTGCGTTCACTCCAGGCGCGCACCACGACCGGGCCGGCGTCGTTCTGTGCCGGCATGGGCTGCGGTGCGACTGGTTGCTGGGCGATGGGCTGCGGTGCGGGCATCTGGGCGGCCTGCGGCTGCGGCACCACCTGGTCCATGGCCCCCATCACCACGCGTGACAGCGCGGCGTCGGCGGTGCGGACCAGGCCACCGCGCACCATCGCGCCGGTGGAGGGGTAGACCTCATAGGCACGCGCCGGGTCCACCGGCACGACGGCCTGTGCATACGTGGGCGAGAGCGCCTGCATGGCCTGCACGCGCGCTTCGGCCACGCCCTGCGGCTGGCCGCTGAACTGCGGGTGGTGGGCCACGTCGACCACGCGGCGCTGGGCACGGCTGACCACGTCGATCGGCGCGGCACCGTTGGCGGCGACCATGTTGCCGCGCTGACGCGAAATGGACGCGAAAACCTTCTGCACGTAGCCGTGGCGGAAGCCGGTGGTGAAGTTGCCCGAGTAGTAGCAGCTGAAGGACTTGCCCCAGTCCTTGCCCGAGCGGCCATAGCACTCGGCCAGGATGCGCGAGGCGGCCTGCAGGTTCGGGCACTGCTGGAACGCCTTCTCGTAGGAGTCCAGTCCGTACTTGGCCAGGTTGTAGCGGTTGACCTGGGCCAGGCCCACCGAGAAGTTGTAGCCCTTCTCTTCCAGCATCCGCACGGTGGCCAGGGCCTCATCCAGCTGCTTGGGCTGGCGGACCAGCGCTCCGCCGACCACGCCGATGGCGTACGGGTTGCGCGACGATTCCACGTTGATCACGTGCTGCATCACGTCCATGGACACGGCCATTTCCGGACACGCCATGGCTTCAAGACCGGGCAGCATCAGGCGTCACTCCCTGCGGCCAACGCGCGTTCGGGGCTGAAATCGATGCCGGTGATGTAGCGGCTGCCGGCATGCGCCTTGATGTGCACGACCACGTCGATGGTCATCTTCAGCAGGCGCTTGATCACCGAGAACTCCAGGCCGGAGCCTTCGGCCGAGGCCTTCACCATCAGGCCCAGCTGGTCCCAGGTCTGTTCGGGGCTGCCGGCGTGGCAGCTGGTGATCGAGCCGGGATGGCCGGAGGCGCAGTTGCGGATGAAGTAGAACGCTTCATCGCCGCGAAGCTCGGCCAGGATGATGCGATCCGGCTTCATGCGCAGGCACGCTTCCATGCAGCTCTTGGCGGTGACGTTGCTGGCGCTCTGCCCGCCCTTGGAGTACAGCAGGTGCACCACGTTGGGCTGGCTGATGAACAGCTCACGCGCATCTTCGATGGTGACCAGGCGCTCGTTGGCCGGGATGTGGTTGACCAGCGACTTCATGAAGGTGGTCTTGCCGCTGCCGGTGGCACCGGATACCACGATGTTCTTGCGGTACTGCACGGCCTTGCGGAAGAACTCGGCGTAATCTCGGTTCTGGCGCAGGGCGAGCAGTTCCTGGTCCTGTTCGCTCAGCGCGTGGCCCTGCTCCAGGATCTGGTTGAAGAACCCGTCGCTCTGGTACTGCTCCAGGGTCTTGGTGTGCTTGGACGGCAGGCGGATGGTGATCGACACCTTGCCGGCGTCGCACGCCGGCGGGATGACGAACTGGGCGCGCTGGCCGGTCGGGAAGGTCAGCGACACCACCGGATCGACGTCGGTGATGCGCTGGCCGGTGTTGCTTTCATTGACCACGGCGGTACAGAACTGGCGCGCACGCTCGAAGGTCAGCGTGGGAACTTCCACACGCTGCCATCCGTCACGCGTTTCCAGGTACACCTCGCCCGGACGGTTGATGCAGATTTCCGTCACATCGGGCGAGGTCATGTACTGGTGAATGCCCAGGACCTCGTACTGGTACCTGAGAAACTCACTGGAAACGTCGGCTACAGGGGCCACTTCGGCGTCCATGTTCTGTCCAGGCGATCAGCGGCGGCGCGGCAGCACGTCGCTGAAATCGACGTCCTTGGCCACGTAGACACTCATCACGGTGCCTTGGTTGATGGTGACGGTGGGCGGGCGACGCTCGCTCATCGCTTCGTTGGCCAGGCGCTCCATGCTGCGCGCGGTGGCGCTCTCATAGGGCGACTGCACGGCAAAACCGCTGCTGCTGATGGTGGTGGTCTCCGGACCGTGTTCGGCCGCGGCATATTTGAAGGCGTCCGCGATCAGGCTGATCATCAGCGCCGAGGCGATACGGCTGCCCCAGTGCGCGCTGTAGTCGCCCGGGTGGCCCGCGCCACCGAGCTGGTCGATACCCGGGCTGGACATGGCCACGTCGATGCCGTTCGGCGTGGTGATGCGGTCCCAGATCACTTCGACGCGCTTGCCCTTCGGGCCGCCGCCATACGCACCGTAGATCTTCGAACCCTTCGGCAGCAGCAGGCTGCGGCCGTTGATCGAATACACCGGTTCGGTCAGCAGGCACGAAGTGAAGCCGGAGACGTCGGTGATGATGCGGGTTTCAAGCACGCAGCGCAGGTAGGTGCCGCGCACCAGCAGCGCATCCGGGCTGCGGATGAAGGCAGCGCTGGAGACGTCTTCGACGTCGGGACCGCGGCGGACCTTGGCCGGTGCCGGCTGCTGCGCACCCGGCAGCTGCGCCATCATGGCGCGGGTGTACTCGTCATCCGGACGGCCACCGAAGCCACCCTGCCCTTCGGCCCCAGCCGCTCCATTGCTGCCACCCACGCCGTTGCCCGACGCCATGCGGCGGTCCAGCAGCGACGGCTGACGCGGTTCGTTGGACATGCCCATGTCACTGGGAATGGCCGGCGGCGTGCGGTACGGGTTGTCCTGTTCCGGCGGCGGCAGCGGCGGCAGCATTTCAATGGGCTGCGTATCGGCCACCGGGGCCTGCGGCAGCACCGGCTGCGCGGTCGGCAGTTCCGGGGTGGACACGCGGGCCTGTTCGTTGACCTTGGCCGGACCGTCCTGGTCGTCGCTGCTCTTGCGCAACAGCAGGAAGCCCATGGCGATGATCAGCACCAGGATGCCGCCCAGGAACGCCAGCGCCTTGCGGTTCAGGCGTTGTTCTTCGGCCGAGCGCAGCTGCGGCGCGGCGGCATCGAGGTTGGGGTTGTTGTCGGCCACGTTCTGGCCGTAGTACGGATTGCTCGGCGCGTCGCCGTCGTCGCGGCCGTGGTTCGGCTCGTTGCCGGGAGTGTTGTGCTGGCTCATTTCTTCACGTTCCTTCGCAGACCAACAACGTTGTCACCGTGACGGATGACCAGGTAGGGATAGGTGCCATGCACGATGAGCGAATTGCCCTCCACCGTCGTGTTGACCACGAAATCCTCACCGTACTCGCTCTCACGGCCGAACACCGCCGGGAAAATGCCCGTCTTGTACTCCGGCGACGCCGGCAGTTTCAGGTAGGTGAAACGGCCATCGTCGTAGGCGTTCACCGGAATCAGCCAGCCCATCTTCTTGGCGCGGCGGGTGGAGTACGAATAGTCGAAGTTGTACTGGCGATCCTTGGCCAGTTCAGAGCTGAGCAGCGGCTTGACCTCTTCATCCACCGCCTGCTGGGCGGTACCGAACTCGGTATCGCTGGGGTAGCTGAAGGCGATCTTGTACTGCACGCCGGCACGGCGCGCCTGTTCGAGCTGGCGCCAGTCGGTGGCCACCACCTTCAGTTCGAAGATGTACGAATGGGTCTCGGTGCGCACCATCATGTTGGTGTCCACGTCGACGTTCTTCGGCTTGAGGTAGAACACGTTCTCGCGACGGGTCAGCTCCCAGCCACTGCTGAAGCCGGTGCTGTAATCCAGGATCTTCTCGTTCGGGCTCAGTTCGATCTGGGTGGTGAGACCCAGGCCGGTGCGCACCGGATAGATGCGGTCCTGTTCGTACTCGTAGTGGTCGACCACCTGGGCCTTCGCAGGCGCGGAGACCAGGGACATCATCGGCACCAAGGCCAATGCGGCCCACCAAAGTTTGCTACTACTCATCGGTTGCTTGCTCCCTCAGCAGTTCCGGTGGAAATGTTCTGTGCCGGCACGGTGGCCGGTTGCCGCGGCGCGACTTGTCCTGGTATCGCCTGGCCCGGCACTGCCTGCCCGGGGTATTGCTGCTGCATCGGCTGCCCGGGCACCTGGCCCGGCACCGTCATCTGGCCCGGTACCTGCTGCCCCGGCACCACCATCTGGCCGGGGACGGCCTGGGCCGGCACCGCAACCGGCTGGCCGGTGGCCGGATCGATCATGGTGGCGGTGGCCGGGTTGTTCGGGTCGTACACCGGCGCTGCCGCGGCGGCAGCCGCTGCCGCCTGTGCCGCCTGCGCCGCAGCCGCCTGGTTGGCCTGCCTGGCCATATCGGCGTCGTCGGGCACCGGCACGCCACGGGCGTAGTCGTTGTCGACGCGGTATTCGGTCACCTGGAACGCCAGCGGATTGAGGATCCGGTCCTGTTCGCTCAACGCCAGGTCGGTGCGGTAATCAAAGCGCATCGTGACCAGCTTGTTGTCCAGGAACTGGGAGACCCCGGTGGTCTTGTCGAGCAGGCTGCGCTGGATGCGCACCGAGGCGCCGCGGAAGCTGCCGTTGCCTTCGGCGGCCAGCGGCGTGATGCTCAGGATCTTGACGCGGATTGCCTTGTTGGTGCCGTACACGAACACCGGGTTCTGCGGATTGTTGTTCGCATAGCGCTGGCGCTGGGTGGCGGCGACCGGCTCGGACGACATGGTGAACACCAGGTCCCAATCGCGCAGGCCCATCACCGCCGAGTCGAACGACTCGCGCGCCAGCACGTACTGGGCCACGTTGCTGCGGTTGATGGCTTCGTTGGCGGTGATCGATCCGTCACCGAAATTACCCGCCAACCGGGCCACGGTTGCGTTGCCGGTGTAGGCGTCGGCCATCACCAGGAACGGTACCTTCTCCTTCAGCGGCAGCATGTAGTAATAGCCGCCGGCCAACGCCAGCGACATCACCAGTGAACCGGTCGCCACCCACCAGGCGCGGCGCTCGCTGCGGCGCGCCATGTCGGCAACGGTCAACTCGTAGCTCACCGCCTTGGCGACCGCCTGGTCGACCTTGGGGGTGTTGCCTGTTTCCTTCTTTCGGAACATGGGGTCATCCGTACTGCTGGAACATCAAGGGGCCGCGGAACTCAGCTTCCGCTGGACGCGTCGACACTGCCGGCGGCAGCGGTCGGCGATGCGGCGGAGGCGGACTGCACGACGATCTGGTTGCCGACGATGGACACCGACACGCCCTGCCCTGCATAGGCGGCAGTGAGATCGATCATCGCCTGCTGCGGATTGGTGGTGCCGATCGTGGAGACCGCGCCATACAGCGTGTAATCGGAGCTGATGCGGTAATCCAGCGTCATCCCCGAATCCTTGGCCCAGCGTTCAAGCATGGTCTTCAAGGTGCCATCCATGGGCGAGGCCTGGTACACGTAGCTGGTGTACAGCGGAATTTCCATGGTGGTGCTGGCGAAGCGGTTCACCGGCTTCCAGCGACCGCCAAAATCCGGCGCGTCGGGAGTCGCACAACCGGCGAGCAGCAGCACGGCAACGGCGGTGGCAACGCTGATGGATCCCTTTGACAGAAACGCTTGCTTCATACGAACTTCCCTATGACGTACGGAATAGCGGCTTTTAACCGGAAAATAACGGCAACACGCTGACGTGTCATGGCCTGCGGTCAGGCCCGACAACGCAACGTTGGATGCGAGCAACACCTTTCACCGGTGCAACCGGGCCCCCGCCCCGTCTGGTGTGTAAACGCCCCGAACGCCTGTCCGGCCCCTGCGCCTGCACACCCAACCCGAGAAAAGCCATCCATGTTCCTCTTGACTGCTTCAGTGCATGTCTTCCAGCACTGGTCTCAACAACAAATTCATGACGTACAGAACGTCCATCACAAATACGATGCCACACATTCGCGTCAAATCAACGTCAAAAGCGACAATTTTTTAACGTTCATCCCGTGTTTCTTTGACGCACGTCACATGCCTTCACATATGACGGTTACAGATCCAACGTCGGCACCGACGTCTTCGGCAACAGACGCGATGTGAAGTAGCGGTCCTGGTAATACTTGATCTTGTCGCACTTGACCGGATGCGGAATGCCCTCGTAGAGGAACACTTCGTGATCGTTGCCCATCGCCTTCAGCTCCTGCGGCAGCATCAGCGCGCGCCGCTCTTCGGTGAAGCTGTGGGTCTTTTCACGGGCGTGCGTGACATTCTTCCTGCGCACGGTGGTGTAGCCGAGCATTTCCGAATAGTCGTTGGCATCCTGCTGCTCACGCGGCGCGTAGAGGATCTGCAGGGCGTGGTTGGTGATGATGGTGCGCGAGACGTCCCTGCCGTAGGTCGCGTCGAGCTGGGCCATGCTCTGGATGATGGGTAGCAGGCGCACGTTGTAACCGGCCATGTAGGACACCGCCGAGGCGATGATGTCCACCTTGCCGATCGCGGTGAATTCGTCCATCAACAGCAGGCACTGGTACTTCAGGTCCGGGTTGGACTTGGGCAGTTCCTTGGTGTTGAGGTTGATGATCTGACTGAAGAACAGGTTGATGATCAATCGGCTTTCAGCCAGCTTGTTGGGCTGGATGCCGATGTAGATGGTCATCTTCTTCCTGCGCAGGTCGGTCAGCAGGAAGTCGTTGGCGCTGGTGGCCTTGTCCAGCACCGGGTTGATCCAGGCGTTCAACGGCTCCTTGAACGTGCCCATGATCGACGCGAAGGTTTCATCGGCCTGCGACAGCAGGTTGGCGAATGCCGAACGCGCATTGCCGCTCAGGAACTTCTGCTCGGACAGGGCTTTGAGGTACTTCTTCAGGTCGCTGCCATCGCCGGTGGACAGGCGGAACACCGCGCCCAGCGTCGGCGTGCCCTGCCCGCCGGGGAAGCCCTGGCGACGCTCGTCGTCCCAGTTCTCGAACAGGTACAAGGTGAAGGCCATGAACGCATTGCGCGCCTGGCTGATCCAGAACTTCTGCTCGTCCGAACCATCCGGGTACAGCATCGCGGCGATGCTCATCAGTTCCGAGACACGGAAGGCCTGGTCGTCGGAGACGTAGCTGAGCGGGTTCCAGCGATGGGTGCGGCGGTCTTCGGCAAACGGATTGAACAGGAACACCTCATGGCCCTGGCTGGCACGCCAGCCGCTGGTGAGATCGAAGTTTTCCTGCTTGATGTCCAGCACCACCACCGACTCGCCGTACTCGAGCAGGTTGGGAATGACCACGCCCACGCCCTTGCCCGAACGGGTCGGCGCGGCGAGGATCACGAACTGCTGGCCACTCAGGCGGACCAGCTTGCCGCCGAAGCTGCCCACCACGATGCCGTTGTCGGTCTTCTTGAACAGACCGTGCCTGGCCAGGTCTGCGGCGTCCGCGAAGCGGGCATCGCCGTGCAGGGATTTCTTCTTCGGCTTCAGCACGAAGAACAGCGCAACCAGGCAGGCCACGATGGGCAGGCTGAAGCCCACCACGCCCGCCGCTTTGATCTTGGTCAGGTACGGCGCAACCGCCGGCTGGTCCATCGCCTGGACGTACTGGTAGTAGGTATTCCACTTGAACAGCCCGGTATCGAGGCCGAGCAACAGCAGCGTGAGGTAGCCGGCAAGGCAGTAGCCAACAAGTGCGGTCAAGAGGATGACAACAGCGGTGACAACGATCTTCTGCGTGGACAAACCCAATCCTCCATGACGCACCCGAAGGCGCTACGACTGACGCCGACGCCTGCGTGGCGCCGCGCGTGTACCGGTTGCTTCAACTTCCCCAAGGGCCGTCTTCGCTTCCTCGCGCAACAGCGACCAGTGCAGGTGCGCCTCATCAAGCGACACCACATCGGTCAGCCGCGCGCCGTCGGAAGTGAGGACGGCGAAGCCGAACACATCGGCCGGACTGTAGACCGGCGAATATGTCAAAGCCACCAGCTGAAACCTGCCATCTACCCGCAGTGCGTGAGGGAATTGCACCATCACGCACGCTCCCTCGGGTCGATGCCAATGCGCGCATGCTAATGCACGTTTACGGCGATGCCAATCAGAAATTACTTACAATACAGCTGTGAATACAGGTGTACTCGCAACAATGTTGCGCGTGGCGGGACAATGTAACGAGATCGCGTTCAACACTCATCGCAAGCCGTGAAGATAGCGTGTACTTCCCGCACGTCTCACCGCGGTCAGTTGTTGTCGCCGGGGTTGCGGTGCATGGGACACATGCACCCACTCACCGAATTCTTCGATGAGCTGGTCGAACGGAAGTTGCAGCGCGACGATGCGTCTCGCCAGCGCCATGGAGCTCATCCCCTCCACCTGGATGTCTGCGGCCTGGCCACTGCGGTGCTGGCTGTCAGCCACCCCGCCTACGGCGCGATTGACCGCGGCCGAGCGGAAGCCGGACGTGATGTACACCGGTTTACCAATTGAATCGCGCAACGGCTGCAGCACGTTTGTAGCCAAAGCCTGTAGCGCGGCGCGCTCTGCACGGTTGGGCACGTTGGGCAGCCCTGTCGCGGTCCGGGTGAACTCTTCTAGATGGAAGTTCGGCGTCAGCAGCATCGGCAACCACACGCGGAATGGGATGGTCCAAGCGTGGAGCGTGCGCACCTCGCGGACGTGAAGGTCGCGTGAAGAAAAGGCGAAACCGATCCCCGGTTCCAGCGGCCACGCCACAGCATTCCAGCACCGGACACCTTGATTCCGGCCATATGTTGCGCCGCAGCAGTACAATGGGCCGCTTCATTCTCCGCCTGCTGCCCATGAGCCCCACTCCCCTCCCCCTGGCCGCGCGCCTCACCGCGCGCCAGCGCACGCTGATCATCCTGGCGCTGTCGCTCGGCGGCTTTGCCATCGGCACCAGCGAATTCGCCAGCATGGGCCTGATGCTGGAGATCAGCCGCGGGCTGTCGATCAGCGAGACCCAGGTCGGCCACCTGATCAGTGCCTATGCCATCGGCGTGGTGGTGGGTGCACCGGTGCTGGCCTTCGCCGGCGCGGGGTATGCACGCCGCACGTTGCTGCTGGGCCTGATGGGCTTCTATGCCGTGGGCAACCTGGCCAGCGCGCTGGCCCCGGATTACCTGACGATGTTGATCGCCCGCTTCATCGCGGGCCTGCCGCACGGCGCCTACTTCGGCGTGGCCATGCTGGTGGCCGCCGCGATCAGTCCGCCGGCGCAGCGTGGCGCCGCCGTATCGAAGGTGCTGCTTGGCCTGTCGGTGGCGATCCTGGTCGGCAATCCGCTCACCACCTGGTTGGGCCAGCAGTTGAGCTGGCGCACCGCGTTCGCGCTGGTGAGCGTGCTGGCGATTGCCACGGTGCTGATGATTGCCCGCTTCCTGCTGCCGGACCCGGATGAAGTGCGGACCTCGCCGATGCGCGAGCTGCGCGCGTTCAACCGGCCACAGGTGTGGCTGGCGCTGGCGATCGGCTCGGTGGGCTTTGCCGGCATGTTCTGCGTGTTTACCTACCTGGCGCCGACGCTGGTGCAGGTGACCGGCCTGGCCGAATCGTGGATGCCGGTGGCGGTGGGCATCTTCGGCATCGGCGCAATCATCGGCAATGTCGCCGGCGGCTGGCTGGTGGACCGCTTCCAGTTCCGGGCGGCGGCGATCGTGCTGCTGTGGTCGATCGTCGTGCTGCTGGCCTATCCGCTGGCCGCCAACTCGGTGTGGACGATCTTCCCGATGATCATCGCGGTAGGCACCATGGGCGCCCTCGCCGCCGTGCTGCAGACCCGCTTGATGGACGTGGCGGGCGAAGCGCAGACCCTGGCCGCGGCGTCCAACCATGCCGCGTTCAATACCGCCAATGCGCTGGGCCCGTGGTTCGGTGGCCTGGCCATCGGCGCCGGCTTCAGCCCCGCCGTGACCGGCTATGTCGGTGCGGCCACCGCGCTGGGCGGCCTGCTGTTGTGGGTCGTGGCAGTACTGGTGCAGCGCCAGTCGCGCACCGGTGCGGTGGTGGCCTGCGAGCGCTGATCCGCGAACGTGGCGCCGCGCTGAAGAAGCCCCGCTCCGGCGGGGCTTTTTGCTTGGGATTTTCCTATCATGGCGACCCACCTCTCCCCGGTGCCGGCCCGTTCCGGTACGTGCCCGCTTCCCTGGATGTACCGATGATCCACGACTGGTCCCCTTCCCCGTGGGGCCGACGCCTCTCGCGTTCGCCGGACTGGCGGCTGCGCCGGGTCGATGACCGTTTCGAGCTCACCGTCGACGCGCAGGTGTTTTCCCTGCCGATCAGCGCAACCCAGGCATGGCAGCTTGAGCGCGGTGCGGTATGGACCACGCTGTGCATGGCAACCGATGAGGGTGAGCTTCGCCTGGGCGGGCTCCCCAACGCGCAGGCGCACGAACTGGAAGCGCTGTGGAGCGCCAGTGCGCACGTCCATCGACAGGACCACGCGGTGGGCGAGGCCAATGCAGCGTTGGCGCAGATCCGTGAGTGGCTGCAACAGGTCGACGCGGTGATGGCGGGTGCCGATGCCGCGGACCGCTGGCTGACCCAGGAACACCAGCATGCGCTGCTGTACGCGCGCCCGGTGCTGGCGCTGGACGACGATGCGCTGTGGGCGGTGTTCGACGATCCTGCGCTGCGCCCGCAGCTCGCCGGGAACGCTGCGGTGATCGAGGATGACCTGCTGCGCTGGTCGGGCGACTGGACGGCGGTGTGGGCGTCACGCAATGAAGCGCACCTGCAACGCGAACGGACCGATGCGGCAGCACTGCTGAGCCACGTGGAGCGGCTGCCCCTCAGCGACGAGCAGGCACGCGCGGTGCTGTGCTTCGACAGCCGGATGCTGGTGGTGGCCGCCGCCGGTTCGGGCAAGACCTCGACGATGGTGGCCAAGGCCGCCTATGCCGTCGAGCGCGGCCTGATGGCACCGGACCAGATCGTGATGCTGGCCTTCAACCGCGAAGCGGCCGGCGAACTGCAGCAGCGCACCAGCGCCGCCTTTGATCGGCTGGGCCTGCCTGCCGGCGACGTCACCGCCTGTACCTTCCACGCGCTCGGTCGGCAGATCATCGGCAAGGTCACCGGGCGCATGCCGGAGGTGCCTGCATGGGCCGTGGACGCCGCCCAGGGCTTCGAACAGCTGGCCGACATCATCGACCGCCTCAAGGACCGGTCGCTGCACTTCCGCACCCAGTGGGACATGTTCCGGCTGGTGTTCGCGCGCGACCTGCCGCCGCAGGGCCAGGCCGCGCCGGCCGACGGCTGGGACGCCGAGGGTCACCGCTATGTGCGCACGCTTCGTGGCGAACGCGTGGGCAACATCGAAGAATGCGTGATTGCCGACTGGCTGTTCTACAACGGCGTTGAATACACCTACGAACCGCACCCGGTGCTGGATACCACCACCGATACCTGGCAACCGGGGCGCGCGGACTTCTTCTATCCGGGCACCACGCTGTACCACACGCATCGCACGGGTGACGGCGCCGGTCCGCACCCGCGCGGCCGCGATGCGCTACAGCTGCAGACCAGCAGCGGACAGCTGCGCAGCGGCGCGCTGTTCGAGGCACTCGAAACGGCGTTGAGCGCGCACCGCATCGGGCTCGACCCCAACCCGGACCGCGAGCTGCCTGCGGAAGGTGCCAGGCCGATGCCGGACAGCGACCTCATCGGCCTGCTGCGTACCTTCATCAGCCACGCCAAGAGCAACGGCCTTGCCGTGGCCGACCTGGCCGGGCGCCTGCGCCAGCTGCCCGAGGACCGCTTCAAGCACCGCTACCGGCTGTTCCTCGAGCTGGCCACCCCGATCCTGCACGCCTGGGACGATGCGCTGGCAGCCGAGAATGCCATCGACTTCGAGGACATGCTCAACCAGGCCGCAGAACATCTCGAACAGGGCCGCTACGCATCGCCCTATCTGCTGGTGATGGCCGATGAGTTCCAGGATGCCTCCCGTGCCCGTGCGCGGCTGTGCCGGGCACTGGTGGAGGCGCCGGGGCGGCACCTGTTCGCGGTGGGCGACGACTGGCAGTCGATCAACCGCTTCGCCGGCGCGGATGTGAGCTGCATGACCCACTTCGAAGCGACCTTCGGGCCGTCGCAGATCCTGCACCTCACCCGCACCTTTCGCTGCCCGCAGGCGTTGTGCGACGCCTCGAGCCGCTTCGTCTCAAGGAACCCCGGGCAGATCGCCAAGCAGGTGGGCTCGCTGGCACCGGTACAGGGCCCGGTCCTGCAGGCCTTCCAGGTGGCCGCGCGCGACCGCCTGCAGGATGCGATCTACCAATACCTGCAGCGACTGCAGCAGCAGCTTCAGAGCGGGGCCATGGCGCCCGGCCGCGATGGCCGGTTGTCGGTGTTCATCGTAGGACGGTACAACGCCGAGCGCGCGTTTCTTCCCTCGCATTGGGCGGCGCGCTTCGGCGCGCACCTGCAGCTGAGCTTCCTCACCGCGCACCGCGCGAAGGGCGCCGAGGCCGATATCGTGATCCTGCCGGCCATGCTCGACCGCAGCTTCCCGAGTGCCCGCGCCGATGATCCGGTGCTGGCGCTGGCAATGCCGCATGCCGATGCGTATCCGCTCAGCGAGGAGCGCCGCCTGTTCTATGTCGCATTGACCCGCGCGCGACGCTCGGTGGTCATGTTTACCGTGCAGGGCAAACGCTCGCCGTTCCTCGACGAGCTGGTCCACGATGGCGCCGTGGAGATCACGGCCGCCAACGGCGAGCCGATCCGCGAGCAGGCCTGCCCGGCGTGCGATGGCGGGGTGATCGTGCAGCGCACCGGGCCCTATGGCGAGTTCGCCTCATGCTCGGGCTACCCGCGCTGCCAGTACAAACCGCGACAGACGGCGGCGGCAACGGCAACTGCACCACGGTAGCGCCACGCCCTGCGTGGCTGACGCATCAATCAATCAAGCAATCCCAGCAGCGACCGGTGCACCGCAACCCCGACCAATGCACCCTCGCCCACCGCCAACGCGATGCTGCCGGCCATCCGCCCCGCATCGCCACAGGCAAACACGCCCGGCACCGTGGTCTGCTTGGCCGAATCGGCCGTGATGCAGCCGGCATCCATCAGCTCGCAGCCAAGCTGTTCGGCCAAGTCGCAGGACAACGTCGACGTCGGCAGCAGGAACAGCGCATCGAGCACCACACGGCGGTCGTCGGCCAGCACCACGGTGGCCGTGTCTTCGACACGTTGGACGCGGGTGGATTCGATCACCACGCCGCATGCATCGAGCCGCTCGCGCTTTTCCGGATCGATGCTGCCCGGGTCCGGGCAGAACAGGGTGATCTTTCCCCAGTCGCACAGCAGCAGCGCCTGCCCGACGCCACCATCCTTGGCGCAGCCGAGCACGCCGATGTTGCCTTCGTACAACTCATAGCCATGGCAGTAGGGGCAATGGTAGACACTGCGTCCCCAGCGCTCGGCCAGGCCATCGACGGGCGGTAATGTATCGGTTACGCCATATGCCAGCACCAGCCGGTCGGCGGCGAACGTGCGGCCGTCGTCGCAGTCCACCTCGAACGAAACGCCTTCCTCCACGACGCGGGCGCTCGCGGCCTTGCCCTCCACCCAGGTCACGGTGGGATAGGTAAGCAGTTCGTTGCGCGCCTGCGCGGCGATTTCCGCCGGATGCATGCCTTCCCGGCCGATGAATCCGTGCGCTTCGAGGGAATTGCGGTTGCGCGGCAGGCCACTGTCGATCACCAGCACGCTGCGCCGGGCCCGGACGAGCTGCAGGGCGGCCGACATGCCTGCGTAGCTGCCGCCGATGATGATGACGTCGAAATGGTCTTGCGCTGTATGGCTCATGCGCGGGCGATACCTGTGTAGATGTATCTCGGCAGCATACGGTTGCCCCGTGAAGTACCGCTCACGTGCTTGCGGCACGCAGCGTCAAATGAACAGTTGCCTAGTGTTCGCGCCGCGTGAGGCCGGGATTCACTGCTTCGCTACCGGGTTCCAAGCAGGATCGATTCACCCACAACGGGTTCAACCACGAGGTAATTGAACATGGACAAGAATCGTACTGAAGGCGCGAAGAACCAGGTCAAGGGCACCGTGAAGGAAGTAGCTGGCAAGGTGACCGGCGACAAGTCGCAGGAACTGGAAGGCAAGGTCCAGAAGGAAGTCGGCAAGGTGCAGAGCGACGTGGGCAAGGCCCGCGATAACGCGCGCCATTGATGCCGGTGCCACGCATGGCGTGGCATTGCGTCAACCTCATGAAAGACGCCCCTTCCTGGGGCGTTTTCTTTTTGCGGTTTTCTGCTTCGACATCCGGCGCTCTTCGCCAGATACGCAAAACGCCTGCCGGTGCTGGTCGTACACCGTCAACGCGACAGGGGCATGCTGAATGTTCGTGCGGGAGAATAACAATGCGGATATCGGGCAGTTTTCTCGCAGCAAGTGCTGTCACGCTGAAGGTAGGCGCTTTGTTCTGGGTCCTGGTGGCCTGGCGGACTCCGGGGCGCGAGCCTTGGGACGCGCCCGCGTTCTGGACCGTCGTCTATCCCATCGCTCTGGGGATCGCCGCGGCTCTAGGCGCGTGTTTTCCCCGGCATGCGTGGCTGTGGGGCCTGCTGTTCATGGCGCTGCAGGTGCCAGTGGCGGCCATGGCGTCGGGCTTTGGCCCGATGTTGCTGGCCGGACTGGCATACGCAACGGTGCTGGCGGTGCCTGCGATGGCTATCGCGGCAGCGGTGGGGGCACTGCGTCGCCGCCTGCATGAGGCTTGAGGCACAGATCGCCAAGGCCGCCGCCGCGCAACATCCAAGCACATTCATGTAGTTCAGCTCCTAAAGCGAAGGGTTTGGTAGGAAGTGAACGACAGTCCTTGCTATAGCAGCAATGGGGAGCGCGATGCTTAGGGCCCGGGTCAAACGGTTGCCCGCATTGGCTTGGAATGGAATCCAGATGACTAAAGCGATAGTGATCAGCGAGAAGATCACCACTGCTTTGCCGCTTGCCATCATCGCCAGAGACAAGGCGATAAACGCAAACAACTCAAGAACAAGTTCGATGTAAGTACGTCTATTCATCTTTTTCCGTCTTGCTTGGGCTGGGACTCGTCCATGACCGCGATGGAAGCTTGCGGCCCACAAATGCTATCCCGAATCATTCGTAATTGAGGCGTATCCCAACAGGCCACTGTCAGACTGCCTTGATTGGAAATATGGCGAGGCTGCGAGCACTTTTTGAGCGTGGATGGATTCCACAGCGGCAGGGCTCTCGATCTGCCACTGCTCGTTGACCGTGGCGTCTGGGGAGCCTTCAACTGTTCGAAGAGTCGAGCACAGCCGATGAAAAGACGACCGCACGCACGTGGGCCTGGGCCAGATCTTTGGTCCCGAAGCTACGCTCGATAAGTCGGCAGTCGAGCACGACGTGAAGATCGACGGGGACTCGCTCGACGAAGGACCAGCGGCCGGTGGCGGGCCGGCTCAGACGACGAGCGATGCGCATGCGAGTGGTTCCTCTGCATGCTTCCTGCCTTCCAATCGACTCAAATCAAGATCTCAATCCAGATCACTTTTTCAGGATCTAGTGGCGGAGAGAGTGGGACTAAACGATCCCAGCACTACCCCATTGATATTAAAGAGTAACTCTAGCCGGAATGTGTCCTGGTGAGTGTCCTTCGATTTTACTGCCGAAGTGCCATTGACTCAAGCACAGCGATGCCGGCTGGCCTTGGTTAGGGCGTCAATTTAATCGGCCGCCGCTGCTTCAACGCCTGAATTGACGTCAAAGCTCCATCCGCACCCAGAGCAAACAATCGAATTTTGTTCGTAAAGCTTGAACAAGGACTCGTTGTCTGACAGCACGGGCTTAGTGCAATTCGGGCAGTCCAAATCCAGCTCATTAAGCATAGATCTGATCTCTGTCATGAGTTCGGTAGAACCCAGACCATTGGAGCGGGCATCAACCCAGTGCGCAAATCCGATCCGCGTTCTGACGAAGGTTAAATCCAATACATCGTCTCGTCTCTTGGCAAAGCTGGACACAAGGGCCTCAACAACGTCAATCGTGTGCATGATCAAAAGCGGAAGGTGACTATAGAAGCCCTCCCATTGAGTTAGCCATGCCTCTTCTGTTGAAAATATAAAATTGAAGTTAGCCGCCTCTGTCTCTAGACCTTGAAAAGTTGTTACGAGATGATTTGCTTTTTGAAAAAGGTCTTCATAGCCATAAGCGAATTGCTTGTTGTAGCGAATGTCATACATAAGCCCAGGCTGCATCCAACCCCCTAGCGACGTTTTTTCCATCGCAAGTGTGATGAGCTCCAACTTCCTCTGCTCATTCATCCTGCTGATCGACTTCGCCTTATGCTCTTCACCCTCGAACACTGTAAGCATGTCTTCGGGATCAGCGAGGAGCCATTCGAGGTAAAGGAGGTTTTCTTTTAATGGCTTCCGCAAAAGTGCGTATGCAACCGTGAGCTTGCCTTTGGCAGAGCACCTTAAAGCCTCATAGAGAAAGTTTAGGAAGTCCCCGAGCAGTGCCGCCGTGAGCTGCTTGTAATACATCTCCTTAATTTCGTCACGATGGCCGTTTTCCGTCATCCACTTGAATAGCTCATCACCGCCCAGACCCTCTTGAATGGGAGCATTTGGAACGACGTGGACGGAAAAGATGTCTGCCTTCGCCCCCTCTATCAACGTCGATACGAGCTGATCGTGCAGAAAGAAAGAGAAGTTATGACTAAAACGAAATTGCTGGGGGAGATTTCCGTAATCCACGCATGTTCCCTGATGACGGCCAAGCTAGGCCATGCCAATTCTCACGTCAGCGAATCGCGCCGTCAAGGCCGCGTTATAACCACAGATCATTGATTGAAGCTAGAAACTGTGATTCTGGCGATGGATGGCTTAGATCAACAAGCGGCCGGAAATAATCAGGCCAAAGAATCCTTGACATTGCGTGGCCCCGGCTAATTTGTGATTAACACTCAAATAAAACCGGAGATCCAATGCGCAACACTGCGCACTTACCCGGACCCGATGCGCACTTGTGCGGACCAAATGCGCAGTTACGCGGACCCAATGCCTCCGAAAGGCTTGGCACATAAGGTCTGCGCTCGCTTAAGGCTTTAAGGCATGAAGGTTAAAGGGCGCTTCGCGCTTTTTTCGCTATCGCTCAGGGAAAAATCAAAAGCCAAAAGCAAAGCAGTAATCTCTTGTCACCCCTTCCGCCTGTGCCCCCTACCAGGGGGCGGCGGGTAAGCCGGGGCTATCGCTTCACCCGGCAGCTGCGCTGCGGCTTTGCCCGCTTAAGCTATGAGGGCCGCTTGGCTAGGCCTGATGGGCGGTAGCCCGTTCCACAGCCAGCTCCCTGGGGGGCGTCCGGCGCAGGGGGGGATGGAAGAAGTGCTGAGCTGTCCTTGACAGTGCTCGAAGCTCTCTACGACACTCGTTGATCGCCGTCGCGTTAGCGGCAGTTCTGATCACCAAGGAGGGGTAATGCTGAAGATATCGCTGCAAAAGTCCAGTGTCCTGGACTTGTTTGAAACTCGCTCTGACAACTGGAAGTGTCACGAGAGGGCGCTTGAAGTCTACATGGGCTCTCGCTGGGACAATGTCAAAGATGCCCATTCAACGATCTTGCTCGCAAGATCGCATCGGACGATGGCCAAAAGTGGTCGAGCACTATGTTCATAGTCACGCCGAAGGCGGTTCATTCAACGCCGACCTGATCTCAATCGCACAGCGACTTAGCCTGTGATGGCCGGTCGAGGATCCATGGGGAAATTTTGATGTCTTTGACTGAACAACTTGAACTGAAAGACGGCGAAACGCTTCGCCTAGATAGCTCGCGGGAAACTGGACCGTTGGCCAACATTGACATCACCAACTACTCTATTCTTGACGCTCATGGCGATGTCGTCGGCAAGGTCGAATACACAGAAGATATGGCAATCAAGGGCTTCAAAGTCACGCACAAGGCCGTTAGAACGGACTTGGAAGGTAAGACTGTCCTGCAGAAATTCTGGTAGAGCATGCCGTGCTGCAGACGAAGAAAGCCCCGGTAATCCGGGGCTTTTTTGTTGCTCAGTTCCAGCCGGTATCTATGCGATCTAGGTCGTAGTCGCGACCAATTTGGTGAGCGGCCTCGAGAGCTGAAAGATCGCCATAACGCTGTTTGAACTCGGCTTCTGAGAAGCCTGCTTCGTCGATGCTGATGCCAAACATCTCGTTGAGCGACCGATTGTTGTCGCTAGCTATCTGCGAAATAGACCAAATTAGTTGTGGCAAAAGCCATTGCCAAACAAGTCAGTTGGCTTAGCTTGGTGAAGAGGAGGCACTTATGACTGATGAAGAACTGCATTTCGAAGAAACGGCGGTAACACCGGAGGATATCTACCCGCCCTTCAAGCGATTCGTCGCAGAACGACACGGGGACGGCCTGCTCTTTAGCGTGGCCACTGATCAGACAGAGGCCGAAGGCCATTTCAATGACTTCGAGATCATCGATCTTGTCGATCTCGCTCTCATGCAACACCGCAGCATTTGGATTGGCGCATGAGCAAGACAGACGACTACGCGCGCCAATTTGCTAACCTAGTGATCCGCAGCCTGGAGAGCCACACAGCGCCATGGACGAAGCCTTGGAAACCAGGCGAAGTGCCAGCAGGTCCACACAATGGGGTAACTAACCGAAGTTACCGTGGCGGCAATTACATGAACTTGCTCATGACACAGCACGAACGCGGCTATCAGTCTGCTGAGTGGTTGACGTTCAAGCAGATCGCGGAAGAGGGTGGCACAGTGCGTAGGGGCCAGAAAGGCACGTCGATCCAGTTCTGGAAGACGACAGAGCCAAGTGCAGAGCAAATGGCTGAGGATCCAACAGCAATGAAGCGCATGCAAGTCTTCTACTTCACAGTCTTTAACCGCGATCAATGCGATGGCTTGCCTGAGCCGAAAGCTCAGCTCCAGGTTCCTGAGCAATGGCGACATGAGAAGTGCGAGCAAATGATGACTGACGCGGACGTGCCGTTCAACTTCAACGGCGGTGATAGGGCTTACTACCGCCCCGATGTCGATCAGATCTTCATGCCGTCGAAAGCTGCGTTCGATAGCCAGGACGGCTTCTATGCAACAGCCCTTCATGAGCTCGGACACAGCACAGGCCACAAAGACCGATTGGGACGCGATCTATCGGGCAAATTTGCTAGTGAGAGCTACGCTATTGAAGAGCTTCGAGCCGAGATCTTCTCTTTCATGTGCGGCGAACGCTTGGGTATTGGACATGACCCTGGTCAGCACATGGCCTACATCAAATCCTGGATCAAGGTCCTCAAAGATGATCCCAAAGAGATCCTCCGCGCGTGCGCGGATGCAGAGAAGATCTGCAATTTCTTGAAGATCGCGCACTACCTGGAACTTCAACAGAGCCATGTGCAGGGCCAAGAGCTAACGGGCCAAGAACCCGTTCAACAGAGCCCAGTGCGTAGTGCGAGGGTGAAACCTGTCGATCCTCTTGCACCCGAACTGCTCGACGATCAGATCAAAGACATGAAGTCCCGGCGCAAAGCCAAAGAACTGGCGGTAGCGCTATGACTGAACGACTGCCACAAATCCATAATTCAAACCGCAAAGAGAGCCGGCAGTGCTATACACAGCCAAGGCAGGAACCTCGCCCCAAGCTCTTCGATTTTGGCAACCTAAGCCCAGAATCCCAGGCAATCTATGATGCAATTCGCGCCGGATCGCGGTTCGATCACCTCATTGACCACGCATTACTCCTTGCCCGTATCCGGGGTGACAATGAACAGCTTGTATACGCCTCAGAGGCGGATGACACGCTCCCCGGCACCGCCCTACTGGACGCTGTCGAGAACGGGCGCTGGAACGAAGCCAGAGGCCTTATCCACTCTCATGTAGACGTCAACGCGACCAATGCGTTCGGATAGACTGCGTTGCACCTGGCTGATGACCCTGGGGTAATCGATGCCCTGCTCCGCTTTGGGGCGAAGCAAGACATCGTGGACGACTTCGGAAACACGCCGATGAAAGCCGCCGTGGAGCGCGGTAACAGCGATGCACAGCACTTGATGACCAAGTATAGGTATGGTCGTGCACCAAGCATCGGAGCGAAACAGTGACGCCCACTTCAACCAGTAGTGCAAGGTGCTCACACTACCCAACCACCTCTCAGGCGGTTGGCGATCATACATTTGAGCAGCGATTGACAGGCACCACTCACATTTTTCGGCTTTTAATCTTCCCTACCTGAGGCGGGACGCGCCCTCGCGTCCCATAAATCTTTCCATCCAAGCACTTATAGATATTACCCAACCTATCCGCATTGAAGTCCCTTCCACCCTTTGCCGTGCCTGACACTTCATCAACATCCGCCAGGCGTGCACAACCCTCCTTCACGGCACCGCTGACGATTTGCTCGAGCTTTTCCCAGTCCAAAGCATCAAATTTTTTATTCACAACTACTTGCTTGAATATTGTCAAGAGCGGGACCGTCAAGTGAAAAAGATCAGTTCTAACGGGATTTCTGGTTTCCATCTCAAGCTTTCCTTTGCATGCTGATCATAGTTTAAATCGCCACTGCCGTTGCTTCTAAATGAGTTCCCCTGAACTTCGTGGTTGCAAGTGCACTGCTGCGTTGTGTGGCCCCGCGACCAACGATACGGGCCGCTCACTGGTCGATCAGCAACTGGATGGCGTTCTTGAGACTTGGCGCTAGTTCTGGGAAACCGGCGTGCCCTTCGACACTTGCTTCCGAGTAGACCTTCCCAGGCACCTTATTCTTCAACTGTCCCATCACGAATTTTCCCTTCGCTCCGCGCAACGGACGATGTTGGAGCTCCGCCCACACATCGGCATTCGTCGGACTACCGCCAGCGGCATGCAGCTCTTCATTGTGGGCAGCTCGCTGTTTTGCGAACTGGTCGCTGATAGGTATCGCGTTGGCGGCGGCTATCTGAGCGATCCAGTCGTCGCACACGGCAAGCGACCGACCTGTCAACGATTCCAGGAAGCTTGGGTTGCAGAACTCAGACTCGATGTCGGATTGGTCTGTAAGCCACAGGGCAATGCCCTCTGCTGCATAACTATCCACCAATTGCGCCGCCTCGTCGTCAGTCAACGAATCGCGGTCTCGGTGAACCAAGACTTTGAACTTGCCACCCAATGACGCCCTGAGCTCTATAGCCTCAGCCTTAGTCAGCAGATGCTTGTAGCCCCGGCCTGGGAGAACAGTCACAGACCGCTCGATCTCGGGCCACTGTCGAATGAGCTTCTTCAATAGCTCGTTCTTCGCGTCTTCGCTGACGATGATCACCTGCTTACCGAACGCCCCCCAACCCAGCGCCAGTTCGACCACGGATCGGTCGTCGGATTTGATCTCACCGTCTGCAAGCCAGACCACATTAGCGTCAACCGGCGCTCCTCTTACGATGAAGGGAGAGTGCGTTGACATGACGATCTTGATCTCCTGCGCTCTTGCTATCTCCAACAAACTGCTTGCCAGCTTCTCTTGAATTGTCGGATGGAGATGAATATCAGGTTCGTCAATAAGCAAAATTTTGGGCTTGAAGAGCAGGATGTAGCAGAAGATCTGGATCAGTTGCAGGAAGCCCGTCCCAAGCAGCTCCAACGGCGTCGAACGACCGTTTAGCTCTGCATGCGCATGGATGTCGAAGTCCTTAGACTCATCGAACACGATCTTGAGCTTGATCGGGCCCAATAGCGGCTCCAACCACTCTTCGATCTTGACGATATCAGCAGCCGGCAGCAGGTTCAGCGCATTTCGCAGATAGACGTTGGAATCGCCGAACGAGCACGCTTTGAGCACGACGCGCTTAGAATTCTTGTGCTCAACATTCGGGATGCCCGAAATCCCAGGAATGAATCCACTAAAAAACACGTCCTGACCACGGAACAACGGGCGAACTGAATCGGGCAAGTCGCCCGTCACGGATATCCCTGCGTTCCGAGCAGACCGCATCGCAAGCTTCGCTGTAACAATATTGGGAGGCCCGGCTCCGCCAGCGTCATCTAGAAAGCGGAACTCGACCTTAGAAGACGGGCTATCCCATTTATTACCCCAGTCGGCACCATGACCTAACTTCCAATACTGATCACTTGGCAAATAGTCTAAGTCGTTGATACTGACCGTTGCTGTCGATCCACGAATTCGATCTGCTTGGCGCATGAGGCAAGAAGCAAGATGAAGTGCCTGCAGGATGGACGACTTGCCGCTGCCGTTGGATCCCACCAAGATGTTGAGATCTGCGATTGGCAGCTCGATTGCATCGATCCGTTTGAACTTCTCCACCTTGATTGATTCAAGCTTCATCCTATCCACCACCCCTGATTTGAAAAAATAGCCTTGAGACGATCTTTTCTAAAATATTTTTCTTGTCAATACACTACGGCGAGGGTTCGCCAAACGCGAACTCCGCTCCAAAAGCGTCTAGCGCCAGTTGTGCTCCTTCGGGATTGCTCTCCCCAGCGACCAGGATCGTGATGAGAACAGCTGTCATCCCAATCGCTTCGATGCTTTCCAGCGCATAGAAGATATCGTCATCCAAGTAGGAAGCCCCTACTTCGTTTGTTGCAAGGTAGGGGATGGCTATCTGGTTGCCGCCGTGCGTGAAGCTGTGGAGATGGTTGATCCCAGCCTGGAACTGTCCGCTAAAAATCGGGAATTGGCTAAACGGCCCATCGGCTTCGATTGCAGCCACCATCGTCTTCGTGCTGGGCAGCTCGTCTCGCTCCATGAAAGCATCAGCCTGCTCCTCTGTCGCCCCCAAGAAGAACCAACAACCGCGCCGGAACTTCTCGTTCATGGGCCTAACAAGGCTAAAGGCACTTCCAACGAGATCCGGCGCGTAGTTGCCGATCAGGAGTGTCGCTGCTCTTGCATCATCGTATGCGGCGGCCAGGAGCGCCACTGCGATGCGGTGCGCAAGTGTCGCGTCTCCGGCCAGTTGCAATCCCGCCCTGATCTCTGCCGCACGAATCAAGGCCTGGTTGACCTCAATGGACCTCTGATGGCTTCTTGTCACGGAATTACGACCCTGTGTCTGCCCACATCATTAGGAGTAAGATCATCCATAGTTAGCGACCCGGATCGCGTTAGGCAATCCTTTAGTGAGGCTACGGGATTTTCCAGAGCCATTCCTTGCCATTTTTGCCAACCGGAAGCAGTAGCTGTGCGCCCTTATCTGACATAAATTTATCCACCTCGTCTCTATGCTTGCCCTTGCTGCGAATGACGATCTCAGTGCATTTCAGACGCTTTTTAGCGACTCGGCCCAGTCCGTTGAGCATTGCGGTCCCGAATCCCTTCCCTGCCTGATCCTCAGTAGTCCGGAAGTGTCCAACACAGAGTCGCGATTGAGATTCATCATGAGTAATTTCTTTCATGTATCCGATGTCTGCCAGTCCAACTGAGACAAAAATATCGGAAGTGGTTTTTAGACCCGATTTCCAAGGGTTCCTACCATCATTGGAAAGCGTCCTGGAGTGAACTTCGAGACGCTTTTCGAGCTCATCTCGAAGCTGTTGGTCTGTGATTTTTTGAGCAGGAGGCTTTGAAAACATCCTGCGGAACATGGAGATTATTTTGTTCACGCAGCAAGCCTATGTTCGTAAAATGGATGTTGCTTGTCGTCCATGATGTCTCGTTCGACCATCTCATAGAATTGGCTGGCAACGATGAGGCCGTGGGTGTATCCAAAATGTTTGCGCCAAAAGCGGGTCAAGTTGTCCGGGCGAGCGTTGTAGGTGCCCGAGACCTTGCCATCCTTTGTGCGGTCAACGCTGGCGGGTTTTCCAGCGGGTCGGCAGTGATAACGCATCAGCCGAACGACAAGCTTTCCCTTATCAGAAATCAGCACGGCCACATACCAGTCCGGCCACGTGCGATTGTCCTTGACCGGATCGAGCTCAACGCGCTTAGCGTCGGCGATCCATCGCTTCATTTGCTTGATCTTGTTCTTCGCAATGCGCTGCTCGTTGAGTGCCGTCTTCGTCTCCTTGTCCGCAAGCTTTCTTTCGGCATCCGCCAAGCGCTTTGCTTGCTTGAACATCTCTTGTTCGCGGTCGCTGATCAAGCTCCTTTTGTAGTCCTGCACAAGCTGTCGGATCTGCTTTTCCAGATCGGTCTTCGGCTTGTCGAAGGCGCGATCCATGCCCTTCGGTATTGTGATTTTCGGGGAACTCCGGCGAGCAAGGTAGAGCTTGGCGAACTCTTTGATGTCGACGTCAGCATTGAACTGATCGACATAGCGGTGGTAGTCCGTCCAAACTTCTGCTGAGTAGCACATGGCCTATGCCCCGAGTTCTGACAGAATTTTTTTCATGCAAGTCTCAGTCGCTTTGACATGATTGAACGCCATGAGCGGCGCGAGATCGAGCGAAAGCTCCTGGTTCTTGTCCGCAATTTGGAAAAGTATCCGCGTCACCGCGTCGAAGTCGGCATCAAGCTGCTCCCAGCTGATCTTAGCTTCGTCAAAGAGCTCTCGATGCTGCTCGCGTTGGGTCGAATTATGAGAGAAGAGCTTGTTGCGAAAGACACGATATTTGTCGCAGATCGCCGCAGCTTCTGCTTCCAGCTCAGCCGGCACTTCTGTGCCATCCGCTCGGATCAAGCGAGCGAGCTCGGGGATCGAAGCACTTCCCTTGCTGTCTTCCAGCACCGCCACCAATCCCACGAACGTAGCGAGCTGGCATGACCAAAGAATGGGTAGCGTGACGTCCTCCCGACCGCTGAGCCGGTCGGTCAGTCGCCTCGGACTATCTTCGCCCAATGCAAGATTGAGTGCTTTACTAATCGCGTAGGACTGCCGTGTATCTACGAGCCTGGACGTGATCAGGCGATAGACCACCACAGTCTTCGATTCTTCCATGTCCATACGTCCGCCCCTCTTCCCTAGACCGCTTAGCCCGGCTCATCTTCGCAGGCTATGCCGTTTCTCGTAAGCATGGCACTGATCCGTTGAGCGACCAACTTCTGGTGAGCTCCCGCGTTGTCCTCGATGACGTCTGCCAAGCCTGCGAATGCTGCCCAGAAGTCGCCCGAGCTCGAGTGCGCTTGCATCAGCAAGTGAAGGTCGGTCTCTAGCGCGTTGAGCTGAGCTTCCAGCGTATTCAGGTTCGCAGACATCGAGCCGGTCGTTCTTTATCAATGACTTATGGAATGTGTTAGTAATTTAACTAACTCAGTCCTAATCTAGCAGCGTAGCAGCATGCTGAGGCCCCTCAGTCTCAGCCCGTGATTCAGCTTTCCCGGACTCTCCCACTATGCACCCCATCGCCCCTCCAAGCCTCTTGGGAGCTTTCAGCGTCACCGCACCTACCCATGCCCTACCCCTGCTCAGGATGCGCGTCTCCTGCGGCTTCCCAAGCCCAGCAGAGGACTTCTTCGGGGCGGAGGACACGCTCTGCCTCAATCAGCACTGCATCAGCAATCCGGTCGCTACGTTCTTCGCCACGGCCGAAGGGGACAACATGGCTGGCCTCGGGATCGACCAAGGCGACACCCTGGTCATCGACCGCAGCTTGGAACCCAAGCACGGGGACGTTGTTTTGGTCCTATGGGAAGGAGGCTCTATGGTGAAACGGCTTGCGATGAGCCGGAATCGCCTGGCGCTCCACTCCGGACACCCGGAACACCCTCCGATCCTAGTGTCCCCAGACATCGAGCTCGATGTCTGGGGTGTGGTCACTTGGTCTTTTAAAAAGGAGCTTCGAAGGTGATCAGAAACGTGTAGGACCCTGAGCTTCCGGAACTTCGACAAGTGGCGGCAGTTTTTCATCAAGCTCGTCCGCTTTGACTTCCGCACGTTCCCTGGCGCTCAGGTTGGGGTCGTTTCGGCGCGCCTCCTTCCAGATGTCAGTTCCGATTTCAAGCTGAGCGGCACTCTTCTTCGTCTTCGTCTTCGTCTTCGCCTTCTTCCTCTCACTCATACCTATTGACCTCTCCATGTTGGCACTACAAGACGGGAACAATTTCTACTACTCTGTTGAAGTAAGCTTCGATCCGAAGCTTCGCGGAAAGCCCGTGTGTGTGGCAAGTAGCGGAGATGGCTGTGTTATTGCCAGGGACGCATTGAGCAAAAAGCTCGGTGTGCCGATGGGTGCCCCTATCCATCAGATCCCACCCGAGATTCGCCGCCAGATCACTTTTCGGCCTGCAAATTTCGCGCTCTACGGAGACATCAGCGGCCGGATCGCCTCGATCTTGAGAGACCTCTTTCCTGCCATCGAGCAATACAGCATCGATGAGAATTTCATTGATCTGGCAGGCATCCCCTCAAAGGATCACGAGCGGCTCGCAGCAGAAGCCCGTGCTCGGATTTTGAAGTGGACCGGCATCCCCTCATGCGTTGGCATTGGACCGACGAAGACGCTCGCGAAGCTTAGCAATAAGACAGCGAAGTCCACTGCGGAAGGTGTCGTTACGACGATGCCTGACAACCCTGTCCTGCTCATTTACCCCGTAGAAGACGTGTGGGGCGTGGGAAGGAAGCTCACTGCAAGATTGGGCGCGGACGGCATCCTGACCGCAGGTGATCTGGCTGCGGCTGACGTAGACGCACTGCGCTCTCGATATGGTGTCGTGCTGGCACGCACGCAGCGCGAATTGCCGGGCATTTCGTGTGCAGAACTCGAAGAACACGAGCCACAACGCAAAGACATTATGGTCTCTCGCACCTTCCGCAAAGACATCACGTCACAGACCGAGCTGATGCGAGCCATTGCCATTTTTGCCCAACGGGCTTGCGAGAAGCTTCGTGCAAGGCAGCTGCAAGCAGCGGGTGTCTGGGTCTTCATCCGGACGAACCCTTTCAAGCAAAACCTGCCGCAATACAACCCATCAAAGTCGTTTCGTCTGCTGATGCCCTCTGCTGACACCAGGGAAATTTTGATGGTTGCTCAGGGGCTGGCCAAGGACATGTTCCGTCAGGGTTACGGCTACAAGAAAGCAGGTGTCAGCTTGCTTGATCTGAGCCATATGGACATCCAGCAGGGGAATCTGTTCGCCGGGGTCGATCAACGCAGCAAGGCCATTATGGATGTCATGGACCGGACTAACCAGAAGTTTGGCCGGGGCTCTATGGGCTTTGCTTCCACGGCTTGGATACCCAAGGGCAAGACGCTCGAAAAGCCCGCTTGGTCAGTTAAGAGGGACATGCTCTCGCCGGCTTACACCACAGATTAGAAGCTGCTCATTCGCGTGAGATAGTGCCGGTGCGGCATCGGCATGATGCCTGGACCCAGACAAGGAAGAGCAGGCATGGCACAGCAACAGCAACAGCAACAGCAAGATTCAACCGTCGCGGTCATGATCGACTGCGACAACGTGGCCCCAGCATTCATCGACTTTGCACTTCTCATGACGGCTCGAGCCGGACGAGTGATCCTTCGCCGGGGCTATGGCAACAAAGCTACGCTCAGCAATCCCTGGGAACAAGCGCTGGTCCGACAGGCGTTCACGCCCTGCCTTCAATACCAATACGCTTCCAGGAAAAATACGGCTGACATTGCGCTTGCTCTTGATGCTCAAGAAGCACTGTTCGACAAGCGCGCAGAGGTCTTTTGCCTGGTAACGAGCGACTCGGACTTTGCATACCTCAGCCGCAGACTAAGAGAACGCGGCGCCACGGTTTTCATCGTGGGTGAAGCAAAGACCCCAGATGCCCTGCGCAATGCCTGCGACCGCTTCTTCGAATGGAGCCCCGAACAAGCTCCCATTTAACAATCAATCAAATCATGCAAATAATCATATAAATCAATGACTTATGCGTGATTGGCGGAGAGAGTGGGATTCGAACCCACGGAAGGAATGACCCTTCGCCGGTTTTCAAGACCGGTGCCTTAAACCGCTCGGCCATCTCTCCGGATGTCCTGCGCCGGCCGAGGCCGGGCGCGTATTCTCGCATGGTCGGCCGGGTTTACCCAAGGCCGACCCCGGCAGCGTCAGCCGGCGTCTACCGCCAGCGCACCCAAGGCGCTGGCGCGGATCTTTTCCTTGGCCCGCTCGCACGCCCCACCGCAGTCCAGGCGCGACGCTTCCAGCTGCGGCGGCAGGTGCTCGGCCAGGAAGTCGATGAACACCCGCACCGCCGGCAGCAGGCCGCGGCGGGAGGCGAATACGGCGTGGCAGATGCCCTGCGGCAGCGACCATTCCGGCAGCACCACTTCCAGTTCGCCGCTGCGCACGGCGTCGGCGCAGACGGTCTCGGGCAGCATGGTAATGCCGAAGCCGTCCTTGACCATGCTCTGCAGCAGCGGGAAGTCGAACCCCGCCACGCGCGGCTGCAGGTCGACGCGGCGCACCGCGCCCTCCGGGCCGTGCAGCTCCCAGCGCTGGCGGGCCTCGTCTTCGCTGATGCTCAGGGTGACGTGGTTGGCCAGTTCATCGGGATCTTTCGGGCGGCCGGCGCGATCCAGATATTTCGGGCTGGCCACCAGCAGTTCCTGCACCTGGCCGAAGCTGCGCATCACCAGGCTCCCGTCATCGTCCAGGCGTGAGCGTACGCGCAGGGCCACGTCATAGCCTTCGTTGATGATGTCCACGCGGCGGTTGCTGATGTTCAGCTGCAGGCGCACTTTCGGGTACTGGGCCAGGAACTTCGGCAGCAGCTTGGGCAGCTGCATCTGCGCCAATGAGACCGGAACGCTGGCGCGCACGAGGCCGCGTGGCTCGGCACTGAGGCGGTCCACCACTTCGCGGGCGGCCTGGGCTTCGGCCAGCATGGTCTGCGCGTGGCGATGCACGCTGGTGCCGACGTCGGTCACCGCGAAGCGACGCGTGGAGCGCTGCAGCAGGCGCACGCCCAGGTCGGTTTCCAGCTGGCTGATACGGCGGCTCAGACGGGATTTTGGGATGCCCAGGGCGCGTTCGGCCGCGGCGAAACCGCCGTGGTCCACCACCATGGCAAAGTAGTACAGGTCGTTGAGGTCGTGCATACCGAAGTTCCAGATATAGAACAATACGTGGTATTCAACCACCTTTATCCCAGCGACGCAACAACCTAACCTGCTTTCCGTCGGCGGCGCCTTGACCGCCCTTCCCCGGATACAGGTGATTGCCATGAAGCTTCTTCACATTGATGCCAGCGTGCTGGGCGACAACTCGGTTTCCCGCCAGCTGTCCGCGGCCGTGGTCGCACGGTTCAATGAGACCGTTGAGAACCTCGATGTAACCTACCGCGATCTCGATCGTAATCCCATTCCCCATTTGAGTAGTGGTTCGCTGGCCCAAGTGGATGCGGCCGAAGCCACCGATGCCGAAGCGGTGATGCAGCAGTTCCTTGCCGCAGACGTGATTGTCATCGGCGCGCCGATGTACAACTTCAGCATTCCGTCGACCCTGAAGGCCTGGATCGACCGCGTGGCGGTTGCCGGGCGCACCTTCAAGTACACCGAGAATGGACCGGTCGGCCTGGCCGGTGGCAAGCGCGTGATCATCGCCAGTTCGCGCGGCGGCATCTATACCGATTCGCCGGCCGACTTCCAGGAGCCGTTCCTGCGCCAGGTGTTCGCCTTCATGGGCATCACCAATGTCGAATTCGTGCGTGCCGAAGGCCTTGCGTATTCGCCGACCCATCGCGAGGAAGCCATTGCTGCGGCGCTGGCCAGCCTGCCGGCCGCCGAGTTCGAAGAACTGGCCGAAGCCTGAGTGTTCCAGGGCAGGCGTTGAGTCCTCGTCGGACGCCCTGCCCGGGCCGGATTCCTCCTCCCCCATCCGGCCCACCCTGCGGCCCCGCTTTGAGGGGCCGTTTCTATTTGATAGCAGCCACAAAAAAAACCCGCCGTTCGGCGGGTTCTTTCGTTACGCGATCTTTTCCAGGCCGCCCATGTAGGGCTTGAGCGCATCCGGTACGGTGATGCTGCCGTCGGCGTTCTGGTAGTTCTCCATCACCGCGATCATTGCGCGGCCCACGGCCACGCCCGAGCCGTTGAGGGTGTGCACCAGTTCCGGCTTGCCGGTTTCCGGGTTGCGCCAGCGCGCCTGCATGCGGCGCGCCTGGAAGTCGCCGCAGTTGGAGCACGAGGAAATCTCGCGGTAGGTGTCCTGCGAGGGCAGCCACACTTCCAGGTCGTAGGTCTTGATGGCCGAGAAGCCCATGTCGCCGGTGCACAGCAGCACCTTGCGGTACGGCAGGCCCAGCTTTTCCAGCACCACTTCGGCACAGCGGGTCATGCGCTGGTGCTCGGCTTCGCTCTCGGCCGGGGCGCACACGGTGACCAGCTCGACCTTTTCAAACTGGTGCTGGCGGATCATGCCGCGGACGTCGCGGCCGCCGCTGCCGGCTTCGGCGCGGAAGCACAGCGAATGGGCGGTCATGCTCAGCGGCAGGCGCTCGGCATCGACGATTTCGTCGCGCACGATATTGGTCAGCGACACTTCCGAGGTCGGAATCAGGTAGCGGGTCGACTCGCCCACGGCGGTCTTGAACAGGTCGTCTTCGAATTTGGGCAGCTGGCTGGTGCCGCGCAGCGATTCCGGGTTCACCAGCACCGGGACGTTGGTTTCCTCATACCCGTGCTCGCCAGTGTGCAGGTCGAGCATGAACTGGGCCAAGGCGCGGTGCAGGCGCGCGACCGGGCCGCGCAGCACGGTGAAGCGCGAACCCGACAGCTTGGCGCCGGCTTCACCATCCAACCCCTGGTTGCGGGCGCCCAGTTCGACATGGTCGAGCACCGGGAAATCGAAGCTGCGCGGGGTGCCCCAGCGCTTCTGCTCGACATTCTCCGATTCGTCCTTGCCGTACGGGACATCGTCTGCCGGTACGTTGGGGATGCCCATCGCGATGGCTTCAATCTTCTCGCGCAGCTCGTCCAGGGTTACTTCCGAGGCTTTGAGTTCGTCGGCGAAGGCGGCCACTTCGGCCATGATCGCCGAGACGTCCTCGCCCTTGGCCTTGGCCTGGCCGATAGCCTTGGAGCGGCTGTTGCGCAGGCTCTGCAGCTCCTGGGTACGGATCTGGATGCGCTTGCGGTCGGCTTCCAGCGACTCCAGCCCGGAGACGTCCAGCTCGAAACCGCGCGAGGAGCGCAGGCGTTCGGCGAGTTCGGCGGGTTGTTGGCGGAGCAGGGCTGGATCGAGCATGGCGTTTGGGCGGTAAGGACGGGTCTGGAGGGGGATTATCGCCTGTAATCGGCTTTTCTGCCGCCCGGTTCATTCCCGGCGTGGCAGAATCGGGGAGTTCACCATGGTATGGCTCATGTCCGCTTCCCGTTCCTCGTCTGGCAAGAACATCACCTTCCAGCTGCCCCGCCGCAGCCTCACGATCGCCGGGATCGCCTTTGGCGTCGGTGTGCTGCTGTTCCTGGCCGTGTGGCTGGGCAACCGCAACAACGACTTCTACAAGGCCGGCCCCGCGCAGACCCCGCAGGACGTGGCCCAGGTCGAGCCCTTGCCAGAACCCCTGCCCGCCGCGGCCGGATCCAGCGACATGCCCGACGCCAAGCCGCTGCCGGTGGAAGACGAAAAGCCGCAGCTGGTGGAAACCGCTCCGCCGCCGGCACCGGCCGCCCCGGCCGCTGCCGCGCCGGAAACCGCCCCGGTGGCGATGGCCGCCGGCGACCGCCCGCAGCCGATTGCCGACCAGTCGCCGCCACCGACCTACCCGCCTGCCGCCCTGCGTAATGGCGTGGAAGGCAGCGTGGTGGTGCGCGTGGATGTGGACGCGACCGGCTACCCGATGAACGTCACCATCATCCAGCGCAGCGGCTCGCGTGACCTGGATCGCGCTGCCAGCGATGCCGTGCGCCGTTGGCGTTTCCAGCCGGCGCAAAGCAACGGCGTTGCGGTGCCGGGCAGCATCGAAGTCCCATTCGATTTCAAGGCGCAATGATATTGCGCGGGTAGGTGCCCACAGGTGCCACCGGTACGTGCCCACTGGTAGGTGCCCACTGTTAGTGGGCACACGCTTGAAGACCGCGCGAACTCCGCGTAAAGGTTCGGCTCATGATGCTGAACCTCAACGGGAATGCACGCGTGGCGTTGACGCATCGGTGACACACCCGCAACCTGGCTCAGGCAAGACTGGCGTCGTCAACTCGACACCAGGAGTCCGCCATGAGTGTTACCCATGCACACGAGATGCCTACGTCGCCGCAGCAGCAGCGCGACATCATTGACGAGCCGGGCCGCCGTCGTACCTCTCCGCTGCTGTGGATCGCGCTGATCGTCGCGATGTTTGCCGCCGCGCTGGTGTGGCTGCGCTATGCCAATCCCGATGAAGGTGCCAGCGCGCCGGTCGGGGAACGCATGCTGCCTGCTACCGAGACGCCGGTAGCGGTGACACCGGTCCCGGCCAACCGTGAAGCTACGCCTGCCACCACGCAGCGTCGTGCTGCTCCCGTCGTTCGCGATCGCGATGCGCGCCCGCTGAGCAGCAACGCCAAGCCGGTGTATCCGCGGACCGCGCTGCGTAGTGGCGTGGAAGGCAGCGTGATTGCCAGCCTCAACGTTGACCCGCGCGGCCAGGTGACCGACGCCAATATCGTGCAGCGCAGTGGCGGTCGTGACCGTGACCTGGACCGTGCGGTGCTGAGCACCGTGCGTGACTGGAAGTTCGAACCGGCGATGCACAACGGCCGCGCCGTGGCGAGCGTGGTACGCGTGCCGGTGGATTTCCGCACCGAGCAGCGGTAACCCTCATCTGTAAAACGGCGGGGGAGCAGGAGCCGACCATCTGGTCGGCTCCTTTTTTTTGCGCGTAAAGCGGACACACATGGCGTGTCCCTACGCCGCCAGTTGCACGGGCCAACGGATTGGACGCGGCCGACGGTGCCTTATGCGAGGTTGAAGCCGGCGGTGCGGGCGATGCCGTCGAAGTTGGGGAACGAGGTGGCGACGTTGGCGATGTCGTTGATGCGCACCTCGCCGCTGCTGAGCTGGCCGGCGATGGCGAAGGCCATGGCGATGCGGTGATCGCCGTGGCTTTCGATGGTGCCGCTGCCCATTTCCGTTCCGCCGTGGATCGTGGCGCCGTCTTCGGTTTCATCGACCTGCACGCCCAGGCTGCGCAGGCCGGTGGCCATTGCGGCGAGGCGATCGGATTCCTTGACCCGCAGTTCGGCCGCGCCACGCACGATGGTGTTGCCCTGTGCAGCGGCAGCGGCGACGAACAGGGCCGGGAACTCGTCGATCATGTCCGGCACCAGCGCTTCGGGGATCTCGACGCCGTGCAGCGGTGCATGGCGGACCACCAGGTCTGCTACGGCTTCCCCGCCCTGCTCTGCATGGTTCTCTTCGCGGATATCCGCGCCCATCAGTCGCAGTGCGGCCAGCAAGCCGGTGCGGCGCGGGTTGAGGCCGACCTGGCGCAGGGTGAGCGCCGAACCGGGAATGATGCTGGCCGCCACCAGGAAGAACGCCGCCGAGGAGAAGTCAGCCGGCACCGCGATGTCGGTGGCGCGCAGGCGCTGGCCGCCACGCAGGCGGGCCTTGCCGGGCGAGAAGTCGATCTCCACGCCGAAGGCGCGCAGCATGCGTTCGCTGTAGTCGCGGGTCGGGTGCGGTTCGGTCACGGCGGTGTCGCCCCGCGCGTACAGGCCGGCCAGCAGCACGGCCGATTTGACCTGCGCGCTGGCCACCGGCGAGGCGAAGTCGATGCCGTGCAGCGGCTGGCCGCCATGCACGCGCAGCGGCGGGGTACCGTCGGCCTCGGTATCGATCTTCGCGCCCATCTGCGCCAACGGGCCGGTCACCCGACGCATGGGACGGCGCGACAGCGATTCATCGCCCACCATCACTGCATCGAACGGCTGCGCGGCCAGCAGGCCCGCCAGCAGGCGCATGCCGGTGCCAGCGTTGCCGCAGTCCAGCGGGCCGGCCGGTGCCTGCAGACCATCCACGCCCACGCCGTGGACGATGCGCTGCGACGGCGACGGGGTTTCAATGCGCACGCCCATCTGCGAGAAGATCGCGGCGGTGGCGCGGGTGTCCTCGCCTTCCAGGAAACCGTCGATGTGCGAAACGCCATCGGCCAGTGCAGCGAACATCACCGCACGATGCGAGACCGACTTGTCGCCGGGAATGGTCAGGCTGCCCTGCAGGGGCTGGCCCTTGCGGGCGGTCCAGGAAGCGGAAGCGGTCATCGGTGAATCCTGTAGAAAGCCGCCCGCGAAGGCAGCGATGGTGCGGAATGACGGTAAGCGGCGCCGCGCGCAGTGCGGCGGCGCCGAGGTATCAGGGCACGGCCACCGGGTAGGAGCCCAACACCTTGATCTGCGCCGAGTGCGCCTTCAGTTCGGCCAACGCGGCCTGCATGGCCTCGTCGTCGATGTGGCCGGCCAGGTCGATGAAGAAGCCGTATTCCCACTTGGCGTTGTGCGACGGGCGCGATTCGATGCGGTTCATGCTGATGCCGTGCCGCGCGAACGGGCTGAGCACGTCGAACAGCGCACCGGGCTTGTCGTGGATGAACACCAGCACCGAGGTGCGGTCGTGGCCGGAGGTCGGGAAGAACTGGCGGCCCACCACCAGGAAGCGGGTGGTGTTGTCGGCGTCGTTCTGGATCGGCTTGGTCACGACCTTCTTCAGGCCAT
Organism: Stenotrophomonas sp. CCNWLW57; assembly: GCF_037203925.1. Lineage (NCBI taxonomy): Bacteria > Pseudomonadati > Pseudomonadota > Gammaproteobacteria > Lysobacterales > Lysobacteraceae > Stenotrophomonas > Stenotrophomonas sp. CCNWLW57. The sequence continues at coordinate 460,206 of NZ_JBBCBJ010000003.1, forward strand.
ACACGTGCCCTGCACTTTCGCCACCAATGGCGGCGGCGTCATCGGCATTGCGGGCGCGGCGCGCACCTTCGGCATTGCTCGACACAGGGATCTTCTCGGCCTTGGGCAGGTTGGCGCGCAGCCAGGAGGAGGTCTGCATGAACGATTGCGGGTGGCCATACACGCGTTCGACATCTTCCAGCCGGCCGCTGCGGGACATCAGGTACTGCTGCACGCGCAGTTCGACTTCGCCGCAGATCTTCAGGTTGGAGGTGAGGAACATGTCCAGGGTGATCTGGATGGTGCCCTGCCCCGAGTTTTCCACCGGCACCACGCCGAAATCGGCGTTGCCCGCTTCCACTTCCTGGAACACTTCTTCAATGCTGGCCAACGGCAGGCCCAGCGCCGAACGGCCGAAGTGCTTGAGCACGGCCTGCTGGCTGAAGGTGCCTTCCGGGCCGAGGTAACCGATCTTCAGCGGCTCCTGCTGGGCCAGGCAGGCCGACATGATTTCGCGGAACACATGCACCAGCACTTCATCGCTGAGCGGGCCTTCGTTGCGGTCCACCACCATGCGCAGCACCTGGGCTTCGCGTTCGGGGCGGTAATAATCCACGGCAGCAGCAAGCTTGCCCTTGGCCTTGCCGACCTGGTGGGCGAACTGGGCGCGCTCGGCGATCAGCGCCTGGATGCTGCGGTCGATGTGGTCGATCTTGGCGCGCACGTCCGACAGCACCGGGGCGGCGACAGCAGGTACGGCGTCGGCCTTGGCTTTGGTGGGCTTGGCGGCGGGTGCCTTGGGCTTGGCGGGTTTGGTGGCCATCAGGGTATCCAGTTACAGATTCGGGAACGTCAGCCGTTGCGTTGCTGGAAATCGCGCATGAAGGCGGCCAGCGCCTGTGCGCCTTCCACCGGCAGTGCGTTGTACAGCGAGGCGCGGATGCCGCCGACGGCCTTGTGGCCCTTCAGCGCCAGCAGCCCGGCAGCCTTGGATTCGCTCACGAAACGGGCGGTGAGGGTTTCGTCAGGCAGGAAGAACGGAATGTTCATGCGTGAACGCGCGGCAGGCACCACCTCATTGCGGTAGAAGCCGCCGGAGGCATCGATGGCGCCGTAGATCAGCGTCGACTTGACCGCGTTGCGGCGCGCGAATTCTTCCACCCCGCCCTCGGCGAGCATCCACTGGAATACCAGCCCGGCCAGGTACCAGTTCCAGGTGGGCGGGGTGTTGAGCATGGAATCGCGGGCGACGTGCGAGCGATAATCGAAGATGTCCGCGCGCGGCTGGCCACTGCGCTCGAGCAGGTCGCGGCGCACGATCACCACCGACACGCCGACCGGGCCCAGGTTCTTCTGTGCACCGGCGTAGATCAGGCCGTAGCGCGAGACATCCAGCGGTTCGCTGGCGATGGAGGAGCTGAAATCGGCGAACAGCGGCGCGCTGCCGACGTCCGGGGTGTCACGGAACTCGACGCCGTGGATGGTTTCGTTGGCGGTGATGTGCACGTAGGCGGCATCGTCGGACAACTGCCACTGGCTGCGCGGCGGGATGTCATGGAAACCACCGGCTTCGCTGCTGGCGGCCACGTTGACCCGCACGTAGGGGCTGACCTGCTTGATCGCGGTCTTGCCCCAATGCCCGGTGAGCACGTAATCCACGGTCTGCCCGGGGGCGGCGAAGTTCAGCGCGAGCAGGGCCTGCTGGGTGGTCGCCCCGCCGGCCAGGAACATCACCGCGTAATCGTCCGGCACGCCGAGCAGGCGGCGCAGATCGGCTTCGGCCTGGGCGGCAACGGCCATGAACTCCGGGCCGCGGTGGCTCATTTCGACAATGGAGGCGCCAGCGCCGTTCCATTCCAACATCTCTTCCTGCGCCTGGCGCAGGACCGATTCCGGCAGGGTTGCAGGGCCGGCACTGAAATTGAACGCGCGCGTCATGTCACACCTATGGGGCAAGACCCCTAGTATGCCGCAGCGCACCAGCCTTTAGGCCTTGCAGGACAAGGCGAAATTGGTTGCATCCGAATCTATCGGTTCAGCGCGCGCCGAACCACAGCAGCAGGCTGATCAGGCCGGCCAGCAGCAGCGCGCTGCCGAGCAGCCACGGCCAGCGGCTTACCCGCTTCGGCTTGGCCTGGGCTTCCACCGGCGATGGCAGGTCGAGCAGCTCGTCCTCCTCATCGCTGACCACCCGCTTGCGGCCGTCGTGCGGCACTTCCAGCACGAACCGGTGCTGCGCATCGAAGACCAGCTGGTCACCGGGCTGCAGCCAGCAGTGCCTGACGCTGACGCCGTTGACCCGGGTCGATTCGCCCGCCCCCAGATCCCGCAACAGCAGGCGGTCGCCGTGGCGTTCCAGGCGCGCGTGCTGTTCGGCGAACGCGGGATCGTCGATCACGATGTCGGATTCGGCGCCGCGCCCGATCACCCGCGGGCGGTCGAGGGTGAAGCTGCGCCCGTGGTGCTGGCCACCCACCCCGCGCAGCAGGCGCTGGTCCTCCCCACTCTCATCGCTGCGCGACGGGGCGTGGTTGAGGGCCTCGCATTCGCCCTGGATCAGCATTTCCACGCCGTCGGCGTAGACCGCGTCGCCGGGCCGCAGCAGCGCCATGCGCCGCACCGGGCGACCATTGACGTGGATGCCGCGCATGCCGGCGGCTACCTGCAGCCACAGGCCGCGGTCGTCCAGGCAGAACTGGGCCAGCAACAGCGTGCCGGCCGCGTCGCCGCCCAGGCGGACGCTGCCCGAGGCATGGCGCACGATGCGCTGTACCCCGGGCCGCAACGGCTGGTCGGGGTGTTGGCGATGAGTGAAGTGAACAAGCAGGTTCTGCACGCGGCGCAGCCTAGCAGGTTGGATGTCAGGGAAGATAGAGAAGTGTGACGCACTGCTTGGAGTTCTGTCTGCGGATGCGCACAATGCACGCCCGTTTCCCGCTACCACCTGTCAGGAGTCCGCATGTCCCGCATCGATATCCGCCACGACCACACGCTGTCCACCGAAGCGGCCCGCGACGCGATCGAGGCGATGGCGGCCAAGCTCACCGACAAGTTTTCCCTCAAGACCCAGTGGGACGGCGATGCGCTCGCGTTCAACGGCTCCGGCGTGAATGGCCAGATCGAGCTGCTGGCTCACCAGGTGCGCGTGGTCGCCGACCTGGGCTTCCCGGTGTCGATGATGAAGGGCATGGTCGAAGGCGAAATCCAGCGCGTCCTGCAGGAAAAGCTGGCCTGAACCGCTGGCGTGGCGGCGGGCACGCCATCACGCCACGCAATCGAAGCGCTGGGTAGGATCAACGGGTGGCCACTCACAGGATCGCCCCATGAATACTCACGACGACTACGATGACCGCACGGGCGAAAAGCCCTCGCTGCAGGACCAGGCCGAGCGCTTCTCGCGCAGGCTGACCGGTTCGGCGCAGCAGATCTGGCTGGCCGGGCTCGGCGTGTTCGCACGCGCCCAGGCCGAAGGCAGCCGCGTTTTCGACGACCTGGTCAAGGAAGGCGAGTCGGTGGACGCGCGCAACCGCGAGCAGGCCGGCGACACCCCGCGCTGGCGCGACAACGTCGAGGAACACCTGGGCGAGGCGCGCGAAAAGGCCGCCGGCACTTGGGACAAGGTCGAGAAGGCCTTCGACGACCGGGTCCAGGGCGTGCTCAAGCGCCTGCATATCCCCACGGCAGAAGACGTGGCGGCGCTCAATGTGCGGATCGATGCCCTGACCGCCCGGCTCAACCGCGCCGAGGCCCGTAACGCCTCCCCCAACGCAGACCCGCGGCCCGGCACGCACCAGTCGCCCGGTTCGGACCCCTGAGCGCGGACCACACTGTTCCGTACGGCGATTGTTGCAAAGCAGCACCACTTTGTTGACAATCGAAATCGACCCGCCAATTGCTTCTGCGCCGTTTGTTCCCTCCCCTCACGGCTAAGGATTGGCGGGTTTTCTGTGTGCGCGATCTCAAAACGACATCCCGCAGACAGGGGCGGGCGCATATAAACTGTCGTCTGCGCCTCCGTGTTCATCTCTAGGTCCCATGTTCTCCTGGATTCTGGCTCTCCTGCTGGCCCTCGTTGTCTGGTCCCTGGCCGCTGCCTACTTCTGGCTGGTGAAACGCCGCCGCAAGGAGACCCGGCTGGGGCTCAACGCCTTGGCCGGCATGCACTGGCGGGACTTCTCGGAAATCGTCCGGCGCGCCCTGCACGAACAGCGCGGCCTGCAGGACGTGACCGGCGAGGCCGACGACAGCCGTGAGCCCAGCAGCGACTTCCTGATGCAGGACGCCCAGCACCAGCGCTACCTGGTGTCGTGCAAGCATGGCCGCGCCTACCGGATCGGCCGGGCGGCGGTAAACGAGCTGGGCGCCGCGGCGCGCCTGGCCGGTGCCCGCGGCGGCATCCTCATCACCGAAGGCATGGTCGAGCGCGATGGCCGTTCCACCGCCGACAAGCAGAACGTGGAAGTGCTGGATGGAGCGCTGCTGTGGCCGATGCTGCAGCCTTACCTGCCCGGTGACGTGGAAACCCGCGTCAAGCACGCGGCACGCCGCGAAGCGGTGCGGCGCATCTCGATCGCCGGGCTGGGCTCGCTGACGCTGGGCCTGCTGGTGGGCATGGGATACCTGACATCCCGCCTGGACCAGGCAGCCCAGGCGCCCGCGCCGGCGTCGGCCCCCGTGCAGGCAGCGCCCCCGCCGGCGCCCACCCCGCCCGCTCCAGTCGCCCCTGCACCTGCTGCGCCGGCCAACCCGGCCCATACGGCCGCCGCGCCAAACCAGATCCTCGGCACCGTGGCCGACCCGGATGCGGCCACGCTGGCGGTGTACCAGCGCGAACTGGCAACACTGCTGGCCCAGCAGGAGGGCGTGCTCAGCGCGTTCTGGCAGACCCGGCAGACGCTGGCAGTCAACCGCTCGGCCGAGATCGACGAGGTCTGGCCCCGCATCTGCACCCAGGTGAAGCGCTATCCGGCACTGCGCACGGTGCGCATCCAGCTCAATCCCCGCATCAACACCGACGAGCCGGTGCGCTGGCGCCAGTGCGCCACGTCGTAAGGATCAGCGCGCGCCGGGCGCGAACCGCGCCACCAGGTCCCAGGCGTCGCCCAGGAACATCTGCCGCACGCAGGTGATGGGCTGGTCGCCGCGCCAGGTGAGACGGTCGATCACCAGGCACGCGGTGCCCATCGGCACTTCAAGCAGGGCCGCTGCTGCGGCATCGGCGCCCCACGCACTGATCCGGTGCTGGGCGCGGGTCCACGACACGTTCTGCAGCAGCCAGCTGCCCGGCGCGGTCGTGTTGAAATCCACGTCCAGCACTTCGGGCACCCCGACCGGGCTGATCAGCCGGTATTCGAGCGCGAACGGCCTGCCGTCGGCACGGTGCAGGCAGCGGATGGCCAGCAGTTTCTCGCCAGCGGACAACGCCATTTCTTCCTCCACCTGCGTGTCCGGCGCCCGGTAGGCGCGGTCCAGCAGCTGGTAGCCGTACACATGGCCGCGCGCACCGACCGCCATGGCGATGTCGGGAATCTCCAGCGCCACCTGTTCCAGGTGCGGCGGCTGGCGCGCCACGAACGAGCCGGCACGACGCCGGCGCTCGATCATGCCGCTCTCGGCCAGCGCGGTGAGCACCTTGTTGACGGTCATCCGCGAGCAGCCGTACTGCTCCATCAACTCGTGCTCGTACGGAATGCGGAACCCCGGCGCCCACTCCCCGCTCAGGATGCGGCTCTCGAGGTCGGCACGGATGCGCTGGTTGAGGGTTTCGGCTTTCTTGCCGGTCACGCGGGAATCCTGGTAGGGGGTGGCGGCCACGTTCAGTGCGCGGCAAGCACGCCGCGAAGGGCGTGGGCAAAGCGCGCCGCTACGGCGTCGCGCTGCAGGTGGCGGCCATGCCGTACCAGCTCGCGCCCCCCGCGCCAGACCGATCGGACGGCGCCATTACGGGCGGCGAACACCCAGCTGTCAAGCCAGGCATCGCCGTCGCGCGCGATCAGCGCCGGGTGCTGCGGGTCCAGTTCCACCACGTCGGCCGGCGCACCGGGCTGCAGGCCAGTGGTTACGCCCAAAGCCTGCGCTGCGCCCTGCAGCGACTGTTCAAACAGCCAGCGGCCGCTGGAAACGCCTTCCTGCGGCGCGAGCACGTTGCGTCCACGCAGCTGCAGGCGCTGCCCGTATTCGAGCAGGCGCAGCTCTTCGGCCGCATCGATCAGCACGTTGGAATCCGAGCCCACCCCGAACCGGCCGCCGCCACGCGCGAAGGCCTGCATCGGGAACAGCCCATCGCCCAGGTTGGCCTCGGTGATCGGGCACAGCCCGACCACGGCACGGCTGGCCAGCATGCGCTGCACTTCGTCGGCATCGACGTGGGTGGCATGCACCAGGCACCAGCGTTCATCGACGGCGGCATGTTCGTACAGCCAGCGCACCGGGCGCAGCCCGCTCCAGGCCACGCAGGCATCGACCTCGCGGGTCTGTTCGGCGATATGAATGTGCACCGGGCCGCGGTTGAGCGGCAGCAGCGCCGCCAGCTCCTCGCCGGTCACCGCGCGCAGGCTGTGCGGCGCGATGCCCAGCACCGCATCGTCCTGTCCGCGCAGCGCCTGGCGGCAGCCGTCGAGCAGCGCGGCGAACCCGTCCACGTCATGCAGCAGCCGGCGCTGGGCCGGGTTCGGCGCTGCGCCGCCGAAATCGGCGTGCGCGTAGAACACCGGCAGCAGGGTGAGGCCGATGCCACTGCCCTGCGCTGCCGCGGCGATGCGCGCGGCCATCTCGGCGCGGTCGGCATACGGCGTGCCGTCCGGGGCATGGTGCAGGTAGTGGAACTCGCCCACGCGGGTGAAGCCGGATTCGAGCATCTCCACGTAGGCCTGTTCGGCGATGGCCTGCACTGCATCAGGCTGCAGGTGGGCCAGGAACCGGTACATCAGGTCGCGCCAGCTCCAGAAGCTGTCGCCGCTGCGCCCGCCGATTTCAGTCAACCCGGCCATGCCGCGCTGGAAGGCGTGGCTGTGCAGGTTGCCCAGCCCGGGCAGCGCGATGGCCAGCGCGGTGTCGCCGGCCTGCGCGGGCACGCCCGGGGTGACCGACTGCAGGGTGCCGCCAGCGCAGACGATGCGCACATCGCGCGCCCACCCCTGCGGCAGCAGGGCATGGTCGGCGTGGAAAGCGAGGACGGAAGCGGGGTTGGCTGGCATCACTGGACATCCCGGAAGTGGCGCCTATATTGTATAGACATATAAGCCGCCGTGGTTGCTGCCATGCACTGTGACACTCTCTGGACCAACGCCCACCTGATCACCGTCGACGGCCCTGGCCTGGGCGTGATCCGCGACGGGGTGATCGCCGCCCACGACGGCCGCATCGTGCACGTCGGCCCGGCCGGGTCCGAAGCGCACCTGCAGCCGAACCGCCGCGTGGACTGCGGCGGACGCTGGATCAGTCCGGGGCTGGTCGACTGCCACACCCACCTGGTGTACGCCGGCAACCGCGCCAATGAATTCGAACAGCGCCTGCAGGGGGTGAGTTATGCCGACATCGCCCGCGCCGGCGGCGGCATCGTCTCTACCGTACGCGCCACCCGTGCCGCCAGCGAAGCGGAGCTGCTGGCGGCCAGCCTGCCGCGGCTGGACGCGATGCTGGCCGAAGGCCTCACCACGGTGGAAATCAAATCCGGCTACGGCCTCTCGCTTGACGATGAAACCAAGCAGCTGCGCGTGGCCCGCGAGCTGTCGCGGCAGCGCGCGGTCGAGGTGGTGCCCACCTTCCTCGGTGCACACGCGGTGCCGCCGGGGCGGCAGGCGCAGGAGTACATCGATGAGGTGTGCAACATGATGATTCCGGCGGTGGCCGCGCAGGACCTGGCCGAAGCGGTCGATGTGTTCTGCGAGAACATCGCCTTCAGCACCGCGCAGGCCGAGCAGGTGTTCGTGGCCGCGCAGGCGCACGGACTGGAGGTGAAGATCCACGCCGAACAGCTCAGCAACCAGCACGGCGCTGCGTTGGCCGCGCGGCATGGCGCGCTGTCGGCCGACCACATCGAACACCTCGATGCAGACGGCATTGCCGCGATGCGTGCCGCCGGCACCGTGGCGGTGCTGCTGCCGGGCGCGTTCTATTTCACCCGCGACACCACCCTGCCCCCGATCGACGCGCTGCGCGCCGCCGGCGTACCGCTGGCACTGGCCACCGACAGCAACCCCGGCACCTCGCCGCTGACCAGCCCGCTGCTGGCCATGAACATGGCCGCGACACTGTTTCGCATGACCGTGGACGAGTGCATTGCCGGCTTCACCCGTGAAGCGGCGCGTGCGCTGGGCCGGCAGGCGCGGATCGGCCGGCTGGCGGTCGGGCTGGACTGCAACCTGGCCGTGTGGGACATCGAGGCGCCTGCCGACCTTGTCTACCGCATCGGCTTCAACCCCCTGCACGCGCGCGTGATGCGCGGCGTATCCGTCTGAACATAGAGATGCCTGGAGATTCCATGAGTACGACCCTGACCCTGCAGCCCGGCGCGGTGACGCTGGCGCACTGGCGCGCGATCTTCGACGGTGCCCGCGTGCGCCTGGACCCCGCGTCGGCCGAGGCGGTGCGCCGCAGCGCGCAGACCGTGGCCGACATCGTGGCCAAGGGCGAGCCGGTGTACGGCATCAACACCGGCTTCGGCAAGCTGGCCAGCGTGCGCATCGAACGCGACGACCTGGAAACCCTGCAGCGCAATATCGTGCTGTCGCACGCCGCCGGCGTCGGTGAGCCGATGCCCGCGCCGGTGGTGCGCCTGATGATGGCGCTGAAGCTGACCAGCCTGGCCCAGGGCGCCTCGGGCATCCGCCCGGAAACGCTCGCCTTGCTGGAAGCCTTCCTGCAGCACGACCTGGTGCCGGTGATTCCGTGCCAGGGTTCGGTGGGCGCCTCGGGCGACCTGGCGCCGTTGTCGCACCTGGCCAGCGTGATGATCGGCGTAGGCGAGGCATTCGTCGGCGGCGAGCGCCTGCCGGCCGCCGATGCGTTGGCGCGCTTCGGCCTGGCGCCGCTGGTACTGGGCGCCAAGGAAGGCCTGGCCCTGCTCAACGGCACCCAGTACTCCACCGCCTATGCGCTGGCCGGGCTGTTCGAGATCACCACCGTGTTCCAGGCCGCGCTGGTCACCGGTGCGCTGTCGGTGGAAGCGGCCAAGGGCTCGGACACCCCGTTCGATCCGCGTATCCACCAGATCCGCGGCCAGCGTGGCCAGATCGCCACCGCTGCGGCACTGCGCAGGTTGATGCAGGGCTCGGCGATCCGTGAATCGCATCGCGACAACGACGTGCGCGTGCAGGACCCGTACTGCCTTCGCTGCCAGCCGCAGGTGATGGGCGCGGCGTTTGATGTGATGCGCCAGGCCGCCACCACGCTGTCGATCGAGGCCAATGGCGTGTCCGACAACCCGCTGGTGTTCACCGATACCAACGAAGCGCTGTCCGGCGGCAACTTCCACGCCGAACCGGTGGCGTTCGCCGCCGACATGCTGGCGATGGCGGTGTGCGAGATCGGTTCGATCAGTGAACGCCGCACTGCGATGCTGGTCGACCCGGCGCTGTCGGGCCTGCCCGCGTTCCTCACCCCGAAGCCGGGCCTGAATTCCGGTTTCATGATTCCGCAGGTGACCGCCGCCGCGCTGGTCTCGGAAAACAAGCAGCGCGCCTACCCGGCCAGCGTGGATTCGATTCCCACCTCGGCCAACCAGGAAGACCACGTCTCGATGGCAGCGCATGGCGCACGCCGCCTGCTGCAGATGGCCGAGAACGCGGCCAACGTGGTAGGCATCGAACTGCTGGCCGCCGCGCAGGGGTGCGACTTCCACGATGGCCTGCGCTCCAGCGATGCGCTCGAAGCAGTGCGACAGCGGCTGCGTGCACAGGTGCCGACCCTGCAGGACGACCGTTACTTCCACCCGGACATGCTGGCCGCCACCGCGCTGGTGCGCAGCGGCGCGCTGGCCGAAGGGCTGGCCGACATCCTGCCGCAGGTGGAGCCGCTGGCATGACCGCGCATCCGGACTGGCTGCAGGTGCATGAAGGCGATGCGCCGCTGATCGTCAGCTTCCCGCACACCGGCACCGAACTGCCCGATGCGCTTGCCGGCGATTTCGTGTCGCCGTGGCTGGCCCGCCGCGATGCCGACTGGTGGGTGCATGAGCTGTATGACTTCGCGCAGCGCATGGGCGCCACCACGGTGCGTTCGGCGATCTCGCGTTCGGTGATCGACCTCAACCGCGACCCCAGCGGCGTCTCGCTGTATCCCGGGCAGAACACCACCGGGCTGTGCCCGCTGACCACCTTCGACAGCCAGCCGCTGTACCGCCCGGGCCGGGAGCCGGATGACGCCGACATCGCCCAGCGCCGTGACACATACTTCGCGCCCTACCACGCGGCGCTGGCCGCGCAGATCGCGCGCCTGCGCCAGCGCCACGGCACGGTGGTGGTGTACGACGCGCATTCGATCCGATCGCACATCCCGCACCTGTTCGACGGCGACCTGCCGCAGTTCAACCTGGGCACTGCCGGTCCCTCCGGCGCGCCGGATACCTCCTGCGACAACGCGCTCAGCGACGTGGTGGAGAACCTGTGCCGGATCAGCGGCCTGTCGCACGTGCGCAACGGCCGCTTCAAGGGCGGCTGGATCACCCGCCACTACAGCGACATCGCCGGCGGCGTGCACAGCCTGCAGATGGAGCTGGCCTGCCGCGGCTACATGCACGAACCCGAACCCGAACAGGTGGACGTGCACAGCTGGCCCACCCCGATCGACCCCGACCACGCTGCGCCGCTGCGCCACACGCTGCAGCAGGTGCTTACCGCCTGCCTTGAATTCGCGAACTCCCGGAGTGCTGCATGAGCCGTCACGATTCCACCCGCACCATCATCGCCCCCACCGGCAGCACGCTCACCGCCAAGAGCTGGCTGACCGAGGCGCCGCTGCGCATGCTGATGAACAACCTGCACCCGGACGTGGCCGAGCGCCCGCAGGAACTGGTGGTGTACGGCGGCATCGGCCGCGCCGCGCGCGACTGGGAAAGCTACGACGCCATCATCGAGACCCTCACCCGCCTGGAAGACGACCAGACCCTGCTGGTGCAGTCGGGCAAGCCGGTGGGCGTGTTCCGCACCCATGCCGATGCACCGCGCGTGTTGATCGCCAACTCGAACCTGGTGCCGCGCTGGGCCAACTGGGACCACTTCAACGAGCTGGATAAGAAGGGCCTGGCCATGTACGGCCAGATGACCGCCGGCAGCTGGATCTACATCGGTGCGCAGGGCATCGTGCAGGGCACCTACGAAACCTTCGTGGAAATGGGCCGCCAGCACTACAACGGCAGCCTGGCCGGCAAGTGGCTGTTCACCGGCGGCCTCGGCGGCATGGGTGGCGCGCAGCCGCTGGCCGCGGTGATGGCCGGTGCCTCGTGCCTGGCAGTGGAGTGCCGCAAGAGCAGCATCGAGATGCGCCTGCGCACCGGCTACCTGGATACCTGGACCGACAACCTGGACGAAGCGCTGCGCCTGATCGAGGAATCCTGCACGGCCAGGAAGCCGCTGTCGGTGGGCCTGCTCGGCAACGTCGCCGACGTGCTGGACGAACTGCTGGTGCGCGGGGTCAAACCGGACCTGCTGACCGACCAGACCTCCGCGCATGACCCGGTCAACGGCTACCTGCCGCAGGACTGGACGGTGGAGCAATGGGACGAACAGCGCGTGAGCGCGCCGAAGGTGGTCGAGAAAGCCGCGCGCGCGTCGATGGCCAACCACATCCAGGCCATGCTCGCCTTCCATGCGCTGGGCGTGCCGACCGTTGATTACGGCAACAACCTGCGCCAGATGGCGTTGGAAGAAGGCGTGGAAAACGCCTTCGATTTCCCCGGCTTCGTGCCCGCCTACATCCGCCCGCTGTTCTGCCGCGGCATCGGCCCGTTCCGCTGGGCCGCACTGAGCGGCGACCCGGAGGACATCGCCAAAACGGATGCGAAGGTGAAGGAACTGATTCCGGACAACCCGCACCTGCACCGCTGGCTGGACATGGCCGCCGAGAAGATCAAGTTCCAGGGCCTGCCCGCGCGCATCTGCTGGGTCGGCTTGGGGGATCGTGATCGCCTCGGGCTGGCGTTCAACGAAATGGTCGCCAACGGCGACCTGAAGGCACCGGTGGTGATCGGCCGCGACCACCTGGACAGCGGCAGCGTGGCCTCGCCGAACCGCGAAACCGAAGCGATGGCCGACGGCTCGGACGCGGTATCGGACTGGCCGCTGCTCAACGCCCTGCTCAACACCGCCAGCGGCGCGACCTGGGTGTCACTGCACCATGGCGGCGGTGTGGGCATGGGCTTCTCGCAGCACGCCGGCATGGTAATCGTCTGCGACGGCACCGAAGCGGCCGCCAAGCGCATCGCGCGCGTGCTCTGGAACGACCCGGCCACCGGCGTGATGCGGCATGCCGATGCGGGCTATGAGATCGCGATTGAATGCGCGAAGGAGAAGGGGTTGGATCTGCCTGGGATTCTTTGAACGCATGCCGCCCGGCTTGAGGTCAGCATGGCCGTGCCGGGAGCCCGGGAAACTTGTTTCTCACCCAGGCCGCACGCTCCGCACCTTGGTAGGGTCGCATCCCGATCGACTGCCGATAGCCACGCCGCGCCCCGTGGCGGCATTGCAATGATCGGGATCGCCTCTCCCGAAGCAGCGTGGTTGCAGGCGTCCATGCGTTAAAGGGATCGCCTGCCGTGCGTGCAGTCGTTTGGGAACCGACCCTACCCCCCCCCGTTCCTTCGTTGGGTGACGGCGGCGGCGCAACCTGTTAACTTTCGCGACCTCGCGACGGTTTACAGGTGTCGTGCCTGGCCGCCGCTGCCCATTTCGTACCGATTCCAGACGCATGCCCCCTCTCCTGTCGTTGCACCGCCCTACCCTGTCCACGCTGACCCTGGCCCTTTCGACCGTACTGGTTGCCACCGCCTCCGCCGCTCCGGCCGACAGGCCCACAACGCTGGAATCGGTCAACGTCACCGCCGCCGACACCACCGAACAGGCCCGTGCCGCGCTCAAACGCGTGCCCGGTGCCGGCAATGTGATCGACCTGGCCCGCACCGATGGCCGCCTGGCCGGCACCGCCGATGTGCTGGCCTACCAGCCCGGCATCAGCGCGCAGTCGCCCGGCAACGAAGGGGCCAAGGTCTCCATTCGGGGCTCGGGCATCAACCGCGGCCCCGGCGCGCATGCCTCCGGCATCTCGGTCTCGCTGGATGGCCTGCCCCTCACCGGCCCGGGTGGCACCCCCTACGAGCTGCTGGAACCGTTGTGGCTCAGCCGCGCCGAGGTGCTGCGCGGGGCCAACGGGTTTGAAACCGGCGCGCTGGCGTTGGGGGGTGCGATCAACTACGTCAGCCGCAGCGGCCGTGACGCCACCGGCGTGGAACTGCAGTATGAAGCGGGCAGCCGTGGCTACCAGAAGCGCAGCGTGGGCTACGGCGGCGTGGCGGGCGACGTGGACTACTACCTGGCCTACACCGATACCGAATACGACGGTTACCAGCAGCACGCCGCCGGCGACGGCAAGGGTGCGATGGCGAACGTGGGTTGGCAGATCACTCCGCAGCTGGAAACGCGCTTCTTCCTGCGCTACCGCGAAACCAACCACCAGACGCCCGGGCGCCTCACCCGCGCGCAGATCCGCAACTATCCCCGCGCGGCCAACCCGGCCAACCTGGCCATCGATGCGCAGCGCCCGCAGCCGGGCAGCACCTGGCTGGGCAACATGACCACGCTGCAGATCGATGACGATTCCTCGCTGCAGGCGGGGCTGGTCTACCACCACTACCCGATGGATCTCAACGAGAGCCTGTACCGGCAGCAGCTGGATTACACCAACCTCAACGCCACGCTGGATTACCGGCGGAAACACCTGCTGTTCGGGCGCGACAGCGTGACCACGCTCGGCCTGCGCGTCACCCACGACCTGGATGCGGACGTGCGCGAAACCCTGCGCTACCCCAGCAACGGCTACCCCGCCGGCACCCACACCCGCGACTTCTCCCACCACGGCACCAACAGCACGCTGCATGTGGGCAACGACCTGGCGCTGAGCGACACACTGCGCCTGCAGACCGGCCTTGCGCTGATCAACACCCGCCACGACGTGCAGGTCACCTGGCCGAGCACGCCGGAACGGCTGTCGGGCAGCGACTGGGACTACGCGCCGCGACTGGGCTTCACCTGGCAGCAGACGCCCGCCACGCAGTGGTTCGGCAACCTGAGCCGCTCGGTGGAACCGGCGCACCCGTGGTCGATGATCTGGGGCTCCAACGTGTATTTCGCACCCGGCAACGGCGCGTCCAGCGGACGCCAACGCGCGCCGGTGGCGCTGGACAACCAGACCGCCACCACGCTGGAACTGGGCGCGCGCGGCGACAGCGCACTCGGCCGCTGGGAACTGACCGGCTACTACGCGCGCGTGCTGCATGAACTGCTGAGCGTGGAAGTCGTTCCGGTGCCGAACCTGTTCGTGGCCGAGAACAACGCCAGCCCGACCGTGCATCGCGGCATCGAGGCCGGGCTGGACAGCACCCTGTGGCAGGGCGCCGACGGTCGCCTCTCGCTGCGCCAGGCGTATACCTTCAGCGACTTCCGCTACCGCCACGATGCCCGCTTCGGCAGCAACCGCCTGCCGGGCCTGCCGCGCCACTACTACCAGGGCGAACTGCGCTTCGATCATCCGGCCGGGTTCTACGCCGCGGTCAACACCGAGTACGCCTCGGCGATGTTCGTGGACTACGCCAACAGCTTCCGCGCCGACAGCCACCTCATCTTCGGCACGCGGGTGGGCTTCGATGCACCGAACGGCCGCTGGCAGGCCTGGGCCGAACTGCGCAACCTGGGCGATCGCCACTACGCGGCTACTGTGACGCCGGGCTATGACGACGCTGGCAGGGACGTGGCGCGCTCGACACCGGGCGACGGTCGCGGGGTGTATGCAGGCATCCGCTGGCGCTTCAATTGAGGCCAGCGAACCGGTGCCAGTAGAAATACTGGCGCCGGGCGCGGGGATTGCCGTAGCCGCGCGTGCCTGCACGGCGGAGACTGGAGGCCTTCCCTGCCCTGCTGCGGAGCTTCCCGTGAGCCAGATCGCCACGCGTCTCGCCTGTTCCCTCGTGCTCTGCCTGGGCGTTGCCGCCGCGGGCCACGCCCAATCGGTGGGCGACACCGCCGCGACCCGTTTCGCCACGCTCGACAAGAACAGCGATGGCGTGGTCAGCGAAGACGAGTACGACGGCAGCGCGCTGTTCCGCACGCTCGATGCCGATCACAACTACCGCGTCACGGTCGAAGAAGTGCAGGCACTGCTCGGCCCGGACCGCGATGGCCAGCTCACGGCGGCAGACCGCATCCGGGTCGCCGATCTCAATGGCGATGGCGAGCTGAGCGACGAGGAAGTACGCCGCGTGGCGGAGATGCGCTTCCAATCACTGGATACCAACCACGACAACGACCTGACCCTGGCCGAGCTGCAGGTTGGGTTCTGGCGGCCCTAGGCAACCGTGCTTCACGGCAGACGCACATGTGGAATGAGTTCAGCCACGCTTTCCTGGTGATTTTCACCAGCCTGCTGCCGGTTATCAATCCGCCGGGAGCGGCACTGATGGTGCTGGGCCTGCTGCCCGATGCCACGCCCGCCCAGCGCGGCCGGGTCGCTCGCGCGGTGGCGTTCAACAGCCTGATGATGCTAGCTGTGTCGGTCAGCGTCGGGGCGTGGGTGTTGTCCTTCTTCGGCATCTCCATCCCGGTGTTGCGCCTGGCCGGCGGGCTGGTGATTGCCGCCACCGGCTGGCGCCTGCTGCAGGCACCGGCGCAGGCCGAACGCAGCTCGGTGGCCGGCGCCGCCGAAGCGGAGGCGCGCCACGACCTGGATGCCACGGTGGAGTCGCAGACCTTCTATCCGTTCACCCTGCCGCTGACCGTGGGTCCCGGTGCGATCGCGGTTGCGACGGCCGTAGGCACCACCTCGCCCAAAGACGGGCCGGAATCGGTGCATGTCGTCGCGGCAGGCTGCGCGCTGCTGGCGTTGAGCGTGCTGATCTACCTGTGCATGCGCTACGCCGGGCGGCTGCAATCCTTGCTGGGGCCTACGGGCATGCAGGTGATGCTGCGCCTGTTGGCGTTCGTGATCCTGTGCATCGGTGTCGAGATCGGCTGGATGGGACTGTCCGAGCTGCTGGGGCTGCCAGTGGCGCACTGATCGGCTGGCCTTGATCCAGGTCAGGTCGCCCGCGGTGACGGAGCGGCTGCGTCGCCTGGTGCAGGCCCAGTCTCGATGCCGCCGTTGAACTCAGACCAGCGAACCCAGCATGAAGTAAGGCAGGTACATCGCAAACAGTATGCCCACCGAGCCCAGCAGGCCTGCGCCAAGGCCCAGCAGCCCGGCCAGGATGCGGCCGGCGATGGGCGGGCCGAAGTGCCAGCACGCCCCCACCAGCGCCGGCGCCAGCCAGGCCAGCAGATAACCCTGGCTGTAGACGCGGCTGATCCACGGCAGTGCCTGGCCGGCGCTGCCGAACATCTCCACGAACTGCGGCAGAAGCAGTGCCCCGAACAGGGTCACCACGAACGCCATGGCCACACTGGCGGCCAACCCCACCCACGGCAGGATGCCGGCACTGCGCTGCAGGAGCGGATGGGTCAGGTTCATCGCGGGATGGCCCCGTCGATAGCGTTGGCCACGGCCCCCATCCGGTGACCGTCAGGGTCGATCACGGATGCCATGTGATGCTGCATGTCAGTTCGGCCCGTACGACGGTGGCAGCGTGGCGGTGCCCCACTGCGTGTTCTTCGCCCTGCCCAGTTCAAACTCCAGCGTGCCGCCCTTCTGCACCACGCTGGCCGGCAGCCAGCTGGCGTCGCTGGGCTTGCCGTCCACGCGCAGCGACTGCACGTACGGTGCGTCCATCGCCGCGCCATTGGCCGTGATGGTCAAGGTGGCGCCGGGGCGCTGGATGACCGCTTCGCGGAACAGCGGGCTGCCGATCACCAGGTCGGCACGGCCCGGGTACAGCGGGTACAGGCCCAGCGCCGACCACACGTACCACGACGACATCTGGCCCAGGTCATCGTTGCCGGGCATGCCTTCGGGCGCATTGGTCCAGATCTGGCGCATGGCTTGGCGCACGGTTTCCTGTGTTTTCCACGGCTGGCCGACGAAGTTGTACAGCCACGGTGCCGCCACCGAGGGTTCGTTGTCCAGCTCGGCATGCAACGGGCCGGACTTGGTCACCGCCCATGCGCCATCTTCCTTGCGGAAGAACGCATCCAGCCGCTGGATGGCCGCGTCGCGGCCGCCAAGCGTGGCGATCAGCCCGGCCGGATCGAACGGCACCATCCACAGGTACTGCGCACCGCTGCCTTCGACGAACTCCTCATCCGAGGCCGGATCGAACACCGGCCAGCTGCCATCGGCATTGCGCGGCTGGATGTAGCCGGCCTGCGCCGTCGCCTTGGGGTTGTACAGGTTGCGCCACCAGCCGGAGCGTTCGCGGAACAGCGCCGCGCCCTGTTTGTCGCCTGCGGCGTTGGCAAGTTCGGCAAGGCCGAAATCAGCGGCCGCCATTTCCAGCGTGTCCGACGCGGTGCCCCAGCCCGGCGCGCCCACCGGCATGTACTTCAGCGCCATCCACTGGTCCAGGCCCGGGCGCTGGCCGACGCACAGCACCGGGCAGCCCCGCCGGCTGAGGTCGCGTTCGGTCGGCACCGTGGCCGCCTGCTTGAGCGAGGCGTAGGCGAGTTTCAGATCGAAGTTGCGTCCACCGAACGCGTGGATCGCAGCGACCGACGGCGGCGACGGATCGCCGTTCATCACACCGGTGGCACCGGTCAGGTGCGTCCAGCGGTCCCACACGCCGCCGTTCTGGTCGGCCTGGTTGAGCAGCGACTGCGCGATGTCCGAGCCGACCTGCGGCTGCAGCAGCGTGACCAGCTGCAGCTGCGAGCGGTACACATCCCAGCCGGAATAGTTGGCGTACTGCGCACGCTGGCCTTTCGACAGCGCATGCACCTTGCCGTCCATGCCGCGGTAGCGGCCATCGCCGTCACTGAACAGGTTGGGCGCGAGCAGCGTGTGGTACAGCGCGGTGTAGAACACGGTGCGTTCGTCGGGGGTGCCACCGGCCACGCGCACCTGGCCCAGGGTCTTGTTCCACTCGGCGCGGGTCGCGGCCTGGGTCGCTTCCACGGTGGTGCCAACCGGGCTTTCGCGGCGCAGGTTGGCGCGTGCACCGGCCTCGTCCACGTAGGAAATGCCGATGCGCGCGGTCACCTTCGGGCTGCGCTTGGGATCGAACTGGATCCAGCCGCCTGCACCCTTGCCTACCGGCGGGTGGCCCTGGGTACCGTAGCTGGTGCCGCCACCGCCTTCGCGCGCGCCGGCCTGCACGGTCTCGTCGCGCCAGGTGCCGCCGACCTCGAAGGGCTGGTCGAACTCGGCCACGAAATGCAGGGTGTAATAACTTTCGCGGCGGTCCTCGGCCAGGTAGCCGCAGAAGTTGCCGGCGGTGACCGTGCCGCGCACGGTCCGCGTGTCCGGATCGATCACGATGCTCGAGTCGGTGCTGCCCACTTCACTGTCGGAGGTGCGGAACAGCAGATTGGCCGGCTTGTCGACCGGGAACTGGAACTGCCCCACCGCCGTGCGCGCAGTGGCGCCCAGGTCCACCACCACGCCGTTGTCGAGCGTGAGCCGGTACGCACCGGGACTGGCCGACTCGCGCTTGTGGTCCAGCACGCTGGCGTAGCGCAGCCCGGCCTCGGCCGACGACGGCGACAGTTCCACCTTGGTGGTGACCGGCATGATCGGAACGTCGCCGCTGGCCCCGGTGCAGCCGGTACCGGACACATGGGTCAGGCTGAAGCCGCGCACGCCGTTGCCGCGCCACTCGTACCCGCCGGGTGCCGCAATGGCGAAGCGCTTGCCCGGCAGCGGGGTCATCTCGGGGCTGAAGGCCACCATGCCGAACGGCACCGACGGACCCGGATACACGTTGCCCGCGTTGGTGGTGCCGATGAAGGGATTGACCTCGGCGGCGAGATCGGCGGCCTGCAGGGCGCAGGGCGCGGCGGTCAGGACAAGCGAAACGGCAACCAGCATCGAACGGTGCACGACGAACTCCCAGAGCGGAAAGGACGGGCCATCAACGTAGCGCCACGGCCTGCGTGGCTGGATCGATTGTATCGATCTAAACCCCGCCCGCAATCTGACCAAAGGCACCCCTGTCGCGGGGCGTCAGAACCCGTCGAGGGTGCGCAGCAACGAACCGAAGGTGAGATAGAACGAATCGTGCCCGCCCTGGGCGCGGCCGTAGCCGAGGAACACCGGCCCAAGGAACGTATCGGCCCCGACGAACACGCTGCCGGCACTCTGCATGCCGTCGATGTTCACTTCATCGCGCGTGCGCCAGAACCCGCCCCATTCCAGGCTGCCCCCGACGTACAGCGGAATGGTCAGCAATGAGTCGGCATGGGCCACGCGGCGGTAGTACACCATGCGCGCCAGCGCCGTCTGCGGGGCGAAGATCGCCTCTTCCGGGTACCCCGACAGGTTGCCCAGCCCGCCCAGGAAACCGTAGGTGGCCAGCAGGTCGTCGCCGCCGTGGGCGGATGAAATGCGCAGTCCACCGAGCCAGCGACTTTCTCCCCGCGCCCAGGCGCCATCCCACTGCAGGCGAGTGACGGCGGCGGGATCATCCGTGCCCAGCGCGTCCAGGTAATGCTGGCGGGTCAACCACAGGCGCTGGCCGCGGCTGGGGAAGGCCGAACTGTCGATGGAATCGTGGCGCAGCTGCCAGCCGATGCTGCCCATGTCGGCGCGGTAGTTGCCCAGCTCGCTGGGATTGCCCACATCCAGCCGGGTGCGCTCCTGCCCGCGCTCGAGGAAGCTGGCCAGTTCCCAGTCCGGATGCGGCGACCAGGCCCAGCGCAGGCCACCCAGCCATTGGCTGTAGCGGTACTGCGCCAGCGAACCGCGCTGCAGCAGCGCCAGGTCCAGGTCGGTGGCGCGGTAGCGTGCATAGGTCGAGAGCGCGTGCCGGCCGCTGCTGCCAAACGGGTGGTAGTACTCGGCGAAGGCTTCTTCCACCTCGCCCAGCCCGATGCGCAGTTTCAGTTCGGCGCCTTGGTCGGTCAGGCCGGTGCGGGTGAACTCGCTGATCAGCTGGTAATTGCTGCTGCCATCGAAGTCATCGGACAGGCGCAACGCGAAATGCAGGAAATCCGGGCCCCAGCGTTTGTCCTGCGGGGCGATGACCAGGCCGAACTGGTCATCGCGCTGGTCCAGCCGCCATTGCACCTGCTCGTAGCGGCCTTCGCCGTAGGTCAGTGCAACCTGGCGTTCGATCCGTTCCGGTTGCAGCGGCTGGCCCAGCTGCGGCTGCAGGCGCTGTTCGATGAAGCGCGGGGTCTGCGTGTCCTCGCGCAGCACGTCGATGAACGCGACGATCGGCGTTTCATAGGCCGGCGGCCGGTGCTGCTGCTGGAAGATCGCGTACTGCGCCGGATCGACCTGATAGCGCTGGATGCCCGCCACCTCGGCTTGTGCGGCCTGCTCGCCCACGGCTACCGCCGCCGGCGAGTGGTTGAAGTCCTGGCTGCCCATGTCGCCCAGCGGCGGCGTGATCAGCAGATCCTGCGTACCCAGCGTGGCCAGCTGAGCATCGACCACCCGCTTCATCAGCACGCCGGCCATCTGGTGGCTGATCGCCAACGGCGAATCCAGGCGTTCTTCGCTCATCAACGGCGTGCCCACCCGCACCACGATCAGGCGCTGCGCGCCGAGCCGGCGCGCTTCGTCGATCGGCAGGTTGTCGACCACGCCGCCATCGACCAGCAGGTGGTCCTGGTAACGCACCGGTGCGAACACGCCGGGGACCGACATGCTGGCGCGGATCGCCAGCGCCATGTCGCCCTGGCCGAACACCACCTTGTCGCCGGTGACGATATCGGTGGCCACCGCCCGGAACGGGATGGGCAGCTGGTCGAAGTCACGCACCTGCCAGGTCGGCAGCAGCAGCCGCCGCAACAGCATTTCCAGTTTCTGGCCCTGGATCAGGCCGCGCGGGAACGCGATCTTGCCGTTGCTCAGGCCGACTTCGACCCCGCCGAGCAGGCGCAGGTCGTCTTCCTTGCGGCGCATGCTGCGTTCGTTGCGCGGTGGTTTGTCGCGCAGTACGTCGGCCCAGTCGATGCGGTCGAGCACGGTTTCGATTTCATCGGCCGAGTATCCAGAGGCATACAGCCCGCCGACCACCGCGCCCATCGAGGTGCCGACGATGCAGTCCACCGGAACCCGCTCGCGCTCCAGCACCTTGAGCACGCCGATATGCGCTGCGCCACGCGCGCCGCCACCGCCGAGCACCAGGCAGGTGCGCGGGCGGTGGGGGTGCGTGCCGGCGAGCGTATCCGTCGCTGCCTGCTGCGCCCCGGCTGCCAACGGCAGCAGGAGCGCAGCAAGGGATGCCCACCGACGGAGCAGGCGCACCTTCCTGTGCGACGGACGGGGGTCATCCTGCATGTCAGCTCCTGGCATCGTATTCTGGCCGATGCCCGCACTGTGCCCGTCCCTCCAGCGCACGTCCAGATCGACGCAGCGACGCAGGGCGTGGCGCTACTTGGCGTTTTTGACGTAGGTGTCGAACCAGTTGAGCATTTCCGACACCAGCTGCTCGTTGGATTCCAGCGCCGTGTACCAGTGCGGTTCGTTGGGCAGCATCACCAGCCGGGTGATGCCGCCGTTGCCGCGGATCGCCTGGTACAGCTTGCGCGACTGGAACGGTTCGGTACCCGGGTTGGCATCATCCTCGCCGTGGACCAGCAGCAGCGGCAGCTTGATCTTGTCGGCATAGAAGAACGGCGAGGCCTTCAGGTACACGTCCTGCGCCTGCCACACCGAACGCCGCTCGTTCTGGAAACCGAACGGGGTGAAGGTCTTGTTGTACGAACCGCTGGTGGCCACGCCGGCTTTGAACAGGTTGGTGTGCGCGATCAGGTTGGCGGTCATCAGCCCACCATGGCTGTGCCCGGTGACGCCGATCCGGTTGCGGTCCACCACGCCCAGGTCCACGGCCTTGTCGACCGCGGCCTTGGCATCGGCTTCGAGCTGCTCGAGATAGGTGTCGTAGGCGTTCTTCGGATCACCGACGATCGGGAACGCGGCGTTGTCGATGATCGCGTAGCCGGCCAGCAGCATCAGCCGGTACGGCGCCAGGCGCGTGAAGGTCTGCTGCGAACCGGAGACCTGCCCGGCCTGCGCCGCGTTGGCGAAATCAGCCGGGTATGCGTACAGGATGGCCGGCACGCGCTGGCCTTCCTGGTAGCCCGGCGGGGTGTACAGGGTGAACGACAGGTCCACCCCATCGGCGCGCTTGTAGGTGACCAGGCGCTTTTTGATCTGGCGCACTTCCGGGGTCGGGTCGCTGAGCGTGGTCAGCGCGGTGGCGGTGGAGGTGTACTGCGCCTCGCCGTCTTTAGCGCTGGCAGCGCGTTCGCCCTGCTGGCGCACGAACGCATTCGGCGGGTCCATCACCGACTGGTGCCAGGTCAGGTAGCGGCCCGGGGTGGCGGTCAGCCCCAACACCTGCTCATAGGCGTCGGCGCCACTGCGGAACAGGCGCTCGGTCTTGAGCGTGCCCAGATCCAACCGGTCCAGGAACGGACGGTCGCCCTGCGGCGAACTGCCCTGCCCGCGCAGGAACACGAAGCTGCCGTCCTGGCGCACCACCGGCGCGCCGTTGGGCAGGCGCTTGAACACCAGGTTGCCCGGGTCGGCGTAGAGCTCGTCGCTGGACAGGTCCCAGAGCAGGCGGCCTTCCTGCCTGGGCTGGTCGACATCGACGATGCGGGTCTGCCGCCAATGACGGTTCTCATCGTTCTCGAACAGGAACGACACCGCCGGGTCCGCGCTCCAGGCAATGCCTTCGAAGCGCTGCGCGGTCCGCGCGATTTCCTGCGGTTTGGCGGAGAACGGTGCCTTCAGCGCCAGCACGCGGTCGCGGTGCGGCACGGTCACTTTCCAATCGCCCTTGTCCAGCGCTTCGGCATAGACCAGCGTGGCCGGATCCGTGGAGCGCCAGTCGAAATCGCGCGGGCCTTCGGGCACGCCGTGCACCGGCACGCGGTCGGCCAGCGGCAGGCTGGCGATGGGCGTGCTGCGCCCCGAGCCCAGGTCAAGCACGGCAACGTCATTGGCGAAACGCTGGTAGGTCACCGCGTGCGAGAACGGCGCCTTGAGCGTTTCGGTGAGCACATGCACGCCATCGGGGGCGGCATTGACCTCGTTGTACAGCGCCGGGGCGCCGATGGCGCGCACGCTGCCGGCGCTGGCGTCCACCACGGCCAGCTGCGAGGCACCGTAGTAGGCGAACAGGGCTTCGTCATGCGCGCTGGTCAGGGTGTCGCGGGCTTCGTAGGTGCTGCTCTCGCCACTGCTGCCCAGCGATTCCTGTACGTCGGGGCCACCGGGGCCGTTGCCGCTGCTCGGGGCCGGGCCCTGGTTGGCCGGCACGGTCTTGACCAGCAGCTGCTGGCCACCGCCCAGCCACTGCACGGTGTAACCGAAGATGGGATTGAGCTGGACGCCCGGGATCTGCTTGACCTGGCCGGTCTGCGCATCACCCACCCAAAGCTGCACCGAGGTGTCTACTGCGTTCTGGAACGCGAAGTGGCTGCCATCGGCCGACCACTGCGCCACGCCGGCACAGCCCTGCGGCAACGCGACCTTGGTGGTGCGGGCCGTGCCGACATCCACCAGCGAGAAATCGGCGACACACGCCGGAATGCCATAGCCGCCCTGGGTATCGTGGCGGCTGCGGTTCTTCGGTTCCAGCCGCACGCCGGCCAGCTTGAGATACGGCTGGGCAACGCGCTCGATCGACGGATAGGTCTGCAGGGTGGTCAGCAGCAGCCGCTGCCCGCTCGGGTCCAGGTTGGGCTGCGGCGGTGGCGGCGCCTTGAGCACCTTGAGCAGCTGCTCCGGCGGTTTGGCGTAATCGGCGAAGGCCGGTGCGGCAAGGCTGAGCGCGGCCACGGCTACGGCGGTGGCAAGGCAGGTACGACGGATGAGCATCCAGATCCCCTTGAAGGTGTGGGTCCCGGCGGCGCACATGTCGCCGGCATGCCGTGGAATCTAGCACCGGGTCATCGCGCCGGAATGGGCCGAAAGCACTGGATGCATTGCCGGCCTTGCACTTCGGTTGCCGTCAATCAGGCGCCCTGGTAGACGTCGTGTACAAGCGAAATGCCCAACGCTGCCATTCGGCCGAGCAACCGGGGCGGCAGCTCGATGGCGAAGTTCCGGTTGCTGTGCGAACTGAACCAGATGCGGGAGGTGGCGACGGCAGGAATTGGTGCGCGCCAGGCCTTGGTTTTGTGCATGACGCGCTCCTGGCTGGGTTGCGGGGCTGGGCACGGCCCGGGTCTACGGGGCGTCGCCCTTACGGGCTGCCGCGTGCCGGGCCCCTGGATCAATGCGCTGGCGTGCGCTCGCCGCGGTCGATGATTGCGCCTTCGATACTGTCCTTGGGTGCGCCGATGCGCTCCATGAAGTCGCGCAGCATCACCTCGCGGCAGTGCTCGACGGATTGCCCATCGCGCTCGGCGAACATCCGCGCGGCATGCTCGAACAGGTCCGAGAGCAACTCGCCGAAATCGGCGGCGCCGCCACTGAGATCGGAATTGAGGGTCACGTGGAGCTCTTCGTGGGCGGCCCACAGGCGCATGATCTCGAAGGCCTCTGGATCGCTCAGGACGCCATCAGGGATGCGCAGTTCGTCGGTGTACATCAGGTGTCGTCCTTGCATGCGGGAGGGGGCGGCGCCACGGTAAGATGGCGCTGCTCACTCCGTCAATGGATGTCCCTTGCGTACCGTCCACGCGCTCCGTTACATCACACCGCTCCGCGAGGGCGGCTCCCTGCCGGCCGTGGTCGAGACCGACGACGACGGCATGGTCGTGCTCAAGTTCCGTGGCGCCGGCCAGGGGCCGAAGGCGCTGATCGCCGAGCTGGTAGCTGGCGAGCTGGCACGCACGCTGGGCCTGCCGATTCCGGAAATCGTGTTCGTCGAGCTTGACCGCGAGTTCGCGCGCACCGAGCCCGATCCGGAAATCCAGGACCTGATCCGCGCCAGCGAAGGCCTCAACCTGGGCAGCGATTACCTGCCCGGCGCGATCAACTACGACGTGGCGGCGATGCCGGTGGATGCCGACCTCGCCTCGCGGATCGTGTGGTTCGACGCCTTCACCAGCAATGTCGACCGCACCGCACGCAACCCGAACCTGATGGTGTGGCACCGCAAGCTGTACCTGATCGACCACGGTGCAGCGATGTACTTCCACCACGATTGGGCCACGGCGGGCGATGCCTGCGTGAAGCCGTTCCTGCTGATCCGCGACCATGTGCTGCTGTCGTTCGCCACGAACATCGCCGAGGTGGATGGTGAGCTGGCGGCGCGGCTGCCGGACGCGGAGATTGAACGCATCGTCGCGCTGGTGCCGGACAGCTGGCTGGTGGACGAACCGGCTTTCGACAGCCCGGCGGCCTACCGCCAGGCGTACATCGATTATCTGAAGTGCCGGCTGCAGGCACGTGACGCTTTTGTACAGGAGGCCGTCCGTGCCCACGCTGCACACGTATGACTATGCGGTCATCCGCGTGGTACCGCGGGTGGAACGCGAAGAGTTCATCAACGTCGGGGTGATCGTGTCCTGCCCGGGGGCGAAGCATCTTCAGGCGGCGATTGAGATTGACCCGGCGCGGATGCAGGCGTTCGCGCCGTCGCTGGACCTGGAGGCGCTGCAGCCCTGGCTGGATGCGATCGTGGCGATCTGCCGGGGGGATGCCACCGCAGGCCCCATCGCGCAGCTGCCGGCGCGCGCGCGGTTCCATTTCCTCACTGCCAAGCGCAGTTCAGTGGTGCAGATGTCGAGCACGCACGTGGGGCGGACAGCGGACCCGCAAGGCGTGGTGGAGCATCTGATGCGCAGGATGGTGCGGGTGGTGTGATGGTCGCGTGCGCCGCCGGATCCATCATGGGTTGGGGGCGACTGTTGGTCGGCTGCTTCTGCCCCTGCGGTAGAGCCGACTGTTAGTCGGCTGCTTTTGCTTTTGGGGGTTGATTTGCTGGTCGGGTGTTTTTTTGTTTCGCGAAGAGCAGCCGACTAACAGTCGGCTCTACCGTCGGCTCTACCGTCGGCTCTACCGTCGGCTTTGCTCCTTCCCTCTACAGCTCCCATCTGCACCATGCGTGTGGATAGTCGCCTATCCGTTCCGCAAGATTCGCACGCACTGGATTGGCAAGAATGTACATCGCCTGTTCGCGCAGTGATTCGTCGCTCCGGATCGCATGGTCGTAGTAGCCCGGCTGCCAGACGGCGCCGCTACGCTTCCGACATCGATTCATCAGGTAGCTGCTGCGCGCCTTGAAGCGCTGCACGCAATAGCCCAGAGTGCGGGTCCGCAACTGCGCCAGCCAGTGGATGTGGTCAAGCATGATGACCCACGCAAGTGAGGCAGCCGACTAACAGTCGGCTCTACCGCTGGCTCTGGCCGTTTTTGCTTCCCTTTGGCAGCGCGTATGCCATCACGTAATCGCCGGCCCGGGTTTCCATGAAATGGTGGCCGCCGGCCATGATCACCACGTACTGGCGGCCGTCGTATTCGTAGACCATGGGGTTGGCCTGGCCACCGGCAGGGAGCTTGGCGTGCCACAGCTCCTTGCCGGTCTTCAGGTCGATGGCGCGCAGCAGGTCGTCGGTGGCGGCGGCGATGAAGATCAGGCCGCTGGCGGTGAGCGCGGCGCCGCCGTTGTTCGGGGTACCGATCTCGATCGGCAGGCCGGAGCGGATGCCGAACGGGCCGTTGCCGCGCGCGCTGCCGAACGGGCGGTCCCAGAGCAGCTGGCCCGTGCGCAGGTCGATGGCACGGATGCCCCCATACGGCGGCTGCTTGCACAGCAGTCTGGTGAACGGCAGGCGCCAGCCGGCGTTGACGTCGATGGCATACGGGGTGCCGGTCTGCGGGTCCCCTGCCCCTTCGGCGCCGCCGCGGTCGGCACGCACCTGCTCGCGTGGCACCCAGCCCTTGCGGTCCGCTTCGGCGCGCGGCACCAGCCGGTTGTAGTTGGGCATGTCGTTGTAGTTGGCCACGATCACGCCGTGGCGCGGATCCACCGCGACGCTGCCCCAGTCCGAACCGCCGTTGTAACCCGGGTATTCGATGGAATGGCGGTCTGCAGTGGGCGGCGTGTAGAAGCCCTGGTAACTGGCCTTGCGGAACTGGATGCGGCAGACCAGCTGGTCAATCGGCGTGATGCCCCACATGTCGCGCTCGGTCAGGTCGGGCTTGCGCAGCGTGTGGTACAGCGAAAAACGCTGGGTCGGCGCGCGTTGTTCGGGCTCAACTCCGCCGCCGGGCACCGCGCGCTCTTCCGCCGGCGTCAGCAGTTCACCGGTGCGCCGGTCCAGCACGTACAGGTCGCCCTGTTTGGTCGGCAGCAGGATCGCCGGCACCTTGCCGGCGGCGGTCGGGTAATCGATCAGCGTGGCCTGTGAGCCGAGGTCGTAATCCCAGACATCCTTGCGCACGGCCTGGAAGTTCCACACCGGTTTGCCGGTGGCCACGTCCAGCGCCACCAGCGAGGTCGCATAGCGGTTCTGGTTTTCAGTGCGCGAACCGCTCCAGTAATCGCCCGCCGAATTGCCCATCGGCAGGTACACCAGTCCCAGCTGCTCATCGCCGGTCGCAGTGGTCCACATGTTGGGGGTGCCGCGCGTATACGTCTGGCCCTGCGGTGGCAGCCCACTGCGGTCGGGTGCATCCATGTCCCACGCCCAACGCAGCTTGCCGGTCTGTGCGTCGTAGGCCTGGATGACCCCGGACGGGGCATCGCGGCGCTGTCCGTCCAGCACCTGGTGGCCGGTGACGATCACCCCGCGCACGATCGCCGGCGGCGAGGTAATGGATACATAGCCCGGTGGCACCTCGCCCATGCCCAGGGTGATGTCGACCTGACCATTGTTGCCGAAGCCCGGGCACGGACGGCCGGTGGCGGCGTCGACGGCGATCAGGCGCCCATCCAGCGTACCCTCGATGATGCGCGCCGCGCACAGCGCGCGGTTGCCCGCGGCGAGCGGCCGGTTGCCCATGCTGGGTGGGGGTTCGGGCAGCGCCAGGTCGGCGGCGACGTCGGCCAGCACCGGATCCACCTGCGGCACGCCGGGCACTTCGTAGTAGGCCACCCCGCGACATGCGGCCGTGTAGGGAATGGATGCGTCTTTCACCTTGGGATTGAAGCGCCAGCGCTCCTTGCCGGTGGCCGCGTCCAGCGCGATGAGCTGGTTGCGCGCGGTGCACAGGTACAGGCTGTCGCCCACCTTGAGCGGGGTGGTCTCAGCGCCCCAGCGCTTCTTCGGCAGGTCGCCGGTGCGGAACTGCCAGGCCAGCTCAAGGTCGCCAACGTTGGCCGGGGTGATCTGCTGCAGCGGTGAATAGCGCGTGCCCGCGTTGCTGCGGCCCCAGGCGGTCCAGTCGCCCGGGGCGGGCTGGTCGGCCGGTTGCGGGCTGGCCTCGCGGGTCGGGGCGAGTCCGGTACCGGCGGCATCGACCGGGAACGCCTGCGCACCGGCCACTGCCCCGTGCGGGACGAAGGCCAGGGTGAATGCCACCGCGAACACCAGTCCCAGCACCCCGGCCAGGGTGCGGGAGATGCGACGCGGCACCGGCGTGCGCAGGGTTGGCAGCAGCAGTGCCAGCAGGAAGCCCAGCGCGGTGACCAGGCCCAGGCGCGGTACCCAACGCCAGTAGTCACTGCCCGATTCCCACCATGTCCAGAGCAGCGTACCGACGAACACCAGGAGGTAGGCCCATGCGCCGGCGCGGCGATTGCCCCACAGCAGCACGCCTGCGGCAAGCAGTCCTGCCCCGGCCACGACGTAGTACCAGGACCCGCCCAATTGCGCGAGCCAAGCGCCCAGGCCGCCCAGTACAAGTCCGAGGAGCAGCAGGACCAGCGCGAGCACGGTGATCAGGGGGTGGCGCGGCGGCAGCACCACGGGCGGCTCTGAGGTCGGCACAGCGGACATCGGTGTTCTCCCCGGTACGGCGGAACCCTGGATGCTGCCGGCCTCCCCTGCTGGCCGGTTTTTTTGAAGCTTATGCCTGTTCGGGTGTGAATGGGGTGGGATTTTCTTCGGGCTTTCGGATGGGCCGCCTGGGCCGGCCAACGGCCGGCGCTACCGGGCATTGAGCGCGCCGGCGGGCTCCAGGTTCCGGAAACGAAGAACGCCGGCGTTGGCCGGCGTTCTTCGTAGTGCGTTGCGGGTGGATCAACCCTGCGGGTTTTCGTCGCCTGCGACCGGTGCCGGGGCGGTGTCGACCGGCGTTGCGGCAGTCTCCACGTCGTCCTCGACATCGTCGATGGACGCATCCATCCGCTCCACCGCCTGCAGCTTCTCGTCCTTGGACAGGCGGATCAGGGTCACGCCCTGGGTGTTGCGGCCCACGCGCGAGATTTCCGAGCCGCGGGTACGCACCAGGGTGCCACCGTCGGAGATCAGCAGGACCTCGTCGCGCGAGCCCATCAGCACCGCGCTGACCAGCTTGCCGTTGCGCTCGGTGGTCTGGATGCCGATCACGCCCTGGGTGCCACGACCCTTGCGCGGGTAATCCGGCAGCGGGGTGCGCTTGCCGTAGCCGTTCTCGGTGGCGGTCAGGATGTACAGCATGCTGTCGTCGTCGCCACCCTCGATCACGGCATCGCCGTTCTCGACCGTGGTCTCTTCCACCTGCACGTCGTCTTCGCTCTCGTCCTCGCTGCCGCCGGCACGTTCGGCCACGATCAGGCTGACCACTTCCTCGCCCTTGGCCATCTTGATGCCGCGCACGCCGGTGGCGGTACGGCCCATCGAGCGGACCCGGTCCTCGCCGAAGCGCACGGTCTTGCCGTTGGAGGCGAACAGCAGGATGTCGCGGTCGCCATCGGTCAGGCCGACGCCGACCAGCGCGTCACCCTCGTCGAGGTTGATCGCGATCTTGCCGCGCGCCAGGCGGAACGCGAACTCGCTGAGCGGGGTCTTCTTGACGGTGCCGTTGCGGGTGGCGAAGAACACGAACTGGCCTTCGGCGTACTCGCGTACCGGCAGCACGGCCTGCACCCGCTCACCGGATTCCAGCGGAATCCAGTTGATGATCGGGCGCCCACGCGCATTCGAACCGGCTTCGGGCAGCTGGTGTACCGGCAGCCAGAACACCTTGCCCGAGCTGGTGAAGGTCAGCAGGGTGTCATGGGTGTTGACCAGCCACAGCTGCTCGATGAAATCCTCTTCCTTGGTCGACGCCGCGCTGCGACCACGGCCGCCGCGACGCTGGGCACGGTAGGCACTGACCGGCTGGCGCTTGACGTAACCGGCGTGCGACACGGTGACCACCACGTCTTCCGGCGCGATCAGGTCCAGGATGTCCAGGTCTTCTTCGCTGTGGCGGATCTCGGTGCGGCGTTCGTCGCCGAACTCGGTGCGCACGTTGACCAGCTCTTCGCGGATGACCTGCAGCAGGCGGTCCGGATCTTCCAGGATGTGGATCAACCCGGCGATGGTTTCCAGCAGCTGCTTGTACTCTTCGGTCAGGCGGTCCTGCTCCAGCCCGGTCAGGCGGTGCAGGCGCATTTCCAGGATCTGGGTGGCCTGGATCTCGGTCAGCTGGTAGCCACCCTCGATCAGGCCCACGCCCTTCGGCAGGTCTTCCGGACGCGAGGTTTCCGCACCGGCCGCACCCAGCATCGAACCGACCAGGCCCGGTTCCCACAGGCGCGCGAGCATGCGCTCGCGGGCTTCGTTGGGATTGGGCGAGGTCTTGATCAGTTCGATCATCTCGTCGATGTTGGCCAGCGCAACGGTCAGGCCTTCCAGCACGTGGGCACGGGCGCGCGCCTTGCGCAGCTCGAACACGGTGCGGCGGGTGACCACTTCGCGGCGGTGGCGCACGAAGGCCTCGAGCATCTGCTTGAGGTTCATCAACTGCGGGCGGCCATCGACCAGCGCCACCATGTTGATGCCGAACACCGATTCCATCTGGGTCTGCTGGTAGAGGTTGTTCAACACAACTTCCGCCGACTCGCCGCGCTTGATTTCGATGTAGATGCGCATGCCGTCCTTGTCGGACTCATCGCGCAGCTCGCTGATGCCTTCGAGCTTCTTTTCCTTGACCAGCTCGGCGATCTTTTCGATCAACCGGGCCTTGTTCACCTGGTACGGGATCTCGGTGACGATGATCGATTCGCGGCCGTTGTCGGCCACTTCGATATCGGCCTTGGCGCGGATGCGCACCCGGCCACGACCGGTGCGGTAACCGGCGACGATGCCGGCGGTACCGTTGATGATGCCGGCGGTGGGGAAATCCGGGCCCGGGATGTACTCCATCAGGCCGTCAACGTCGATCTCGGGGTTCTCGATCAGCGCGATGCAGGCGTTGATCGCCTCGGTCAGGTTGTGCGGCGGGATGTTGGTCGCCATGCCCACCGCGATACCGGCCGAACCGTTGACCAGCAGGTTCGGGAACCGGGTCGGCATGACCGTCGGCTCCAGTTCCTTTTCGTCGTAGTTGGGCTGGAAATCGACGGTTTCCTTGTCGATGTCGGCCATCAGCTCATGGGTGAGCCGCGACATGCGCGCTTCGGTGTAACGCATCGCCGCGGCGGAGTCGCCGTCGACCGAACCGAAGTTACCCTGGCCGTCCACCAGCATGTAGCGCAGCGAGAACGGCTGCGCCATGCGCACCAGGGTGTCGTACACCGACTGGTCGCCATGCGGGTGGTACTTGCCGATGACGTCACCGACGATACGCGCCGACTTGTAGTAAGGCTTGTTGCTGTGCGCGTTCAGCTCGTTCATCGCGTACAGCACGCGGCGATGCACCGGCTTGAGGCCATCGCGCGCATCCGGGAGGGCGCGCCCCACGATCACGCTCATGGCGTAATCGAGGTAGCTCTTGCGCATCTCGTCTTCCAGGTTGACCTGGATGATTTCCTTGGCGTTTTCTGCCATTCGGGTTCCGTTGTCTGGTAGCGGTCCAGTCCGTCGCGCCGGCCCTTGCGGGGCGGCGGCGTCGGAATCTCGATTAACTGACGGAGTCTACCACAACGGGGCCCTTTCCGCCGCCGTTTACGGTGTTTTTATCTGCAGGAATCAGGGACTTAGGTGCGGCTTCGGGACAATTGCGCAAGACCGCCGATGTGAGGGCCGATCGGCACCGCCTGGGGCCGACCAACGGTCGGCGCTACCGCAACCGCCGGCCGTTGGCCGTTGGCCGTTGGCCGGCCCACGGTCAACCGAACGCAGCCTGCATGTTGGCCACGGTGGGATTCAGGATCACGCCCTTCTCGGTCACGATGGCGTCGATCAGCTCGCCCGGGGTGACGTCGAATACCGGGTTCCAGGCGGCAATGCCTTCGGCCACGGTGCGGGTACCGCCCACGCCGTACAGCTCGCCCGGGTCGCGCTGCTCGATCTCGATCTGCGCACCGTCGGCGGTGTCCATATCCACCGTGGACGACGGTGCCACCACCATGAACTTCACCCCGTGGTGGCGGGCGGCGATGGCCAGCTGGTAGGTGCCGATCTTGTTGGCGGTGTCGCCGTTGGCGCAGATGCGGTCGGCGCCGACGATCACCCACTGCACCGCCCCGGTCTTCATCAGGTGGGAAGCGGCCGAATCGGCGATCAGGGTGGCGTCGATGCCGTCCTGCTGCAGCTCCCACACGGTCAGGCGCGCGCCCTGCAGCCACGGCCGGGTCTCGCCGGCGAACACCCGGCCGATGCGGTGCTGGGCCATGCCCGCGCGGATCACGCCCAGTGCGGTACCGAAGCCGGCCGTGGCCAGCGAACCGGTGTTGCAGTGGGTCAGCACGCCGCTGCCGGCATCGATCAGGCCGGCGCCCAGCGCGCCCATGTGGCGGTTGGCGGCCAGGTCTTCGTCGGCGATGGCCTGCGCTTCGCGGGCCAGCACCTGCGCCCAGTCGGCACCGGCGGGCGCCACGGCGCGGCGCATGCGTGCCAGCGCCCAGGCCAGGTTGACGGCGGTCGGGCGTGACGCGTTCAGGCGTTGCAGCGCCGGTTCCAGCTTGGCCAGCGCCTGCGCACCATCATCGGCCTGCACCTGCTGTGCGGCCAGCACCACGCCCCAGGCCGCGGCGATGCCGATGGCCGGCGCGCCGCGCACGGTCAGCGCATGGATGGCCTCGGCCACCGCGTCGCTGTCACGGCATTCCACGTGTTCGACCACGAACGGCAGCTTGCGCTGGTCGAGCAGCTGCAGGGAATCACCGGTCCACAGGATCGGACGGATGTGGTCGTAGCGGGCGTAATCGATGTCGGGGGATGCGTTCATCCCGTCATTGTAACGGGCGCTCAATTCACATGGAATTCGGCGCGGCACCCGTTGTCCACCCATACCCCGCGGGCATCCCAGCCCCAGTCGCGGCCTTCCTCGCAGGGGCTGCCGGACAGCTGCTTGACCAGCGTGGCGCTCTTGCTGATGCCGGCCCCGCAGAACCGGCGCTGGCGCGACTTGGATTCGCAGACCAGCGGGCGCGGTACATCGAGGAAACCACTGCCGTCGGCCGCGCCCACCTCGAAGTCCCCTTGGCAGCCCCGGGTGACCCACACCTCGTTGCGCTTGACGCCCCAGCTGTGCCCTTCCCGACACGGCATCGCCGACAACTGGCGCAGCAGCCGCACCGGCGCGCCCTGCAGGATCACCGGGCAGCTCTGCGGGCGGCCATTGGATTCGCAGCGCAGCACCCGGCGCACCTTGCGTTCGCCACCGCTGCTGGCACCGGGAGCGCCACGGCTGCGGAATTCGGCCCGGCAGCCGAGCGTGACCCACACCCCGGTGCGATCAGTGCCCCATTCCGAGCCGCGCACGCAACTGTTGTCGGACAGTTGGCGGACGAGGTCGACGCCGTTGGCGACCGGCATGTCGCAATGCACCCATTCCATGTCGCGCGACTGGCAGCGCACTACCTGCCCGGCATAGCCGGTTTCGGCCCACGCCGACAGCGGCAGGCAGGAGGCGAACAGCACCAGCCCCAACGCCGGCAGGCGCCACATCAGGGCGGACGGCGTTGGTGCAGCAGCTTCCACCCGTTTCATCAACTCCATACACGCCGCCACTGAACGATTACGTCGCCACCATCCGACATCGGGTGTGATCAGAGCATCATCACGCAACCCGTGCAAGACACTTTCATGGAGACTTCACTACGTTCAGGCGTGGGCGAAATCGAATGCCAGCACATCGGCAATCCGGCCGGTACGGTTCATCGCCATCAACAGGCGGTCCACGCCTACCGCCACGCCTGCGCAATCCGGCAGCCCGGGCAGTGCGTCAAGCAGTCGCTCGTCCAGCGGCGGCAGCACGCTGCCGCGTGCCTGCCGCACCGCGTGGTCGCGCACGAAGCGGGCGCGTTGTTCGTCGGCATCGTTGAGCTCGTGGTAGCCGTTGGCCAGCTCGACCGCGCCCAGGTACAGCTCGAAACGTTCGGCCAGCGGCGGCGTGCCCGGCCGCACCCGCGCCAATGCGGCCTGGCTGGCCGGCCAGTCATGCACCACCGTCATCTGGTCATCACCGAAATGCGGCTGGATGCAGTGGGTCATCAGCAGGTCCAGCCAGTCGTCGCGGGTCAGCCCGTCAGCATCGATGCGAACCTCGGCCAGCGGTGCCTGCAGCTGCTCAAGGCTGGCCTCGAACGGATCCAGCCCCACGTGCGACTGGTACAGACTGCGATAGTCGAGCACCTGCAGTGTCGCGTCGCGTCCGACCAGCGCCAGTGCCGCGCGCACCAGTGCCACGGTTTCGTCGATCAGGCGGCGATGATCCCAGCCCACCCGGTACCACTCGAGCATGGTGAACTCGGGATTGTGGCGTCCCCCCGCTTCGCCGTTGCGGAATACCCGGCCCAGCTCGTAGCAGTCGCCCACGCCCGCGGCGAGCAGCCGCTTGAGCGGGTACTCCGGCGAGGTGCGCAGCCAACGCTGGGCGCTGCCCGCATCGACGTGGCCACTGAAACGCGTGTGGAAACTGTCGATGTTGGGTTCGGTGTTGCCGGCCGCCGAGAGGATCGGCGTTTCCACTTCAAGCACGTCGCGTTCGGCAAAGAAGGC
This sequence comes from Stenotrophomonas sp. CCNWLW57, assembly GCF_037203925.1. NCBI lineage: Bacteria > Pseudomonadati > Pseudomonadota > Gammaproteobacteria > Lysobacterales > Lysobacteraceae > Stenotrophomonas > Stenotrophomonas sp. CCNWLW57. Next base: position 495,398 of record NZ_JBBCBJ010000003.1, read on the forward strand.
GCGGATCAGCGCGTTCAACGCCGCACGCTGGCGCAGCGTGGCGATCACGCGCGCGCGTCCCGCAGGCGGCTGGCCAGCTGCAGGGTGAGCAGGCTGCGGGTGTCATCGACATAGCCGGTGGCCAGGTACAACCGGCGCGCCAGCTCGTTGTGGTGGTTCACCTCCAGCCGCATGCGCTCCACCCCGCGCGCGTTGGCGCGCTGTTCCAGGATGGCCAGCGCCTGCTTGCCGCGGCCACGGCCGCGTGCGGCATGGCTGAGGTACAGCTCGTCGAGCAGCGCGAAATGACCGCCCTGCTCCAGGCTGAAGCCCATGGCCAGCGCGGCGTGGCCAACGACCTCACCGGTTTCGGACAGCCACAGCAGCACTTCACCGTTGCGCGGGTCTTCCAGCAGTGCGGCCAGGGCGCGGCGCACGCGCGCTTCGTCGAAGTCCAGCTGGTCTTCGGCATAGAACTCGCGCATCAAGCCGACCACCAGTTCGGTGTCGGCGACGGTGGCGAGGCGGAAGTCGAGGGGGGACGTCTGCATGAAGGATTCAATCCGTTTTCAGTGGGCCGCCAGGAACGCGACCAGGCGGTCTTCGTCCCAGACATCGATGCCCAGTTCGGTGGCCCTGGTGAGTTTGGAGCCTGCCTCGGTGCCGGCGACGACGAACGAGGTCTTTTTCGAGACGCTGCCGGCGACTTTGGCGCCCAGCGCTTCCAGGCGTTCCTTGGCTTCGTCGCGGCTCATCTGGGCGAGCGTGCCGGTCAACACCACGGTCTGGCCCTCGAGCGGTCCTTCGCTTTGGCTGGTGGCCTCAGGGGCGCGCTCCAGCAGGGTGCGCCGGTATTCATCGGCCTTGAGCAGCATCGGCCCATGCCCATCGTGGTCGAGCCAGTCGGCCACGCCCAGCGCCACTTCATTGGGCAGGCCGGCGGCGACCAGCTGCACCGGTTCGGCATCCAGCACGCTGGCGGCATCGGGCAGCATGGCGACCAGTTTCTCCGCGCGCAGGCGGGTGATCCCGGGGATTTCGGCCTCGACCAGCAGCTGCGCGAAGTCCAGCCCGTCGCGCAGCTTGGCGCTGGGCGGATGGGCGTCGCTGATGCGCACCTGCCCGACCTGCAGCAACGCGTCGATGGCCTCCTGGTTGCCCGGCTGCTCGAAGAAGTGGCCGAGCGAGCGCGCCACTTCACCGCCGATATCCGGCACGCGCTTGAACAGCGGCCACGGCAGGTGGCGGATCAGTTCCAGGTCACCGAACCAGGCGGCCAGCGCCTTGGCCGTGCTTTCGCCCACGTGCTGGATACCAAGCGCAAAGATCAAACGCTCCAGCGTTGGGGTCCGGCTCGCATTGATCGCGCCTCGAAGATTCTCTGCCCACTTCCTGGCATGCTTCTTCGGCCAATCGAAAGTCGCTCCGGACTGCCGGAGTAGGCCAAAGACGTATGCCCGCCAAGCGTCGCCAGCGAGATTCGCCGGGTCGAAAGCAGACTTCACATCGGACTCTTTGCGGAACAGATCTCGCGTCCGTTCATTAGCATCGGTAGCGATGATCGCGCGAAGGTCGCTGTCAATGCTCTCGCGCTCGCTGTCCAGAACAAACTTGACCAGCAGGAAATCGTCGATGGTGAGCGTGTACAGGTCGGCCGGCGATCTGATCACCTCGGTTTCGACCAGTAGATCGATGAAACGATCACCCAGCCCGTCGATATCCATCGCGCGGCGCGAGGCGAAGTGCGCGATGGCTTCCTTGCGCTGCGCCGGGCAGCTGAGCTCGCCCGAGCAGCGCCATGCGGCCGCGCCCTCCTCGCGCACGATCTCCGAGCCGCATACCGGGCACTGGGTCGGCATGCGCCACGGCGAGGTGCCCGCCGGGCGACGGTCGGCGATGACGCTGACCACTTCGGGAATCACATCGCCGGCGCGGCGTACGATCACCGTATCGCCCACGCGTACGTCCAGCCGCTTGATCTGGTCGGCGTTGTGCAGGGTGGCGTTGGAAACGATCACCCCGGCCACGGCAACCGGATGCAGGCGCGCCACCGGGGTGGCCGCGCCGGTACGTCCGATCTGGATTTCGATCGCCTCCACCGTGGTGGTCTGCTCCTGCGCCGGGAACTTGTGCGCGATGGCCCAGCGCGGAGCGCGCGACACAAAGCCCATCTGTTCCTGCCCGGCACGGTCGTCAAGCTTGTAGACCACGCCGTCGATATCGAAGGCCAGGCCGTCGCGGCGTTCGCCGATGTCACGGTAATAGGCCAGCAGGCCCTCGCCGTCCTCCACCACCTGGCACAGCTCGCTGACCGGGAAACCCCACTCCTTGAGCTGGGCCAGCGTGGCCGAATGGGTCGGCGGCAGTTCACCGCCCCGCACTTCGCCGATGCCGTAGGCATAGAAGCTCAGCTTGCGCCGCGCGCTCATCTTCGGATCGAGCTGGCGCAGCGAACCGGCGGCGGCGTTGCGCGGGTTGGCCAGCACCTTGCCTTCGTGCAGGCGCGCATCGGCGTTGTAGGCCTCGAAATCGGCGCGGGCCATGTACACCTCGCCGCGCACTTCCAGCACCTGCGGCCAGCCACTGCCCTGCAGCGTGTGCGGGATCACCTTGATCTGGCGCAGGTTGGCGCTGACGTCCTCGCCGGTGGTGCCGTCGCCACGGGTGGCGCCCTGCACGAAGCGGCCGTTTTCGTAGCGCAGGCTGATGGCCAGGCCATCGAGCTTGGGTTCGGCCGAGAAGCGCACGGTATCGCGGCGAAGGCGCTCACTGATGCGGCGCACGAAATCCTGCACTTCCTCATCGCTGAAGGCGTTGCCCAGCGACAACATCGGCACTGCGTGGCGCACCTCGGCGAAGCGAGACGCCGCCTTGCCACCGACCCGCTGCGTGGGCGAATCGGCATTCACCAGCTCCGGGTGCGCCTGTTCCAGCGCTTCGAGTTCGCGCACCAGGCGGTCGTACTCGGCGTCGGGAATCAGCTGCTCATCGCGGTCGTAGTAAGCCTTGCCGGCCTCGTCGATCTGGCGGCGCAGGATCTCGGCACGTTGGGCGGGGCTTGGACTCATGCGACAGGCATCCTGGTAGGGCTGTGAATTCTAGGCGCTGCCGTAAACAACGACCACCCGCGCGGTGCGCGTCGGATTCCGACGCACTACCGCCGAAGTGGCTTGCCGGCCCCGCCGCGTGGCGCTAGCGTGCCGGAATTGTCCCGCCTTGGGTGTTCCCGCCATGTCATCGACCGTCACGTCCCGCCGTTCCTTCCTGCAGCTGGCCGGTACCGGCCTGGCCCTGTCCGGTATCGGCCTGGGTCCTGCGGTTTCCAGCGCCGCCCTGCCCGCCCGCGCCGCGGGTACCGGCCCGGTGCTGCTCAACTTCAATGAAAGCCCGTACGGCCCGTCGCCTGCCGCGCAGGCCGCCGCGCGCGCGATCGTGGCCGACAGCGGGCGCTACCTGTTCGCCCTGGCGGGCGAGCTGCGCGATGCGTTCGCGCAGCAGGAAGGCCTGGCTGCGGAGCGCGTGCGGCTGTTTCCCGGCTCCAGCGAACCGTTGAACCGCGCCGCCGTGGTCTGGACCTCGCCCAGCGCCGGGCTGGTAGTGGCCGACCCGACCTTCGAAAGCCTGGGGGACTTGGCTGCCGCGCGCGGTGCCACGGTGGTGAAGGTGCCGCTGCGGGCCGATGGCGCCCACGATGTGCGGGCGATGGTGGATGCGGCCAGGCAGGTCAACGCCGGGTTGCTGTACCTGTGCAATCCCAACAATCCCACCGGCTCGATCACGCCCGCCGACGACATTGCCTGGTTGCTGGCGAACAAGCCGGTGCAGACGCGCCTGCTGGTGGACGAGGCCTACCTGCAGTTCAGCGCACAGCGCTCGGTGATCGCGCAGGTGATGCAGCGCGATGACGTGATCGTGCTGCGCACCTTCTCCAAGCTGTACGGCATGGCCGGATTGCGCTTGGGCGTGGCCGCCGCGCATCCGGACCGGTTGCGCGAACTGGCCAGCCTGGGCGACAACCCGCTGCCGGTGACGGCGTTGGCGGCGGGGCTGGCGAGCCTGCGTGAGCCTGGGCTGGTGGAACAGCGTCGCGAGCAGAACACGCGGGTGCGGCAGGCCACCGTGGAATGGCTGCAGAAGCGAGGTTTCCGCTGCCTGCCGACAGAGGCCAACTGCTTCATGGTCGATGTGCAGCGCGATGGCGCGGCATTCACCAGGGCGATGGCCGAACGTGGCGTGGTGATCGGCCGCAGCTGGCCGATCTGGCCGCAGGTCGTCCGCGTGAGCGTGGGCACCGACGCGGAGATGGCCGCGTTCCGCGACGCATTCTCAGCGGTAGTTGGATTGAAAGGGTGACGGTTACCAGCGCGGGGCTTTGGTCAGTGGCGGCGCCTGGTGCTGCCGGTCGTAGGCACGCAGCTCGTCACGGATGTGTGCGATGCGCTGGCGGCCGAGGCTGGCCTTGCTGTCGTCAAGCACGACCGCATCGAGCAGCTCGGCCATGCGCTCCACCGTCGGCAGCATCCTTTCCCAGGCATCCAGAGCGGTCATCGGCGCCGGCAGGGTCAGGAAGAAGGCGATGGCCGGGGTCTCCATCTCGCGGATGGTGGCCATGTCGAAACTGCCGGGCTTCATGATGCTGGCCATGGAGAAGATCGGGCCGCGCTCGGGGTGGCCTTCCACCAGCCGGTGGAACACGTTCATGTGGCCGAACACCAGGCCGGTCTTTTCGGCGGCCACCACGATGTCTTCGCCGCGCAGCATCTCGCCGGCGCGGGCGGCCACGAACAAGGACACGATCTTGTCGAAATCCTGGCTGGCGCGCTTGCCCAGGTCGCTGGCGGGGCTGGCATCCACCTCGGGCAGGCCCAGTTCGGCCTGGGTCACGCCGTTCTCATCAGTGAAGCCGGCGCCCGCGGCACCCGCTTCCTGTTCGCCCAGCAGCGGTTCACGGCGCTGGCCTGCAGCACCGTCGGCACCTTCCACGCGGCGGCCCTGCGATTTTTTACGCGGCCGGCCAAACAGGAAGATCGCAGCAATCAGCAGCAGGCCGGCGGCCAGGATGCCGATGCGGAGCATTGCCATGTCGGACATTCGAGGGGTCTCCGGCTAAATACGTTCAGGTAAGCATGGCACGTCAGGCCGCGCCCGCCAATCGTGCCGCCTCTTCCAGGTCCACGCTGACCAGGCGGCTGACGCCCGGCTCGCGCATGGTCACGCCCGAGAGCTGGTGCGCTGCCTCCATCGTGGCCTTGTTGTGGCTCACGAAGAGGAACTGCACCTTCTCGCTCATTTCCTTGACCATGTTGGCCAGGCGGCCCACGTTGGCTTCATCCAATGGCGCGTCCACTTCGTCCAGCAGGCAGAACGGCGCGGGGTTGAGCTGGAAGATCGCAAATACCAGCGCCACCGCGGTCATCGCCTTCTCGCCGCCGGACAGCAGCGAGATGCTGGACACCCGCTTGCCAGGCGGGCGCGCCATGATGGTCACACCCGTGTCGAGAAGGTCTTCACCGGTCAGTTCCAGGTACGCGTGGCCGCCACCAAACAGGCGCGGATACAGCTGCTGGACCCCGGCGTTGACGCGGTCGAAGGTGTCCTTGAAGCGGCCGCGGGTCTCGCGGTCGATCTTGCGGATGGCGTCTTCCAGGGTTTCCAGCGCGGTGGTCAGGTCGGTGTTCTGCGCATCCAGGTACTCCGAGCGCTGCGAGGCCTCGCCGTACTCCTGGATGGCGGCCAGGTTCACCGGCTCGAGCCGGCGCATGCGGCCATCGATCTGGTGCACGGTCTGTTCCCAGTCGCTGATGCGGGCATCTTCGGGCAGGGTGTTGATCACATCCTGCAGCACGAACCCGGCCTTCTCGACCGAGGCGGTGAGCTGTTCCGCGCTGAGCACCAGCGCCTGCTGGTCGAGCTTGCGCTGGGAAATGCGCTCGCGCTGGGCCAGGGCCTGTTCGTCGCGCTGGTGGCGGGTCTGTTCGAAGGTGCGCAGTTCGGCGTCGATGCCTTCCAGCAGCGTGCGCGCTTCGCCCAGCACGCGGTCGGCACGCACGCGCTCGCCGAGGGCGTTCTGGTGTTCGGCTTCCAGGGTCAGCACCGGCGAGTCGCCGTCGTCGAGCTGGGAATGCAGTTCGCCCAGGCGCGAGTCAAGCTGGCCACGCTGGGTGCTCATGCGCTCCAGGGCCTGGCTCAGCGAGGCCACCTGGGTGCGCTGCGATTCGAGGGTCAGGGCCAGCGAATGCGCACTCTCGCGCACGCTGCGCGCGGCTTCGCGGGCGCGGTCGCGGGCTTCGCCAAGCTGGCGGCGCTCGCTTTCCAGCGCATGGCGGACCGATTCCAGGTCGCCCATGCTGTTGACCGCTTCATCCAGGCGCGCACGGGCTTCGCGCACCTGTTCGCGGCTGGCGTCCAACGTCTCCAGCAGCTGCGAGAGCTCGCCTTCGATGCGGTCGATGCGGTTGCGGGCTGCTTCGACCTTGCCCTGCTGGCTCTGCAGCTGGCCACCCAGTTCGGACACGCTGCGGTGGGCAACGTAGAGCTGGCGCTGGGCGTCTTCGCGCTGCTGTTCGCCGGCCAGCAGCTGGTCACGGAATCCGGCCAGCCGGTTCTCCAGCTCGGCTTCGCGTTCCTGCAGGGTATCGATCTGTTCGCGCAGGCTGACGATCTCGCGTTCGCGCAGCAGCGCGCCCTGCTTGGCCGCGCCCGAGCGCGACACGCGGACCCAGCCTTCGCCCAGGCGTTCGCCGCCCCGGGTGATCACCGAATCGCCCTCGCCCAGCGAGGCCTGCAGCGCACGCGCCTGTTCCAGGTCCTCGGCGGCATGCAGGCGGGCCAGCAGGCGGCGGATCGCGGTGGGGCCCTCCACCTTGGCCGCCAGCGAGGTCGGGGCGACCTGCAGCGGGCTCTGGTCGGCGGAGACCAGCGCGATGCGCCCGTCACCCAGCTCGGCCAGTGCGCCCACCAGCTGTTCCGGGGCATCGACCAGCACGCCCTCGATCAGCTGGCCCAGCGCGCTTTCCACGGCGTTTTCCCAGCCGCTCTCCACCGTGAGGCGTTCGCCGACGCGCGCGCCCGAATCCAGCCCGTGCTGCTTGAGCCATGCCACCGCCGCGCCCTGCTCCTGCCCGAGCGCAGCCTGCTGCAGGGTTTCCAGCGAGGACAGCCGGCCACGCGCGGCCTGGGCCTGCTTGCGGATCTCGGCGAGCTCGGTCTGCCCGGTGCGCTGGCGCTCCTGCAGGCCGGCCACGGCTTCCTTGCGGGCTTCCACCTGCTCGGTGAGCCCGTCCAGCGAGGCTTTCTGGGTTTCGTGCTGCAGCTGCAGCGCTTCGAACACTTCGGCCAGCGCGTCCAGGTCCAGCCCGGTGCGCTCGCCAGTGAGGGCTTCGCGGCGACGATCGGCTTCGAGCACCTGGCGGTCAAGGTAGTCGACGCGGGTGCGCTCGACTTCACCGGCGCGCGAGGCTTCGGAGGTCGTGCGGGTATGTGCTTCCCAGCGCGCCTGCCAGTCGGCCAGTCTGGCCTCGGCGTCGCGCAGGGCTTCCTGCTTGATCTCGTTTTCTTCCTGCAGCTGTTCCAGCTGCGGCTCGGCCAGCTCCACCGCTTCGCGCAGGACCATCAGCCGGGCTTCGTCGCCGCTGATGTGCTGGCCCAGTTCGGCCAGCGCCTGCTGGGTTTCGTCGCGGGCCTTGTGCAGGCGCTGGGACATTTCGCGCTGGTGCTGGATCTGCTGTTCCAGCCGGGCCAGGGTGCTGCCCACCTGGTAGACCTCGGCCTGGGCGGTGCTCAGGGCATCGGCGGCTTCTTCACGGCGCACGCGGCTGGTTTCGATGCGGGCTTCGGCGTCGCGCTGTTCGGCGATGAACTGCTGCAGGCGGGTTTCTTCCTGGGACAGCGCTTCGCGCAGGCCGCTGAGGCGGGTATCGAGGTTGCGGAACTCGAGTGCCTTCCACTCGGCATCCTTGACCCGCCGCTCTTCCTGCAGACCCTGGTACTGCTCGGCCTGGCGGGCCTGGCGCTTGAGGTGTTCGAGCTGCTTGCCGATTTCATCGCGCAGGTCGCCCAGGCGGTCGAGGTTCTCGCGGGTGTGGCGGATACGGGTCTCGGTTTCCTTGCGGCGTTCCTTGTACTTGGAGATGCCGGCGGCTTCTTCCAGGTAAACGCGCAGGTCTTCGGGGCGGGCTTCGATGATCTGGCTGATCATGCCCTGTTCGATGATGGAGTAACTGCGCGGGCCCAGGCCGGTGCCGAGGAACAGGTCGGTGATGTCGCGGCGGCGGCACTTGGTGCCGTTGAGGTAATAGTTGCTGCTGCCATCGCGGCTGACGGTGCGCTTGACCGAGATTTCGTTGAACGAGGCGTACTCGCCACTGATGGTGTGGTCGGTATTGTCGAAAATCAGTTCGACGGTCGCCTGCGACACGGGCTTGCGCGCGGACGAGCCGGAGAAGATCACGTCGGTGAGCGAATCGCCACGCAGGCGGCTGGCCGAGCTCTCGCCCATGACCCAGCGCACCGCATCGATGATGTTGGACTTGCCACAACCATTGGGCCCGACCACGCCGGTCATGTTGGTGGGCAGATGCAGGGTGGTCGGGTCTACGAAGGACTTGAAGCCGGACAACTTGATCGTGGACAGACGCATGGCGTGGTTGGCTTTAGGACAGTCGCGATGGGCCGAGTATAACGGCGCGGGTGTTTTGCGGGCGGTTAGGGGCGAGCGGGCAGTTTCCGAGGCCGACCAACGGTCGGCGCTACCGGGTTTAGTCGCCCGGAAACAAAAACGGGCACCCTCGCGGGCGCCCGTTTCAGCGATTCCAGCCTTGCGGCAGGGATCAGGCTTCGGCTTCCACCACCACCTTGACGGTGGTTTCGACGTCGGCGTGCAGGTGGATGACCACCTCGTACTCGCCTACGTTGCGGAAGGCGCCTTCGCCCAGGATGACTTCGCTCTTTTCCAGCGGCAGGCCGGCCTTGGTGAAGGCTTCGGCGATGTCACGCGGGCCGACCGAACCGAACAGCTTGCCTTCGGTCGATGCATTGGCGGCAACGGTGACGCTCTTGCCTTCCAGCGCAGCCTTGCGGGCTTCGGCGTCGGCCAGGATCGAATCGGCCTTGGCCTGGTACTCGGCGCGCTTGGCCTCGAACTCGGCCACGTTGGCGGCGGTGGCCGGAACGGCCTTGCCGGTCGGGACGAGGAAGTTGCGGCCGTAGCCCGGCTTCACTTCAACCTGGTCGCCCAGGCCGCCGAGGTTGGTGACCTTCTGGATGAGAATCAGCTTCATGGTGCAGCTCCAATATATGTATTCGTTAGCGAGGCGGGCCCCGCAGCGTTTGGCTGTCCGAATATCCGAACGGTAGACCCGGCACCGCCCGCTGCCAAACGGCGCGGGCGGTGGGGACTACGAAAGCGGCGACCGGGGTCGCCGGCCTTCATCAGACGTCGTGGTTGTCGGTGTACGGAATCAGGGCCAGGAAACGGGCGCGCTTGACGGCCGTTGCCAGCTGGCGCTGGTACTTCGACTTGGTACCGGTCACGCGGCTCGGCACGATCTTGCCGTTCTCGGTGAGGTACTGGCGCAGGGTGTTGAGATCCTTGTAATCGATCTCCTTGACACCTTCGGCCGTGAACTTGCAGAACTTGCGGCGACGGAAGAACTTGGACATGTCAGTGCTCCTTAAGCGGCCGAAGCGGCGTCGTCGCCGGCATCGTTGTCAGCGGCGGGGGTGGTTTCGCCTTCTTCGTCATCACGACGACGACGCTCACCACGCTCGGGCTTGTCGCCCTTCTCGTCCTTGCTCTTCATGATCAGCGACTGCTCGGTGTCGGCGCCCGGGCGCACGATGACCAGGTTGCGCAGCACGGCGTCGTTGAAGCGGAAGCTTTCGGTCAGTTCGTTCAGCACGGCCTGGTCAACTTCGATGTTGAGCATGACGTAGTGGGCCTTCACCAGGTTCTGGATCGGGTAGGCCAGCTGACGACGGCCCCAGTCTTCCAGACGGTGGATGGTGCCGTTGCCCGCTTCGACCAGCGCCTTGTAGCGCTCGATCATGGCCGGGACCTGCTCGCTCTGGTCCGGGTGGACCATGAACACGACTTCGTAATGACGACTCATGTGTATTTACCTTTCGGATGTGGCCCTTTCGGGCCGGACAGCCCCCCGCAGGTGAACGCGGTGGAGCAAGGGTCCTGCCAGGAATCAGGCAGGAAGCCGCGCATTATCGCAGCAGAAGCGGTTCCGGGCAAGCCAGGCGGTGCCGTGGGGGCACCGGGGCCGGATTCAGGCCTTGTCGGCCTCGGTGGTGAAGCTTTCGCCGCAGCCACATTCGGCGGTGGCGTTCGGGTTCCTGAACGTGAAGGTTTCGCTCAGCCCCTGCTTGCCGAAGTCGATCTCGGTGCCATCGACCAGGGCCAGGCTGTCGGCGTCCACGTAGATGCGCACCCCCTCCTGCTCGAACACGGTGTCGCCGGGGCGCTCGTCGCGGGCCAGGTCGGTGATGTGGCCCCAGCCCGAGCAACCAGTACGGGTAACGCCGAAACGCAGCCCCAGGGCACCCTCGCTCTGGGCAACGAACTTCTGGACGCGGTTGAAGGCAACAGGGGTAAGGGTGACAGCCATGACGGACGACTCCAGCAGATGGGACACATTATAGGTCCACGGCCCAGTCAGAAATGCCTCGCAAGCAGAACGCTGCAACCGTTAAACTCCTCGTTCAGAGATCGAGTCGATCAACAGAGGATTCAAGTCATGACGGTGGTCAGCGTTGAACATGCGCTTGCCGGGAAGATCCCGGAAGGCGGCGAGGCAACAGTACGGGGCTGGGTGCGTACGGTGCGCGGGTCTGCGGCGCTTGCCTTCGTCAATGTCACCGATGGCTCCTGCTTCGCCCCCATCCAGGTGGTGGCCAATGACACCCTGGGCAACTTCGACGCGGTGAAGGCGCTGACCCCGGGCTGCTCGGTCATCGCCCGCGGCACCCTGGTCAAATCCCAGGGCAAGGGCCAGTCGTTCGAGATCCAGGCCAGCGACATCGAGATCGTCGGCCTGGTCGAAGACCCGCTGACCTACCCGATCCAGCCCAAGCCGATGAGCGCCGAGTTCCTGCGCGAAGTGGCCCACCTGCGCCCGCGCACCAATCTGTTCGGCGCAGTCACCCGCATCCGCAACTGCCTGGCCCAAGCCGTGCACCGGTTCTTCCACCAGAACGGGTTCAACTGGATCAGCACCCCGATCATCACTACCTCCGACGCCGAAGGCGCCGGGCAGATGTTCCGCGTCTCCACGCTGGACATGGTGAACCTGCCGCGCACCGCGCAGGGCGAGGTCGATTTCAGCCGCGACTTCTTCGGCAAGGAAACCTTCCTGACCGTGTCCGGCCAGCTCAATGTCGAGGCCTACTGCCTGGCGCTGAGCAAGGTGTACACCTTCGGGCCGACCTTCCGCGCCGAGAATTCCAACACCACCCGCCACCTGGCGGAGTTCTGGATGATCGAGCCGGAAATCGCCTTCGCCGACCTGGCCGAAGACGCGCGCCTGGCCGAGCAGTTCCTGAAGTACCTGTTCCGCGCGGTGCTCGACGAGCGCGGCGACGACCTGGCCTTCCTGGCCGAGCGCGTGGACAAGAACGCGGTCAAGAAGCTGGAAGACTTCATCAATGCGCCGTTCGAGCAGATCGACTACAGCGAAGCGGTGAAGCTGCTGCAGAATTCCGGCAGGAAGTTCGACTTCCCGGTCGAATGGGGCCTGGACCTGCAGACCGAGCACGAGCGCTGGCTGACCGAGGAACACATCGGCCGTCCGGTGGTGGTGACCAACTACCCCGAGCACATCAAGGCCTTCTACATGCGCCTGAACGACGACGGCAAGACCGTGGCCGCGATGGACGTGCTGGCCCCGGGCATCGGCGAGATCATCGGCGGCAGCCAGCGCGAAGAGCGCCTGGACGTGCTCGACGCGCGCATGGCCCAGTTCGGCCTGGACCCGGCCCACTATGGCTGGTACCGCGATTTCCGCCGCTACGGCTCGGTGCCGCACGCCGGTTTCGGGCTGGGCTTCGAGCGCCTGGTGGTGTACGTGTGCGGGCTGGGCAACATCCGCGATGCGATCCCCTACCCGCGCGCACCGGGCAGCGCCGAGTTCTGATTCTTCCCACGGAGGCACGCCCATGACCCTGTTCTTCGCGCTGTGTTTCGTCGGCGTGGCGATCGCCGGGTTCAGTGCCTTCGTGATCTTCTGGCCGCTGACGCTGGTGCATATCCGCGACCGCCACCCTGCCCTGGCCGACCGCTTCGGCAGTGGTGCCTTCCTGCGCCCGGACGCGCTGCGCTGGCTGCTGGGCCGCGATTACCGCGACACCCCCGACCGTTCGCTCTCGGGGCTGGCCACGCCGGCCTGGCTGTCGCTGCTCACCCTGCTGGCCGGACTGGGCATGGCCGCCCTGCTCTGGCTGCTTTCGATGGTACTGACATGACTGACATCACCGCCCACCACGACCAGTGGTTCCTCGCCAGCCTGGGCAACACCCTGATCTGGGCGCGCCTGCGGGTCCGCCCGGGCGGCACCGCCGAAGTGCTCGACAGCGACGGCAATACCCTCAGCTACGACAGCGAGGACACTGCCCGTTCGCAGCTGTTCGACGCCGAGTTCGTGGCGTTTGATGGCCTGGACGAGGAAGACGCGCTGATCCGCGGCTTCAGTCTGCACGAAGTGAGCCCGCCCCAGGCCGACAGCGACGACGCGCTGCGCGGCCACATGGTGGTCAGCCTCGGCGCGCGCGCCTGAGCCGACCATGTTCATCCCGGCCGACTTCGTTGAGACCGACCTGGCCTGGCTGGACCGCCTGCTGGAACGCGATGCGTTCGTCACCGTGGTCACCACCGGCAGCGACGGCCTGCCGCAGGTAACCCTGTTGCCGGTGGTGTACAGGCGCGACGGCGATGACATCCTGATCGAAGGCCACTGGGCCCGGCCCAACCCGCAGGCCGGCCACGCCGGTCCCGCGCTGATACTGGTGCACGGCCCGCACGGCTACGTGTCGCCGGGCTGGTACCCGGACAAGGAGGCCCAGGCCCGCGTACCGACCTGGAACTACGCGGCCGCTGAACTGCGCGGCACGCTGGAACCGGTGACCGATCCGGACGCCCTGATCGACATGCTGGACCGGCTCAGCGCCAGGTACGAGGCGCAGGTCGGCGGCGACTGGGACCTGCTGCCGATCGAGCCGCGTCAGCGGCGCATGCTGGCCGGCATCATCGGCTTCCGCTTCCGCGCCCAGCAGGTGCAGATCAAGCTCAAACTGAGCCAGAACCATCCCCAGGCCAACCAGCACGGCGTGATCGACGCGCTGTCGGCCCTCGATTCCCCTCCTTCGCATGAGCTGGCGCAGTGGATGCGCTGGAAACTTGAGGTACCGCACTGATGAAAGACATCCACAAGCTGCTGCAGAACAACCGCGACTGGGCAGACCGGATCGAGAAGGAAGACCCCGAGTTCTTCCACCAGCTGGCCAAGCAGCAGCACCCGGAATACCTGTGGATCGGCTGTTCCGATTCGCGCGTGCCGGCCAACCAGATCATCGGCATGGCCCCGGGCGAGGTGTTCGTTCACCGCAACGTGGCCAACGTGGTGGTGCATACCGACCTGAACTGCCTGAGCGTGATCCAGTACGCGGTGGACCAGCTGAAGGTGAAGCACATCCTGATCGTGGGCCATTACGGCTGCGGCGGCGTGCATGCCAGCCTCAACAATACCCGCGTGGGCCTGGCCGACAACTGGCTGCGCCATGTGGGCGATGTGGCACAGAAGCATGCCGCCATCATGGATGCGATCGAAGAGCCGGAACTGAAGCACGCCCGGCTGTGCGAACTGAACGTGATCGAGCAGGTGGTCAATGCCTGCCGCTCGACCATCGTGCAGGACGCCTGGGCGCGTGGCCAGAAGCTGATGGTGCACGGCTGGGTCTACAGCCTGAAGGACGGCCGGGTGCGCGAGATGGGCATCGACGTGGGCAGTCCCGAGGAACTGCAGCCGGCCTACGAAAAGGCCCTCTCCTACGTTCCGCGCCACGGCCGGCGCGACTGACCCTTCCTGCAGGAACCCATCGCCATGCTTGCGCCCCCGATCAACCTGCTGGGCTGGATCGAAGAGAACCGCCACCTGCTCAAGCCGCCGGTGGGCAACAAGATGATCGAGAACGGCGACTTCATCATCATGGTGGTGGGCGGGCCGAACAGCCGCACCGACTTCCATTACGACGAAGGCCCGGAGTGGTTCTACCAGCTGGAAGGCGAGATGCTGCTGAAGGTGCAGGAAGACGGCGCGGTGCGCGACATCCCGATCCGCGCCGGCGAGATCTTCCTGCTGCCGGGCAAGGTGCCGCATTCGCCACGCCGCCCGCCCGGCGGCGTCGGCCTGGTGGTCGAGCGCAAGCGGCTGGCGCACGAGCGCGACGGCGTGATGTGGTTCTGCGAGCGCTGCAACCACAAGCTGTACGAGGTGTTTTTCACCCTCGAGAACATCGAGACCGACCTGCCGAAGGTGTTTGCCGAATACCAGGCATCCCTGGACCTGCGCACGTGCGATGCGTGCGGGCATGTGGATCCGTTGCCGGCGGCCTGATTTGGACCGAAACCGGCTATCTGGCGCCATGCCACGCCGTTTTCGGCCCCTATGTCGGATTCATCCCATAGGGCAAACAGATAGATAAACTGTGTTTTCACAGACAACATCTATCGTCCAATGTCCGAGCTCCTCAGCCGCACCCATGCCACCGCCCTGGACGCCGCCGACCCGCTGCGTGCGCTGCGCGCTGAATTCGTCTTCCCCCAGCACAACCACCGCGACCAGACCTATTTCGTCGGTAATTCGCTGGGCCTGCAGCCGCGCGGGGCCAAGGCGGCGGTGCAGGAGGTCATGGACAAATGGGGCGCGCTCGCCGTGGAAGGCCACTTCACCGGTGACACCCAGTGGCTGGGCTACCACCGCCTGGTCAATCGGCAGCTGGCCGAGGTAGTGGGCGCCCTGCCCAGCGAAGTGGTCGCCATGAACACGCTGAGCGTGAACCTGCACCTGATGATGGTCAGCTTCTACCGGCCCAGCGCCGAGCGCCCGGTGATCCTGATGGAAGCCGGCGCCTTCCCGACCGACCGCCACGCGGTGGAATCACAGCTCCGCTTCCACGGCTTCGACCCGGCCACCGACCTGGTCGAAGTCCAGCCGGATGAGCCCAACGGCACGATCTCGCTGCAGGCCATCGAACGCGCCATCACCGAACACGGCCCGCGCCTGGCGCTGGTGCTGTGGCCCGGCGTGCAGTACCGCAGCGGCCAGGTATTCGACCTGGATGCGATCACCCGCATGGCCCGCCTGCAGGGCGCCCGGGTCGGCTTCGACCTGGCCCACTCGGTCGGCAACGTGCCGCTGCAGCTGCACGACATCGCGCCGGACTTCGCCGTGTGGTGCCATTACAAGTACCTCAACAGCGGCCCCGGTGCCGTGGCGGGCTGCTTCGTGCACGAACGCCACCACCGCGACACCAGCCTGCCGCGCTTCGCCGGCTGGTGGGGGCATGAGGAAGCCACCCGCTTCAAGATGGCCCCGCAGTTCGTGCCGGCGGTGGGCGCCGAAGGCTGGCAGCTGAGCAACCCGCCGGTGCTGGGCCTGGCCCCGCTGCGGGCCGCGCTTGACGTGATCGACAAGGCCGGCGGCATCCAGGCCCTTCGCGACAAGTCGCTGCAGCTCACCGGCCTGCTCGATGCGCTGGTCCGCGCCCGCCTGCCCGGCGTGCTCGAAGTGCTCACCCCCAGCGAACCGGAACGCCGTGGCTGCCAGCTGTCGCTGCGCGTAGTGGCCGGCCGTGAACGCGGCCGCAATCTGTTCGAATACCTGCAGACCGTGGGCGTGCTGGGCGACTGGCGCGAACCCGATGTGATCCGTATCTCGCCCACCCCGTTGTACAACCGCTACCTTGACCTGCACCACTTCGTCGAGGAAGTGGAATCCTGGGCCGGCCTGTAAGCCGCCCTCCCCCATCCCTGCGCGGAACCGCCTTGATCGCTACCCCCCATCGCTCCCTGAGCATCATCGGCGCAGGCCTGGCCGGCTCCCTGCTGGCCATCCTGCTGTCTCGCCAGGGCTGGCGGATCACCCTGTACGAACGCCGCGGCGATCCGCGCATCGCCGATTACGAGTCCGGCCGCTCGATCAACCTGGCCCTGGCCGAACGCGGCCGCAACGCGCTGCGCCAGGCCGGGGTCGAAGACGCGGTGATGGCCAAGGCAGTGATGATGCGCGGCCGCATGGTGCACCCGCGCCAGGGCGCGCCGCAGCTGCAGCGCTATGGCCGCGACGACAGCGAAGTGATCTGGTCCATCCACCGCAAGGACCTCAACACCACCCTGCTGCAGCTGGCCGAAGATGCGGGGGCGCAGGTGCACTTCCACCGCCGCCTGCACACCGTGGATTTCGATGCCGGCTACGCACGCTTCATTGATGACCGCACCGACCATCCACACGACATCCGCTTCGATACGCTGATCGGCGCCGACGGCGCCGGCTCGGCGCTGCGCGCGGCCATGAACCGCAAGCACCCGCTGGACGAGCGCATCGAGTTCCTCGATCACTCCTACAAGGAGCTGGAAATCCCGCCCACCGACGACGGCGGCTTCCGGATCGAGGCCAATGCCCTGCACATCTGGCCGCGCGGCAACTACATGTGCATCGCGCTGCCCAATGACGAAGGCACCTTCACCGTCACCCTGTTCCTGCCCAACGAAGGCAACCCCAGCTTCGCCACCACCAACAGCGGTGCCGAAGCCGAGGCGTTGTTCGCGCGCGATTTCCCCGATGCGCTGGCGCTGATTCCAAACCTGCGCCGCGATTGGGAAGAACACCCGCCCGGCCTGCTCGGCACCCTGCACCTGCGCCAGTGGCACCTGCAGGGCCGTGCGGTGCTGCTCGGCGATGCCGCCCACGCCATGGTGCCGTTCCACGGCCAGGGCATGAACTGCGCGTTCGAGGACTGCGTTGCGCTGGCCCGCCACCTGCTGGAGCAGGATTCGCTGACCCAGGCCTTCGCCGCCTTCGAGGCCGAGCGCAAGCCCAACGCCGAAGCGATCCAGCAGATGGCGCTGGAAAACTACCTGGAAATGCGCGACCGCGTGGCCGACCCGGCCTTCCTGCTGCAGCGCGAGCTGGAGCAGCAGCTGCAGGCGCGCTGGCCCACCCGCTTCGTGCCGCACTACACCATGGTGACCTTCCTGCACACGCCGTACGCGGTGGCGCTGGAACGCACCGAGCTGCAGCGGCGCATCCTGGAAACGGCCACCGCCGGCCACGACAGCCTGGAGCACATCGACTGGGCCGCGCTGGAACGCGTGGTCCACGAACAGCTGACCGTTCTGGAGGGCGCGCACTGATGGCCGACAGCTTCCTGTTCTATGACCTGGAAACCTTCGGCCAGGACCCGCGCCGCACCCGCGTGGCGCAGTTCGCCGCGATCCGCACCGACGCCGACCTGAACATGATCGACGCGCCAGTGAGCTTCTACGTGAAGCCGGCCGACGACCTGCTGCCCTCGCCGATTGCCACGCTGATCACCGGCATCACCCCGCAGCATGCGCTGGCCGAAGGGGTCAGCGAAGCCGAGGCGTTTTCGCGCATCAACGACCTGATGGCGCGCCCGGGCACGTGCACGCTGGGCTACAACACGCTGCGCTTCGACGACGAGTTCGTGCGCCACGGCCTGTTCCGCAATTTCTTCGATCCCTACGAACGCGAGTGGCGCAACGGCAACTCGCGCTGGGACCTGCTGGACATGCTGCGGCTGGTGCATGCGCTGCGCCCGGACGGCATCGCCTGGCCGCAGCGCGAGGATGGCGCGACCTCGTTCAAGCTTGAGCACCTGGCGCTGGCCAACGACGTGCGCCAGGGCGACGCGCACGAGGCACTGTCCGACGTGCACGCCACCATCGGCATGGCGCGTCTTTTCAAGCAGGCCCAACCCCGGCTGTGGGATTACGCCCTGAAGCTGCGCGACAAGCGCTTCGTCGGCAGCCTGCTTGACGTGGACGCAATGCAGCCGGTGCTGCACATCTCCATGCGCTACCCGGCCCAGCGCATGTGCGCCGCGCCGGTGATGCCGATCGCGCGCCACCCGTACATCAACAACCGGGTCATCGCGCTGGACCTGGAAGGCGACATCGATGGGTTGCTGGCCCTGCCGGCCGAAACGCTGGCCGCGCGCCTCTACACGCGCGCCGCCGACCTGGCCGAGGGCGAACAGCGCGTACCGCTCAAGGAAGTGCACTTGAACAAGGTGCCCGCGCTGGTGGCCTGGAACCACCTGCGCCCGGCCGACCATGCCCGGCTGGGCATCGACGTGGCCACGGTGGACGCCAATGCCGCGCGCGTGCGCGAGGCCGGCCCGGCGCTGGTCGAGAAGGTACGGCAGGTGTACGGCGGCGAGCGCGTGGCCACGGTCAGCGATGTGGATGCATCGCTGTACGACGGCTTCCTGGCCGACGGCGACAAGGCGCTGATGTCCCGCCTGCGCACCAGCCCGCCGGCCGAGCTGGCCGGTTTCGCCGAGCGGCTGAAAGACCCGCGCATGCCGGAGCTGCTGTTCCGCTACCGCGCGCGCAACCACCCGCAGACGCTGGATGCCGGCGAACGCGGGCGCTGGAACGATTACCGGCGGCAGCGCCTGCTCGGCGATGCCGGGCTGGGCGAGCAGACCCTGCCCGACTTCCGCGCGCAGCTGGACACGCTGGCGCTGGAGCATGCCGCCGACCCGGCCAAACTTGCCCTGTTGCAGCACCTGCGCGACTGGGGCACCGATCTGGAGCAGAGCCTGTGAGCACCTATTTCACTCCCGCCAGCTTCACCTTCCTGCGCGGGCTGGCGCGCAACAACGACAAGACCTGGTTCAACGCGCACAAGCCGAAGTACGAAGAGCACGTGCGCCAGCCGTTCCTGCAGCTGATCAGCGACCTGCAGCCGGACCTGGCGGCGGTGAGCGGGCACTTCCGCGCCGACCCGCGCGGCGTGGGCGGCTCGCTGTTCCGCATCTACCGTGATGCGCGCTTCTCCAATGACAAGTCGCCGTACAAGACCTGGCAGGGCGCGCGGCTGTTCCATGAGCGGCGCAAGCAGGTACCGGCGCCGTCGTTCTACATCCACCTGCAACCGGGCGGGTGCTTCGTTGGCGCTGGCCTGTGGCATCCCGAGCCGGCCACCCAGCGCAAGGTGCGCCATTTCATCGTGGACAATCCCGGCGCGTGGAAGGCGGCGGCGCATGCGCCGGCGCTGCGGAAGACGTTCGATTTCGAGGAAAGCGAGAAGCTGGTGCGGGCACCGCGTGGGTTCGAGCCGGATTTCGAATTCATCGACGACCTGAAGCATCGCAACTGGGTGTTCTGGCGCTCGCTGGATGATGCGACCATGACCGGGCCGAAGCTGCGGCAGACGCTGGCGAAGGATCTGGTGGCGTTGGGGCCGTTCGTGGACTATCTGTGCGCCGCGCTGGATCTGGAGTTTTGAGCACTCTACCCCGCCTTGACGTGGGCTTCGGCAAGCTGGCGGCATGAAAAAGCTGCTTCTGCTGCTGGGGCTTGTCGTGGTGCTGCTGGCAGGCTGGCTGGTCAGCGGGCCCTATTTGACCCTGCGCGGGCTGGCCGGGGCGATCGAGCAGCGCGATACCTCCCAGCTGGACCGCTACGTGGACTTCCCGATGCTGCGCGCCAACCTGCGCGCGCAGCTGGATGATTACGTGGTGCGCCGCGCCGGGCCGGACGTGCAGTCCAACCTGGTCGGCGCGCTGCTGCTGACCGCCGGGCAGAAGCTCAGCGGCACGGCGGTGGATGCGATGGTCACGCCGACCGGGATCGGGGCGTTGATGGAAGGCCATACGCTGTGGAAGCGGGCCAGCAATGACCTGGAGAGCAATGACGCCTACGCGGCGCCACGGGCGGCGCGGCCGCTTGAGGCCGCGACGCACCGGTTCGAGTCCACGTCACGATTCACCGCCACCACCCATACGGCGCAGGGCGCGCCGGTGGTGTTCGTGCTGCAGCGGCAGGGGTTGCGCTGGAAATTGGTCAATATCGAGCTGCCGCTCGATTAGTCGGTGTCACGACCAACGGTCGTGACCTACCCATGTATCCGCCCGACCGGTAGGTCACGACCGTTGGTCGTGACCGCCGTCAATCGTTGGCCACGCCGTGCGGTACATGGCCGGCGGCCACGCTGAGGTGCTGGCGGGCGCTGTCGATGTTGTGCTGCGAATCGTCGAAGAAGATGTCCGCGCCGAACGCTTCCAGGAACGGGCCCTTGTGGCGGCCGCCCAGGAACAGCGCTTCGTCCAGGCGCACGCCCCATTCGCGCAACGTGCGGATCACCCGCTCATGGGCCGGGGCCGAACGCGCGGTGACCAGCGCGGTACGGATCGGCGCATCCTCGCCCGACGGGAACACGGCCTGGAGGGTGTGCAGCGCCGACAGGAAGTTGCGGAACGGACCGCCACTGAGCGGCTCGCGGGCGTTTTCGCGCTCGTGCCGGCCAAACGCTTCCACGCCCTGCTCGCGCGAGATGCGCTCGCTTTCATCGCCGAAGATCACCGCGTCACCATCGAAGGCAATGCGCAGCTGGCCCAGCGGCTGGCTCATGTCGACCGGTTCGGCCGCGGCGAGGGTCTCGCCGTGCGGCTTGGGCAGGATCGTGGCCGCGGCGATGCCATGCCGCAGCGCACGCCGCACCGATTCCGGGTTGGCCGACAGGAACAGATCGGTCCCGAACGGCTTCACGTACGGCCAGGTCGGCTCGCCGGCGGTGAAGGTGGCGCGGATGATGCCCAGG
The DNA here is from genome assembly GCF_037203925.1 of Stenotrophomonas sp. CCNWLW57. Classification (NCBI taxonomy): domain Bacteria; kingdom Pseudomonadati; phylum Pseudomonadota; class Gammaproteobacteria; order Lysobacterales; family Lysobacteraceae; genus Stenotrophomonas; species Stenotrophomonas sp. CCNWLW57. The sequence continues at coordinate 516,223 of NZ_JBBCBJ010000003.1, forward strand.
TCGTAATGCTGGATGGAATTGAAGATGCGAAGACCGGTATCGGCTGAATTGCGCGACAGCAGGATGACCTCGACCCGCGGCGATTCCGGCGACTGGCCCTGGTTGAGCGCCAGCAGCTTACGCACCACCGGGAACGCCACGCCGGGGCGCAGCACATCGTCCTCGTGCTTGCGCTGGTACTCGGCATAGGCGTCCACGCCTTCGGCCTCGAACAGCGCGTGACCCTCTTCCAGGTCGAACAGGGCGCGCGAGGTCACGGCAACGGTCAGCAAACGGGGGGTGTTGTCGCCCATGGCGGTCAAAAATCCTTCAAAACATGAACTGTTCGCTGAGGATCCGGTCTTCCAGGTTGTGTTCCGGATCGAACAGCAGGGTCACCCGGCGCTCGCGCGACTCGCGGATGGTCACTTCGACCACGTCGCGGGTCTCGTGCGAATCGGCGGTCACGCTGACGGGGCGCTTGTAGGGGTCGAGTACGCGGAAGCGCACTTCGGTATCGGCCTTCAGGATCGCGCCACGCCAGCGCCGCGGCCGGTACGGCGCCAGCGGGGTCAGTGCGATGGTGTGCGAGCCCAGCGGCAGGATCGGGCCGTGTGCGGAGTAATTGTAGGCGGTGCTGCCGGCCGGGGTCGCCACCAGCACCCCATCGCCGATCAGCTCGGCCACCCGCTCCTGGCCATTGAGGTCGACCCCGATGTGCGCGGCCTGGCGGGTCTGGCGCAGCAGCGACACGTCGTTATAGGCCAGCGAGCCGGTGGTGGTGCCCGATTCGGTCAGCGCCAGCATTTCCAGCGGGCGCAGGTTGGCCGGCTCGGCACGGGCGATGCGCGCCTGGATGTCGTCCTCGGCCCTGTACTGGTTCATCAGGAAGCCCACGGTGCCCAGCTTCATGCCGAACACCGGCAGGCCAAGATGCCCATGCCGGTGCAGGGTCTGCAGCATGAAACCGTCGCCGCCCAGGGGACACAGCACCTCGGCAGCGTCCGGCGCGTGGTCGCCATAGCGTGCCACCGCGGCCGCGCGGGCCGACTGGGCCGCCTCGGTGTTGCTGGCAAGGAACGCGATGCGGGGGGTGTCGGTCATAAAAGATCCACCGGAGATACCCGCGAAGCATACCGGTTCGTGCAGGTGATCGGCCGCCTTCGGCGTTCCCAGGGCCGGCCAACGGCCGGCGCTACCGAAACGCGTCCGGAGCCCACGTGGATTTATCCAGATCCCCATGGGCCCTCAGCAATTCGTAGCCCCGGCCGTTGGCCGGGCACCGCGCGCAGCGCGGCCCAAGCCTCCGAACCCGGATACCCAAGCCCGCAACAAACGTCCCGACGTTCAAACCGGATCGAAGCGCCAACAAAAAGGCCCCGCCAATGGCGGGGCCTTTTGCTTTCACGCATCAGCGCAGGTTACGCGCCGTGGGCCGCCAGCTGGCCCAGGCGCTGTACCGCCACCGAGACCGTCGGGTAGTCGAGCGTCTTCTGCTCGGCCAGCTCCTGCAGCATCGACAGGGTGAAGCGCAGGCTGCTGTCGTCACGGCCGATCCAGGCCGCGACCTTGGCTTCGGCACTGCCACCCTTCATCGACAGCACCTGGGCGGCCAGGTTGCGGTGATGGGCGGCCAGCTCGTCGCGCAGCACGCCACGGGCCACGGCGTGCCAGCGGCCATTGACCTCCAGCGCGTCGATCTGCTCGAACAGCCACGGCAGCTGCAGCGCGTCGCCCAGGCGGAAGTGGACCTTGGACACGTCCACCGGCTTGAGCTTGCGGGTACGCGCCAGTTCGATGATGTCGAACGCCGGTTCCAGGAACTGCAGCTCGGACAGCTGCTGCGCCAGTGCCGGCGGCAGGCCCTTCTCCTTCCACTCCTGCACGCTGGCCTCATAGGCCGGGCGCTGCGAATCGGGCAGCACGCCGGAGGCTTCGCGGATGTCGTTGAACGCGGCCTGGTAGCGGTTCACCGCCTCGGTGATGCCCGGCATCGCGCCGGGGCGGAACAGCAGCCAGCGCACGAACGAACGCTGCAGCTTCCAGATCACTTCCAGCGCATCGATCTGCACCGACTCCGGCAGGGTGCCGTCCAGCGCATCGATCTGCGCCCACAGGGCACGTGCATCCAGCGTTTCGCGGCTGATGGTGTAGGCCTTGGCGACCTCGGCGATGGTGCGGCCGGTGTCTTCCTGCATGCGCATCAGGAACGTGGCGCCCATGCGGTTGATGGTCTGGTTGGTCACGGCCGTGGCGATGATCTCGCGCTTCAGGCGGTGACGCTCCATCGCATCGGCATACTTCTTCTGCAGCGGCGTCGGGAAGTAACGCAGCAGTTCCTTGGACAGGTACGGGTCTTCCGGGATGTCCGATTCCAGCAGCTGCTGGAACGCCACCAGCTTGGAATACGACAGCAGCACCGACAGCTCCGGACGGGTCAGGCCCTGGCCACGCGCCTTGCGTGCGGAGAGCTCGGCATCGGTCGGCAGGAACTCGATCTGGCGATCCAGCAGGCCCTGCTTTTCCAGCGTGCGGATGAAGTGCTGCTTGGAACCCAGGCGCTTGACCGCCATCCGCTCCATCAGGCTCAGGGCCTGGTTCTGGCGGTAGTTGTCGTTGAGCACCAGGTCGGCCACTTCGTCGGTCATCGACGCCAGCAGCTTGTTGCGTGCGTCCACGGTCAGCTTCTTGGCCCGCACCACATCGTTGAGCAGGATCTTGATGTTGACTTCGTGGTCGGAGGTATCCACGCCGGCCGAGTTGTCGATGAAGTCGGTGTTGAGCAGCACGCCAGCCTGGGCGGCTTCGATGCGGCCCAGCTGGGTCATGCCCAGGTTGCCGCCCTCGCCCACCACCTTGCAGCGCAGGTCGCCACCGTTGACGCGCAGCGCGTTGTTGGCGCGGTCGCCCACGTCGCTGTGCTGTTCGGTGGCGGCCTTGACGTAGGTGCCGATGCCGCCGTTCCACAGCAGGTCCACCGGCGCCTTGAGGATGGCGCTCATCAGGTCGTTGGGCGACAGCGCCTTGACGTTGTCGTCCAGGCCCAGCGCCTCACGCACCTGCGGGGTGATCTCGATCGACTTCAGCGTGCGCGGGTAAATACCGCCGCCCTTGCTGATCAGCTTCGCATCGTAGTCGGCCCAGCTGGAACGCGGCACGGTGAACATGCGCTCCCGCTCGACGAACGAGGTCGCCGCGTCCGGGTTCGGATCCAGGAAAATGTGGCGGTGGTCGAACGCGGCCAGCAGGCGGATGTGGCGCGACAGCAGCATGCCGTTGCCGAACACGTCGCCGGACATGTCGCCGACACCCACGGTGGTGAAGTCCTGGGTCTGGCTGTCACGGCCCAGCGCACGGAAGTGGCGCTTGACCGACTCCCACGCGCCACGCGCGGTGATGCCCATGCCCTTGTGGTCGTAACCGACCGAACCACCGGAAGCGAACGCATCGCCCATCCAGAAGCCGTGGTCGATGGCCAGCCCGTTGGCGATGTCGGAGAAGGTCGCGGTGCCCTTGTCGGCAGCCACCACCAGGTACGGGTCGTCCATGTCGTGGCGGACCACGTCCACCGGCGGCACGATCTTGTTGTTGACGATGTTGTCGGTGATGTCCAGCAGGCCCTGGATGAACAGCTTGTAGCAGGCCACGCCGTTGGCGAACACCGCATCGCGGTCACCGCTGGCCGGCGGGGTCTTGGCGAAGAAGCCGCCCTTGGCGCCGACCGGCACGATCACCGTGTTCTTGACCATCTGCGCCTTGACCAGGCCCAGCACTTCGGTGCGGAAGTCTTCGCGACGGTCCGACCAGCGCAGGCCGCCACGGGCAACCGCGCCGAAGCGCAGGTGGGTACCTTCCACGCGCGGGCCGTACACGAAGATTTCGCGGTACGGGCGCGGCTTGGGCAGGTCCGGCACCAGCGCCGAATCGAACTTGAAGCTGATCACGTGGCCCGGGCGGCCCTGTGCATCGGTCTGGTAGTAGCTGGTACGCAGGGTGGCGTCGATCACGCCCATGAAGCTGCGCAGGATGCGGTCTTCGTCGAGGCTGGACACGCGGTCCATCAGCTTGACCAGCGCGTCGCGCGCGGCGTCCATCTGCGCCTTGCGGTCGCCCTTGCGGGCATCGACCACGGTCTTGATGACCTTCAGGGTGCCTTCGTCGCCACCGGCCAGCACGGTCAGGTGCGCGCGCAGGTCGGCCTGGCCATCGGCGATGGCGACCTTGTCCTCATGCCCGGTGGCCGGGTCGAAGCGGGCTTCGAACAGCTCCACCAGCAGGCGGGCCAGCAGCGGGTAACGGGTGAAGGTGGCTTCGACGTAGGCCTGCGAGAACGGCACGCCGGTCTGCAGCAGGTACTTGCAGTAACCGCGCAGCATCGCAACCTGGCGCCAATGCAGGCCAGCGGCCAGCACCAGGCGGTTGAAGCCGTCGTTCTCGGCATCGCCGTGCCAGACACGGGCAAAGGTTTCACCGAAGGCGGCATCGGCGGCAGCAGCGTCGATCGCGCCGGCCAGCGATTCCACTTCGAAGTCCTGCACGTACACCGGCGCGTTGTCCACGCTCAGGCGGTACGGGCGTTCGGCGATCACGCGCAGGCCCATGTTTTCCATCATCGGCAGCGCGTCCGACAGCGGAATGTCATCCAGCTGGCGGTACAGCTTCAGGCGCAGGCCATCGCCTTCTTCGCGGTGCACGGCCTGCAGGCTCAGGCGCAGGTCGTCCGGGCCGGTCAGCGCGTCGAGCTGGCTGACGTCGTTGGCCGCGATCTCGGTGCTGGAGTCTTCGATGTAACCGGCCGGCAGTGCCTTGCCGATGCGGGCGGCAATGCGCAGGCCTTCGCTTTCACCATGGCGGGCCACCAGCGCTTCGCGCAGGTCGTCCTGCCAGTTGCGCAGCACCTGGGCCAGCTTCTGTTCCAGTGCGCTGGTATCCACTTCCAGGGTCTGGCCAGCCTTCGGGCGTACGATCAGGTGCACCTGGGCCAGCGGCGATTCGCCCAGCACCACCGAGCTGTCCACGTATTCGCCCTGCAGCGCGTCCTTGAGCATCGCCTCGATGCGCAGGCGCACGTCGGTGTTGAAACGCTCGCGCGGCAGGTACACCAGCGCGGAGATGAAGCGGCTGTACTTGTCACGGCGCAGGAACAGGCGGCTGCGCACGCGCTCCTGCAGGCCCAGCACGCCGATGGCGGTGCGGTACAGCTCTTCCTCGCTGGACTGGAACAGCTCTTCGCGCGGCAGGGTTTCCAGGATGTGGCGCAGTGCCTTGCCGCTGTGGCTGGCCGGAGCCAGGCCCGACTTGCTCATCACGTATTCGTGGCGCTGGCGCACCAGCGGGATTTCCCACGGGCGGCGGTTGTAGGCGCTGGAGGTGAACAGGCCCAGGAAGCGCTGCTCGCCGATGATCTTGCCCTTGGCGTCGAATTCCAACACGCCGATGTAATCCATGTAGCCGGCGCGGTGCACGCGCGAACGCGCATTGGTCTTGGTCAGGATCAGCGCGTCCTTCAACCCGGTGGTGGCGTTGAGGCCCTGTGCGGCCAAGGTCTTGACCGGGCGTGCAGCGGACTTGTCCTTGCCGCGCATCAGGCCCAGGCCGGTGTCGTTCAACGGCGCCAGCACGTCTTCCTTGCCCTGCTTCTCCACGCGGTATTCGCGGTAACCGAAGAAGGTGAAGTGGTTTTCGGCGGCCCAGCGCAGGAACGCCTGGGCTTCGGCGCGCGAGGCGTCGTCGACCGGCAGCTGGCGGGTGCCGAGGTCGTCGGCCAGGGCCAGCGCCTTGTTGCGCATGGCCTCCCAGTCGCCGACGATAGCGCGCACTTCATCCAGCGCCTTGACGATGGCCTGTTCGACATCGGCCATGGCGTCGGCCGGCTGGCGGTCGATTTCCAGCAGCATCACCGATTCGGCGGTGCCTTCGCCCACGGTCGACAGCTTGCCGGCCTTGTCGCGGGTGAAACGGATCACCGGGTGGCCCAGCACGTGCACGCCCACGCCATGTTCGGCCAGGGTCATGGTCACGGTGTCGACCAGGAACGGCATGTCGTCGTTGACGATCTGCAGCACGGTGTGGGCAGATTCCCAGCCGTTGGCCTTCAGGGTCGGGTTGAACACGCGCACGTTGGCCTTGCCGGCCTTGCGCACGCGGGCGAATTCGAGGGTGTCGCCGGCCAGTGCGGCCCATTCTTCAGCGGTGTGGTGCGGGAACTCGTCCGCTTCCATGCGCTTGTAGAAGTCTGCGGCGAACGCCACTGCCTCGGCCTGCCCGGCCGCCGGGTAACGCTTGCGCAAGGCCGTGTACACCGGTTCCAGCGAGAAGCCCACTGGTGAAACAGTCTGCGTATCGGCTGGTTTGGTCGTTTTTTTCACGGTCTTGGCTGCTGTTTTTTGCGGTTTCATGGCAGAGCGGTGCGTGTTGCCCAGTTGGAAAGATGAAATTGTAGCCCTACCGCATGAAAAGGCCTTGCTGCAGGACGGAATAAGGTTTTTCAGTTGGGTGGCGTTTACATCGCATGCCAGTACCAAACACAACGCTTCTCCAATTCTGAACTGGACGGTATAGTCCACCGCGTGAACTCCCCCGCCCCTGCCGCCGCCTTGCTGGACGCGCGCGATCATCGCGTGTTCGATGCCGTGCGCGATCTGATGGCCACCCAGGGCATGCAGCTGAGCATGGAGTCGGTGGCCCAGCAGGCCGGATGTTCCAAGCAGACCCTCTACAGCCGCTACGGCAGCAAGCAGGAACTGCTGCGCCGGGTGCTGCAGCGGCACCTGTGCCGGGCCACGGCCGGGCTTCGGGCACTGGAAGGCGATGACCTGCGCGGCTGCCTGCTGCAGTTCGCCTTCGACTACCTGGACCACTTCAATGAGCCGCACGTGGTCCAGACCCGCCGGCTGATCGCCGGAGAGGCGGCCCGTTTTCCCGATGAGGCACGTTCCTTGTATCGGGATGGGGCGGAGGCGTTGACTTTTCACCTTGCTGAATGGATCCAACATCGCATCCAGGAGTCGCTTCTGCGCCATGACGACCCGCACTTCATGGCTGAACTGCTATTGAGCATGATCGCGGGACAGGATTTCGAGAAGCAGCGCTTTCACACCCCCCATCGTGCCGACGCGTCACAGCGGCGCCGGTGGGCCGAATTTTCCGTGGACAGTTTCCTGCGCGCGTTCGCTGCGCCCGAGGCGATCCGCTTACCGCATTCAAACCAACACCGGAGTTTCTCCTGATGATTGCCCCACTCCGCACCCTCGCCCTGACGTGCGCTGTCGCCGTTGCGTTGACCGCCTGCAAGAAGCCGGAACAACAGACGCCCCCGCCGCCGGAAGTGGGCGTGATCGAAGCCAAGGCCGATACGCTGCCGCTGCAGCGTGAGCTGGTGGGCCGCCTGTCGCCGTACCGCAGCGCCGACGTGCGCGCCCGCGTGCCGGGCGTGCTGCTCAAGCGCGTCTACCAGGAAGGCCAGGACGTCAAACAGGGGCAGGTGCTGTTCCTGATCGACCCGGCGCCGCTGCAGGCCGCATTGAATGCATCGCAGGCTGAGCTCGCGTCGGCCCAGGCCACCTATGCCAATGCCAAGGCCGCCGCCGCGCGCGCCCGCTCGCTGGCCCCCAAGCAGTTCGTCTCCAAGTCCGACCTGGACGCCGCCGAAGCCACCGAGCGCACCGCCGCCGCCGCCGTGCAGCAGGCGCAGGCCTCGCTGGCCAATGCGAAGATCAACCTCGGCTACGCCCAGGTCACCTCGCCCATCGCCGGCCGCGCCGGCAAGCAGCAGGTCACCGAAGGCGCGCTGGTCGGCCAGAGCGACATTACCCTGCTGACCACCGTGGACCAGCTGGACCCGCTGTTCGTCAACTTCTCGATGAGCTCCGACGAGCTGACCCAGCTGCGCCGTGCGCAGGCCGCCGGCGCGGTGTCGCTGAGCGGCGATGGCAAGTCGACCGTGCAGGTGAAGCTGTCCGACGGCACGATGTACGATCAGCCGGGCACGCTGGATTACTCCTCGGCCGTGGTCGACCCGTCCACCGGCGCGGTGACCCTGCGCGCGGTACTGCCCAACCCGCAGCAGATCCTGCTGCCGGGCGCCTTCGTCAGCTTCCAGGCCGTACTGGGTGAGCGCAAAAATGCGTTCCTCGTCCCGCTGCAGGCCCTGCAGCGCGACACCACCGGCGGCTTCGTGATGGTGGTCGGCAAGGACGGCAAGGTGGTGCGCAAGAACGTGGTCACCGAAGGCCAGCAGGGCAGCAACTGGCTGGTCACCAGCGGCATCGAACCGGGCGACCAGGTGATCGTGGCTGGCGTGCAGAAGGTCAAGGAAGGCTCGCCGGCCTCGGCCAAGCCTTGGACCCCGACCGCCGCCAACGGACCTGGCGCAGCGCCTGCGGGTGCTGCACCGGCAGCGGGTGCCGCACCGGCTGCGGGCGCCCCCGCTGCCGCGGGCACCGCGCCGGCCGATGCCGCCGCTGATCCGGCCGCCAAGCCCTCCGATGGCGCTCCGGCTGCCGAACCGACCAAGCAATAACGGGACCTTCCGTCATGCCTAAATTTTTCATTGAACACCCGGTATTCGCCTGGGTGGTCGCGATCCTGATCTCGCTTGCGGGCGTGATCTCGATCCTGGGTCTGGGCGTGGAGTCCTACCCGAGCATCGCACCGCCCCAGGTGACGGTGAGCGCCACCTACCCCGGCGCCAGCGCCGACACCACCGAAAAGTCGGTCACCCAGGTGATCGAGCAGCAGCTGACCGGTATCGATCACCTGCTGTACTTCAGCTCCTCGTCGGCCTCCAACGGCCGCGCGACCATCACCCTGACCTTCGAAACCGGTACCGACGCGGACATCGCCCAGGTGCAGGTGCAGAACAAGGTGTCGCTGGCCACGCCGCGCCTGCCCACCGAAGTGACCCAGCAGGGCGTGGTGGTGGCCAAGGCCAACGCCGGCTTCCTGATGGTGGTGGCGCTGCAGTCGGACAGCGAAGCGATCACCCGCGATGCGCTCAACGACATCGTGGGTTCGCGCGTGCTCGACCAGATCTCGCGCATTCCCGGCGTGGGCAGCACCCAGCAGTTCGGTTCCGAATACGCCATGAACATCTGGCTGAACCCGGAACGCATGCAGGGCTACAACCTCTCGGCCACCCAGGTGCTGGCGGCGATCAAGGCCCAGAACGTGCAGTTCGCGGCCGGTTCGCTGGGCGCCGATCCGTCGCCGGCAGGCCACTATTTCACCGCCACGGTATCGGCGGAGGGCCGCTTCAGCTCGCCTGACCAGTTCGAGAACATCATCCTGCGGGCCAACGCGGACGGTTCGCGCGTGCTGCTCAAGGACGTGGCGCGCATCGCCTTCGGTGCCAACAACTACGGCTTCGATACCCAGTACAACGGCAAGCCGACCGGCGCCTTCGCGATCCAGCTGCTGCCGGGCGCCAACGCCCTGAACGTGGCCAACGCGGTCACCGCGAAGATGGATGAACTGGAATCCACCTTCCCGACCGGGGTCACCTGGTTCTCGCCGTACGACAGCACCACGTTCGTGAAGATCTCGATCGAGGAAGTGGTCAAGACCCTGATCGAGGCGATCGTGCTGGTCTTCCTGGTGATGCTGATCTTCCTGCAGAACTTCCGCGCCACCCTGATCCCCACGCTGGTCATCCCGGTCGCCCTGCTGGGCACCTTCCTGGGCATGAGCATCATCGGCTTCACCATCAACCAGCTGACCCTGTTTGCGATGGTGCTGGCGATCGGCATCGTGGTCGATGACGCCATCGTGGTCATCGAGAACGTCGAACGCATCATGACCGAGGAGAAGCTGCCGCCGAAGGCCGCCACCCAGAAGGCCATGACCCAGATCACCGGCGCGGTGGTGGCCATCACCGTGGTGCTGGCGGCGGTGTTCATTCCGTCGGCGCTGCAGGGCGGTGCCGCCGGTGAGATCTACAAGCAGTTCGCGCTGACCATCGCCATCGCGATGGCGTTCTCGGCGTTCCTGGCGCTGGGCTTCACCCCGGCGCTGTGCGCGACCTTCCTGAAGGCCACGCACGGCGAACCGAACGTGGTCTACCGCACCTTCAACAAGTATTACGACAAGGTCAGTGGCACCTACGTGGGCCACATCACCTCGGCGGTGAAGCATGCGCCGCGCTGGATGATCCTGTTCGTGGTGCTCACCGTGCTGTGCGGCTTCCTGTTCACCCGCATGCCGGGCAGCTTCCTGCCGGAAGAAGACCAGGGCTATGCGCTGGCGATCGTGCAGCTGCCGCCGGGCTCGACCAAGGCGCAGACCAATGCGACCTTCGCGCAGATGCGCGGCATCCTGGAAAAGCAGGATGGCTTCGAAGGCATGCTGCAGGTGGCCGGTTTCAGCTTCGTCGGCTCGGGCGAAAACGTGGGCATGGGCTTCATCCGGCTCAAGCCGTGGGCGGACCGTGACATCACGGTGCCCGAGTTCATCCAGAACATGAACGGCGCGTTCTACGGCATCAAGGAGGCGCAGATCTTCGTGGTCAACCTGCCCACGGTGCAGGGCCTGGGCCAGTTCGGCGGCTTCGACATGTGGCTGCAGGACCGCGGCGGTGCCGGCTTCGAACAGCTCACGCAGGCGCGCAACATCCTGCTGGGCAAGGCGGCCGAGGAGAAGGAACTGCTCACCGGCGTGCGCCCGAACGGGCTGGAAAACGCGCCGCAGCTGCAGCTGCACGTGGACCGCGTGCAGGCGCAGACGATGGGCCTGTCGGTGTCGGACGTGTACAGCACCATCCAGCTGATGCTGGCGCCGGTATACGTGAACGACTTCTTCTACCAGGGCCGAATCAAGCGCGTGACCATGCAGGCCGATGGTCCGTTCCGCACCGGTGCGGAGTCGTTGAACAGCTTCTACACGCCCAGTTCGCTGCAGACCAACGCCGACGGTACGCCGGCGATGATTCCGCTGAGCACGGTGGTGAAGTCCGAATGGGTGTCCGCCCCGCCGTCGCTGAGCCGCTACAACGGCTATTCGGCGATCAACATCGTCGGTTCGCAGGCACCGGGCAAGAGCTCGGGCGAAGCGATGCAGGCAATGGAGCGGATCGTGCAGGACGACCTGCCGGCAGGCTTCGGCTATGACTGGTCGGGCATGTCCTACCAGGAAATCCTGGCGGGCAATGCGGCCACGCTGCTGCTGGTGCTGTCGATCGTGGTGGTGTTCCTGTGCCTTGCGGCGCTGTATGAAAGCTGGTCGATCCCGGTGGCGGTGCTGCTGGTGGTACCGCTGGGCGTCCTGGGTGCGCTGTCGTTCTCGCTCGCCCGTGGCCTGCCCAACGATCTGTACTTCAAGATCGGCCTGATCACGGTGATCGGCCTGGCGGCGAAGAACGCGATCCTGATCGTGGAGTTCGCGGTGGAGCAGCGCGCAGCAGGCAAGAACCTGCGCGAGGCGACCATCGAAGCCTCGCGCCTGCGCTTCCGGCCGATCCTGATGACCTCGTTCGCGTTCATCATGGGCGTGATCCCGATGGCGATCTCCACCGGTGCCGGCGCCAACGCGCGTCACGCCATCGGTACGGGCGTGATCGGCGGCATGGTATTCGCCACCTTCCTGGGCCTGCTGATGATCCCGGTGTTCTTCGTGGTGGTCCGCCGCATGCTGGGCGACAAGCTGGACGAACCGTCCAAGGAGTTCCTGGAACGCCAGGGCGAAGCCACCGCAGCGCATCGTCCGGATCGTTGATCTTTGTTTGAATGAAACGCGAAAGGCCCCGGAGCGATCCGGGGCCTTTTTTTTGCGGTTGCACGCTTGCTGTGTTGCCGGGCGTCGCCCGGCTGCTGATGCATTTGTGCGAACAGCGCCTGGCTGAGACGATCTCTGGCTAGGCGGGTCGGTGCCACGGGAAAAGCCGTTGACGTAATTCCTACGCGCCACTGGCTTACAAACGCCTTGCGTTGTCGCGTGTGACACCAGATTCGGCATTTGCTACGCGTCGCGCAACGTTATGACTTCATCGGGCGTAACAACAACACTCCATCAACCGAAGGAGTGGTCCATGTCTTTGTCAGTCAAAACCTACGCGATTCTTCTCATCGCATCTATCGCCTCTGGAATGTTTGCCGCACCCGCTGCCCGTGCAGCCGGTGTCATCAACTGCGAGAACTGCGCGGATCCCCGGCAGGCCGCCATCGCTTCGGGCGTCGGCTTGACTGTCGTCGTTGATGTGTCCGGCAAGAAGCTGCTTGCCTACGATGTCGAGTACGACCGCGAGTTGAAGCGCTACCGGGCGCTGCCCGTACCCGTACCCGACGATATCAGCAACTCCTTCCACCGCCTGCTTCGCCTGATGGAAGCCGCCCGGGAATCGGCCGAGCAGTTGCCGCCGCAAGCGCGCGGGCGCAGCGTCATTGTTCCGGTACATCCCGATGATCCGAGTAATACCAATGGAATCACGTTTCCAGATACCTTCAAATCGTTGACGGCCTCCGACGTCGTGATCTCGACCGATCACCGAAAGGGGCTAGAGGCGGGAATCGGCACCGCATTCTGCGGGGCTGACACCCGCTATCCCGTATGGAACGCTTTGGCTCCCACGATGACCTCCATCATCATGAGCGTGGGAAGCCGGCTGACCGGCGTTGAAAGCGTTACGTATGTGATCACGTGGCGGGACGGGTCCACTACACGACTGGTGATTTCTACGGATGCAGTGGATCTGGCCAAGTATCAGAACGGTCACAGCAGGGATGCCGAGGGCAACCCCATCCCCGATCGGGCCGCGTCGGATCCTGAAACGGGACCCGATTTCGCGGGCGCGTATACTTTCAGCGACGAGCAGACGCTGAACAATTGGCTCAATGCCGCCTACGTCTCTGGCGTTCCCGTACACGTTGCGGATCGCACCCTGCCGGTAACCATCATCTGCCGATGGAACGGCCGGACATTGGAATGCGAAGTGCCGCGATAGCGCTGGAAGAGACGTACGCGTGCTGCGTGGTCCGATGTGGCTCCTGTGGTCCGATGTGGCTCCTGAGGATGAGGCAGGAGTGGGGTCGATTCCCGAACGACTACCGATTGCAAAGATCGGCGCCGTGGCGCATGGACATGGAACGGAGTGAGGCGCGCGGTCTATCCTTGCTACGGGAAAAGCCGGTGTGCCGGCGATGCCTGCACCTGCTTCGATCAGTTCAATGCGTTATCGAACGTGGAAATTTTCACGGCGGTTGTTTGGGAACCAACCCTACCGGCGTGGCTCGTTGCCCTGTGCTTTTTCCTTGGCCTCCTGCCTACTTTCAAAGGCGAGCCGGGGCGGGTTTGCGGGGGCTTTGCGAAACATGGATGTTTCGCAAGAGCCTCCAGGGACGGATTCACGGCGCCCCCCGCAAACCCGCACCGGCTCGCCAACTCCGGCAAACCGGTGGCCAACGGCTGTTCGCCCAGATGCATGAAGCTACCGGGCGCAGCCCGGTACCCAGGTACACCATGCAATCAGACACCCCAAAAGCAATCGGGGCCCCAATAGGGCCCCGATGCTTTGGTCTGTACAGCGAGAAGCCGCCTCAGCGCAGGCCGGTTTCGTTGCGGGCGATGACCAGGCGCTGGATTTCCGAGGTGCCTTCGTAAATCTCGGTGATCTTGGCATCACGGAAGTAACGCTCCAGCGGCATTTCCTTGGAGTAACCCATGCCGCCGTGGATCTGCACGGCCTGGTGGGTGATCCACATCGCCGCTTCCGAAGCGGTCAGCTTGGCGATGGCCGCTTCGTTGCTGAAACGCTTGCCCTGGCCCTTCACCCATGCCGCGCGCAGGGTCAGCAGCAGCGCTGCATCCAGCTTGCACTTCATGTCGGCGATCTTGGCCTGGGTCATCTGGAACGTACCGATCGCCGCGCCGAAGGCCTTGCGGTCCTTCACGTATTCGATCGTGGCCTCATAGGCCGCACGTGCGATGCCGATCGCCTGTGACGCGATGCCGATGCGGCCGGCGTCCAGCACGCCCATCGCGATCTTGAAGCCCTCGCCTTCCTTGCCCACCACGTCTTCAGCCGCCGCCACGTAATCCTGGAACTCGATCTCGCAGGTGGCCGAGGCGCGGATGCCGAGCTTCGGCTCGGTCTTGCCGCGGTGGAAGCCGACCTTGTCGGTGTCGATCATGAACGCAGTGATGCCACGCGCACCCTGCTCCGGGTCGGTCATGGCAAACAGCACGATGTACTTGGCCACCGGACCGGAGGTGATCCAGCTCTTCTTGCCGTTGATCACATAGGTGCCGTCGGCCTGCCTGACCGCGCGGCAACGCATGGCCGTGGCGTCCGAACCCGACTGCGGCTCGGTCAGCGCGAACGCGCCGATGGCCTCGCCCTCGGCGATGGCGCGCACGTACTTCTGCTTCTGGGCCTCGCTGCCGTGGGTCAGGATGCCGTTGCAGAACAGCGAGTTGTTGACCGACATGATGGTCGAATGCGCGGCGTCGCCGGCGGCAACCTCCACCATCGCCAGCACGTAGGCAATCGGGTCCATGCCCGCGCCGCCGTACTCGGCCGGCACTTCGATGCCCATCAGGCCGTTTTCGCCCAGCAGGCGGATGTTGTCCAGCGGGAACTCGCCGGTACGGTCATGGTGCTCGGCGCTCGGCGCGATCTTTTCCTGCGCGATGCGGCGCGCAACGTCCTGCAGCATCAGCTGCTCTTCGGTGAAACTGAAATCCACGAAACCCTCCCAGGAACATGTCGATATGGCCGCGCCGGGCGCGTCCAGGTGCGGCGATTGTACCGGGGGCCACCCAATCCGGGCTGACTTGACCGCGAAGGCGCCAAAGGACGAAAATATCTCTATATCGCGATAGGTAGATATTTATGGATCTCGAGGACTGGTCGGTCCGGCTGAAGGTGTTCGCCGACGCCACCCGCGTGCGCCTGCTGGCGCTGCTGGAGCAGGAAGAACTCACCGTGGCCGAGCTGTCGGCCATCACCACCCTGGCCCAGCCGCGGGTGTCGACCCACCTGGCCCGCCTCAAGGAAGCCGGCCTGGTGCGCGACCGGCGCGCAGGCGTGTCGGCGTACTACCGCTTCGACGATGCCGCGCTGGACCCGGCCCAACGCGCATTGTGGCACGCCCTGAGCACCGGCAGCGACGACCCGCTGCTGCGCCAGGATGCTGAACGCGTGGCCAGCGTGCTGGCCAGCCGCGCCGCCGATCAGAACTGGGCCGACAGCGTGGCCGGCGACATGGAACGCCATTACTCGCCCGGCCGCACCTGGGAAGCGCTGGCGCGCACGGCGCTGCCGCTGCTGGAAACCGGGGACGTGCTCGATATCGCCTCCGGCGATGGCGTGCTGGCGGAACTGGTGGCCCCGCATGCCAAGCGCTACGTCTGCATCGACACCAGCGCCCGCGTCGTGGCCGCCGCCAGCGAACGCCTGCGCCGCCTGGCCAACGTGGAAGTGCGCGAGGGCGACATGCATGCCCTGCCCTTCAAGGACCGCAGCTTCGACCTGGTGGTGCTGATGCATGCACTGACCTACGCCGCCAAGCCGGCCCAGGCCGTGGCCGAAGGCGCGCGCGTGCTGCGCTCCGGTGGCCGCCTGCTGCTCTGCAGCCTGGCCCGCCACGAGCACAAGGCCGCCGTCGAGGCCTATGGCCACGTCAACCTGGGTTTCTCGGACAAGGAACTGCGTAAGTTCGCCGAGAAGGCCGGCCTGGTGGTCTCCAGCCTGGAAACGGTGACCCGCGAAAAGCGTCCGCCGCATTTTGAAGTCATTTCGCTGATTGCCAGCAAGCCCTGAGGTTTCCACGCGATGTCCCTGCCCTGGCTGCACCCCGATCGTGTCCGCGCCCTTGAAGACGCGCTGGCCCAGCGCATCCTGATCATCGACGGTGCGATGGGCACCATGATCCAGCGGCACGGGCTGGAGGAAGGCGATTACCGCGGGGAACGCTTCGCCGGTGGCTTCGACCACCAGCACGGCGCCGGCTGCGACCACGGCACGCCGGAAGGCCACGACCTCAAGGGCAACAACGACCTGCTGCTGCTGACCCGCCCCGAGGTCATTGCCGGCATCCACACCGCCTACCTGAAAGCCGGTGCTGACCTGGTCGAAACCAACACGTTCAATGCCACCTCGGTAAGCCAGGCCGATTACCACCTGGAACACCTGGTGTACGAGTTGAACAAGGCCGGCGCTGCCGTCGCGCGCGCCTGCTGCGATGCGGTCGAGGCCAACACCCCGGATAAACCGCGTTTCGTCATCGGTGTGCTGGGGCCGACCAGCCGCACCGCCTCGATCAGCCCCGACGTGAACGATCCCGGTTTCCGCAACACCAGCTTCGATGCGCTGCGCGAGACCTACCGCGAGGCCATCGACGGCCTGATCGACGGCGGCGCCGACACCCTGATGGTGGAAACCATCTTCGACACGCTCAATGCCAAGGCCGCGCTGTTCGCCATCGAAGAAGCCTTCGATGCGCGCGGCGCGCGCCTGCCGATCATGATCTCCGGCACCATCACCGATGCCTCCGGGCGCACCCTCTCGGGCCAGACCGCCGATGCCTTCCATGCGTCGCTCGCCCACGCTCGCCCTCTGTCGATCGGCCTGAACTGCGCGCTCGGCGCCGACGCGATGCGACCGCACGTGGAAACCCTGGGCCAGGTGGCCGACTGTTACGTCAGCGCCCATCCCAACGCCGGGCTGCCCAACGCCTTCGGTGAGTACGACGAGACCCCGGACGAAATGGCCGCCACCCTGCGCGGTTTCGCCGAGGACGGCCTGCTCAACCTGGTGGGTGGCTGCTGCGGCTCCACCCCCGACCACATCCGTGCCATCGCCCAGGCCGTGGCCGGCCTGCGGCCGCGCGCACTGCCCGGCGCGCAGGAGCAGGCGGCATGAACGCCCCTACCCGCAACACCCGGCTGTCCGGGCTGGAACCGCTGGTCATCACCCCGGACCTGTTGTTCGTCAACATCGGCGAGCGCACCAACGTCACCGGCAGCGCGCAGTTCCGCAAGCTGGTCAAGGAAGAACGCTACGAAGAAGCGGTGGAAGTGGCCCGCCAGCAGGTCGCCAGCGGCGCGCAGATCCTGGATGTCAACATGGACGAGGGCCTGATCGATTCCGAGAAAGCGATGACCCGCTATCTCAACCTGATCATGTCCGAGCCGGATATCGCGCGCATCCCGGTGATGGTCGATTCGTCCAAGTGGAGCGTGATCGAAGCCGGGCTGAAGTGCCTGCAGGGCAAGAGCGTGGTCAATTCGATCTCGCTCAAGGAAGGCGAAGCGCAGTTCATCGAGCACGCGCGCAAGGTGCTGCGCTACGGTGCGGCCGCGGTGGTGATGGCCTTCGACGAGCAGGGCCAGGCCGATACCTGCGCGCGCAAGGTGGAAATCTGCACCCGTGCCTACCGGATCCTGGTCGACCAGGTCGGCTTCCCGCCGCAGGACATCATCTTCGACCCGAACATCTTCGCCGTGGCCACCGGCATCGAAGAGCACGACAACTACGCGGTGGACTTCATCGAAGCCACCCGCATCATCAAGCGCACACTGCCGCACTGCCATGTGTCCGGTGGCGTGTCCAACGTGTCGTTCTCGTTCCGTGGCAACGAAACGGTGCGCCAGGCCATCCACGCGGTGTTCCTGTACCACGCCATCGCGGCGGGCATGGACATGGGCATCGTCAACGCCGGCGCAATGCCGATCTACGACGACCTGGATGCCGAACTGCGCGAGCGCGTGGAGGACGTGATCCTCAACCGCCGTCCGGATGGCACCGAGCGCCTGCTCGAGATCGCCGAGCGCTACAAGGGCAGGAAGGGCGAGATCAAGGGCGAAGACCTGGCCTGGCGCGAAAAGCCGATCGACGCGCGCCTGGCGCATGCGCTGGTGCACGGCCTGGATGCCTGGGTCGAAGCCGATACCGAGGAAGCGCGGATCCGTTCCAGCCGCCCGCTGGACGTGATCGAAGGCCCGTTGATGGACGGCATGAACGTGGTCGGCGACCTGTTCGGCGCCGGCAAGATGTTCCTGCCGCAGGTGGTCAAGTCCGCGCGCGTGATGAAGAAGGCGGTGGCCTACCTGCTGCCCTTCATCGAAGCCGAGAAGGCACGCAGCGGCGATACCGCCAAGAGCAACGGCAAGATCATCATGGCCACGGTGAAGGGTGATGTGCATGACATCGGCAAGAACATCGTCGGCGTGGTGCTCGCGTGCAACAACTTCGAGGTGATCGACCTCGGCGTGATGGTGCCGGCGCAGAAGATCCTGGACGCGGCCCGCGCCGAGAACGCCGACATCATCGGCCTGTCCGGGTTGATCACCCCGTCGCTGGAAGAAATGAGCCACGTGGCCCGCGAGATGGAACGGCAGGGCTTCACCCTGCCCTTGATGATCGGCGGCGCCACCACGTCGCGCGCGCACACCGCGCTGAAGATCGACCCGCATTACAAGGCGCCCACGGTGTGGGTGAAGGATGCCTCGCGGGCGGTGGGCGTGGCCCAGTCGCTGATCTCCAGCGAACTGCGCGAGGCCTTCGTGGCCGCCAACGAGGCCGACTACGCCGACATCCGCCAGCGCCACCGCAACCGCGGCGATGCCAAACGCCTGGTGACCCTGGCCAAGGCCCGCGCGCAGCGTTTCGACGGCAACTGGGCGCAGTACCAGCCGCCGGCCCCGCGCAAGCCGGGCCTGCACGTGCTGGATGACTACCCGCTGGCCGACCTGGTCGGGGTGATCGACTGGACCCCGTTCTTCCAGGCCTGGGAACTGGCCGGCAAGTACCCGGCCATCCTCACCGACGAGATCGTGGGCACCCAGGCCAGCGAGCTGTACCGCGATGCGCGCGCGATGCTCAAGCGCATCGTCGACGAGCGTTGGCTGACCGCCAAGGCGGTGTTCGGGCTGTGGCCGGCCAACAGCGTGGGCGACGATGTGCACCTGAGCACCGGGCAGGGCCCGGCCGTACTGCACTTCCTGCGCCAGCAGGTGGACAAGCCGGTGGAGCGCCCGGACTTCTGCCTGGCCGATTTCATCGCGCCGGCCGACAGCGGCCGCCAGGACTGGATCGGCGCGTTCGCGGTCACCGCCGGGATCGGGATCGACCCGCACGTGGCCCGCTTCGAGGCCGACCATGACGACTACAACGCGATCCTGCTCAAGGCGCTGGCCGACCGCCTGGCCGAAGCCCTGGCCGAGCGCCTGCACCAGCATGTGCGCACCGATTACTGGGGCTACCAGCCGGACGAGGCACTGGACAACGATGCGTTGATTGCCGAGCAGTACAGCGGCATCCGCCCGGCGCCGGGCTACCCCGCCTGCCCCGAGCACAGCGAGAAAGCCACGCTGTTCCGCCTGCTCGATGCGGAAAACAACGCGGACATGCAGCTGACCGAGAGCTTTGCGATGCTGCCCACCGCGGCGGTGTCCGGCTATTACTTCAGCCACCCGCAGAGCCAGTATTTCGTGGTCGGCCGGGTCACCCGCGAGCAGGTCAGCGATTACGCCAAACGCAAGGGCGTGGAGCGCGCGCAGGTCGAACGCTGGCTGGCCTCCAACCTGGATTACGATCCGGAATGAACGCGGTTCCGGTCGCCCGCCTCTCCAGCTACTACCTGTTCTACTACGCGGCGCTCGGCGCATTCACCCCGTACTGGTCGCTGTTCCTGACCGCGCGCGGGATGAGCGTGACCGCGATCAGCGTGATGATGGGGATCTGGTACGCCACCCGCATCGTGGCACCCACGACGTGGACCTCGATTGCCGCCGCCTCGCGGCACCCGATCCGCTGGCTGCGCGTGGGCAGCGTGCTGACCCTGCTCACCTTCTGCGCGTTCCTGCTGCCGCTGCCACTGCCGTGGATGTACCCGGCCATGGTGGTGTTCTGCTTCTTCTACAACGCGGTGATGCCGCAGTTCGAATCGATCACCCTCACCCACCTGGGCAACGACAGCCACCGCTACGGGCTGATCCGGGTGTGGGGCTCGCTGGGCTTCATCGCGGTGGTGATGGGCTTTGGCTGGCTGATCGAAGGCAGCGGCGGAGCTGGGAAGGCGTACCTGCTGCCGTGGCTGATGTTGCCGCTGTTCGCGTTGCTGGTGGGCTCGGCGTTTGCCAACTACTACGCGCGCGATTTCCATCGCGCGGATGGCGATGCCAGCGGCTTCTGGCAGATCGTGCGCAAACCGCAGGTGCTGGCGTTCTTCCTGGCCGCGTTCATGGAGCAGCTGTCGTTCGGGCCGTACTACACGTTCTTTTCGGTCTACATGGATCACCACGGCTATGCGACCTCCACGCTGGGGCTGCTGTGGACGATCGGCGTGGTGTTCGAGGTCGGCGTGTTCTTCACCATCGGCCGCTTCTTCCGCCGCTATGACGCCAGCTGGATGCTGCTGATCGCCCTGGTCAGCTCCACCCTGCGCTGGACCGTCACCGCACTGTTCCCGGACCACCTGGGGGTGATGCTGGTGGCGCAGACCGCGCATGCGCTGGGATTTGCGGCCTTCTTCGCGGCGGCCATGCAGATGCTGGCGACCTACTTCCCGGGCCGGCTCAACGGGCACGGCCAGGGGCTGCTGTATGGCTTCTCGTCAGGCGTCGGCGGCGTGCTCGGCGCGTTGATCGCCGGCCAGCTGTGGAACATCGACCAGGGCCGCACCGCGTTCCTGGCCGGCGCGGGGTTTGCATTCGCCGGTGCACTCCTGTGCTTCTTCGCGATCAGCCTGCCGCTGTTGCGGCGAGGGAACACGACAGACCGGCGATAGGCTTCGTACCCGTTTTACCAGACCAGGTCGTCGGGCACCTGGTAGGCCGGATCGGCGTACGGGTCGTCTTCGGCCGGGGCGTTGGGGTCCACGCGCAGTGCCACGGCCGGGGCGAAGATCGCTTCGGCTTCGTCCAGCACCGCTGCGGTTACCAGCAGGTAGCGGCCGGTGCTCTGCAGCACGCCCAGTTCGCCGGCGTTGAGCTGGCGCAGCTGCTCGGCGGTGACATAGATCCGCTTGATCTTGCCGCCGTACGGGAAGTGCCGCGCGATGTCGGCGGCTTCATCGTTGAGCGCCTTGTCCTTGAGCAGCTCGTCGAGCTTGACCTTGGCTTCGCGGCGCACGCGCGCCTCTTCCTGCTTCAGCCGCTCGGCTTCGATGCGGTCGTCTTTTTCCTTCTGCGCGCGGATCGCGTAGGCCTTGGCCAGGTCGATGTCCTCGCGCGAGCGCGGCTTGCCCTGGCCGGGGTTCTGGCCTTGGCCGGGACGTGCGTTGCCGCTGGGGCGGCCTTTGCCTTGGGGACCGCGACGCGCATCGCCCTCGCGCGGCGGGCGCTGGCCCTCGCGCGGCCCACGGGCGCCCTCACCGGCCTTGGCCTGCGGTCGGGCACCCTGCGGCGCGTTGGAGGGCCGGCCATCGCGGCGGGCGTCGGGCTTGCGTTCGGGCTTGGGCGCGGCTTTGAAGCCAAGGCCCAGCAGCTGGTCGCGGAGGGTATCGCTCATGACGTTGGATCGATCAGTAGTGCGGGGGCGGCGGTTCTTCGCCCGAATCGGAATACAGCGCGTTGCGGACCTTGCCCAGGTCCTCCAGCAGCAGGCGGGTCAGGTCCGCGTTGCGGCTGCCCTCGATGCGGGCATCGGCCAGGGCTTCGCTCAGCTCGGCCAAGGCCTGTTCCTGGAAGGACACCCGCATTTCAAGTTCGACCAGGCGCGCTTCCAGCGCCTGCTCACGCGCGGTGGGAGTGGAATCATGCATGCAGCGAACGTCCCCGGCCAATGCCGTAATAGGCCAGGCCCGCGGCTTCGATCTCCTGCGGGTCGTACAGGTTGCGACCGTCGAACACGACGGCGTCTTTCAGCGTTTCACGCAGGTGGGCGAAATCCGGGCTGCGGAACTGCTTCCATTCGGTGACCACCACCAGCGCATCGGCGCCGTCCAGTGCGTCATTGGCGCTGTCGCAGAACACCAGGTCGTCGCGCTCGCCGAATATGCGGCGGGCCTCATCGGTGGCTTCCGGGTCGTACGCGCGGACGGTGGCACCGCCCTCCCACAGCTGTGCCAGCAGGCGGCGGCTGGAGGCTTCGCGCATGTCATCGGTGTTCGGCTTGAAGGCCAGGCCCCACACCGCGAAGGTGCGGCCGCGCACGCCCTCATCCTCGCCACGGTCATAATGGCGCTGGATCAGCTGGAACAGGTGCCCCTTCTGCGCATCGTTGACCGCTTCCACCGCATTGAGCAGCTTGGGCTCGTGCCCGTACTGCTGCGCGGTGCGGGCCAGCGCCTGCACGTCCTTGGGGAAACACGAGCCGCCGTAACCGGCGCCCGGGTAGATGAAGTGCCAACCGATGCGCGGGTCCGAGCCGATGCCCTGGCGGACCTGTTCGACATCGGCACCGACTTTCTCAGCGATATTGGCGATTTCGTTCATGAACGAAATCTTGGTCGCCAGCATGGCGTTGGCGGCGTACTTGGTCAGCTCGGCCGAGCGCACGTCCATCTCCACCACGCGGTCGTGGTTGCGGTTGAACGGTGCGTACAGGCGGCGCATCAGCGCCACCGACTCGGCATTGGCCGCGCCGATCACGATGCGGTCCGGCCGCATGCAGTCGGCCACGGCGTCGCCTTCCTTGAGGAATTCGGGGTTGGAGACCACGTCGAAGGCGATCTCCTCGCCACGCTCGGCCAGCGCTTGGGCGATGGCGGCACGGACCTTGTCGGCCGTGCCTACCGGCACGGTCGACTTGTTCACCACCACGGTGGGCACACGCATGTGCCGGCCGATGGTGCGGGCCACGGCCAGCACGTACTGCAGGTCGGCGCTGCCGTCCTCGTCCGGTGGCGTGCCCACGGCAATGAAGATCACCTGGCCATGCGCGATCGCCGCCTCGGCGTCGGTGGTGAAGGCCAGCCGCAACGCGGCATGGTTGGCCTTGACCATCGGCTCCAGGCCCGGCTCATAGATCGGGATGACGCCGCGGTTGAGGCCATCCACCTTGGCCTGGTCGATATCGACGCAGACCACCTGGTGGCCGACATCGGCCAGGCAGGTACCCGTGACCAGACCGACGTAGCCGGTACCGAAGATTGAGACGCGCATGTCCGTATTGACTCCAGTTCCGTTTTACGGAGCAATGCCCAGCAGTTCGACGTCGAAGGTCAGCGTCGCGTTCGGACCGATCGGACCGCCCGGGGTGCCCTGCTCGCCATAGGCCAGCTCGCCCGGGATCCAGAAGCGGTACTTGGCGCCGACCGGCATCAGCTGCACGCCTTCCGACCAGCCCTTGACCACCTGGTCCAGGCCGAACTCGATCGGCTGGCCACGCTGGATGCTGCTGTCGAAGACGGTGCCGTCGAGCAGCTTGCCTTCGTAATGCACCTTGACCTTGCTGGTGGGGAGCGGGCGCTCGCCCGAACCGGGACGGATCACCTGGTACTGCAGGCCCGACGCGGTGGTGACCACGCCCGGCACGGTCTTGTTCTTGGCCATGAAGTCATTGCCGGCGCGGCGGTTGGTCTCGCCCTGGGCGGCGGCCTTGGCCTGCATTTCCGCCTGCTGGGCGGCCATGAAGCCTTCCATCGTGGCCTGGGCCTGTTCGGCGGTCATCTTCGGGGTGCCCTTGGCAAACGCGGTCTGCACGGCGTCGAACAGCGCGTCCAGGTCGACCTGGTCCTTCAGCGGCGCCAGCGACGGGCCCACGGCATAGCTGCCGAGCATCAGGCCTACCTTCTCACGATCCACCTTCGGCGCGGGGGTGCCCGGGGCCATGCCCGGAACCGGCTGGCCAGCCTTGACGGCCATGGCCATGCGCAGCGACTGGTCGGTCTTCTGGGCTTCTTCCTGGGTGATCAGCGGCTGCTTGCCTTCGAAGGCATTGCTCACCGCACGACGCAGGGCCGCGATGTCGATCTGGTCGGCAATGGGCTCGAAGGACTTGGCCACGTCCATACCAATGGCGTAGCCGACTTTTTCACGCTGGGAGGTCAAAGCAGAAGTCTCCTTGGCGGCCGCGCCTGCGGCCGGTTGTTGCGACATCACGGTACCGGTGGCACCCATCGCCAGAATCAGAACCGACGCCGCAGCGCCGCGCATTCCCATCTTCATTTGCTGCTTTCCTGGAAGTGACTGGACGCCGACGTCGGCGCGAAAGCGATCATTGTCGCACGCACGTGCGAGATGTCGAGGATGTCAGCGCTTTGCAGGCGCAACGGACAGCTCACGTTCGATTGCCGCCACCAGTTGCTTGTCGTCGGGCTTGACCTTGCTGGAGAACTGCGCCACCACCCGACCATCGCGCGACAGCAGGTATTTGTGGAAGTTCCAGCCGGGCGCAACGCCGGTGGCGGCGGTCAGGCGCTGGTACAGCGGCGTGGCGTCGGTGCCGGTGACCTGCACTTTCTGGAACATCGGGAACTTTACGCCATAGGTAAGCGTGCAGAACTCCTGGATCTCCTTCTCGCTGCCCGGCTCCTGGCCCTTGAAATCATTGGACGGGAAGCCCAGCACCGAGAAGCCGCGCGCGGCGTATCGGGTCTGCAGCCCTTCCAGCGCCTCGTACTGCGGGGTGAAGCCGCATTTGCTGGCGGTATTGACCACCAGCAGCACCTTGCCGCCGTACTGCTTTTCCAGGTTCACCTCGGTCTTGCCGGCCAGCGGCCGGTAGTTGAGGTCAAGCAGATCCGCGGCCTGGGCGGACCCGGCGCCCAGCATCCCGACCAGCAGCAGCCCACTGCCCCAGCGGCGGGCGCGCGCCCGGGTGGCGTGGAACGGGGAAGTCGCGCGGTGGGACTGGGGCATTGGAAACTCCGGTAAAGAGGCTGGAAAACCCTGTCCTGCAGGGGAAGGCGGACTATATCACCGGGGGTTTCAGTGCGCGGTTGACGCACATGGTCGTCACGCGGCTGAATACCCGCAGACTGATCCCGGCGCACCGCGGCACCATCAATCGCTTGATAATCAATGCGTTAACGCGATCGCGCCGCCATCGTCATGCCCCTGCCATCAGTTGGGGTGTGTCGGGTATTGCACTTGGCTGTGCCGGTGTTATAGTTGCATACAACACCAGTCACCTGATGCAGGGGAAGCCCATGAACCGCATGCGCCACCACTCCGCCAAAGCCCTGACAGCCGCCTCCGCGCTGCTGTTGCTGGGCTGGTTCAGCATCCCTGCCGGTGACCGTGGCAGCGAGACCGCCACCGGTGCGTTTGAAAGCCCGCAGGACGCAGGCGTCATCCAGGCAGGGAACGCCGACGGCGCCCCCACGCCTCCCCGCCGGCTGCACAGCTCCCTGTCCATGCCTTACTTCTCATTCGCACAGTCGCTGAACCCACGGAGCTGACCATGAG
Organism: Stenotrophomonas sp. CCNWLW57; assembly: GCF_037203925.1. Classification (NCBI taxonomy): domain Bacteria; kingdom Pseudomonadati; phylum Pseudomonadota; class Gammaproteobacteria; order Lysobacterales; family Lysobacteraceae; genus Stenotrophomonas; species Stenotrophomonas sp. CCNWLW57. The sequence goes on from NZ_JBBCBJ010000003.1 coordinate 541,483, forward strand.
CGATATCCAATGGAGCGATGGCGCTCCGATCTACCGTCAGCTGAAAGAACGCGTGATTGCCATGATGCTCGACAGCATCATCAAGCCCGGCGACGCGCTGCCTTCGGTTCGACAGGTGGCCGCCGAGTACCAGCTCAATCCCATCACCGTTTCGCGCGCCTACCAGGAACTGGCCGATGAAGGCCTGGTCGAGAAGCGCCGCGGCCTGGGCATGTTCATGACCGAAGAAGCGGCCACGCAGCTGCGCAGCAGCGAGCGCGACCGGTTCCTCAATGAAGAATGGCCGCTGGTCCTGGAGCGCATCCAGCGCCTGGGCCTCCGCCTCGACGAATTGCTGCCCCAGGGGAAATCCTCATGAATGCCGTTGCTAGTGATGTCGTCATTTCCGCTCGTGGCCTGCGCAAGGCCTACAAATCCACGCTCGCGCTGGACAACACCAGCTTCACCATCGCCCCGGGCCGGATCACCGGCCTGATCGGCCCCAACGGCGCGGGCAAGACCACCCTGCTCAAGGCGCTGCTGGGCCTGACCCAGGTCGAGGGCGAGCTGAGCGTGCTGGGCCTGGACCCGACCGTGCAGCGCAACGCGCTGATGAATGATGTGTGCTTCATCGCCGACGTGGCGGTGCTGCCGCGCTGGATGAAGGTGCGCGAGGCGATCGATTTCGTCGCCGGGGTCCACCCGCGCTTCGATCGTGCCCGCTGCGAACGCTTCCTGGCCTCCACCAAGCTGCAGCCGCGCCAGCGCGTACGTGAACTGTCCAAGGGCATGATCGTGCAGCTGCACCTGGCGCTGGTGATGGCCATCGACGCCAAGGTGCTGGTGCTGGACGAGCCCACCCTGGGCCTGGACATCCTGTACCGCAAGGAGTTCTACCAGCGCCTGCTGGAAGACTATTTCGACGAGCAGAAGACGATCATCGTGACCACCCACCAGGTGGAAGAGATCGAACACATCCTCACCGACGTGATGTTCATCCGCGACGGCCGCATCGTGCTCACCACCGACATGGAAGACGTCGGCGAGCGCTACACCGAAGTGCTGGTGTCGGCCGAAACGCTGGAAGCGGCGCGTGCGCTGAAGCCGATCGACGAGCGCAGCCTGCCGTTCGGCAAGACCGTGCTGCTGTTCGACGGGGTGCCGCGCGCCCAGCTCACGCCGCTTGGCGAAATCCGCAGCCCGGGGCTGGCGGATCTGTTCGTGGCCATCATGAAGGGAACCTACGCATGAACACCGTCCACTTCCACCCCATCAGCAAGGCCAGCACCTTCAAGTGGCTGCTCAAGCGCGAGTACTGGGAAAACCGCGGCGGTTTTCTGTGGGCACCGCTGATCGCCGGCGGCATTTCGCTGGTGATGAGCCTGATCGGCATCCTGCTCGGCCTGTGGGGCCTGCGCCGGGCGGCCGAGAGCGGTGACCTGCACATCGACAACACCAACATCAACGTCAACGGCCTGGATCTGAAGCTGTTGACCGCCCACATGGATGCCAAGGCCATGGCCGACCTGGGCAACACCCTGGACGCCACCCTGGTACTGAGCTCGCTATGGCCGTTCGTGGTGCTGGCCTTCGTGGTGTTCTTCTACTGCCTGGGTGCCCTGTACGACGACCGCCGCGACCGCAGCATCCTGTTCTGGAAGTCGCTGCCGCTGTCGGACACGCAGACCGTGCTGTCCAAGGCGCTGAGCGCTCTGCTGGTGGCCCCGGTGATCGCGGTGATCGCGTCGGTGCTGACCATGTTCGGCTTCATGGCGATCCTCTCGGTGGTGGTGCTGGCCCATGGCGGCAACCCGCTCACCTTGATCTGGGGCCCGGCCAGCCCGCTGGCGTTCGTGGCCAGCCACCTGTCCTGGCTGCCGGTGTACCTGCTGTGGGCCCTGCCGACCGTGGGCTGGCTGCTGATGTGGTCGGCGTGGGCCAAGTCCAAGCCGTTCCTGTGGGCCGTCATGCTGCCGCTGTTTGCCGGCATCATCGTCAGCACCACCCACGTCATGAATCTGTTCAACATGACCAGCGGCTGGTTCTGGCAGCACATCGTCGGCCGCCTGCTGCTGGGCACGCTGCCGGGCAGCGACCTGTTCTACCGCACCGACCAGCTGCAGTCGGTGATGCGCGACAGCGACAACGTGGCCGCGGCGCTGTCGCCGTCCAGCCAGCTGGCCGCGCTGGCCCTGCCCGAGCTGTGGATCGGCGCTGCCTTCGGTGTCGCGTTCATCATCATCGCCATCCGCCTGCGCCGCCGCGCTGGCGAAATCTGATCCCGCCCCTTCGAGGACCCGCCCATGATCCGCAAGCTCGTCGTCGCTTCCCTGCTGTTGCTGCCGCTGACCGGACTGGCCGATGAACCGCAGTGCCGGTTCAACGCCCCGCGTGACCTCAAGCTCGACGTCGCCGGCGCGAAAGCCGTGGTATTCGAGGTGAACCAGCACGACCTGGTGCTGCAGGCCGGCCCGGGCGCAGCCCAGCTCAGTGGCCGCGCCTGCGCCTCCAATGCGGACTGGTTGAGCCAGCTGACCGTGACCCAGAAAAAGGTCGGCGACAAGCTGGTGGTTCAGCTGCAGCGCGAAAACCAGGGCCTGAACTGGAACACCGGCGGCAGCAACTACGCCTACCTGGACCTGCGCGGCACCATCCCGGACAACGTGCTGGTGCAGATGAAGGTCGGCTCGGGCGATGCCAGCGTGACCGGGGCGCATTCGCTCAGCGCCGATGTCGGCTCGGGCGACATCAAGCTGCGCGACATCAAGGGGCTGGTGACGGCGGCGATCGGCTCGGGCGATGTGGAGCTCGACGGCGCCGGTGCACTGAACCTGCTGTCGATCGGCTCGGGCGATTTCACCGCCCGCAACCTGCGCGGCAACGCCACGGTCGGCACGATCGGCTCGGGCGACCTCACCCTGGACGGGGTCGCCGGCAATGTCGATATCAAGACGGTCGGTTCGGGCGACGTGGACCTGCGCCAGGTCAAGGGCAACGTCAGCCTGGGCAACATCGGTTCGGGCGATTTCGAAGCCCGCGCGGTGGGCGGCAGCGTCAAGGTCGAGCGGCACGGCTCGGGCGACGTGACGGTCCGCGATGTGGGCGGCGACCTGACGGTGGCCAACAGCGGCAGCGGCGACATCAACCACAGCGACGTGCGCGGCAAGCTGCAGCTGCCGCGCGGCAAATAAGGGGACCCCACCATGAACATGCGACTGCTGCTGCCCACCCTGCTGCTGTGCCTGCCGTTGGCGGCCTGCAGCAACACGGATTCAAACAAGACCGACCCGGCCACCGGCAAGCCGGTGGTGGATGCCGATTCGATCGGCAAGAAGGTCAAGGACGCCACGGACAAGGCGCGGGTGGAAATCGCCCAGGGCAACATCAAGATTTCCAACGACCAGAACGACAAGGCCGAAATCACCCCGCAGGGCGACCTGCTGATCAACGGCAAGGCGGTCACCATCGATGCCCAGCAGCGGGCGCTGCTGATGGACTACCGCAAGCAGGTGGAAAAGCTGGCGGGCGCAGGCATGGACATCGGCGTGGCCGGTGCCAGCCTGGGCGTGAAGGCCGCTGGCGAAGCCCTGCGCGGGGTGTTCTCCGGCGACACGCAGGGCATCGAGGAGAAGGTGAACGCCGAAGCGGCCAAGATCGAAGCCAGCGCCAAGCAGCTGTGCGAGCTGCTGCCGACGATGATGGCCAAGCAGCAGGCGCTGGCGGCGGCGCTGCCGGCCTTCAAGCCTTACGCCACCATGGACCAGAGCGACGTCGACGACTGCCATAACTGAGCCGTCGCCACCTGCGACATCCGGTCGCAGGCAGGCCCGCTACACGGGGGGAGGGCTACACTAGCCCTCCCCTTTTTTATGCACTGCCGGCCATGAAGAAGCTGTACCTCCTGCTGTTGGCCCTGTTCTGCCTTGCCGCCACCGGCTGCGACCAGGAATACCGCAACCACCGCGTCGAGCGCAGCAAGCCGAAGATCACCGTCAGCGACGGCATGGTCACCGTGCGCCGCGCGCCGGCGCCGAACATCATCGTGCTGCCCAACGGCCACATGAAGATCGACGAGATCGAAATTCCGCTCGACGACAGCCAGCACGCGCTGCTGCAGCAGATGTTCGGCCAGCTTCAGGTGTTGCGCCAGAACACGCTCACCGATGCCCCGTACGACCCGGACAAACGCGCGGTGAAGATCCAGGTGCCGCCGGGCATGCAGCCGATCCCGCCGGACCTGGTCACGCGTGTTCCGCAGTTCAAGGATTACACCGAGACGTTCGACAACCTGATGGCGGATCGGCGGTAAGCGTCAACGTCAAACGCCAGAGCCTTGGTCTGCTTGCATTCGCGCGCAGGGCCGGCGGGTGCGGGGGTACGGGGGGCGCCGTGAACCCTTCCATGGGGGCTCTTGCGAAACATCCATGTTTCGCAAAGCCCC
>NZ_JBBCBJ010000004.1:0-64123 GCF_037203925.1 Stenotrophomonas sp. CCNWLW57
GTTTGCGGGGGCTTTACCAAACATGGATGTTTGGTAAGAGCCCCCAAGGACGGGTTCACGGCGCCCCCCGCAAACCCGCACCCGGCGCGGCCGGGCAGTGGACTCCTGCAGCTGTGCAGCTGTTCGCGCACAAGCTGAAACACACCATGTGTCCGACTAAGCCGATGTACGGCAAACGGCCGCAGCCTACACCGCACAGCTCCCTGTTAATCTTGGCGTCTGGACTAACAAGAGTGTTGGCAATGAATCCATTGCGCTGGAATTACCGCGCCCAGTTCCTGCTGGGGTTCCTGGTGTGTGCTGGCCTGCTGGGCTATGCGATCTTCCTGCAGCTGAAGATGGGGCTGGAACCGTGCCCGCTGTGCATCTTCCAGCGCATCGCGTTCGCCGCGCTGGGGTTGTTGTTCCTGATCGGTGCGCTGCATGGCCCGCGGGATCGGCCCGGGCGCATCACCTATGGCGTGCTGGCCTTCATTGCCGCCGCCGTGGGCATCGGCATTGCCGGGCGCCACGTGTACGTGCAGCTGCTGCCCCAGGACATGGGCTCGAGCTGTGGGCCGCCGCTGTCGTTCCTGAGCGAGACCATGGGGCCGTTCGAAGTGTTCCGTACCGTGCTCACCGGTACCGGCAACTGCGGCAACATCGACTGGCAGTTCCTGGGGCTGACCATGCCCATGTGGAGCCTGGTGTGGTTCACCGTGCTGGGCCTGTGGGCGCTGGTGGTGTCGTTCCGTCGTCCTGCCCGTCGCTACTGATCTTTCTTCTGCTGGTTTACTGGATATTCCGATGACTGCCTCCGACCGTGCCACCCCTTCCGCTTCGCTGCCGACCGACTGGTCGCCGGAGAGCTGGCGCGGCCGGCCCGCGCTGCAGATGCCGACGTATCCCGATCCGGTGGCGCTGGATGCGTCCTTGCATGAGCTCAAGCGGCTGCCGCCGCTGGTGACCTCCTGGGAGATCCTCTCGCTCAAGCAGCAGCTCGCCGAGGCCCAGGAAGGCAAGCGTTTCCTGCTGCAGGGCGGCGATTGCGCGGAGAACTTCAGCGACTGCGAATCCACCACCATCTCCAACCGGCTCAAGGTGCTCCTGCAGATGAGCCTGGTGCTCGTGCACGGCATGCGCAAGCCGGTGATCCGCGTCGGCCGGTTTGCCGGGCAATATGCAAAGCCGCGTTCGGCCGATACCGAGACCCGCGATGGCGTGACCCTGCCCAGCTACCGGGGTGATGTGATCAACGCGCCCGAGTTCACCGAAGCCGCGCGCCTGCCCGATCCGCGCAGGATGCTGCAGGCCCACGCGCATTCGGCCATGACCATGAACTTCGTGCGTGCGCTGATCGATGGTGGCTTCGCCGACCTGCACCATCCCGAGTACTGGAACCTGGAGTGGGTGCGGCATTCGCCGCTGGCCACCGACTACCAGAAGATGGTCTCCTCCATCGGTGATGCCGTGCGCTTCATGGAAACCCTGTCCGGCGCCCAGGTGTACAACCTCAACCGGATCGACTTCTATACCTCGCACGAAGCGCTGCTGCTGCCCTATGAGCAGGCGCTCACCCGCCAGGTGCCGCGCCAGCATGGCTGGCTCAACCTGAGCACGCATTACCCGTGGATCGGCATGCGCACCGCCGCCCTCGATGGCGCCCACGTGGAGTACCTGCGCGGCGTGCGCAACCCCATTGCCATCAAGGTCGGCCCGTCCGTGCAGCCCGACCAGCTGCTGCGCCTGATCGACGTGCTCAATCCCGAAGACGAACCCGGCCGCCTGAGTTTCATCCATCGCATGGGGGCGGCGCAGATCGCCGGGAAGCTGCCGCCGCTGCTGGAGGCCGTCAAGCGCGATGGTCGCCGCGTGCTGTGGGTGTGCGATGCCATGCATGGCAACACCGAAAGCACCAGCAACGGCTACAAGACCCGACGCTTCGACAACGTGCGCAGTGAAGTGGAGCTGTCCTTCGACCTGCACGCAGCCGCCGGTACGCGGCTGGGCGGCGTGCACCTGGAGCTGACCGGGGAGGATGTCACCGAGTGCACCGGGGGCGCGCGCGAGCTCACCGAGCGCGACCTGGAGCGTGCCTACCGGTCCTCGGTGGATCCGCGCCTGAACTACGAACAGTCGCTCGAGATCGCCATGGCCATCGTGCGCAAGCAGGGCGGCTGACCGCGTAACAATTTAGGGCGTAGCTCTACGCTACGGTCATGTCGTGTTTGGCACGCTAGAGCTCCTTTGTGATCAACACGGGAGCGTGCATGCACGTGGATTGGCAGACGGCCGCCGCATATCTCTGGCCGATCGGGATCGCGCTGGCGATCGGTCTCACCGGATGGTGGGCACTGATGTTGCTGACCCGCCGCCTCAAGGGGCGCGACTACCGCCGTGCGCGCATCGCGCGCGTGATCAGCCGGCCGCTGGCGTTCGCGCTGCCGATGCTGGTGCTGATTCCCGCACTGGAAGCCACCCCGCTGGACGGGCGCTGGCTGGACCAGTCGCTGCGGCTGCTGCATATCGGGTTGACGGCGTGCTTCATCTGGCTGCTGGTGCGCGCGGTGGCTGCCGGCGAGCAGGCGATCCTGCGTGACCACCCGATGGAAGTGGCCGACAACCTGGCCGCCCGCCGCATCCAGACCCAGACCCGCGTGCTCAGCCGCGTGCTGATGGGCGCCATCATCCTGGTCGGCGCCTCGATGGTGCTGCTGACCTTCCCGATGGTGCGCCAGATCGGCACCGCGCTGCTGGCCTCGGCCGGCATCATCGGCCTGGTCGCCGGCATCGCCGCCAAGCCGGTGTTCGGCAACCTGATCGCCGGCCTGCAGATCGCGCTGACCCAGCCGATCCGCCTCGATGACGTGGTGATCGTCGAAGGCGAATGGGGCCGGGTGGAAGAGATCGGCAGCAGCTACGTGGTGGTGCGGATCTGGGACGAGCGGCGCATGGTGGTGCCGTTGACCTGGTTCATCGAGAATCCATTCCAGAACTGGACCCGGCGCAGCGCCGACCTGCTCGGCACCGCGTTCCTGTGGCTGGACTATCGGGCGCCGATCGCGGCGATCCGCACCGAGCTCGAGCGCATCTGCAAGGGCGAAGCGTTGTGGGATGGCCGCGTCTGCGTCACCCAGGTGACGGAAACCACCGATCACACCCTGCAGGTGCGCCTGCTGGTCAGTGCGCGCAATTCCGGCGATGCCTTCGACCTGCGCTGCATCGTGCGCGAACGCATGCTCGACTTCCTCGCCCGTGAACATCCGCAGGCGCTGCCACGCACCCGCGCCGAACTCCTCGAGCGCCCCGATCCACCGACGCGCACCCCGCGCTCGCAGCCCGCCGACGACGTGCGCTCACCCGGCGCCGAGGACGGCCCCCCGGCGGTGGTCCCGGTCGAAGACCCCACGGTGGGTTGATCCCGATCTCAATGGGCCCGTAAAAATTCGTAGCCCCGGCCGTTGGCCGGACCGCAGCCGACTTACGGCAACAACGCCTGCGTCCCGAACCGCGGCGGACGCCGGGCCCGGGTGCGCTGCTCATAGTCGTACGCCAGCTCGATCAGTTTCGGCTCGCTCCAGGCCGTGCCCATGAACAGCAGCCCCAACGGTAGTCCGTTCACATGCGCCATCGGCACGGTCAGGCTCGGGTAGCCGGCCACGGCGGCGGCGCTGTAGCTGCCGCCGGGGAAGTCATCGCCGTGGCCGGTACGGATCGGCCACGCGGTGCCCGTGGTGGGCGCCACCAGTGCGTCCAGGCGCTCGGCCTTGAGCACCGCGTCGATCCCCTCGGGGCCGGCCAGGCGGCGCGCCTGGGTGCGTGCAGCGATGTACTCGGGGCTGCCCAGGCCGCCGGCCTGCGCGGCTGTCTCCATCAGGTCCTGCCCGAACAGCACCAGCTCCTTGTCGGCATGGGTGCGGTTGAAGGCGATGATCGCGTCCAGGTCGCGCACGGGGGCCTGGTGGCGGGTCAGGTAGCGCTGCATGCCGGCTTTGAACTCGTGCAGCAGCACCAGGCGTTCGGCGTCTTCCCACTGCCCGTCGGTAGGCAGCTGCACCGGTACCACCACGGCGCCGGCATCGCGCAGCACGCCGATCGCGTGCTGCAGGGCGGGAGCGACCCCGGGCTGCTGGTCCAGCGGGCCGTGCAGGACGCCGATCCGGGCGCCGCGCAGGCCGTCCGGATTCAGCCGTGCGGTGTAGTCGTACACCGCACGCCCGGGCATGGTCGCCGTGGCCGGGTCGGCGTCGTCGCGGCCGGCCATCGCCGTCAACAGGGCGGCGGCATCGGCCACGCTGCGGGTGATCGGGCCGGCGGTGTCCTGGCTGAAGGAAATCGGCACGATGCCATCGCGGCTGACCAGCCCCACCGTGGGCTTGAGCCCGACCACGCCGTTCACCGCAGCCGGGCAGACGATGCTGCCGTCGGTCTCGGTACCCACCGCGGCGGCCGCCAGGTTGGCCGCCACCGCCACCGCGCTGCCGCTGCTGGAGCCGCACGGGTTGTGGCTGAGCCGGTAGGGATTCCGGGTCTGGCCGCCGCGCGCGCTCCAGCCGGAAATCGACTGGCTGGAACGGAAGTTCGCCCATTCGCTGAGATTGGTCTTGCCCAGGATCAGCGCGCCGGCCGCGCGCAGCCGGGTGACCAGGAACGCATCGTCGGGGCGGAAGCCGGCCAGTGCCAGCGAGCCGGCACTGGTGCCCATCGGGCGCGCCCCGATGTTGTCCTTGAGCAGCAGCGGAATGCCGTGCAGGGGGCCGCGCAGCTGCCCGCGGCGGCGTTCGGCATCCAGTGCCGCCGCTTCCTTCAGGGCATCCGGATTGAGCTCCAGCACGGCGTTGAGGCGCGGGCCGGCGCGGTCGAGCCGGGCGATCCGTTCCAGGTAGGCGCGGGTCAGGGTGACGCTGTCCAGCTCGCCGGCGGCCATCGCCGCCTGCAACTGGGTGATATCGGTTTCGGCGTAGGCGAACGGCGTATCGCGTGGGGCCGCGGACCCGGCGGCATGGGCCTGGTTGAACAAGGGCACGGGCGAGGGCGAGCAGCCTGCCAGCAGTGCGATGGCCAACACGAGCGATGTCAGTGGCGCGCGCATCTGTGTATCCCCGGAACCAGCGCTCAGGCTAACCAGCGCTTCGCACGCTTGGCAACTCACGCCGGCGGTTGGGCCTGGCCGTGACGCTTGCGGATGTCGCGGGCGAGGACGCCGACCACGATGAGGTTGATCACCAGCACCGACCACGAGGCCCAGCCCGGGTGGCGGATGATCGCGAAAATGTCGAACGGCAGGTAGATGCCGGCGGTGACGCAGCCCAGCCAGGATGCCCAGGCTTTGGCACGCCAGAGGCCCCAGGCCTCGAAGAGATGCAGGATGCCGTAGGCAACCATGGCCGCAGCGGCCAGGTGGACGGCATCGGGGCTGATCATGTTGAGCAGCGAGGGCAGGGTGCCGTGATCCGGGTCCAGGCTGAAACGCCGGATCAGGGCATTGACCCCATCACGCAGTGGCTGCGGGCCAAGCACTTCCAGCCCGGTCGCCGCCAACAGCGCCAGGACCGCCTTGCTGGCTTCCAGCAAGGCGATCAGGTGAAGCCCCGGATGCTTGTGAGGATCCGGGTTGTAGGCCGTGTCGGTCACGAGGGTCCGATCAGCCGCCGCGCGAAGCCTTCTTGCGGTCGCTTTCGGTCAGCCCCTTCTTGCGAAGGCGGATTTCCTTCGGGGTGATCTCGACCAGCTCGTCGTCTTCGATGAAGTCCAGGGCCTGTTCCAGCGAGTACTTGATGGCCGGGGTCAGCTGGATCGCATCGTCCTTGCCCGAAGCGCGCATGTTGGTCAGCGGCTTGGTCTTGATCGCGTTGACGGTCAGGTCGTTGTCCTTGGAGTGGATACCGACCAGCTGGCCTTCATACACGTTGTCGCCTTCAGCAGCGAACAGCTTGCCACGCTCCTGCAGCGGCCCCAGCGAGTAGGCGGGGGTGGCGCCCGGCGCGTTGGCGATCATCACGCCGTTCTGGCGCTTTGCGATGGCGCCCTGTTCCTTCGGGCCGTAATGGTCGAACACGTGGAACAGCAGGCCCGAACCCTGGGTCAGGGTCTTGAACTCGTTCTGGAAGCCGATCAGGCCACGGGCCGGGATCTGGTATTCCAGGCGCACACGGCCCTTGCCGTCCGGTTCCATGTTCTTCAGCTGGCCCTTGCGGGTGCCCAGCTTTTCCATGACGCCGCCCTGGTGCTGTTCTTCGATGTCCACCACCAGCTGTTCGATCGGCTCCATGGCCTGGCCGTCGATCTGCTTGATGATCACTTCCGGGCGCGACACGGCCAGCTCGTAGCCTTCACGGCGCATGTTTTCGATCAGCACCGACAGGTGCAGTTCGCCACGGCCGGAGACCAGGAACTTGTCGGCGTCTTCCAGCTGTTCCACCTTCAGGGCCACGTTGTGGACCTGTTCGCGGTCCAGGCGGTCCTTGATCTGGCGGCTGGTCAGGAACTTGCCACCGGACAGGTCCTTGTTGCCGGCGAACGGCGAGTTGTTGACCTGGAAGGTCATCGAGATGGTCGGCTCGTCGACGGTCAGCGCCGGCAGTGCTTCCGGGGTGTCCGGGTGGCACAGGGTGTCGGAGATGGTCAGCTCCGGGATGCCCGAGATGGCGACGATGTCACCGGCTTCGGCGGTGTCCTGCTCGATGCGCTCCAGGCCCAGGAAGCCCAGCACCTGGGCAACCTTGCCGTTGCGCTTCTTGCCTTCACGGTCGATCACCGCGACCTGCATGTTCTTCTTCAGGGTGCCGCGCTGGATGCGGCCGATGCCGATCACGCCCACGAAGTTGTTGTAGTCCAGCTGGCTGATGCGCATCTGGAACGGACCTTCCGGGTCCACTTCCGGCTTCGGCGCGTGCTGCATGATCGCTTCGTACAGCGGGGTCATGTCGCCATCGCGCACGCTGTCTTCCAGGCCGGCGTAGCCGTTCAGGGCCGAGGCGTAGACGATCGGGAAGTCGAGCTGTTCATTGGTGGCGCCGAGCTTGTCGAACAGGTCGAAGACCTGGTCGATCACCCAATCCGGACGCGAGCCCGGGCGGTCGACCTTGTTGACCACCACGATCGGCTTGAAGCCCATCGCGAAGGCCTTCTGGGTGACGAAGCGGGTCTGCGGCATCGGGCCGTCCATGGCGTCGACCAGGATCAGCACGGTGTCCACCATCGACAGCACGCGCTCCACTTCACCGCCGAAGTCGGCGTGTCCGGGGGTGTCGACGATGTTGATGCGGTTCTTGACGCCGGTGCGCTTGTCTTCCCAGGTGATGGCCGTGTTCTTGGCCAGGATCGTGATGCCACGCTCCTTTTCCTGGTCGTTGCTGTCCATCACGCGCTCGGCGAGCACGGTGCGCTCGGAGAGGGTGCCGGACTGCTTCAGCAGCTGGTCCACAAGGGTGGTCTTACCGTGGTCGACGTGGGCGACGATGGCGATGTTGCGAAGATTTTCGATAGACATGCGAAAGGGGGCCAGTCGGCGCCGGATTTGGAAAAAGAAGTCCATCATTATACGGCTTTGATGGCCAAACGCGAAAACAACCTTTGGCGCATTCAGGTAGCGCCCGCCGTTGGCGGGCACACGGGTACCTGAGGGCCGGCCAACGGCCGGCGCTACCGGGTGGGTTCGACCATGGTCAGGCGGGCTCCGCGCGTCCCTCCGGTGTATCCTTATGGGCTGACGACAACCCCCGAATATCAAGGATCCTCATGTCCCTCATCGCCACTTTCGACACCACCCAGGGCCCGATCAAGGTCGAGCTGTTCGCCGACAAGGCGCCGCTGACCGTCGCCAACTTCGTGAACCTGGTCCAGAAGGGCTTCTATGACGGCCTGATCTTCCACCGCGTGATCCCCGATTTCATGATCCAGGGCGGTTGCCCCAAGGGCCAGGGCACCGGCGGCCCGGGCTACAAGTTCGAAGACGAGAAGAACGGCGTGAAGCACCAGGTCGGTTCGCTGTCCATGGCCAATGCCGGCCCGAACACCAACGGCAGCCAGTTCTTCATCACCCACATCAAGACCGACTGGCTGGACGGCAAGCACACCGTGTTCGGCCAGGTGCTGGATGGCCAGGCCATCGTGGACTCGGTCAAGCAGGGCGACGTGATCCATTCGATCACCCTGGAAGGCGACACCGACGCTGTGCTGGCCGCCCAGGCCGACCGCGTGGCCGAGTGGAACAAGCTGATCCCGGCCAGGTAATTCCCTTTCAACGGCCTCCCTCGCGGGAGGCCGTTGCGCATTTCCGGCCGCCCCGCCAGGTCTCTCCCCGCCCGGTGGCCACTCCCACACAGCTTCTTAGCAGAGGAAATCCCCATGAAAGCACCTGTTCGTGTTGCCGTGACCGGCGCCGCCGGCCAGATCGGCTACGCCCTGCTGTTCCGCATCGCCTCCGGCGAAATGCTGGGCAAGGACCAGCCGGTCATCCTGCAGCTGCTCGAGCTGCCGGTCGACAAGGCCCAGGCCGCCCTGCGCGGCGTGATGATGGAACTGGAAGACTGCGCGTTCCCGCTGCTGGCCGGCATGGTCGGCACCGATGACGCCGAAGTGGCGTTCAAGGATGCCGACATCGCCCTGCTGGTCGGCGCGCGTCCGCGCGGCCCGGGCATGGAGCGCAAGGACCTGCTGCTGGAAAACGCCAAGATCTTCACCGCGCAGGGCGCGGCGCTGAACAAGGTCGCCAGCCGCAACGTGAAGGTGCTGGTCGTCGGCAACCCGGCCAACACCAATGCCTACATCGCCATGAAGTCGGCGCCGGACCTGAACCCGCGCAACTTCACCGCCATGCTGCGCCTGGACCACAACCGTGCGCTGAGCCAGCTGTCGTCCAAGCTGGGCAAGTCGGTGGGTGGCATCGAGAAGCTGGTCGTGTGGGGCAACCACAGCCCGACCATGTACCCGGACTACCGTTTCGCCACCGCCGACGGTGCCTCCGTCGCCGATGCGATCAACGACCAGGAATGGAATGCCGGTACCTTCATTCCGACCGTGGGCAAGCGCGGCGCGGCGATCATCGAAGCCCGTGGCTCGTCCTCGGCTGCCTCGGCCGCCAATGCCGCCATCGACCACGTGCGCGACTGGGTGCTGGGCAGCAACGGCAAGTGGGTGACCATGGGCGTGCCGTCTGACGGCTCCTACGGCATCCCGGAAGGCGTGATCTTCGGCTTCGCGGTGACCACCGAAAACGGTGAGTACACCCTGGTCAAGGACCTGCCGGTCGACGACTTCAGCCAGAAGTACATCGACAAGACCCTGGCCGAGCTGGAAGAAGAGCGCAGCGGCGTGGCCCACCTGCTGGGTTGATCCCTTGGTCGGTACGCATTGAAAAACGCCGGGCTTGCCCGGCGTTTTTTTTTCCGCTACCCGGCGCGCAACCGCCCTGCATCTTTCGCCGGCGGCGCGCCGAATACGCGGACGTAGTCGCGGCTGAACTGCGAGGGGCTTTCGTAGCCGACGCGGAAGCCGGCGCTGGCCGCGTCCAGTGCATCGCCGACCATCAACCGGCGCGCCTCCTGCAGGCGCAGGCGGGTGCGGAACTCCAGCGGGCTCAGCGTGGTGATCGCCTTGAAGTGCTGGTGGAAACTGGAGCGGCTCATGCCGGCCACCTCGGCGACCTGTTCGATCCGGCACGGCTGGTGGAAATTCGTCTTGATCCACGCGATGGCGCGGGCGATCTGGTTGAGCCGGCTGTCGGCCTGCGCGATGTGGCGCAGGATCCCGCCACCGGGCCCCTGCAGCAGCCGGTACAGCAGTTCGCGCACGGTCAGGGGCGCCAGCGCGTCGATATCAGACGGTGCGTCCAGCAGCGCCAGCAGGCGAACTGCAGCATCCAGCAGTTCCGGGCTGGTGCGGTTGAGCGACAGCCCGCTGGCGGGCGCCGGCGCAGGTGCCGGCGCGGCCGGGTGGGCGAGGGCGAGTTCGGACAACGTGGCCATGTCCAGATCCAACTGCAGGCACAGATAGGGCCGTTCGGGACTGGCCTGGATCACCGAGCCCATCACCGGCAGGTCCACCGAGGCGATCAGGTAATGCTGCGGGTCATAGCGGTACGAGGTCGCGCCCAGGTGCGCCTGTTTGACGCCCTGGCCAACCAGGCACACGGTGGGTTCGTAGATCACCGGCATGGGCAGCGTCGGCGATGCGGCACGGATCAGCGTGACCCCCGGCAGTGCGACGGCATGCATGCCGTCGGACGGCGCGTGGCGGTCCAGCAGGGCAACGAAGGCAGCGAGTCGGTCCATGCCGTTGGATGGTACAGGCCGACCGGCGCGGGGCGCGTGGGAGATGGACGATCGTGCAAGCCTGCCGGACGCACAGGCTATCGCCTCCCGGAGCCGCCGCCGGAAGATTCCCGGCACTTCCCTGGCGCGAGGCCCTGCCGATGACCACCACCGCCCTCAATCACTACCGCCTGCTCGGACGATCCGGCCTGCGCGTGTCGCCGCTCTCGTTGGGCACCATGACCTTCGGTGCCGACTGGGGCTGGGGCGCCGACGACGCCGAGGCCGCGCGCATCTTCGATGCGTATGTCGAGCGTGGCGGCAACTTCATCGACACCGCCGTGAACTACACCAACGGCAGCGCCGAACGCATCCTCGGCCGGCTGATCAGGGCCATGCGCGAACGCATCGTGCTCGCCACCAAGTTCACCATGGCGCGCGAGGCGGGCAATCCCAATGCCGGCGGCAACCACCGCCTCAACCTGGTGCGCTCCGTGGAAACCAGCCTGCGCCAGCTCGATACCGATCGCGTCGACCTGCTGTACCTGCACGCGTGGGACTTCACGACATCGCCGCAGGAGGTGATGCGCGCGCTCGACGATCTGGTCCGCGCGGGCAAGGTGCTTTACCTGGGCATCTGCAACACGCCGGCATGGCGCGTGGCGCAGATGCAGACCCTGGCCGACCTGCGCGGCTGGTCGCCGTTCGTCGCGCTGCAGATCGAGTACAGCCTGCTCGAGCGTACCGTCGAGCACGAGTTGATGCCGATGGCCGAAGCGCTCGGTCTCGGCGTGCTGCCCTGGTCGCCGCTGGGCGGCGGGGTGCTCACCGGCAAGTACAGCCGTGCGGATCTGACCGACGACAATGCCGCCGACGTATCGCCCACGCGCAAGGGCGTGATCGCGTCCACCGGACATCTTACCGGGCGCGCCCTGGATATCGCCGACGTGGTCGGCGCGATCGCCGGGGAGCTGGGTGCCAGCCGTTCGCAGGTCGCCCTGGCCTGGACGCTGCGGCATCCGGCCGTGGTCTCGCCGGTCATGGGCGCGCGCACCCTGGCGCAGTTCCAGGCCAATATCGGTGCGCTGGACATCGTGTTCAGTGATGCGCAGCTGCAACGCCTGGACGCGGCGAGCGCGCCGGCACCGATCTTCCCCGCGCGTTTCATCGCACGGCCGATGGCGCAGCAGCTGATCAGTGGTGGAAGCCGGATCCGGAGCCGGTAGCACCGGGCCCGCCTACGACCAAGGTCGGACGGCCGGTCCACCGCCATCGGACTATGCTCGATCCCATGACTTTGTCTGGGAGGGCTGTCATGCGTTACGAAGAGGTTTACCGTCGGTCGGTGGAGGAACCCGAAGCGTTCTGGGCCGAGGAAGCGCACCGGATCTACTGGCATGTACCGCCGCAGCAGATCCTGGATTACAGCAACCCGCCATTCCGGCGCTGGTACGTGGGTGGCCAGACCAACCTCTGCTACAACGCGGTGGACCGGCACCTGGCCGAGCGCCCCGACCAGCTGGCGCTGGTGGCCATTTCCACCGAGACCAACGTCACCCGCGAAATCACCTACCGCGAGCTGTACCGCGAAGTGAATGCGTTCGCCGCCGTGCTGCAGCGGCTGGATGTGCAGCGCGGCGACCGCGTGGTGATCTACATGCCGAACATGGCCGAGGCGGTCTTCGCCATGCTGGCCTGCGCCCGCATCGGCGCCATCCACTCGGTGGTGTTCGGTGGGTTTGCCGCGCACAACCTGGCGCTGCGCATCGACGATGCCGCGCCCAAGCTGCTGATCGCCGCCGATGCCGGCAAGCGCGGCGGCAAGGTGATTCCATACAAGGCGATGGTGGATGCGGCCTGCGCCGAAGCGCAGTCGCCGCCGCCGCACGTGCTGATCGTCTCGCGCGGGCTGGACCCGGCCGAGCCGAAGGTGCCGGGCCGTGACGTCGACTACGCGACCCTGCGCGACGAAGTCGGCGACCAGGACGTGCCGGTGGTCTGGTTGGAATCAAGCGAACCCAGCTACCTGCTGTATACCTCCGGCACCACCGGCAAGCCCAAGGGTGTGCAGCGCGACGTGGGCGGCTATGCGGTGGCGATGGCGCAGTCCATGGAAACCGTGTTCGACTGCAGGCCGGGCCAGGTGATGTTCTCCACCTCGGACGTCGGCTGGGCGGTGGGGCACTCCTACAACGTCTACGGCCCTCTGATCGGCGGCTGCACCTCGCTGTTGTACGAAGGCCTGCCGACCAATCCCGATCCGGGCATCTGGTGGGCGCTGTGCGAGCAGTACGGCGTTCGCACGTTGTTCTCGTCGCCGACCGCGATCCGTGTGCTGAAGAAGCACGATGCCGACTTCATCCGACGCCATGACCTCGATGCACTCAGGTACGTGTTCCTTGCCGGCGAGCCACTGGACGAGCCGACCGCGCACTGGATCAACGATGCGCTGGGCAAGCCGATCATCGACAACTACTGGCAGACCGAAACCGGCTGGCCGGCGCTGACCCTGTTGCCGGGCGTGGACCTCAAGCCGGTGCGTTTCGGTTCGCCGGGCTTCCCCAACCTCGGTTACCGCATGAAGGTGATCGACGAGAACACCGGCGCCGAAGTGCAGGCCGGGCAGAAGGGCGTGCTGGTGATGGTGCCGCCGCTGCCGCCGGGCTGCATGAGCACGGTCTGGAACGACGACGACCGTTTCATCCAGAGCTATTTCAGCCACTTCAAGGAACTGCTGTACAGCTCGCTGGACTGGGCGATCCGCGACGAAGACGGCTACACCTTCATCCTTGGCCGCACCGACGATGTGATCAACGTGGCCGGGCACCGGCTGGGCACGCGCGAGATCGAGGAGTGCATCTCCGGGCACCCGCTGGTGGCCGAAGCGGCGGTGATCGGGGTCAAGGACGAGCTCAAGGGCCAGGTGCCGCTGGTCTTCGTCACCCTCAAGCAGGCGGTCGACGGCGATGGCAGCGCTGTGGTGGCCGAGATGATGAAGCGCGTGACCGAAACCCTCGGCGCGGTCGCGCGCCCAGCGCACATCCACCTGGTCAACGCCCTGCCCAAGACCCGCTCGGGCAAGCTGCTGCGCCGTTCACTGCAGGCCCTGGCCGAGCACCGCGACCCGGGCGACCTGTCCACCCTGGACGACCCCGGCGCGCTGGACGAGATCCGCCGGGCGCTGGGGCGGTAACTCCCTCCGACGTCCAGCGACCGTGTCCCGTGCTGCGGTGCATTATCCGCCGCGCGGGACCTCGGTTAAGCTGCGGGGGTGATCGTTGTGGGTCCGATGCGCGGCACGCCGGGGATGGCGTGCGCGGCCCGGGCTGCTGTCTGGACGACCGCAAGGGGGCGTACGGGTTCCGGTGACCGCCGGGGAGCGTGCGTGCAGGGGGACCAGGTAACAGGGGGAACACATGGCGTACATCCATGCCAAGACGGCCGCTGGCCGTCAGGAAATCGAAGACCGCGCGCGCCGGCTGGTGCCGGGGTTGCGCTCCATTCTGCTGATGGTTGATGGTCAGCGCGATGACAACGAATTGACCGCGATGCTGCCCGGGCTGCGCGCGCCGGACGACGCGCTGGCCCAGCTGGCGGAGATGGGCCTGATCGAAGTGGTCGGTGGTGCGCTGGCGCCAGCCGCGCCACGGGCGCTGACCTCCGGTCGCGAACAGGACCCGGTGCTGTACAAGCAGCTGTATGACTGGATGAGCGAATCGGTCCGCAGGCATCTCGGCCTGAAGGGCTACTTCATGCAGCTCAAGATCGAGCGCTGTACCGATGCGGCCAGCCTGGAAAAACTGTGGCCGGAGATGGCCGCCGCCGTGTCCAAGGCGAAGAGTCCCGCGTTGGCCAACCGCTGGCTGGAGGAAACCCGCGCGCTGCTGCACAGCGATGCGCAGCCCGCCTGAGGAGAGCGGCACGGCGCAGCGATGATGGCGTACATTGGCGTCCTTCCGGGGCGCCAGGAGCAGCGCGTGGACGAACAACACATCGACAACAGCCTCGACGCCGGCACCCCGGGCTGGGACGCCATCAACGCGGCCTTGGCCGCGCTGTACCCCGGCCAGGAGCCGCGCCATTACGGCACCGCGCTGCCGTACACGCTGGGTGGGCGCGATCCGCTCGATGGCATCAGCGTGTACCGTGCCGAGCTGCCGCGCCCGCACTGGCATTACGTCACCTACGGTTTCTCCGAGCTGTACGACAAGCAGAGCGATGACGCTGACAGCAGCGGCTTCGGCTTCGAGCTCACCTTCCGCCTGGCCATCGACAGCGGCGATGACACCCCGCCGGCATGGCCGATGAACCTGCTGCAGAACCTGGCGCGCTACGTGTTCGGCAGCGGCAACGTGTTCGAGGCCGGGCACCACATGAATGCCAACGGTCCGATCGCGCTGGATACCGACACCTGCCTGCGCCACCTGGCCTTCATGCCCGATCCGCAGCTGCCGGCGCGGGCCACGCCCAATGGTGAACTGGCGTTCCTGCAGGTGATCGGGCTGAGCGACGACGAGATGGCGGCGATCAAGCGCTGGTCGACCGACGGGGTGCTGCAGGCATTGGCGCCGCGCATGCCGTTGTGGATCACCGACCTGCACCGTGCCAGCCTGCTGGATGACCCGGCGCTGGTACGGCAACTGCAGGAAGGCAGCGAACGCGAAGGGTCCAGTACCGCAGTCCTGTTCGTGGAGACCCTGGCCTGGCGCGAAGAAGGCAAGCAGGTCGTGCTGGTGCTGGGTGCGGGGCAGGTGCCCAATGTGCTTGAACTGCTGCCGCTGCGCCTGCGCCATGGCAATCCGTTGACCATCGTCAGCCGCGAACACGAGTGGGTGTTCGCCCCCGGTGACCGCGATGCTGTCGCCAAGGACGGGGAGGGCGTGCGCTGCACGCTGACTGCGCAGGGCCTGGATGCGCTGGAGCAGCAGGTGCAGCCTGGGCGCGGGCGCTATTCCGTACCGGGTACGGCGCTGGTGGTGGAAGTGGTGCCGACCGCACTGCGCGATGCGCAGGGCAATGTGGTGCGCGAGATCGGCTGATCGCGCGCACCACTTTTGTTTATTGCAGGCCTTCGGCCTTCAGCGCGGCCCGCACGCCGGTGTCGGCTTCCATCCGGGTCTTGAACGCAGCCAGGTTGTCCAGGCCGCTCAGGTCGACCTTGGCACCGGCTGCCCAGCGCAGGGTGATGTAGAAGTAGGCGTCGGCGTAGCTGCGGAAGCCGGCCAGCCAGGGCTTGTCGGCCAGCTGGCGGTTGGCGGTCTCGAACAGGCCGCGCAGGCGCTTGCGGGCGGCGTCGCGGATCGCGTCGTACTGGCTGTCATCGGCGATGAACTTGGCTGGTGCGAACAGCGGGGAGAACGCCGGGTGCACGTCCGAGTTGACGAAGGCCAGCCAGCGGTTGGCTTCAGCGCGCTGCTGCGGGCTGCCGTCGCCGCCCAGGCCGGCCTGCGGGTAGCTGTCGGCGATGTAGCCCATGATGGCCGCGTTCTGGGTCAGCACGAAGCTGCCGTCGACGATGGTCGGCACCGAACCGGCCGGATTGATCGCAAGATAGGCCGGGGCCTTCAGGGTGTCCTTGTCGAGCAGTTCCACCTCGAACGGCTGGCCGGTCCACTGCAGGGCGATGTGGTCGGCGGTGGAGCAGGCACCGGGCTTGCTGTACAGCTTCATGGGGAACTCCGTCGGGATGCAGGAAAGGTAAGCGGCCCACTATTCCAGAGCCGGCCCCGCATCCTCAACGGTATGGCCGTAACAGATCGTTACGACGCGCGTGGCTTGAGTTTCTGCACGCGATAGAACGTGTGGTCGCCGATGGTGGCCACCTGGTAGGCATTGCGCCAGCTGGGGCTGGCGATGGACAGCGCGGCGAAGTGGCTGGCACCGGGCACGATTTCCTTGCGCTCGCCTTCCGGCAGCGCCCAGTTGCGCTCGGCATCAAAGGCCACGGTCATGGCTTCTTCCCATGCATCGGTGTTGCCCAGCTGGGTGCCCGGCGCCACGATGGTCGGTGCGAACTGCTTGCGTGCGGTGACCACCTTGCACATCGAATCGCCCCACAGCCCGCTGTCCAGCCGGCGCAGCGCCACTTCCGCAACGGCTTGCTGGCCGCGCAGGGTCTGGTCACGCGCTTCGAGGTAGACGGTCGTGCTCAAGCACAGCGAATCGGCGGCCGGCTGGGGCAACAACTGCGACAGCCAGAGAATCCAGGCCAGTTTCATAAATCTCCTTGCTCCGTATGGGCCGCACCTGGCTGTCCATCCGATCAACGGGATGGGGCGGGGTGTACGACTTGGCGTCATGGGGAGGCGGCCATCGGGGCCGCCCGGGAGCGGCACCCGAAAGACGTGGGGGCCGCGCGCTCACTCGAACTGGGTGGTGAGCGGGAAAGTTGGCGCACGATAGGGGGGGATTTCGCAACGCATCCTGAACCGAAAGGCTTGACATTCAGGTTCGGAAGGGGGCCGTTTTCGCCCATTCAGGGAGTGCCGGCCGGCGGCCGGCACTCCGGTTACAGCGCTGCCGCCAGGCGGCTGCCCTGGTTGATCGCGCGCTTTGCATCCAGTTCCGCGGCCACATCGGCACCGCCGATCAGGTGCGCATCCACGCCTGCGGCCAGCAGTGCGGCATGCAGGTCGCGGCGCGGTTCCTGGCCGGCGCAGACCACCACGTGGCTCACCGGCAGGGTCTGTTCCTGGCCATCGATGCGGATGCGCAGGCCGTCGTCGTCCACGCCCAGGTATTCCACGCCGCCCAGCATCTTCACGCCCTTGGCCTTGAGCGTGGCGCGGTGGATCCAGCCGGTGGTCTTGCCCAGCCGTGCGCCGGGCTTGCCCGGGCTGCGCTGCAGCAGCCAGACCTTGCGGGCGGGGGGCTCGGGCTGCGGCCGGGCCAGCGCGCCACGTGCCTCGAAGTTCGGGTCAACGCCCCATTCGGCCATCCAGCGGGCCGGGTCCAGCGCGGGGGAGGGGCCCTCGTGCACCAGGAACTCGCCCACGTCGAAGCCGATGCCACCGGCACCGATGATCGCCGCTTCCGCGCCAACCTCCACCCTGCCCTGCAGCACATCGAGATAGCTGACCACCTTGGGATGGTCGGCGCCGGGGAAGTCGACCTGGCGCGGGGTGATGCCGGTGGCGACCACCACCGCATCGAAGCCGGCCAGCGTGGCGACGTCGGCCACGGTATCGAGCTTCACGCTCACGCCAGTTTCGTCCAGTTTGTGGCGGAAGTAGCGCAGCGTTTCGTGGAATTCTTCCTTGCCGGGAATGCGCTTGGCCACGTTGAACTGGCCGCCGATCTCGCTGCCGGCGTCGAACAGGGTGACCGCATGCCCGCGTTCGGCGGCCACCGTGGCGCAGGCAAGGCCGGCCGGACCGGCACCGACCACCGCGACCTTCTTCGGGGCCGTGGTGGGGCGGTAGACCAGTTCGGTTTCGTGCACCGCGCGCGGGTTGACCAGGCAGCTGGCGGTCTTGTTCTCGAACACGTGGTCCAGGCATGCCTGGTTGCAGGCGATGCAGGTGTTGATCGCGTGCGCACGACCGGCCCGCGCCTTGTTGGCCCATTCCGGGTCGGCCAGCAGCGGCCGCGCCAGCGACACCATGTCCGCACCGCCACCGGCCAGGATGTGTTCGGCCACGTCGGGCATGTTGATGCGGTTGGTAGCGATCACCGGCACGCGTACATGCGGCTTGAGCTTGGCGGTGACCCCGGCAAACGCCGCGCGCGGCACCGAGGTGGCGATGGTGGGCACGCGTGCTTCATGCCAGCCGATGCCCGAATTGATCAGGGTGGCGCCGGCCGCTTCAATGGCCTTGGCCTGCTGCACGATCTCATCCCAGTTGCTGCCGTCCTCCACCAGGTCGACCAGTGACAACCGGTAGATGATGATGAAATCCGGGCCGCACGCTTCGCGGATGCGGCGCACGATCTCCACCGCGAACTGCATGCGCCGGGTAGCGTCGCCGCCCCAGCGATCGCCGCGCAGGTTGGTGCGCGGGGCGATGAACTCGTTGATCAGGTAGCCCTCCGAGCCCATCACCTCCACACCGTCGTAGCCGGCTTCGCGGGCCAGCCGCGCGCTGCGCGCGTAATCGGCGATATGCCGTTCCACGCCGCGTGCCGACAGCGCGCGGGGGGTGAACGGATTGATCGGCGCCTTCTTCTTCGACGGCGCCACCGACAGGGGGTGGTAGGCGTAACGGCCGGCGTGCAGCAGCTGCAGGCAGATCTTGCCGTCATGGCCGTGCACCGCCGCGGTGAGCTGGCGGTGCGGACCCACTTCCCACGGCCAGGACAGCTTGCCGCCGAACGGCTTGAGCCAGCCCACCACGTTGGGCGCATAGCCGCCGGTGACGATCAGCCCGACCCCACCCGCCGCGCGTTCGGCGAAGTACGCGGCCAGCCGCGGGAAGTCGCGCGCGCGGTCCTCCAGCCCGGTGTGCATGGACCCCATCAGGATGCGGTTGCGCAGGGTGGTGAAGCCCAGGTCGAGCGGGGCGAACAGGTGGGGGTAGGCGGGAGTTTCGGCGGCTGGCGACATGAAGATACGCTTGCGTACGGTAGGTGCGAAGGGTGCCGCGTATCGCCATTGCACGCAAGGGTCAGCGCAGGGCGGGCGCCGGCTCCGGTCTGCGCACGCCAAACAGGGGCAGCGTGTAGCCGCACAGGGGGCCGATCAGTAGCGCGAAGGCGAGGGTGCCCAGGCCGACGTTGCCGCCCAGGTACCAGCCGATGACCAGCACGGTGCCCTCGATCAGGCTGCGCACCAGCCAGATCGGCCAGCCGGTGCGGGCATGCAGGCCGGTCATCAGGCCATCGCGCGGGCCCGGTCCGAAACGGGCACCGATGTAGAGGCCGGTGGCGACTGCCACCAGCAGCAGCCCCAGGGCAAACATCGGCACCTGCCACACCAGCCCGTGCACTTCCGGCAGCAGCCACAGGCCGAACTGCGCGCTGGGGCCGATCAGCAGCACGTTCAGCACCGTGCCCAGTCCCGGCTTCTGCCGGATCGGCCACCACAGCAGCAGCACCAGCGCTCCGATCACGTTGGTGGCTACGCCGAACGACAGCGGCGTCTGCAGCGCGATGCCCTGGGAGAGCACATCCCAGGGCGCCACGCCGATTGCGGCGCGGATCATCACCGCCGCGCCCATCCCGTACAGGAACAGGCCGATCAGCAGTTGCAGCAGGCGCAGGGGCAGGGAGGTGGGCATGGCGGCGTCATCGACAGGGCGTTTGACTGTAGGGCGCGCGCTGTCGCGCCGACAGATACAGATGCAGGCGAAAGCGCGCACACACCGTGCGCGCCGACGCTCACTCCCAGCCGGACAGCACCAGCTTGCCGGTGACCCCGCCGCCTTCCAGCAGGCGATGGGCTTCGCGCAGGTTGGCCGCATTGATGCTGCCCAACGAGGTGTGCGCGGTGCTGCGCAGTTCACCGGCATCGACCAGGCTGGCCACCCGGCTGAGGATGCGGTGCTGTTCCACCATGTCGGCGGTCTGGAATCGCGATCGGGCGAACATGAATTCCCAATGGATGCCGATGCACTTGGCCTTGTAGGGATCGCCGATGCGCAGCGGGCCACGCGGCTCCACGATGAGGCCGACATGCCCCTGCGGTGCCAGCAGCTCGCCCAGCACCTCCCAGTAGTGGTCGGTGTCGGCCAGGTTCAGCGCCACCTCCACCTGCGCAATGCCCAGTGCCTGCAGCTGCGCCGGCAGCGGCTGGCGGTGATCGACCACATGGTCGGCGCCCATCCGGCGACACCATTCAGCCGAGTCGTCACGCGATGCGGTGGCCACCACGGTGAAGCCGGCATGGCGTGCCAGTTGAATCGCGATGGAACCGACACCGCCTGCACCGCCGATGACCAGCAGGGTCTGGCCAACGTGGCGGCGATCATCGAAATGCAGCGGCATGCGCTCGAACAGCAGTTCCCATGCGGTCAATACAGTCAGTGGCAGCGCTGCGGCTTCAGCGAAATCCAGCGTGGTCGGCTTGCGTCCCACCAGGCGCTCATCCACCCACTGCCACTGCGCATTGCTGCCGGGTCGCGTTACGTCGCCGGCGTAATACACCTCGTCGCCCGGAGCGAACGCGGTCACGTGCGCACCCACGGCTTCAACGGTGCCTGAAGCGTCAAATCCCAGGACGCGCGGGGGCGACACCTCACCGGCGCGCGGCGCGCGCTGCTTGGTGTCGACCGGATTCACTGAGACGGCATGAACGCGCACCAGAACGTCATGCCCCTGGGGCGCGCCGGGTTCAGGTAACGCGAGGTCAAGAAGCGAATCGACGTGGTCGATGGGCAGGTACCGAGAGAGGCCGACGGCTTTCATGGCAGCTCCTGTGGAGATGAACAACGTCATCATAAGGTCGCTTTTGAACCTGTTTGCGAGCTGAATCGCCGGCCTGCGACAAACTGCATCAAATACTGTGGCGAGCCTTTGAAAACTCTGGGAAAGTCCTGAAAAGCCTTGCCATTGTTGGGTCTTGCGGAAGTTCACCAACCTGTATAGGGTGCCACCAGCTGGACCCGGAGGAGGTCTGGTCGCTGATTTCACATGTTACGTGACCGTTAACATCGCCTTCACTCCCCTGAGCATAATGTTCGCGGCGGTGGCGTGCTGAATCGGCAGTCTTAAACGACGCAGTAGTGCTGGCCCATGCCTCTACCGGTTTCATACCCCCGAAATAGGAGCTGTATTACATGAACAAGAAGATCCTCACTGCCGCGCTGCTGGGCGGCCTGGCGTTTGCCCAGGCAGCCTCCGCGCAGGATTTTGATGACCGCTGGTACCTGACCGGTTCGGCCGGCTTCAACTTCCAGGATAGCGACCGTACGACCAACGACGCTCCGTTCGTTACCCTGGGTCTCGGCAAGTTCATCAGCCCCAACTGGTCGCTGGACGGCGAGCTGAACTACCAGAACCCGAACTTCGACGACAACCAGGACCTGAACTGGAGCCAGTACGGCGCCTCGGTCGACCTGCGCCGCCACTTCATCTCCGAAGGCCGTGGCTGGAACCCGTACCTGCTGATGGGTCTGGGCTACCAGAAGTCGGAAGAAGAGTTCTCGCGCCTGAACGATCGTCCGGGTGACCGCAAGGACGGCAACTTCGCCGCCAAGGTCGGCGTCGGCCTGCAGACCACCTTCGAAAAGCGCGTTGCAGTCCGCGCCGAAGTGGCCTACCGCGGTGACTTCGACGACAAGAGCATTGCCGCTGCGGACGAAAGCTGGTTCGGCGACGTGCTGGCCTCGGTCGGCGTCGTGATCCCGCTGGGCCCGCCGCCGGTTGCTGCCGTTGTTGCCCCGCCGCCGGTTGCCCCGAGCTGCGCAGACCTGGATGACGACGGTGACGGCGTCAACAACTGCGACGACAAGTGCCCGAACTCTCAGCCGGGTCAGACCATCGGTCCGGACGGTTGCCCGGTGCCGGTCTCCATCGACCTGAAGGGCGTCAACTTCGACTTCGACAAGTCGAACCTGCGTCCGGACGCCGTGGCGATCCTGTCCGAAGCTACCCAGATCCTGGTGCGTTACCCGGACATCCGCGTCGAAGTGGCTGGCCACACCGACCTGTGCGGCAAGGATGACTACAACCAGAAGCTGTCCGAGCGTCGTGCGACCGCCGTGTACAACTATCTGACCCAGAACGGCGTCGCCGCCAGCCGTCTGGCCGGTCCGATCGGTTATGGCGAGAGCCGTCCGCTGGAGCAGACCCCGCAGACCTTCCCGGCCTGCAAGAGCGAGAAGAACCGTCGTACCGAGCTGAACGTCCAGAACTAATCGTTCCGGAACATCAGTTTCAGGAAAGGGCCCGGCATTGCCGGGCCCTTTTTTTTGCCTTGTTTGCCAGGAATCAACAATAAATCCAACAAGTTGCCGTATTCATTGAATGTGGGATCTTGAAAGGCGTTGTGGCGCTGTTAAACTCGGTGCGTCACCCTCTTTCCTGGATGCATCCCATGCTGCGTATCGCACTGGCCGCCGCACTCGGCCTGGCCCTGGTTCCCACCGCTTACGCAGCCGTGGATTGCTCCGCTTCGGCCACCAGCGTCAAGCCGCTGCCGTTGCCGGCCACCGCGATCGCCCCGGTGGCGTCCGAGCTGTACATCCGCAACGTGCAGCTGGGCATGCCCGCCGGCGTGCTGACCTCCAACTTCGACCAGCAGCAGTCGCTCGACCGCGTGCTGCAGCGCCTGCGCATCGATGGCTGCCAGAACATCGCCAAGGCGATGCCGGGCGCTCCTGCGATCAAGCCGAACGATCCGGCCGCCTACAAGCCGCAGACCGAGTTCGACAACACGCCGTGGCGCTTCGACATGAGCCAGAACGGCAAGCGCATGACCGCCGATGAGTTCGACGCCTGGATGAAGTCGCGCGGCGTGCGCGTGGTCAAGCCGCGTGCGGCCGCCGCCGCTGCACCCGCGCCCGCGCCGGCCGCCGAAGCACCGGCTGAGACCAAGCCGGGCGGCAAGAAGTAAGCAACGCGCGCGGCGCCCGATGCGTAACCGTCGCCCCCCCGCCGCGCCCACCGCTCGACCACGCCGCGATCCGCGGCGTGCGTCCGCTGCCGCCAGACCTGCAGCCCAGCCCAGCGATGCGCCACGCCACGGGCTGGCGCGCGTGCTGTCCAAGGCCGGGCTGTGCTCGCGCACCGAAGCGGCGCGCTGGATCGGCGAGGGCCGGGTGACGGTCGATGGGCGCACCATCAACAACCCCGAATTCCCGATCATCGACGGCCGTCACGTGGTGCGTGTCGATGGCCAGCCGTTGGATGCACCGCGCCGCCTGCACATCGTGCTCAACAAGCCGCGCGGCCTGGTCACCACCGCGCAGGACGAGCAGGGCCGCGACACCGTGTACCGCTGCTTCGATGGGGCGGGGCTGCCGTGGCTGGCGCCGGTCGGGCGGCTGGACAAGGCCAGTGAAGGCCTGCTGCTGTTCAGCAACGACCCGCAGTGGGCTGCGCGGCTGACCGACCCCAGCACTGGGCCGGACAAGACCTACCACGTCCAGATCGATGCCATTCCCGATGCCGCGCAGCTGGCTGCGCTGTGCAGCGGCGTGGACGACGACGGCGAATTCCTGCGCGCCCGCCAGGCACGCCTGCTGCGCAGTGGCGACAAGACCGCCTGGCTGGAAGTGGTGCTGGAAGAAGGCCGCAACCGCCATATCCGCCGCCTGCTGGCGGCCTTCGACATCAACGTGCTGCGGCTGGTGCGCGTAGGCATCGGCCGCCTGCCGCTGGGCACGCTGGCCAAGGGTGCCTGGCGCGAACTGGAGCCGCACGAGCTGGACCTGCTGACCGCCACGGCCGATGTCGCCGTGGCCGATACCTGAGATTGGGCAAGGGATGGCCTGCGACCGAGATTTCGTCACCTACCGGGAGAATGCCATGTACGCCCACCCCCTGACCCGTTCCCTGCTGCGCAGCGCCTGGCTGCTGCTGCCTGCCGCGCTGCTCAGCGCCTGCGGCGGCCATAAGGAGGTGGCCAAGGCCACGCCGCCGCCGGTGACCGACAAGATCGTGGAGATCCAGCCCACCGAACGCGATGGGCGGGGCGCCTATCGCTTCCACATGAGCAACGGCGAAAAGCGCATGAGCGCCGACGAGTTCGATGCGTGGATGAAGGCAAACGGCATCCGGGTCGCCAAGGGCAACCCGAATGCGACGCCGGCGGCCAAGCCGGTGGTGGTGGCCAGCAAGGAAGACGCGAAGGGCAAGAAGAAAAAGAAATGACGCGCGATGCGCGTCAGCCCTTGATCACGCCCAGCTCCAGGCCGATCCGGGTGAACGCATCAATCGCCCGGTCCAGGTGTGCGCGGGTGTGCGCGGCGCTGATCTGGGTGCGGATGCGGGCCTGGCCCTTGGGCACGACCGGGAAGAAGAAACCGATCGCATAGATGCCTTCCTCGAGCAGGCGTTCGGCGAACTTCTGCGCCAGCGGCGCGTCATACAGCATCACCGGGCTGATCGGGTGCACGCCGGGCTTCACGTCGAAGCCGGCGGCGGTCATCTTCTGGCGGAAGTAGGCGGTGTTGTCGGCCAGCGTGGTGCGCAGGTCGTCGGCAGCGGCCAGCATGTCGAACGCCTTGATCCCGGCGGCGACCACGTGCGGCGGCAGCGAGTTGGAGAACAGGTACGGGCGCGAACGCTGGCGCAGCAGCTCGATCACTTCGGCGCTGGCGGTGGTGAAGCCGCCCAGCGCGCCGCCCATGGCCTTGCCCAGGGTGCCGGTGATGATGTCGATCTTCTCCAGCACGCCCTTGACCTCGGCCGAGCCGCGGCCGGTGGCGCCCAGGAAGCCGGTGGCGTGGCACTCGTCGATGTGCACCAGCGCGTTGTACTTCTTCGCCAGCGCGGTGATCTCATCCAGCGGGGCAATGAAGCCGTCCATCGAGAACACGCCGTCGGTGGTGATCAGCTTGGTGCGGCAGCCAGCCGCATCGGCCGCCTGCAGCTGGGCTTCCAGGTCGGCCATGTCGCAGTTGGCGTAGCGGAAGCGCTTGGCCTTGCACAGGCGCACGCCGTCGATGATCGAGGCATGGTTGAGCGCGTCGGAGATGATCGCGTCATTCTCGCCCAGCAGCGGCTCGAACAGGCCGCCGTTGGCGTCGAAGCAGGCCGCGTACAGGATGGTGTCCTGCTTGCCGAAGAAGCCGGCGATCTGCTGCTCCAGCTGCTTGTGCAGGTCCTGGGTGCCGCAGATGAAGCGCACCGAGGCCATGCCGAAGCCGTGGCTGTCCAGCGCGTCCTTGGCCGCCTGGATCAGGTCCGGGTGGTCGGCCAGTCCCAGGTAGTTGTTGGCGCAGAAGTTCAGCACCGTGCGGCCGTCGTCCAGGGTGATCTCGGCCGACTGCGGGCTGGTGATGACGCGCTCGGACTTGAACAGGCCCTGGGCGCGGATCGCCTCCAGTTCCTCAACATAGTGCTGGGTGAGCGGGGCGGTCGGGGCATCGGTCATGGCAGGCGGTCATCGGCACGGGAAAACCGGGATTTTACAGGCCACCGCAGGAAACGGTTGCAGATGGGATTGTTGCATCGCAATATCAATCAGGTTAAGAATCCGTAAACACGCGCTGCATCCACCCCACGTCCCGGAGAGACCCCGCATGAACCACACCACGCGCTGTACTGCCGCCGCTGTGCTCTGCGCCGCCTTGCTTGCCCCGTTTGCCGCCAGTGCCCAGGACGAGGCCGAATCGCCGTTCAGCTGGAACGTGACCGGCGTGTCCGATTACGTGTTCCGCGGTGTCTCCCAGACCGACGAAGACCCGACCGTGCAGGCCGGCTTCACCTACACCTCGCCGGTCGGCCTGTACGCCGGTGTGTGGGGTTCGGGCGTGGACTTCGGCGACGGCGGACCGGATGCCGAAGTCGATTACTTCATCGGCTACGGCGTGGACGTCACCGACAGCGTCAACTTCGACGTGATGCTCAACCACTACAGCTACCCCGGCTCCAGCGAACTGGCGTACACCGAGCTGATCACCAAGACCAGCTTCGCCGAGCACTACAACGTGACCGTGGCCTACACCAACGATGTCTGGAACACCGACACCGATGGCTGGTACTTCGCCGCAGGCACCGAATGGACGCTGCCCAATGAGTTCAACCTGACCGCCAACGTCGGCCGCAGCACGTTCGAAGACGGTGTTGCCAAGGACTACACCGACTGGAACATCGGCGTGAACCGCACCTGGGGCCTGTTCACCCTCGGCCTGGGCTACTACGGCACGGACGGCAACGGCCGCGACAACTCGGGGAAGCTGGCCGACAACCGCGTGGTGTTCACGGTCGCCGTCGGGCAATAACGCGCGCCGGACCGGCAAAGAAAAAGGCACCCGATGGGTGCCTTTTTCGTACCGACCAACGGTCGGCACCTACCGCAATCTGGTAGGTCACGACCGTTGGTCGTGACAGCGCGCAGTCAATTCCAGCTCAGGACCACCTTGCCGGCCTTGCCCTGTTCCATCAGGTCAAAGCCCTTCTGGAATTCGTCGATCGGCAGCTGATGGGTCATCACCTTGCCGAGCGGGAAGCCGGACAGCACCAGCTGGGTCATCTTGTACCAGGTCTCGTACATCTTGCGGCCGTAGATGCCCTGCACGGTCAGGCCCTTGAAGATGATCTTGTCCCAGTCGCAGCCGGCGCCCCTGGGCATGATGCCGAGCATGGCGATCTTGCCGCCGTGGTACATGCAGTCAAGCATGTCGTTGAACGCGCGCGGGTTGCCGCTCATTTCCAGGCCCACGTCGAAGCCCTCCATGTGCAGTTCCTTCATCACGTCCTTCAGCGAGGTGTTGGCCACGTTGACCACGCGGGTGGCGCCCATGTCGGCGGCCAGCTTCAGGCGGAAGTCGTTGACGTCGGTCACCACCACGTTGCGCGCACCGATGTGCTTGCAGATGCCGGCGGCGATGATCCCGATCGGGCCGGCACCGGTGATCAGCACGTCTTCGCCGATCACGTCGAATTCCAGCGCGCAGTGCGCGGCATTGCCGTACGGGTCGAAGAAGGCGGCCAGCTCGGACGGGATCTGGTCGGGGATCGGCCACAGGTTGCTGGCCGGCATCACCATGTATTCGGCGAAGGCGCCGTTGACGTTCACGCCGATGCCCACGGTATTCGGGCAGAGGTGCGGGCGGCCGCCGCGGCAGTTGCGGCAGTGGCCGCACACGATGTGGCCTTCGGCCGACACGCGCTGGCCGATCTCGTAGCCGGTCACCCCCGGGCCGATCTCGGCGATGCGCCCGACGAACTCATGGCCGATGGTCAGACCCGGCTTGATCGTGCGCTGGCTCCACTCGTCCCACAGGTAGATGTGCAGGTCGGTACCGCAGATGGCGGTCTTCTCCAGCTTGATCAGGACCTCGTTCGGGCCCGGCACCGGCACCGGCACTTCTTCGAGCCAGATGCCCTTGGCGGCTTCACGCTTGACCAGGGCCTTCATTGTTTGCTGCGCCATCGGGGTGGAACTCGTCTGGGGGGGAAAGGAGGAATTATAGGGCGGGGCGGGGGATTCATATGTTGCGCTGCCGTACCTGCCGGTAGCGCCGGCCGTTGGCCGGCTGCTCTTCATTCAGGCGCCATGAACGCCTGACGGGTGGCTTCGGTGGGTCTAAACGTCGGACGGATGGCATTGATCAGGTGGGCAACCGGTTCCGGACGCTTGCGCCGCGCTGCGCGCGGTGTCCGGCCAACGGCCGGACCTACGAAATGTTACGGGCACACCGGGATCCAGATAAATCAACCATTGGCCCGGCTACAATCGGCGGTTCTTTCACCAGGGGCCGCCCATGCGCTCGAACCTGCTTGCCTTCTCCGTCGTCGCCAGCCTTGCGCTGGTCCAGGCCGCCCATGCCGCTGAGGGCATGTGGGTGCCGCAACAGCTGCCGGAAATCGCCGGTCCGCTCAAGCAGGCGGGCCTGAAGCTGTCCCCGGAACAGATTTCCGACCTGACCGGCGACCCGATGGGCGCGGTGGTCGCGCTGGGCGGCTGCACCGCCAGCTTCGTGTCCCCGCAGGGCCTGGTGGTGACCAACCACCATTGCGCCTACGGTGCGATCCAGCTCAATTCCACCGCCGAGAAGAACCTGATCAAGGACGGCTTCAACGGGCCGACCCTGAAGGATGAGCTGAGCGCCGGCCCGAACGCGCGCGTGTTCGTGCTCGACCAGATCACCGACGTCACAGACCAGGCCAAGGCCGCCATCGCCGCCGCCGGCAAGGATCCGCTGGCCCGCACCCGCGCGCTGGAAGCCTTCGACAAGGCACAGACCGCCGCGTGCGAGGCCGATGCCGGCTTCCGCTGCCGCCTGTACAGCTTCTCCGGCGGCAACACCTACCGCCTGTTCCGCAACATGGAAATCAAGGACGTGCGCCTGGTTTACGCGCCCCCGGGCAGCGTCGGCAAGTTCGGCGGCGACGTCGACAACTGGATGTGGCCGCGCCACACCGGCGATTTCTCCTTCTACCGCGCCTACGTGGGCAAGGACGGCAAGCCGGCCGCATTCTCGGCCGACAACGTGCCGTACCAGCCCAAGCACTTCCTGAAGTTCGCCGACCAGCCGCTGGGCGCCGACGACTTCGTGATGGTGGCCGGCTACCCGGGCCGCACCAACCGCTACGCACTGGCTGCGGAATTCAATGAAACCGCCAGCTTCACCTACCCGACCATCGCCCGCCACTACAACGCGGTGCTGGACCTGATCGCCAAGGCCGGCAAGGCCGATCCGGACGTGAAGGTGAAATACGCCGCCACCGCCGCCAGCATGAACAACGTGGCCAAGAACTACGTGGGCCAGCTGGAAGGCTTCAAGCGCATCGACGCGGCGGGCCAGAAGCAGGCCGAAGAGGCTGCGGTGCTGGCCTGGTTGAAGAAGCAGGGCGCTGCCGGCAAGCCGGCGCTGGCCGCGCACGCGCAGCTGGTCAAGCACCTCGATACCAGCAAGAGCACCCGCGAGCGCGATCTGTTCGTGGGTCAGTTCAACAACACCTCCGCTGTCGGCGCCGCGCTGGCCCTGTACCGCCTGTCGATCGAGCGCGCCAAGCCGGACGCGCAGCGCGAAGCCGGTTACCAGGAACGCGACCTGCCGACCATCGAAGGCAGCCTGCGCCAGATGGACCGCCGTTACGTGGCGGGCATGGACCAGCAGCTGCAGCAGTACTGGCTGAACCAGTACGTGGCCCTGCCGCCGGCCCAGCGCACCAATGAGGTGCTGAACCAGTGGCTGGCCGGCAGTGATGCCGCTGCCGTGGACGGCCTGGTCAGGAAACTGTCCGGCACGACGCTGGGCAGCCTCGACGAGCGCCTGACCTGGTTCAAGGCCGAC
The DNA here is from genome assembly GCF_037203925.1 of Stenotrophomonas sp. CCNWLW57. Taxonomy (NCBI): domain Bacteria; kingdom Pseudomonadati; phylum Pseudomonadota; class Gammaproteobacteria; order Lysobacterales; family Lysobacteraceae; genus Stenotrophomonas; species Stenotrophomonas sp. CCNWLW57. Next base: position 29,078 of record NZ_JBBCBJ010000004.1, read on the forward strand.
CGCGCCGCCTTCGAAGCCAGCACCGACCCGGTCATCCAGTACGCCGTGGCGACCATGCCGGCCCTGCTGCAGCAGGAAGAGCAGAAGAAGACCCGTGAAGGCGAATCGCTGCTGGCCCGCCCGGCCTACCTGCAGGCCGTGGCCGACTACAAGAAGAGCAAGGGCGAATTCGTCTACCCGGACGCCAACCTGTCGCTGCGCATCACCTTCGGCAACGTCATGGGCTATGGCAAGGACGGGGTGAACTACACGCCGTTCACCACCCTGGAAGGCGTGGCGGCCAAGGAAACGGGCGAAGATCCGTTCGATTCGCCCAAGGCCCTGCTGGAAGCGGTCAAGGCCAAGCGTTACGGCGGCCTGGAAGACAAGCGGATCGGCTCGGTGCCGGTCAATTTCCTCTCCAACCTGGACATCACCGGCGGCAACTCCGGTTCGCCGGTGCTGGATGCGCACGGCAAGCTGGTCGGCCTGGCCTTCGACGGCAACTGGGAATCGGTCAGCTCCAACTGGGTGTTCGACCCGGTGATGACCCGCATGATCGCGGTGGACAGCCGCTACATGCAGTGGATCATGCAGGAAGTGGCTCCGGCCCCGCAGCTGCTCAAAGAACTGAACCTCACGGCCAGGTAACGCAAGGGACGGCGCAGCCGGCCCTAACGTCGCTTGTCGACGGCCCGAAGGGTGCCCACCCCGGTGGGCATACCGTTGGTCGTTACACCGGTTAAAAAAACCCCGCGGCAATGCCGCGGGGTTTTTTTCGTGCAGGATCAAACGCGGCTGCCGGTGAATCGAGCGCCGGGGCGGCATACCCTTTCCGGCGAATGTCCCCCGGCGTCGGCCAGAGGCCGACACCTCCTCCTTTACTTCGCCTCCAAGGGTATGCCGCCCCGGCACTCGATCCACCGGCGTTGCACCGTGACGTCCGCTTTTCCCTGCCAACCGCAAGCCGAGCCCCGTCGCGGCCGGTAGGTCCCTGGCAAAGTAAAGGAGGAGGCCGTCGCCGCAGGGCGACCGCCGGGGGACATTTGCACAGGGGCCTACCGGTCGCGGCGGGGCCCCACACGCTCGCGATGAACCTGATCGAAGAAGGGAGAAGAACCGTTTGCTCGGCAAGGTATGATGGCCGCTCCCCCCCGATCATTCACATCACGTGAACGATTGCGACTGTTCTCCTCTCCCCCAAGGACCTCTAGTTCGCATGCGCATCCTGCTTGCCCGCCACGGCGAAACCCCCTGGAATGCCGAAGGCCGTTACCAGGGCCAGATCGATATCCCGTTGTCGCCGATCGGCGAAGCCCAGGCCCAGGCCCTGGGTGAACGCCTGAAGTCGGTGGACATCACCCGTGCTGTCGCCTCGCCGCTGTCGCGCGCGCAGCGCACCGCGCAGCTGGCCCTCGGTTCCGAGCGCGCCGGCATGCTGCTGACCGAACCGGAACTGCAGGAAATCGCCCACGGTGAGTGGGAAGGCCTGCTGGCCAGCGAAATCAATGAAAAAGACCCCTCGCGCCTGCAGGCCTGGCGCGACGAGCCCGACACCGTGCTGATGCCAGGTGGCGAATCGCTGCGGCTGGTGCTGGACCGCAGCTGGCGCGGCCTGGCCCGCGCCGCCGAAGGGCTGGGCGAGCACGACACGCTGTTGGTAGTGGCCCACGACGCGGTCAACCGGGTGATCCTGTGCCGGATCCTGGGCCTGCCGCTATCGCGGCTGTGGACCTTCCGCCAGGCGCCGACCACGCTCAACCTGCTCGAAGGCGCCGACCTGGACAGCCTGGAAGTCGTGCGCCTGAACGACTGCGCGCACCACACGCCGTTCTTTGGTGAAGCGAAGCATCGGGCGTTGTGAGTTTTTCGGGTTGCCGACTGACAGTCGGCACTACATTTGCCGACTGACAGTCGGCACTACATTTGCCGTTACCACGATTTATTGCCATGACCAGTACCCGCCCGCATTCCCTCGCCGAATGGCTCAGCTACATCGAGCAGCAGCACCCGGCCACCATCGACATGGGGCTGGAGCGCGTGCGTGCAGTGGCCACGGCCATGGGCCTGGGCCAGCCGGCGCCGCACACCATCGTGGTGGGCGGCACCAACGGCAAGGGCTCTACCGTGGCCTTCATCGAGGCGATCGCGCGGGCGGCGGGCTGGAGGGTGGGGGCGTACACCTCGCCACACCTGCTGCGCTACAACGAGCGCGTGCGCATCGACGGCGAAGACGCCTCCGACGCGGCGCTCATTGCCGCCTTCAATGCCATTGAAGACGCGCGCGGCAGCACCACGCTGACCTACTTCGAGTACGGCACGCTGGCCGCATTGCACCTGTTCGCGCAGGCCGGGCTCGACCTGGCCGTGCTGGAAGTGGGGCTGGGCGGGCGCCTGGATGCGGTCAACGTCGTCGATGCCGACGTTGCGGTGATCACCACCGTGGACATCGACCATGCCGACTGGCTGGGCGAGGACCGCGAAGCGATCGGTGTGGAAAAGGCCGGCATCATCCGCGGCTGGAAGCCGGTGATCCTGGGCGAGACCGATCCGCCCTCCAGCGTGCTGGCGCGCGCCTACCTGCTGGGCGCCAACGCGATCCGTGGTGGCAGCGATTTCTTCGCCGATACCATCGACGCCCAGCACTGGTCCTGGCGTGACGTGGGCTTCCGCATCGAACTGCCGATGCCCGCGCTGCGTGGCCCGATCCAGCTGCGCAATGCCGCCTCGGCGATTGCCGCGCTGCGCGCGCTGGACAAGCCACTGCCACGTGCGGCCATCGTCGAGGGCGTGGCCCAGGCCCGCATCCGCGGCCGCCTGCAGGCGTTCGAGCGTGATGGCGTGGAGGTGCTGGTCGATGTCGGCCACAACCCGCAGGCCGCGCGCGAGCTGGCGGCTGCCCTGAAGGCCGCAACGACCACCGGGCGTACCGTGGCCGTGTTCGCCGCATTGCAGGACAAGGATGCCGTCGGTGTGGTCGAGGCCCTGGCCGAACGCGTCGATGGCTGGCACCTGGCCGGGCTGGAAGGTGCGCGCGCACAGAGTGCGACGGCATTGCTTGCCCGCCTGGCGGGCACCGCCGCCGCTGCGGCTGCCACCCATGACGATGTGGACACTGCGTTGCAGCAGGCGCTGTCGGCGGCCCAGGCTGGTGACCGCGTGCTGGTCTTTGGTTCCTTCCACACTGCCGCGCAGGCCTTGCTGTGGCTCGAGAACGCCCGCTGAGGCGGGCAACAAGCGACAACGTTCAGCCGTCTTCGACGCCGCACACGCGCGCGCCCGTATAATCGCCGTGGCATTCCGCCGCGCCGCCCTGCCAGCCTTCCGTGGATACTCCTCTGAAACAGCGACTGATTGGTGCCATCGTCCTGGTGGCGTTGGCCGTGATTTTCCTGCCCATGCTGGTCAAGGGGCCTGCCCCTGACAGTGGCGTGGCCAACGTGCCGATCACCGCGCCGGACGCGCCGGCCGATGGCCAGTTCCAGACCCGCGAACTGCCGCTGGTGGCCCCCACCGGTGGCGCCACCGGCCTGCAGAGCGGGGTCTCCACCACCCAGCCGCTGCAGCCCGACGCAGCCGCACCGGCCGAGCCGGCAGCCGCCGATACCTCGCCGGCCGTGGCCGCAGGCAACTATGCGGTCAGCTTTGGCGCCTATGGCAGCCAGGCCGACGCCAACGCGGTGATCGCGTTCCTGAAGAAGGCCCAGCTGCCGGGCTTCAGCGAACCGGCGACGATCAACGGCCGCCAGGCCTGGCGGGTGCGCGTGGGGCCGTATGCCGATCGCGCGCAGGCCGAAGCGGCACGCCTGGAAGCGGTCAAGGTGCGCAATGACGTCAAGGCCGAAGTGGTGACGCTGGACGCGCGCGCCGATACCGCCGTGGCTGCGGCGCCGACGCCGACGCCGACGCCGGCCACCGCGCCGGCACCGGCTGCATCCAGCGCCGCTGCCGCGCCGGCCACCGCGACCGTGAAGACCGAAACGCTGCCACCGGAACCGGTGGCGGCCGCCAAGCCGGCGCCGAAGCCCGAGGCCCCCAAGCCGGAGCCGAAGCCGGCGGTGGCCAAGCCCGAACCCGCCACCGCGGCCACCAAGCCCGTGGCCGTGCCGACCGCACCGGCGGCCAGCAGCGTCGGCTTCGCCGTACAGCTGGGCGCGTTCGGCCAGGCGACCGAAGCCAACGCGCTGCGCGACAAAGTGCGCGCGGCCGGCTTCAGCGCCTTCGTGGAGCAGGTACGTACCGACAAGGGCACGCTCAACCGCGTGCGCGTCGGCCCGGTCGCCAACCGTGCCGAGGCGGAGAACCTCAAGGCCCAGGTTGCGTCGAAGGTCGGCGTGGCCGGCATGGTCCGGCCGCATCCCTGATGCGGCCCCCCGCACATGATTGATTTCGTGCTGCTGGCGGTGATCGGCATCTCGACCCTGCTCGGGGTCATGCGCGGATTCGTCAGCATCGTCATCAGCACGTTCTCGTGGCTGCTGGGCGGCTGGGCCGCGCTGATGTTCGGGCGCAGCGCCGCCGCGTGGTGGTCCGCCCCGGCCGCGCCGGGCACCGGCCACTATTTCGCCGGCTACCTCACCGTGTTCCTGCTGGTCATGGTCTCGGTCTGGGCGATCGGCCTGGTGATCCGCCAGGCGGTGCGCTCGACCAGCCTGAACGGCGCCGATCGCATGATGGGTGGCGGCCTGGGCCTGGCCCGGGGCGGCCTGATCGCCTGCGCGCTGCTGCTGCTGGGTTCGTACACCCCGCTGACCCGTGAAGCGACCTGGCGCGACTCGCACCTGCGCGCGATGCTCGACCCCGGGGTGGGCTGGATGCAGGCCAAGATGCCGCGCATGCCGGAGCTTCCCCAGATGCCCAACCTGAAGGACATGCAGGGCCTGCAGGCCCTACCGACGGCGCTGCCGGAGGTGAACATGGCGCAACTGCCCATCGGGGAGTTGGGCAAGCCGGGCGCGACAGGCGATAATGGCGTCCTTGGCCAGTTGCTGGGTGGGCGCGGATGGCCGCGACCGCTGGATGAGACCCCGCAGCAGGCGGTGGACCCCGCCGATGTGTGGGCCAACCAGGCACGGCCAGGCTCCCCCCAGAACATCGACCCGGCGCTCGTGCGCCCGGACGACACCGCTCCGGCACGGAACGGTTCCCCCGGCCAGGCACGGCCACCTTCACAGTAGATGGGCCCAGCCCAGCGGAGATTCGCACCATGTGTGGCATCGTCGGTATTGTCGGCAACCAGAACGTCGCCGGGCAGTTGTATGACGGCCTGACCGTCCTCCAGCATCGTGGCCAGGACGCGGCAGGCATCGCCACCGCCGATGGCACCCGCCTGCGCGTGCAGAAGGCCAACGGCCTGGTGCGCGATGTGTTCGACGCCAAGACCATGTCCACCCTGGAAGGCCGCGTCGGTATCGCCCATGTGCGTTACCCCACCGCCGGTTCGGAAGGCATGGACGAGGCGCAGCCGTTCTACGTCAATTCGCCGTACGGCATCGCGCTGGCCCACAACGGCAACCTGATCAACACCGAGGCGCTGCGCCAGCAGGTGTTCGAACAGGACCGCCGCAACGTCAACACCGATTCGGACAGCGAAGTGCTGTTGAACGTGTTCGCGTTCGAGCTGGACGCGCAGCGCCAGCTGACCCCGGAAGCGGCGATCCGTGCGGTGGCTGGCGTGCACCGCCGCTGCAAGGGCGGCTATGCGGTGATCAGCGTGGTGCTGGGCCTGGGCCTGGTCGCGTTCCGCGACCCGCACGGGATCCGCCCGCTGGTGCTGGGCAAGCGCGCCCACGCCGAAGGTGATGAGTACATCGTGGCCTCCGAATCGTCGGCGCTGGACGTGCTGGGCTTCCAGCGCGTGCGCGATGTGCGCCCGGGCGAGGCGCTGGTGATCACCGCGCGTGGCGAGCTGTTCTCGGAAGTGTGTGCCGAGCCGGCCGAGCACAGCCCGTGCATCTTCGAGTACGTGTATTTCGCGCGCCCCGATTCGATGATCGACAACGTGTCGGTGCACAAGGCGCGCATGCGCATGGGCATCAAGCTGGGCGAGAAGATCCTGCGCCTGCGCCCGGACCACGATATCGACACCATCATCCCGATCCCGGATACCTCGCGCGATGCCGCGCTGGAAATCTCCAATGTGCTGGGGGTGAAGTACCGCGAGGGCTTCATCAAGAACCGTTACATCGGCCGCACGTTCATCATGCCGGGGCAGGGTGAGCGGGTGAAGTCGGTGCGCCGCAAGCTCAACCCGATCCACCTGGAGTTCCGCAACCGGGTGGTGCTGCTGGTGGACGATTCGATCGTGCGCGGCACCACCAGCCAGCAGATCGTGCAGATGGCGCGCGACGCCGGTGCGCGCAAGGTCTACCTGGCCAGCGCGGCACCGCCGGTGCGCTATCCGAACATCTACGGCATCGACATGCCGGCGGCCGAAGAGCTGGTGGCGCACAACCGCAGCGTGGAGGAAATCGAGGCGCACCTGGGCTGCGACTGGTTGATCTACCAGGACATCGAGGACATGGAAGCGGCGGTGCGCGAAGGCAACCCGGAGCTGAAGTCGTTCGATTCGTCGTGCTTCAACGGCGTGTACCCGACCGGTATCGAGCCGGGCTATTTCGAGCGCATCCAGCAGTTGCGTTCGGACGATGCCAAGCATAAGCGCCGCGCCTGAGGCCTGGCGGTGAGCGCGACGTTGCCGCGGGACGAGGCGGCCGGTGATCTGCTGCGCGCGGCGCAGCAGTGCATGGCCGAGGCGGACCCGCTGCGCAAGGTGGCGCTGACCCAGCACTACGCGGCGCAGTTTCGCGCGGGGCAGTTGAAGGTGCGCGCGGATGCGCCGCCGCCCGAGCCGATCCGGATGCCGGGAAGGCCATCGCAGTTGCAGCTGGTGCATCCGCGCGATGTACCGCGGCGGGGCTTGGGCAATGCGGAGGGGCGGGCGGCGTTCATCCATGCGATCGCGCATATCGAGCTCAATGCCATCGATCTGGCGTGGGATGCGGTGTATCGCTTCCGCGGGCTGCCTGGGTCGTTCCATGCGGACTGGGTGGGGGTGGCCGATGATGAGTCGCGGCACTTCCTGCTGTTGCATGGGCGGTTGCAGGCGCACGGCCACGATTACGGCGATTTCGCCGCGCACAACGGGCTGTGGGAGATGTGCGAGAAGACGGCGCACGATGGCCTGTCGCGGATGGCGCTGGTGCCGCGGGTGCTGGAGGCGCGCGGGCTGGATGTCACGCCGGGGATGATCACCAAGCTGCGTTCGGCCAATGACCACGCTACTGCCGATGTGCTGGAGATCATCCTGCGCGAGGAAGTGGCGCATGTGGCGGCGGGGACGCGCTGGTACCGCTGGTATTGCGAGCGTGCCGGTGTGGAGCCTCGGGCGCGTTTCATCGCGCTGTTGAAGGAATATGCCAACGGGTTTCTGTATGGTCCGTTCAATCTTGAGGCGCGGTTGTTGGCTGGGTTCGAGCAGGACGAGCTGGCGGACCTGATCGAGCAGGCGGGTCGCACCGGCCCCGCATCGCAATCGGCGGGATAACCGTGCCGTTGTGCCGGGCTCTGCCCGGCGTCATGCATCTTGGCGAACAGCTTGTTGCCATCGGTTCCCCGGTTTGAAACCCGCCCCGACCCACCTTCGACGGTGTATCGGTGGCCAGAGAAACGGCGGGTTGCGGAACGCCGCTAAACGTTCCGTAACACTACGCGTGTTCCGTCTTCTGTTGGCCGGTTGATGTAAAACAATCCTGGCCCGGGCCGATACGGCAGTTCGCGCGTTGCATCGTCGGCCGCATACAACAATGCGGTGTCGCCGAGCGCATCGAAATTCCAGTGTGCTGATTGCATCAGGTAACGCTTTCGCAACAGCCGTTCCTGCGCTGCATCGAGTGCTTGGCCTGCCAGCAGGCGCGCGGCAATGGGCTTCAGCTCATCCGGCAACGCCATCGCCGGATCCGCATCCGGCGTGCGTGCCCACATCACGCCGGCGGCTGCCGCGCGCTGGTAGATGAGCCGCAGTGCGACCAGCTGGTAGCGCCAGTCGATCTCGCGTTTGAGCACTACTGCGGCATGCGCGAACAGCACCCACTGCGGCAGCACGCTGTCGCTGCCGGCCACGCGCATCTGCTGCCAGCGATGCCATACGTCGACCCAGACGTTGTCTTCGCCCAGGCCCAGTGCGGCCTGCCATCGCCGGCAGGCGGCCTGCGCGCTTGCGTAGACCTGGGTGCTGCGCAGCAGGGCCAGCGGCGGGGTGGTGGTGTCGGGTACGTCGTGGGTGCGGATGCGCTGGCCCTGCGGGCGGGTGAGTAGTTTTGGCCCTTCGATGCGCTGGTCGTAGCCGCCGCCGATGTTGGCGTGCACGCCGGGTAACGCGATCTCTTCATGTTCGGGCGCGACGGAGGTCAGTGCAAAGTAGTGGCGGTGCTCGTCGCGCGCTGTGAGCTGGACCACCTTGTCGGCGCAGCCGGCGGGCAGGTTGACGTAGGGCAGTTCGTCGCGCTGGCGCGCGTCGATCGCGACCACGGTGTCGAACAGGCCGACGAAGCGCACCGGGCGGATCGCAGGGGCCGATGGCAGTGTCCAGCCGGTGCGGCGCAGCTGTTCCTGCAGCCAGAGGCGGCCGTCGGGGGCGTTGAGCCGGTTGATCGCGTCGCGCGCGGAGGCGGCGCCGCGCGAGAAGCCGAACAGGTCCAGGCGGACCCCGGTCAATGCGTGGGGCGGCAGGGTGCTGGCCAAGGCGCGTAGTGCTTCGGGCAGGCGCACGTCGAGCGCGCGGTGGACCTTGGCGATCACGCCGCTGGGGCCGATGCCGAACGCCAGCCCCATCAGGTCGTCGTCCTTGCCGGTGCGGGTGCCGGCGCCTTCGATGTAGATCGCCAGGGACAGCGTGCCGGGCAGTGTGGGCGTAGTTCGCCGGTGGTCGGGGTAGAGCGCGTGCAGTCGCGCGATGTTGGTCAGTCCGTTGCTGAAACTGCTGGTCAGGCGGCTCTGGTAGGGCGAGGCGTCGTCGGCCAGGACGGCGGGGGCGGGTGGGCGCGGTGTGGGGGTGGTGCTGCCGGGGGGGCGCGAGGCGTGCAGCAGGTTGTCGGCGTTGTTGCGGGTGCCGTCGAAGAACAGGCCGATCTGCAGCGTGACCGGCACGGTGGTGGTCGGAGTGGGCTGCCCTGCCATGGCCTCGGTTCCCCTGTCGATGCGCGTTTAAGGTAGCGCGAAAGCGACACAGGCGCGACGTAACTGAACCGCTGTGGCCGCCGGTCACAGTTCGGAAATCCCATCGGTGCGCTCTATTGAATTCACGTGATCGATTGGCGCCAGATGGTGTGGCCTGCCGACAGGGGCGGTGGCGCGAACACGTTCACTTCCGAAGTTCACTCAACGAGAGAGGCGACATGATGTCCAGTTCGATGAGAAAGACCGCAGGTGCGATCACGTTGTTCCTGGCCGCCGTGGGTACGGCGGCGGCGGCTCCCCTGTTCCAGCCGGTGACGGTGTTGAGCCGGGCCGCTGCGGCCAGCCAGCCGGCCGCGCAGGCGGTGTTGTCGGCGCCCTCCAGCGCCGCCGTGCAGGAAGTCCGCGTTGAGGCCGGCGCGGTGGTGGCGGCGCAACGGCAGCTGGAGTTCGAGCTGCTCGGCACGCCCGTGCAGGCGCTGCAGCAGCGGGTGGAGAACCTGCCCGATGGTGGCAGCATCTGGTACGGCAGCCTGCAGAACGCGGGGTCGAAACTGACCCGCCAGGCCGGTACGCAGGATCCGGGCAACTCGGTGATCCTGGTGCGCAATGGCGATACCGTCACCGGTTCAATCCGCAAGGACGGCACGCTGTACCGGCTGCGCCCGCTCAGCGATGGCCGCCATGTGCTGGTGCAGGTGGATGAGTCGCGCATGCCGGCCGAACACCCGGCCGATTACAACACGCTGCCGAAGATCGAGATGCCGGCCAGTGATCGCGCCGGCATTGCGGCGGCCTCGTCGGGCACGCCGGCCACCATCCGGGTGCTGGTGGTGGCCACCAACGCGGCGGTGAACGCCTACGGCGGCAACATGCAGTCATTGGTGCAGCTGGCGGTGGCCGAGTCGAACCAGGGTTACACCAACAGCAACGTCGGCATCACCATGCAGCTGGCCGGGTACCAGGCCGTGGCGTACACCGAGACCGGGAACTTCAGCACCGACCTGGCTCGCTTCCGCTCGACCAATGATGGCTACATGGATGCCATCCACACCACCCGCAACAGCACCGCAGCCGACGTGGCAGTGCTGATCATCAACAACAGCAGCTACTGCGGGCTGGCATCCGGGATCGGCTCGACGGCATCGAGCGCCTTCGCGGCCGTGTATTGGGACTGCGCTACCGGCTACTACTCGTTCGCGCATGAGATCGGCCACCTGCAGAGCGCGCGGCACGATATCGCCACCGACTCCAGCACCTCGCCGTATGCGTACGGCCATGGGTATCGCTACCAGCCGGCCACCGGCGCGCGCTGGCGCACGATCATGGCCTACGACTGCACCTCAGGCTGCCCGCGCCTGAACTTCTGGTCCAATCCCAACATCAGCTACAACGGGATTCCGATGGGCATCGCCTCCAGTGCCGACAACCAGCGGGTGCTGGTCAACACCAAGGCGGCGGTGGCTGCGTTCCGGTAATCCACAAGGCACGCGGCGGATATAGATCCGCCGCGTGCTGGTTGGCGTCAGGCCAGCGAATCCAGCGTCCACCCCTGCGGGGTGACGCGCAGCACCGAGCCCTGCTCGTACCAGTCGCCCAGCACGATGCGCGTGCACGCGCGGCCGCCGGCCTGCAGGCTGTGGATGGCAGGGCGGTGGGTGTGGCCGTGGATCATCGTGTCCACCCCATGCCGTACGAACGTGGCGGTGACCTCATCGGGCGCCACGTCGGTCACGGTCTCGAAGGTGGCGCGGTCGCCCTGTTTCATTTCCGATTGGCGTGCCTGGCTGGCATCGCGCGCCTTCTGCGCGAAGGCGATGCGTGCGGCCAGCGGCTGGGCCAGGAACTGGGCCTGGAACACCGGGTCGCGGGTCTGTGCGCGGAACTGCTGGTAGGCCACGTCATCGGTGCACAGCAGGTCGCCGTGCTGCAGCAGCACCGGGGTGCCGTACAGGTCGATCACGCTGGGGTCGGGCAGGATGCGGAAGCCGGCGCGACGGGCGTAGTCTTCGCCCACCAGGAAATCGCGGTTGCCGCGGATGAAGTACACCGGCACCCCGGCGTCTGCGACCGCCTTGAGCGCGTCGGCCACCGCATCGGCGGCGGGGGAGGGGGTGTCATCGCCGATCCAGGCCTCGAACAGGTCGCCCAGGATGTACAGGGCATCGGCCTGCATCGCCTCGCGGCGCAGGAAGTCCAGGAACAGGTCGGTGATGGCTGGACGGCTCGGGTCCAGATGCAGATCGGAGATGAACAGCGTAGTCATGCCCGTATTGTAGATCGTCAGGTCCGTAGAGCCACGCCCGGCGTGGCTGCGCGAAATCTGCCATCCCTCACACCGGCAGGGGCAACCATTGCAGGCTGGCGCCTGCCAACGCCGTGGCAATCGCCGTGGCGGCCAGCACGTCGCTGGGGTAATGCAGCCCCAGCACCACCCGCGACACCCCCACCGCCGCCGTGAACGGCACCAGCACCGGCGCCAGCCACGGGTAGTAGGCCAGCGCCACGATGGTGAACGACACCGCATGCAGGGTGTGCCCGGACGGGAAACTGAATTCGTCCAGCGGCGCTACCCAGGCACGGATGCGCAGGTCGGCCGCATAGGGGCGGGGGCGCCGGGTCCAGCGCTTCAGGCTCTTGTACAGCAGCAACGCCATCAGGCCGGTAGCGGCCATGTGCAGCGACGCGCGCAGGCCATCGAAGCCGTCCAGCAGCACCAGTGCGCCCATCAGCGCGTACCAGAACACCCCGTCGCCGAGGCGGCTGACCACCGAGAACGCGCGGCGCACGCGGCGGTGCCGGCAATAGTGGTTGGCGCGCCGGCACCAGCGGGTTTCGCGCCCGCGCAGGGCATCAAGCGGCGTGGTCCGCATGCGACCTCCGGGCACTGGCCAGTTCGGCAAGCAGGGCCTCGAACTCGGCCACGACCTGCTGCGGATGCAGCCGCGTCATCGCCACGGCCGCATTGCGGCCCAACCGTTCGCGCTCGGCGTCGTCGCCGGCCAGGCGCACGGCCGCATCGACGAAGGCGTTGTCAGCGTCCACCGCTACCCCGTTCTCATCGGTGCGCAGGTGCTCGCGGGCCGCGCCGTAGTCGAATGCCACCGTAGTCACGCCACTGGCCATCGCTTCCAGCGTGACGTTGCCGAACGTCTCGCTGCGGCTGGGGAACAGGAACAGGTCGCCGCTGGCGAAATGGCGCGCCAGCGCATCGCCGCGCTGCACCCCACAGAAGATGAAGTCCGGGTTTTCATGGGCCAGTTTCTCGCGGGCCGGGCCATCGCCCACCCACACGAAGCGGGCCTTGGGCCGCACCTGCTGCAGCCGGCGGAACGCTTTCACCGCCAGCGCCAGGTTCTTTTCAGCAGCGATGCGCCCCACGTAGATCGCCGCGAAGCCGCTGCCGTCGATGCCCCATTCCTCGCGCAGTGCCGGGTCGCGCCGCGTCGGCTCGAACTGGCTGCTGTCCACCGCGCGGGCCAGCAGGCGCACCCGGTCGAAGCCCTGGTCGCCGAGGAACTGCTGCAGTTCCTGGGTGGGCACCAGGGTGGCATCGGCCTGGTTGTGGAAGCGCCGCATCCAGCGCAGGGCAGCGGCCTGCAACCAGGCCACGCCGTAGTCGGGCAGGTACTCGTCGAAGCGGGTGTGGAAGCCGGTGGCGACCGGGATGCCCAGGCGCCGCGCGGTGCGCAGTGCCGACCAGCCCAGCGGGCCCTCGGTGGCGATGTAGATGGCGTCCGGGCGCTGCTGCTGCCACTGCCGGGCGAGCCGCTTGGGGGCCGGCAGTCCGAAGCGCAGGCCGGGGTAGCGGGGCAGCCCGGCGCCCTGCACCAGCAGCGCGCCGCCGGCATCGGTGTCGTCGGCCTGGCGCGGGCGCACCAGGTCCACCTCATGCCCGGCCGCGCGCAGTCCCTGTTCCAGTCCCTGCACGGTCAGGGCAACGCCGTTGACTTCGGGGGGGTACGTTTCAGTGACGATGGCATAGCGCATGGCGGGCCTCCGGTTTGAAGGCATGCTCGGGGCTGGCGATGTAGCCGACATGACATCGACATGACCGGCACATGACGCCGCGCCGGGCACAAAAAAACCACGGCCCCGAAGGGCCGTGGTCATCGTGCATCAACCGCGCGGGGCGATCAGAAACGCTGCTGGTACTTCATGTAGATGAAGCGACCGATGTCGTAACCGCCGTAGTACGAGAAGGCCGAGTTCGGCTTGCTGTACATGATCGGGCCCAGCTTGTCGAAGACGTTGTTGGCGCCGACCGACACGGTGGCTTCCCACGGCAGGTTGTAGCGGAACTGCAGGTCGTGGAAGGTGACCGAACCACGCTCGTTGTAGTTGCGCGAGCCCTTGTACCACGGTGCGTACTGGTTCGGATCCGAGCACTCTTCCGGGTACAGCGCGATGTTGGCGCACTGTTCCTTCACCCCGGAGTAGTAGCGGGCGGTCCAGCTCATGCCGAAGTTTTCCAGGTCCCAACCCAGCACCAGGTTGGAGCGGACGCGGAAGCCGCTGCCGATGCCGTTGGTGGGGGTCGGCACGACGCTGGCGTCATTGGTCGAACGGTAGATGTTGCTCGACACGTAGGTGGTGGCCGAGTTCAGCGAGAACTTGCCGAAGTCGGTGTCCATCCGGTAGTTCAGGTCCAGGTCGTAGCCTTCGGTTTCGAGGAAACCGGCGTTGCGGTTGCCGAACTTCAGGTTGGTCACGATGCCGGTGACCGGATCGCGTTCGAAGCGCGAGCAGCGCGCGTCGATGCCCTGCTCATAGCAGTCGATCAGGATCTGGGTGGGGGTGTCGGCAATGATGGTGTTGTCGATGCGGATCTTCCACCAGTCCAGCGAGGCGTTGAAGTTCTGGATGAAGCCGGGGCTCCACACCAGGCCCAGCGTCTTGCTCTTGGAGGTTTCCGGGGTCAGCGTCGGGTTGGAGCCGGAGGTGAACGGCACTGGGGTGGCATCGGTAGCCACGGTCACCGGCGTGCCGCCCTGGCGCAGCTGGCGGAACGTGGCGGCGCTGGCGATGTCACGCGAGCAGCGGGCGCGCACTTCGGCGCTGGTGCGCGAGGAGCCGAACACGGTGTCGCACGGATCGCTGAACTGCGCGAAGGTTTCCGAACCGCCACCGAACAGGTCGTTGATGGTGGGCGAACGGAAGCCTTCGGCCCAGGTACCGCGCACCATCAGCGAGTCGATCGGCTTCCACTTGAAACCGAACTTGCTGTTGAGCGTGTTGCCGAAGGTGTCGTAGTCCGAGAAGCGGGTGGCGCCGTTGAAGGTCAGTTCCTTCGCGCCGGGCAGGTCGGCCAGCACCGGGATGTTGAGCTCAAGGTAGGCTTCGTTGACGGTGTAGTCGCCACCGGTCGGGCCGGCGGCCAGGTTGGTGGTGGCACCGGTCTGGGCCAGCGCATCGGGGGTGTACTTGCCTTCTTCCTTGCGGCTTTCAACGCCGAAGGCGAAGCCCAGGTCGCCGGCCGGCAGGGTGAAGATGGAACCGGCGATGTTGGCGAAGAAGTTCTTCGAGGTGGTGCGGCCCTTGGTGGTTTCTTCCGGGAACAGCCAGGCCTGCAGCTCGTCATTGCCATACAGGCCATTCGGCGCGGTCACGCCGTACGCCACCAGCGGGTTCCAGGGCTTGCACACGTCGAACGAGATCGGGGCGGCGGCGGTACCGCACTGCACCTGGCCCTGCGCGTTGAGGAACGACGGACCCACGCCGCCGGCGACACGCGCCTTGTGCAGGTTGCCGGTGGCCACCGATTCCAGTTCATTGCGGTTGTACTGGTAGCCCGCTTCCCAGTCGAAGTAGCGCTCGCCGATGTCGAACGAACCGTCGAACGAGGCCACCGCGCGGTAGGTCTTCAGGTTGCTGGTGGTAACGCGCGGAACTTCCCAGGTACGACGATTCCAGGCCACTGCGGTCGGCGTGGCATAGCCGTGCTGGTTGCCGAACGGATTGAAGTAGCTGTTGATCGACATCGAGCCGACCCCGGCAGTGCTGGACTGCAGCGGGTAACCGGCGATCTGGCGGCTCGACTCGCGCTCGTTGTAACCCAGCTCGGTGCGGAAGTTGATGCTGTCGGTGATCGCAAAGCGACCATCGAAGTACACCGAATCGCGCTTGAGCGGATACATCACGTGCATCTGGTCGTTGGCGTTGCTCACATCACCGGTGAACGGGGTGGTGTCGGTGCGGTGGTAGTTGCCCGGCAGGGTCGGGTCCGAACCGCGGTTGAGCGAGTAGCCGCAGCCGGCAGTGGCGGTGCAGCCCGGGCCGCGCAGGCCGGTGATCTGGCCGTACTGGCTGATGGTGGTCCAGTTGCTGGAATCCAGCGGGTGGCGATCGGTCATGCCGTACTGGCTGAAGCCACGGTCGCGCGCCCACACGCCCTTCTCTTCAGCGTGTTCGGCCGACAGGGTCAGCGAGATGCGGTCATTGCTCCAGCCGGCCACCACGTCGAAGCGGTCGCGGGCGCCGTCGCCTTCGCTGTACTGCCCGTGGTAGACGTTGGCGGTGACGCCGGTGACATTGCCGCGGGTGATGATGTTGACCACGCCGGCCATCGCGTCGGAACCATAGATGGCCGAGGCGCCGTCCTTCAGCACTTCGATGCGCTCGACGGCTGAGACGGGCAGGGTCGACACGTCCTGGTAGCCGGAGGTGCTGATGCCCAGGCGCTTGCCATTGACCAGCACCAGCGTGCGCTGGGTGCCCAGGTTGCGCATGTCGATGTAGGTGCCGCCGGCGTTCTCACCGGCGGTCAGCGCGTTGGCGCGGCTGATCGTCGGGCTGCCCATGGCGGTCACGTTCTGCAGGATGTCGGCGACCGAGCTGAAGCCCTGGCGCTCGATGTCGGTGCGGCTGATCGCAAACACCGGCTGCGCGGTTTCCACGTCCACCGTACGGATGCGCGAACCCGTGATCTCGATGCGATCCAGGTTGGTGGGGTTCGGCGCGTCCTGTGCCATGGCCGGGGCGGCCACCAGGCCACCAGTACCGGCGACCAGGGCATAGCGGATCGCCTGCCCGAGTACGTTGATGCGTGAAGTCATTTGGCTCTCTCTCTGGTTCAGAACTGAATCAAAAGAGGTCGGCGGGGGTCCCAAGTGCACCGCGTCCCTCGAAAACCAGCCCAAATGGGCCGGTGACTCGATCTTAGTCCCAGTCGTTAAGCCCTTGTAAAGCTTTTTGCCAAAAAAAATTCACTTATCCGTAACCAAAGAGACAAATATCCCTATGAATCAATAGATTGTGAATTTTTGCTGAGTCTGTCCAATGTGTCCGGATATGTCGCAATGTATCAGTATGCTGCGACGCAGCACATGGATCTGCGCACACCGTCACGTAGGGTGGCGCAGTGTCTGTAGCGGCAGCGAGGCGGGTGCCGCGGACGCGGCTCAGGCCACGAACGGGCGGAACTGGACGCCGAGCCCGGCCATGCCGTCGGTTTCGCCGATCAGGTCGGCGCGCAGCAGTGGGCGGGCATCGATGTAGGCCTGCGGCAGGATCAGCGACATGCGGCTGTCGTCGGCGCTGAGCTCCAGCGCCGGCACGGGGGTGTCCTCATGGGCACGGTTGAGCAGCACCGCCAGCCGGAGCAGGGCGGTCATGCGCCGGGCCGGCAACAGCAGGCGTTCGGGCAGGGCATCGAACGCGGATTTGGAGACGTTGCGGCGGTGGCTGCGCACCAGCGCGGCCAGCAGCTGCTGTTCCTGGCGCGAGAAGCCGGCGATGTCCGAGTTCTCCAGCACGTAGCTGCCATGCACGTGGTAGCCGCTGTGGGCGATCATCAGGCCCAGCTCGTGCAGGCGCGCTGCCCAGCCGAGCATGCGCGCGTCGTCCGGGTCCAGGTTCCAGCTGCCTTCGACCTGGGCGAACAGGTCAAGCGCGGTGCGCTGCACGCGCGCGGCCTGGACGGTATCGATGCCGTAGCGCAGGGTCAGCGCGTCCACCGATTCGTCGCGCAGGTCGTTCTCGCTGGCGCGGCCGAGGATGTCGTACAGGATGCCTTCGCGCATCGCCGCCTTGCTGACCAGCAGCTTCTGCAGGCCCAGCGCCTGGAACGCCGCTTCCAGCACCAGGATGCCGCCCGCGATGATCGGCCGGCGGTCGGGCGACAGCCCGGGCAGGTTGATGTCCTCGATGCGCTTGGCCTTGAGCAGCTCATCGCGCAGCTGCGGCAGCGCTTCGGCGGTGATCGCGCCCTTGCTCAGCTTCATGGTGGCGCAGATTTCGCTGATCGCCTTGTGCGTGCCTGACGAGCCCAGCGCTTCGTGCCAGCCCAGCGCGCGGTACTTGGTGGCGAACTGCTGGAACTCGGCGCCGATCTCGGTCAGCGCATCCTTCCAGCGCCGTTTGCTCAGCTTGCCGCCCGGGAAGAAGCGCCGGGTGCTGGCGATGCAGCCGGCCTGCAGGCTTTCGCGCTCCAGGGTCTGCATGCCCTGGCCGATGATGAATTCCGTGGAGCCGCCGCCGATGTCGATCACCAGCCGGCGCTGGTCCGGCTTGGGCGGCTGCGCATGGGCCACGCCCAGGTAGATCAGGCGGGCCTCTTCGCGCCCGCTGACCACTTCGATGGCATGCCCAAGCGCGGTTTCGGCCGGCATCAGGAACGCCTGCGGCGAGCGCAGCTGGCGCACGGTGTTGGTAGCCAACGCGCGCACGCGTACCGAAGGAATGCCACGGATGCGCTGGCCGAACCGGGCCAGGCACTCCAGCGCGCGCTGGCGCGCGTCGGCCGACAGGCCGCCCTTGCCATCCAGGCCATCGGCCATCCGCACGGTCTCGCGCAAGCGGTCGACCACGCGCAGCTGCCCGAGCGTGTAGCGCGCGATGACCATGTGGAAACTGTTCGAACCGAGGTCGACGGCGGCGAGCAGGTCGCCATCCTGCAGGGCGGGCGGAGTCGTGGAGGTATGCGGCATTTGCGAATGGTAGCCGATGGGTGGGTCGCGGCGTCACCGCACGGCCTTCACATGATGCGACCGGAGGCCGCACCGGACGAATCCCGACCAACGGTCGGGATCTACCCGGGTTGTAGATCTTCGATCTACAACCCTTGCATCAACGCCATCTGCGCCGAGTGCGGGGGCTGGTCGGGGCCGGGGCTGCATTTGCGGTACTCGCCGTCGGCGTGCAGTTCCCAGGCATTGAGGTTGTCGTCCAGGTAGTTCTGCAGCACGTCGCGGTAGACCTTGCGGGCCAGCTCCGGGTCCAGGATCGGGAAGCAGGTCTCCACACGGCGCAGCAGGTTGCGCTCCAGCCAGTCGGCGCTGGCGCAGTACAGCTCGGACGCGCCGTCGTTGCCGAACCAGTAGACGCGGCTGTGTTCCAGGAAACGGCCCACGATGGAGCGCACCCGGATGTTGTCCGAGACCCCCGGTACGCCCGGGCGCAGCGTGCACGCCCCGCGCACGATCAGGTCGATCTGTACCCCGGCCTGCGATGCGGCATACAGCGCACGCACCACCTGCGGTTCGTTGAGGGCATTCATCTTGGCGATGATCCGCCCCGGGCGGCCGTTCTGGGCCAGGTGCATCTCGCGCTCGATCCGCTGCAGCAGCCCGTCGTGCAGGGTGAACGGCGACTGCAGCAGGCGCTTCAGGCGCGTGCGCGGGGCCAGCCCGGACAGCTGCTGGAACAGCAGGTGCACGTCGTTGCCGATATCGGCATCGGCGGTGATCAGGCTCAGGTCCGTGTACGCCCGCGCGGTGCCGCTGTGGTAGTTGCCGGTGCCCAGGTGCACGTAACGGCGCAGCTTGCGGCCTTCGCGGCGCACGATCAGCAGCATCTTGGCGTGGGTCTTGTAGCCCACCACGCCATACACCACCTGCACGCCGGCTTCCTGCAGGCGGTCGGCCAGGCCCAGGTTGGCTTCCTCGTCGAAGCGCGCGCGCAGCTCCACCACCACGGTAACGTCCTTGCCGTTGCGTGCGGCCTGGATCAGCGCATCGACGATCAGCGAATCCTTGCCGGTGCGGTACAGCGTCTGCTTGATCGCCAGCACGTTCGGGTCCACCGCGGCCTGCTTGATCAGGTCCAGCACGGCGGTGAAGGCGTCGAAGGGGTGGTGCAGCAGCACGTCCTTGCGTGCCACCACCTCGAAGATGCCGTCGCTGTCGCGCAGCGTGCGCGGGCTCATCGGCGGGTATTTGAGTTCCGGTCGGGCCAGCAGGTCGTACAGCTGGATGACACGGTTGAGGTTGACCGGGCCGTCGATGCGGTACACCGCGTTCTCGGTCAGGCCGAAGTTCTGCAGCAGCGTACGCACGATGTCGCGCGGACAGTCCTGGGCGATTTCCAGCCGCACCGCCGGCCGGTAGCCGCGATCGACCAGCTCATCGCGCAGCGCCAGCGCCAGGTTCTCCACTTCTTCCTCGTCCACCACCAGCTCGGAATTGCGGGTCACCCGGAACTGGTAGGCACCCTGGACTTCCATGCCCGGGAACAGCTCGCCGACGAAGGTGGACAGCACCGAGGACAGGAACACGAAAGTCTGCGGGCCACCGAGGGTCTGCGGCAACTGGATGATGCGCGGCAGCGAGCGCGGCGCGCGCACGATGGCCAGGTGGCCGGCGCGGCCGAACGCATCGGTGCCCTTGAGCACCACCACGATGTTCAGTGATTTGTTGAGGATCTTCGGGAACGGGTGCGACGGATCCAGGCCCAGCGGCGACAGCACCGGCATGATCTCGTTGCGGAAGTAGGCGCGCAGCCAGCGCTTCTGGCGGTGGTTCCAGGAGTGCCGGCCCAGCACGTCGATGCCGGCCTCGTGCAGCGCGGGGCGCAGCGTGTCGTTCCAGCAGCGGTACTGCTGGTCCACCAGCTCCGCGGCGCGGTCATGGATGGCGTTGAGGATGGTCTGCGGCGCCATCCCATCCGGTGCCGGCGGCAGGCCGAATTCCTGCGCGTGGCGTACCGCGGCGGCGCGGATCTCGAAGAACTCGTCCAGGTTGGTGCAGGAGATGCACATGAAGCGCAGCCGCTCCAGCACCGGTACCTGCGGGTCCATCGCCTGGGCCAGCACCCTGAAGTTGAAATCCAGCTGCGACAGCTCGCGGTTGATGTACAGGGCCGGGTCGCGCAGTGGATCGGTTTCGGCCGGCATGGCGATGGGAACGAGGGTGCTCATGCGGAGGAGTCTTCTGCAGAGGAAAGGGTGGCCACGTCAGTGCGCTCGCGCACGTGGTCGGCATCGAAGTGGCACGAGAACACGCTGCCCTTGCCGACCTCGCTCTGGATCTCCAGGCGCGCGTGGTGCAGGCCCAGGATGTGCTTGACGATCGACAGGCCCAGCCCGGTGCCACCGCTTTCGCGCGAGCGGCTGCTGGAAACGCGGTAGAAACGCTCGGTCAGGCGCGGCAGGTGGGTGGCGGGAATACCATAGCCGGTATCGCGTACCGCCAGCACCACGCCGTGGCCTTCGCGGGCCAGCTCCACCTCGACCCGGCCGCCGGCCGGGGTGTAGCGCACCGCGTTGGTGACCAGATTGGAAAAGGCGCTGTGCAGTTCCTTGTTGGAGCCCTGCAGGTCCACCCCGGCGCTGTCGATCACGCTGATCTGGTGGCGGCCCTGGCTGTGCGCCTCGGCTTCGCGGCGCAGCGTGGCCAGCATCGGCGCCATCGCCACGGTTTCTTCTTCGGTGTGTTCCTGCGATTCCAGCCGCGACAGGGTCAGCAGGTCCTCGACCAGCTGGGCCATGCGCTGCGACTGCCTGCGCATTTCCTCCAGCATCGGCCCGGTGCCGGGGAAATCCTCCGGCTCCATCATGTCCAGGTAGCCGTGCACCACCGTCAGCGGCGTGCGCAGCTCATGCGAGACGTTGGCCACGAAATCGCGGCGCACCTGCTCCAGCCGCAGCAGCTTGCTCACATCGCGCGCGATCAGCAGCCAGTAGTCGGGCGAATAGGGAATCAGGCGCAGGTTGAGCCGGATCGCCGGATCGACCGGGGAGGGCACGTCCAGGATCGGTTCGGCATTGCGGCCGCCGGCCAGCCAGTGCGCCAGCGGCATTGGCTGCAGGCGCGCGACCAGGGCCTCGCCCAGGTCACCGGGATGGTGCAGGCCGAGCAGCGTGGTGGCCGATTCGTTGAACCACTGCACGCGCTGGCTGTTGCGGTCCACCACCACCACCGCATCCGGCAACGCGGCGGCAGCCGCGCGGTAGCTGCGCAGCATGTCCAGCAGGCGCCGCTTGCGCGTGCGCATTTCCAGCTGGTTGCGGTACAGCAGCCGGTCCAGTTCGTTCCAGACCCCGTTGCCGCCGCTCATGTCCCAGCGCTGGCGCGCGGTGAGCCGGCGCAGCACCTTGCGCAGCCGCCAGTAGTGCCAGGCCAGCGCACCAATGGAGGCCAGTGCGATGCACATCCACACATGCCCGGTGGCGAGGCCCACCAGGCCGGCGGCAAGCAGCAGCACGGCGAGGGTGGCAAGGGTTTTCAACCAGGCGGAGCGGATGTGGCGCGGCATTGCGGTCCCAGGAAAAAATCAGGTCGAGGTCGAGAACCGGTAGCCTGCACCGCGCACGGTCTGCACCATGTTTTCAGCGCCGAACGGTTCCAGCGTCTTGCGCAGCCGGCGGATGTGCACATCGATGGTGCGCTCCTCCACGTATACGCTGCCGCCCCACACATGGTCCAGCAACTGGGCACGGGTGTATACGCGCTCGGGGTGGGTCATGAAGAAGTGCAGCAGGCGGTACTCGGTCGGGCCGATCGGCACCGGCTGGTCGCCGGCGAACACCCGGTGCGCGGCACCGTCGATGCGGATGCTGCCCACCGCCACGCTGCCGTCCTCGTCGTCGTCGCGCGCCCGCCGCATCACGGCGCGGATGCGGGCCAGCAGTTCGCGGGCCGAGAACGGCTTCACCACGTAGTCATCCACCCCGGCCTCGAGCCCGCCGACGCGGTCGTTCTCTTCGCCGCGCGCGGTGAGCATGATGATGGGCACCTCGCGGGTGAGGGCCTCCTTGCGCCAACGCCGGGCCAGGTCCAGCCCGCTGGTGCCCGGCAACATCCAATCCAACAGGATCAGGTCCGGTACGCGGTCGGCGATGGCCGTCTGCGCTTCGCGGGCGTCACCGGCGTGGATCGGGTCGTAATCACCCTTGCGCAGGGCAAAGGCGACCATTTCGCGGATCGCGGGTTCGTCATCGACGATCAGGATGCGTTTCTGCACGTGCCCACCGTATTGCTCATCAGACCGGGATTGAGCCCAGTAGACTACGGTTTCATGACATGTTTGTGACGGCCATGAGGGCATTGCCATCCCACGGTCATCCGGGCGCGGTTCAGCGCCGTTCCAGCTCCGGGTCGTTGATGCCCTGCCGGCGCATCTCCAGCACGGTGGGGGTGATGCTTTCGATCCGCGCATCCACCCTGGCCCGGCCCACGTAATCCAGTGCGGGCTGCTTCTTGAGCGCCTGCAGCTGCATCAACGCCTGCTCCGGCCGCCCGTTCAGGAACGCGGCCTCGGCGTAGGCCTCGCTGGCGCGCAGGGTGTCGCCGGCCAGCTCGCTGGCGCGGGCATAGCGCTGCTGGAACACCGGATCGTTGCCGCTTTGCGACAACAGCGGGCGCAGCATCGCCTGCGCGCGCTGGCCGGCTTCGCGCCCGCCCTGTTCGTTCAGGATCTCGGCGTAGGTCAGCGCCACCGGGCGGCTGCCGGGGTGCTGGCGCAGCAGCGCGTCGAAGCGGGCGTTGGCCTGGGCCGGCTGGCCCGAGCGCGACTCGGACTCGGCCAGCGCCAGTGCCACCCACAGGTTGTCCGGGTGGTCCTTGAGCAGTTCGGTGAGGTCGCGCCGGGCCTCGGCCGCACCGCTGTTGCGCAGGCGTGCCAGGGCCAGCCCATAGCGCTGGGCGTCGTTGAGGCCGCTCTTCTGCGCGCGCTGCAGGTTCTGGTACTCGGTGGCCAGCTCGCCCGGGGTATCGGCGCTGAGCACGCGCAGGCGCTCGCGCGCCCACTCGAACTGGCCAGTGCCGCCCCGGCTCAGCGAATTCACCGAGATCTGCATCGAGGAAGGCAGCAGCGGGTTGGTGCGCCGGACCAGCGGGTCGGACAGCGCCGGGTCGGCCGGGTCCACCCGTTCCTGGCGCACCCCGCCGGGCACTTCGGTGGTGAGCAGCACCGTGTCCTTCTTCATCTGCTCGGCGCGGGCCTTGGCTTCGCTGATGCGGGTGGTGTTGACCGGGTGGGTCTGCAGGAAATCCGGTACCGAATAGCCGCCGGCATTGCCGCGCATCGAGGCGGACATGCGTTCGAAGAAGCCGGCCATCGCATCCACGTCGTAGCCGCTGCGGGCCAGGGTGCGGATGCCCAGGCGGTCGGCCTCCGATTCATTGCTGCGGGTGTAGTTGATCTGGCGCTGCTGCATCAGCCCCATGCCGGAGGTGATCGCGGCCATGGTGGCATCGCCGGAGGAGTTGCCGCCAGCCTGCTGCGCGGCCACCACCGCCGCCAGCATGCCCAGCAGGATCGGGATCTGGTCGCGCTGGGCCCGTTCCACCCCGCGCAGCACGTGCTGCTGGGTGACGTGGGCGATTTCGTGGGACAGCACCGCGGCCACCTCGTCCTCGCGCTCGGCGGTCAGCACCAGCCCGGCGTTGACCCCCACGTAGCCGCCCAGGGTGGCGAAGGCGTTGATCTGCCGGTCCCGGAGCATGAAGAACGTATAGGACTGGCGCGGCTGGGCGCTGTTGGAGCCCAGCCGGGCACCCATGGTCTGCAGCCAGTCGTCCACCAGCGGGTCATCCAGCAGGAAGCCGTAATTGCGCAGCTCGCGCAGCATCATCCCGCCGTACTCGGCCTGGCGCGCCGGGGTCAGCAGTTCACCGGCCGACGAGCCGATGTCCGGCAGCTTGCTGTCCTGGGCCGACGCCAAGGGGGCGGCCAAGGCCAGGGTCAACGCGGCAGAGAGCAGCAAAGGGCGCAAACAGGAACTCCTGGGGCTGCGGGTGATCCGCAGTGTTGCGGTGATGACATGGAAAATCCAGCGCAGGGCTACCATATACAGACACTCGTTCTGCCGTGGAGTTTCCCGTGAGCCAAGATGTCGCTTCCAACCCGGGTGGGACGCCGCCCATCACCATCTATTCGACTGCCGTCTGTCCGTACTGCGTGGCGGCCAAGAACTTCCTGAAGAGCAAGGGCCAGAGCTGGACCGAGGTCCGCATTGACCTGGACCCGGTCGAGCGCGAGAAGATGATGGCCAAGACCCGCCGCACCAGCGTGCCGCAGATCTTCGTCGGTGAGGTCCATGTGGGCGGGTACGACGACATGATGGCCCTGCACCGCGAAGGAAAGCTTGAGCCGCTGCTGAACGGGGAAGGGGCATGAGCGCTGCGGACGACGGCAGCAAGGACCGGATCGCCGAGTTCACCGAGTTCCGCCAGCGCATGAACCAGCGCATCCTGGGTGAGCCCAATCAGGTGGTGCGGCGCTTCTTCGCGCTCGACACCCAGACCTACCAGGCCGGCGCACTGGATGTGAAGACCAAGGAGCTGCTGGGCCTGGTCGCCTCGATGGTGCTGCGCTGCGACGACTGCATCAGCTACCACGTGGCCCAGTGCAAGGACGCCGGGGTGACCCGCGAGGAGTTCTTCGAGACCTTCTCGGTCGGTTTGGTGGTGGGCGGTTCGATCGTGATCCCGCATCTGCGCCGGGCCGTGGACTTTCTGGACCAGCTGGAAGGCGGCGCCGCCGCCCCGGCCGTCCACGAACATTGATGCATGACGCCGCCCGACCAACGGTCGGGCGCTACCCGGGCGCGCCACGGCGCCGGTAGGTACCGACCGTT
The DNA here is from genome assembly GCF_037203925.1 of Stenotrophomonas sp. CCNWLW57. Taxonomy (NCBI): domain Bacteria; kingdom Pseudomonadati; phylum Pseudomonadota; class Gammaproteobacteria; order Lysobacterales; family Lysobacteraceae; genus Stenotrophomonas; species Stenotrophomonas sp. CCNWLW57. Next base: position 54,027 of record NZ_JBBCBJ010000004.1, read on the forward strand.
GGTCGGTACGGGCCGAGGCGCTCCATGGGCCGGCCAACGGCCGGCGCTACCTTGGTCTATTTGGGGTCCGGGGGCTGGCTGGGGCATAATTGCGGGTGAAACTTCCCTTGCGCCGACGCTCCGGACCCCGGACCCACGGCGCTCCCCCTCGGTTCGGAAACAGATCAAATGACGCAGAAAATCACGGTCATCCGCGGTGACGGCATCGGCCCGGAGATCATGGACGCCACCCTGTTCGTGCTCGGCAAGCTGGACACCGGCTTTGAGTACGAAGATGCCGACGCTGGCCTGGTCGCGCTGGAAAAACACGGCGACCTGATGCCGGCCTCCACCCTGGAATCGATCGCACGCAACAAGATCGCCCTGAAGAGCCCGCTGACCACGCCGGTCGGTGGTGGCTTCACCTCGATCAACGTCAGCCTGCGTCGCCACTTCGACCTGTACGCCAATGTGCGTCCGGCGGTGTCGTTCCCGAACACCAAGTCGCGCTTCGGCGACGGCGTGGACCTGGTCACCGTGCGTGAGAACACCGAAGGCGCCTACCTGGCCGAAGGCCAGGAAGTGTCGGCCGACGGTGAAACCGCGTTCTCCGGCACCCGCATCACCCGCAAGGGCTCCGAGCGCATCGTGCGCTACGCCTTCGAGCTGGCCCGCAGCACCGGCCGCAAGAAGGTCACCGCCGTGCACAAGGCCAACATCATCAAGTCGACCTCGGGCCTGTTCCTGGCCGTGGCGCGCGAAGTGGCGGCCAAGTACCCGGACATCGAGTTCCAGGAAATGATCGTCGACAACTGCTGCATGCAGCTGGTGATGCGTCCGGAGCAGTTCGACGTGATCGTCACCACCAACCTGTTCGGCGACATCATCTCCGACCTGTGCGCCGGCCTCGTCGGCGGCCTGGGCCTGGCCCCGGGTGCCAACATCGGTGAGAACGCGGCGATCTTCGAAGCCGTGCACGGCACCGCCCCGGACATCGCCGGCCAGGGCAAGGCCAATCCGTGCGCGCTGCTGCTGGCGGCCGCGCAGATGCTGGACCATGTCGGCCAGACTGAAAACGCCGAGCGCCTGCGCAAGGCCATCGTGGCCACGCTGGAAGCCAAGGACTCGCTGACCGGCGACCTCGGCGGCACCGGCAACACCATGGGCTTCGCCCAGGCCATCGCCAGCCGCCTGTAACCGGGCGCTGTAGAGCCGACGGTAGAGCCGACTGTTAGTCGGCTGCTCCACAGGTAGAGCCGACTGTCAGTCGGCTGCTCCACAGAAAAAGGGCACCCCATCGGGTGCCCTTTTTCGTTGCGTTTACGCGCGGTCGAACAGCAGCCGACTAACAGTCGGCTCTACCCGCGTTGATGCTACGCCTCAACGTTGCTGCAACTTCGACAGCAGCCGCAGGAATTCCACATACAGCCACACCAGGGTGACCATCAGCCCGAACGCGCCGTACCACTCCATGTACTTCGGTGCGCGCGCGGCGGCGCCGGTTTCGATGAAGTCGAAGTCCAGCACCAGGTTCAGCGCGGCCACCACCACCACGAACAGGCTGAAGGCGATGCCGAGCCAGCTGGCTTCATGGATCACCGGCACGTTGATGTTGAAGAAGCTGAGCACGAACGAGGCCAGGTACAGCAGCGCGATGCCGCCAGTGGCTGCCACCACGCCCAGCTTGAAGTTCTCGGTGACCTTGATCAGGCCGCTGCGGTAGGCCGCCAGCAGGGCGAACAGGGTGCCGAAGGTGAGCAGCACGGCCTGGAACACGATGCCCGGGAAGCGCGCTTCGAACACCGCCGAGATCGCGCCCAGGAAGAAGCCTTCCACCAGTGCGTACATCGGCGCGGTGACCGGCGACCATTCCTTCTTGAACACCGTCACCAGGGCCAGGACCAGCCCGCCGATGGCGCCGCCGATGGCATAGATCATCGCGCCCGGGGCGATCTGGCCGTCGGCGCCGATGGTCTGGCTCCAGGCGAAGGCAGCAGTGAGCACGGTCAGCAACAGCAGGATGCCGGTCTTGTTGACCGTGCCGTTGATGGTCATCACCTGGTCGGGCGAGGTCACCACCGAGCCGCTGGCCAGGTCGAGGAACGTCGACTCCGAAAGTGCGGGATTGCCGCTGCGCATTGCCAATCTCCTTGAAGGGTAGGGGTAGGGCCGTCCGGCCGCTGCAGAAAGCATAGCGCCCGATCACGAATGTGAAAAACCTTGTGAAAACCGTTGACAGATGCCTCGCCGATTCCCACAATAGCCGACTCTTTCGGGGGGAACCTCGAGGGATCAAACCACCGGGGTATAGCGCAGTCTGGTAGCGCGCCTGCTTTGGGAGCAGGATGTCGGGGGTTCGAATCCCTCTACCCCGACCACATCCCGCTGCTCAAAACGGGATGGGAATGCGACAATCCGGTCCGGGCGCCCGTAGCTCAACTGGATAGAGCACCGGCCTTCTAAGCCGGCGGTTACAGGTTCGATTCCTGTCGGGCGCACCATCGGTGCAAGCGTCAGGATGTTTCAAACGAATAAACAGGTTTCAGTGGTGGCTGTAGCTCAGTTGGTTAGAGTACCGGATTGTGATTCCGGTGGTCGGGGGTTCGAATCCCCTCAGCCACCCCACTGATTTGAAGGACCCGTTTCACCGGAAGTGGATCGGGGTTGCAAAAAAAGGCGCAAACGCTAGACTATGCGCCTGGGATTTCAGGGCTGTTAGCTCAGTTGGTAGAGCAGTTGACTCTTAATCAATAGGTCCAAGGTTCGAATCCTTGACAGCCCACCAAGACAGAAGCCGCCTGGTTCGCCAGGCGGCTTTTTTCTTGCCTGCGATCCGGTATGGCGCGGACACGCATGGCATGTCCCTGCGCGGTGCCCGCCCCCATCGTCCGCGTCTGAACCATGTCCGCAGAAACCCCTTGCAACCCCGTGCGGCATTGCGTCATAATTCGCCTCCCGATTTTCGGGCTGTTAGCTCAGTTGGTAGAGCAGTTGACTCTTAATCAATAGGTCCAAGGTTCGAATCCTTGACAGCCCACCAAGACGAAAGCCATCCGGTCCGCCGGGTGGCTTTTTTCTTGCGCGCGATCCGGTATCGCGCGAACACGCATGGCGTGTCCCTACCGGCGACCTGCTTCCGGTCTTCACGTACAATGCGCACCAGCGCGAAAGTGGCGGAATTGGTAGACGCCCTGGATTTAGGTTCCAGTGCCGCAAGGCGTGGGGGTTCGAGTCCCCCCTTTCGCACCAGCTGACAGGGCAGGGGACTCCCCTGAACACGCCCCGGAATGACGTTCCCGGCACCCTGCTGGCGGCGCTGGCCGTTATCGGCCAAACTACAGGGCTGCGGCGGGCAGGCGCGTCCACGACCCCGCGTTCTCAACCCGTTTCATCCAATCACATCGTGCCGGGGGCGTCGCCACCGGTTGGCAGGAGTCAACATGCAAGCTTCGATCGAATCCACCGGCAATCTGGAACGCCGCCTGACCTTCTCGCTGCCGGAAGACCGCCTGCAGACCCACATCAGCGGCCGCCTGGGCGAAATCGCCCGCACCGCGCGCATCAAGGGCTTCCGCCCGGGCAAGGTGCCGGCCAAGGTGATCGAGCAGCGCTTCGGCCAGCAGGTTCGCAGCGAAGCCGTTGACGGCCTGCTGCGTGAGACCTTCGATGCCGCCATCCGCGAGCACGAACTGCGCATTGCCGGCGCGCCGCGCATCGACAAGGGCGACGCAGGTGAGTTCTCCTTCGTGGCCACCGTCGAGCTGGTGCCGGACTTCGGCGACGTCGACGTCAGCAAGCTGACCGTCGTGCGCCACACCGCCGAGATCAACGACGCCGACATCGACCAGATGATCACCAACCTGCGCGAACAGCGCCGCAGCTGGAGCCCGGTGGACCGTGGCGCCCAGGAGGGCGACCTGGTGGCGCTGGAAACCTGGTCGCAGGCCGGCGATGAGCGCCTGCCGGCCGAAGGCACCGAAAAGGGCAGCGTGGTGGTGGGCCAGGGCATGATGTTCGAGCAGATCGAACAGGGCCTGGTCGGCCTGGCCAAGGGTGAAGAAAAGACCCTGGACGTCGAGTTCCCGGCCGACTGGCGCGTGCCGGCGCTGGCTGGCAAGCAGGTCAAGGTCACCGTCAAGGCGGTGGACGTGTCCGCGCCGGTGCTGCCGGAGGTGGATGCCGAGTTCATCAAGAGCTTCGGCGTGAAGGGCGGCGACGTTGAACAGTTCCGCAAGGACATCCGCGCCAACCTGGAGCGCGAGCTCAAGGGCGCCCTGATGAACCGCCTGCGCCGTGAAGTGGGCGAGCAGCTGATCGCCGCCTACGCCTCGGTCGAGATGCCGCCGCGCCTGGTCGACAACGAAGCCCGCGCCATGCTGGCCCAGCAGGTCGAGCAGATCCGCCGCAGTGGCCGCAACCCGGGCGAAATCCCGGCCGACGCCCATGAAGGCTTCAAGGACGCGGCCGCCAAGCGCGTGCTGGTTGGCCTGCTGGTCGGCGAAGTGGCCCGCCGCAACGACCTGCGCCTGGACCCCAAGCGCCTGAACGAAACCATGCGCCTGATCGCCTCGACCTATGAAGAGCCGGAGCAGGTCATTGAGATGTACCGCAACGACCCCCAGCTGATGAGTGGGCTGCAGAACCGCGTGATGGAAGAGCAGGTGATCGACTGGATCGCCGAGCGCGCCCAGCACACGGAAGAGCAGTTGTCGTTCCAGGACGCGATCCGCCAGTAAGCGGCCCGCGTTTTACGCCCCGCGCCCCGGCGCGGGGTCGTTCCCCCCAAAATAGGTGCCTCACAATGGACAACCGAACCACAGCCCTGAACATGGTTCCGATGGTGGTCGAACAGACCAGCCGCGGCGAGCGCGCCTATGACATCTATTCGCGCCTGTTGAAGGAGCGCCTGATCTTCCTCGTGGGCCCGATCGACGATCACATGGCCAACGTGGTGGTGGCGCAGCTGCTGTTCCTGGAAGCGGACAATCCGGAAAAGGACATCAGCATCTACATCAACTCGCCCGGTGGCGTGGTCACCGCCGGCATGGCGATCTACGACACCATGCAGTACATCAAGCCGGACGTGAGCACCATCTGCGTCGGCCAGGCCGCCTCGATGGGCGCGCTGCTGCTGGCTTCCGGCGCCGCCGGCAAGCGTTACGCGCTGCCGAATTCGCGCGTGATGATCCACCAGCCGCTGGGCGGTTTCCAGGGCCAGGCCACGGATATCGACATCCACGCCCGTGAGATCCTGACCCTGCGTTCGCGCCTGAACGAAGTGCTGGCCAAGCACACCGGCCAGTCGCTGGAGACCATTGCGCGCGATACCGAGCGCGACAACTTCAAGAGCGCGGCCGATGCGGTGGCTTACGGCCTGGTCGACCAGGTGCTCGAGCGCCGTCCGGAAGAGTCGATCACCCCGGCCTGATGTGCCGCCAGGCCGGGAAACCGGCCTGTTTCCGCAGGGTCGGGCTGGACTGGCGTCCTCCCGACCCTGTGCTATTCTCGAATCGAACCCCCGTTCAGCGGGTGGGGTAACTGGGTAAGCGAAGCATGAGCGAAGACCGCCAAGGTCGTTCCACGGAAACCGGCAAGATCCTCTACTGCTCCTTCTGCGGAAAGAGCCAGCACGAGGTGCGCAAGCTGATTGCTGGGCCGAGCGTGTTCATCTGCGATGAATGCGTGGAGCTGTGCAACGACATCATCCGTGAAGAGCTCGAGGAAAAGGCGCAGTCGGCGCGCAGTTCGCTGCCCAAGCCGCGCGAGATCCTCGAAGTCCTGGATCAGTACGTGATTGGCCAGAACCGGGCCAAGCGCACGCTGGCCGTGGCCGTGTACAACCATTACAAGCGCATCGAGAGCCGCCAGAAGAACGACGAAGTCGAACTGGCCAAGTCCAACATCCTGCTGGTCGGTCCGACCGGTTCGGGCAAGACCCTGCTGGCCGAAACCCTGGCCCGCCTGCTCAACGTGCCGTTCACCATGGCCGACGCCACCACGCTGACCGAAGCCGGTTACGTGGGCGAGGACGTGGAAAACATCATCCAGAAGCTGCTGCAGAAGTGCGATTACGACGTCGAAAAGGCGCAGCAGGGCATCGTCTACATCGATGAAATCGACAAGATCTCGCGCAAGAGCGAGAACCCGTCGATCACCCGTGACGTGTCCGGCGAAGGCGTGCAGCAGGCGCTGCTGAAGCTGATCGAAGGCACCGTGGCCAGCGTTCCGCCGCAGGGCGGCCGCAAGCACCCGCAGCAGGAATTCCTGCAGGTGGACACCAAGAACATCCTGTTCATCTGCGGCGGCGCGTTCGCCGGGCTGGACAAGGTGATCCAGGCCCGCTCCAACGATTCGGGCGGCATCGGGTTCGGTGCCAAGGTCAAGAGCTCCGAGCGCAAGCAGGAAGTGGGCAAGGTGCTGGCCGAAGTCGAGCCGGAAGACCTGATCAAGTTCGGCCTGATCCCGGAATTCGTCGGCCGCCTGCCGGTCGTGGCGACCCTGGAAGAGCTGGACGAAGCGGCCCTGGTCAGGATCCTGACCGAGCCGAAGAACGCCATCACCAAGCAGTTCAAGAAGCTGTTCGAGATGGAGCACGTGGAGCTGGAGTTCCGGCCGGACGCCCTGTCTGCCATTGCCCGAAAGGCGCTCAAGCGCAAGACCGGTGCCCGCGGCCTGCGTACCATCGTCGAATCGGTCCTGCTGGACACCATGTACGACCTGCCTTCGGCAGAAAACGTCAGCAAGGTGGTGGTGGACGAATCGGTGATCGAACACAAGTCCGAGCCGTACCTGATCTACCAGACCCCGCCGGCTCCTGAACAGAAGGCCGCTGGCGCTGAATAATCCATCAAGCATTTGAATTGATGGACCTTTTTCAGAGCATCTTGCATCTGGACGCCGATGGCCCCATAACGGGGCCATCGGCTTTTTTGTATCCGGGTGACGCTGCCCGGAGGCCATCCCCACTGCTCAACTGGAGCCCACATGGCCCGTTCCCCAACTGAGACTCTCGACCTGCCGGTACTGCCGCTGCGCGACGTGGTGGTGTTCCCGCACATGGTCATTCCGCTGTTCGTCGGCCGCGACAAATCCATGCATGCGCTGGAGCAGGCGATGGAGGCGGACAAGCGCATCCTGCTGCTGGCGCAGAAGTCGGCCGAGACCGACGACCCCACCGCCGCCGATCTCTACCAGGTCGGCACCCTGGCCCAGGTACTGCAGCTGCTGAAGCTGCCCGACGGCACCATCAAGGTGCTGGTGGAAGGCCTGTCGCGCGTCAACGTCACCCAGGTCACCGAGCGCGACGGTTCGCTGCACGGCGTGGCCGAGGAAATCGAATCGGACGACGCGCGCGAGCCGCGTGAGGTCGAGGCGATCGCCCGTTCGCTGATGTCGCTGTTCGAACAGTACGTCAAGACCAACCGCAAGCTGCCGCCGGAGCTGCTGCAGACCCTGGCCGGCATCGATGAACCGGCGCGCCTGGCCGACACCATCGCCGCGCACATCAGCGTGCGCCTGGCCGACAAGCAGCGCCTGCTGGAAACCCTGCAGGTCGGCGACCGCCTGGAAATGCTGGTGGGCCTGGTCGACGGCGAGATCGACGTGCAGCAGATGGAGAAGCGCATCCGCGGCCGGGTCAAGTCGCAGATGGAAAAGAGCCAGCGCGAGTACTACCTCAACGAGCAGATGAAGGCCATCCAGAAGGAACTGGGCGACCTCGACGATGCGCCGGGCGAGCTGGAAGAGCTGGCGCGCAAGATCGCCGAAGCGGGCATGCCCAAGCCGGTGGAAACCAAGGCCAAGGCCGAGCTCAACAAGCTCAAGCAGATGTCGCCGATGTCGGCCGAAGCGGCCGTGGTGCGCAATTACCTGGATTGGCTGCTGGGCGTGCCGTGGAAGAAGCGCACCAAGGTGCGCAAGGACCTCAAGGTTGCCCAGGACACCCTGGATGCCGACCACTTCGGCCTGGACAAGGTCAAGGACCGCATCCTGGAATACCTGGCGGTGCAGTCGCGCGTGAAGCAGATGAAGGGCCCGATCCTGTGCCTGGTCGGGCCGCCGGGCGTGGGCAAGACCTCGCTGGGGCAGTCCATCGCCAAGGCCACCAACCGCAAGTTCGTGCGCATGAGCCTGGGCGGCGTGCGCGACGAGGCCGAGATCCGTGGCCACCGTCGCACGTACGTCGGCTCCATGCCGGGCCGCATCGTGCAGAACCTCAACAAGGTGGGCAGCAAGAACGCGCTGTTCGTACTGGACGAGATCGACAAGATGTCGATGGACTTCCGTGGCGACCCGTCTTCGGCGCTGCTGGAAGTGCTCGACCCGGAACAGAACAACGCCTTCAACGACCACTACCTGGAAGTGGACCTGGACCTGTCCGAAGTGATGTTCGTGGCGACCTCGAACTCGCTCAACATCCCCGGGCCGCTGCTGGACCGCATGGAAGTGATCCGCATCCCCGGCTACACCGAGGATGAGAAGCTCAACATCGCCATGCGCTACCTGGTGCCCAAGCAGCTCAAGGCAAACGGCCTGAAGCCGGAGGAGCTGGAAATCGAGGCCGACGCCATCCAGGACGTGGTGCGTTACTACACCCGCGAATCGGGCGTGCGCAACCTCGAGCGCGAAGTAGCCAAGATCTGCCGCAAGGTGGTGAAGGAAATCGCGCTGGGCGGTCCGGCGGTGCTGGCCAAGCCGGCCAAGGCCGGCAAGAAGGCCGCGGCGAAAAAGAAGGCACTGGTGGTGGTCAACGGCCGGAACCTGGAGAAGTACCTGGGCGTGCGCCGCTTCGACTTCGGCCGCGCCGAAGAGCAGAACGAGATCGGCCTGGTCACCGGCCTGGCCTGGACCGAAGTGGGCGGCGACCTGCTTCAGATCGAATCCACCCTGGTCCCCGGTAAGGGCGCGCTGATCCTGACCGGCCAGCTGGGCAATGTCATGAAGGAATCGGCCTCGGCCGCGTTGTCGGTGGTGCGTTCGCGCGCCGAGCGGCTGGGCATCGACGCCGAGTTCCTGCAGAAGCATGACGTGCACGTGCACGTGCCCGATGGCGCCACCCCGAAGGACGGCCCCAGCGCCGGCATCGCGATGGTGACCTCGTTGGTGTCGATGCTGACCAAGGTGCCGATCCGCGCCGAAGTGGCGATGACCGGCGAGATCACCCTGCGTGGTCGCGTCACCGCCATCGGTGGCTTGAAGGAAAAACTGCTGGCGGCGCTGCGCGGTGGCATCACCACCGTGATCATCCCCGAAGAGAACCGCAAGGACCTGGCCGACATTCCGGCCAACGTCACCCGCGACCTGAAGATCATTCCGGTGAAGTGGATTGAAGAGGTGCTGGACCTGGCCCTGGAAACGCCGCTGACCGCGCCCAAGCCGAAGAAGGATGGGCAACGCGTCACAGTGCGGGGCAAGAGCAAGACACCATCCGCAACGCGCGTCAAGCACTGACGCGCGCATGGGAAATGCCCGAAACCCGCGTCGTTATTGGCTTTTCAGCTTGCGCGGGTAGGGGTGCGCTGGTATAAAAGCACCACTCGCAAGTCAGCAGACGCTGACGGGTGCGAATCGAGAACTTCACTGGCGTCCGGCCACGTAGCGGGCCGGATGCTTCACTGTCGAACATGCGGAATCCCCGCCAAAGGAGCTGTACAGAATGAACAAGACCGAATTGATCGACGCCGTTGCCGAATCCGCTGACCTGACCAAGGCCGAGTCGCAACGCGCTGTCGATGCCGTCATCGCTGCTGTCACCAAGGCCCTGAAGGGCGGTGATGCGGTGACCCTGGTGGGCTTCGGTACGTTCCAGGTGCGCGACCGCGCCGCCCGTACCGGCCGCAACCCGAAGACCGGCGACACCATCAAGATCGCTGCGTCGAAGAATCCGTCGTTCAAGGCTGGCAAAGCCCTGAAGGATGCCGTAAACTAAGCGGCTTGCTGGGGTGCTTAGCTCAGCGGTAGAGCGTCTCCTTTACACGGAGAGGGTCGGGGGTTCGAAACCCTCAGCACCCACCATGCACCGCCAGTAAAAGTTTGAAATGTGGAGCGGTAGTTCAGCTGGTTAGAATGCTGGCCTGTCACGCCGGAGGTCGCGGGTTCGAGTCCCGTCCGCTCCGCCA
>NZ_JBBCBJ010000004.1:64223-164527 GCF_037203925.1 Stenotrophomonas sp. CCNWLW57
GGAGCGGTAGTTCAGCTGGTTAGAATGCTGGCCTGTCACGCCGGAGGTCGCGGGTTCGAGTCCCGTCCGCTCCGCCAATTCTTGAAGGCCCCTGGTGCAAACCAGGGGCTTTTCTTTTTGCTGCGATGCCCGGGTGCCGGGCGCCCCTGTTGGGGAGTGGCGCGAAGCGGGGTACACTGCCGGATTCGCCAATCGGGCCTTGATTTCTCCCATGCTGCAGAAACTTCGCGACAAGACCTCGGGCTGGATCGTTACCGTGATCCTGGGGCTGCTGATGATTCCGTTCCTGTTCGTGATCGACTCCAGCTACCTGGGTGGTGTCGGCGCGCAGAACGTGGCCAAGGTGGCAGCGCCGCCGACCTGGTGGCGCTCGGCGCCGTCGTGGTGGCCGATTTCCTTCCTCTGGCAGCACCATGAAATCAGTGCGGAAGAATTCCGTACCCGTTTCGAGCAGGCGCGCCAGCAGGCCCGCCAGCAGCAGGGCGAGAACTTCGACCCGCGCCAATTCGAAAGCGCCGAGAACAAGCGCGCCGTGCTCGACCAGATGATTGATGAGAAGGTCGTGCGCCTGGCCGGCGAACAGTCCGGCATCGTCATCGGCGACGCCGCCGTGCGCGAAACCATCGCCTCCATCCCGGGCTTCATCGGCCCCGATGGCAAGTTCAACCAGGACCAGTACCGCCTGGCGCTGACCACCGGCAACCCGCCGCGCACCCCGGCGCAGTTCGAAACGCTGGTGCGCGAGAGCCTGCAGCAGTCGATCATTCCGCAGGCGCTGCAGGAATCGGGTTTTGTCACCAGCGTGGAGGCCGAGCGGCTGATGAAGCTGCTGGGCGAAACGCGTGACGTGGAAATCGCCGCGCTGCCGGAGCTGCCGGCCGATACGGCAGAAGTGACCGACGCACAGATCAAGCAGTGGTACGACAGCCACCCGAAGGATTTCCGCCAGCCGGAAACCGTGTCGCTGGAGTTCGTGGAAATCAACGCGGCCGCGCTGCCGCCGGCGGCCGCCGCCGATGAAGCCACCCTGCGCAAGCGCTACGCCGACGAGAAGGCGCGCTTCTCCACGCCCGAAGCCCGTCTTGCATCGCACATCCTGATCGCCGCCGATGGCAGCGACCCGGCCAAGCTCAAGGCCGCTGAACAAAAGGCCGCCGCACTGGCCACGCAGGCCAAGGCGCCAGGTGCGGATTTCGCCGCGCTGGCCAAGGCCAACTCGGACGACACCGGCTCCAAGGCCACCGGTGGTGACCTGGGCTGGGTGGAACGCGATTCCATGGTCAAGCCGTTCGAAGACGCGCTGTTTGGCATGAAGGCAGGCGAGGTGAGCGCACCGGTCAAGACCGAGTTCGGCTACCACGTGCTGCAGCTGCGTGAGGTCCGTGGTGGCCAGCAGCGTCCGTTCGAGGAGGTCCGCGACCAGCTCGCCGCCGAACAGCTCAAGGCCGACAACGAAGGCGCGTTCTCCGAACTGAGCGGCCGCCTGGTCGACCAGGTCTACAAGAACCCGACCTCGCTGCAGGGCGCGGCCGATGCGCTGAAGCTGAAGGTGCAGACCCTCGGCCCGTTCACCCGCGACACCGCCAGTGGCATTGCCGCCAACCCGGCGGTGCTGCGCGCGGCGTTCTCCGATGTGCTGGTGCAGGACGGCACCGTGAGCGACCCGATCGCGATCACGCCCGACCACAGCGTGATGATCCGCGTGACCGACCACAGCCCGGAACAGGCATTGCCGCTGGACAAGGCCCGCGACGGCGTGATCGCCGCGATCCGCGCCGACCGCAACCGCCAGGTCTCGGCCAAGGCCGCTGACGCGCTGCTGGCCAAGCTCAACGCCGGGCAGACCCTGCAGGCGCTGGCCGCCGAAGAGAAGCTGCAGCTCAGCCCGCTGCCGGGCCTGCCGCGCACCCAGCCGGTGCCGACCCCGGAGATCAACCGCGCCGTGTTCGCCGCCCCGGCCCCGGCCGAAGGCAAGCCGAGCTATGGCAAGGTCGCCGTGCAGGACCGTTACGTGGTGTTCGCGGTCAACAAGGTGACCCCGCCGAACCTGGCTGAGGTCCCGGCCGAGCAGAAGCAGCAGTTCAAGGACCAGCTGGACCAGGTAGACGGCATGGCCTCGGCCAAGGCCTTCATCCAGGCCATGCGCAAGCACTACAAGGTGCAGGTCGAAGAAGCCAACCTCTAAGGGTTGGCTGGCGTCCGCTTACGAAAAAGGCCCGGCAATGCCGGGCCTTTTTTGTTGCGCCTTATCCGCCTCAATCTTCGACGCGCAACACCGCACCGGGCTTGAGCACGCTGCTGCCGCTGAGGTTGTTCAACGACAGCAGCGCCTTGAGCGGCATCCCGTAGCGCTTGGCAATCGTCCATGCAGACTCGCCGTTGCGCACGGTGTGGCGGCGCGCCTTGGGGCGGTCCGCGCTGGCAACGGCCCGGCTGGCGACCTGGGTCTGCGTACGCGGGCTGACCGTGTCCGACACGGGCGCCTCAGCCTGGGCCAGCATGACCGAAGGGTCCACCGGCGCGTGGGTGGCCGGGGCCAGCACGGTCACCTGGCCGCTGGGGCGGCCCTTGCCGCTGGCCAGGGCCGGATTGAGCCGGGCGATGCGCGCCGGGTCCAGCGAGCGCTGTACGGCCCACTGCTGCACGCTGGTGCCGGCCGGCAGGGTGTGGCCCTTCAGCACCGGCACGGTGCGGTCCAGCGATGCCATCACCGCCGGCGTGGTTTCAGCGTTTTCCAGCACACAGGCCAGCGCGTGCAGCTTCTCCACGTAGGCGTAGGTCACCGGCGACAGCCCCGGCAGCTCGGCAGGGCGCGCGTTCTGCGCGTTCATGCCGGCCTTGCGCAGCGACTGCAGCACGCGGTATTCGCCAGCGTTGTAGGCCATGGTGGCCAGGCGCCAGTCGCCGCCGAACATCCCGTGCAGGGTCTTGAGGTAGCGCACCGCGGCCTGGGTGGAATCGGCCGCCGACAGCCGGCCGTCGTAGCCGCTGGTCATCTGCACGCGGTGGTTCTTGGCGGTGGAGGCGATGAACTGCCACAGCCCGGCCGGGCCGGCCCCATTCCGCGCGTTGGGCCGGTAGCCGCTTTCCACGAACGGAATCAGCGCGAACTCAGTGGGCAGGTTGGCAGCGCGCAGCTCTTCGACCACATAGCCGAACAGCACCAGTGCATCGTCATCCTGGTTGGCCAGGCGCGAGGGCGCATGGGCGAACTGTTTCTGCCAGCGTGGGCTGGTGGCCTCGACGTCGCAGGTCGGTTCGGCCAGGCCATCGCGGAAGCTGGCGAAGATGTCCTGGCCATTGCGGACGGAAGCGGGGGGCAGGGCAGTGCCGTCCAACGGCAACTGCGACAAACCGGCCACGTTCTGCGACATCCCCGCACTCAACGACTGGGCGCCCGCGGTGCCGGCGATGGCGATCGCCAGGCCTGCCGCGAGCGGCAACCATCGCCGACTCATGTTCGGAATCCGTCTTTCCAGCCCCGCAGACCTGCCAGGACATCGACTTCATCGGTGACCGGACGACCGAGGTGCCGGCTGACGGCAGCTCGGACAGCGGGTGTATCGGTTCGCAGGAACGGGTTGCATTCCAGCTCGCTTGCCAACGAAACGGGCAGCGTAGGGCGTTCATCGCGGCGCATGGCCAGTGCCTCCTCATGGCGTCGCGCAAGCGCGGCGTTGGCGGGGTCGACATGCCGCGCGAAGACGGCATTTGACACGGTGTACTCATGGCCGCAGCACAACAACAGGTGCGGCGGCAGGGACGCCAGCTTGTGCAGGGAAGCCAGAAGCTGGGGTGGCGTACCTTCGAACATCCGGCCACAGCCCAGGCTGAACAACGCATCTCCGCTGAAAAGATGTTCAGCGCTGTGAAATGCGATGTGCGTCCGGGTGTGTCCGGGCACGGATACTACGTCGATCTCCAGCCCCAGTGCCTGAATGCGTTCACCTTCCCCTACCCGGCGGGTGGCGCCGGGAATGCGCGGATCGTGCGGGGCGATCACCTCCAGCCCCGCAAACCGGGCCTGCAGCTCCGCCACGCCGCCGATATGGTCGTCGTGGTGGTGAGTGAGCAGGATCGTGTGCGGGCGCCAGTTCTGCTGCGCTGCGGCGGCCACCACGGGGGCCGCCTGGCCGGGGTCGACCACGATCGCGCGGCCGTCGTCGGCGACCAGCGCCCAGATGTAGTTGTCCGCGAATGCGGGTAGGGCAGTCAGTCGCATAGAATTGGACCATGCCCGCCGCGCCGAGCCCCCGTCAAGCTTCCGTCGCATCCTGGTTTGATACTGAACCGGCGCAGGCGCTGCGTGAGCTGGAGCGCAAGGCTTTGGAGCCGGTGCTGGCCTCGCACCCGCTGAACCCCTGGTTGTGGATCGCGCCGACCCCGGCCTGGCTGGAAGATGCCGCGCTGCCGGGGCAGGGCGTGCGCCTGCACCGCAGCGCCGGCGGCTACACCGGCGACGTTACCTGCGCGCTGCCGCTGCCGTTCCAGACCGAGAGCCTCAACGCCATCGTGCTGCAGCACGTGACCGCCCGCGACGCCGAGCAGCTGATCGCCGAATGCGAGCGGGTCCTCATGCCCGGCGGGCGGCTGTGGCTGTCCACGCTCAATCCGTTCAGCCCATTCCGCAGCCAATGGCGCCGGCACGGGTTGCTGGTGCGCACCCCGCAGCGGCTGCGCCACACGCTGGAGCGGGCCGGGCTGGCCTGCGACGACCTGGCCTGGCTGGGCCCGATGTGGCACACCCGCGCGCCCGAGCGCGGCAGCATCGCCGCCCTGCGCGCGGCCTGCCTGTTCACCGCCGAAAAACGCACCCTGGCCCTGCCAGGACCTACGCCACTGCCGGTACGCCGTTGGCACGGCACCGTGGCGACCTGATCTGGAGTTGTATTGAAAACCATTGAAATCCACACCGACGGTTCCTGCCTCGGCAATCCCGGCCCCGGCGGCTGGGCCGCGTTGATGCGCTACAAGGGCCACGAGCGCGAGCTGAGCGGTGGCGAAGCGCACACCACCAACAACCGGATGGAGCTGATGGCCGCCATCTCCGGCCTGGAAGCACTGACCGAAGCGTGCGAGATCGTGCTGTTCACCGATTCGCAGTACGTGCGCCAGGGCCTGACCCAGTGGCTGCCGGGCTGGATCCGCAAGAACTGGAAGACCGCCGGTGGTGACCCGGTCAAGAACCGCGACCTGTGGGAGCGGCTGCATGCGGCCACCCAGAAGCACAGCATCGACTGGCGCTGGGTGAAGGGCCATTCCGGTGACCCGGACAACGAGCGTGTGGATACGCTGGCGCGCGACGCCGCGATCCGGATCCGTGCCGCCGGCCCGGTACACTAGGCCCATGCGTCAGATCATCCTCGATACCGAAACCACCGGCCTGGAATGGCGCAAGGGCAACCGCATCGTCGAAATCGGCTGCGTGGAACTGCTCGAACGCCGCCCGAGCGGCAACAACTTCCACCAGTACCTCAAGCCGGACTGCGAATTCGAACAGGGCGCGCAGGAAGTCACCGGGCTGACCCTGGAGTTCCTGGCCGACAAGCCGGTGTTCGCGCAGGTGGCCGAAGAATTCCTGGCCTACATCGACGGCGCCGAGCTGATCATCCACAACGCCGCGTTCGACCTGGGCTTCCTGGATTACGAGCTGTCGTTGCTGGGCGATCAGTACGGCAAGATCACCGACCGCTGCACGGTGATCGATACGCTGAAGATGGCGCGCGAGCGCTATCCGGGCCAGCGCAACTCGCTGGATGCGCTGTGCAAGCGGCTGGGCGTGGACAACGCGCACCGCCAGCTGCACGGCGGCCTGCTCGATGCGCAGATCCTGGGCGATGTGTACATCGCACTGACCTCCGGCCAGGAGGAAATCGGCTTTGGTTCAGCCGATGACGTCCGCCCGGGTACGGCACACGCGCAGGCCTTCGATACCAGCCGCCTGCTGCCGCGCCCGCGCGTGGTGGCAACGGCCTCGGAACGGGAGGCGCACGAAGCGCGCCTGGCCAAGCTGCGCAAGAAGGCCGGACATGCCATCTGGGATGGCCCTAAGGTGGAAGAATCGGCGGCGTAATGCCGTCGATTCGGTAGCCCCTGCCGTTGGCAGGCAACCGGTTAAATCAATGGCAACGCACCAGAATCACCGTGATGTTGTCCGACCCGCCCCCATCCAGCGCGGCGGCCACCAACGTATCCACGCACTCCTGCGCACTCGCATCGTCGTAGGCCAGGGTGCGGGCGATGCCGGTGTCTTCCACTTCCTCGGTCAGCCCGTCGCTGCACAGCAGCAGCTGCATGCCCGGGCGCAGCTCGCCAGCGGTGGTGGCCACGTTCAGGTGGGCCGGATCGGTCACCCCCAGTGCCTGGGTCACCACATTGCGGTGCGGGTGCGCGCGCGCCTCTTCGGCCGTCAGGTTGCCCTGCGCCACCATTTCCTGCACCACGCTGTGGTCCTGGCTGAGCTGTGCCAGCTTGCCGTCGCGCCACAGGTAGGCGCGGCTGTCGCCGACCCAGGCCACTTCATAGCGGTTGCCCTGGACCCGGGCGGCCACCACGGTGGTACCCATCGGCAGGCTGTCGTTGCGGCGGCGCGAGGTGCGGATGATTTCCTCATCGGCCACCCGGATCGCGTGCGCCAGCGTGGCGCCCTGGCGGATCTCGCGCACGATGGTCTCGCGCGCCAGCGCGCTGGCCACTTCGCCACAGGCGTGCCCACCCATGCCGTCGGCCACCAGCCACAGTGCCAGCTCCCCGTCCCCGTAGTAGGTGTCCTCATTGAGATCACGGCGCAGGCCAGGGTGGGTCAGGTGTCCGAATTCGATCATGGAGGTGCGCAGGCCAGGAGTGTCATTGCTGAGGGATAACGGCATGATCGCGGCCCTGCGGACATCCGGCAAGGCATCGATACAGAAAAAATTCATCGGCACCCCCGGAATGGCTTGCCGTCAGCGCCGCCTCACCGTATCATTCGCTCCCCGGTTCGCCGGGGACCATCTGGAGAGGTGGCAGAGCGGTTGAATGTACCTGACTCGAAATCAGGCAGGCGTTTATAGCGCCTCGGGGGTTCGAATCCCCCCCTCTCCGCCATATGTATGAACTAAGCCCCTGATTTTCAGGGGCTTTTTTCATTTCAGGCGATCTTGGCATGCCATTGGGTATGCGATGTCAGGATGGCTGGCCGCAGACGTCATCGGACGTCCCCAATCGTTGATGATTGATGAAACCCGTTGTGACCCTTTTGGTCGCGTCCAACCTGGTCCATTCTTCGGACCTATGATCGGAAGCAGCGAGCACTGATCCGACGCGGTTAGATCCGCTTTAATCGTAGTCGGGGAAAGCTATCGAGGATGGTTGCAACATGCTCATCAGGCTGGGCTTGCCCTATGACTTCGCAGATATCCGGCGAGAGCGACAGCAAGGTGCACGTGGGGTGCCTTTGGGTGCTCAAGGATCATAGCCAATGGGCTACGATTCCAATGCAGAAAAAAGGATGACTTGTGGGAGTCGAGATTCATTGTCAATGCGGGTCTCCGCGTCGCGGAGCTTTTGCATCTCCGGGAGTGAAGTGGGGGAGCCCACCATGCTGGGCATGTATTGGATGTCGCCAAAGAGCTTCTTCCGTCATTTCGGCTAGCCGTAGCCGATCCATTAGCTTGGCCCCATGGCTGTTGCCCGCCGAGGAGGCGAGTTGAAGCCATGTTGAGCGACGCTCCCCACTCGCAGACGTTACCAACCGAATACCACTGGGCGCCCCCTTTGAAGCAGTACCAAGCCGATCTATCCGCCGGATCATTGATGCTCCCCGAGAGCAGGATCATTGCCGGACTTTTGCTTCAGCGGCTAGACGATGCCGCGTGGCAAAACGCGCTACGTGTGGAGAACGTGCTGCAGAAGTCGGCGCCGGCCACGGCAGTACGCCAGGCGCGGTTGATCCGTCTTCGACTGGAGTCCATTGATGCGTCGGTCTGGAGTGTCATCAGGGATGGGGACAAGGAGATGGCGACACAGCTGCTGTTTGCCGCGGCGCTCAAGCACAGCGAGCTCCTCAAGGACTTCCTGCGTGAAGTAGTGGCTGATCACGCCCGACGCTTGGAACACTCTCTTTCGGTCACCGCCTGGGACCCCTTCCTGCACGATTGCGCAGGGCGCGATCCTGCCGTTGCCACGTGGAGCAACTCGACGCGGAAGAAGCTGGTGCAGGTGATTATTCGGATTCTCGCCGAGGCCCGGTATCTGGAAAGTACTAGATCCCTTCGACTGCTACCTCCGCACCTCCATCCGGTGGTTCGGCGATCCTTGCTGGCTGCCGGGGAAGGGCAGCTCGTTCCGATGATGGAGCTTCGTGCATGAGCGACAAATTTCGCGAGCGCCTCAATCGCATCCTGCCCAAACTCAGTTCCGCCGAGTTCCTTGCCAATAAAGGGTTGGGCAACGAGATCGGCTTCTGGGTCTTTGACTACCTGCCTGAGCAGGAAATGGAGATGCGTGGCTTTATCGCCGAAATCCTGTTGCCCGGTCTGGCCCGGCAGCAACCGGTCTTGCGTCCCGTGGTCGTCAACCTCTTCGATCTCATCGTCGACCTGCTGGAAGACCGCAAGCTCTATGACCGCGTCCTGGCCATCCAGGCCGACAAGGGCAATGACGCCGCTCTCGCTGCGCTCAGACCCGTGCTCAAAGAAGACAAGCTGGCCCAGCGCATCGCCAGCAAGATCGACTTCGACCAAATAGACATGCTGCTGCTGACCGGCGTAGGGGCGGCGTATCCGATGCTGCGCTCGCACACATTGCTGACCGGCTTGCAGCCGATCATGGACCACACGCCGGTCGTGATGTTCTATCCAGGGCGCTACGACGGTTTCTCGCTGCGCCTGTTCAACACCTTGGCCGACGACCACTACTACCGCGCCTTCCGGCTGGCGGAATGATTCACAGGGGATGACTGAAAACATGAAGATCAGGGAGCTTTTCCGCAAGCCGATCGACCGCCCGATCAACGGCGTGATCAAGGCTGACCAGCGTGATGCCGAAAGCATTTGGCAGGAGCTGGACGAATACGTGGTCACCAAGCAGCTGGCCGACTACTTTCGCCGCTTCTTCGACGCGTACCTAGCGGCCGGCGACAATCCGAACAATTCGGTGATCACCGACCGTATGGGCGTGTGGGTATCGGGCTTCTTCGGCTCCGGTAAATCGCACTTCATCAAGATCCTGTCGTACCTTCTGGAAAACCAGGAGGCGGTCGACCCGGTCTCCGGCAACACCAAGCGTGCGGCCGAGTTTTTCGACGAAACCAAGGTCAAGGACCCGTTGTTGCTCGCGGACATCCAGCGCGCCACCCGCGGCAGCGCCGATGTCATCCTGTTCAACATCGATGCTAAGGCGGACAGCAAGTCCGATCGCGATGTGGTTCTGCAGGTGTTCCTGCGCGTGTTCAACGAGAAGCTCGGCTTCTCTGGCGATGCGCCGCATATCGCCGAGATGGAGCGCTATCTCGTCAGCAAGGGCGCCTACGAGACGTTCCAGCAGGAATTCGCGCGCATCCATGGTGGCTCGTGGACAGCTGAGCGCGACGCGTTCGACTTCCTGCGCGACGAGATCGCCCAGGCCTTGGCCATTGCATTGAAGATGTCGGTGGAGTCCGCCCAGCGCTGGTTCGATGAATCCCGCGACAGCTACAAGATCAACATAGAGAACTTCGCCAAACTCTTGGGCGAGTACCTCGATACCAAGGGCAAGGACCATCGCATCATCTTCTTGGTCGATGAGGTCGGCCAGTTCATCGGCAACAACACGCAATTGATGCTCAATCTGCAGACCATCGCCGAGCAGCTCGGCACCCAATGCAAAGGTCGCGCCTGGGTCATCGTCACCAGTCAGGAAGACATCGAAGCGGCCATCGGCGAAGCGAACAGGGCTCGTTCCCAGGACTTCTCCAAGATTCAGGGGCGTTTCCATACGCGCCTGTCGCTGGCCAGTTCCAACACGGACGAAGTGATCGGCGTACGCCTGCTGGCGAAGACCGAGGCTGCCCATGAGGCGCTGCGCAACGTGTTCGAGCAGCAGGGCGACATCATCAACAACCAGATATCGTTCAACGGCAACGCCGTGACCCTGCGTGGCTACGCCGATTCTATCAGTTACGTGGCCAACTATCCGTTCGCCCCATATCAGTTTGAACTGCTGCAGAAAATCTTCGAGGCGATCCGCAAGGTCGGCGCCACCGGCCAGCACCTTTCACGCGGCGAGCGTTCCCTGCTGGACGCGTTCCAGTCAGCAGCCAAGATCAATGCTGATCGCAGCATCCAGTCGCTGGTGCCGCTGTACGACTTCTATCCCTCAATCGAGAGCTTCCTCGATACCACGGTAAAGCGTGCCATCGACCAAGCCGAACAGAATCCCGCCCTCGAAAAGCAGGACATCCGCCTGCTGAAGGCGCTGTTCCTGATCCGCCATATTGCCGAGGTGATCAAGCCCACCATCGACAACCTGGCGGCGCTTTGCCTCGATCAAATCGATGCGGACAAGCTGCAGCTCAAGCGGCAGATCCAGCAAAGTCTGGAGCGTTTGGAGCAGCAGCGGCTGGTCAATCGCAATGGGGATCTGTGGTTCTTTCTCACCAATGAGGAGCGCGACATCGCCCGCGAGATTGGCCATGTTGACGTGTCCGCCGCGGAGAAATCCAAGCTGCTGGCCGAGATCGTCTTTGATGAAATCCTCAGCCAACAAACCAAAGTGCGCCATCGCGATACCAAGGCCGACTACGAATTCAACCGGCTGCTCGACGGTGCACCATACCGGCAGGCCAACCACTCGCTCAGCCTGGATATCCGCTCGCCTCTGGGTGACGACTACGAAAGCCTCAAGTCTGACCGCTGCATCATGCTCAGCGCCGAAGGCAACGGCAAAGCGCTAATCCGCATGGGCGAGGGAGCTCGTCTGGATATCGAGCTGACTTTGTTTCGTCAGATCGAGAAATACGTCGACAGCCCCAAGGCCAGCGCGGCACCACCGTCCTTGCGCAAGATTCTGCTTGAGCGCAAAGACGAGAATCGCGAACGCAGGCAGCGCCTGGTTGCCCAAATTGCCGACCTGATTGTGCGGGGCGATTGCTACGCCAAAGGCCAGCAGGTGCGTTCCAAGACGGCCACGGCACCCGCACTGCTGGACGAGCTGATCAACTACCTGATCACTAATACCTACAACAAGCTGCCGTACCTGAAGATCCGCAAGCCCGATCCCATCACCGAGATCCGCGCCCTGCTCAGCGCCGATAACGTCGGACAGCAGGAGCTGGCGCTGGGCGGCGAGGACGGCAACCCGCAGGCCATTGATGAGGTTCGCCAATACTTGCAGCTCGCTGCTTCGCAGAATCGCGTACTGCTGTCTGATGTGGTCGATCGCTTCACCGACATTCCCTATGGCTGGAAGCCAGAGTGGGAAGTGGTGCTACTAATCACCCGCCTGTTCATGGCCGGCGAGATCAAGCTCACCATAGGCGGCTCGGATCTGGAGCCGCGCAGTGCATTTGATCCGCTAACCAAGGCGATGCAGCATAAGCAGATCTCGATCCTCAAGCGTAAGACCGCCGATGCCGGCAGCATTGCGCGCGCGTCTGAGCTCTACCGGCAGTTGTTCTCCTCCTTGCCACGCAAAGAGGAAGACGGCGTGGTTGCCGATTTCCGCTGCAAGCTGGTTGAGTGGAAGGATGACCTGAAGCGCTGGCAGCTCACCGCCGGGCAATTGCACTATCCCGGCAAGACCGTCATCGACGCCATGCTGGTGCGCTGTGAGCGACAGCTTGCCATCCGCGACCCGTTCGAGTTCATCGAGGCGCTGAACAGGTCGCGCGATGAATGGCTGGACGCCGGTGAGGATCTCAATGATGTTCGCGGCTTCTACACCAATCAGTTGCCGACCTGGCAGCGCTTTCTGGCCACGCTGAATCGTTTCGAGCCCAACCGGGATGTGCTGGCCGCCGACCCCAAGGCAAGTGTCGCCCTCAAGGATCTGCAGCGCATCCGCGAAGAGTCGGCCCCGTACACCAGCGTCAGCAAGATCGAGCCACTACTGGCCACCCTGGAAGTCAGCAACCAGGCCTTGGTCCAGGCCGAGCGCGAAGCGGCGCTGCGCGTCGTCGAACAGCGTATCGACGAGGCGAATAAGGCGTTGGTGCAGGCGACCGCGAATGCCGATCTCAGCAATGCCGCTCTGCATCCTCTGCAACAGCTGAAGCTGAAGATTGCCGATGCGGTCAGCATTCCAGAGATCCAGTTTCTGGCCAATGGCGCCGGCGACAAGCTGGAAGAGGCCATGGATCTGATCCGTGATGCCTTGGTGAAGGCGCATACGGCGGCGCAAGTCGCAAGTAAGGCAGCGACAGCTAGCGGCGCGACTCAGACAACGACGAGTGCTGATCGGGCTTCAGCTTCGGCTGCTTCCGCAGCAGTGCCGAAAGCCTCTCAAATCGTCCGCCCGGCGGCACTGGTCACCAGCTCCTATATCGAAACGGAGGCTGAGGTCGACACGTACCTCGCCGATCTCAAAGTCCACTTCATCGCCGTGCTCAAGTCCGGCAAACGCATCCGGATCCAGTAAGCAATGAACACAGGGAATCTCAAGAGCTACGCTCCGCAGGCGCGCAAGGACTTCATCGCAGCGGTGACGGCGCGGGCGAACCTGCTGGGACTGAGCGACGCCAGGGGCGCGTTGCAGGTGGCCGAGGCCGAGGTCAAGAACGACATCGTGATGATTGCCGGCCGGCCATGGCCGGTGAAGGTCAACGAACAGCGCAACACGCTGATTGCCCGCATGAGGCTGCAGGGCTTCGGCCACACCGTCGAGGCCGTGGCCTACGCCTGGTTCAACCGGTTGGCCGCGCTGCGCTACATGGAAGTACACGACTACCTCGGCCACGGCCGACGCGTGTTGTCGAACCTGAGAGGCGGTTTGCCCGAAGTGCTGGCGCACGCGCTGGAGTTGGCCGAGTCGAATGCGCTGCCGGGTTTGTCCGCCGACACCGTGCGCGAGTTGAAGCTCGCCAATAAGGATCCCGAGCTATACCGCCTGATCCTGATCGCCCAGTGCAATGCGCTGCATCAGGCCATGCCGTTCCTGTTCGAGGAGCTGGGTGACGAGACTGAGCTGCTGTTGCCGGAAAACCTGCTGCTCACCGATTCGGTGGTGGCCAAGATGGTGCAGTCCATTCCCGAAGAAGACTGGCAGCAGATTGAGATCATCGGCTGGCTCTACCAGTTCTACATCTCGGAGAAGAAAGACCAAGTCATCGGCAAGGTGGTGAAGTCCGAGGACATTCCGGCGGCGACCCAGCTGTTCACGCCGAACTGGATCGTGAAATACATGGTGCAGAATTCGCTAGGCGCTCAGTGGCTGGCCACTTATCCAACTTCGTCGCTCAGGGCGCAGATGGAGTACTACATTGTGCCGGCCGAGCAGACCGATGAGGTCAATGCTCAGCTTGCGGCGATCACTCCGAGCTCGATCAACCCAGAGGAGCTGACACTGATCGATCCGGCCTGCGGGTCCGGTCACATCCTGGTTGAGGCCTACGATCTGTTCAAGGCGATCTACCTGGAGCGCGGCTACCGCCAGCGCGACGTGGCAAAGCTAATTCTAGAGAAGAACCTGTTCGGCCTCGACATTGACGAGCGGGCGGCGCAGTTGACCGGCTTTGCGTTGATGATGAAGGCACGTGCTGATGATCGGCGACTGTTTGAGCGCGAAGTGAAGCTCAATGTGATGGCGTTGATGAATAGTTCGGGGTTTGATGCGGAGGTCCTGTCGCAGGGCGCTAGGCTTACTGAATACGGACTGGAACTTGGAAATCTAACTGCATTAAAGGGCCTGTTTAAACACGCAGAAACCTTTGGTTCGTTGATTCAGGTGCCGGAGGAATTGGCGAGGAAGCAGGTGGCGCTGAAAATGCTGGCCTCGATGAGCAGCGAGGACCTCTTCGTGTCAAAGGCTCTCAATCAGCTGCGTCACCTAGTGCGTCAGGCTGTGTTGCTGAATGGGCATTACGACGTAGTGGTTGCGAATCCGCCATACATGGGTGGCGGTGGAATGAATGCTCTTGTGAAAGCCTTCGCTAAGGAAAATTTCCCCGACGCTAAAAGTGATCTTTTCGCGTGCTTTATCGAGCGCGGATTTTTAATGGCAAGATCTCATGCTTTCGTTTCAATGGTCACAATGCAAGGTTGGATGTTCTTGTCTTCATTCGAGAACATGCGGAAGAAAGTGTTGGAAGAAAAGACCATCTTTACGATGGCTCAAATTGGCTTCAATAGTTTCCCTTCGATGAATTCAAAGATCGCACTGGCAGCTGTCTTCTCAGCTTTGAACGCAAAGATTGATGGATGCGCCGGAACTTATGTGGACCTCAATAGTGCGCCACAGTCGGCGGACAAGCAGACGGTTTTCTTGAATCGCGAGCGGAGCAACTGCTTCACTGCCACATCGAGCGACTTCAGTAAGATCCCAGGCAGCCCAGTCGCCTACTGGGCGAGTAAGGTAATAATCGACTCGTTTGTGAGATTGCCGCCGCTAAAAGACTTTTGTAAACCTGTCGTTGGCTTGCAGACCGGTGACAATGACAGATTCATCAAAGACTGGTCGGAAGTCGCTTTCGAAAATGTTGAGTTCGGATCTGTGTTTAACGGCGAGGCATCTAAAACAACACGCCGATGGTTCCCGTACACAAAGGGGGGGGGGTTTAGGAAGTGGTATGGAAACAACGAGTGTGTGGTAAACTGGCAGGCGGGCGGAGTCGAAGTAAAGGCGTGCGCAAGTTCGGTTGTGCGCAACTCGTCTTTCTATTTCAAGCCTGGACTTTCGTATACAAATATTGGCATTCAGTTTGGCGCTAGAGCAACCCCTTCGGGATTTATCTTCGATCAGAAGGGGAGTATGTTTTTTCCTGTATTAGAGCAGTCTTCCTCGATATATCTCGCATTCCTATCGAGCAAGGTGGCGCAGGTGTTTTTGCGTATCCTATGTCCCACTTTGGATTTCAATCCCGGAAGTTTGAGCGTGATGCCGTTTGACGGCTGTGCAGCACATGCCGAAACCTTGAATCGAAATTCACAGGTACTAATAGATTCAGGACGAATAGACTGGGACGCCTACGAGCGCTCCTGGAACTTTCAATACCTCCCCATTTTGACGGCCTCCTCCGAGCCCAAGCCCACACTGGAATCCAGCTACTCCGCATGGATTACCCAGAACCACGAAAAAGTCGCTGAGATGAGGCGACTCGAGCAGGAGAATAATCGCCTTTTCCTCGACGCGTATGGCTTGCAGGACGAGCTCACGCCCGACGTCCCTATTGAGCAGATCACCCTCACGATAAATCCCGCCTACCGATATGGCGGCAAATTCACTGAAGAGGAACGATGGACCCGCTTCGGTCAGGACACCATGGCGGAGCTGATTTCCTACACGATTGGCTGCATGATGGGTCGCTACAGTCTGGATGCGCCGGGCCTGATCTACGCCAACAGCGGGAATATCGGCTTCGATGCCTCACGCTACACAAAGTTTCCTGCCGATATTGACGGCATCGTGCCCGTCACTGAAGAGCTGTGGTTTGAGGATGATGCCGCGCTGCGCGTGCGCGAATTTTTGCTTGCCGTGTGGGGGCCGGAATCGCTAGAGCAAAACATGGCTTTCGTGGCCGACAACCTTGGCCGCAAGGCCAGCGAATCACCGGAGCATGCGATTCGCCGTTATCTCGCGGACAAGTTTTTCAAGGATCACCTGCAGACCTACAGGAAGCGTCCGATCTACTGGCTGTTCTCCAGTGGCAAGCAGGGCGCTTTCCAGGCGCTGGTCTATCTGCACCGCTACAACGCAGGTACGTTGTCGCGTCTGCGCGCCGAATACGTGGTGCCACTGACCGGCAGGATGCAGACCAAGATCGAAGAGCTGGAGCAGGAAGTCGCTGCGTCCAGCTCAACCGCACAACGCAACAAGTTCACTAAGCAGCTCGAAAAACTGCGCCAGCAGCACCTGGAGCTGCTGGCCTACGACGAGCAGCTGCGCCACTACGCCGACCAGCGCATCACGCTGGATCTGGACGATGGGGTGAAGGTGAACTATGGCAAGTTCGGTGACCTGCTGGCTGAGGTCAAGGCAGTGACGGGCGGGAAGAGCGATGACGAATGATTGCCGCTTCGCGGACTGCCGCAGTAACGCCTTGGCTAAAGGCGGCGCAAAGCGGGGTGACGCATGGATGTGAATGAACGCCGCGTGGTCGAGTCACTGCGCGCGCTGTTTACGACAGAGCGCGTGGTGTTTTGGCACGATACGGATTCGCAGTTCGCCATCACGCTCGAATCGCTGGAGCTTGGCAGCGAAATCGAGATCGTGCGGCTGGATCAAGCGCCGGTGCTGGCGGTCAAACGGCAACTGGAGCAGCGGCCCGCCTCGCAGTTCTTGCTGTACAGCAACTACCCGGAGCCGGATCCGGCAGTGGATTGGCTGCTCGATGTGCGGCTACGTTCCAAAGCGTTCCGTGCCGACCTGACCACGTTGCTGATTGAAGACCTTGGTCTCACCTCGCTGACGCTGGCGCCCTATATTCGCTCGCGCACCAAATTCCTCGGCGCGGAAGCACGCCGTAGCAAGCTCAAACGCTTGGTCGAGTCTGGCGACGGTGAGGCGGAGCTTGACCGCAAGATGATGGCCGTGCTGTTGCGCAGCGACGAGTCCGAGCCGCTTTCGATTGCGCATCAGCTGTTGCTAGGACTTCGGGTAGAAAGCCAGGCCCGTATCGGCGAGCCGGCGAAGGCTTGGACCGATTTGCAGAGTTACGGCCTGGAGCCAGCGTTCTGGCTGCTGATGCAGCGCACGTTTGGCTATGAAAGTGGCGAGCCGACCCTTGTCGATTTGTGGCTGCGTATCCTGGTTACCGATTTCGCCCGCGGTATCAGCGCCGAGGTGCCACAAGCCTTGCGCCATCTGCTGTTGGAAAATCCACAGCTGGCAAATAACGCGGCGATCCTGGCCGCGCGCTGGCGCAGCGATCTGCACAGCCATGCCGCCTATGCGGATCTGTCCGCGGCCGTGGCGCAGATGGTCAAGCTGAACGAACTGATTTCTGGCTGGCACGCGGAGGATCTGTTGGAATGCATGACCTTCGCTGCGGTCGAACGTCAGGTCATCCATGACTTGAAGACGCGGGTGATGCAGTTGGGCGGTGCGTCACTGGGCGACGTGCAGGCGATTACCTCCCGCCGTCGTGATGGTCACTGGAGCAACGCGCTGATCAGCGACGCCAGCGATGAAATTCGCGCCTTGTCTGCCTGCTATGACGCAATCGAGGCGGCAGCCGAGTTTCTGGCGATGAAGGAGCGTAACGCTGCCGGCTTCAGCTTTGCCGACGCGGCTATGGCTGTGCAGGCGTATCGAAGCGAGCTGTATCGCTTCGACCAGTGGTATCGCTGTTTCCATTTTGCTGCTGACAAAGTGGAGCCGATGGGCTGGAGCGTGCTACACGAACTGCGCGGCGCGATCGAAGATGCCTATTCCGGTTGGTTCATTCCAGGCCTGTCGTCGGCCTGGGCTGATGTGCTGGCTGGCGAACATGGCTTGCTGGCCACCTGGCGTGTGCCAGGTACGACGCCACAACAGGACTTCTTCGATGACCATGTCGCCTCGGCACTCAGTGCGGGCACGACCAAGCGCGTGTTCGTGCTGATCTCCGATGCATTCCGCTACGAAGCCGGCGAGGCCCTTGTTCGCGAGATCAACGCCAAGAACCGTTTCACGGCCAAGCTCGATGCAATGCTGGGCGTGCTGCCCAGCTACACGGCGCTCGGCATGGCGGCGTTGCTGCCGCACCAGAGCATCGCCTACAAGGCGGGCGACAGCCTTGACGTGCTGGTCGATGGCCAATCGACCGCGACGCTGGAGAGTCGCAACGCGCAGCTGGGCCGCTATGACGGTATCACGGTGAAGGCGGATGACTTACTGGGATTGGGCAAGGCCAAAGGACGTGAGTTGGTCGGTGAGCACCGGGTGATCTACGTCTACCATGACCTGATCGACATGCTGGGTGACAAGCAAGGCTCCGAGGGCCAGACATTCGACGCTGTGGCCAGGACGCTGAAAGAGCTGAGTGGTGTCATTTCGTACATCATCAACAACCTCAATGGCTCGATGGTGCTGGTGACGGCCGATCACGGATTCCTCTATCAGGAGTCGCCACTGGATGACGCCAGCCGTGCCGCATTGCCGGAGAAGCCTGCCGGGACACTCAAGGCCAAGAAGCGCTATCTGATAGGGCGCGATTTGCCGGTTAGCGATAAGGTCTGGCAAGGCAACACAGCACGGACGGCGGGAACGCAGAGGGGCGAGGGCAGTATGGACTTCTGGCTGCCCAAGGGTGCCATGCGTTTCCACTTTGCCGGTGGCGCCCGCTTCGTGCATGGTTCGGCGATGCCGCAGGAGGTGATCGTGCCGCTCCTAACCGTACGCGTGTCCGACTCCCACAAGGCACGCACCCATCCAGTGGAGATCAGCCTGATGGGCTTCTCCAACAAGGTTGTGACCAATACCCAGCGCTTCGAGCTGATCCAGACCGAGCCCACCTCCAGCCGCGTGTTGCCGCGGACCGTGCGGATTTCGTTGCGCGATGGTGAGACCCCGGTGAGCGACGAACAGGTACTGACCTTCGACAGCACCTCTAGCGTGCTGGGGGAGCGGGTTAGGTCAATCATTCTGACAATCCGTTCCGGCAACTACGATCGGCAAAAGGACTACTTCCTTGTCGCGCGTGACGCGCAGACCAAGGTCGAAGTGCTGCGTGTTCCCTTGAAGATCGATCTGGCGTTCTCCAATGACTTCTGACTCCTCCGACATGACCCAGCCCACCGCGCCGGATCTCGATCACCTGCTTAACCGTCACTTCAGCGGCAAGGTGGTGCGCAAGGATCTGACCAAGCTGATAAAAGAAGGTGCAAACGTGCCGGTCTACGTGCTGGAGTACCTGCTCGGCATGTACTGCGCCTCGGATGACGAAGCGACCATTCAGGCTGGCCTGACCACGGTTAAACGCATCCTCGCCGATAACTATGTGCGGCCGGACGAGGCGGAGAAGGTCAAATCGAAGATCCGCGAAAGCGGTACTTACAAGGTCATCGACAAGCTGGCCGTCAAGCTCAACGAGAGGCGCGACCAGTACGAGGCGTTGATGTCTAATCTTGGCGTGAAGAACGTCGAGATCTCCGATGCCTTCGTGCGTCAGTACGAGAAGCTATTGGCCGGCGGCATCTGGTGCATCGTGACGCTGCGCTACGTTTACGAGGAGGGCCAGAAGAGCTCGCCCTTCATCGTCGAAGATTTGAAGCCGATCCAGATGCCTAACATGGACATGCAGGCCTTGTTCGAAGGGCGCCATGCGTTCACCGATGAGCAGTGGATCGACGTGCTATTGCGCTCCACCGGCATGGAACCCACTGTCTTCGAGAAGCGCGCGAAGTGGCACCTGCTGGCGCGCATGATTCCGCTGGTTGAAAACAACTACAACTATTGCGAGCTGGGGCCGCGCAACACCGGCAAGAGCCACATCTACAAGGAAATCAGCCCCAACAGCATTCTCGTGTCTGGTGGGCAGACCACCGTGGCGAATCTGTTTTACAACATGAGTGCGCGCAAGGTCGGCTTGGTTGGCCTGTGGGACGTGGTCGCCTTCGACGAAGTGGCCGGTATCACTTTCAAGGATCACGACGGTGTCCAGATCATGAAGGACTACATGGCCTCCGGATCCTTCAGCCGGGGCCGCGAATCCATCAACGCTAATGCCTCAATGGTGTTCATCGGCAACATCAACCAGAGCGTCGAATCACTGGTGAAGACCTCACACCTGCTGGCACCGTTTCCAGAAGTCATGATCGACGCAGCGTTCTTTGACCGATTCCATGCCTATGTACCAGGCTGGGAGATCCCGAAAATGCGTCCGGAGTTCTTCACCAACCAGTTCGGGTTGATCGTGGACTACCTGGCTGAGTATCTGCGCGAGATGCGCAAGTACAGCTTCTCCGATGCTATCGACAAGCACTTCAAGCTTGGCAACAACCTTAACCAGAGAGATGTTATCGCGGTGCGCCGCACGACCTCAGGGCTGCTGAAGCTGCTGAGCCCGCATGGCGAGTACGACAAAGAGCAGGTGCGGCAATGCCTTGAGTATGCCTTGGAGACGCGTCGCCGGGTCAAGGAACAGCTCAAGAAGATCGGCGGCATGGAGTTCTACGACGTCCACTTCTCGTACATCGACCTCGAGAATAGTGACGAGCGCTTCATCAACGTGCCGGAGCAGGCCGGTGGTGGGCTGATCCCCGAAGGCCGGATGGCACCCGGTACGCTTTACACCATCGCGATGGGCCCAGGCAGCATGCCGGGCGTCTACCGCCTGGAGATCCAGGCCATGGCAGGTAACGGTAAGCTCTCCACTTCGGGTTCCGGTTCGCGTGAGTCAGTGCGAATCGCCTTCGACTACTTTAAGGCAAACGCCAATCGCGTCAGTGCCGGAATCAAGACGGCGGTGCAGGACTTCCACCTCCATCTCGTCGAACTCCAGCACAGCGGCAGTCCGGAGACGCTCACGCTATCAAGCTTTGTTGCATTGTGCTCCGCTGCTCTAGGTCGTCCGATACAGAGCCAGATGGTCGTGATGGGCGATATGTCACTCGGCGGGACTACTGCGCCAGCCCGAAACCTCGCCGAATCCCTGCAGGTCGCCTTCGACGCCGGCGCTAAAAGGATCCTCTTGCCCATGTGCAGCGTCAATGACATCCCGTCGGTGCCGGGCGAGCTATTCGCTAAGTTTCAGACGAGCTTTTATTCGGATCCAGTGGATGCTGTTTTCAAGGCCTTAGGAGTGGATTGAGTCCTTTCCGAGTCGTTTGTGATTCAGGACGGAGGCGGCGCAGAGGATTAAACAAGTGAGCTCAAGGATTTGCTTGCATTCCAATATATAGGTCTGTGACACCAGTATTCACGCTCGTAGCGATTATTTGAGGGGCTTGCGGGCCTATGGCCGGACCCATGAAGAACCGATGATTCATTCAGTTTTTAAAGATTGCAAGGAGTTGGTAGTGTGGTGATGCCGCGCGTCGTAGTGCCACCCCTAGACGAATTGCATGCTCTCCGCCAGCCTCTTACGGCCGGCGAGCGTCGAGTGCTCAATTGGTTTCTGGAGACTCTGCCGTCCGGTTGGGAGATCTATGTCCAGCCTCACCTCAACGGCCTTCGGCCAGATTTTGTCTTGATGCACCCGGAGAACGGCGTCGCGGTGTACGAGGTCAAGGACTGGTCGTTCCGTGGCGTTGACTACTACATAAAAGAGGGCGCTGCGGGTCCCAAGCTCATGGGCCGGCGGAACGGAAGAGATTTTTCCTTGGCTCATCAGGATCCGGTCGCCAAGATTGATCTTTACAAACAAGAGTTGTACGGTCTTTATATTCCGAGCTTGCCGAACAGGACGGGCTTCGGCTCCATTGTTGCCGGGATCATCTTTACCGAGGCTTCAACGAAGGTCGTTGAGAGTTTGCTAAGGCCGCTGCGCGAGGCGCGAAGTCATGATCAGCATCTGTCGCTCTACCCGCTTATAGGGGCTGATCTTATCGGTAGTGGCGACAAGAGCACACTTCGCCAACTTCTGAGCTCGGTATACAAGCACGACAGTCGGATGACAGTCCGCGCGGCCGCTGAGCTCCGACACTGGCTGGTGGAACCCTCTTTTTCGTCCGAGCAGCGCGTGCCATTGAGCAAGCTGATGACTCAGAGACAACAATCTCTAGCGCTAAACGAGGGTGGCGCGCGGTTCCGACGTAT
Source organism: Stenotrophomonas sp. CCNWLW57 (assembly GCF_037203925.1). Lineage (NCBI taxonomy): Bacteria > Pseudomonadati > Pseudomonadota > Gammaproteobacteria > Lysobacterales > Lysobacteraceae > Stenotrophomonas > Stenotrophomonas sp. CCNWLW57. The sequence continues at coordinate 86,073 of NZ_JBBCBJ010000004.1, forward strand.
AAAGGGGCCGGCCGGCAGCGGCAAGTCGCTAGTCCTTGCCGGGCGTGCTGCGGAACTGGCGAAGGCGGGAAAGAAGGTCCTGATCATTACCTTCAATATTACGCTTATAAACTATCTGCTTGATTTGACAGTGCGCTATGCACAATCAGGTTCAGTTCGGGCTCAAGTTGTGGCGCTCAATTTTCATCATTGGTGCAGGCGAGTCGCCTATGTGAGCGGACGGAAGGACGACTATGACGCAATCTGGGCTGAATCGGAGGAGGGTGGGGGTGGTGAATATGTCCTTAGAAATGAATTGCCTGCTGCTGCAGCGGTTTGGGCTGCTGCACTGGGTGAAGAAGAACGTTGGGACGCGGTACTCGTTGACGAGGGGCAGGACCTGCTTCCTAGCTGGTGGACGGCGATTCGCGCCGCACTGCCATTAGATGGCAGCGGTGAAGCTATGCTGGTCGCAGACGCACATCAGAATATCTATGGTGTTCCTCCGTGGACAGAGACTCAGATGGCTGGTGCGGGCTTCCGAGGCCGCTGGGTGACGCTGGAACACACCTACCGGATGTCACCTTCTCTTTCTCGACTTGCGCGGACCTTTGTTGATCGATTTCTCCCGGGCGTGGATGACCATAGACCGTTGTCGCCGATTGGCGAACTGGAGTATCGGACAGTGCTTAGATGGCGGCAGGTTGAAGCATCTTATGCCGCGAATGAATGCGTGGCCGCGCTGCTAAGCATCCTCGAATCATCGGCACATGCACCTCTCGCAGTTGCTGATTTGGTATGCGTAGTGGACAGAGATGCGATCGGACTCGAAGTCGTCCGCCTCCTTCAGGCGAGGCGTATCAATGCGATCCACACCTTTGGCGGGGGTGGCGACAAGCGTGAACGTCATGAGCAGAGCAGACGTAGAAAGCTTGCCTTTTATAAGGGGGACGCTCGCATAAAGGTAACCACCATTCAAAGTTTTAAGGGGTGGGAAAGTCGCGCTCTAGTAGTGCAAATATCGACCGCGGGCTCTCCTGAATCACTTGCTCTCGCATATGCAGCGATCACGCGGTTAAAGAGGGATGACCACGGGTGCTATATGACGGTGGTGTGTTCCGCTCCCGAGCTGCGTGATTTTGGCTCACTGTGGGTTGGAGCCTGAGTCTCCAGGTCGACGAGGGCGTCGCGAATCAGGCGCCATTTTTCAAAGGGTCTGTCCTTGAGGGTGCTAGTGCTTGTGTTACTTGGAATTCCACTGTCTTGGAGCCATTCGCCACTCGATTAAGCAGCGGGGTTGGGCGCGGGGTGGGGGAGGGCGTCGGTATTCGTTGACGACACCCGGCAACGCCACCCAAGGACGGTATTCGCAATACTGAATGCAAGGTAACTAACGCAAGGCGCGCGTCTATAGCTAAACTTGTTGAACTCTAGAAAACGGCCAGCCCCTATGACCGCAGAAATTCAGGTTCCCGTCTCCTTCGGCGAGCTGCTCGACAAGATCTCGATCCTGCAGATCAAGTCCGAGCGGATCGGCGATCCGGCCAAGCTGGCCAACATCCGTACCGAGCTGAGCGCGCTGGAGAAAACTTGGATGGGGCACCCTGCCGGAGTCAAGGACATCGTCAAGCTGCGCGCCGAACTCAAGGAGATCAACGAGCAGCTCTGGGAGATCGAAGACAACGTCCGCCTGAAGGACAAGGCCAAAGCCTTCGACGACGAGTTCATCGCCCTGGCTCGCAGCGTTTACCAGAAGAACGATCAGCGCGCGCGGATCAAGAAGGACATCAACCTGGCGCTCGGCTCGGTGTACGTCGAAGAGAAGTCATACAAGGACTACACCGGCCGCGGCTGAGCGCGCGACGCGCGAGCGGCGGTACCGGTATTGCCGACCGGTATTGCCGACTGTCAGTCGGCTGGTCGGGGCAAGCAGCCGACTAACAGTCGGCACTACCTTCGCTACTACGCTATCGCAGCGGTGCTCGTGCCTGATCGGCCACGTAGTGTTCGAAGGCGGTAATGCCGTCGTCGACCGTGATCAGCTGCATCACGTCATCGAACTCGACCTTGGTGCCCCATTTGAGTTCGCTGGCCGGCTTGCCCAGGAACTTCCGCGCCGCGTCGTCATAGCGGTCCACGCAGTAGCGGCGGTCCGAATAGGGGCCACTGCGGTGCGGGTTGCTGGCCGCGTGCAGGCCCAGCACCTTGGTGCCCATCGCGTTGGCGATGTGCATCGGGCCCGAATCCGGGGTCATCACCAGCGCCGCGCGGGCCAGCAGGGCCGGCAGCTGCTTGAGGGTGTCTTTGCCCACCAGGTCCAGCGCCGGGGTGGTGAGCTGGACCTGGATGGCGTCGGCCATGCCGCGCTCCAGTTCGCTGCGGCCGCCGCACAGCACTACCCGCCAGCCGCGTGCAACCGCATGGTTGGCCACTGCCGCGTAGCGGTCGGCATACCAGTTGCGGCGTACGTGGCTGGAGCAGGGCGAGATCATCAGCACCGGCCGGCCATCGTCCTGCCATTGCGCCTGCGCCCATTCCACCGCCGCCGGCGGGATCGCCAGGTCCCAGCTGACCTCGGTCTGGCGGATCCCCAACGGTTCGCAGAAGCTGCCGATCGCATCCAGCACGTGGATGCCGGGGCGGTCGGGGATGCGTTCGTTGATGAAAAGTCCGTGCAGGTCCTTGGAACGCGCCTTGTCGTAGCCGATCCGGCGCACCGCCGGGACAAACGCCGACAGCACATTGGCGCGGAAGGCCACCTGCATCTGCAGCAGCGCCTCGAAGCGGCCGGGCGGCAGCGACGCGCGCAGGGCGCGCATGCCGGCCAGGCCGGTCTTCTTGTCGTAGGCATGGAACACCACGCCCGGCAGGCCGTCCAGCAGCTTGTGCCCGGCCTTGTCGATGATCCAGTGCAGCTCGGTCCCGGGCCGTGCCTGCTGCAGGGTGCGCACCAGCGGCACCACGTGGGTGACATCGCCCAGCGCGGACAAACGCAAAAGACACAAGGAAGAGGACGCTGATGCCATGGTGTTGTTAGACTCGAAGGAATGGTCGCATTCGACGCCACTGAAGCGCTGACGCCCTGCCGCGATGGACGCGGCATGGGTGCCATTCTGTTCGACCGCGAACGGCTGCGGCAAGCCGAGATGAGCCTGTTCTCCCCGGGCCACTGGGGCGACCGGGCGCGCCCGGTCGGCGATGGTGGACGGGGCGGGGCCTGGTTCGTCGATGCGCCGTTCGGCCATTGCGTGCTGCGCCAGTACCTGCGCGGCGGCATGGCGGCCAAGCTGAGCCACGACCAGTACCTGTGGCGGGGCGCCAACCGCACCCGCAGCTTCGCCGAGTTCCGGCTGATGCGCGCCCTGCGCGCGTTGAAGTTGCCGGTGCCGCGCCCGATCGCCGCGTTCTACATGCGCGAAGGCATGCGCTACCGCGCGGCGATCCTGATGGAACGGCTGGAAGGCGTGCGTTCGCTGGCCGACCGCGCGCTGGTGGCGGGGCGGGGCGCGCCCTGGGAAGAGACCGGCCGGCTGATCGCGCGTTTCCACCGCGCCGGGCTGGACCATGCCGATCTCAACGCGCACAACATCCTGTTTGATGCCAACGGCCACGGCTGGTTGATCGATTTCGACCGTGGCGTGCAGCGCATCCCGGCCACCGCCTGGCGCGAACGCAACCTCAAGCGCCTGCACCGTTCGCTGGTGAAGCTGCGCGGCGAGCGCAGTCACGACGAGGTCGAGAAGGACTTCGCGCGCCTGCGCCGGGCCTACGACCTGGCCTGGAACCGGGGCTACTGATGGACTGGGCACTGCGCTTCATGGGGGTCGGCAACGCGTCGGCCGTGCAGCTGGGTTCGCCGATGGCGGTGATCGAGCGCGGTGGCGAGCCGTGGCTGACCATCGACTGCGGCGGCGAGGGGCTGACCGCCTTCCTCGCCCAGTACGGGCGCATGCCCGAGGCGCTGTTCGTCACCCATGTGCACCTGGACCACGTGGCCGGCTTCGAGCGGCTGTTCGTGGATGCCTACTTCTCGCCGCAGCGGCGCGGCCGCATCCGGCTGTACGTGCCCGCCACCGTGGTGCCGCTGCTGCACCGGCGCGTGGCCGATTACCCCAACGTGCTGGCCGAAGGTGGCGCCAATTTCTGGGATGCCTTCCAGCTGATCGTGGTGGGCGAGGCGTTCTGGCATGACGGCGTGCGCCTGGAAGTATTCCCGGTCCGCCACCACTGGCCCGAAACCGCCTACGGCCTGCGCCTGCAGGGCGCGCTGGTGTGGAGCGGCGACACCCGCCCGATTCCGGAAATGCTGGCGCGCTACGCCGGCGACAACGAACTGATCGCGCACGACTGCGGCCTGCACGGCAACCCGTCGCACACCGGCGTGGACGATCTCGAACGCGAGTACAGCGCCGAACTGCAGGCGCGGATGATGCTCTACCACTATGCGAGCGAGGCCGACGGCGAAGCGCTGCGCCAGCGGGGGCATCGGGTCGCAATGCCGGGCGAGTGCGTGGCGTTGGCCGAGCCAACGGCTCCCAGGCCCACGGCCTGATCACCCAGACGTGGAATGGACAGCCCAAACGGGTGACGGCCCCGCCGGCTGACCTCGGCGCCCGCGTCGATCGATACCGTTGCTGCCTTCCGGCCCTGGCGGGATTTTCGACCTAGCGTCGCGAGGGGCCGACGGGGCCGCCATAGAGACGTTGCACCGAAGTGCAGTCACCCAGTATAGCGCGGCGCAGCCAAGCGCGGAAGATCCGCAAGTGCGGTAGATCCGACTGTTAGTCGGATTCGGCACTTGGCGCAGAACCTCCCGAGTAGCGACACGCCGCGCGTGCCCCCGACCCACCCTGACCACCTAGTAACCCCCAACACGCCTTAGACGCCCATCCTGTGCCCCATCCCCTAGAATCGCCCTCACCGTAGAGCGCGACTCTGCCCCGCTGTACGCACCCCAGGAGGAACGGCCTCCCCCCATACCGGGCAACAATGACCAGGACGACCTGGCCCCATAAGGAGGGCCACATGGCCTGGATATATCTACTCGTAGCCGGTGTTCTGGAAATCGTCTGGGCGTTCTCGATGAAGCAATCCGAGGGCTTCACCCGGCTCACCCCGTCGCTCATCACCTTCGCCGCCATGGCCGCCAGTTTCTGGCTGCTCGCCCTGGCCATGCGCACGCTGCCGCTGGGCACCGCCTACACGATCTGGACCGGCATTGGCGCGGTCGGTGCGTTCATCGTCGGCATCGTGTTCCTGGGCGAACAGGTGAGCGCGATGCGGATTGGCGCCGCCGTGCTGATCGTGAGCGGGCTGGTGCTGATGAAGGTGTCGAGCGCGTAAGGGCAGGGAAGAATGTCGCCCTTCGGGCGGCGTCTTTGTCCGGCGGGTTGGTCGAACACGGCGGAATGGTGGCGGATTCACTGCCGGGGATTGCGGGGCCCATCCATGGGCCCCGCCCCAACGCGCGCTCGGCGCGCGTTGGGGCCAGCCATTCGGCTGTCCGGATTCGCTCCGGGCGAATCCGTCGAACCCCCGTCCGCGTGTCTCGTCCACCGACTCTCCGCCGGGCAAACGCAAAAGGCCGCCCATTGGGCGGCCTTTTGCGTTTGTCTGGCGGAGAGAGGGGGATTCGAACCCCCGAAGCGCGGTTTAGACGCTTACACACTTTCCAGGCGTGCTCCTTCAACCACTCGGACACCTCTCCGGACCTGCTGCATTGACGCTGCAGGGGCGCAGATTCTAGCCGGGGAATGCGATTGGCACAAGCACCACGATCACCCGGCTGGGGGGCTGGACAGGCGTGGCACAATGGACGTCCCGATGAAGACGGTGGCCTGATGTCCTATCTCGTCCTTGCCCGCAAGTGGCGTCCGAAGCGTTTTGCCGAGCTGGTAGGCCAGGAACACGTGGTCCGTGCGCTCAGCAATGCGCTGGACAGCGGCCGGGTGCACCATGCATTCCTGTTTACCGGCACCCGAGGGGTCGGCAAGACCACCATCGCGCGCATTTTCGCCAAATCGCTGAATTGTGAGCAGGGCACCAGCGCCGATCCCTGTGGCCAGTGCCCGGCCTGCCTGGATATCGATTCCGGGCGCTATATCGACCTGCTGGAGATCGATGCCGCGTCCAACACCGGCGTGGATGATGTCCGCGAGGTGATCGAGAACGCCCAGTACATGCCCTCGCGCGGCAAGTACAAGGTCTACCTGATCGACGAAGTGCACATGCTGTCCAAGGCGGCGTTCAATGCGCTGCTGAAGACGCTGGAAGAACCGCCGGAACACGTGAAGTTCCTGCTGGCCACCACCGACCCGCAGAAGCTGCCGGTCACGGTGCTGTCGCGCTGCCTGCAGTTCAACCTCAAGCGGCTTGACGAGGACCAGATCCAGGGCCAGATGACCCGCATCCTGGCCGCCGAAGAAATCGAATCGGACCCGACTGCGATCGTGCAGCTGGCCAAGGCCGCCGACGGCAGCCTGCGTGATGGCCTGTCGCTGCTCGACCAGGCTATCGCCTATGCCGGTGGCGCGCTCCGCGAAGACGTGGTGCGCACCATGCTGGGCACCGTGGACCGCACCCAGGTGGCGGCCATGCTCGAGGCCCTTGCCGACGGCGATGGCGTGCGCCTGCTGCAGGTAGTGGCCGCGCTGGCCGAATTCTCGCCCGACTGGAGCGGCGTGCTGGAAGCGCTGGCCGAAGCCCTGCACCGCATCCAGGTGCAGCAGCTGGTGCCCGGCGCCCAGGCCGACGGCGACGGCATCGATGCCGCCGCCTTCGCCCAGCGCCTGCGCCCGGAAGTGGTGCAGCTCTGGTACCAGATGGCACTCAGTGGCCGCCGCGACCTGCACCTGGCGCCCAGCCCGCGCGCCGGCTTCGAAATGGCCGTGCTGCGCATGTTGGCGTTCCGCCCGGCCGCTGCGGTGCCGCCGGTGCCGCGTGACCCGGGCACCGGGACCGAGGTGGGAAGCGGTTCGCGCGGTGCCGCGCAGGGTGGCATGGCCGCCGCGCCGGCCGCCATGGCCGCGCCCGTCGCCGCGCCTGTGGCCGCTTCGGCACCGGCGGCCCCTGCGGCGCCCTTGGTCGCCCCGGCCGCGCCGAAACCGACACCCGCGCCGGTAGCGGAACCCGCCGCCGACGACGATCTGCCGCCGTGGCACCAGGCCGGCAGCGACGAGCGCGATGAAGCGTTGGCGGTGGAGCTGGCCAGCCCCGACGCCGCCATGGCCGCGCCGTGGGAAGCCCCGCCGGTACGCGCGCCCGCGCCCGTACAGGCGGTGGCACCCGCGCCGCGCCCGCAGGGCATCGCCATCAGCCCGTCGCCTGCGGCCGGCAATGCCGGCCCGGTCGCGCTGGCCTCGGCTGAAACCTGGCTGGAACTGGTTGCCCAGAGCCAGCTGAATGGTCCGTCGCGGCAGCTGGCCGCGCATGCGGCCTTCATCGGGTTCCAGCACGGCGTCTTGAAACTGGCCGTATCGCCCGGATTTGAGTACCTGTGTTCGGACCGTTCGCTGGCGGCCCTGACCGAGGCCCTGTCGGGCCCGCTCGGGATGACCCCGAAGATCGTGATCGAACATGGCAACGCCGAGGCCGAAACGCTGCACCAGCGTTCCGACCGCCAGCGTGGCGAACGACAGCAGGCGGCCGAAACCGCCTTCATGGCCGACCCGTCGGTGCAGCTGCTGATCCAGCAGCATGGCGCCCGGGTCGTGACCGATTCCATCCGTCCTTTTGATGAGTAACACGACATGCGCGGCAACATCGCCCAACTGATGCAGCAGGCCCAGAAGATGCAGGAAAACCTGCAGAAGGCCCAGGAAGAACTCGCCAAGCTGGAAGTCACCGGCACTGCCGGCGGCGGCATGGTCAGCGTGACCCTGACCGGCGCCAAGGAGTGCCGCAAGGTGCGCATCGATCCGTCGATCCTGTCCGATGCGGAAATGACCGAAGACCTGGTCGCGGCCGCCTTCAACGACGCCTCGAACAAGATCGATGCCGAATCCAAGAACCGCATGGGCTCGGCCACGGCCGGAATGCAGCTGCCGCCCGGCATGAAGCTGCCGTTCTAAGCGTGAGCCTGCCCCTGCTCGAACAGCTGATCGAGGCCTTCCGGGTACTGCCCGGGGTGGGTCAGAAGACCGCCCAGCGCATGGCCTACCACGTGCTGGAGCGCGAGCGCGAGGGCGGCAAAAAGCTGGCCGAGGTCCTGGCCAAGGCGATCGAACGCATCGGCCATTGCGCGCAGTGCCGCGATTTCAGCGAAACCGAGATCTGCGCGGTGTGCGCCAATGGCAGCCGCGAACGCCAGCAGCTGTGTGCGGTGGAATCGCCGGCCGACCGGCTGGCGATTGAAACCGCCACCGGGTTCCGCGGCGTGTACTTCGTGCTGCAGGGGCGGCTGTCGCCGCTGGACGGCGTCGGCCCGCGCGAACTCGGCCTGGATCAGCTGGAAGCACGGCTGGGGCAGGGCGAGGTGCAGGAGCTGATCATCGCCACCAGCGCCACCGTCGAAGGCGAGGCCACCGCGCATTACCTGGCGCAGCTGGCGCGCGCCCACAAGGTGCGGCCCAGCCGGCTGGCGCAGGGCCTGCCGCTGGGTGGCGAGCTGGAATACGTGGACCGCGGCACGCTCTCGCACGCGTTCGGCACCCGTACCGAAGCAACCTGACCACCGGCGTTGCCGGCAACCTTCAAGGTGACCCCATGTCTGAAGACACCCTGTTCGGAAAGATCATCCGCCGCGAAATTCCGGCGACCATCGTCTACGAAGATGACGAGGTGCTGGCGTTCAAGGACATCGCGCCACAGGCGCCGGTGCACGTGCTGTTCATTCCCAAGAACGAAGCCATTCCCACGCTGGATGACGTGCAGCCCTCGCAGGCGCACCTGATCGGCAAGCTGGCGCTGGCGGCGGCAGAGTACGCACGCCGCGAGGGCTTCGCGCAGGATGGCTACCGCATCGTCATGAACTGCCGCGAGCACGCAGGGCAGACGGTGTTCCATATCCATCTGCACCTGTTGGCCGGCGCGCCGTTGGGGCACTTCGGTACGCCGAGTGCATGAAAAAAAAATCGCCCCGAAGGGCGATTTTTTTTACCACCAACCCCAACCGCGGTAGCCCCAGCCGGGACCCCAACCCGGGCCCCACGGGCCATACGGGTAGACCGGCACCACATCCACCTGGCGCTGTTCCGGCCACAGGTAGATCACGTCGGCCTCCAGCTTGGGCAGGCGGTACTCGTAATCGCCGATGCGGGTGTTCTCGTAGCCGGCGATCTTGCCGATGAAGGTCACGTCGCGGCCTTCCTCGAACACGGCCGGGTCATAGAAGCCGGCACGGCAGGCCACGAAGCGGCCATCGCTGGCGTCATTGGAACTGGTGTTCGGGCGGCCGCTGCCATTGAGCGGGCGCGACAGCAGCTGGAAGCAGGTCTGGCCCTGGCCTGGGGTGGTTTCGATGATGCGTCCGCCCCAGCGGACCGGCGTGCCCACCTGCTGGGTGGCGACCGAATCGCGCGGGCTGACCACGCTGAACTGCCCCTGCAGCGGTTTGGGGGCCGTGGCACAGGCGGCCAGCGCCAGCGACGCGGCAAGGGGAAGCAGGATCTTGACGTTCATGAGGTTGCTCCGGTGGACGGGCGATGCCTGTGCAGGTCACGCACGAGTGAAGGGTCGAGCTCAGCGCCAGCGTAGCGCGCGTGAACGAAACGCTGGCTGAGCGGAATCAACGCCGGGTCGGGACGTTGCCGGTGGACGCGCTGCGCCCACTCCGTGGCGGTTTCCGCAGGTTCCCGGGCCAGGCCATGCCGCGCGTAACGCCGCCCCAGCCGGTGCCAGGCCCGCAGCAGGGGATCGCGCTCACGCTCCCCGCGGGCCAGCAGCCATGCCATCCAGCCTAGCGCGCCGCCTGCGAAGGCAATGAAAATGCCAACCAGCTGCGCCGGCTCCAGCTTGTCGATGCCAAGGGGACGCAGCAGCTGCTGCTGGCGGTTGGCGTCGAAGGACAGCACCAAGTCGTTCCAGCCGCGGCGCAGGAAGTCGCCCACCTGGCCCAGCTGCAGCCAGCGGCCTTCCAGGGTGGTGCCGGCGCCGTCGCCCAGGCGGTCTTCCAGCGTGTCATAGATGCGCTCGGGGGCGACCGCCGCGGTCGGGTCCACCCGCACCCAGCCGCGCTGCGGCAGCCACACTTCGGCCCAGGCGTGCGCATCCATGCGCCGCACCACGTAGTAGTTGCCGTAGGGATTGCGCTGGCCGCCGGCAAAGCCGGTGACCACCCGTGCGGGGATGCCGGCGTTGCGCATCAGCACCACGAACGAAGAGCTGAAGTGCTGGCAGAAGCCGGCCTGCTGGTCGAACAGGAACTCGTCCACGCTGTGCCGGCCCGGTGCCGGCGTTGAAAGCGTGTAGGCGAAGCGCGAGCGGATCCAGTCCAGCGCCCGCGCCACGATGGCGGCATCGTTGCTGCCCGCCTCCTGCCGCCACTGCCGGCCCAATGCTGCCGTGCGCGGGTTGAGGTCGGGCGGCAGCTGCAGTGCCAACTGCCGCTGGAACGCGCTGAGCGGCTCGGTGTACGCCGCCGCCGGTGCCGACTGCAGCCGCCAGCGGGTGAGTGCCGACAGGTTGCGATCGCTGCGCAGGCTGTAGGTGCCATCCAGCGTGGTGCCGGCCGGTGCCTGCAGGGGCAGGTCCAGCGCCACCAGCTGGCGGCGATCGGTGGGCTCGTAATCGATCTGGTAGTCCCAGCGCGCCGCGCCGCGGGTCACCGGCGGTGGCGGGCGTCGCTCGCTGTAGGGATCGCGGTCCCAGCGCCGACCGTCGAACCGGGTCATCACCGGGCCGCGCCAGTAGCGCTGCTCAGGCGGGGGCGCGGCGCCGATGAAGCTCACCCGCAGCGCGGTGGCATCATCGGCCATCAGGTCCAGCCACTCGGAAGGTTCCATGTGGTCGGACAGGCCGGGCTTGCCCACCGCGCGGTCCGGCAGCCCCCACAGCGGCTCGCTCAGTCGCGGGAACAGCCAGAACGCGGCCAGCGCCAGCGGCAGGCCCAGCGCCACCAGCTTGCCCACCCCGCGCAGCTGTTCGGCCAACGCGGCGCCGGGCGCGTGCCCTTCCGCACGCGCCAGGCGCTGCAGGGTGAGCAGCGTGGCCAGCGCCGCCAGTACCGCCAGGCCCATGGTCAGCGGGCCCTGGTCGAGCAGGAACGCAGCGAACGGGGCGAACAGCGCAAAGCCCAGCAGGCTGCGCGCATCGCGCAGGCTGCGCAGCTCGCTGGATTTCACTGCCAGCATCGCCGCCAGCAGCGCACAGCCGGTATCGCGGCCCGGGCGGGCGCCCATCTGCCAGTAGATCGCGGCCAGCATGCCCAGCACCAGCAGCACGCGGACCGGACCGGGCAGCACGCGTTGCCCGGACGCCAGTGCGGTGAGCACCGCCGCTACGGCGAACACGCTGGCCAGAAGCGGCGGCAGCTGCAGCAGCAGTGGCACCAGGGCCAGCGCCGCGCTGGCCAGGGTCCAGCGGCGGGCGGCGGGGGACAGCAGCGGGGCGGAAGGGTCAGCCATGCGGCATCAGCGCCAGTGCGCGTTGGCAGAGGTGGTGGTGGCTGCTGCCCTGGCCAGGACCCAGCGCCGGTTGGCCGGGGAGCTGCAGCGTGTAACGGCGGCCCTCGCGTTCGGCCAGGTCGACCCAGCGCGCCAGCCGCGAGATCTTCATTTCCTGCGGCAGCGGACCCATCTGCCGCCAGTCCAGCAGCACGTCCACGCCCAGGGGCCTCTCGTACTCGCGTACCAGCAGCGTGTCGCGGCGTGCGGAGTGCTTCCAGGAAATGCTTCGCTGTGGGTCGCCCGGCCGGTAGGGGCGCAGCTGGTGCAGTTCATCGCCACTGGCATGCACGCGGGTGTGCAGCGGGTCGCCATCGCCCTCGGGCAGCGGCGGTGGCTGCTGCTCGGGCGCGGCGTAGACCAGCAACGGCGTGTCCGGCCACACCCATGACCATGCCCGCACCAGCCCCAGCGGCTGGGTGGTGGAAATGCGGATGCGGTCCACGTCCAGCCAGCCGCGACGCGTGGTGGGCAGCAACAGGTCCACCTCGATCTGGTCGGTATCCACCAGGTGCCCGTAGCCCTGGCTGTCGCCCAGCGCCAGCACCAGGCCGCGGCGCACGCGCGTATCGGCACGCGACAGGTTGATGCGCAGGCGCAGCGTGGCGCCGGCCACCACCGGTTCGGCCGACACCGCATCGATCTGCAGGCCCGACAACTGCAGGTGCGCGCTGAGCGCGCTCGCAACGGCCACCGTGGCCAGCAGTAGCGCCAGCAGCAATGCCGGGTTGTTGTTGTAGTTCAGCGCGCCCATCAGCATCGTCCCCAGCAACAGGGCCACGAACAGGCCGAAGCGGGTCGGCAGCACGTAGATGCGGCGGCGGTCCATGCGGCGCGGCAGGCTCTCCGGCTGCCGTGGCCGGGCCATCAATACCAGCCTGCGCCAGCGGTCTCCCCAGCCGCTGCGCACTCAGTCCACCGGAACGGTCTGGAGGATGGCGCGGGCCAGCGCCGGTCCGGTGCTGGCCTCGGCTTCGGGTACCAGCCGGTGTCCGGCCACCGCGATGAACAGCGTCTGCACGTCTTCGGGCACCACGTGGGTGCGGCCCAGCAGCAGGGCATGCGCCTTGGCCGCACGCAGCAGCGCCAGTCCCGCGCGCGGCGAAAGGCCGACCCGCACGCCGGCGTGCTGGCGGCTGCGCGCCAGCAGTGCCTGTACGTATTGGATCAGCGCTTCGCTGGCATGCACCTGGCTGACCGCCTCGCGCAGGGCACGCACCTGGTTGTCATCCAGGCAGGCGGTGGCCTGTGCGATCAGGTGGCGGCGGTCGGTGCCGCGCAGCAGCTCGCGTTCGGATTCGGGGTTGGGATAGCCCAATGCAAGCCGTAGCAGGAAGCGGTCCAGCTGCGAATCGGGCAGCGGGAACGTGCCCGAAAGATCCACCGGGTTCTGGGTGGCGATCACGAAGAAGGGATCGGGCAGTGGATGGGTCACGCCATCAAGGGTGACCTGCTGCTCGGCCATCGCCTCGAGCAGCGCGCTCTGCGTACGTGGCGGCGCGCGGTTGATTTCATCGGCCAGCAGCACATGCGTGAAGACCGGGCCGGGATGGAACTGGAACTGGCGACTGGCGGCCTCGTAAACCGAGACGCCGAGCACATCGGCGGGCAGCAGGTCCGAGGTGAACTGCACGCGCTGGAAGCCCAATCCCAGGCTGGAGGCCAGCGCGTGGGCCAGCGTGGTCTTGCCCAGGCCGGGCAGGTCCTCGATCAGCAGGTGGCCACCGGAGAGCAGCGCGACAAATGCCAGGCGGACTTCATGGGCCTTGCCCAGCACCAGCCCATTGACCTGGTCCTGCGCGTTGCGCAGGGACTGTCGCAGTTCTTCGGGTAGCATGGCGGGCACGCGGGGCGAAGTATCCATGTTCGTCTCGTGTCGATGATTCCTTCGATTCTATAGAGCAATGCAGGGCGAACAACGCGCACGCACAATTTTTTTGGTGTTGTGGACGCTCATCACGGCCGTCAAGCTCGTGGTGGCCGCGCGTCTGCCCTTGTTCGTGGACGAAGCGTTCTATTGGCAGGAAGGCCAGCACCTGGCCGCCGCCTATTCCGACCTGCCCGGGCTGACCGCCTGGCTGGCGCGCCTGGGCGTGGAGCTGGGCGGCAACCACGTGCTGGCGCTACGCCTGCCGTTCCTGGCGATCGGCGCGATGCTGCCGTGGCTGGTCTCACGCATCGCCACCCGCTGGTTTGGCGCGGTAGCGGGCTGGCAGGCGGGCAGCCTGACCGTGTTGATGCCCCTGTCGGCCACGCTGGGCATGCTGGCCGTGCCCGATGTACCGATGGCGCTGGCGGCGGTGCTGTGCCTGGATGCCGGCGCGCGCCTGCTGCGCAACGTCGATGCGGCGGCGGCGGTGAAGCTGTCGTTGGGGCTGGTGATCGGCGCGCTGAGCCATTACCGCTTCATCGGCGTGATCGTGGTCGGTTTCATTGCCCTGCTGCTGTTGCCGCAAGGGCGGCGCACGCTGCGTGATCCGCGCGTGTGGGTCGCGCTGGCGGTGGGCGTGATGGCCTGGCTTCCGCTGCTGGCGTGGAATGCCGACAACCAGGATGCCGGCCTGAAGTTCCAGGTGGTCGAACGCCACCCGTGGGCATTCCAGTGGAGCGGCCTGTGGTTCCTGGTGATCCAGCCGATGCTGGTCACGCCGATCCTGTGCATCGCGATGTGGAAGGTGGCATTGGCCGGCACCCGTTCCGGCGGTGGCGCACGTGCGCAGTGGCGCTACTTCGGCCTGGTCGGTGCGGTGTCCACGCTGGCGATTTTCGCGCTGGGCTTCTTCACCGACGTGGAGCGCATCAGCTTCCATTGGCCGTTGCCTGGCTACCTGGCGCTGCTGGTGGCGGTGCCGGTGGTGCTCAATGGCTGGCCGCGCTGGTTGCGCCGGACCGGCTGGTGGCTGGCCGGCGCAGGGCTGGCACTGGCGTTCTCCTATTACCTGGTGGCCTCCAGTCCGGGTCTTCGCGAGCAGCTGGCCGGCGACAAGTATTACCCGCGCAATTTCGCCGGCTGGGCGCCGCTGGCCGATGAGGTGCGCAAGGAGCTGGCGGGCATGCCGCCGGGCACGCGCATACTGGCCGGCAACTTCAAGGTAGGGGCCGAGCTGGGCTTCCAGCTGCGCGATCCACGCATCGAAGTGCTGCGCCACCCGCTCAACGACAAGCACGGCCGCACCGCGCAGCTCGGCCTGTGGGGCCTGCTGCACGATGGCCAGCGCGATGCGCCGATGCTGCTGGTGCTGTCGCCCAGTGACCAGCGTTACCGCGACCTGCTGGAGCGCTACCACGACATCTGCGCGCAGGTGGGGCCGTTGCCGCCGCCGCGCGTGGTCAGCCAGGACCATGGCTACCAGCGCTTCCTGCTGTTCAAGCTGCCTGCGCAGCGCATCGATGGCCCCTGCGTGACCCCGGCCATGGCCTGGGTGGATGCGCCCCTGCAGGATGAGACCGTGGCCGAGCGCATGGACGTGCGCGGGTGGGCGTTCAAGGACGGCGTCGGGCTGTCGCGCGTGGCGCTGTCGATCGATGGCCAGCCGGTAGGCGATGCGGTGTACGGTCGCGCGCGTGACATCACGGCCGCGTGGAAGATCTCCACCGATCCCCAGCACCCGCGCGTGGCCTTCGATGCCACGCTCGACACCCGCCAGCTCGCGCCTGGCAAGCACTGGCTGGGCATGACGCTGTATGGCAACGATGGCAGCGTGGAGCAGTGGCAGGAACAATCTTTCATCGTTCCGGCACGCTGATCGCCTGGATCGGCGTCAGGGCAGGGTGTAGCCGGCCTGGCGCAGCAGCCCGCCGAGGGCGATCAGCGGCAGGCCGATCAACGCGGTCGGGTCGCGGTTGTCGATCGCCTCGAACAGCGTGATGCCCAGTCCCTCGCACTTGAAGCTGCCGGCGCAGTCCAGCGGCTGCTCGGCCGCCACGTAGCGGGCAATCTCGTCCGCGCCCAGTGCCCGGAACCGTACCTCGGTCAGGTCGCAGGCCTCCAGCACCTGGTCATCGCGGACCAGGCAGATCGCGGTATGGAAGGCCACCGTCTGCCCGGACATCGCCGCCAGCTGCGCGTGCGCCCCGGGCACATCGCCGGGCTTGCCCAGCGGGGCCCCGTTCAGGTCCGCGACCTGGTCCGAGCCGATCACCCATCGCCCCGGGTGGCGGGCGGCCACCTCGGCGGCCTTGGCCCGCGCCAGCCGGACGGACAGCGCACGCGGCGCTTCGCCCGGCGCCGGGGACTCGTCCACCGCCGGCCGCGCCGTCTCCAGCGGCAGGCCCAGCCGTTCCAGCAGTTCACGGCGGTAACGGGAGGTGGAGGCCAGCAGCAGGGGAAGCATGCGACAATACCGGGGTGACAGGGGTGGGCGGCACTCTACCGCAGGCTCCCGTGTCGCGGGTAATTGACAACCGCCGGCGGCATCCTTAACATTCAGCGGCTTATGTCCGCGAACGTGCCCGAATTGCTGGATGCCTGGCGGATGGTCGCAGCACGAAGGTGCTTCGACGGTCAGGTAGAACTGGCAGAAATGACCCGCCTGCAAGGCCTTGTTGCCGATACCGAGGGCAAGTGCACGTTTGCGCTTGAATTCGGCCACGACGACATCCTGCGGGTATCCTATGTGGACCTGACCATCGATACCGAGCTGCCGCTGATCTGTCAGCGCAGCCTGCAGCGCTTCCTGCTGCCGGTGTCGGTCAAGCAGCGGCTCGGCCTGATCCGCAGCGAAGACGAAGAGTCGTCGCTGCCGGAAGAGTACGAGGCGATGCTGGTGCCCGAAGACGGCAGCCTGCGTCCGCTGGATCTGGTCGAGGACGAACTGGTCCTGGCCGTGCCGGTGGTGCCGCTGTCGCCCGAGGGTGAAGCGGTGGACCGGGACTGGGCACCGACCGAAGAAGAACAGAGCAAGGCCAATCCGTTCGCGGCATTGGCGGCGCTGAAGAAACAATAGCAGCCGGATTGTCGTCGGCGGCTGCGGCGAAAGCGAAGACTGTGCTGGGCGCTGGCGTCCTGCGCGACGATACGACGAAGCAAAAACGAACCGAGTTTGGAGCAATCCCATGGCTGTGCAGAAATCCCGTGTTACCCCGTCCCGCCGCGGCCAGCGCCGTTCGCATGACGCCCTGAGCGCCAAGCAGCTGTCCACCGACCCGACCACCGGCGAAGTGCATCTGCGTCACCACATCACTGCTGACGGTTTCTACCGCGGCAAGAAGGTGATCACGACCAAGTCGAACTCGGCCGTCGAAGAAGATTGATCTGTGTGAGGGCCGCTGCCCGGTCGGGCAGCGGCCTTTACCCTTTCTTCCGTTACAGGAAATGCAATGAGCAAGCGGATCTACTCTAGGATCGCGGGCACTGGTAGTTACTTGCCCGAAAAAGTGTTGACCAACCAGGATCTGGAGAAAATGGTCGACACCAGCGATGAGTGGATCCAGACGCGCACCGGTATCCGTGAGCGGCATATCGCCGCCGACACGGAAACCACCAGCGACCTCGGCTACCACGCCGCGGTACGTGCGTTGGAAGCAGCCGGTATCGACGCTTCCCAGCTGGACATGATCGTGGTGGGAACCACCACCCCCGATCTGATCTTCCCGTCCACCGCGTGCCTGATCCAGGCCAAGCTCGGTGCGAGCGGCTGCCCTGCCTTCGACGTCAACGCCGCCTGTTCGGGCTTCGTGTTCGCGCTGGGCGTGGCCGACAAATTCATTCGTTCCGGTGATGCCCGCCACGTGCTGGTCATCGGTGCGGAAACCCTGACCCGTATCGTCGACTGGAACGACCGCACCACCTGCGTGCTGTTCGGCGATGGCGCGGGCGCGGTGGTGCTCAAGGCCGACGAAGACACCGGCATCCTGAGCACCCACCTGCATTCCGATGGCAGCAAGAAAGAGCTGCTGTGGAACCCGGTGGGCGTCTCGGCCGGCTTCGGCGAAGGCGAGCAGGCCCGCGGCGCGATCCTGATGAAGGGCAACGACGTGTTCAAGTACGCCGTCAAGGCGCTGGACTCGGTCGTGGATGAAACCCTCGACGCCAATGGCATGACCAAGGCCGACCTGGACTGGCTGATTCCGCACCAGGCCAACCTGCGCATCATCGAAGCCACCGCCAAGCGGCTGGACATGTCGATGGACCAGGTCGTGGTCACCGTGGACAGGCACGGCAACACCTCCTCCGCTTCGGTGCCGATGGCGCTGGACGTGGCGGTGCGCTCGGGCAAGGTACAGCGCGGCCAGTTGCTGCTGCTGGAAGCCTTCGGCGGCGGCTTCACCTGGGGTTCGGCGCTGCTGCGTTATTAATACGTTAATCGGTTCACACGAAACGGCCCCGATGGGGCCGTTTTGCATTTCTGGAGGTGTGTCATGGTCGAACCCATTGTCATCGAGGGTCAGCGCGCCTGGCTGAAGCAGTACGGTGAAAGCAGCCGCGCGGTCGCGCTGGGCCTGCTCAATTTCGTGGCCAACCGCTTCCAGCTGGACGCGCTGCGCCCACCGCCGCACCGCGGCGGTGACGCCGCCCGGGAAACCGAAGCGCGGCGCCTGGCCGAACTGCAGGCGCAAGGGGTGAACGTGCCGCACGTGATCGGCAGCGGCCATGCCTCGCTCGTGCTGGGCGACAACGGCAGCTCCTTCAACACCTGCCTGCGCCAGGCCGACGATGCCGGCCGCGACGCACTGGTGTCGGCGGCGATGGAGGCCATCGTGGCCGCCCATGCCAAGGGCGCCTATTTCGGCCAGCCACTGCCGCGCAACCTGACCTGGGATGGCCGGGCCATCGGCTTCATCGATTTCGAGGAAGATCCGCTGGAAGTGATGGACCTGGCCCAGGCCCAGGCCCGCGACTGGCTGATGTTCGGTTATGGCGTGGCCAAGTACTACGAACACCGCCCCGAGCAGCTGCAGGCGCTGATGGCCGCGGCCATGGATGGCGAAGACGCCCCGGTGCTGGCGCATGCGCACGAGGTTTCCGGCCGGCTGCAGCGGCTGGCCCGCTACAGCATGAAGATGGGGCGCTCGGCGCGCGCGCTGGCGCACGCCATCGTGATCGTGCACGGGGCGACCACGCTGGGCATGTTGATGTTGGTGGCGATCTGCTTTGATTTCTTCAGCGATGGCGACCTGGACATTCTGCAACTGTTTGTTTGAGGGCGTGCCGACCAACGGTCGGCACCTGCCGGGGGCTGGTCAATACGCGCCAGTACAGACGAAGCGCGGTATTCCCCCTTATCATTCGCCGTTCGATTTTTGCAGGCGGAACTCCGCGTGACCGATTCCAATCTCGCTTTCGTGTTCCCCGGCCAGGGCTCGCAGTCGCTGGGCATGCTGGCTGAACTGGCTGAACTGCACCCGCAGGTGCGTGAAGCGTTCACCGAAGCCTCCGATGGCGCCGGCGTGGACCTGTGGGCGCTGTCGCAGGGCGGCCCGGAAGAGATGCTCAACCGCACCGAATACACCCAGCCGGCCCTGCTGGCCGCCAGCATCGGCGTGTGGCGTGCATGGCAGGCCGTGGGCGGTGCCCAGCCGGCCGTGCTGGCCGGGCACAGCCTGGGCGAGTACACCGCCCTGGTGGCCGCCGGCGCACTGTCGCTGCGTGACGGCGCGCACCTGGTGCGCCTGCGCGGCCAGCTGATGCAGGACGCCGCCCCGACCGGCGTGGGCGCCATGGCCGCCGTGCTCGGCGCCGAAGACGCCCTCGTCAAGGAAGTCTGTGAACAGGCCTCCGGCAGCCAGGTGGTGGTGCCGGCCAACTACAACTCGCCCGGCCAGATCGTCATCGGCGGCGATGCCGCTGCCGTCGACCGCGCCTTGGCGCTGCTGGCCGAAAAGGGCGTGCGCAAGGCCGTGAAGCTGGCCGTCAGCGTGCCCTCGCACACCCCGCTCATGCGCGAAGCCGCCAACCGCCTGCAGGAAACCATGGCTGGCCTGGACTGGCGCGTGCCGGCCTTGCCGGTGGTGCAGAACGTGGATGCCCGCGTGCACGACGGCATCGATGCCATCCGCACCGCCCTGGTCCAGCAGTTGTACCTGCCGGTGCAGTGGACCGGCTGCGTCGAAGCCCTGGCCGCGCGCGGCGTGACCCGCGTGGCCGAATGCGGCCCCGGCAAGGTGCTCAGCGGCTTGATCAAGCGCATCGACAAGGGCCTGGATGCGCGCACACTGTCCACGCCCGCCGACTTCGAGACGGCCCGCGAGACCTGGGCCGCCTGATGACTTTCGACCGCGTTCGCCACGTGCCAGCCCCCGGGCCGGCGCTGCGGACCGGTCCCGTTCGAGGAAACTGAGCATGAGCAAGCCCCTTCAGGGTGAAATCGCACTGGTGACCGGCGCCAGCCGTGGCATCGGCGCGGCGATCGCCGATGCACTGGCCGCGCAGGGCGCGACCGTGATCGGTACCGCCACCACCGAATCCGGTGCTGCCGCCATCGGCGAGCGCCTGGCGGCCGCAGGCGGCCACGGCCGCGCGCTGAACGTGACCGACCCGGCCGCGCTCGAGGCCGTGCTGGACGGCATTGCCAAGGAATTTGGTGCCATCACCATCCTGGTCAACAATGCCGGCATCACCCGCGACAACCTGCTGCTGCGCATGAAGGACGAGGACTGGCAGGCCATCCTCGACACCAACCTGACCAGCGTCTTCCGCACCTCCAAGGCCGTCATCCGCGGCATGATGAAGGCGCGCAAGGGCCGCATCATCAACATCGCCTCGGTGATCGGCGTGACCGGCAATGCCGGCCAGGCCAATTACGCCGCGGCCAAGGCCGGCATCATCGCCTTCTCCAAGTCGCTGGCCAAGGAAATCGGCTCGCGCGGCATCACCGTCAACGTGGTCGCCCCGGGCTTCATCGATACCGACATGACCAAGGCGTTGCCGGAAGAACAGCGCACCGGTCTGGTCAAGTCGATCGCCCTGGAACGCCTGGGCGAGCCGTCCGACATCGCCAATGCGGTGGCGTTCCTGGCCGGTCCCTCGGCCAGCTACATCACCGGCGAAACCCTCCATGTGAACGGCGGCATGTACATGCCGTAAGCATGTGGTGCAGGGACTGCACCGCAAGTGGTTGATCCAAATGGAGTTTTGCAGCCATGCAAGGCCCCTGCGGTTTCCACTACACTATCCCACGGCCATCGCCATTTGATGGCGTCACTTTTTGAACCACTACTCCATCTGGAGCGATATCCAATGAGCACCATCGAAGAACGCGTCAAGAAAATCGTCGTCGAACAGCTTGGCGTCAAGGAAGAAGAAGTTGTCACCACCGCATCGTTCGTCGATGACCTGGGTGCCGACTCCCTGGACACCGTTGAACTGGTGATGGCGCTGGAAGAAGAATTCGAGTGCGAGATCCCGGACGAAGAAGCCGAGAAGATCAGCACCGTCCAGGCTGCGATCGACTACGTCAAGGCTCACGTCAAGGCGTGATGTCGGGCGGCTTGCGCGCGGTCGTGGTGCTTACCGCCACCGCGTGCAGCAAACCCATGGGGCCGCGCTTGCGGCCCTGTGCTTTTGAGCGTTACACCGCGTCAACCCCGCACTACCCGGGTCAGGAGAATCTGCAATGAAGCGTCGCGTCGTCGTTACCGGCATGGGCATGGTCTCGCCGTTGGGCAATGATCTGGCCACCAGTTGGAAGGGCATCACCGAAGGCCGTTCCGGCATCGGTCCGCTGACCAACGTTTCGCAGGCTTACCTGGACCGTTTCACCACCAAGATTGCAGGTGAGGTCAGGGACTTCGACATCACCGCCGACAACGAACAGTTCGGCAAGTTCCGGGTCAGTGGCAAGGATGCCAAGAAGATGGACCCGTTCATCCATTACGGCCTCGGTGCCGCCTTCATGGCCTTGAACGATTCGGGCCTGGAGATCACCGACGGCAATGCCGAACGCATCGGCGCCATCGTCGGCGCGGGCATCGGCGGCCTGCTGGGCATCGAGGAACAGACCATCGAGTTCCACGAGGGCAAGAAGATCTCGCCCTTCTACGTGCCCAAGACCATCATCAACATGCTGCCCGGGCAGCTGAGCATCATCACCGGGTTGAAGGGCCCGTCGTTCTCGGCGGTGTCGGCCTGCGCCACCTCGAATCATTCCATTGGCACCGCCATGCGCATGATCCAGTACGGCGATGCGGACGTGATGGTGGTGGGCGGTGCCGAGCGCGGCTCCTCGCCGACGGCGCTGGGCGGCTTCTGCGCCATGAAGGCGATGAGCACCCGCAACGACGCCCCGGCCGAAGCATCGCGCCCGTGGGACAAGGAACGCGACGGTTTCGTGCTCGGCGACGGCGCCGGCATCCTGATCCTGGAAGAGTACGAACACGCCAAGGCCCGTGGCGCGCGCATCTATGCCGAGCTGGCCGGTTTCGGCGCCAGCTCCGATGCGTACCACATGACCGCCCCGAGCGAGAACGGCGAAGGCGCCGCCCGCTGCATGACCATGGCCCTCAAGGATGCCGGCGTTACCCCGGACCAGGTGGGCTACCTCAACGCGCACGGCACCTCCACGCCGCTGGGCGACCTGGGCGAAACCATGGCCATGAAGACCGCCTTCGGCGACCACGCCTACAAGATGATGGTCAGCTCCACCAAGTCGATGACCGGCCACCTGCTCGGCGCCGCCGGCGGCGTGGAAGCCATCTTCTCGGTGCTGGCGCTGCGCGACAACATCATTCCGCCCACCATCAACCTGCACGAAGCGGGCGAGGGCTGCGACCTGGATTACGTCCCCAACACCGCACGCGAGGCCAAGGTGGATGTGGTGATGTCCAACGGCTTCGGCTTCGGCGGCACCAACGGCACGCTGGTGTTCAAGCGCGTCTGAGCGCGCCACCCAACGTCACCGCACCGGGCCGCCATCTTGGCGGCCTTGGTGTATCTGGCCCCCGCACTTACTTTGGTTGCCCTGCCATGTTCCAGACCCGCCTGCTGCCCGACACCACCGACCTGCTTGCGCTGCAGCGGCTGGCGCCGGAGCGTTACCCGCTGCTGATGGAATCCACCGCCTCGGGCACCGCGCAGGGCCGCTGGGACCTGCTGCTGATGGGCAACGGTGAATCGCTGGCGCTGCATGCAGATGGCGTGGTGCGCGACCACGGCGGTGCCGCGCACGCCGGCAGCTTCCTCGACGTGCTCGATGCGCACTGGCAGTCCCTGCGTCTGCCGCGCGAAGAAACCGGCCTGCCGTACCGGGGCGGCTGGGCGCTGATGCTCGACTACGAACTGGCCGGCCAGATCGAAACCGTGCTCCACCTGCCGGCGCGCGTCGACGGCCTGCCCAGTGCACTGGCCCTGCGCTGTCCGGCCGCCGTGCTGCATGACCGCGTGCTGGGCCAGTTCCACGCCGTGTGCGAAACCGACCACGCCGACCAGCTCGACACGCTGCTGCAGGACCTGGATGCCACCGCCACGCTGCCGCCGCTGCCGCAGTGGCAGCCACCGGCGCAGATGGAAGAGGACGCGCCCACGCGCTTCACCGACGGCGTGGGCAAGGTCATCGAGTACCTGCGTGCCGGTGATGTGTTCCAGGTGAACCTGTCGCGGCGCTGGGTTGCGCATTTCGATGACACGCTGTCACCGCAGGCGCTGTATGCGCAGCTGCGCGTGGCCAATCCGGCACCGTTCGCCGGCCTGTTCATCGCGCAGGGCAGGGCAGTGGTGAGCTCCTCGCCGGAGCGCCTGGTCTCGGTGCATGGCGATGACGTGCAGACCCGCCCGATTGCCGGCACGCGCCCGCGCTTCGCCGGCGACGACGATGCCGAACGCATCCGCGAACTGGTCGGCCACCCCAAGGAGCGCGCCGAACACGTGATGCTGATCGACCTGGAACGCAACGACCTGGGCCGCATCTGCACCGCTGGCAGCGTGGAAGTGGATGAGCTGATGAGCGTGGAAAGCTACGCGCACGTGCACCACATCGTGAGCAACGTGCGCGGCCGCCTGCGACCGGGCGTGAGCCCCGGCCAGGTGATTGCCGCCACCTTCCCCGGCGGCACCATCACCGGCTGCCCCAAGGTGCGCTGCATGCAGATCATCGCCGAGCTCGAACAGACCGCGCGCGGCGCCTACACCGGCGCGTTCGGCTGGCTGAACCGCGATGGCGACCTGGACCTGAACATCCTCATCCGCACTGCCGAAGTCGCCGGCACCCACGCCGCCTTCCGTACCGGCGCCGGCATCGTGGTCGATTCGGATCCGGCAAAGGAGCTGGACGAAACCCGCGCCAAGGCCCGCGGCCTGATGCGCGCGCTCGGCCGCCAGGAATGAGCCAAGGTATGCTGTAGGGCGAACAAACCCGTAGAGCCACGCCCTGCGTGGCTGCACCACCCACAGAGGAATGCATGGCAGGCGTAAAACGAGGTTGTCTCACCGTCCTGGCGGTACTGCTGCTCGGCGCACTGCTGCTGGCCGCCGCCGGCGCATGGTTCTGGCACAGCCAGAGCGGCTTCGCCGACACCGCCATCAGCCCCGACCAGCCCAGCGTCGTCATCGCCCCGGGCGATGGCCTGCAGACCGTCGTGCGCAAACTGCGCGACGCCGGCGTGGATGAAGGCAACGACACCCAGTGGCAGCTGCTCGCGCGCCAGCTGGACGCCGCCGGCAAGCTCAAGGTCGGCGAGTACGCGCTGGACGCCAGGCTCACCCCGCGCGAACTGCTCACCCGCATGCGCCAGGGCCGCACCCTGCAGCACCGCGTCACCATCGTGGAAGGCTGGAACATCCGCCAGCTGCGCGCCGCGCTCAAGCGCGCCGATCCGCTCATCCACAAAACCGACGAACTGGACGATGCCGCGCTGATGAAGACGCTCGGCTTCCCCGGCCAGCACCCGGAAGGCCGCTTCCTGCCCGAGACCTACGTCTATCAGCGCGGCGATACCGACCTGGACGTGCTCAAGCGCGCCCACGCTGCCATGGAAAAGGAACTGGCCGCCGTCTGGGAAAGCCGCGCCGACGACCTGCCGCTGAATTCCCCGTATGAGCTGCTGATTCTGGCGTCCATCATCGAAAAAGAAACCGCGCTGCCCAGCGAGCGCCCGCAGATTGCCGGCGTGTTCGTGCGCCGCCTGAAGATGGGCATGCGCCTGCAGACCGACCCGACTGTGATCTACGGCATCGGCAGCAGCTACGACGGCAACATCCGCAAGCGCGACCTCACCACCGATACGCCGTACAACACCTACACCCGCGCCGGGCTGACCCCCACCCCGATCGCCATGCCGGGCCGCGACGCCCTGCAGGCCGCCGCACGCCCGGCCCCGGGCGATGCGCTGTACTTCGTGGCCGTCGGCGATGGCAGCGGCGCACACGTGTTCTCGGCCAACTACACCGACCACAACGCCGCCGTGGCCCGTTACCTGCAGCAGCTGCGCCAGCAGCGCGCCCAGTCGCAGGCGGCACCGCAATGAGCCCCGCACTGCGCCGCCACCCGCGGTTCATCAGCCTGGAAGGCGGCGAGGGCGCCGGCAAGACCACCGCGCTCAACGCCATCCGCGCTGCCCTGCAGGCGCAGGGCTGTGAGGTGGTGCTCACCCGCGAACCCGGCGGCACCCCGCTGGCCGAGCGCATCCGCGCGCTGGTGCTGACCCCGGATCCGGAAATCGCCGCCGAGCCGCTCAGCGCCGAAGCCGAGCTGCTGCTGGTGTTCGCCGCCCGTGCCCAGCACGTGCGCCAGGTGATCGAACCGGCCCTGCGCCGGGGCTGCTACGTGCTCAGCGACCGCTTCACCGATTCCAGCTACGCCTACCAGGGCGGCGGCCGTGGCCTGGAGCCGGCATGGATCGCCGAGCTCGAACGCCGCGCGGTGGGCCTGCTGCCCGGCCTGACCCTGCTGCTGGATGTGGACGTGGCCGTGGGCCGCGCCCGCGCCAACGGCCGCGACCTGTGGCCGGACCGCATCGAAAGCGAGCAGGACGATTTCTTCCAGCGCGTGCGCGCGGTGTTCCGCGAGCGCGCCACCCAGGACCCCACGCGGTTCCGCCTGATCGACGCCAGCCAGGACCAGGCCGGCGTGGCCGCCCAGGTCGTGGATGCCATCAACGCATACCTCACCAAGGAGGGCGGTAATGGCTGAGTTTTCCCCCTGGCAGCAGCGCGCCTATGACCAGACCATCGCCGCGCTCGACGCTGGCCGGCTGGGCCATGGCCTGCTGATCTGCGGCCCGGCCGGGTTGGGCAAGCGCGAGGTGGCGCTGCGCATGGCCACCCATGTGCTGACCCGGGGCGAGCCGGCCGCCGCCCAGCGTGCCGCCCAGCTGATCGCCGCCGGCACCCACCCGGATCTGCAGCTGGTGTCGTTCATTCCGAACAAATCCGGCGACAAGCTGCGCACCGAGATCGTGATCGAGCAGGTGCGCGAGATCTCCCAGAAGCTCTCGCTCACCCCGCAGTACGGCATCGCCCAGGTGGTGGTGGTGGACCCGGCCGACGCCATCAATCGTGCCGCCTGCAACGCCTTGCTCAAGACCCTGGAAGAGCCGCAGCCCGGCCGCTACCTGTGGCTGATCAGCAGCGACCCGGCGCGCCTGCCGGCCACCGTGCGCAGCCGCTGCCAACGCCTGGAATTCAAACTGCCGCCGCGCGAGGAAAGCCTGGCCTGGCTGCAGGCCCAGGGCCACAGCGAAGCCAGCGCCCGCGAAGCGCTGGATGCGGCCCGGGGCCACCCCGGGCTGGCCGACGATTGGCTGCGCAACGACGGCCTGGCCCTGCGCCGGCAGGTCGCCAGCGACCTGGAAGCACTGGTGGCCGGGCGCGCCGGCGCGGTGGAACTGGCCCAGCGCTGGACCGCCGATGACCACGCCGCGCTGCGCCTGCGCCACGCCGCCGATCTGGCGTTGGCCCAGGCCACCGGGGGCGGCTTGACCGATCCCGAGCGATTGCACAAGCTGGGGGCCTGGTTCGACGCCGCCAACCGTACCCGCGATCTGTTGCGCACCACCGTGCGCGCCGACCTGGCGGTGGTGGAATTGTTGTTGGCCTGGAACAAGGTCAACGAGCGGCACGCAAAGGGGAATAGAGCATGAGCGCCACCAACGCCCGCCAGGGCATCCTGTCGCTGGCCGTCAAGGACAAAGCGTCGCTGTACAGCGCGTACATGCCGTTCGTGAAGAACGGCGGCATCTTCGTACCCACGCCCAAGCGCTACTTCCTGGGCGATGAGGTGTTCCTGCTGCTGACCCTGCCCGACTCCAGCGAGCGCCTGCCGGTGGCCGGCAAGGTCGTCTGGGTGACCCCGGCCGGTGCCCAAGGCAACCGCGCGGCGGGCATCGGCGTGCAGCTGGCAGATGGCCAGGAAGGCGAGAACGTGCGCAACAAGATCGAGACCGCGCTGGCCGGCACCCTGAACTCGGACAAGCCCACGCACACGATGTGAAGAAATTTACTCAAACCCGTTGACGCGAAATTTTGCCGCCCTATAATGAGCGGCTCAGCAGCATCGGGCGGTTAGCTCAGCGGTAGAGCATTGCCTTCACACGGCAAGGGTCGCAGGTTCGAACCCTGCACCGCCCACCATGATTCAGTCAAAAAAGCCTCCGGAAACGGGGGCTTTTTTGTTGTGGTCGTGACCGCGTTCGCAACTGTTTTCCTTGGTGTGTATCGTGTATCGGTATACGATACGGGCGTGTAGCCAAAACGATATCCGTACAGATGAAAAACACGAACGCGAAGAGCAACGCGAAGAGCAACGCGAAGAGCACTGCACACGTGCTTCCGCCGGTCCATCCTGGTGAAATCCTGGCCGAGGAATTTCTCTCTCCCTTGGGCATGTCTGCGCGGGCTTTGGCTGCGGCAATCGATGTCACTCCAGCCCGCATCTCGGACATCATCGCCAGTCGTCGTGGGGTTACCGCCGACACTGCGTTGCGCCTTGCGCGCTATTTCGGCACGACCCCTCAGGTGTGGTTGAACCTGCAGATGAACTATGACCTGGAAGTAGCCAGCCGCGATCTGGCCCAGTTGATCGCACGCATTCGACCTCGCGCGAGCTGACCGAACAGTAGATCGCCAAGGCGTGCAGTTCGCGTCACGTCTGTAGATGGAACTGATGGATTTCCAAGTATCAGCAGGAACAAACGATTTCCCGTCGTCGCCATTGTGAGTCAGTGTGATGCATCGGTCTTCGAAGCAGGAATTGCATGGATACGCTCTCAGGTTCGGAAGATGCCTATAAAGCCCTGGTAGATAACGCTCCCGAGGGCTGGCTGCTAGGTCTGTTGGCTTTCGCTGTCCTTGAGCAGGAGCGGATCGAGTGGATGCGTCACGTTGAAACCAGATCGGGATGTCTTCCTACCAGCGAGCAGGTCTGCAATTGGTACGAGCAGCAGCCTGTTTCGGCGTTGAATCGGGCGCGTAGCACTGCGGAAGGCGTGTTGAACGGCTACTCCGAGGACGTTTCGCGCTCCATCGACGAAAGCTATAGAGCCTCGATACGTGACGGGGTCGTTGTTGCCGAGATCCGGTCAAGCAACAGATTCTGGCCGAAGTTTGTTGCCAATGTGGCAGCCGGTGTTGTTGGAGCGGCCATTTTTTCAGTTCTTCTTGTATTGATCGTGCTCGTTGCGGTGCGCGATCCTTCACCTGTTGGACTGATCAAACATGCTCAGGAGGTGCAAAGTGAAAGATGAAATAACTTCTCGTCAGGTGGCAATGGCAGTCTCCAAGGTGTTGCACGATCCGGAGAACAGTAAGAAGGCGAGAGTGGCTGCGGGTTTGTACTTGTCTCAGCCCCGGTATTGCTACCCGACGTTCTCGGCGGCCAAGACTGCGGCATACCGAATACTCAGGGATCCAGCCAGGAGCAAGGCATCCACGATCGCGGCCGGCCTTGATTTGACGAGTCGTCCGAAGCGGTAGTTTCCGACACACTCTCTGTAGAGTGCTTGATGTTCTTCTTGTTAGGTGATGTGCAGTTCTCATGCGGAAGTGTGAAATGAATTCGCTGATTGATGAGTAAGTAAGGTCACTTGCGTCATCAATTAGGTTTCGTCAACCAAGATCGCCAGATCAAGAGATACAAACGATTTCCCAGCATCCGCATCATCCTGCATGGTGTTGCGCAGAGCCTAGGAACTCTAAATAAGCAGAATGTTGGACGTCCCTTTGTCGGGAGGGTGGCTAATACAACACCCTCGGGGAAATACGCCCGCCGTTTCTTCTGCTTAACGGTTCCTAGCCTCCCGACGCTCTTGTCACTCCGACGAGAGCAACACGTGCCGGAGGTCCAACATGTTTAGATCGCGGGCTGCTACGCCCTACGAAGACGAACTTCGCCCCAAGCGCAAAGCCTTTTCCCGCCCGCCAAGCGCTTACAGGATGTGTGGGCATTGGTACGAACTGCCTGGCGGGATGGGGCGCTACGAACGCGTTCCTTGTCTCAAGCTGACTGGCCGCTGGTTGCGGGATGTCGGCTTCGAGATCGGTGCCAGGGTGGCGGTTGAGGTGAAGGAAGGCTCCATCACCCTCACCGTGATCGAAACGCCACCGCCGGTGGCTCCGAAGGGTCCCCGCCAAGTGCAGCGGGAGCTGGCCCACGCAGGGAGGTTGTCATGAGCAGGCGCGTACTCATGCGGGCGAAGATGGAAGACACCTTGCGCGCCAACTTCCAGGCTGCGGCGGCGCGCAATTTCCTGCCGGCAGCCACGGTGCTGCGGCAACTGATGCAGGCGTACGTGGCGGTGCAGGGCGCGCCTGCCGATTCCGTGGCAAGGCGGCCTGGCAACGCCGTGCCGGTTGCTGCCGTGGCGGTGGCGAGGCTGACGCGGCCGCTGCACATGCAGCGCGACGAGCGGGATGTCGAAGCGCTGTTCCAGCGGCAGTGCCAATGGAAAGGCAGCGTCTTTGGTGGCGTGTCGGGAGGAGACACCCATGGCTGAGCACGAGCGTCATAAACGGTACGTATCGCCGGCGCGAAGGGAGGCACTGCGGATCTGTGCCGGCATGCTGGTCAGGCTGGTGGATGTGGTGGAAGGCTGCCACCGGCTCACATTGCTGCGGCGCGCGGCAGGCGTTGACGAATGGGACAGGGACTTCGCCGTGTTCGCTGACATGTCAGAAGAGTTTGACCGCCTGGGCGCCTGGGAAGGGCGCAGGTACTGGTCGGAAGAAGAGCTGGCCAAGGCGGTGCCGAATGGCAGGGAGATAGCCGCTCGGGCACGGGCCATGACGGAACGCGGGTGCCATTCGGTGGTGCGGCGGGTGGTTGCTGAGGCGGAGGGCTGAAGGCCGTAGAATCCGGATTCCAACGGTGAAGGATCACGGCATGAAGCTCAGGGGTACGGTGCGCGGCAGACTGTGCATGGGGGGGCTCGTCCTGCTCGCCCTGGTGCTGGGTGCTGTCGCGCCCGTGCTGGCGCAGACAGCTCGCAAGCCTTCCCCCTACGAGTACCGCCCGGACAATGACGCTGCTGCGCAGCCAGCGGTGGGGCCGGACTACCTGTCGCGGATCGATGGCCGTGAGCAGTTCATGCAGCTTGCCCGTGTCTACAACGCGGGCACCGCGCTGGAAATGCCGCACCTGATCTTCGTGGTTGACCGGCAGAATGCGGCGCGCGTGTACTACATCAATACGCCGCGCTTTGAGCTGCACGAGAACTTCGTGCGCCGCCAGGGGCTGGTGCGTTCGCTGGACAAGGCCACGCTCAATGCGCAGTACCGCGATCCGCAGCGGCGCTTCCTGTTCGGTACCGTGAGCTGGCAGAAGGACCTGCCGGGGTACACCTACGAGTTCTGGGAGGGCGACAAGCTCACCGCCGCGCTGCTGCGGCAGACCGACGAGGTGGTGCGCGCATCGTTCCGTGATCCGATCCGCTTCAAGACCAACTCCACCCAGCATGAGCAGCTGGCCAATGGCATGAAGCTGCCGTTCGTCAGCCAGGAGGCCTTGTTGCGTGAGCAGCGTTTCCTGCCGCTGAACACGGGCAAGGCCGAGGGCAGGTTGCGGATCGTGCGTACCGAGGCGCAGCTGCGCACGCTGTCGCCGCGCGATATTCCGGTGCTGGACGAGGTGCCGATCGCGCTGGCCCCGGTAGCCGGGCTGGTCACGCAGCGGCCGTCCACGCTGTTGTCGCATGTGAACCTGCTGGCGAAGGGGTGGGGCATTCCAAACGTGTACGTGCGCGACGCCCAGAACGCGTTGCGCCAGTACGACGGACGGTGGGTGGCGCTGGAGGTCAGCAACAACGACTACCGGGTCACGCCGCTGGCACGCCCGGCGCGCACGCCGTCTGCAGCGCCTGCACGCGCCACGGTGCGCAACCTGCCGCGTCCGGATCTGGCGGTGGTCGCGCTTACGCCGCTGGCCGCGCTGCGTGCACGCGACAGCAGCCACTGCGGGGTGAAGGCAGCCAACCTTGGCACGCTGAAGGCGGCGCTGCCACCGTTGGCGCGCGTGCCCGATGGCTTCTGCATTCCCTTCGCGCATTACCAGGCGACCATGCAGCGGCTGGACATTCCCCAGCGCCTGCAGGAGCTACAGCGCCGCCCCGGATTCAATACCGACCCGAACGTCCGCCGCGAGGCGCTGGCCGCGCTCCGTGCGGAGATCGCCAATGCCGCGCCCGACCCTGCCTTCATTCGTGCCTTGGATGCACAGTGGCAGGGCCAGTTGAAAGCCGGCGGCGTATTCGTACGCAGCTCGTCCAACTCGGAGGATCTGCCGGGCTTCAGTGGGGCAGGGCTGTACACCACGGTGCCCAACGTGACCCGCGCCGATGCCGTGGCCAAGGCCGTACAGACGGTGTGGGCCTCGGTCTACAACTTCGAGGCCTACGAAGCGCGCACCGCTGCCGGCCTGCAGCAGGATGCGGTGGCCATGGCGGTGCTGGTGCAGCTGGCGGCTCCCTCGGACAGCTCCGGGGTGATGATCACCCGCGATCCATTTGATCGCGCCCGCCAGCACACCACCTACATCTCAGCCAAGCGCGGGCTGGGCATCCGCGTGGTGGAGGGCAAGCGCCAGGCCGAACAGGTGATGTACTCGGACTGGTCCAAAGCGGTGCAGGTGCTGAGCCGGTCGGCCGAAGATACGCAGCTGGTGGCCAAGGCCGGTGGCGGCGTGCGCGAAGTGCCCATCACCGGCTCACGGCAGGTGCTTACCGATGCGCTGATCGCGCGCCTGGCCAAGGTGGGCAAGGCCACCAAGCAGGCATTGGGCGGGGTGGACCAAGATATCGAGTGGGCCGTGGTGGGCGATGAGATCGTGATGCTGCAGTCGCGGCCGTATGTGGATGGCGGCGCGCGATAGCGCATCTGATCAGTCAACCCGTCGCCAGACGGAGATAGGCACGCTGCCATCCGCGCGTGGCGGAACGCTGTCGCTGCCGAATCGCAGGACGTGACGCTGGTGGAAGCGAGGCGGGGCGCTGGAGAAAATTGTGAGGCAGCGCACGTCCAACGAGGGTCATTCGGCCTATGGTTGGAGTTGTCCGCACGGCATCCGGGAAAAGCTCTGCGAACATGGATTTGCTCTCCCAAGCAATTGAAAGGAGTACCGATGCGATACGTAACCCTATCCCTGTCGTTGATTGCGGCCATGGCCGTCCCCACCCTCCTTACTCCTGACGCCTATGCGCAGACAGATGACGCCGGGCTGAAGGGGTACGCTGAGGAGATGAACTTATCGGTCGATCAAGCGAAAGCGCGAACCATCAATCAAGATGACGCAATGATGCTGAATCGGCGCCTTCAGAAGGAGCTTCCCGATTCCTTCGCTGGACTGTGGATGGAGCACTATCCGACCTTCAAGGTCGTCGTCCGATTCACCGGCGATGCTCGGGCTCAACTTGCCCGCTACACAAAGGATCCTCGTTACGTTGCCCAGTCGGCACCGCGATCACTTGAGTTCCTGCTGGCAACGCAACAGGAGATGGCGGCCCAACTGGCAGCTGCAGGAATCAAGTTTGAAGGCGGTACGGATATCAAGACCTCGGAACTGACCCTGCGTGTTTACGATGCAAGCGCTGCCAGAAAGGCACTTGCCAAACTGTTGTCTGTCGTCGATTTCATACGGATTGAAGAAGTCAAAGGCGTCGACCCATCGAAAGACTTCATCCAAACAACCGACATCTCGGGTGGCCACCGCCTTGATGGGTACAACGGGACGCAATCCTGTACATCGGGCTTCAACGTTGTCGAAACAGCTACAGGAGAGCTTGGGCTTACAACGGCCGGACACTGCGAGAACGACAATTACCACCGAAATCCAACTGCACGGGTTGAATTCAAGGCAGAGCGGGATGCTGGTTCGTTTGATGTTCAATGGGGTGCGCAACCCAGCAACAGCACTATTCATGTTCAGCGCAATGAGATAACGGTAGAGGGCGTTCAACATCCCATAACAAGTGTGGCTACCCCGGAGGACTTGGCTCTCGGAGCAGACGTCTGCAAAACCGGTGTTACGACTGGCCGTACTTGCGGGGTCATTGTCGACCCTACTGCGATTACTGAATACAACAATGAGATAGGGACTTATATTCGGGTAAGTCATCCCCAAGGAAGTGAAATGACAGACTTTGGTGACAGTGGTGGGCCGGTCTACTTAGGCAATAGGGCATTGGGACTGGTGCATGGCCGAGGGCAGGGAGATCGTCTCAATGACCTTTACTTCATGCCGATTGGCCTGCTGTCCGAGCTTGGAGTGGAGCCCATTCTCGCGCCATTCCGTCTGGAAAGCGTTCCGGCCGTGTCGGGCACCGGCGCCAGCGTCCCGGTGGCAGTGAACTTCACCGGTCACCCCCGGTTTCCTCTCCAGTTGACGCTGGAAACCGTAACGTGCCCTGCCGGTTGGATCTGCAGTGATGGGACCACCACCTACGATACGTATGCTCCGTCCCCCCTTACCTTCAATTGGGCTTGCACACCCGGCACACCTGGTGAGGTGAAGGTTTCCCGTGTACGGGTCTCGCTCAAAGACAGGTCCGCCATTGTTACTGACACCATTGAGGCAGACGTCACGTGCACTTCGCTGTGAAGCCTTACATTGGCCTTCCAGTGAACGGGCGGATGGGCTCCAGGCGCTCTGCGTCAGTGGGATGAAACATAGCTTGCGCCGGGCCATGCCTGCGGAATGGCGAAGCTGTCTCGCATGCGCTGTGCTTCCTTGGCAGGTGTCAGCCCGAACAGCCGCTTGAACTCGCGGCTGAACTGCGAGGTGCTTTCGAAACCTAACGCATGGCAGGCTGCAGCAGCCGTCATGCCCTCGCGCACCATGAGCAGGCGAGCCTGATGCAGGCGCGTTGATTTCAGGTACTGCATGGGCGAGGTGCAGGTCACCGCCTTGAAGTGACTGTGGAACGAGGGCGTGCTCATTCCGGCGCTCTGGGCCAACCGTGCGACATCCAGCGCTTGGTCGTAGTCCGAGTGGATGCGTTCAAGCGCCTTGGCAATCTTTCCGAACCTTCCCTGTTGGGAGAGTGCCGCGCGCAGCACGGCCCCTTGCGGGCCGGTGAGCACGCGGTAGTACAGCTCACGGAGCAGCTGGGGGCCGAACAGGATCGATTCCACGGGATCGGCAAGTGCGCGGAGCAGGCGCTCCAGGGTGAGCTGCATGGCGTCATCCAATGGGCTGGACATCATGCTCTGCGGTTGTGCCACGTCTGAGCTGATGCCGTGGCGGTCAATCTCCAGCATCAACTCGGCCGCAAGCGGAAAATCCAGGTGCAGGTACAGCGCCAGCAGCGGGGATTCCGCCGATGCATCCGTTTCCATGGTGAACGGCACCGGCACGGAGACGGCCAGGTACTGGTTGGCGTCATACACGTACGTGCGTTGACCGAAGTAGCCGCGCTTGCAGCCCTGGCAGACGATCACGATGCCCGGGTCGTACAGCACCGGGGTTCGCGAAAGCGGGCGGTCGGAGCGGAGCACGCGCACGCTTGGCAGCGCGGTCAGGTTGTAGCCCTCCACCGGTGCCAACGCGAGCACAAGCGGTGCCAGCGGCAGGGGGCTGGCCGGTGCGGAGTGGGAGATGGCGTTGGTGGGTGTCATAGGATTAGGCAATAAACGGAGTGAATTACGCCTTAGCGGGACCGGGTGGTGGAACTATTGTGCACCCCATCCCCTGATGGAGCACCCCATGACGCACCCCAAGCGAATTCTGATTACCGGTGTGAGCAGCGGCTTCGGCCTTGCGCTCGCCCGCGAAGCCCTGGCCGCTGGCCACGAGGTGGTTGGCACGCTGCGCCAGGCCGACGGCATCGCGGCGTTCGAGGCGCTGGCGCCCGGGCGCGCCCATGCACGCCTGCTGGACGTTACCGACGATCAGGCCATCGGCGCGGTCGTCGGCGCGGTGGAGGCGGAACTGGGGCCGATCGATGTGCTGGTCAACAATGCCGGCTATGGCCATGAAGGCGTAATGGAGGAATCGCCACTGGCGGAGATGCGCCGGCAGTTCGACGTCAACGTGTTCGGCGCCGTGGCGATGATGCGGGCCGTACTGCCCGGAATGCGCTCCCGCCGCGCGGGGCGGATCCTCAACATCACCTCGATGGGCGGCATCATCACCATGCCGGGCATTGCCTATTACTGTGGAAGCAAGTTCGCGCTGGAGGGCATCAGCGAAGCGGTGGGCAAGGAAGTCCGTGACCTGGGAATCCATGTGACGGCGGTGGCGCCGGGCTCCTTCCGGACCGACTGGGCAGGCCGCTCGATGGTGCGTTCACCGCGCACCCTGAGCGACTATGACGCGGTGTTCGACCCGATCCGCCAGCGTCGGCAGGAGGTCAGTGGAAAGCAGCTCGGCGACCCACGGAAGGCCGC
The DNA here is from genome assembly GCF_037203925.1 of Stenotrophomonas sp. CCNWLW57. Classification (NCBI taxonomy): domain Bacteria; kingdom Pseudomonadati; phylum Pseudomonadota; class Gammaproteobacteria; order Lysobacterales; family Lysobacteraceae; genus Stenotrophomonas; species Stenotrophomonas sp. CCNWLW57. The sequence goes on from NZ_JBBCBJ010000004.1 coordinate 121,395, forward strand.
GCAGGCCATGTTGGCCCTGATGGACAGCGAAGCGCCCCCCGCGCACCTGCTGCTTGGCAGCGATGCCCTGGCCCTGGTTCGCGAGAAGCACATGACTGCCTTGGATGACCTCGTGCGCTGGGAGAGCGTTACCCGCTCCACCGATGGCTGAACGAGGGGCAGTTGCATCGCGGGTGGCGAGCAGACTTCGGCCTGTGCTTTCATTGGAATCGCATGTTGCCGCATGTATCCAGAGAGACATCCATGCCGTCTGATACCAGAAGGATTTCCGGCGCAGCGCTGCTGCTGGTTTCCGTGGTCTACGCGCTCACCATTGTGTGGGGCGTTGAGTGGGTGCTCGATTCACTGCGCTCACGCACGTTTGGCATGGGGCCAGAGCTGCAGCCACGCTGGGTGCGCACGGCACTGGCCCTGGCACCGTTCGCTCTGTTCTCGCTGTGGGTAGGTATCCGCCGCCCACCTCGCGTGCGCCGAGGCTTCATCGCCGGGCTGCTGGTTTCGCTTGCGCTGTGGGGCTGGTACTACGCCGATGGATGGATGAACACCGGCGGCGGCGCCAACATCGGGCTGGGCATCATCATGATGCTCTCGCCACTGCCGGTGTTCGTGGTCATCCTGCTGTTCGCCCGCAAAGCGTGAGGTTCGCGGGTCACCGCAGCTGGCAGATGCCGTTGGCACCCTTGCGGCCGGTGTAGGACACCGACAGCGATCCGTCCGGGTTTTTGCTCAGCGAGATGACCGTACCCGTGGCGGCGTCCTTGGCTTCGTAGTAGTTGTCGTTGGACTTGTTCAACGTGGCCTCCTTGCCGTTGACGTACACCGGGCCACCCTGGTCGCCATGGACATCCAGGCCGCCGGGGCAGGTGGCGTTGAACAACGGCAACCCCCCGCTGGCGGTGGGTGCTGCTGCCGCGCTATCCGATGCATTCGAGAAGACGGCACGGCAGCCCTGTTCGACCCACACGGCATGCTTGCTCAAGCCCCAGCTCACCCCTTCGGTGCAGGGCGATTTGCTCAACTGCCGCTTGACCTGCACATCCCCCTGGGTGTCCATGGGGCACTCGGTTCGACCACGACCCTTGGATTCACAGGTGACGTCGGCGGCCCATGCAGGGGCAGCGACCAACAGCGACAGACCCAGAACGATGCATGTACGCATGGTTGATTCCTGAAGTGTTTTGCGCCCTGCCAGAGGCGGTGCAGGCGCAGGAAACGTACCGCCGGGATCGTTGCGCAGTGGTGAAGTCGAAGTGACCTGCGTGCGAGTGCGGGCGGGACCAGTAGAAGTACGTAGCGGTGGGCAATTCGATGGTCGCCTTGGCCGGGGTGTCGTGCGAGAATCCGGCAGACCTCGGCCGCATGGATCGGAAGGCTTGAATGGAAAAGCGTGTCTGCTTTGATTTCGAAATCGAGTTCAGCAATGGTGGTGGTATCCAGGGCCAGGAGTTCCGGCTGGATATCGAAGGCGACGACATCAGTGATGACGCGCTTGCTGATTACATCGTTCGCGACATGCGGCTGCTGATGGTCGGCACGGTGCGCATTCTCAACAAGCGGATCATCGAAGAGCCGCACAAGCGCCCACTGGATGCGCTTGACGGAGGGGAATGATGGCGTGGCACGGCATCGGACCGAACGTGCGGCGGGCATTCGTTCTCGCGGCGATTGCGCTGGGTTCGGCCTGTGGTGGAAAGCAAGACCATCGGGTTGAAGAGGGCAATCCGGCCCCAGCGGCCAATGCACGAAGCAGCGCTGAACCCTCCAGAGCGCCGGGTGGGATGCCGCGCAGTGCTCCGGTGCTGGGTAACGATGTGCCCGACGTTGAGGCAAGCGCTTACATGGAGGCCAACGGCGTTTCCCTTGAAGTTGCCCGGGAGCGGCTGCTGATCGAGTCAGAGCTTATGCCACATGTCCAGGACCTACGGGAGCGATATCGAGAGAGGATGGCCTTCATCTCGATCGAGTCAATGCCTTACCAGCACCTGGTGGTAGGTTTGAAGGGGCCTGCAACGGAGCCTTTCCAGCTCATCAGAGTACGCGGGACCGATGTGAGGGTTGAGTTCGAGCAAGGCTACCCCTACACGGCGCAGGAATTCAGCGACATCATGAGCAAGGCAAGCGCCAGGGCTCTGGAGTTTTTTCCGGATGTGACCGGCCTGAGTGGTCGTCCGGAACTTGGCTTGATCGAAGTCATGGTGAGTGGAACAGACGAGCAGCGCTACCTGACCGCGAAAGCTGAACTTGAAGCGGTGGCCGGCATTGAGATCAAGATTCTGTTGGGTAGGTCCCCGCCAAGAGATCTGATTGATATTCCGCATTGATCGACCCACGGAGTGAGCCGCAGCGTGAAACCGAATACTGGAATGCCGGCCTTCCTGGGTCGAATGGGTGCATTGCTTCTTTCGCTATTTGTTGGCCTGCCGGCTGCAGCCGCGAATGCAGTGTTTCAAGATCTCCTGACGGTGCCGCGCGTGGACGGCAGCCTATTGGCCGTGCACGTGCAGCGCCCCTCTACGACGGGCAAGGTGCCGCTGCTGGTCTATATCGACGGCTCGCTGTGCATCCCCTCCACCTACAACGAAAGCGTTGCCTGGCTGCTGGAGAAGAGTGACGGTGCCCATCCCTTCGCGCTGGCCGTGATCGAGAAGCCGGGCCCAACCATCCCGGCGCTCAACGCCGAGGGAAATATCGAGATCGGACCAGATTTCCAATGCAGCGCGGAGTTTCGGCAGCGCTACTCCATCGACCAACGCGTGATTGACCATCTGCGCGCGTTGCAGCACCTGAACCGGCATGCGAGCTGGTGGAACGGGGAGCTGCTGGTGTGGGGCTTCTCCGATGGGGCGCGCATTGGAGCGCAGCTGGCGGCGTACTACCCGCAGACCAAAGCCGTGGCGCTGGTGGGCGTTGGCGGCGGAATGCGGATGGCGGATTCCATGGAGGCCATGGTGTGCTCCGCGCCTGCGGATACTGCTGCTTGCCGCGAATCGCTGCGCAAGGAAATGGACGAGATCCGCGCCGCGCCGGTGCCCACGCGCGACTGGATGGGGGAATCCAACACCTACGCGACATGGGCCAGCCGCCTGGATGCGGTGGAGGCCAATGTGTTGCGGGACCTCAAGGCGCCGCTATTGGTCGTGCACGGCGAACGCGACGGGTCGGTGCCGGTGGCGTCCGCACGGAAGCTGGCCGAACTCATGCAGGGCTCGGGCGTGGTGTTCCGTTACCGGGAAATTCCGGGCATGCGGCACAGCCTGTGGGGAGCGGCGACCCCGCAGGCGAGCGAGGCACTGCACCAAGAGGTGCTTGAGTGGTTGACGGCGCAGGAAGGTGACTCGTAACGCTAACGGTCCTTACCACTGGACAGCAGCAGGTCGGTGGGAAGCCCATTGCCCTTCAGCAGCACGCCGGCACTGCGGCGCATCGCGCGCAATGCGGAGCAGCAGCGCGGCAGTGATTCCTGCCGCGCTTGCGGTGATGGCACGCGGCCGGAAGTGCGCCGACCGCAGACCTTCTCTAGAGGGCGCCGCGTCAGCGGCGCAGGGCGTCGATGATCACGCCGGTGGCGATCTCAACGAGCAGGTACTCGGTGTCGGACTGCCGCACCCAGCGATGGCCGCGGCCCGGTTCGCGCAGATCGTAACGCGAGTAGTCGTCAACCCAGTAACGACGGTCCACCTCCGACCAGCTGAGCCGGTCGCCGCGGTGCCAGGCCTTCTTCTGCCATCCCGGCGGCGGTGCGTGGCGCTTGTCCGGGCCGCCGGCATGCGGGGGCGGGCCGTTGCCGCGTGCATGGTGGGGCGGATCGGCCCAGGCAGGCGCTGCGGCCAAGGCGGCAACGGTAAGTGCGGCAATGCCAATCAGACGTGCGGCTTTCATATCAAGCTCCCATTCCAGCCGCAGCGAGCGGCGGCGTGGTCCGGAATATAGAGCAGGCTCTGTGAAGAAAGCCGTGGGAATGTGGAGGGCTTATGGGCGGCTGAGCAGCAGCCGCGCCTGCGACTGCCAGCCACCGATGAACAGGTCCTGCTTGCCATCGCCATCCAGGTCTCCACGCGCCATGCTCCAGCTGCGGCCCACGGTGGCAGCGGGAATCACCTTCGCGGTGACGTCGCTGAAATTGCCCTTCCCATCGTTCTGCCACGCACGTACTTGTAGCGGCACGAAACCGGGCACGTCGATGGCGCTGACCACCAGGTCGGGATGACCATCGTGGTTGAAGTCCACCACGGTGCCGCCCCAGCTTGAGAAGCGGTGGGTGGGCAGGCGGGTACGGGTCTCATCCTTGAAGCGCGCGTTGCCCTGGTTGATCAGCAACCGCGTCTGCGGGTCCTTGTCCCAGTCCCGGTTGTTGCTGGTGAGGTTGAAGAACACCAGGTCCAGCCGGCCATCGCCGTTGGCATCCAGGGCATGTACTTCGCGGGTCTCCGTAGGTACCTGTTTGCCCAGCCGGTCGGTGGCATCGGTGAAGCGTCCGCCGCCATCGTTCAACAGCAGCCGGTTGATCGGATCCTGGCTGGCAATGGCCATGTCCAGGTCGCCATCGCCATCCAGATCGGCCAGCACGATGCCCTGTGCCTGCACGTCGATGGCGGGCAGGTGGGAGATGCTGGCATCGATGAACCACCCGGGGCGTGCACGGTCATTGAGCCACAGGAAGGGCTGCGCCACGCCCTCCTTTCCTTCGGTGGTGTTGCCCACCACGATGTCGGGCAGGCCGTCGCCGTTCACATCGCCGACCGCCACCGCGTTGGCCTGGCTGGTGGCGGGCAGGCGCTCGCTTACCCGGGTGAACCCACCCTTGCCGTCGCCCAGGAACAGGTTGTGCTGCTCGGTATCTTCGGCCACGAACACCACATCCAGGTGGCCGTCGCCATTGAAGTCGGCCACGCGTACATGCTCGTTGTCGCCCGCGATGGAACCGAACGCACCGGGCGTATGGCTGAGCTTGCCGGTGCCATCGTTGAGGTACAGCCGGTTGGCGCCGTTCTCCACCGCCACCGCGACATCCAGGTCGCCGTCACCGTCGGCATCCAGCAGCGCCGCATCCAAGGCGTGCAGCTCGGCATCCGCAGGAACGTGGGTAGCGGTGACGTCGGTGAACAGCGTGGTGGCCGGCGGCGGTGGCGCCGCACAGGCGGTGATCGAGGCGCAGGACAAGGCCGTGAACAGCAGGAATGACGGGGTGGGTCGGCGCATGCTGTTCGTTCTCCAGTTCATTCAACCAGGGCCAGTTGCCGCTTGAAGCCTGGCCATAGTGCAAGCTTGTGGGTGACGTTGGTGATGGTCCGGCGCGGGTCGGTGGGGTGTGGCCTGGACGACGTGCTGCTTCGGCCCTGGCGCCACAGCCCGAACATCACGATCTCCGCGCCCACCGGGAAGGATTTCAGCCAGGCGGCGTCGGCATGCCCGACGCTGACTTCGTAGAAATCACGGCGATCGGCCACGCCGGTGTGCTGGTACTTCGGCGCGCAGTTGAGGAACAGCGAACCCGGCTGCGGCGAGCGGTGCGACCTTACCGTGCCGACCAGCGCCATGGGCAGGTCGGTAGTCCCGGTGCCAATCCGCTCCCAGGCCTGGTCGTAGCGTTCCTGGTCGTAGAAGAAATTCTCCCAGTCCACGCGTTTCTTGCCCAGGCGCAGGGTGACCTCCGAGGCCACGAGGTCGTCGCTTTCACACATCACGCGCAGCACCAGCAGGTCGGCAAGGGTGCCCAGATAGCCGTCGAGGGTCTGCTGCTCGATCCCGCCACGTTTCAGGGCGTGCTGCAGCAACAGCAGGCGCAGCTCGTGCCGGCCGTCGTCCAGCGCAGGCAGGAAATCAGGATCCGAACCGGCGGCCAGAATGGCCTGCAAGCGGCCGGGGGCGTTGTACCGGCAGCCCGGCTGGTGCTCGGCACCTTTGGCGAGAGCGAAATAGGAAGGGTCCGCCGCTACAAACCTGACCGGGGCGCCGCACCCTTCGCTGTCGCAAAGCAGGGTGGGCAGGGACTGCTGCGTATCGTGTCGCTTCTGCAGGCCCTCGATGCGATGCAGGGTGCCGTGCGTTCCCACGGCCCTGCGCATCTTCATGTCACCGCTCATCTTCGCGTTCAGCCCGGATAGGCCGGGAAGCGCTCATCGGGGTGGTGCTTCTTCCACTCGGTATGGGCCACGGTGCCCTCCCAGGCGAGGAAGGTGTTCGGCACGCGCCCGCGACCGGACCAGGTTTCCTGGGTATGCGGCAGCCAGTAACGCGGCGGCAGTTCCTTGCGTTCTGCCTTGGCGGGTTTGGCCCGCTTGGCCGGGCTGGCCGCACCCTCGCTGCCCAGCAGGGCGCGCAGCCGGCGCTGCTGTTCCGGGCTGAAATCGTCGAAGCTGGTGGTCAGCAGCAGGGTGACGCGCTCATACGCCTCCTTGGTAGCTGCCCGCAGCACTGCGTGCGGGGAGAGGGAGGCAGACGGCTTGCGGGGCATGAGAGTCCAGGAAAGATGGGCTGAAGGCGGTCACGATAACAAATGACCGTGTGATCATTCCCCGGAATCTGCGTCAGACAACCCGCGGGGGAGGGGCGTATTACTCTTTCGAGGCATGCGCGCCGGCGCCGATGGGTCCCCAATGGGGTCAGCCAGATCGACGCTGGAGGCGCCCCGGTGCAGCTGTTGTACGCAACCTTTCCCGACCGCACGCCCGGCGTGGGCCTGCTGTTGTTTCGCCTGGTGCTGTCGTTGATGCTGGTAGGCCCGTGGGGCCTGCGCGGGGCGCTGCCCCCGCCCGACCTGATCGCGTGGGCGTGGCTCGCCGCCGCCCTGATCGCGTTCGGCGGACTACTTCCGTTGGGGATAGGAGTGGCGCTGGTCCTGGCCGGGGTGGATGCCGCGCTGGACGGCTGGCCGTTGGCGGCTCTGCTGCTGGCGCTGCTGTTGCTGGGTCCGGGCGCGTATTCGGTGGATGCGGTGCTGTTCGGTCGACGGGTGCTGGAGCGGCCGGCGTCGCGGCGCGGCAGCGACGACCACGCGGGCACTCACCCGAAAGAGTAGTCGTGCGCCCAGCCAATCGGGGCTTGGGCGGGGCGCGCTGCAGGCACAGCATGCACGGGTGGATTTCGCGAGGTCCGAGCCAATGCATGCCAACCTTCCGGCAATCGCCGTGGAACCCGTGCCGGGCGCACCTTCGCGCGCGGTGGGGCGGGCGGTCGACTACATCGAGGCCAACCTGTCCGAACCCCTGCAGCTCAGCGCCATTGCCGGGGCGGCGTGCATGAGCCGTTTCCACTTTGCCCGTACGTTCCGCGAGCAGACCGGGCTGAGCCCGATGGAATACCTGCGCATGCGGCGCATCGAGCGCGCCCGGCACCTGCTGCGTACCGAGGGGCAGCGCGTCTGCCAGGTTGCCAGTGCGCTGGGTTTCTACGACCAGAGCCACTTCGTACGCTGGTTCCGCCGCAGCCTGGGGTGCACGCCTACCGCCTACGTGCGCGCTGTCGTCCCGTCGGGGTGCCAGCCGTGCGACGGAACGCCTTGCGGGTAGTCGTTTTTGTATGATGGTCCCGACGCGCAGGGGCTGACCATGACGATCACATTCCGTGCCATCGCCTGCGCGTGCCTGCTGCTGCTGGGCGGCCATGCCGCGGCGTTGGACCCGGCGCGGGCAGTGGGGCAGTTCCACCACACCGCGTGGACGGTCAACCAGGGCGCACCGGGGCAGGTGACCGCGCTGGCGCAGACGGCGGATGGCTATCTCTGGCTGGGCACCGAAATCGGCCTATACCGTTTCGATGGCGTGCGCTTCACGCGCTTCGTGCCGCCCGGCGATGACGCGTTTCCCGCGACCAGTGTGTCGACCCTGTACGCCGCCCACGATGGCGGGTTGTGGGTGGGCTTCCGCTATGGCGGGGTGAGCCGGGTCGAGCGCACGGGCGTGCGCCACTACGGTTCGGCGGCGGGACTGCCGACCAGCACCGTATTCCGTTTCGCCGAAGACGGCGGGGGCCGCTTGTGGGCCGCCACCTTTACCGGCCCGCTCTTCCTGCAGGGCCAGCGCTGGGTGCGGCCCACGCAGGCGATGGGCTACCCGGGACGACAGGCGCGGACGTTGTTCACCGATCGCGAGGGCACGCTGTGGATCGCCACCGAGGCCGGCATGGTGGTGTTGAGGCGCGGGGCAAGCGCATTCGAACGGGTGCCGGCGCGCGTGGGCCGGGTAAGCCAGATTGCCCAGGCGCCGGACGGAGCCATCTGGGTGGCCGAAGCGGACGGCGGTGTGCGCCCGCTGTCCGGCCAGGGCGATGCCGTGGAATCGGCCGGGCTGCTGTTCGACCGCGACGGTGTGCTCTGGGCGACCACGCTGGGGACCGGGCTGGTTCGCCGCTCACCGCAACGCAACCGGGCGGAGGTGGAACGCTTCCGCCGGGTGGACGGGCTCAGCTCCGATTACGCGCAGCCGTTGCTGGAGGATCGCGAGGGCAATGTGTGGGTGGGCGGCAGTCGCGGGCTGGATCGCTTCCGCCATGCCAACCTGGTGCAGGTGCCGATGCCCGAAGGTGCGCAGGAGTTTGCCATGGTCGCGGACGGCAACGCGCTGCTGGTGGGCACCCGCAACCACCCGTTGCAGCGCGTGGACATGGCCACACGCCAGACGCTGGCGCTGCCGGCGGGAATCACCGCCATGCACCGCGATGCCGCCGGCACCACGTGGTTGGCCGGGCCGGACGGGGTGTGGCGCCGTGACGGCGAGCGCTTCTCGAAGGTATCCGGGCTGCCGGTGGCGGCGCGCTCGGGTGTGCAGGCCATCGCGACCACCCCGGACGGCGCGCTGTGGGTGTCCTTGAACACGCCGGGTGTGTACCGGTTCAAAGACGGGCAGTGGGCACACTTCCAGGACAGGCCTGGATTGCCCACGGGTGGTTCGCCGCTGGTGATGCAGACCGATGCCAGCGGGCGGCTGTGGCTGGGCTTTGCCCGTAACGCGGTGGCAGTGCTCGACCACGGGGTGTTCTCCACGCCATGGACGGGCGAACCGCTGGACGTGGGCAACGTCACGGCGTTGTTCGAGGACGCGCAGGGCATGTGGATGGGCGGCGAGCGCGGCTTGGCGCGGGTGGCCGAAGGCCGGTTGCACAACGTGCTGCCGGCGGTGCGCGAAGACCTGCGTGGCATCAGCGGCATCGTGGCCGATGCTGCAGGCGGCCTGTGGTTCAACGGTGCACGTGGCGTGGTGCACGTGCGCGACGGCGACATCGCCGGCCTGTTCAACGCGCAGGGCACCCCGCGTTACGAGCGCTTCGACGCGCTGGATGCGTTGCCCGGCATCGCCGCCCAGTTCCGGCCACTGCCCACCGCTGCGCGGACCCAGGATGGGCGGCTGTGGTTTTCCACGACCAGCGGCCTGGTGTCGATGGATCCGGCGCAGATCGTGCGCAACCCAGTAGCACCGCCGGTGGAGATCCTGTCGGTGGCGGTGGATGGGGCCGACGTACCGATCAATGCAGGCGCCGTCGAGCTGCCGGCAGGAACGAAGAACCTGCGCATCCGCTTCACAGCGCTTAGTCTTTCAATTCCCGAGCGGGTCAGTTTCCGTTATCAGCTGGAGGGCTTCGATCCGCAATGGTTCGAGGCCTCGACCGCGCGCTCGGCGTTCTACAACGCGCCTGCCTCGGGGCAGTATGTGTTCCGGGTAGCGGCCAGCAACAACGATGGGGTCTGGAACGAGCAGGGCGCCCGCCTGGTGGTCAACGTCGCACCGCATTACTGGGAAACCGCCTGGTTCCGCGTGCTGTGCGTGATCGCGGGTGCGGCCCTGCTGTGGCTGCTGTACCTGGGCCGGCTGCGGCAGCTGGCGGCACGCATCCGTACACGCCTGGATGAGCGTCACCGCGAGCGCGAGCGGATCGCACGCGAGCTGCACGACACCCTGCTGCAGAGCACGCAGGGACTGATCCTGCGGTTGCATGCGTCCAGCCGCAAGCTGCCGCCCACCGATCCGGTCCGCGCGGAGCTGGAAGCGGCGATGACCATGGCCGAGCAGGTGGCGGCCGACGGCCGTGAGCGCGTGCGCGGCCTGCGTGGCGATGTGGAACGCGCGCGCGATCTTGGCGCTGCGCTGATGGGCGTGGCGGAGGAGGCGCATGGCCTTGAGACCCCGGCCGTCCGCCTGGTGGTGGAAGGCACGCCGCGCGCCATGCAGACCTGCGCGGCCGAAGAGGCGTACATGATCGGCCGCGAAGCCCTGCTCAATGCATTCCGTCATTCGCGCGCCGCGCAGGTGCAGATCCTGGTCAGCTATGGGCGTCAGGGTTTCCACCTGCGCATCAGCGACGACGGGATCGGGTTACCCCAGGGGGCAGAGGCCATGACAGGGCACTGGGGCCTGGAAGGCATGCGCGAGCGCGCTGCGCGCGCCGGTGGCACCTTGACGATCCTGAGCGGACGCTCCGGGCGCGGAACGGAGATCGACCTGCAGGTACCGGCGTCCTTCGCGTGGGAGCCCCGGCGCCGGTAGTCCCGGCATCGGCATGAAGAGCAACGGCGTACAAGCGTGAACCTGCCGGTATCTGGCTCCATGTGAGGTGCCGCCCCTGCGCAGGATTCACCGATGCCCCCCAACGTGTTGGAAACGCTGATGCTCACCCGCCGCCAGGCGCTCCAGGCCGGTGCCTCGGCGCTGGCCGTCATGGCGCTGCCGGGTTTTGCGATGGCGCGCACCCCTTCCCCCGCTCCGGAGAACACTTTCATGTCCGAGAATTTCGTCACCACCAAAGACGGCGTCCGCATCTTCTACAAGGACTGGGGCCCGCGCGATGCGCAGCCCATCGTCTTCCACCACGGTTGGCCGCTGTCGTCGGACGACTGGGACACCCAGATGCTGTACTTCCTGCAGAAGGGCTACCGCGTGATCGCCCATGACCGCCGTGGCCACGGCCGCTCGGCACAGGTCAGCGACGGTCATGACATGGACCACTACGCAGCCGATGCCTCCGCCGTATTCGAGCACCTGGACCTGCGCAATGCCGTGCATATCGGCCATTCCACCGGGGGTGGCGAAGTGGCGCGCTACGTGGCCAGGCATGGCCAGCCGCAGGGGCGCGTTGCCAAGGCGGTGCTGGTCAGCGCAGTGCCGCCGCTGATGCTGAAGACGGCGGCCAACCCCGGTGGCCTGCCGATCGAAGTGTTCGACGGCATCCGTGCCGGTGTTGCGGCCAACCGTGCGCAGCTGTTCGTGGACTTCCCGACCGGCCCGTTCTATGGCTTCAACCGCCCCGGCGCGACCATCTCGCAGGGCGTGATCCAGAACTGGTGGCGCCAGGGCATGATGGGCAGCGCCAAGGCCCACTACGAAGGCATCAAGGCCTTCTCCGAAACCGACCAGACCGAAGACCTGAAGGCGATCACCGTGCCCACGCTGGTCATGCACGGCGATGACGACCAGGTGGTGCCGATCGCGGACGCAGCGCTGCTGTCGGTGAAGCTGGTGAAGAACGGCACCCTGAAGGTCTACAAGGGCTACCCGCACGGCATGCTGACCACGCACGCCGACGTGATCAATCCGGACCTGCTGGCCTTCATCAAATCCTGATCAGGCGCTGCCACCCGGCATCCGGAACGTAAACGCTGTACCGGTGGCCTCATCCGAGGCCACCACCAGGGTGCCCCCATGCGACCGCGCAATCTCCGCGGCGATGTAGAGCCCCAGCCCCAGGCCGGGCCGCGGCAGCTCCGCCTTCTCGCGCGAGAACGGCCTGAAAATGGTCGCCAGTCGCTCGGCGGGAATATGCCCGCCGTTGCGCACGGTCAATACCAGTCCGCTTGAAACGGCCTGTACCTCCAGCGCGATCGGCGCAGCGGCATCGCCATGCTGCACGGCATTGGTCAGCAGGTTGGCCAGCAATTGGCCCAGGCGGTTGGAATCGCACACCACCGCTCCATTGATCTCCATCCGCACCGCGATATCCGAACGCCCGGTAGCGTTCGCCACCTCGTCCACCACGTGCTGCAGGTCGGCCGCCAAGCCGTCGGCGCTGCGCAATGCCACGGGAATGCCGCCACCCAGGCGGCCACGCGCGAAGTCGAGCACATCGCTTACCAACCCCTCCATGCGATTCACGCTGGCCGTGATGTGGTCGAACATGCGCTGCTGGTAATCCGTATGCGGCGCAGCTTCGAGTGTTTCGGTCACGATGCTGATCGACTGCAGCGGATTGCGAAGGTCGTGGCCCAGTACTGCGATGAACTGGTCGCGCAGCTCAGCCACCTGCTGCGCATCGGAAAGCGCCACTGCCGCCTGTTCAAGGCGTTCTTCGGTATCGAGGTAGTTGCCGACCAGCTCGGCCAACAGTTCCATCGAGCGCTGGATATGCAGCTCATCGAACGTGGCCGGCGCCGAATCGATCGCACACAGGGTGCCGAAGAAGCTGCCATCCGGACGATGGATCGGTACCGAGGCGTAGCTCTCCAGCCCATAGATGCGCGGGGTGTGGTGGGTGGAGTAGACCGGGTGCAGGCTCGCATGGGCGAACACCACCGGCTTGGGCGACTGCCGGATCTCATCGCAGATGGTGGTCTCCAGCACCAGCTGGCCGCCCGCCACCAGGCCGAAGCCCAGGGTGTCGTGGGTGGCGCACGCCGTCCAGGTGGTATCGGTCACCCGGGCAATGGCCGTGAACCGGCAGCCGGTGATGTGGGCCACCGTTTCCAGGATGCGTGGCACGGCCGCGATGCGGCCGATCTCGGCGATATCGCGGAGCAGGGCGGGATCGGACAGTTGGCGCATGGGGTTCAAGCAGGTCTTCAGGCCAGTAATGGTCACACGAATCGTGCCGTGTTGGGATCCATCCAGAGCCGCACACCGCGCGACCAGGGGAGATGCTTAACGGTTCAGCCGCCGCAGGATTGGTGCAGAATGGCCTGCGCCCAGCCCATGGAGGAACGATGTTCAAGCGTTTGATGCAGAGCCTGACCGGCAAGCCCGCCAGCGCCAAACCACCGCTAGCCGTGTCCCAGCCTGCAGCGCCTCCGGCGGAGGCAGCGCAAGCCCAGCTCATCACCGTGTACGACGCCCACGGCCGGGAACTGCAGGTCACCCGGGCCGACTGGCGCGACAACATGCTGTTGCCCCAGATCAAGGCGATGTGGGACCAGCCCAACGAGCTTTACCAACTCATCCTCAATGCGCTGGACGACTGGTTCGCCGCCGAGGTTGATCCTGCGTCCCAGCGGATGCTGGAGATCGACCCCATCGTGGAACGGGCGCACGTCATCCGCGCGATCGTGCTGATGCAGCAGGAACGCTTCGAGCAGGCCGGGCAGGTGCTGCGCGATGCAATCGGCAGGATCGGTGAGACCGCAACGCTCCTTGCCAACCTCGCGAAGGTGCAGGCAGGCCGTGGCGACGAGCATCAGGCCGATGCAACGTTGTGGAAGGCGCTGCAACTGGACCCGAACCAGGACAACGGCCTGGGCTGGTGGCTTGCACGGCAGCGCGAGCGCGGTGGTGAGCCCGCCTACCGGGCAGCACTGGAACAGGCAGCGGCCCTGCCGGGCAGCTGGCGCGCCAGCCTCTATCTGGGGCGGGAAAGCCTTGCGAAGCAGGATGTCCCGGCAGCGCTGGACCAGTTCCGCAGCGTTCTCGCCCAGGCAGCGCACAGCACCGATGTGTTGCTGGTCATTTCAGGTGACCTCGGCAATGCCGGCAGGATCGTCGAACTGGTGGACCTCATCGGTCCGTCCTACGACCCGGAAACGCATGGGCCGCAGGTCGGGATGAACCTGGTCCAGGCCTATCTCCATCTTGATCGCCTGGACGAGGGCGAGGCGCTGCTGCATCGCCTGTACGCGCTCAACATTCCGCCGTTCAAGCAGCATCTGGATGCAATGGCCAGCCAGTACGAGGCGCGCCGGGAAGCGGGTGCATCATCGCGGCCGATCGACACGGAAGAACTGCAGATCGCGAACATGCCGTTCGAACTTCCGATCTGGCGTTACGGCCTGCGCGAGCCGCAGTGGCTGTTTGCGAACAAGCCCGACAGTGCGCGCAAGGTGACGTTCCTGATGCTGGGCAAGGTCATGAGCGGCGAAGAGCGCGCGGAACAACAACGGGAAGATGAACTGGGGCGCCTGAGTCGCGCCATTCCGCTGTACCTGGCGGAAAGCGCCTACGAGTGGACATCCCTGCACGCCCACTGCCTGGCCGCAGTGGTCAGGGGTGGCGGGCCGGTGCTGTTCGGTGCGCAGGACGAGGCCGGCGAACGCGAAACCGCGGCGGGGTTCGCGTCCAGTACGGATCTGCTGGTACTCGGTTCCATTGGTGAGGCAGGGAACTGCTGGACGGTCGATCTAGGCATCTGGGATACCGCCCGCGTGGCATTGATCGGGCGCGAAGCGGTGTCGTCGGACAGGGCAGGGTTGGAGGCCGCGATACTGGAGCTGGAAGGCAGGGTGCTTGCACGCCTGGGCGGCGTACAGAGCGCGCCGCACGATGCGATCTACACGCGGCCCACGGCGGAACAGATGCAGCCGTATCTGGGCGCGCTGGCGCAGTCACTGACGCTGTCCCTGGTCGCCAACGAGGTCACGCGGAAGCAGGATCTGTGGGGCGAGCGCAACCTGATCGAATGGCCGCTGCGGATGGCACTGCAGTGGCCGGAGCAGGAAGTGTTCAAGGCCCTGTATCTGTCCGGTATCAGCCACGCGGCGCGCTACGGCTCCGAGCTGCTCGGCGAGTTCGAGGGGCGTTCGTTCGCCCTGCTGCACGAGATGGGGCTGGCGAAATCGCCCCTGGTCGACCTTGGACCGCTGCTGCTGCATGCCTTTGGCCGGGCCGACGGGCTGGCAGCGGTGCGAAGGGACACCGCCGATGCCCATCGCCTTGCATGGATTGAACGGGTTGTCGGAGTTGGCTAGATTGGCGGCTCGACAGTAGCTCAACCGGAAGAGACGCTGATGCCATCGCGCCGGGACACAGTGTTGAAAGCCGCATTCGTGGTCGTCACCTGGCTGATCATCGTGGTGGTATCGGCCGAATTCCTGATGGCGGCGTATGCAAAGTACGGGCTTCTGGACAGCCCCGCGTACGGCCGCTTCGTGGATCGCCATGGCTGGCTGTGGCTGCACCTGGCTGGCGGCGTGGTGGCCATCGTGACCGGGCCGATCCAGCTGTTGGCACGCTGGTGGTGGGAGCGTCCCGCACTGCATCGGCGGGTTGGGTATCTCTACTTCGGTGGAGTCCTCACGGCCAGCGCAGCGGCGGCCGGATTGATCGCCACCACCCCGGCACCGCTTTCCATCAAGATTGGTTTTGCCGGTACCGCCCTGGCGTGGTTGACCACGGCGCTGTTGGCCATGATCGCGATCCACCGTGGCCGAGTGGAGCGGCACAGGACGTGGATGATCCGCAACTATGCGGTGACCCTGGCGCCCGTCCTGTTCCGTTTGATGTTGCCGGTAGCCATTGCTTCAGGCCTGGCGCCAAGCGGAACGCTCATCTCGTGCCTGCTGTGGGCAAGCTGGCTGTTGCCCCTCGTCATGTTGGAAGTATTCCGGCGACTGGTCCTGGCTGCTAGGCCTTCGCCCTACCGTTGGAGGACTGCCATCAGGCAGCACCTGCCCTGGTTCTAGATCAACCTGGGTTTCGCGGGTAAAGGCAGGGATTGCGAGGCACATGGTGGCGCGCATTCCTGGTACAACGTCGACGGCACAACCTGCGGGTGTTATCACTGCAAGGTGGTCCGACCTGGCGCGCCGTAGCGGCATCGATCCAATCGTTGGATGCGTCACCTGTTGACTACCTTGTCACTCTCTTGGGGATTCCATGTCCGCACTTGCCCTGCTGTTTGCCGCTGCCGCCACCGCAAATACCCCGGCGGCACCTGATGCCGCCACCGTAGCCGCTATCGAGGCGACCTGCTTTGACTATGTGGATGGCCAGCTGGAAGCCGATCCCCAGCGGGTAGCGCGGTCATTGCATCCAGACCTGGCCAAGCGGATGGTGCTCGGCGAAACCCCGGACGAGCGGCTTGGCCTGCGCCGCATGAGCAAGGAAGAGCTGGTGGGCCTGACCCGCCAGGGCGCGCTGAAGACGCCCAAGGCGGAGTGGGACCGTACCTGCCGCGTGCTGGACGTTACCGGCAACGCGGCCTCGGTGCGGCTGGAGACGCCCTGGTTCGTGGACTACTTCCACATGGGCCGTTTCGGAGAGCGCTGGATCATCGTCAATGCGCTCTGGTACTCCAAGCCCAGAGCGGCCTCCACGGCACCGGCGGCGAAGTAATCAGGGCGAACAGGCCGCGTGATGTGACACCAGATCGGCAAGTCGCCCGCCGTCCGCAACAGCGGCAACATAGCCGTCGGGGCGCACCAGCACCCACTCGTCCGGCCCAAGTCCGTACGCGCGCTGGAAATGCCCATCGCCGTCGCGCAGGTCGCCCTTCGGCCCAATGAGGTGTACGTGCAGGCCGGCGCGCGGCGGCGCAGCGATTCGGTCGGCCGCATGGCCCAGCAGCGTCCAATGGATACCGCGGAGTACCTCGAACAATCGGATGGGTTGCCCGCCCGCGCCCTGCAGCGGTGCATCAGGCGCGCGGTCGCCGGGCTCGATGCGCCCCTCGCGCGATTCGGCCGGCAGCGTAATCGAAGACGCCCGATACCCCAGGTCGAGCTGCTGCACCTCACGACCACGCCGGTTGTCGCCGCGCTGGGCGTGCTCGAGAAGCCTGGTAGCAAGACCGAGCATTGCCGCCGCAACGGGCCTGCGTTCTTCTTCGTAAGTATCGAGCAGTACCTCCGGCGCGCCTTCCAATACGGACGCCAGCTTCCAGCCCAGGTTGTATGCATCCTGCGCGCTGGTGTTCAGTCCCTGGCCGCCGGTAGGGGGATGGGTATGCGCCGCATCGCCCACCAGGTACACCCGGCCCACGCGATACCGATCTGCCAGGCGTGCGTTCATCTGGTACGCGGAAGCCCACGAGACGCCTTCGACCGTGATGTCATCGCGCCCTGTCCGCGCGTGCACCATCGCGGCCAAGCCCTCAACGGACAGGTCCACCTCGACCTCCAGCGGCACCGGTGCCTGCAACTGGAACATGTCCGTGCCCATGAGCGGGCACAGCGAGATGCGGCGTGCCATGTCGTGCTCGTTGAAGTTGTGCCACGCATCGCGGGACAGACCCTGCAGCACGATATCGGCGACGACGGCGCGAACGCCCAGGGTCTGGCCCGGGAAAGGAATCGCCAATGACTGGCGCACGAAGCTGCGGCCGCCGTCGGCGCCGATCAGGTAACGGGTTCTGATCGTCTGCTCGCCGCTGGGCGTGGCGATGCGGACGTGGACACCTTCGCCATCCTGATCGACGCCGAGCAACGTGTGGCTGAATTGCACGGCATGGCCCAGTTCGGCCAAGCGCTCACGCATCACGGCTTCGGTAAGGAACTGCGGCACCATGAGCGGCTGGCGATAAGGCTCGGCGGGGGTAGCCAGCGCAGCTTCCAGCACCGCGCCGTCGGTGCTGCTGCCATCGGCATTGTGGGTACGCGAAAGGGGGTACGGCCCGCCGGTAGCGAACAACCGGTTGAGGATCCCCATGTCCTCGAACACCTCCTGGCTGCGGGGCTGGATGCCCTTGCCGCGCGAGCCATGGAACGGCTGGTCGCGCTGCTCCAGCAGCCTGAAGGACACGCCACGCCGGGCCAGTTCAATGGCCAGGGTCAAACCAGCGGCACCGGCGCCACAGATCACAACATCAGGGGCGTTACCCATCGTTCTCTCCAAGTATGTGTAATATGCACGTATCTGGAGGGGATGCTATGCCTGCGAAAAAGAGAGTGCAAGATACACATATTTCGACCGAGCTGAAGTCGCTGCACCTGTCCATGGTCAGCCTTGTCAGCGTGATGAACCGCCCGCGCAACGACGAGCGACTCCTGCAGGAAGCGGGGGTGAAGCTGGACCAGGCTCTGTTCCGGCTGCTGGTGGTGATCGAGCGGGTCGGGCCGATCGGGGTGGTCGAATTGGCTGACCGGTTGGGTCGCGACTACACGACCATCAGCCGGCAGGTGGCCAAGCTGGCAACCATGGAACTGATCACCCGCCAGGGCAATCCGCAGGACCGCCGGATCCGCGAGGCCACCATTGCGCCCAAAGGCAAGGAGATGACTGACCGCTTGGACGCCGCGCGCGAGCGGATGGGCAGGGTCATCTTCGAATCATGGGAGCCGCAGGAGGTATCGGACCTGGTGCGGCTGATGGCGAAATTCGCCGATGCAATGGAAGTGGTCGAACGTGGGACACCGGAGTAGAGCCACCGAGGCGCTGGCCAACGCGCACTGGCCGAGGCGATAGGCAGCGGCCAACCGCTTCGTTTCGAATCCGTGCCCGGGGTGCCGGGATTACCTGCTCAGCCCGTTGCAGCAACACACCACTGAATCGCTGCGCGAGCGCTGACCCGACCGCGCGCGATGCCGAGCTTGCAGCCGCACAGGATCAGACCTGCGCCATGCCGCCGTCCACGAACAGCTCGATGCCGTTGACGAAGCTCGCCTGGTCAGAGGCCAGGAATGCCACGGCGTTGGCCACTTCCTGCGGTTCGCCCAGTCGTCCCAGGGGCACCTGCGCTGCCAGGTGGTCGAACAGACCCTGACGGGCGTCGTCGGGCACCAGATCGCCGAGGCCGGGGGTGCGGATCGGCCCCGGGCTGACTACGTTGACCCGGATGCCGCGCTCCTTCAGGTCCAGCGCCCAGGAACGGGCGAAGTTGCGCACTGCTGCCTTGCTGGCGCTGTACACGCTGAAGTTGGCCGTGCCCTGGATGGACACGGTAGAGCCGGTGAGGATGATCGATGCCCCATCGACCAGCAGTGGCAGCGCCTTCTGCACGGTGAACAGGACGCCACGGACATTGGTGGCGAAGATGCGGTCGAAGTGCTCTTCGGTAATCGCGCCCAGCGGCAGCATGTCGCCGCCACCGGCGTTGGCGTGCAGGATATCCAGTCTGCCAGCCTGCGTGGCGATCCGGGCGTAGACCGTGTCCAGGTCGGTGGGAAGCGCCGCATCAGCGCGAATCCCGGTGGCGGCCGGACCGATCGCGGCGACGGCCGCGTCCAGTTCGGCCTGGCGCCGGCCGGTGATGAAGACAGTGGCGCCCAGCGACGCGAGGTGGCGGGCGCTGGCCAGGCCGATGCCCGAGGTGCCGCCGGTGACGAGGGCGATCTTACCGGTAAGGAGGGGGGTGCTCATGATGTTCTCCGTTGGACGAGCGGGAGGATTCCCGCCGCTGTTGGGAGAACGATAGGCTTGGCCGATTGGTGGATAAAGATGGATTAATGATAATCACTATGCATGTGGGTGCATAATGGGCGCATGAACCAACTTTCCGCCATCCGTGCCTTTGCCCGGGTCGTCGAAGCGGGCAGCTTCATCCGCGCCGCCGAGTCCCTGGACATGCCCACCGCTACGCTCAGCAAGCTGGTGCGCGAGCTGGAAGCGCATCTGGGCGTACGCCTGCTGCAGCGGACCACGCGGCGGGTATCGGTCACGGCCGAGGGCCAGGACTACTACGAGAAGGCAGGTCGTCTGCTGCGTGACCTGGAGGATATCGATGCGTCGTTCAGTGCCGCGCGAGGCACGCCGCGGGGACTGTTGCGCGTGGACGTTGGCGGGTCGACCGCACGCGACGTGCTGGTGCCCGCGCTGCCGGCGTTCATGGCGCGGTACCCGGATATCCGCATCGAGCTGGGCGTCTCCGACCGGCCGGTGAACCTGATTGGTGAGAACGCCGACTGCGTGATCCGCGGCGGGCCATTGGACGATTCATCGCTGGTTGCGCGCCATGTTGGCGATGCCACCTTGATCACCTGCGCCAGCCCGGGCTACCTGAAAGCGCATGGCGTGCCCGCCTACCCCGAAGAACTTCGCAACGGGCACCGGCTGGTGAGCTACGTGCTCAGCTCCACCGGGCGCGCCGTGCCGTTCCGCTTCCGGGGTGATGCGGGAAGTGTGGAGATCAAGGGCGGGCACCGTCTTGGCATCAATGAAAGCAACGCCCACCTGGCCGCGGCGATTGCGGGCTTGGGGCTGGTCCAGACCTTCAGCTATGCCGCCGCGCCTGCACTGGCCAGCGGTGCGCTGGTGGAAGTGCTGCGGGCCTGGCGGCCGGCGCTGTATCCGTTCCACGTGGTGTATCCGCATAACCGGCACGTGACCCACCGCCTGCGGGTGTTCATCGACTGGCTGGCGGAAATGATGCCCGGGCTGCTGGCAGCCGGTTTCCAGAAACTCGACACCGACGCGCGGGTGGAGAAGCCGGCGACCACGGGTCGTTAAAGGGTGCGGGCGTGAGAACACAGCGCCATACAGTTGCGAGGTGCTTGATCGCGGCGGCTTCTTACAGTGGCGGTGTATTGCGCACTTTGGTTGGCGGTATTGGTTCAGACATGCTTACTCTGGATACTCAGGCCGCGACGACCACAGGCGCATTGACCTTCCCACCATCCGGGCAGATCCCCGGGCAACGAGGCAACCATGGCAGATCCTTACAACAGCGCCGCACGCCCGTCGACCGGGCCGCGTCTTGATGATTCGATGGTGACCACCGCATTCGAGCTGCCCGGCTTCCGGGTCGCGCGCAACCTGGGGGTGGTACGGGGCATTACGGTGCGCTCGCGCTCCATCGTCGGCAACTTCCTGGGCGGTATCCAGACCTTGTTCGGCGGCAACATCACCATCTATACCGAGCTGTGCGAGCAGGCGCGCGAGGAGACCTATCGCGATATGGCCAAGCATGCACGGATGCTGGGGGCCAACGCGATCATCGGCATGCGCTACGACGCGACCGACATCATGACCGGGCTGACCGAGGTGCTGTGCTATGGCACTGCCGTCGTGGTGGAGCCGTTGCGGTGATTCGCTAAAGGGCGATACGCAGTTTGTATCGTGGACTGCTGCAGGTGGTATTGGCGCTGGGTGTGCTGTCAGCACGATCCTGTGCGGATGCAGACGCACGACGAAGTTACATTTGAAGGGCAGGTTGGGCTGGTTACCGGTGCAGCCAGTGGACTGGGCCTGGCCTACAGCAGGCTGCTGGCCTCGCGCGGTGCGCGGGTTGTCATGCATGACGTGGGCGCCGGGCTGGATGGAAGCGGGCAGGACCCGGCGCGGATCGATGCGACGGTGGCGCTGCTGCGCGGTACAGGGCTGCAAGTGCATGCCGCGCACGCGGCGATCGACCAGCGCGACGGCTGCCGCGCGCTGATCGCCGACATCGTCGCCCGCCATGGCCGGATCGACTTCATCATCCACAATGCGGGGTGGGTGGAGTACCAGCAGATCGATGCGCTGGAGGAAGACCGCTTCGACCACATGATGACCATTGCGGCCAAGGCGCCGCTGTGGCTGGCCGAGGCGGCGTGGCCGTCGATGCAGGCACGCCACCATGGCCGCATCGTGCTGACCACCTCCGACCGCGCGCTGTATCCGCAGTACGTGCAGAAGGGCTTGGCCGCGTATGCGGCCGCGAAGATGGCAGCGGTGGGTATCGTCAACGTGCTGGCCGCTGAAGGCGCACCGCACAACATCGTGGTCAATGCCATCTCGCCGGTGGCCAAGACCCGCATGTGGGGCGTGGAGGGCGAGCCCGATGAGCTGCACCCGGATGCCGTGGCGCCGGGCGTTGCCTTCCTGGCATCAACGGCCTGCCGCGATGGCGGCTGGATCCTGCGTGCCAGCAACGGTCAGTTCCACGCAACCCGCAGCGTGGAGGCCGACGATGTGGCCTACCCGCGCGACCTGCGCGCCACGTCCGCCGACAGCATCGAAGACATCGCCGCGCAATGGTCGCGCATTGCGCAGCCCACGGTGGAACCACGCAGGTAGTCAGCGGCACGGCATACTGGCGGGGTTTCCGTCCAGCGCATGCATGCCCATGGTTGATCTCCGCCTGCTTCGCCAGTTCGTTGCTGTTGCTGAAGAACTGCACTTCCACCGCGCGGCCGCGCGCCTGCACATGTCGCAGCCACCGCTGACAGCGGCCATCCGCAAGCTGGAAGACGAGATCGGCAGCGAGCTGATCCAGCGCGGCAACCGTACGCTTGGGCTCACCGCCGCCGGGGCAGTGCTGCTGGCCGAGGCACGCCTGCTGCTGCAGCAGGCCGACCATGCGCTGGTCGCCACTCGCGATGCAGCTGAAGGGCGCACCGGTACCGTGCGGCTGGGCTATGTGGGCAGCGCGCTGTACGGGCGCCTGCCCGGGGTGATCCGCAGCTTCCGCCAGAGCAGCCCGGACGTTCGGCTGGAGTTGATCGAAGCCACCTCCGCACGCCAGATCCAGATGCTGCGCGAACAGCGGATCGACGTGGGCGTGGTGATTCCACCGGTGTTCGAGGCCGACGACATGCGGCTGCAGGCATTCGACAGCGACCGCCTGGCCATCGCGCTGCCGCGCGCGCACCCGCTAGCAGAGCGGGCGCATCTCACTGTCGGGATGTTGGCCGACGAACCGTTCGTGCTGTGGCCGGCGCGCGAGGGCAGGGGCTTCCATTCGCAGGTCGTGCGCCTGTGCGCGGCCGCAGGATTCACACCGCGGGTGGTGCAGGAAGCGCACGGCATGCACGCGGTGCTGTCACTGGTCGCGGTGGAGGCGGGCATCTCGGTGGTACCCGCCAGCATGGCCGGGTTCCGCAGTGCGGAAGTCGCCTATCACCCGTTGGCGGGGGGCGAGGCCACGTTCGAGCTGCAGCTGTGCCTGCGCGCAGATGAAGCATCGCCGGCGGCACTCAACTTCGCCCGCCACGGGGCCGGGGGCCGACCGGGCAATGCCGACCGGTAGTGCCGACCGTTGGTCGGCACCGCGAGCCCGGATCACCCCGTCACCGGGTGCGTTTCACCCAGGCGCGCACTACCAGGCCGATCAATGCGGCGAAGACCACCCACGACACGACGTCGAACACGCCATCGCCAACCAGCGCGCTGACCAGCCCCAGCAGGCTTGCCGCGGCAATCCACGCTGGCGCCGTGAACGGGCTGCCATTGGGCGCAGGCGTCCGGCTCATGCCGCACCCCCGGTTTTTTCAGCGCGCTCGATCTCGGTTACCCGCGCTTCGGTGCTGCCGCGCTTGAACCACAGGTACAGGCCGCTGACCAGTACCGCGATGGTGAGCAGGTCCAGCAGCGCCCACAGGATCTTCAACGGCAGCTTGCCGTAGTCGCCGAAGTGCAGCGGCTGGCTGAGCAGCAGCACGCTCATGTAGGTGGGCAGCTGCGGCTGGGCCGTGAGTTCGCCGGTGCCCGCATCGATCAGCACCGGGCGGTACAGGCGTTCGGTGAGCGGGGTGTTGCCCTGCATGAACACGCCATAGTGGTGGTCGCCGCTGTAGCCGGTGCCGGGGAAGCTGACGAACGCCGGGCGCATGCCGGGCTCGGCAGCGCGTGCGGTGTCCACCGCGGCCTGCAGCGAGGCCAGCGTGGTCGGGCGCGGCTGGCCGGCGTAACGCGCGGCGAACTCCCCCAGCTGCTGGCTCTGCCAGGCGGTTTCCAGTGGCTTCGCAATCGTGTTGATGGCGCCGGTGATGCCCACCACCAGCGCCCAGCCCAGGGTGACCACGCCGATCACGTTGTGCAGGTCCAGCCAGGCCAGCCGGCGGCTGCGCCCGGTGCGCAGGGTGCCGAAACGCTGGCGGCGCATGAAGGGGCCGTACAGCACCAGGCCGGAGATGATCGCCACGGCGAACAGCAGGCCCATCGCGCCCATGAACAGCATGCCGGGCAGGCCGAGGAACAGGTCGGTGTGCAGCCGGTACAGGAAGTACATCACCCCTTCGTTGAACTGCGGCGCGGGCAGCACCTCACCGCTGCTGGCATCGAGCAGTGCGGTCTTCATCTGCGGCGGCGGCGTGGCCGGCTCGGTGCCGGTGTTGACGTACACCGTGTGGCCGTCCCAGTCCCAACCCACGAACAGCGGCACGTTGCCCGGGTACTGCGCCACGGCGGTGCGCACCTGTTCATCCAGGTTGCGATGCGCGGCCTGCGGCTGCGGGTTGTCCACGTGCGGTTCGCTGAGGTGGGCGATTTCCTCGCCGAACACCAGCGGCAGGCCGGTCACGCACAACAGCAGCAGGAACAAGGTGCAGACCAGGCTGGTCCACTTGTGGACCAGGAACCAGGCTTTGATGGCGGAACGTTGCATTGAATTCTCTGGCGGCGGCTGGAGAGGGTACGGACACGGTAGTGCCGGGCCACGCCCGGCACACCGTCAGAACCGGTACGAAATCGTTCCGGTCACCGTGCGCGGGTTGCCGGTGAAGCAGTCACCGAAATTACGGCACGGGGCGAAGTACTTCTTGTCGCCCAGGTTGGTGATGTTCAGCGCCATCGTCCAGTCGGTCACCTGCACTTCGGCCAGCGCGTCCACCAGCGTGTAGCTGGGCGTGCGGATGAAACCACCGTAGCCCAGCGACTGGGTGTTGCCCACGTAGCGGCCACCGATGCCCAGGCGCAGGCGCGCGTCGTCGACCAGGGTGAAGGCCTTGCCCAGCCATACCGAAGCCAGCTCCTGCGGGGTGTCGTTGAGGCGCTGGTTCACTTCCATGGCGAAGTTGCTCTTGGTCACTTCGGCCTTGTTGCGCGAGTACGCCGCGGTGAGGGTGATGTCGTGCGCGAACTGGAACTGGCCCTCGACTTCCACGCCCTTCGATTCGATCTCGCCGGTCTGGATCACGTTCAACACGTTGTCCGGATCGTTGGTCTGGCGGTTGGTCTCGGTGATGCGATAGGCCGCCAGGGTGACCAGCATGTTCGACGCCGGCTGCCACTTGATGCCGCCTTCCCACTGGTCGCCCTGCATCGGCTTGAACGCACGGCCGTAAAGATCCTGGCCGGTCACCGGCAGGAACGACTCGCTGTAGCTGATGTATGGCGACACGCCCGCGCCGATCTCGCCGATCAGGCCGGCGCGGTAGGTGGTGGCGTTGTCGGTCTGGCTGGGCAGGCCTTCGGTCTTGCTGCGCGCGTGGTCGCGGCGTGCGCCCAGCACCAGCGAGACGCGGTTGGCCCAGCGGATCTGGTCCTGCAGGTACACGCCCAGCTGGGTGGTCTGCTGGTCGGGCAGGCGGTCCCAGCCGTTGATGGTCACGCCGGTGGAGATCGGGTTGTAGATGTCGATCGGGGTCGGGGTGGCATCCAGGTTCCAGGACTTCTCGCGGTAATCGCTGTAGTCCACGCCAGCCAGCAGCAGGTGCTGGAAGGCGCCGGTGGCGAAGTCGAACTGCACCGCGTTGTCGCTGGTCAGCGAACGTACGTCCGGGCGCACGCCGTAGGCGTTGCGGTTGAGCACGCGCTTGTCGGCATCGATGAACGGGTCCAGCGGATTGGAGTAGGTGTCCGGGTACAGTTCGCGGAATTCGGTCTTGCCGTCCAGGTAGCGCACGGCCGAGCGCAGGCTGATGCTGTCGCTGAAGCTGTGGTCGAACAGGGCGGTGACGCTGTACACGCGCGAATCGAGTTTGTCGAAATCGCGGTCGCCCAGGAACGTCGACGGATCCAGACGCGGCGAACCGGCCGGTGCGTTGAGGGTCGCCACCACGGGCAGGAACTGCTGGCTCGAGGCGGTCTTGTCGTGCTGGTAGCTGGCCAGCACGGTCAGGGTGCTGCGCTCGCCCTGCCAGCTGATCGACGGCGCCAGGTACACGCGGTCGTCGTCGATGGTGTCGGTCTGCATGCCGGATTCGCGCACCAGGCCGACGAAGCGACCGGCCAGGGTGCCGGCGTCGTTCAGGGTGCCGGCCACGTCGCCCTGGAACTGTCTGCGGTCGAAGTTGCCCAGCTGCAGGGCCACTTCGCCGCCGAGGTCGCCGAAGGTCGGGCGCTTGGTGATGGCATTGATGATGCCGCCGGTGGCGCCGGCGCCGTACAGCACCGACGAGGGGCCGCGCAGCACTTCCACCCGCTCCAGGCCGTACACCTCGGTGCGTGCCAGCGGATTGAAGCCGTAGCTGCGGCGCAGGCCATCCAGGTATTGCACCGGGTCCAGGCCGCGCACGGTACTGCCGTCGCTGCGGGTATCCAGGCCGTAGGCATCGGCGGTCACGCCGGCGCTGTAACGCAGGGTTTCCTGCAGGTTGCGGGCGCCACGGTCGGTGAACAGCTCGCGGGTCACCACGCTGATCGCCTGCGGGGTCTGGGTGAGCGGGGTATCGGTCTTGGTGGCGGTACTCGCGCGGTCGGCGACCACGCTGACCGCGTCCAGGGTACGGGCGGCGCTGCCGTCCTGGGCATGGGCCATGGCCGACGCCAGCAGGGTGGGAACCAGCATCAGCAAGGGTGAACGGCGCGACAGGGCAGGCATGACAGGGATCCCGGGTACCAAGGGCCCGGATTATCGGGAGGTGAGGATGCGAACGCAAATGAATCTCAGATACAAGCCTATGGGGCGCGGTTTTCATCCGTTTGCCACATCCCCTGCACGAGCCCTACGCGGTGCCGGTCTTAACGTAGTCCGTCCCCATTTCGTCATTGGAGACACGCCATGAATACCCTGCAGACGGCCGCCCGGGCGATGCGCAACGGCCTGGAGGAGATGGCGGCCCTGTTGGTGGGCGAGCGCGCCGAGGACCTGCGCCGTGACGATACCACCGCGCCGGGGGTGGGTATTCCGATGCCACGCCGGCTGCCGCTGCGCCGTGCGCTGCCGCGCGCCCGCAAGGGCATGGCGCCGTGGCAGAAGGTGGGCGCCCCGCGTCGCTGAGCGAACCTGAACAGGGGGAACATGTCCCCCACACCGCGGTTATGGCTAACTAGCGCCCCGACCAAGCGACGGAACGATGTGTGAAGACAGCAGGACGATGGGGGCTGGCCGTATTGATGCTGGTCGCAGCGCTGTGGGTGGCCGGGCTGCTGGCGTACCAGCTTTCCGGGCCGGGTTGGCTGAAGGGTGTGCTGTTGGCGGGGTGGGGCGCCTTTGCGCTTGCCACCGCCGTGGCCGTTGGCCGGGCCCGTGCCGGGCGCTGGCCGGGCCCGCTGTTCGTGGCCGCGCTGGTGCTCTGCGGCGTGTGGTGGCTGCTGCTCAGCCCGCGCCAGGACCGGGTCTGGGCCGATGACGTCGCGCAGCGGCTGAAGGTGGTGGAGTTCGACGGCTCCCGGGTGGTGCTCGACAACGTGCGCAACTTCACCTGGCGCACCGATGACGACCACGACGTGCGCTGGGAGCGCCGCGAGTACGACCTGGACCAGCTGCGTTCGGCCGACCTGGTGCTGTCGTACTGGATGGGGCCGATGATCGCGCACACGCTGGTGTCGTTCGGCTTCGCCGATGGCCGCCAGCTGGTGTTCTCGCTGGAGATCCGTAAAGAGCGCGGCGAATCGTTCTCGGCGCTGGGCGGGTTCTTCCGCAAATTCGAGATGACCCTGGTGGCGGCCGAGGAAACCGACATCGTGCGGGTGCGCAGCAACGTGCGCGGCGAGGATGTGTACCTGTATCGCCTGAAGGGCATGACCCGCGACCAGCTCAAGGGCCTGTTCGTGTCCTACCTGGGCGAAGCGCGCAAACTGGATGCCGCACCGGCGTTCTACAACACGCTGACCAGCAACTGCACCACCATCGTGTACGAACTGGCCAAGCAGATCGCGCCGGGGTTGCCGCTGGATTACCGGCTGCTCGCCTCCGGCTATTTCGCCGAATACGCGCGTGACCTGGGCGTGCTCACGCCCGGCGTGGACTTCGCCACGCTGAAGGCGCGCGGGCGTATCACCGATCGCGCGCGTGCCGCTGGCGATGATCCGCGCTTCTCGCAGCTGATCCGCGTCGGCGTGCCGGGCATCGACCCGGAGGTGAAGCCATGAGCCGGCTCCTTCGCCGTGGTGCGCCCCTGCTGGCGGTGCTGCTGTCGCTGCTGCTGTCCAGCGGCTGCGCCATGGTCACCATGAAGCAGGTCTCGCCCACCGATTACCTGGCCAACAAGCGCGGCGATGTGCTCACCTCAGGCAAGTTCAGCATGGCCTCGCAGGAAACGCTGAGCGTGATCGGTCTGGACGTGGCGCTGTGCGAGAAGGATGTTGCCGCCTGCGAAAAGACCCTGAAGGACACCCGCGACCTGCCCGAGGAACAGCGGCTGTCAACGCTGTCCGAGCTGTGGGTGAAGAACGCGCTGGCACTCACGCCCAAGCCAAAGGATCGCGACAAGACCCCGATGTCCGATGCGGCGCTGGATGCGTGGCTGGAAGCAGCGCGGTACGCGTATGCCTACCTGTTCTTCAGCGGGCGCACGCCGTCGGACCGCGCGTTCGAAGACCGCCAGACCCAGGTGCGCGACTACTACAACTACGCCGCCGAACAGACCGCCACGGTGGTGTTCAAGCGCAGCCGCGAAAGCGCGCTGGAAGGGGAGGACTACAACGCCGCGGTGGCGGGCGAGCGCTGGACGCTGACCTCGGACTTCGACGAGCTGCGCCTGGCCAGCATTCCCACCACGATGGTGTCGGCATCCTCGGTGAGTTTCGCCGGCCTGCGCAGTACCTATCGCCGCGACGGCTTTGGTGCCGAGCTGGTGGTGGTGATGGACCCGCCCAAGCTGATCGCGCCGGCGGACGGTGAGAAGGCCGAGATTCCGCAGTACAGCGAAATGTCGGCGATCAATGCCACTGCGTTGCTGCGCTTCAAGGGCGACACGCTGCAGCAGGTGCTGGACACCACCCAGGTGCTGTTCGATGTGTATTCGCCTGAATCCACCGAAAGCGTGGACCTGCATGGCGAGAAGGTGCCGCTGGCCGGCAACTTCACCGCCGCCTACGGCATGTGGCTGGCCCAGTCCGGCTTTGCCACCCAGTCGCTGCGCACGCTGTTCGGCTTGAGCGAAGGCATTGCCGAACCGCACATGTACCTGATGCAGCCGTGGGATCCGAACCGCCGCATCATCTTCATGCTGCATGGGCTGGGCAGCAGCCCGGAGGCCTGGGTGAACGTGGCCAACGAAATCCTGGGCGATCCCGAGCTGCGCAGACACTTCCAGGTGTGGCAGGTGTACTACCCGACCAATGCGCCGATTGCACTGAACCGATTCGAGATCGACCAGGCGTTCGACAACACGCTCCGGCATTTCGACCCGAAGGGCACCTCGCGTGCGTCGAAGGACATGGTGTTCATCGGCCACAGCATGGGTGGCGTGCTGGCCCGTTTGCTGGTCACCAGTTCCGGCGACACGTTGTGGAACCAGCTGCTGGCCAACTACGACCTGAAGGGTGAACGGCTCAAGCGCGTCCAGGCCAAACTGGGCCCGCTGCTGCACTTTGATGCCGAACCGAACGTGGAGCGCGCCATCTTCATCGCCGCACCCCACCAGGGCACCGATATCGCGGGCAACCGGGTCGGACGCTTCATCGGGCGCCTGGTGCGACTGCCGATCACCATCCTCGGCAAGTTCGAGGATGTGTTCCAGGCCCTGCAGCAATCCGAAGTGCAGTCGGCCCAGGCCACCAAACTGCAGATTCCCAACAGCATCGACAACCTCAAGGCCACCGATCCGTTCGTGAAGGCGGCCGCCGCACTGCCGATCATGCCGGGCCTGAAGTACCACTCGATCATCGCCCAGCGCAAAGCCGAGGTGCCGCTGGAGCAGTCCGACGACGGCCTGGTGCCCTACTGGAGCGCGCACCTGCCGGGCGCGGTGTCGGAGAAGGTGATCATCTCCGGCCACAGCGTGCAGGAAACCCCCCAGGCGGTGCTGGAGATCCGGCGGATCCTGCGCGAAGACCTGGAAGAGGTGGCGCCGTAGCGGTCAAACCCGCCGCGCCACCAGCACGCTCGCAGCGGCCAGCAGCAACATGATCGCGAACGTCTGCAGATAGCCCAGGGTGACATCCACCGAGAGCATCAGCGCGAACAGCGAGCCGGAAACGGCCAGCGTGGTGGCCACGCCCAGCGCCTCGCTCAACTGCAGCGCAGAGGTGTTCGCGCCCTGCTGCGCCGGCGGCGACAACGACAACGTCAGCACCGACAGGCTCGGGTAGATCAGCCCCATGCCGAGTCCGGTCAAGGTCCACCCGGCCAGCGCCAGGGCCAACGGTACCCCGGGCTGGATCGCCAGCGCGGTGCCGATGATGCCGGTACACATCAGCAGCGCGCCGGCGGTGAGCAGCTGGCGACGCGACAGCCCCTGGCCGCCATGGCCCTGGAACCACGACCCGCTGAACCAGCCCAACGCGCCCAGGCTCAACGCCACCCCGGCCAGCAGGGGGCTCAGGCCACGCTCACGCTGCAGCAGCAGCGGCAGGAACGCTTCGCAGCCAAAGAACGCCGACGCCGCAATACCGCGCAGGGCGATCACGCTGGGCAGGCCACGGCGCAGGCGCAGGGTGCCGCGCGGCAGCAGCTTCCAGCTGCACAGCGCCAACAGCGCCACCGCCGGCAGCAGCACGGCCAGGGCCGGCCAGCCTACCTGCTGGCCGCCCACGTACAGCAGCAGCGCGCCGACCGACGCACCGATCGCCCAGCGCACCACGCTGCCCTCCGAACGCGGCGCGGCAGCCAGCGGCGGCACCGCGCGCAGGGCGGGCCGCAGCAGCAGCGCGGCCGGGATGGCCAGCAACGGCACACCCAGGAACACCCAGCGCCAGCCGGCGTGCTGCACGATCAGGCCGCTGATGGCCGGCCCGATCAGCGAGGGCACCACCCAACCTGCCGAAAACGCGGCAAAGACGCGTGGCCGCAGCGATTCGGGAAACGTGCGCCCGACCAGCACGTACAGCGAAACGGAAATGGCACCGGCGCCCAGCCCCTGCAGCAGCCGGCCGATCACAAGCACCGGCATGTGCTGGGCCAGCCCGGCCACCAGCAGGCCGGCGATGAAGCAGCACAGGCCCAGCCACAACGGCCGGGCCGGGCCAAGCCGGTCGCTCCAGCGGCCCGCCAGTGTCATGCCGATCACGCTGGTGGCCAGCGTGCCGCCGAACGCCAGCGCGTACAGGCGCAGGCCATCCAGCTCATGCGCCACGGTAGGCATGGCCGCAGCCACGGCCAGCGCTTCGAACGCGTGCAGCGACACCAGCGCGACCATGCCGATGGTGGTGGCGCGGTAGCGCGGCGAGAGGATCGACGTGGAGCCGTCGGCGGGCAGTGCAGCGACATCGGAAGACATGCGGATTCCAGACAACGAAGAAGCGCGGTGCTTGCGGCACACCGCGAGGTGCCGCACGATGACACCTTAACCATGGTTGAGGTCAAGCAGTGATCGCGCAGGAGCTGAGTGTAGGCGACGTGGCACGTCGCAGCGGCGTGGCGGTATCGGCGCTGCACTTCTATGAGCGCAAGGGGCTGATCCGCAGCCTGCGCACGGCCGGCAACCAGCGTCGCTTCAGCCGCGACGTACTGCGTCGGCTGGCGGTGATCCGCGTCGCACAGCGGGTGGGCATGCCGTTGGAAGCGGTGGCCAATGCGTTTGCGGCGCTGCCGGAAAACAAGACGCCGACCCGCGCCGAGTGGGCGAAGATGTCAGCGCTGTGGCGCGGCGAGCTGGATCAACGCATCGAGGAACTGCTGCTGCTGCGCGACCAGCTCACCGACTGCATCGGCTGTGGGTGTCTTTCACTGAAGCGCTGCCGGTTGGCCAATCCCGGGGACGCGTTGGGCGAGCAGGGGGATGGCGCGCAGCGCTGGGGCTGACCCGGATCAGTCGTTGGCCGCCGACAACGCCTGTCCCCGTCGCGTCGCCGCGTCGATCGCGCGCGCCACGATGGCCTCGAAGTCGGCGCCCTGGAAGCTCTCGATCGCGGCCTGCGTGGTGCCGTTCGGCGAGGTGACGCGCCGACGCAGCTCGGCCGGGGCTTCGCCGGATTCGTCCAGCATGCGGCTGGCGCCCAGCAGGGTCTGCACCACCAGCGTGCGCGCGGCGTCGGCCGGCAGGCCCTGCGCGATGCCGGCCGCTTCCATCGCCTCGGCCAACAGGAACACATAGGCCGGGCCACTGCCGGAGACGGCGGTGACCGCATCCATGCGTGCTTCATCCTCGATCCACACCGTGCGCCCGGCGCTGGCCAGCACGGTGTCGGCCTGGCCACGCTGTTCGGCGCTGACCTCTGCGGTGGCAAACAGACCGGTCACGCCTGCACCCAGCAGCGCCGGGGTATTGGGCATGGCGCGTACCACCGCGCCGGTACCGCCCAGCCAGCGCAGCAGCTGCGCACTGGTGATGCCGGCGGCGATGGACACCACCAGCGGGGCCTGGGCCTGGGCGATCTCCGCCAGTGACGCACAGACATCGCGCAGCACCTGCGGCTTCACCGCCAGCACCCATACCGCGCCCTGCGCGGCCGCTTCGCTGGCGCTGGCGTAGGTCTTCACGCCGAAGTCGGTGGTGAGCTGGCTGCGCAGCCCGGCCACCGGTTCGGCCACGTGGATGTTGCCCGGGGCAGTGCCCTGGCGGACCAGGCCGGCGATCAGGCTGCGCGCCATGTTGCCGCCGCCGATGAAGGTGATCGAAGTGCTCATTGGGCATCCTTGTAGGTGATCTGGGCCGCGGGGCAGGGGCCCGCGCTACGGGTGGGTGGGCCCCTCAATGCCGTGCGCCGAACAAGGCGGTGCCGACGCGGACCATGGTCGCGCCGTGGGCAATGGCGTCGGGGTAGTCGCCGCTCATGCCCATCGAGAGGGTATCGGCCTGCGGGTAGCGGGTGGCCAGATCGGCAAACAGCGCGTGCATGCGTTCAAAGGCCTGGGCGCGGCGGTGTGGGTCCGGCCACGGCGCAGGGATGGCCATCAGCCCGCGCAGGCAAAGGCGTGGTTCGGCGGCGATGGCGGCGGCCAGCGCCGGCACGGCGTCGGGCGTGCAGCCGTGCTTGCTGCCTTCATCGTCGATATTGACCTGCACCAGCACGTTCAACGGCGGCAACGCGGCCGGGCGGTGCGCGGCCAGGGCGGTGACCAGCTTGGCCCGGTCCACGCTCTGCACCCAGTCGAAGCGCTGCGCGGCCAGGTCGGCCTTGTTGGACTGCAGGTGGCCGATCAGGTGCCACTCCAGCCCCAGGGCCGCCAGCGCATCGATCTTTGCCACTGCTTCCTGCACGTAGTTCTCGCCGAACGCGCGCTGGCCCTGCGCCGCCAGCGCCGCCACGGCCTCGGCCGGCTGGGTCTTGGACACCGCCAGCAGGCGCGGCGGTGGCCGCCCGGCGGCCGTGGCCGCGTTGTGCAGGTTCAGCAGCAGGGTGGGCAGGGGCAGGGCGGTCACGGGTGGGCGCTCACGGGGCAGGACACAAAGAGATTTCGCGGTGGATCAGGGAGGCTATACTGCCGACCGGGGAAAGATCCTTCCAGTCGCAGCAGTCTATGGGGAGTAGCAGCGTATGGATATCGCCGAGCTGTTGGCGTTTTCCGTTAAGAACAAAGCGTCGGACCTTCATCTGTCGGCAGGCCTGCCGCCGATGATCCGCGTGGACGGCGATGTCCGTCGCATCAACATTCCGGCCTTGGACCACAAGCAGGTCCACGCGCTCGTTTACGACATCATGTCGGACAAGCAGCGCCGCGATTACGAGGAATTCCTCGAAGTCGACTTCTCGTTCGAGATTCCCAGCCTGGCGCGCTTCCGCGTCAACGCGTTCAACCAGAACCGTGGCGCCGGTGCGGTCTTCCGTACCATTCCGTCCGAAGTGCTGACCCTGGAAGACCTGAACACGCCGCCGATCTTCCGCGAGCTGATCGACCAGCCGCAGGGCCTGATCCTGGTGACCGGCCCGACCGGTTCGGGCAAGTCGACCACGCTGGCGGCGATGATCGACTACATCAACAAGAACGAATACGGCCACATCCTCACCGTCGAGGATCCGATCGAATTCGTGCACACCTCGCAGAAGTGCCTGATCAACCAGCGCGAAGTGCACCGCGATACGCACGGCTTCAACGAAGCACTGCGTTCGGCACTGCGTGAAGACCCGGACATCATCCTGGTCGGCGAACTCCGCGACCTGGAAACCATCCGGCTGGCGCTGACCGCCGCCGAAACCGGCCACCTGGTGTTCGGCACGCTGCACACCAGCTCGGCGGCCAAGACCATCGACCGCATCATCGACGTGTTCCCCGCCGGCGAAAAGCCGATGGTGCGCTCGATGCTGTCCGAATCGCTGCGCGCGGTGATTTCGCAGGCACTGCTCAAGAAGGTGGGCGGCGGGCGCACCGCCGCGTGGGAAATCATGGTGGGCACCCCTGCCATCCGCAACCTGATCCGCGAAGACAAGGTGGCGCAGATGTACTCGGCGATCCAGACCGGCCAGCAAATGGGCATGATGACGCTCGACCAGCACCTGCAGGACCTGGTCAAGCGCAGCCTGATCACGCGCAACCAGGCCAAGGAATACGCCAAGGACAAGCGCATCTTCGAATGATGGTGGCGCCGGGCCTTCCCGGCGCGACAGATTCGGCAGCGCCGGGCCATGCCCGGCGTTCGGCAAGGTTTCCGGAGCACATCGCCATGAATACCACCAGCACCACCATCGACTTCACCTCGTTCCTCAAGCTGATGGCGCACCAGAAGGCGTCGGACCTTTTCATCACCGCGGGCATGCCGCCTGCGATCAAGGTCAACGGCAAGATCTCGCCCATCACCCAGACCCCGCTCACGCCGCAGCAGAGCCGCGACCTGGTGCTGAACGTGATGACGCCGGCGCAGCGCGAAGAGTTCGAAAAAACCCACGAGTGCAACTTCGCCATCGGCCTGTCCGGCGTGGGCCGGTTCCGCGTGAGCTGCTTCTACCAGCGCAACCAGGTCGGCATGGTCCTGCGCCGCATTGAAACCCGAATTCCCACCGTGGAAGAGCTGAGCCTGCCGCCGATCATCAAGACGCTGGCGATGACCAAGCGCGGCATCATCCTGTTCGTGGGTGCGACCGGTACCGGCAAGTCCACCTCGCTGGCTGCGATGATCGGTTACCGCAACCTGAATTCCACCGGGCACATCATCACCATCGAAGACCCGATCGAATTCGTGCACAAGCACGAAGGCTGCATCATCACCCAGCGCGAAGTGGGCATCGATACCGACAGCTGGGAAGCGGCGCTGAAGAACACCCTGCGCCAGGCGCCGGACGTGATCATGATCGGCGAAGTGCGTACCCGCGAAGGCATGGACCATGCCATCGCGTTCGCCGAAACCGGCCACCTGGTGCTGTGTACCCTGCATGCCAACAACGCCAACCAGGCGATGGACCGCATCATCAACTTCTTCCCGGAAGACCGCCGCAGCCAGCTGCTGATGGATCTGTCGCTGAACCTCAAGGGCGTGGTTGCCCAGCAGCTGGTGCCCTCGCCGGATGGCAAGTCGCGCAAGGTGGCGATGGAAATCATGCTGGGCACGCCGCTGGTGCAGGATTACATCCGCGACGGCGAGATCCACAAGCTCAAGGAAGTGATGAAGGAATCGGTGCAGCTGGGCATGCGCACCTTCGACCAGAGCCTGTTCGAGCTCTACCAGGCCGGCGAGATCAGCTACGAAGACGCGCTGCGCTACGCCGATTCGCAGAACGAGGTGCGCCTGCGCATCAAGCTCTCGCAGGGCGGTGACGCACGCACGCTGTCGCAGGGCCTGGACGGCGTGGAGATTTCCGAAGTCCGCTGAAGCTGCGGGCGGGGAAACCGGGCGCGTACGGTGCAATGCCGGCGCGCCTTTGTTGCAAGTGGTGTTTCAAGGGGCCGGCACCGCGCCGGTGACACTGCCAATGATGAGAATGCACATGGAATTGCATGATCCATACCGCGCACCGGCGACCATTCCGATGCCACCTGCTTTGCCCGGCACGCTGCCGGAATCCCAGTCCCAGGCACGGGCGATTTCCGATGCGGCCGAGTACTACTCGCCTTCCACGCTGAAAATGGTGCTGCTTTCACCCACTACGCTCGGGCTGTACCCGATGTACTGGTTCTGGCGTAACTGGCAGGCGATCAAGCGCGAGACCGGCGGCGACCAGTGGCCCTGGGCGCGCGCGCTGTTCTCACCGATCTGGTCGTTCTTCTGCTTCCGCGAGCTGAGTGACGCGGCCAGCAGCCGGCGTCGCGAACTGGCCTTCGCGCCAGGACTGTTGGCGGTGACCTACTTCCTGCTCAACTTCGCCAGCCGGCTGCCCAACGCCGGTTGGCTGCTGGCGCTGTTCACGTTCGTACCGCTGCTGCCGGTCAACAGCCTGCTGCGCCGTTACCATCAGGATGAACGGGTCGACATGGAGCGCATGGACCGGCTCAACGTCTGGCACATCCTGGTGATCATCGCCGGTGGCCTGCTGCTCCTACTGGCGGTGATCGGGACCGTGGCCGAACGCTGAGGCAGGTAGATGGCGCCTGCACCCGCAGGCGCCATTGATGAGCTTCGCTCATGACCACCAGTGGTTCCGGCAGTGCAATCGCCGGCGTGAGCGGGCGTATCGTTGGGGTCCCCACTCGAAGGAGCACCCCATGCAGACACGAATCCTTGGCAACAGCGGCCTGCGCGTTTCCGCGCTCGGGCTGGGCTGCATGGGCCTGAGCCATGCCTATGGCACCGCGCCGCAGGTGAGCGATGGCGTTGCGCTGCTGCACGCAGCGGTGGAGCGCGGGGTGACCTTCTTCGACACCGCCGAGGTCTACGGGCCGTTCCGCAACGAGGAACTGCTGGGCCAGGCGCTGGCGCCGTACCGCGACCAGGTGGTCATTGCGACCAAGTTCGGGTTCAAGGAGGCCAATGCCGACCTGGGGCTGGACAGCCGCCCGGAGAACATCCGCGCCGTCTGCGAGGCCAGCCTGCAGCGGCTCAGGACCGACCGCATCGACCTGTTCTACCAGCACCGGGTGGACCCGAACGTGCCCATCGAAGATGTCGCCGGCACGGTCAAGGACCTGATCGCGGAGGGCAAGGTGAAGCACTTCGGGCTGTCCGAAGCCGGCGAAACCAGCATCCGCCGCGCGCATGCGGTGCAGCCGGTGGCGGCGCTGCAGAGCGAGTACTCCCTGTGGTGGCGCGAGCCGGAGCAGAGCGTGCTGCCGGTGCTTGAAGAGCTGGGCATCGGCTTCGTGCCGTTCAGCCCGCTGGGGCGCGGCTTCCTGACCGGGGCGATCACCGCCGATACCGAGTTTGCGCCCACCGATTTCCGCAGCTCGCTGCCGCGCTTTGCGGTGGAGGCGCGCCGCGCCAACCAGGCGCTGGTCGAGGCCATCGGCGCCATTGCCGCCGCCCGCCAGGCCACCCCGGCGCAGGTAGCGCTGGCCTGGCTGCTGGCGCGCAAGCCGTGGATCGTGCCGATTCCCGGCACCACCAAGCTGCACCGGCTGGAGGAGAACCTGGCCGCTGTCGAGCTGGTTCTGCACGAGGCCGACCTGCAGCAGATCGCGGCGGCGCTGGACGGCATCGCCATCGTGGGCGACCGCTACAACGCGGAACGGCAGAAGCAGGTCACCCGCTGACGGATGTCGATTTCATGCCCTGGCCAGCGTCGTAGTGGATGAACCCCTCTGCAAGGAACAGGTCATGAGCGACACCGCCCCGGTCAAAGGTCCCGCGTCGTACTTCCCGTCCATCGAAAAGACCTACGGGCAGCCAGTGGGACACTGGCTTGCCCTTCTGGCCACGCAGGGCGGGCTCAGGCACATGGCCCTGGTCACCTTCCTGAAGAGCCAGCATGGCCTGGGCCATGGCCACGCCAACGCCTTGGTGGCCCACCATTTGAAGGACCGGACCGGGTGAAGCGGCCATTCGTTGCGGGATGAATCGATTTCACCTGCAACTGTCACGCGGATCGTGTCTAATACCGCTCCCCACGTGTCTGGCCCCACCCCCATGTCCCTTGAATCCCATGGCCCCGCGCCGTGCGACGACGCTGACGGCCATCTTGTCACCGCCGGCCCGCTGACCCCGCCGCCGGACAGCGCCGGCACCGTGGCCGATGCCAACGCCCTGCGCCATTCGGTGGCCGAGGACGTGCAGGGCATGATCCTGGCCACCCTGGTGGCCTCGCTGGGCCTGGCGATCTTCGCCAAGGGCGGGCTGATGATCGGCGGCATGGCCGGCCTGGCGTTTCTGGCCCACTACGCGTTCGGCTGGAATTTCGGCCTGGTGTTCGTGCTGGTCAACCTGCCGTTCTACTGGGTCGCGGTGCGGCGCATGGGCTGGGAATTCACCCTGAAGACCTTCGCGGCGGTCACCGCCTGCGGCGTGCTGACCGACCTGCTGCCGCGCTGGGCCGATTTCGCCCACATGAGCTCGCTCTATTCGGCGCTGGTGGGCGGCGCGCTGGCCGGGCTGGGCATCCTGTTCTACATCCGCCACCGCGCCAGCCTGGGCGGCATCGGCATCCTGGCGGTATACCTGCAGCGCACCCGTGGCTGGAGCGCGGGCAAGGTGCAGATGTCGTTCGACACGCTGCTGATGGGCGTGGCGTTCTTCGTGCTCTCGCCGGACAAGGTGATGTATTCGGCGATCGGCGCGGTGGTGCTGAGCCTGGTGCTGATGTTCAACCATCGGCCCGGCCGGTACATGGGCGTCTGAGGGTTTACCCGGTTTTCTTGAGTTTCTGCAGGCGTTTGTACACCGGGCAATCCGGGCTGTGCGCGCCGGGCAGGTAGCCCAGGCTCATCAGGAATTCACCGGTGATCTCGCCGCCGGTGAAGCGGAACGTCTTCTTGAACAGCTTCACCCACTCGGCCTTGTCGCGCGGGTGGTGCGCATCCAGCCATGCCGCGAAGCTGCCGTGGCTGGCCCGCAGCTGCTGGATCACCTGGGCGTTGTGGATGGCCGCATGCACCTTGAGCCGGTTGCGGATGATGCCCGCATCGTTGAGCAGGCGTTCCACGTCGCGCTCGCCATAGCCGGCCACGGTATCCACATCGAACTGGCTGTACGCCGCGCGGAACCCTTCGCGCTTCTTCAGGATCGTCTCCCAGCTCAGCCCGGCCTGGTTGATTTCCAGCAGCAGGCGCTCGAACAGCTCGCGTTCGTCGCGCTGCGGGAAGCCATATTCGTGGTCATGGTAATGACCGTGCACCGGATGGTCCGGTGCGATGAGGCAGTAGCCGCTCATGGGGTCTCGTCTTCAACGGGAGGTTGTTCGATGCCCAGTCTAGGCCCATCGCCGAGCGACAGTTGCGGCCAGCGTGCTGGATGGATCGTCAGGTTACCCCGCAGCAGGGGGTCGTACGCCGGGTCGCCGCGGTATTCGGAGGGCATCGGGAACTCGATCTTGCCGGCATCGGTCCAGTCCTTGCCATCGCGCGCGTGCAGGCGGCATACCACGCCACCCCACGAGGGCTCGTGGCACAACAGCATCTCGTCCACGCCATCGCCATCCAGGTCGCGGCGCAGTGCCACGCAGACCTCGTCCATTTCCAGGCAGCTGCTGACGTTCACGGTCCTGGCCAGCAACGCCTGCCACCAGTCCGGGTCTGGCGCCGGGCTGCTCTTGGCCAGCTTCAGCTGCTGCTGCAGCACCTTGAGGTCTTTGATGGCGTCGCTGTAGTTCCCATAACGGACTTGCCGCGCGTCCACGCTCAGGACATTGGCGATCAGGGTGCTTGCACGCGGATCGTCGCGGAAGCGCGGGTCCTGCTGCAGCTCCTTCAGCACCTCGGCGCCGCGCCGGCCATAGCCGAAGCGCAGATCGGTGGCGTCTTCGCCCTTGATTGCCGGCGCGGTTGCCTGCAGCCGGGCCATCTGGCTGGCCAGGCTGATCCGGATCGGGTCCAGCACCGGCGTATTGGCCAGCACCGCCGCACCCAGCACCACCCAGCACATCCAGCGGTTGACCGGTTCGATCCGCTGCAGCCAGCGCCCGCGCCTACGTACTGCGGCCAGCGCGTAACCCACCGCGTAACCGCACACCAGCAGCGCCGCGAGCAGCGCCCAGAAGCGCTCCAGGGTGACCCCGTACTGGCTGATGCGCAGGCCCATTGCATACAGCGCCAGCGCCGCATACACCGGCAGCGTGACCAGGCTGGCCTCGACCAATCGGCGCAGCCACGCCGGGTAGGGCGCCAGCTCGCTTTCATGCTGGTACACCGCGTTGCTGAAGACGATCAGCAGCAGCACCAGGGTCAGCAGTACCGTGGCTGCCGAGCGCGTGCGCCACAGCGGCTCC
This sequence comes from Stenotrophomonas sp. CCNWLW57, assembly GCF_037203925.1. NCBI lineage: Bacteria > Pseudomonadati > Pseudomonadota > Gammaproteobacteria > Lysobacterales > Lysobacteraceae > Stenotrophomonas > Stenotrophomonas sp. CCNWLW57. The sequence goes on from NZ_JBBCBJ010000004.1 coordinate 161,426, forward strand.
AGCCCGGTGAAGGGCAGGCAGACCACGAAGATCACCGCGATGAACGCCAGCAGCGGCAGCAGGCCGCGCGCCACGGCAAACAGCACCTGGCGGATGACCTGGATGGCCCGGTCCTGGGTGCGCCCGATCAGCACGCCGAACCCGAACAGCATGCCAGTGGCCAGCGCGATGAAGGCTTTTTCGCGGAACAGGTCGCGGAAGAGGTGGATGTCCACCAGGTCGAACAGCGCCGCCCACAGCCACAGCAGCATCCAGGTCAGCCCGGTGAAGCCCAGTGCCAGCGCAAGGGTCAGCCCGTTCTGCCAGGCGCGCTCGAACAGGGCTGCGTAGGTGGCGCGCCAGTGTCCGTGCTGCAGCCGGAACTGCCACCACGGCAGCGCGACGAACACCGCGACGGCCACGCACACGGAGAACGGCAGCAGCAGCGGTGCCTGGCGCAGGTCGTCGGGCGTTCCGCCCAGGTTCCAGCCGATCCATCCGGCCATAGCCAGCACCAGGGCCGAGGCCAGCGCCGCGTGCAGCCACAGGCGGCGGTCGCGCAGGTCCACCAGGGTCAGCGCAACGGCGGTGGGGACGCTCAGCACCCAGGTGTACCAGCACAGGCGCGTGGCGAATGCCTGGAACGGCCCGTGGTCGGCCGCTTCCTGCACCGCGTACAGCATCAGGCCCTGCAACAGCGCGATCAGCACGATGGCGGCGCGCGAGGCAGGGGAAAGGGGTGGCTGCGGGTTCATCGTGCTCTCCGTTGCGTACACACGTCCATGACTGCACGCATCGTAGCCGAGGCTCACGCCCGTGTGAGGATGCAGCGGGTAGAATGGCCCCATGTCCACGTTGCCTACCTCCCTTGCCGATCACCTGCTGGTTGCGCTGCCGTCGCTGACCGATCCGACCTTCGCGCGCACCGTAAGCCTGATCTGCCAGCACGACGAGAACGGTGCCATGGGCGTGCTGGTCAACCAGCCGTCCGAGTACACGCTGGGCGATGTGCTGGCGCAGATGGAGATCCAGACCGACGACCTCGTCCTGCGCGACCAGGTGGTGCTCAATGGCGGCCCGGTGCATCCCGAGCGTGGCTTCGTCATCCATGACGATGCACGTGCGTGGGAATCGAGCCTGCAGGTGGGCGAGGGCGTGTACCTGACCACCTCGCGCGACATCCTCGAAGCCATGGCCCGCGGCGAAGGCCCGCGCAATGTGCTGGTCACGCTGGGCTGTGCCGGCTGGACCGAGGGCCAGCTGGAAGGCGAGATCGCCGACAACAGCTGGCTGACCGTCCCCGCCGATGCCGAACTGCTGTTCGCCACGCCGCTGGAGCAGCGCTGGCAGGGCGCCGCCGCACGGATCGGGGTGGACCTGTTCCGGTTGACGGACTACAGCGGCAATGTCTGAGCCGGCCACCATCCGCCGCGACGGCACCGTGCTCGGCTTCGATGTCGGCTCGCGCCGGATCGGGGTGGCGATCGGCAGTTCCTTCGGCACCCATGCCCGCGCCATCGCCGTGGTGGACGTGCACGGCAACGGTCCGGACTGGACCGCGGTCGAACGCCTGATCAAGGAATGGCGGCCCGATGGCCTGGTGGTGGGCGATCCGCTCACCCTGGATGGCCAGGACCAGCCCAACCGCAAGCGCGCGCAGGGCTTTGCCCGCCAGCTGCGGGAACGTTTCAAGCTGCCGGTGGTGCTGATCGACGAGCGCTCCAGCTCGGTCGAAGCGGCCCGCCGGTTCGCCGTCGAGCGTGCCGAAGGCCGCAAGCGGCGCCGCGATGCGGCCACGCTGGATGCGGTGGCCGCCGCGGTGATCATCGAACGCTGGCTGTCCTCGCCGGACGATGCCACCCCCGTTTCCTGACCCCCAGACCCTGCCCATGACCGCCTCGCAACTCGATTCCGACGGACGCCTGCGCCACCTGCTGACCCTGGAAGGTCTGCCCCGCGAAACCCTGCTGCAGCTGCTCGACCGCGCCGGCCAGATCCGCGATGCGGCGGTCGGCCGGGTCGGCAACAAGCGCCACGTGCTGGGCGGTTCGGCGGTGTGCACGCTGTTCTTCGAACCCTCCACCCGCACCCGCAGCTCGTTCCAGCTGGCCGCGCAGCGGCTGGGCGCGGACGTGCTGAACTTCGACGCCTCCACCTCGTCCACGCGCAAGGGCGAAACCGCCTGCGATACGCTGAAGAACCTGGAAGCAATGGGCGTGCGCGGCTTCGTGGTGCGCCACCCGGATGACGGCGCCGTGGCCGAGCTGGCCGCCGCGGCGGGCGAGGGCACCGCGCTGATCAATGCCGGCGACGGCCGCAGCGCGCACCCGACCCAGGGCCTGCTGGACATGCTGACCCTGCGCCAGGCCAAGGGCGGTGATTTCTCGAAGATGAAGGTGGTGATCGTCGGCGACGTGAAGCACTCACGCGTGGCTCGCACCGACCTGCATGCCCTGCGCACGCTGGGCGTGGGCGAGATCCGCGTGTGTGGCCCGCAGTCGCTGCTGCCGGACGATGACACGCTGAAGGGCTGCATCGTCGGCCAGGATTTCGACCAGATGCTGGAAGGCGTGGATGCGCTGATGATGCTGCGCCTGCAGCGCGAGCGCATGGAAGAAGGCCTGGTCCCTTCGATCGAGCAGTACCACGCCGAATACGGGTTGAACGCCGCGCGCCTGAAGCGCGCCGGCCAGGACGCGGCCGTGCTGCACCCGGGCCCGATCAACCGTGGCGTGGAAGTCACCGACGACGTGGCCGACGGCCCGCAGTCGTGGGTGCTGCGCCAGGTCGCCAACGGCGTGGCGGTGCGCATGGCGGTGCTGGAGACGTTGTTGGGGTGAGGGGCGGCGGCTTCGGATCGTCTGAACGTCGGACGGAATACGGGGGCGGTGTGTTTCGGGCTTCGGATGCTTGGGCCGCGCTGCGCGCGGTTTCCGGCCAACGGCCGGGGCTACGAATTTTTACGGGGCCATTGGGATTGGGATCAATCGACCGTGGGCTTCGGATCGTGTGAACGTTGGACGGAATACGGGGGCGGTGTGTTTCCGGCTTCGGATGCTTGGGCCGCGCTGCGCGCGGTTTCCGGCCAACGGCCGGGGCTACGAATTTTTACGGGGCCATTGG
>NZ_JBBCBJ010000004.1:164627-165403 GCF_037203925.1 Stenotrophomonas sp. CCNWLW57
GATTGGGATCAATCAACCGTGGGCTGCGGATGGATGTGGCGTAGCCGTCGGCTCGTTTGTCGGTAGCGCCGGCCGTTGGCCGGAACGCAATGCTGGACGATGCCTATAGCGTCCAACGACACCATGCATGTTTGTATTCGCCGATGTTCGCGGTGATTCCCGCGCGTATCGGGTTGCCAACGATGTAGTGCGCGTGGCGTAACAAGGCTTCGTCGGCACGGACCGCATGATCGAAGAATCCGGGTTGCCACACCTTGCCCTGTCCACGTTTCAGGCGGTTCAGTGACAGCGCGCTGGAAGATTTGAAGCGCCGCGCGACGTACGCAAGTGAATGCGAGCGCAGTTCAAACATCCAGTGAATGTGGTCGGGCATGACGACCCATGCCAGGGTGTGGGTGCATCGGCTCCGGTCCATCTGTCGAAGCTGATTGACCACGATCTCGGCGGCTTCAGGATCATCAAACCAACGGGATTGCCCGGTACAACGCGTCGTCATGACGTAAACCTGCCCGACAATGCTGCGGCGCCCAAGACGTAGACGATGGCTGCTCATCCTCCCATCCTCGGCGGATGGGGCGTAGTGGTGATTCAGCGGAATGCCGACATACACATCGGCCGTTACCGTCATGCAGTGTAGGTAGCCATACGAAGGCCGGCCAACGGCCGGCGCTACCGGAATGGGGCGTTTGGTCGATTGACCCCAATCCCAATGGGCCCGTAAAAATTCGTAGCCCCGGCCGTTGGCCGGACACCGCGCGCAGCGCGGCCCAAGCATC
>NZ_JBBCBJ010000004.1:165503-229378 GCF_037203925.1 Stenotrophomonas sp. CCNWLW57
GCATCCGAAGGCGGCATCATCACCGCCACCGATAATCCATCCGGCGTTTAAACGATCCGAAGCCCACGTTTGATTGATCCCAATCCCAATGGGCCCGTAAAAATTCGTAGCCCCGGCCGTTGGCCGGACACCGCGCGCAGCGCGGCCCAAGCATCCGAAGGCGGCATCATCACCGCCACCGATAATCCATCCGGCGTTTACACGATCCGAAGCCACCCACCAGACGTCCATGACCCCGGATCGAAAAGCAGCCGGCCAACGGCCGGCGCTACCGCTTCTGCGCGAACAGCCATTCCCACATCGCCGCGTCCGCGTACGTTGCATCCCACGCGTTGTGGTTGCCCTGCGGGTACTCGGTGTAGCGCACGTCGCCGGCGCCGGCGGCATCGAACGCGGCCTTCAATTTTCTGTCGTCGGCGGGCAGCACCACATCGTCCAGTGCCCCATGGAACATCCAGATCGGCGTGGCCTTGAGGCGCTCGGCGATGGCGGCATAGGGATCGGCTTCGTTCGCCACGGACTCCACGAACAATGACGCCCGCACCGCGCGCGGCGCCAGCACCGCGCCGCACACCGGCACGATCGCGGCGAAACGGGTGGGGTGTTCCAGCGCGATGTTCCAGCTGCCGTAGCCGCCCATCGACATGCCGGTGAGATACTGCCGCGCAGGATCGGCGCCGAACTCGACGATGGTGGCATCCAGCGCGGCCAGCGCGATGCGGTTGTTGATGCCCGACCATTCCTGGTCTTCCGGCGCCTGTGGCAGCACCACCAGTGCCGGGAAGTCGCGCGCGTGGTCGCGCAGGTGCGGGCCCAGCCCGGCGGTGGTCTGGCGATGGCCGTCACTGCCACGCTCGCCCGACCCATGCAGGAACAACACCACGGGCAATGCGCCGCGCTGCGCCTTGGCATCGCGCGGCACGAATACCTGGTAGCGCGACGCGCGCCCGTCCACGGTGACGCTGCGCTCCACGAAGTGCCCCTTGTCCGCAACGCGGGTCGTGGCACAGCCGCTCAGGACGAGCACCGCCACCACCCACATCCACCACGCCGCGCGCTGTCGTGCCATTGTCTTTCCTCGGCTGAAATCGTTTTCAGTCTAGGCGCGGACGTCGGCGCAGGCATCTTGCAGTGCATCAGTCCGGGCGCGGCACCGAAGCCAGGATCTCCAGCTGTTCGATCGCCTCGGGGTGGCCCTCGGCGGCAGCTGCCTGCACCTGGGCCAGGCTGGGGTGGACCACCAGCAGGATGGGGTTCTCGCACTGCGGGCAATCGAACTCGGCCTCGTCCTCGTGCAGTTCCATGCTCATCTCGCGCGAGGTGCCCTGCCATTCGCAGGCGGGGCAGGTGTGGGTCTGGTCGCGCCAACCGGCGGCGAAGTAGTTGTCGAGGGTCAGGGCCATGTCGGTGAACCGGTCAGTGCAGCAGGATCAGGGTGGCCAGGCCCAGGAAGCTGAAAAAGCCCATGACGTCGGTGACGGCGGTGACCACCACGGTGCCGGCCACGGCCGGGTCCACGTTCATGCGCTTGAGCAGCAGCGGCAGCAGCACGCCGGCCAGCGCCGCGGCACAGAAGTTGATGATCAGCGCCAGGGTGATCACCAGCGACAGCAGGAAGCTGTGGAACCACAGGTAGGCAATGATGCCGACCACGGTGCCGATCAGGGTGCCGTTGATCAGCGCCACCCGCGATTCCTTCCACAGCAGGATGCGCGCGTTGCTCTGGCCCACCTGGCCCAGCGCGATGCCGCGCACCATCAGGGTCAGCACCTGCACCGCCGCGTTGCCGCCGACGCCGGCCACGATCGGCATCAGCACCGCCAGCGCAACCACCTTCTGCAGCGTCAGCTCGAACTGGCCGATCACCGTGGCCGCCAGGAACGCGGTGCACAGGTTGATGCCAAGCCACACCACGCGGCCGCGCACGGCGCGCTTGATCGGGGAGAACAGGTCTTCTTCTTCGTCCAGGCCGGCCGCGCCCAAGGCCTGGTGCTCGGCCTGCGAACGGATGATGTCGACCACGTCATCGATGGTGATGCGGCCGAGCAGGATGTTGTTGTCGTCCACCACCGGCGCCGACACCCAGTCATGGTCGGAGAACTGCCGGGCCACTTCGTCGGCGCTTTCGCCGACGTCGATGGCCGGCTGCTCGTCGTCGATCAGGCGGTTGATCGGGGTGCTGTCCTCGTGGGTCACCAGCGAGGCCAGCGACAGCCGGCCCAGGTACTGGTGGCGGCGGCTGACCACGAACAGGTGGTCGGTGTGGTCGGGCAGTTCGCCGCGCAGGCGCAGGTAGCGCAGCACCACGTCCACGTTGACGTCGGCGCGCACGGTCACCACGTCCGGGTTCATCAGGCGGCCGGCGCTGTCCTCGGGATAGGACAGGACCTGCTCGAGCCGCTCGCGGTTCTCGCGGTCCATCGACTTGAGCACTTCGTCGATGACCGTATCGGGCAGGTCTTCGACCAGGTCGGCCAGGTCATCGATGTCCAGGTCTTCGACCGCGGCGATGATTTCGTCCGGGTCCATGTCGGCCAGCAGGCTTTCGCGCACTTCCTCGCCGACGTGGACCAGCACCTCGCCATCGTCTTCCGGGTCGACCAGCCCCCACACCACTTCGCGCTTGCCCGGCGGCAGCGATTCCAACAGGTTGCCGATCTCGGCCGGCGCCAGCGTATTGACCAGCCGGCGCACCGGACCCAGCCGCCCGCTGTCCAGTGCATCGGACAACAGTCGCAACTGGCGCGCCGTCTTGTCGTGGCGTACGGCTTCGGCCATGCACAGCTCCCGCGGCAAAAGAAAAAAGGCCGCTATCCCGGACAGGATGCGGCAGAGGGGGTGGTCACCGCGTCATTATCGCTTGGATGCATGACAAACCGGTAGGTCAGCGCGTCACGACCAACGGTCGTGACCTGCCGGGCTGTTCATTGGTTTGTGTCGATCCAGCGCTCGATGCTGCGCCGGTCGCGTGCGGCCAGCAGCTTCGGTGCTGCGGCCTGCAGTGCGGACAGATCGCTGTCGCGCACCGCGCGCCGCACCTCCAGCAGCGTGCCGGGGTGCAGGCTGAACTCGGTCAGGCCGAGCGCGAGCAGCATGCGGGTCATGCGCGGGTCGCCGGCGATCTCGCCGCACACCGCCACCGGCACCTGGTGTTCGCGGCCGGTGCGCAGGATGTGCGCCAGCAGGCGCAGCACCGCCGGGTGCAGTGGCGAATACAGCTCGCCCACCGCTTCATTGTTGCGGTCGGCGGCGAGCAGGTACTGCACCAGGTCGTTGGTGCCGATCGACAGGAAGTCGACCAGGTCGATGAAACTTTCCAGCGCGATCGCCGCAGCCGGTACTTCGATCATCGCCCCGAACGGGATGTGCTCGGCCACTTCGTGGCCCTCGGCGCGCAGCAGCTCGGCCTGCTTGTTCAACCGCCGCCGGACCGCCAGCAGCTCCTCGCGGGTGCTGACCATCGGCAGCAGGATGCGCAGCTTGCCGTAGGCAGACGCCCGCAGGATCGCGCGCAGCTGGGTATCGGCCACCTTCGGCCGGGCCAGCGACAGGCGCACGCCACGCAGGCCCAGCGCGGGGTTTTCTTCGTTGCTCAGGGTCAGGCCGGTGCGGTCGGCCTTGTCCGCGCCCAGGTCCAGGGTGCGGATGGTCACCGGTCGCCCGCTCATGCCGAGCGCCGCATCGCGGTAGGTTTCGAACTGCTCCTGTTCGTCGGGCAGCTCGTCGCGCTGCAGGAACAGGAATTCGGTGCGGTACAGGCCCAGCCCGTGCGCGCCCAGCGCATGCGCCTCGGTGACGTCTTCGCGCGATTCGGCGTTGGCCAGCAGCGCGATCTCCACCTTGTCGCGGGTGCGGCTGGGCTTGCTGCGCAGGCGGCCCAGCTCGCGCTGTTCGCGGGCCTGGTCGCGCAGGCGGGCGCGGTAATCGCGCAGGTCCGGCGGCAGCGGGTTGACGGTGATCTGGCCGGTGCTGCCGTCGATGCCCAGCACGTCGCCGTCGGAAATCTTCTGCAGCAGGTTGGGAACGTTGACGATCAGCGGCAGGTGCAGGCTGCGCGCCAGGATCGCGCTGTGCGAGAGCGCGCTGCCGGCGGCGGTGACGATGCCGACCACCCCATGCGCCTGCAGCTGGGCCAGCTCGGAAGGCGCGATGTTGTCGCAGACCAGGATTTCACCGGCCAGCCCCTTCACGTCCGGCGGGCGTTTCTGCAGGAAGGCATGGATGCGGCCGATCACATGGTCCAGGTCGTCCATGCGGCTCTTCAGGTAGGCATCGTCCATGCCATCGAAGACCTTGGCCAGGCGGTCGCGCTGGACGCGCAGCGCATACCCGGCGCTGTACGGACCGCTGCGGATCAGCTCGTCCAGGCCGAACAGCAGTTCGGGGTCGTCCAGCAGCAGCGCGTGCAGGTCGAGGAATTCGCCCACTTCCTGGTTCAGTGCACCCTGCAGCCGCTGGCGCAGGTCGTGCATTTCGGCGCGGGCCGCGTCCACCGCCAGGTGCAGGCGCTGCAGTTCGGCCGCCACCTGGGCCGGGGCGATGCGCTGTTCGGCGACTTCCAGGGCATGCGGCAGGCGCACCCGGGCGCGGCCGAGGGCATTGCCACGCGAGGCCCCGTGCCCGGCCAGCAGCAGGGCACCGGACGCGGTCCGTGCCGGTGTGCTGGAACCCGGTCGCGACGGTGGCCCCGGCATGCTCAGCTGTCCTCGTCGAAGCGTCGCTCGAACAGGGCCACCACTTCGTCCATGGCGGCCGCTTCGTCTTCGCCGTCGATGCGCACGGTGACCGGGGTGCCCTGGCCGGCGGCCAGCAGCATCACGCCCATGATGCTCTTGGCGTTGATCTCACGGCCTTTGGCGGCCATGGTCACGTTGCAGCGGAAGGGCGCCAGCACCTGCACCAGCTTTGCAGTGGCGCGGGCGTGCAGGCCCAGGCGGTTGGATACGGTGAGTTCACGTTCAAGCATCGTCGACAATCGCTCCATTGCGAGTGCCCGCCGCCGCAGTGGCGGGCAGTTGATCCAGTCCCTGTTCCGGATAATTCATCACTCGCAACAACATCGGCAGGCTCAGCGCCGAGACCCGGCGTGCCGGGGTGCCCAGGCGGGCCAGCTGCGCTGCCAGATTGCTCGGGCTGGCGCCATACAGATCGGTCAGGATCAAAACGCCCTCACCGCTGTCCACGCGCCGGAGGGCGGCCGAGGCGAGCGGGAGCAGGGCATCCATGTCTGCGTCGAACGGTACTTCGAAAGCTTCGGTCTTCAGCGGCAGGTGCCGCAGGAGTCGGGTCGCCACGTCCAGCAGGGACGTACCGACGCCGGGATGCGTTACAAGGAGAATGCCACAGGTCATTGTCGAACGTTAACATCCCAACATGAATTGGGGATACACCACGGTAGCAACGGACCGTTGGTCCGTTGGCTTTGATCAATCCAGTTCGCGGTGGAACGTAGCCACTTCCGGCCAGCCCTGGTCGCGCGCGTGCCGGGCCAGGCGTTCGGCCAGGTACACCGAACGGTGCTTGCCGCCGGTGCAGCCGAAGGCCACGGTGACGTAGCTGCGGGTGTCGTTGCCCAGGCGGGGCAGCCAGGTATCCAGGAAGTCGATCAGCTGGTCCACGTACTTCTGCACGTCCGGCTGGCTGTCCAGGTACTCGCGCACCGGTGCTTCGCGCCCGGACATCGGCCGCAGCTCCGGGTTCCAGTGCGGGTTGGGCAGTACCCGGGCGTCGAACACGAAGTCGGCCTCGGCCGGGACGCCGCGCTTGTAGGCGAACGATTCGAACAGCAGCGAGAGCTTGTTGCCGTGACTGAGCGCGAACTCGGTCACCACCTTGCGGCGCAGCTGGTGCACGTTGAGGGTGGTGGTGTCGATCACCGCGTCGGCGGCGCGGCGCAGCGGGGCGGTCAGTTCGCGCTCGCGCGCGATCGCTTCGGGCAGCGACAGGCCCAGCTGGCTCAGCGGGTGTCGGCGGCGGGTGTCGGCGTAGCGCTTGAGCAGCGCTTCATCGGTGGCATCGAAGAACAGCAGCTGCGCGTCCAGCCCGGCCGCCTGGGCATCTTCGCGCCAGTGCGACAGCTGGCTCAGGTCGCTCTGGCCGCGTACGTCGATGCCCACGGCCAGGCGGCGCGGGGCGTCGGCATCGTGGCCGGCCAGCAGGCTGCGCACGAAGTCGGGCAGCAGGTTGATCGGCAGGTTGTCCGAGCAGTAGTAGTCGAGGTCTTCGAAGGTCTTCAGCGCCACCGTCTTGCCGGAGCCGGACAGCCCGCTGACGATGATCAGGGTGGCGGCGGTGGTTTCGGCGGCGGCGGTCATGGGGTACGGCGTTCCAGCAGGTTGCTGTGGCGGGCGATGAACATCGCGGCCGGGTCGATGCCCTTGGTGCGCAGGATGTGCAGTCGGGTGGCCGCCTCGGTCAGCACCGACAGGTTGCGGCCGGGCATCACCGGCAGGGTGATCAGCGGCACGTCCAGGTCCAGCACGTGGCGGGTTCCGGAATCGCCGGTCAGGCGCTCGTAACCATGGGGTGTGGGTTCGGTCATGGGCTTGGTCAGGTGCACGATGAGCCGAAGGTACTTGTTCTTCTTTACCGCCGTGTCACCGAACATCTCGCGTACGTTGAGCACGCCCAGCCCGCGCACCTCCAGCAGGTCCTGCAGCAGCTCGGGGCAGGTGCCGTCGAGCACGTCCGGGGCGATCTGGGTGAACTCAGGCGCATCGTCGGCCACCAGGCGGTGGCCGCGGCTGAGCAGTTCCAGCGCCAGTTCGCTCTTGCCCGAACCGGCTTCGCCGGTGATCAGCACGCCGATGGAGTAGATCTCCATGAATACGCCATGCAGGATCACCCGGGGGGCCAGGGTCCGGGCCAGGTGGTAGGAGAGGTGGTTGAGCAGCTCGTGGCCGCGCTTGGGCGAGATCCACAGCGGGGTCTGCGATTCATCGGCCGCCGCGCGCAGGTCTTCCGGGCAGGGCTGGTTGCGGGTGATCACCAGCGCCAGCGGGTGCGACTGCATGATCCGCTCGATGGTTTCCCAGCGCTGGCGCGAATCCAGCGAATCCAGCCAGGACAGCTCTTCGGTGCCCAGGATCTGCACTTTGTTGGGGTAGATGGCGTTTAGATAGCCGGCCAGCGACGGGCGCCGCGAAACGGTGTTGCCGGCCTCCAGCTCGCGCCGCTCGCCCTTCTGCCCGGCCACCCAGCGCAGGCTCAGGCGGTCACGCTGCTGTTCGAACAGTTCACGCGCGGTGATGCTGGTATTCATGCGGCGCTCGCCGGCGGGGGAAATTCGATCACCTGGCGCAGTGCCGCCGCATCGCGCGCTTCGCGCAGCGCCTGGCGGATGGCCGGCTCCGAAAACAGCTCGGCCAGCTCGGACAGCAGCATCAGGTGTTGATGGGTGTAGTGGCTGGGCACGGCGATGGCGAACACCAGGTCCACCGGTTCATCGCCGCCGAAGTCCACGGGGGTCTCCAGCCGCAGCAGCGCCCCGCGGGGGCGTTCCAGCAGCGGCGCGCGGCCGTGGGGGATGGCGATGCCGTGGCCGATGGCGGTGCTGCCCAGCGTCTCGCGCTCGCGCAGGTTGGTATAGAGCAGCTCAGCGTTGGCTTCGCGGCAGGCCAGCAGCCGGGCGGCTGCCTTGAGCACACTGTCACGATCGGCGGCCGGCAGCACCTGGGTGCGCACGGCCGCCAGTAGATCATTCAAAGGCATGGAAAGGGGGGAGCGGGGGCGTCAGGCGTCATTGTCGCCCAAGGGAGCCGGAACCGGGGCGTGCTGGTGCTTTTTCTCCTTGTGCTTGATCACCAGCCGGTCCAGCTTGTCGGCGAGCACATCGATGGCCGCATACATGGTCTGGCCGTTGGCTTCGGCGTGGAGGGTCTGGCCGGGGATGTTCACGCTGGCGTCGACGTGGTGGTCGGGCTTCTGAAGCTTCAGTGTGACCCGCGCGTCGCAATGCTGATCGAAGTGCTTGCCGATCCGTGCCAGCTTCTCCTCTACGTAGGAATGCAGGGCCGGGGTGACTTCGACATCTTTGCCAAACGTTTCGATGCGCATCGGGTTTCTCCTTTGTTCGGATGAGCCAATGAACCTTGCCGCCAGGCGTGTGAGCGTCAGGCGATGCGTACTCGTTCGTGCGAGGCGGAAATGTTCATGGCTTCACGATACTTCGCCACGGTGCGGCGCGCCACCGGTATTCCAGAGGTCTTGAGCAGGTCAGCCAGCTTGGCGTCAGAAAGCGGCTTGCGCGGGTTCTCGTCGTCGATCAGGCGCCGGATCATGGCCTGGATGGCGGTGCTGGAGGCCTCGCCGCCGCTGTCGGTGTCGATCCCCGAGGCGAAGAAGGCGCGCAGCGCCAGGGTGCCGCGCGGGGTGCGCACGTATTTGCGGGCAATGGCCCGGGAAATGGTCGATTCGTGCAGGCCGAGCTCGCCGGCCACCTCGCGCAGGGTCAGCGGGCGCAGGGCCTGGGCGCCGAACTCGAGGAAGGCGGCCTGCTGCTGCAGCAGGCAGCGCATCACCCGCAGCAGGGTCTCGCCACGAGCCTCCAGGCCCTTGAGCAGCCAGCGCGCCTCCTGCAGGTGGCTGCGCAGGTAGCCGGCGTCGCTTTCGCCACAGCGGCGGATCATCTGTTCATAGCCGCGGTGGATGACCACCTTGGGCCCGGCATGGCCGGCCAGGGCGGCCCGCCAGCTGCCGTTCTGGCGCCAGACCACGCAGTCGGGCACCACGTAGCTGTCGTGGGCCAGTTCGCCGATCTGGGTGCCCGGGCGCGGGTCCAGCGAGCGCAGCAGCTGCACGGCGGTGTCCACCGCCTCCACCGGTTCGCGCAGTTCATGGGCAATGCCGGCCACGCCGCTGCGCGGCAGGCGCTCCAGCGGCCCATCGGCAATGCGCCGGGCCAGGGCCAGGCCGGGGGTCTGCGGGTCCAGCACGTCCAGCTGCAGCTGCAGGCATTCGCCCAGGCTGCGCGCGCCGACCCCGATCGGGTCGAAGCGCTGGATCTGGTGCAGCACGGTGAGGATCTCGGCTTCATCGGCATGAATGGCCGGGAGCAGGGTTTCGGCGATGGCCGACAGCGGTTCGCGCAGGTAACCGTCGTCCTCGAACGCGTCGATCAGCGCGGCGCCGATGCTGCGGTCGCGGCGCGACAGGTGCGACAGGTGCAGCTGCCACAGCAGGTGGTCGGCCAGGCTTTCGGTCTCGGCCACGCGCTCGGCGGCGCTGCCGTTGTCGTCATCGTCGAACGAGCCGCCGCTGCTGCCGCTGCTCCAGTCGCCTTCGCCGGGTGCCCAGTCATCGGCGCCAGAGGGGGCGGAATCGGCGTCGCCGCCGTTGTCGCGTTCGGCCACTTCGGGCGGTCGCTCATCGCTGTCCGGCGCGGCATCCAGGGTGGGTTCGGCGTTCTCGGCCCAGTCCAGCAGCGGGTTGGTTTCCACCGCCTCGGCGATTTCCAGTTCCAGTTCGGCGCTGGACATCTGCAACAGCTTGATGGCCTGACGCAGCTGCGGCGTCATGACCAGTTGTTGTCCCAGCGATGTCTGCAGCCGTGCTTTCATGCCTGTGCCGAACGGAGGGAAGGCGCTGCAGCGGCCGGCGGTCAGAGCTTGAAGGTCTCTCCAAGGTACACGCGGCGGACGTCTGCGTTTTCCAGGATCGCGTCTGGTGCCCCCTGCGCCAGTACGCTGCCTTCGTTGAGGATATACGCGCGGTCGCAGATTCCCAAGGTTTCGCGCACATTGTGGTCGGTGATCAGTACCCCGATGCCACGCTGCTTGAGGTGCAGGACGATGCGCTGGATCTCGCCGACCGAGATCGGGTCGACGCCGGCGAACGGCTCGTCCAGCAGGATCAGGCGCGGCTTGGCGGCCAGCGCGCGGGCGATTTCGCAGCGGCGGCGCTCACCGCCGGACAGGCTGGCGCCCAGCTGGTCGGCCACGTGGTTGATCTGCAGCTCGTCCAGCAGCGAATTCAGCTCCTTCTCGCGGCCGGCCTTGTCCAGGTCCTCGCGCAGTTCCAGCACCAGGCGCAGGTTGTCGGCCACGGTGAGCTTGCGGAAGACCGACGGTTCCTGCGGCAGATAGCCCACGCCCTGCTTGGCGCGGGTGTACATGGGGTCGGCGGTGATGTCCTTGCCGTCCAGCACGATGCTGCCGGCGTCGGCCTCGACCAGGCCCACGATCATGTAGAAGCAGGTGGTCTTGCCGGCACCGTTGGGGCCGAGCAGGCCGACCACTTCACCGGCGTCCAGGGTCAGCCCGAATTCCTTCACCACTTCGCGCTGCTTGTAGCGCTTGCGCAGACCTTTGGCGACGAGCATTACTTCTTGCTCCCGGCGGTGGGGACGGTGGTCTTGGCCGGGGCAGCGGCCGGCTTGGCGGCCGGGGCGGCGCCCTTGTTCTTGGGCGGGATGACCGTGCGCACGCGCTGTCCGTCGCCGCCGCTGTTCATCTGGCCGGTGGCGGTGTTGTAGGTCATCGTGCCACCCGAATTGGTGCCCTGCGCGCTCTTGACCGTGTAGTTGCCGGTGAGCACGATGATTTCCTTCTTGATGTCGTAGTCGATCTTGTCGGCCTGGGCTTCCATCCAGGTGCCGTCATCGAGCTGCTGTTTCATCTTGGCCTGCTTGCCGGTGAACACCGCACGCACCGCTTCACCGTCCTTCATGTGGATGTCGGCCTGGGCGGAGCGGATGTCGAGCGTGCCCTGGGTGATGGTGACGCCGCCCGACAGGGTGGTGACGCCATCGCCGACCAGCGTTCCGGACTGTGCCCCGGCGTCGATGGTCATTTCCTGGTTGCGGTCGGAGGTCTTGGCCTGCACGCCGACGGCGGGCACCATCAGGCTGAGGGCGAGGGCAACAGCGTGGAGGGTTTTCATGACGTGGGGCTTTCCTGCCGGATTCGGGGAAACGGCCAAGGCCGTTGTTGAAGTGTGGTGGCGCATCACTGACGGGGCGTGTAACGGCTCTTGACCTGGCTCAGGAACTGGTAGGTCTTGTCGCTGGAGTTCAGCGCGAAGCCGACGCCGGATTGGGTCATGCCCGGTCGGGTCAGGGTCACCAGTCCATCGGAGGTGGCGCGGTTTTCCTTGGGGAACACGTCCAGCTGCTCGGTGCGGAACGTGGTCGGTGGAATGCTGGGCACCCGCGGGCTGTCGCCGCTGACGTTGCCCGACAGCCGCAGCTTGTCGCCGGTGGCGCTGACCCAGCCGGTGTCGCTGCGCAGTTCCCAGTGGTTGCCGTCGCGGTCGGGCAGCAGGAACAGCGGGGTCTGGATGGTCATGGTCTCGTCGCTGCGGGTGCGTTCCAGCAGCGGTGCGCGCAGCGTGGTCGATTCGCGGCCCTGTTCGTCCAGCGCGATGATCTGGAAATCGTGCAGCACGTAATCCTTGCTGGCATCGTCGCCCGCGACGATCTCGGCCTTGTCGCGATCGCGCAGCAGGGACCAGCCGCTGAACAACGCAGCCACCAGCAGCAGGCCACCCAGTGCGGTACGCCAGTTCATGCGCCGAACCTCGCCAGGACCGCATCCACGTGACCCTGCGCGGCCAGCAGCACGTCGCACAGCTCGCGTGCGGCACCGCGGCCCCCGTCCAGACGGGTCTGCCAGTGCACGCGTTCGGCAATCCAGGGATGGGCATTGGCCGGCGCCACCGCCAGCCCGACCGCGCACAGCGGGGCCAGGTCGGGCAGGTCATCGCCCATGAAGGCCACCTGGTCCAGGCCGATGCCGTGCTGGTCGCACAGGGCGCGCACGCTGGCCAGCTTGTCGCCGACCGCGATCTGGGTGTCGATACCCAGGTCGGCGCCGCGCTTCTGCGCCGACAGGCTGTTGCGCGCGGTGATCAACACGGGGTGGATGCCGTGCTGCTGCAGCAGTTTCAGGCCAAGTCCGTCCTGCACGTAATACGCCTTGCTCTCGTTGCCATCACGGTCGTAGTAGAGCCGACCGTCGGTGAGTGTGCCGTCCACGTCGAAACAGGCCAGCCGGATACGGCCGGCAACGGCATGCAGGTGGGACGGGAAACCGGGCAGCGGGGAGTAGGGCATCAGGAGCGCAGGTCAGCTGAATGGAGGAGTGTCACTGTGGTTTAAACCACCCGGGCCCGCAACAGGTCATGAATATTGAGGGCGCCAACCGCGCGGCCCTCGCCATCGACCACGATCAGGCCGTTGATCTGCTGGGTTTCCATGACCCTGGCCGCTTCCACGGCCAGCTGGTCGGCGCCGATGGTACGCGGGGTGCGGGTCATCACGTCGACGATACGCGCGCTGCGCACATCCAGGTCGCTGTCCAGGGCGCGGCGCAGATCGCCGTCGGTGAACAGACCCACCAGGCGCTGGCCGGCATCGACCACGGCGGTCATGCCGAGCCGCTTGCGGCTCATTTCCACCAGCGCCTCGCTCAGGCTGGCGTTCTCGCCCACCTGGGGCAGCTCGTCGCCGCTGTGCATCACATCCGTGATGTGCAGCAGCAGGCGCCGGCCCAGGCTGCCGGCCGGGTGCGAGCGGGCGAAATCGTCGGCGGTGAAGCCGCGCGCGTCCAGCAGGGCCACCGCCAGCGCATCGCCCATCGCCAGCGAGGCGGTGGTGCTGGAGGTCGGGGCCAGGGCCAGCGGGCAGGCTTCGGCCGGCACGCTCACGTCCAGGTGCACGTCGGCGGCCAGCGCCAGCGACGAGCCGGGGCGGCCGGTCATGGCGATCAGCCGGTTGCCCTGGCGCTTGAGCACCGGCAGCAGCATCAGCACTTCGTCCGATTCGCCCGAATAGGACAGGGCCAGCACCACATCGGCCTCGGTGATCATGCCCAGGTCGCCGTGGCCGGCCTCACCGGGGTGCACATAGAACGCCGGGGTGCCGGTAGAGGCCAGCGTGGCGGCGATCTTGCGGGCCACATGGCCGGACTTGCCCATGCCCGTGGCGACCACCCGGCCGCGACTTTCCAGCACCAGCTGGCAGGCCTGGCTGAACCCCTCGCCCAGGCGTTCGGCTACTGCGGCAAGGGCATCGCGCTCGATCTCGAACACGCGGCGGCCGCTGGCAACCAGCGCGGCCGGGTCGGCCGATGAGGGGGGCAGGGGCGATACAGCCATGCGGGCGCCACGCGGAAGAGTAGAATGAGCGCACATTTTATTAGGAAAGCCCGTTGGACGCCGAGACCATCCGCAAATTGATCGAAGACGGCCTGCCGGGCGCCCGCGCGGACGTGCAGGGCGATGACGGCGTGCATTTCGAGGCCACCGTGGTGTGCGACGCCTTTGCCGGCAAAATGCCGCTGGCGCGCCACCGGATGGTCTATGCCACCCTGGGCGATCTCATGGGCGGGGCGATCCACGCCCTGGCGCTGAAGACGGTGACCCCGGCCGAAGTGGCCGGTTGATCGCCGAAGTACCCGTTGCCTTCGACCATCCAGCCGACCATCGGTCGGCGCTACCACACCCCAAGTAGACTCCATGGCCAAGATCGTAGTGACCGGCGGCAAGCCGCTGCACGGTGAAGTGAACATTTCCGGCGCCAAGAACGCCGTCCTCCCCATCCTGTGCGCGACCCTGCTGGCCGATGCGCCGGTGGAAATCACCAACGTGCCGCACCTGCACGACGTGGTGACCACGGTGAAGCTGCTCAGCGAGCTGGGGGCCAAGGTCACCATCGACCAGGGCACGCTGTCGCGCGGCAGCGCGATCGTGGTCGACCCGCGCCCGGTCAACCAGCACGTGGCCCCTTATGAACTGGTGCGCACCATGCGCGCCTCGATCCTGGTGCTGGGCCCGCTGCTGGCCCGCTTCGGCGCGGCCGAAGTGTCGCTGCCCGGCGGCTGCGCGATCGGCTCGCGCCCGGTTGACCAGCACATCAAGGGCCTGCAGGCGCTGGGTGCGGAGATCGTGGTCGAGAACGGCTTCATCAAGGCCCACGCCAAGCGCCTGAAGGGCGCGCACTTCACCTTCGACATGGTCAGCGTGACCGGCACCGAGAACGTGCTGATGGCCGCCGTGCTGGCCGAAGGCACCACGGTGCTGGACAACGCGGCGATGGAGCCGGAAGTCACCGACCTGGCGCACTGCCTGATCGCGCTGGGCGCGAAGATCGAAGGCCTGGGCACCGCCCGGCTGGTGATCGAAGGCGTCGAGCGCCTGTCCGGTGGCCGCCATGAAGTGCTGCCCGACCGCATCGAAACCGGCACCTTCCTGGTGGCCGCGGCGATGACCGGCGGCAAGGTCACGGTCAACCGTGCCCGCCCGAACACGATGGACGCGGTGCTGGCCAAGCTGGTCGAAGCCGGTGCGAAGATCGACACCACCGACGACAGCATCACCCTGGACATGCAGGGCAAGCGCCCGCGCGCGGTCAACCTGACCACCGCGCCGTACCCGGCGTTCCCGACCGACATGCAGGCGCAGTTCATGGCGCTCAACTGCGTCGCCGATGGCGTGGGCGTGATCAACGAAACGATCTTCGAAAACCGTTTCATGCACGTCAACGAACTGCTGCGCCTGGGCGCGGACATCCAGGTCGAAGGCCATACCGCGATCGTGCGCGGTGCCGAACAGCTCAGCGGTGCGCCGGTGATGGCCACCGACCTGCGCGCGTCGGCCTCGCTGATCCTGGCCGGGCTGATGGCCGACGGTGACACCACCATCGACCGCATTTACCACCTGGACCGCGGCTACGAGAACATCGAAGAGAAGCTGTCGTCGCTGGGCGCCACCATCCGGCGCATCGCATGATCCTGCGCGGCCAGTTCACCCGCCGCCGCAAGGCGCTGCTGATCCTCGTGCTGGTGGTGCTGGGCTGGCTGGGCTATGCCTGGTATGCCGATATCGCCATCACGCAGGGCCTGGAACAGCAGGACATGGACTGGAACGGCGATGGCACGGTCAGCCGCACCGAGGTGCTGCAGGCGTTCTATGCGGTCGGGGTGACCACGACCGTGGAAGGCAACCGCCATTGCCGTTCGTTCTACTGGCGCAAGACCGGCGAGCAGATCCGCGTGGACTGCAAGACGGTGTTCCAGGCCGAAACGCCCGCGAAATAAAAAAACGCCCGCAGTCGCGGGCGTTTTTTTGTATCGACCACCGGCAGGTATCAGTACCACCGGTAGGTACCGACCGTTGGTCGGTACCCGTGGAATCACTTGAACGATTTGATGGTCAGGTCCAGCGCGTCCTTGCCACCTTCGCGCTGCAGCAGCCGCGCCGGAACCGGGAAGTCCTTGACCACCCACGCAATCAGCTCCTTGTTGCCGTCCACGCGCGAGACCTTGGTGGCGTCGTAGGCCTTGCCTCCCACGTTGACCTGTTCCTTGCCGACCACTTTGTAGGTCATCGGCTTGACCCGGCCTTCGTCGACCATGCGGTAGGTCAGCGGCTTGCCGGCGGCCAGGTCGCGGGCGATCGCCAGGTTGATCAGCAGTGCGTCCATGTCGCCGGTCTTCAGCGCCACCGGGCCGGCACGGTCGGGCTTGATGTCGCCGGTCCAGGTGGCCTGGTTCTTCGTCCAGTCGTAATTGGCCTGCACGTTGCGCTTCTTCACCAGCAGCACCGAGCTGTCCTTGCTGCTGAGCGGGCGCAGGCGGCCGTTGGCTTCTTCGAACACGGTGTTCTGGCTGAGCGTAGCCATCGGGCTGCGCACGTCCAGGCTGTACGTCCAGGTGTTGCCGTCGGCCTTGGCCAGGGTCATGGTGCCCGGGGCCTGCACGCCCATGTAGTTGGCCTGGTACTGCGCGGTGAACGGCTCCATCGCCATCGCCGGCAGGCTGATGACGGCGAGTGCGCCAGCGGCGATCCAGGTCAGCGGGCGGGTCGGAATGCTCATGCTCAAACTCCTTGGTATTCGATCAGGCGCAGGTCGATCCGATCCTGACCGTCTTCGCGTTGCAGGATGCGCACCGGGGTGGGAACCCCGTTGGCGATCCAGAGGATGGTTTCATCGTTGCCGCCGTTGGTGCGATACACCCGCAGCGCGTTGTAGGAAAGCTCGCCGACCTCGACGTTCTCGGTGTCCGGTGCGGCCTGGTAATCATGCTGGCGCACCCGGCCCATATCCGCATAACGGTAATGCATCTGCCCACCCGGGCGCGCATCGCGCATGATCGCAAGATTCAGCAGCAGTGCGCTCTGGTCGCCCGGCTGCAGCGGAACCGGCTGGGTGCGTTCCTTCTTCAGGTCGCCTACCCACTGTGCGGTACCGGCCTTCCAGTCGTAGGTGCCGGTAACCTTCTTGCCCATGAACAGGCCCTTGCGCACGGTCGCCTGGCTCAGCGGCACATAGGTGGTGCCGTGCTTCTCGAACACGGTGCTCTGTTCAATGTTCAGGCCCAGCACGCTGGCAAAGCCGCGCCGGCCCACCACCTGCATGTCCACGCGCCACTGGTCGCCACCGGTGTGGGTGACGCGCATGGTCGCATCGCCGGCTTCCTTGCCCTTGTACAGGGCCTGGTAGGTGGCGGTGAACGGCTCCAGCGCGGGTGCCTCCCAGGTACTGGGGGGCGGCAGCACCGGCAGTTCCGGCGGGGTGGGTTCCTGCGCCTGCGCGATCGCCACCGTGCACAGCAGGGAGGCGAGCAGCACCAG
The DNA here is from genome assembly GCF_037203925.1 of Stenotrophomonas sp. CCNWLW57. Lineage (NCBI taxonomy): Bacteria > Pseudomonadati > Pseudomonadota > Gammaproteobacteria > Lysobacterales > Lysobacteraceae > Stenotrophomonas > Stenotrophomonas sp. CCNWLW57. The sequence continues at coordinate 182,073 of NZ_JBBCBJ010000004.1, forward strand.
CGGTTTGGACAGAGAGGTTTTCATGCGCGCGCGGATGCGGGGGAAGGAGGAGGATGCCAGCGGCCGGGTCAGCGGCGCGTGTGCGCCGCAGTCAGGGGGCCAGCTGTCCGGCGCAATCTAGGCGCAGGGGACTGAACAGGGGGTGGCCGTCAACCTCCAGCTGACCGTCGCGTTCAGTTACGCGGCCGGCCACCAGCCACTGCAGGCTGGCGATCAGCAGCGGGTGCTCCACCGCCAGCACGCGCTGGGCCAGCTGTTCGGCGCTGTCGCCGGGCAGCACCGGCACCCGCGCCTGGGCCAGCACGGTGCCGGCGTCCAGTTCGGGCACCACGAAGTGCACGCTGGCCCCGGCTTCGGCATCGCCGGCCTCCAGCGCGCGGGCGTGGGTGTGCAGGCCCTTGTAGAGCGGCAGCAGCGACGGATGGATGTTGACCAGCCGGCCGGCAAAACGCTGCACGAAGGCTTCGCCGAGGATGCGCATGTAACCGGCGCAGACCACCCAGTCCGGCGCGAAGGCGGCCAGCGCGTCGCCCATCGCGGCGTCGAAGGCGGCGCGGTCGGCAAAGTCCTTGGGCGAGCGCGCCCAGCGACGCTCTGGCGCGACTTTCTGAAGTGCCGAGGCCTCCGGCTTGTCCGACAGCACCGCCACCACCTCGGCGTCGAGGGTGCCGGCGGCGATCGCATCGACAATGGCCTGCAGGTTGCTGCCACGGCCGGAGGCCAGCACCGCGATGCGGCTGCGCGACCCTGCTGACGCGGTGTTGCCGGCCGACGTCATGCCGCGACCGCGCCGTCCGTGGCAGCAAAGCTGGCCACCACTTCCGGGCGCATCAGTACGATCAGGGCGTAAACGCCCAGCGCGATGCCGAGCGCGCCGGCCAGGCAGGCCGCGCCGGCGGCGATCTTGCACAGCTTGTGCGAACGGCGCTCGGCCATGCGCCGCGCGCCGAGGATGTTCAAGGTACCCAGGCCGGCGAAGATCGCGCCGGCGCCAACCATGATCGCCGCCAGCAGGGCCGGCTGGGCGTTGGGGTTGGCGCTGTTGCTTTCGCTGATGTAGCCGCCGGCGGCGCCCAGCAGCAGGATCGGCACCAGCAGCAGTTCCAGCACGCCCAGGATGTAGAACAGGATCTTCAGGGTATGCAGGTGCGAGGCGACCTGATGCGGTGTCCAGCCGCGCGGGAAGTTCAGCGGCGGGGGGGTGGAAGACATCGGCAGGCCTCAGGCGTGGGCAGTGGGGGAAGCGTCGAAGGCGGCCTTGACCGCCGGCCGCAACAGCACGATCAGGGTGAACACGCCCAGCACCGTGCCCAGCGGCATCAACATGCACGACAAGGCGGCCACGACCAGGCACAGCGTATGCCGCTGCTGGCGGGCCAGGCAGCGCCCGGCATACGCCATGAAGCCGGCCAGGGTCAGCCCGCACAGGATCAGGATCGAGCCGATCACGATGAACATCCAGCCGAACAGCCGGGTTTCATCAGGCGACGCCGCCCCGCCATTGCTTTCAATGGGCATCGCGCCGCTAAGCGCAGCGATGCCGATGCCCACATGGATCAGCGGAAACAGCGAGAACAGCGCGGTCAGGCCGGCCACGACGTAATGGAAGATCGACAGCAATCGCAGGTGCGAGGCGTCTTCCAGTGACAGCGCAGGGGCGGGAGGGAGCGGTGCGTCCATGCAGGTCTCCTTGGCCGGTCAGCCGATCCGCACGCGTTCGGCGCCGTCGGCCGTGGTGACCTTGCCGATGGTCCACTGCGCCAGGCCCTGGGCCTCGACGGCGGCGGTCACGCTGGCCACCTGGTCCGCGGCGACGATCAGCACGAAGCCGATGCCGCAGTTGAAGGTGCGCCACATTTCGCTGTCGGCCACCGCGCCTTCTTTCTGCAGCCACTGGAACACCGGCGGCAGGATCCAGGACGAGGCATCGATGTCCAGGCCCAGGCCGTCGGGCACCACGCGGATGATGTTCTCGGTCAGCCCGCCACCGGTGATGTGGGCCATGCCGTGGATGGCCGCGCCATGGGTCTTGAGCAGGGCCAGGATCGGCTTCACGTACAGGCGGGTCGGCGCCATCAGCGCATCGACCAGCTTGACCCCGCCTTCCAGTTCCAGGTCGGCCGGCTGGCCGGCACGGTCATAGATGCGGCGCACCAGCGAGTAGCCGTTGGAATGTGGGCCGGAGGAGGCGATGCCGATCAGCACGTCGCCTTCAGCGACGCTGGCGCCGTCCTTCAGCTCGCTCTTTTCCACGCCGGCCACGGTGAAACCGGCCAGGTCGTACTCACCCGGGGCATACATGTCGGGCATTTCAGCGGTTTCGCCGCCGATCAGCGCGCAGCCGGCCTCGGTGCAGCCGTTGGCGATGCCGCCCACGACCGCCGCGGCGGTGTCGATGTCCAGCTTGCCGGTGGCGAAGTAGTCCAGGAAGAACAGCGGCTCGGCGCCCTGCACCAGCACGTCGTTCACGCACATGGCGACCAGGTCGATGCCGATCGTGTCGTGGCGGCCCAGCTGTTGTGCCAGCTTCAGCTTCGTGCCAACGCCATCCGTACCCGACACCAGCACCGGCTCGCGGTACTTGCTGGAGAGGTCGAACAGCGCCCCGAACCCGCCCAGGCCACCCATCACCTCGGGCCGGAAGCTGCGCTTCACCAGCGGTTTGATGCGCTCGACCAGTTCGTTGCCCGCGTCGATGTCGACGCCGGCGTCGCGGTAGGTCAGGGGGGAGGGGTTGGACGGGGAATTGGTCACGGGCGTCGGCGCTGCGCTGGGGTGAAAGCGGGATTTTAACAGGCCACGTTGGCGCGCAGGCCCTATTCGGGCAACAATTCCCCCCGGATACGCTCAATGGAAGTCCTGATGCGCCGCAGCCTCTTTGTAATGATGTTCCTCGCGCTGTGCCTGCCGGTGGCCACGATGGCCCAGAGCGGCCTGCGTACCGAAGGCGACGTGGCCACGGCCAGCGGAGCCTACGAGGCCGAAGTGCCGGTCAACAGCCAAGGCGAGTCCGACCGCAACGGGGCCCTGGCCCGCGCGCTGGGCAACGTGCTGACCAAGCTGTCGGGCGACCGCAGCGTGCTGTCCCGCCCGGGCGTGATGCAGGCCCTGCGCGACGCGAAGAACTACGTGGCCAGCTATGACTACCGCCAGGACCAGAGCACCTCGGCCAGCGGCGCCCCCAGCTACCGCACCATGCTGGTGGCCCGGTTCCGCCAGGACGACGTGGACGGGCTGATTTCCGCGCTGGGCCTGCCGCTGTGGCCGCAGCCGCGGCCCAAGCCGGTGATCTGGCTGGCCATCGATGACGGCTCCGGCCCGCGGTTGGTCACGGTGCAGCAGGCCAATGCGGCCCGCCCGTTGCTGAACCGGGCCATCGAGCGCGGCTTCAAGCTCGGCCTGCCGACCGGCAGCGCCGCCGAGCAGGCCGTGGTCGGCGCGATCTGGCGCCAGGACACCGCAGCCGTGGCCCGTGCCTCCTCGCGCTACGCCCCGCCGATGCAGCTGGTCGGCAAGCTCTACCGCGACAGCACCGGCGGTTGGGTCGCGGACTGGGTCTTCGTGGACGGCGGCAAGGAACTGAACAAGTGGACCGTGAAGGACAGCGACGCCCGTCGCGCGATGTCCAGCGGCGCCGATGGCGCGGCTGACGCGCTGGTCAAGCGCTACGCCAAGGCCGGTGCGGCCACCGGCGCGGCCGGCACCTACACCATCGCCGTGACCGGGGTGGACAGCGCCGAGGACTACATGCGCCTGGCGGCCGGCCTGCGCGAGAACCCGGTGGTGCGCAACATCACCCCGCTGCGCGCCTCGGGCAACCGCCTGGAACTGTCGCTGGAAATGACCGCCGGCCTGGCCGGGCTGAACCGCATGCTGGGCGAGAACGGCGTGATCGTGCCGCTGGCCCCGCTGCCCGTGCCGATCGATGAAGACGCGGCCCCGGGCACCCCGCCGCCGCCCGCCAGCAACGAGTACCGCCTGCGATGATCCTCACCCCGGAAGCCGAGATCGCGCAGTTCCTGCGCCGCGTCAAGTACATCCTGTTCGCGCTGGCGGTGGGTTGGGTGGTGTGGCTGCTGGCCCCGATCCTGACCCCGTTCGTGCTTGCCCTGGCGCTGGCCTGGCTGGGCGACCCGCTGGTGGACCGCATCGAGGCCAACGGCCGCTCGCGCAACACCGGCGTGGTGCTGGTGTTCGTGGCGATGGTGCTGGTGATCACCGCCGCGCTGCTGATCCTGGTGCCGATGATCGAACGCCAGATTTCCACCCTGATCGCGGCCATCCCGCAGGCCCAGCAGTGGCTGATGGAGAAGGGCATTCCGTGGTTCGAGCAGAAGACCGGCATGGAAATCATGCCGTGGCTGGAACCGGACCGGCTGATCGAATGGGTGCGCAGCCATTGGGAACAGGCCGGCGGCTTCGCCAAGACCTTCTTTGGCTACGTGTCGCGCTCCGGCTTTGCGATGGTGACCTGGGTGGTCAACATCCTGCTGCTGCCGATCCTGGCGTTCTATTTCCTGCGCGACTGGGACAAGCTGGTCGAGCGGGTTGCCTCGACCATTCCGCGCAACCATGTGGGCACCATCACCAAGCTGGCGCGTGAATCCAACGAAGTGCTGGGTGCGTTCATCCGCGGCCAGTTCCTGGTGATGGTCGCGCTGGGCCTGATCTACGCCATCGGCCTGTCGCTGGTGGGCCTGAAGCTGGGCCTGCTGATCGGCCTGATCGCCGGCCTGATCAGCTTCATTCCGTACCTGGGCGCCACCACCGGCATCGTCATGGCGGTGCTGGCCGCGCTGGTCCAGGCGCAGGGCTTCGACCTGAAGCTGCTGATCCTGGTCGGCGTAGTGTTCACCGTGGGCCAGCTGCTGGAAAGCTACGTGCTCACCCCGCGCATCGTGGGCGACAAGATCGGCCTGCACCCGGTGGCGGTGATCTTCGCGGTGATGGCCGGTGGCCAGCTGTTCGGCTTCCTGGGCATGCTGCTGGCGCTGCCGGTGGCGGCGGTGAGCAACGTGCTGCTGCGCTATGCGCACCTGCGCTATCGCGAGAGCGAACTGTATGCCGGCGAGAAGACCGCGATCGTGCTTGATTCGTACATCGACAAGCCGACCCTGATCGTCGATGCGCCGAAGGGCCCGGACCTGAAGTGAGCGTAGTGCCGCAGCTGCCGCTTGCCCTGCGCTACCCGCAGGACGAGCGACTGGAAACCTTCATCGGCGCGCCCGATGGCGCGCTGGCGCAGCTGCGCGCCATTGCCGTGGGCGACGACCCGCACTGGGTGTACCTGGAAGGGGCGGCGGGCACCGGCAAGACCCACCAGGCGCTGGCGATGTGCTCGCTGGCCGAACAGGCCGGGCGCCAGCCGACCTACCTGCCGCTGAAGGCGGTGGTGGGGCGCACCCGCGCTGCGCTGGAATCGCTGGAAGGCCGCGACCTGGTGGCGCTGGATGGGCTGGATGCGGTGGCCGGCAACCGCGACGACGAAGTGGCGCTGTTCGATTTCCATAACCGCGCGCGCAGTGCGGGCATCACCTTGATGTACACCGCGCAGCACGCGCCGGACCAGCTGGGCCTGGTACTGCCCGACCTGCGCTCGCGCCTGCAGCAGTGCGTGCGCGTGGTACTGCAGCCGCTGGATGACGAAGGCCGCGCGGCCGTGCTGCGTGAGCGTGCGGCGCGGCGGGGGTTGTCGATTGATGAGGCGGCCATCGAGTGGCTGCTGACCCGCACCGGGCGGGAGCTGGGCAGCCTGGTGAGCCTGTTGGACTGGCTGGACCGGGAGTCGCTGGCCGCGCAGCGGCGCATTACCGTGCCGTTTCTGCGGCAGGTGGTGGAAGAAGGGTCGCACCGGTTGTGATGACGCGCGGCTTCGGCCGTGGTCATGCGTCTGTCGCACCGATGGACGGTATCGGCGGTTGATCGGAATCCAACCCTACCGCAGGGTTGCGTCCAGATCTGCCAGGCGTTCTGGTGTGCCTACGTCGGTCCACCTTCCTCGATGATGTTGTCCGGTTACGCGGCTGCTTGCCATCGCGTGGCGCATCAGCGGGGCCAGGCCAAACTGTGGCGGAGTTGCAGCTGCGCCTTCGGTGTTGCCGATCACGCTGCGCCATCCATCGAGAATCGCCGGGCGAAATACCCCCACGCCGGCGTACGTCAGCCGCGGTGCGTCGCCTTCATCACTGACCGTGCCATCCGCGCGCAGGATGAAATCCCCGCGCGGGTGCTGCACCGGGTTGTCGACCAGCACCAGGTGCGCATCGCCCTTTGGTTGCCGTGGCAACGTGGCGACATCCACATCGGTCCACACATCGCCGTTGATCACCAGGAACGGCGCATCGCCCAGCAGTGGCAGCGCATTGAGGATGCCGCCACCGGTCTCCAGCGGCACCGCGCCTTCGTCGATGAAATGCAGGCGCAGGCCCCACCGATCCCCATTGCCCAGCGCGGGTTCGAACTGGTCGCCCAGCCACGAGGTGTTGATCACCACCTCGCTGAAACCGGCCGCCGCCAACCGCTCCAGGTGCCACACGATCAGCGGTTTGCCGCCTGCCACCAGCAACGGCTTGGGCGTGGTGAGCGTGAGCGGGCGCATGCGCTCGCCCTTGCCGGCGCTGAAGATGATCGCCTTCATGCGCGGCTGGACACCGGCAATGCCAGCGCGGCCATCGCCGGCTTGATCCGTTCCTGCAGCAGGGTGTTCAACCCGGCCAGTTCCGGATGGCGCGGCAGCACTTCATCCAGGTAGCGGATGAAACGCGGCGCGTCGGCGAAATAGTGGCCCTTGCCATCGCGGTCGCGCAGGCGCACGAACAGGCCCAGGATCTTCAGGTGGCGCTGCACGCCCATCCAGTCGGCATCGCGCAGGAACTGCGGCCACGGCCGCACCGGCAAGCCTGCCGCCAGCGCCTGTGCGTGGTAGCGCGCCAGCCAGGCATCCACGCGCGCCAGCGGCCAGCTCAGGAACGCATCCTTGAACAGGCTCACCGGGTCGTAGGCAATCGGTCCGCGCACCAGGTCCTGGAAATCCAGCACGGCCGGGCCGGGTTCGGTGGGCATCAGGTTGCGCGGCATGAAGTCGCGGTGGGTCAGCACCTGCGGCTGCTGCAGCGCGTTGTCCATCAGCCGGCGATGCGCCAGCTGCAGCGTTTCAAGCTCACCGCAGTCCAGCTGCAGGCCCAGGTGGCGCTGCAGGAACCATTCGTCGAACAGCCCGGCATCGCGCTGCAGCAGGGCCTCGCCGAACGACCCCATGCCCTCGGGAACGGGAATCTGCTGCAGGCGGATCAGCTGCCCGAAGGCGGCATCGAACCATGCGTCGGCATTAGCGTCATCGATGTGCCGGGCCAGGGTCGGGCCACCGAGATCTTCCAGCAGCAGGAAGCCCTGTTCCTCGTCGCGGGCCAGCACGCGCGGTACGCGCACGCCGTTGGGTTCCAGCAGGTCATGCATGCGCAACCACGGGCGAACATCCTCCAGCCCGGGCGGCGAATCCATCACGACGTGGCTGCCGTGCACGCTGGTGGCGCGCCAGTAGCTGCGGAACCCAGCGTCCACCGACGCCCGGTCCAGGTGCAGGTCGGGGTCGCCCAGCGCGGCGCAGGTCCACTGCCGGCGAAGCTCGGCGCGCAGTGGGTCGGAAGCAGGATCGTTCATGGACAGGTACGTCGAAGCGGCGCCCTGCGGCGCTCGGGAAGAAGGGGGGAAGTGCGTTCAGCGCTTGCTGCTTAACAGGCGGAGCAGGGCCAGCACTGCAATGGCGCCCAGGATCGCGCCAATGAAGCCGGCCGGTTCGCCGCGCGCATACCAGCCCATGTACTGGCCGAACCAGCCGGCCACCAGTGCGCCGACGATGCCCAGCACGATGGTCAGCAGGCAGCCCATGCGGTTGTTGCCGGGCATCACGAAGCGCCCGAGCAGGCCGACCACGAAGCCGACCAGGATGATGTAGAGCCAGCTGGTGCTGCCGAACAGACCATTCATTGCGCTGTTTCCCGCAGAAGATTGACGCAGCCTACCAAGGGCAGGCTGCGTCCGTCATCGTCGCTATCAGCAGCAGCCGTGGCCGCCGTGGCGGGTGCCGCTGTCGGCGGCCACCGGCGAACCGCTGGTTTCACCGCGCAGGCTGGCCGCATAGTGCTCGCTGATCACCTTGGACACGCACGAGGTGACGCGCTTGCCCATCGGGATGTGCAGGAACTCGTTCGGGCCGTGCGCGTTGGAATGCGGGCCGAGCACGCCGGTGATCATGAACTGCGCGCCGGGGAACTTCTCGCCCAGCATGCCCATGAACGGAATCGAGCCGCCTTCGCCCATGTACATCGCCGGCTTGCCGAAGAAGGTCTGGCTGGCCTCGTCGATCGCCTGGGTCAGCCACGGCGCCATTGCCGGAGCGTTCCAGCCCGAGGAGGCCTTTTCCAGGTCCAGCTTCACTTCCGCGCCGTTCGGCGGGTCGCGCAGCAGGGCTTCCTTCAGCAGTTCGCCACAGGCCTTGCCGTCGGCGGTCGGCGGCAGGCGCAGCGACAGCTTCACCGCGGTATGCGGGCGCAGCACGTTGCCGGCCGAGGCCAACGGCGGCATGCCGTCCACGCCGGTCACCGACAGCGCCGGGCGCCAGGTGCGGTTGAGCACCAGTTCGGTGAGGTCGTCGTTCATCGGCTTGAGGCCGTCGACCATCGGGAATTTCTCGAAGATCTCGGTATCCACCACCTCGGCAGCGCGCTTGGCCTGGGCCTGGCGCTCTTCCGGAATCTCCACGTGCATGCCGTCGAGCAGGATGCGGCCGGTCTTTTCGTCTTCGATGCGCGACAGCAGCTGGCGCAGCAGGCGGAAGCTGGACGGCACCACGCCGGAGGCATCGCCCGAATGCACGCCTTCGTTGAGCACCTTCACCGAGAAGTTGCCGCCGGTCAGGCCGCGCAGCGAGGTGGTGCACCACAGCTGGTCGTAGTTGGCGCAGCCCGAATCCAGGCACACCACCAGCGACGGCTTGCCGATGCGGTCGGCCAGGTGGTCCACGTAGGCCGGCAGGTCGTAGCTGCCCGATTCCTCACAGGCTTCGATCAGCACCACGCAGCGCGCGTGCGGCAGGTTCTGTTCCTGCAGCGCCAGCACCGCAGCCAGCGAGCCGAAGATGGCGTAGCCGTCATCGGCGCCGCCGCGGCCGTACAGCTTGTCGCCGCGCAGCACCGGCACCCACGGGCCGAGGTCGTCGTCCCAGCCGGTCATTTCCGGCTGCTTGTCCAGGTGGCCGTACAGCAGCACGGTGTCGTCGCCGGTTTCGGCGCCGGTGGCGGGAATTTCCAGCAGCAGCAGCGGCGTGCGGCCTTCCAGGCGCACCACTTCGACTTTCAGGCCCGGCAGCTTCTGCGCCTTGGCCCAGGTTTCCATCAGGGTGACGGCCTGCTCCATGTACCCGTTCTCGACCCAATTGGCGTCGAACATCGGCGATTTGTTGGGAATGCGGATGTATTCGACCAATTGCGGAACAATCTCGCTGTCCCACTTTTCACTGACGAATTGGCCGAGCTTGGCGCTGTCCATCTGGTACTCCGAATGCATGTGGCTGATCCCGCCATTCTACGCCTGAGCAGGGGGTAGGGATTTCCCTACATCACGTCAGGTATTTGGCTGGCTGTGTGAAGGTGATGTGGACGATAGGCTGTGTGTATGTGGCGAGGGACACTGACTGCTCCGACGGGATGCCGGCAGGAGTCGGTCCGACGTCACAGGGAGCTACACGGTGGGGCCTTGGTTTTCGTGGAAGGCGCTTGCGCTGGCACTGCTGTTGACCGGAACCGCTTCGGCGGCCGACCGCATCAACATCAATACGGCAGATGCGTCGACGCTGCAGCAGGGATTGACGAACGTAGGGCCCCAAAAGGCCCAGGCGATCGTGGCGTACCGGCGACAACACGGACCTTTCCTCCGGGTCGAGGACCTGGCACGGGTGAAAGGGATAGGGACAGCAACGGTCGAACGGAATCGACGACGGATGACGGTGGGGGCTATGGCGGCGCCCACGGTGGCACCGCCCAGGAGGGCAGTGCCGGCACCCGTACCAAGGCGCTGACACAACAGGATGGGTCGCGACCGGCATGACGCCGGTCACGGTAGCCAGGCAGGAGCCGGCCACCTCGACAGCCGCAGGGACGGGGCACGCAGGGACGCAGCGCGGAGGGATTGGCGCGGATCCACCAGGACGGTGGCATCCATACCCGGGAAGGGGAGGGATGGCGGAACAACATACGGCCGAGTGCATGGAGCATGGCCGGCACCCACACTGGGCAGGACGCACAGGGGGAAGGCGGGATGCCGACAAGGACGTGACGATTGCCCGGTCCGCACAGGGATGTGTGACCGGGCAATTTCTTTTCTGGGGGTGTAGCGTCACCCTCAAATCCCCGGGATCTTTTTCATGGCACCACGCCGCACGCTGCTCACCCTCGGACTTGCTTCGCTGCTGGCCACCGCTGTATTTCCTGCGCTGGCCGCCACTCCACCTGCACCCGCAGCAACCCAGGCAGAGCCGGGCCCCACCGATCTCAAGCCCGGCCAGTTCCTCTGGCATCCGGAAATCTCGCCCGCCGGGCCCATCGTGCTGGTGGTCAGCCTGGATGAGCAGCGCGCCTACGTGTACCGCAACGGCATTGCCATCGGCCTGAGCACGATCAGCTCGGGCAAGGCAGGGCATGAAACGCCGACCGGGGTGTTCACCATCCTGCAGAAGGACAAGGACCACAAATCCAACCTCTACAACAGCGCGCCCATGCCCTACATGCAGCGGCTGACCTGGGACGGCATCGCGCTGCACGGTGGCAACCTGCCCGGGCATCCCGCGTCGCACGGCTGCGTGCGCCTGCCCCAGGCCTTCGCGCAGAAGCTGTTCGGCGAAACCAAGCGTGGCGATACCGTGGTGGTGGCCGACGCCAAGAGCGCGCCGATGACGCTGGCCTACCCGGCGGTGCTGGCCCCGGTGAACAGCGTGGGCAAGACCCTGCTGGAAACCACCGGTGCGCCGGACCAGTATTGGAATGACAGCGCCGCACCCTCGGGCCAGGTGGGCATCCTGGTCAGCCTGCACGACCAGCGCCTGTACGTGCTGCGCGACGGCGTGCTGATCGGCGAATCGCGGCTGGAAGCCAAGGCGCTGCCGGCGTTCGAGGGCACCACGCTGTTTGTGATGCAGGACGGCTATTCGGACACCGCCAGCCCGCTGGATGCGACCCAGAAGCTGCACAAGTGGACCGCCTACCCGCTGCTGGGGCAGAGCGCTGGCAACGCCAGCCCGGACCTGCTGGCCACGCCCAGCCTGCCCATGGCGCTGCCGCCGTCCTTCGCCGCGCAGCTGTACAAGGTGCTGGTGCCGGGCACCACGCTGCTGGTGACCAGCCTGCCGGCGGTTCGCCCGGTGGCGGATGAACAGAACCTGCAGCCGGTCTTGGAATCCGACGCGGGCGGGGCCACCTTGTAGGGATGGCCCTGCCGGTACCGCGTTGATGCGTTCCATTCCCGTTTCGATTGCCACCGTTGCCCTGTGCGGGCTGGCGCTGACCGCGCCGGCTGGCAGCGCCCGTGCGGCGACCACGCCTCCACCCCGCACGCTGCCCCCGGCCCAGCTGGCCGACATGCTGGCGCGCGCCGCGCCCAATGCGGACCGCAAGGTGCTGCAGCTGGCCGCCAACGCGATGACCTGCGCCCTGCGCCGGCCGGAGCTGGGCGTTGATCCGGGCCGCTTGAGCGTGATTGATTACTCGCGCCCGTCCACCGAACAGCGCATGTGGGTGTTCGACCTGGCCCACCAGAAGCTGCTGTTCGAGGAGTGGGTGGCCCATGGCCGCAACAGCGGCGGCAACGCCACCGAACGCTTCTCCAACCGCGATGGCAGTTTCATGTCCAGCCTGGGCGCGTTCACCGCCACGGAAACCTACATGGGCGGCAACGGCTATTCGCTGCGCCTGGAGGGACTGGAGCCGGGCTTCAACGACAAGGCGCGCGACCGCGCCATCGTCATCCACGGTGCGCCATACGTGAATCCCACCATCGCCCGGCTGCAGGGCCGGCTCGGCCGCAGCCTGGGCTGCCCGGCGGTACGCCTGACCGTGGCGAGGCCGCTGATCGACAGCCTGCGCGGTGGCGCGATGGTGTTCGCCTACTACCCGGACAAGGAGTGGCTGTCGCGCTCGCAGCTGCTGGAAGCGGACTGCGGCGGCAAGCCCGGCTGAGGCACAATGGCGGCATGTCGACCGCCACCGCATTGAGCGCTGCCACGCGCGTCATTCCCAGCTTTGAATACCGCCGCGAACGCTGGCGAAATGGTCTTGGCTGGACGCGGGAAATCCTGCGCGTGCCGGACAGCGATGCGTGGCTGGTACGTTTGTCGATTGCCGAGATCGAACAGGATGCGGCGTTCTCGTCGTTCCCCGGCATCGACCGCGAACTGGTCCTGCTGCGCGGCGAAGGGCTGCGCCTGCGCTTTGCCGATGGCGCGCTGCATACGTTGCTGCCACCACACGATCGCCTGCGCTTTGCCGGCGAAGCGGAGGTCCATGGCGAGCTGGTGGATGGGCTCACCCATGATTTCAACCTGATGTGGCGGCGCGACCAGGTCGATGCCGAACTGCTGCACCGCCCGCTGGTGGGCAGCATGTTCTTCTTCACCGAGCCGGGCACGGCGTGGGCGATCCATCTGTTGGCGGGGCAGGCGGAGTTCGAGGGTGAGCCGGAACTGCCGCCACTGGAGCAGGGCGACACCGCGTGGCTGGCGGCAGGGCCGCGCCGCCGCTACGCGTTGCGTGGTGGCGGTGAGCTGCTCGCCATCCGCCTGGACCAGCGCGGTCAATAAACGTCGCGGCGGTAGCGGCCGGCGACGATCAGGGCTTCCTTGCCTTCGCGGCCCAGCGCCTGTTCGATCACCGCGTCCACTGCCGGGGCCATGCCCTGCAGGCTGCCGCAGACCAGGATCGTGGCGCCGTCGCGGACCCACTGGCGCAGGGTGTCCAGCTGCGCGAGCAGGCGGTCCTGCACGTAACGGTGCTCGCCGCCGTCGCGGCTGAACACCGTATCCAACCGCGCGATCATGCCGTCACGTTGCCAGCGCTGCAGGTCTTCCTTGAAATAGAAATCATGCGCGGCGGTACGCTCGCCGAACAGCAGCCAGTTGCGACCGGCGCCAAGGTCCACCCGCGCACGAAGGTGCGCGCGCAGCCCGGCAATGCCGGTGCCGTTGCCGATCAGGATCAGCGGTGCGTCCGGCGCGGGTGCGTGGAAATTCGGGTTGCCGCGGAAGCGCAGGTTGATGCGCCCACCCAGCGCCGCGTGATCGCACAGCCAGCCGCTGCCCAGCCCCGGCGTGCCATCCGGGCGCAGCAGCCGCCGCAATAGCAGCAGCACGTGGCCTTCGCCCGGCATGCTGGCAATGGAATATTCGCGGTGCGGCAACGGCTTGAGCGTGGCCACCAGTGCCGTGTCATCGGCCGGTACCGCATCGGGCAGTACCGGCAGGTGCGAGCGCGCCAGCCACTCACGCAGCGGCTGCCCCTCGACCATCGCCGCGCCGTCGCGTGCATGCGTGGCCAGCCAGGCATCGACCTCGACCGGACTGTGCTGCGGACCAATCTCCGCCACATCACCGGCCTGCCACGCCGGCAGCACGCCATCGGCCGGCACCAGGCTCACCCGCCACGTCGCCGCGCCGGGGCTGCCGGGGTTTTCCTGGCGGCGCGACTGCAGCTGCCAGGGCTGGTACTGCGCCGGCGCCCAGTCGGGCAGCTCGGTGGCGTTCCCGCCAAGCTGGCCCAGCAACTGCTGCCAGTGGCGCAGGGCGGCCGGGTCGGCGTTGTCCACTTCCACCGTGTCGAACAGCGGGTGCGCGCCGTGCTGGCGCAGCCACGCATCGAGCTGGTGGCCGAACGCGCAGAAGTGCCCGTAGCTGCGGTCGCCCAGTGCCAGCACACCGTAGTGCAACTGCGGCAGTGCCATGTCCTGCGGCATCACGCGGCGCAGGAAGGGAAGGGTGTGGTCCGGTGGATCGCCTTCGCCGGTGGTGCTGGCGATCAGCAGCACCCGGGTGGTCTGCTGCAGCAATGCGGCGTCCACCTGGTGCAGGCCGCGCACGCGCACCGGCACCCCGGCCGCGCGCAGGACCTCGGCGCTGCGCTCGCACAGCTGCTGGGCGAACCCGGTCTGGCTGGCCCAGACCAGCAGCGTCGGTGCTGCGCCGGCGGCGCCGCCAACATCGTCGCGGGTTCGGCCGCGCCACCACAGCAGCGCGCATAGCGCCGCGTAGGCGGTGAGGGTGCCTGCCGCCCAACGCCAGTGCGAGGCCAGTGGCGTGGCCAACCACCAGTCTTCCTGCAGATGCAGGCGCAACAGCAACCACGCCAGTCCGGCCAGCAGGGCCACCACCAGCACATTGCCCACTATCGCGCGCGACGGGCTGCCTTTCATGCAGCGGCATCCTGTTCGGTGAGCAGCGCGGTAAACGCCGTGCTCAAGTGTTCTTCGATGCCCTGCGCAGTGCGGGTGATGAAGCGTGCGGCGAGCGCGTTGGCATTGGCGAACGCAAGCCCTTCCTGGGCGCCCATCACCGTCAACGCGGTGGCCCATCCATCGGCGTGCATGGCGTGCTGGGCGACCACGGTCACCGCGGCCGCCGTGCGGCTGACCGGCGCGCCCGCGCGTGGATCCAGCGTATGGCTGTAGTGCGTGCCATCCTCGACGAATTGGTGCCAGCGATCACCGGAAGTAGCAACGGCCAGATCGTCCAATGCCAGCACGCGCGGCGGATGCGCAAGTTCTGCTTCTTCTTCGGGACCTGCTTCGACCAGGACACGCCACGGCTGCCCATCGGGCTTGCGCCCATAGCCGTGCAGCTCGCCGCCCACTTCCACCAGTGCCGCCGCAATGCCCTCGCCGCGCAGCCAACGGCTCACCAGGTCCACCGCAAAGCCCTTGGCGATGGCCGAAAGATCCAGCTCCAGTCCACCCGGCTGCAGCAGGCGGCCATGCTGCCAGTGCAGCCGCTGCCAACCGCAGCGTGCCTGCGTGGCGGCCAGCCGGGCAGCATCGGGAACGCGTTGCGCGTGTGCGTGCGCACCGAACCCCCACAGTGAGACCAGCGGGCCGACCGTGGGATCGAACGCCCCTTCGCTGCGCCGGGCGATATCGAGCGCGCAGTCGATCACCTCGGCGAACAGGCCGGGCAGCGGCAGCGACGTGCCGGCCGCTGCGCGGTTGAACGCGGCAATGTCGCTGGCCGCTTCCCAGGTGCTCATCTGCGCGACCACCGCATCCAGCTGCGCCTGGATCCCCGCATGCAGCGGGTGCAGATCGCGGCCGGGCGTGGTGGTCAGTTTGACCTGCCAGGTGGTGCCCATGGTGTGGCCACCGAGGCTGGCGATGTCGTGCAGGGTGGACATGATTACAGCGGCAGCACTTCCAGCGTGGCGACGTAGTTCAGGCGGCGGGTCTTGGCCTGCTTGAGCGTGGTCTTCTTGTCTTCGCTGCTTGTTTCCAGCCAGTACATGCCGGCTTCGGGCCAGGTGACCGAGAACTCGCCCTTCTTGTCGCTGGTGACCTTGATCTCTTCCTGGGCGTTGCGGTAACGCGTGCCGCCACGGGTGATCTCGAAGGCCAGGCCGGCGCGCGGCTTGCCGTCGACCAGCACGCGGAACCTGGCTTCTTCGCCGGCGGCCAGGTCGTTGGGATGGCCCACGGCGACCAGCTCGATTCCCGACTTGGTCGGCGCCAGCGCGGTGCTGTTCGGGGTGCCGTTGGTGACGAAGGTTTCGATGCGGTTGACCGACTGGCTTACCTGCAGCTTCTTGGCCTTCTTCGGCACTTCAGTGGCGAAGGTCGCCACGGTGCCGCGCCAGCGCTTGGGCTTGCCGTCTTCTTCCCAGCTGGCCGACAGGCCGTTGTTGACCGAGGCCAGGCGGTAGGTGCCCTGCTGGGTCAGCTCGACATCGAACACGCTGCGGAACTTGCCGGTGGAGGCGTTCTGCGGCTGCACGGTGCTGCCGTCCGGTGCGGTGATGACCAGGCTTTCCAGGCGCAGCGGCACGTGGTTGAAGTAGAACAGGTCGTTGGACACCGCCGCATCGACGGTGATCCACGGATGGTCACCGGCGATCACGGTCTGCGAGGGCTGCAGCCAGGCCTTGTGGGCCAGGGCGGAGAACGGAAGGGCGGCGGCCAGGGCGGCGGCTAGGACGAGCGAGCGCTTCATCAACAACTCCATGTACAGGTTAAGGGTGCCCTCGACGGGGAGGGCAGTGGAACATCAGGGCTTGGACGACAGCGTGACCAGGCCCAGCTCGGTGCTGCCCTGGGCCTTGCCGGTCTGCGGCGCGGTGGCCGGCCAGGTAAAGGGAATCTTGACCAGCTCGCGGCCGCCGACTTCGCGTGCCGCTTCCACCACCAGCGTGTAGTTGCCCGGTGCCAGCGCCTTCAGTGCCGGCTGCTTGTCGGTGAACGACAGCGCGTGGGTGCCGACCGGTCGGGTCGGCCCGGTCACGCCGTCCACCGGCACCTTCAGCTCGCGGCCGCTCTTGCGCCACCACTGGCGCAGGTCGGGCAGCCACTTGGTGCCATGGCCTTCGCTGTTGCCGGTCTGCTGGTACCAGACCGCCAGGTTGGCGGCGACCTTCTGGTCGGCGCCTTCCAGCCACACCGCCACATACGGGCGGTGGTACTCGGCCACGTTGAGCTTGGGCACCTCGACGTTGATGTCCAGGGTGGTGGCATAGGCCGGCGAGGTGGCCAGCAGGCCGCTCAGGGCGATGGTGAGGGTGACGCGCATGGGTGCGGCTCCGGGAAGGGGAAGGGCGAAGGAAGTCAGTGGATCAGGATCAGGGCGATCAGCAGCGGCACCATCAGGCCCAGGCCCACCAGCGGCCAGGTCATGCGGCGCTGGCGCGCATGCAGGTGCAGCAGGAACAGGCCCGTGATGCAGAACACCAGGCAGGCCACGGCGAACACATCCAGGAACCAGCCCCAGGCCGGGCCGGCGTTACGGCCCTTGTGCAGGTCGTTGAAGTAGGACACCCAGCCGCGCGAGGTGGCTTCGTATTCCACCGCGCCGCTTTCGCGGTCGATGCTCAACCAGGCGTCGCCGCCGGGGCTGGGCATGGAGAGATAGATTTCCCCGGCGGACCATTCGGCCGGACGACGGCCGATGGAAATGCCCAGTTCGCGGTCCAGCCAGCGCACCGCCGGGCGTGGCACCGGGGCGTTGCCGTCGGTCCGGTCGCCCAGCTGGCCCAGCAGCTCGGCCGGCAGTTCCAGCTGGCGGTTCAGCACCTGCGGGGTGGCCTCTATCTTTGCCGCATGGTTCAGCGTGATTCCCGTGGCGGCGAACAGCAGCATGCCGATCAGGCACACCGCCGAGCTGATCCAGTGCCACTGGTGCAGGGTGCGCAGCCAGAAGCCACGGCTTTGCTGTTGCTGTACGGCGGAAGAAGGAGCGCTGGTGGCCACGGTCACGGCAGGAAGACGAATAGCCAATTACACCATTGATGAGAATGGTTCGCAATTATTGGTCGCGCGATGCCGGTCTGCGGCGTGTGCCGACCAACGGTCGGCACCTACCAGTGCGTGGGGCGCCCGGTGTGCCTGGGGCGCCCGGTGTGCGTGGGAGCCGGTAGCGCCCGACCGTTGGTCGGGCGGCGGCGCGCAGCGCCGGGACTTCAGAACGCCGCGTTCAACGAAATCCAGTAACTCCGACGCTGGTCCTTCGTCGCGTAATCATCCACGCAGTTGTACTCACTGTCGCTGATCAACACGCACGACTGCGAGACGAAGTCCTTGTCGAACAGGTTGTTGACCCGCGCGTTCACCGTCAGCCACTCGTTGATGTTCCAGCTGCCGCCCAGGTGGAAGATCGTGTAATCGTCGTAATACCGCACCTGCGACGAACTCACACCGGCCACGTTGCTCACCAGCGTGTCGCGGTACCGGTCATAGCGTCCTTCGCCGATCAACGACAGGTTCACCGCCTCACTGACCTGCCAGTTCAGGCTGGCATTGGCCATGTGCTTGGCGGGATTGCCGGCGATCGGTTGGCCGTTCGCGGCGCCACTGGTCTGCTCGGACTTCGTATACGTGTAGTTGCCTCGCAGCTGCAGGTTCTGCAGCAGGTCCACGTGCGCCGCCGCTTCAATGCCCCGCGTTTCAGCCGTATCGATGTTCACGCTCTGGCTGAAGGTGCTGTAGCCCAGCGCCGCCCAGCCCGGGCCCACGTCCACGCAGTAGCCGCCGCCGACCGGTGCCACTTCGCAGTTCGGGAAGGTGCCGCCGCTGGCGATCTTGTCGTCGAACTTGTTGAGGAAACCGGTGACGTTGAAGCCCCAGCGCTCGCCCTCGTAGTAAGAGGCGATTTCATAGTTCGTGCTGGTTTCGGGCTGCAGGTTGGGCGAGCCCACCAGCGGCAGCACGCCCTGGCCGCCGAAGCCGGTCACGCCGGGGAACAGCTGGTCCGGGCGCGGGGTCTTGTAGCCGGTGCTGACCCCGCCCTTGAAGGTCCAGGCGTCGCTGGCGTTCCACACCAGGTAGGCGCGCGGGCTGACGTGGCTGCCGAAGATGTTGTGGTCGTCGTAACGCACGCCCACCGTTGCGGTCAGCGCATCGGTCAGCGCCCAGTTGTCCTCGGCGAACACAGACCACATGCGGTGCTTCTGCTTGACGTTGTCGCGGTAGCCGGCGCCGTCCATGCCGAACACGCCGTCGAGCATGTCGGTGTCGGTGTACTGGCCGCCCACGGTCAGTTTGTGCGCGTCCAAGCTCATGTCGAGCATGGTGTCCAGCACGTAGCCTTCCAGCTCCATGGTGCGCAGCGGGCGTGGCAGGAATGCTTCCAGGCGTGCCATCTCGGCGGGGTTCAGCGCGGCGAGACCGTTACGGGCGCCGGCGGCGCAGTTGTTGGCCGCGCCGGTGCGGCGGCACACGTCGTTCCACAGCGTCTGCAGGTCGGCGCGTTCGTCCAGGGTCAGCGGCAGCGAACGCCCCAGGTTGTTGCTCCTGGTATGGGTCAGCGTGGTCTGCCAGGTGCCGAATGCATAACGGCCCTGGTGGCTCAGTGCCAGCTGGTCGCGCTCGTAGCGCTGGTAGGCGGTGTAGCCCACGCGCGGCTGCACCACGCGGCGGGTGACCGTGCCGGTGCCGTTGGGGTTCGGAATGGTGGCATTGCCCACGCGCCAGAGGCTGGCAGCGCTGTCCAGCGTGCCGGTCTGGCCTTCGCTGTTGTCGTACTTCTGGCGCGAGACGTCGTAGTCCAGTGACAGGTCGTGGTCGTCGTTGATCGACCAGCTCAGGCGCACGCCGGTGTTCCAGTTGGTGTTGGCCACCGCCTTGCCACCACCGCCGAAGCCGATGCTGCGTTCCCACAGCGTGCCGTCGGGCAGGGTCAGTGCTTCCCATTCCGGGTTGGAGGCCTTGGCATCGTAGTAACTCCCGCGCACGGCTACGTCCAACCGTTCCTTCACCAGCGGGCCGGTGAGGTACACGTCGGTGGTGCGTGCATCGCCGAACTGGTCGTCCTGCTGCACGGTGAAGCCCTGGGTGACCGAGCCGTGCCAGCTGCCCTGGTTGCGACGGGTGATGATGTTGATGACCCCGCCCATGGCATCGGAGCCGTACAGCGTGGACATCGGGCCACGCACCACTTCAATGCGCTCGATCGCATCCAGCGGCGGCAGGTAGGCGAACTGGCCGCCGCCGAAGTTGTTCGGGTACAGCTGGCCCACATTGCTCTGGCGGCGGCCGTCGATCAGCACCAGCGTGTACTCGGACGGCATGCCGCGCATGGAGATGGTGGCGCGGCCGTTCTTGTCGGTGGTTTCCATGCCCACGTCGATGCCTTCCACGTCGCGCAGCGCATCCACCAGGCTGGTGTACGGGCGCTTGGCCAGCTCCTCGCGGCTGACCACGCTGATGCTGGCCGGGGCGTCGGTGATCTTCTGTTCGAAGCCCGAGGCGGTGACCACCACCTGGTCCAGGGTCTTGGGGTCGCCCGCGACATCGCCGGCGGCGAAGGCGAAGGCGGGGGCGCTGAGCGCGCCCAACAGGGCAACGCTCAACGAGCAGCGGGACAGGGACGTGCGACGACGATGGCGCTGGGCCATGGGAAGTACCTCGAAAAGGATGCGAACGCGGGAACGCCGTGGCCGGCGGCCGCAGCGCAATCGAAAAATCGTCAGGGGGCCTGCAGTGCAGGCAGCAGCGGCGCTCGGCGGCGGTCGTGCAGGCGCAGCGACGCGGACGCGGGCGGGATCAGCCCTGCGGGGGCGCCTGGCCGCGCTGGACGCGCAACCCGGGGGCCGCCGGCAGCGGTGTTGCCGGGGCGGAATCGATGGTGGGGATGACCTGCGGCGGCAGCTCGGCCAGGGTGGCCATCAGGGCATCCAGCGAATCGGTCAGCGGCGGCTGGGGCAGGCGCGGCGGCGTGGCCGCCGGGCGGGCACTGGCCGTCCGGCGTGGCTTGGCCGGGGCTTCTTCCTGCAGGCGATTCTCGCCGCCGGGACGTTCTTCGGCGGGCTGCTGCAGCACCAGCGCGGCGGTGCCGGGCAGGCGCTGTTCCAGCAGCGGCAGCGTGCCCAGCAACATCGAGAGCAGGGCCAGCCACGCCAACACCGTCGCCAACGCCGGGCGCTGCCCGCGCATGGCGGGGGAAAAGCTGCGGTGGCGGTGGGGGTGGCGCAAGGAGATATCCCTGTCGGAGCACGTCAGCAGGTCTGGCGCGGCGGGGATTGTAGAGAGGGTATGTAACAAACGCAAATGGGAATGATTTACAGCGTCAGGTCTCGCTCCAGCGACGCAACAGGTTGTGATACACGCCGGTCAACTGCAGCACCGCCCCCGGATCGCCGCCGGTCACGCGCAGCGTCTCGATCGCGCCATCCATCTCCAGCAGCATCCGCCGTGCGCCATCGTCGCGGACCATGCTCTGTACCCAGAAGAACGACGCCAGCCGTGCGCCCTGGGTGACCGGGTTGACCTTGTGCAGGCTGCTGGACGGGTACAGCACCAGGTCGCCGGCAGGCAGTTTCACCTCATGCTCGCCGTAGGTATCACTGATGACCAGTTCGCCCCCTTCGTAGTCCTCCGGCGCATTGAGGAACAACGTGCATGACACGTCCGAACGCAGGTGGCTGCGCACGCCCTGGCTGTCGGTGATCATTACCGCGCCATCCACATGGAAGCCATACTCGCCACCGCCCTGGTAGCGGTTGAAACGCGGCGGAAGGATGCGCAGCGGCAGTGCGGCGGCGAAGAACAGCGGGTGCCGTTCCAGCGCCGCCAGCACGTTCCTGCCCAGCTCGGCCTTCAGCGGTGAGGCGTCAGGCAACTGCTGGTTGCGCTTGACCTGCGCGCCCTGCACGCCCACGGTCTCGCGGCCGTTGGCCCAGTCTGCCGCGGCAAGCGCGCGCTGCAGGTGGGCCAGTTCGTCGGCGTTGAGGACATCGGGAACGTGCAGGAGCATGGCAGGGTCCTTGGTGGATCAGAAGCGGAAGTCCGCGCTGAACAGCACGCTGCGCGGGGCGCCCGGGGTGTAACGGTAGCCGCTCTTGTTGATCGCGGCCACATAGTCCTTGTCGAACAGGTTGTAGGCGTTCAAGCGCAGCACCAGGTGCTCGTTGATTTCATACGAGGCCACCGCGTCGTACACCGTGTACGACTTGGTGAACGCCGGCGTGCCCACCGCGCCATCGGTACCGCGGTGCATGCGGCCGGCGTAACGCACGCCACCGCCCACGGTCAGGCCGAACGGGAAGGTATAGCTGGTCCAGCCGGTGAAGGTCGCGCCCGGGGTGTAGGTCAGGTTGCGGGTGCCATCGGCGGCCACGTTGGCGCCTTCCTCGACTTCGGTGTCCAGGTGGCTGTAGCCGGCCGACACCGACCAGTTGTCGGTGATGCGGCCCACCGTGGACACCTCGATGCCCTGCACCGACTTCTTGCCGGTCTGGGTGGGGTTGCCGGCATCGTCCAGCACCTGGGTGTTGATCTCGTTGCTGACTTCGGTCTTGAATAGCGCGACGTTGAAGGCCAGTGCATCGTCGAGGAAGGCCCACTTGGTGCCCACTTCAAGCGTCTTGGCCTTCTGCGGGTCCAGGCTGGGGTTGTCGGCGCTGCTGGCCGAGCTGCTCAGCTGGAAGTTGCTGCCGCCCGGGGGCTGCTGGGACAGCGCGTAGTTGCCGTACAGGCTGACGATGTCGCCGACCTTGTACACGGCGCCCAGCTTCCAGTTGAGCAGGGTGTCGGAATGCTCCAGCGACGGATTGGGAATCACCGTGCCCACCGGGTTGCTGCCGCACGCCGGGCCGCGCCCGCCGCACACCACCGCGCTCTGGTACTCGGTCTTGTAATGGTCCGCACGCAGGCCGGCGGTGACCAGGAAGCTGTCGGTGAAGTTCAGCGTATCGAACAGGTACACCGACGAGGTGGTGGTCTTGCCACGGCTGTCGGCGCCGTTGTGTGCCCAGGTCAGGCCGGTGGCGTTCCAGTCCGGGTTGTACAGGTTGGCCGGCGACCAGGTGGTGCCGTTGGTGGCCGCCTGCCCGAAGCTCTTGAGCTCTTCGCGGGTGAACTCCACGCCGGTGCTGAGGTTGTGCACGATGGCACCGGTGCTGACGTCCCCGCGCAGGTTGAGCTGGTCGGTGAGGATGGTGTTCTGCTGGTCCTTGAAGGTCGGCAGGCTGCGCGCGATGGTGTAGGTGTCCAGGTTGTTGCGGTCGGTGTAGCGGATGTTGCCGGTCGGCGCACCGTTGGCGCCGCGCGTGCCGGTGCCCATGAAGGCGGTGAGCATGTAGTCCTGGTCGGTACGGCCCCAGCGGGCAGTGTTGGTCAGGCGCACGCTGTCGTTGAAGTCATGCTCGATGCGGAAGGTGGCCATCTTCGCGGTGACATCGTCATGGTCGGCGCGGGTGCCATAGAAGTTCTCCGGGTTCACCGGATGGCCAGCCAGCGGTTCCAGCGTGGGCTGCGGGGCCCAGCCGGGCAGGCCCAGGGTCGGCACGCCGCCGTCGGGCACGTTCTGCTGGTCCACATAGAGCAGGTTGAGGATGTAGCGGGTGTTGGTGCCCAGCCCGAACGCCAGCGACGGCGCGATGCCCCAGCGCGAGTTGTTCACGTGGTCGCGGCCGGGCTGGTCGCTGTCCTGCCACATGGCATTCAGGCGCAGCGCGCTGGTGGCGCCGAGGGACTGGTTCCAGTCGGCCGACGCGCGCTGCTGGCTGTCGCTGCCGACCGACACGGTGCCGCTCACCGCGTCATGCAGGTTGGCCTGCTTGCTCACCATGTTGATCGAACCGGTGGGCGCGGAGCGGCCGTTGTCGGTGCCGGCCGGGCCCTTGGACACTTCCACCTGCTCGGTATTGAACACATCGCGCGAGATCGAGCCGACATCGCGCACGCCGTCCACGAAGATGCTGCTGGAGGTATCGAACCCACGCATGAAGATGCTGTCGCCGGTGTTGGTGTTGCCGTTCTCGCCGACGTAGAACGTACCCACGCCCGGGCTGTTGCGCAGCGCATCGGTCAGCGTGGTCGCGCCCTGCTGGGTGAACAGGTCGCGGCTGATGATCTGGATGGTCTGCGGCGTGTCCTGCAGGGACTGGGTGAACTTGGGCGATGCGACCTTGTCGACCTTGAAGCCGCGGGCGGCCTGCACCTGCACCTGGTCCAGCGTGCGCGGGGAGTCACTGGCCGACTCGGCCTGGGCGGCCACCGGCAGCATGGCCAGGCTGAGGCCGGTGACGAGGCTGGCGGTGGCCAGGCTGGCGGCACTGCGGGCGGGGGAGGAATGCTTGCGGCTCTTGATCATGGTGGTGATGGACCTGGAAACGGGAAGAGGAATGCCATCGAGCGCGCACGGGTGGGGCGCGCACGCAGGGGCATGGACGGTCGAGCGAAAGAGATGCGATGTGCAGGGGGCGTTGGGCGCCCTGCGTGGCGAGGTGCCTGGGCAGCAGCGGTCAGGCGTGCGCGGGCGGTGCCTGCGACAGATGCGAACGCAGTGGGCGCGATTGGATGGCCGGCATGGCCCACGCGGCGGGTGACGCTGCGGTGCGCGTGCCTGCCATGCACGACGGAAGCGACGTGGCACGTTCGGCAGGGTCGGGGCGGCCGTTCTCGGCTTCCTTTTCCGCTGCGGCGCAGGCGTGGACAGCGACCGGGGCGCGGTCTGGTGCAGGTATGCCGGACACCTGCAGCGATTCGCCAGCGACCATCGCGGCCACCGTTCCCGCACGATCCATCGAACCCGGCGAAGTGCCCAATTCAGCCACGACGGCCAGCAGGCAGAACAGCACCGCCGCGGTCAGCAGCAATGGGGTCGAGCAGCGGTTGGCGGTGGCATCAGTGGCGGCAGCCATGAGGCGGTAGTCGGTCAGGCCGGGAAGGCGAATACCGATAAATTAACAGAAACGATAATGATTCGCATCCGCCGCCGTGCGGCGGGCATCACAGAACCGGCCAGGGGCCGATTCAAGTTTTCTATCGGCTCGGTGAGACTCAGTCGCGGTCGTCGCGGGTCCAGACGCCGTCGAACTCGCGCTTCACCGGGAACTTCGGCACCGCCGTATAGGCCGGGGCGCAAAGGGCACGGCCATCGCGCACGTCAAAACGCGCGCTATGGAGCACGCATTCGATGCTGCCTTCCTCGGTATCGAAGGTACCCGAGGACAGTTCGAATTCCTCGTGGGTGCACTGGTCTTCCAGGGCGAACAGCTCGCCATCCAGGTTGAACACCACGATCGGGGTGCCGGTAACCTCGTCGAAGGTGCTCTTCATCTCGCCCGGCAGCAGTTCGGCCGTGGCGCAGACGAAGGTCCAGGTCTCGCTCATGCGTGGGCCGCCAGCGGCTTTTCCAGGATCTCGAAGCGCAGGTCGTCGCGCTTGGGGATGCCGAAGCGCTCGTCCCCATACGGGAACGGCTTCTTGATGCCGGTGCGCTGGTAGCCACGGCGCTCGTAGAAGGCGATCAGCTCATCGCGTATGTCGATCACCGTCATCTGCATCACCGGCACGCCCCATTCGCGAGCGGCGTGGGCTTCGGCCGCGTCCATTACCTGCTTGCCGATGCCGCCGCCCTGCTGGGCCGGGTCCACCGAAAACATACCGAAGTAGCCCTTGCCGTGGTCGTCGGCCACATGCGCGCAGGCGAGCAGTTGGCCGTCGCGTTCGGCCAGCAGGACGGTGCTGCGCGGGCGCTCGATATCGGCTTGCAGGCCGGTTGCGTCAATGCGCGCGCCGTCCAGCATGTCCGCTTCGGTGGTCCAGCCGGCGCGGCTGGCGTCGCCGCGGTAGGCCGAGGTGACCAGGGTGATCAGGGCGGGAATGTCGGCCAGCGTGGCCGCACGGAAGGTCAGGGTGCTCATGCCGTCATTCTAGAGCGGGGCGCCGGTGGCGGGTAGCAGTGGCGCTGCCTATGCAATGCCGCTTTTTGATAGGAACGGTGCGTTGGCCGTGCGGATCGGGCACTGGCAGGATCGTGGGGCTATGAAGTCCATTTTCCTGTCCTGCGTGTTTCTGTTGGCGCTGCCCGGCTGCGGCGAAGGGCCCCCGACGGACGACCGCTACCTGTCGCCCCGCCAGTTGGCCGAGGTGACCGCCGCCGCCAAGGATGACAACCTGGTGGCGATCAAGCGGCTCATCGCGCACTACGAAGCCACCCCCGGCAACGACGTGCCGGCCGCGCGCTGGCGGCAGCGCGCGCGCGACCTGGGCGATGTCCAGGAGCTCTACTACCAGGCGGCGTCGCGTTTCGCTTCCGCGCGGGTGGCGGAGAGTGCCGAGGTGCGCTTCCGTCTGCTGGCCGAAGCCCAGGACGCGGCCAAGCGCGCCTATGAGCGCGAGCCGGAGCATGCCAACCTGCTGCTGGTCGAACAGATCGAGCGCGAGATGCGCACGGCGCTGACCGAATAGCACGCCTGCGCGGGCGCTCAGCGGATGAAGAACTCCACCGGGAACGACAGTTCCACCGGTGCCGGCCGGTCGTCCGGCACGGCCGGCAACGGCGCGGCCCGGCGGAAGGTATCAAGCGCAGCCTGGTCCAGCATCGCGTAGCCCGAGCTCTGCTCCACCGCCAGCGCAAGCAGCTGGCCATCGCGGGCCAGGCTCACCCGCACCTGCACGACGCCCTCATGGCGGCGCGCCCGCGCGGCGTGGGGGTAACGACGGAAGCGTTCCAGCCGCGCCATGACCCGGCCTTCCCAGCTGTCGCGGCCGGGCGTGGTCTCGCTGGGGCCGGGCGGCAGCGGTGGGCTGGGCGGCGAGGCGGCAACGGAGGCCTGCTGCTGCAGGGGCGCCGGCGAATCCGGCTTGGGCTGCGGCGGGGTCGGTGGCGGAATCACCCAGTGGGCCGTCTCGCGGGGCGGCGTCTTGGGCCGGTCGCGCGGGGGTTCCGGTTTTTGCTGTTGGCGCGTGGCGGCCGTGCTGGGTGTGGGCGCGACGATGTCTTCCAGCGGTACTTCCGGCGCGCGCGGCGGCAGCAGTACCAACTGGGTGCGATCGGCCGGCGGGGGCAGCAGCACCGGCGTGCTGGCAACGTGGGTCCAGAGCAGCAGCGCGATGACGGCAGCGTGGGCCAGCACTGTCAGGCTGCCAGCGATCGTGCGCGCATGGCGTTCGGTGAACGAGGCGCGTGCCCGCGCACGGCCCGGGGCACCCTGGTGCGGGCACTGCAGATAAGCGTGCAGCGGTTGGGGGCTCGCGGCACTGGGGGCGATCGACGACATCCAGTGTCATTAATGAGAAGGGTTCTCATTATGGCATACGCGCTTCGTCGTATGCTCTGGCGGGGGAAAGGGATGGGGCGCAGGATGGGGCTGAAGACGCAACACCGGGAAGGGAGAACGGCGCGGCATATCGGCGTCGTCGGACTATTGTTGTCGACGCTGCTGGGTGCTGGTTGCGCCCAGCGCCCGCAGTGCACCTACACCTTATCCACCAGGGATCCGCACAGCGGAGTTTCGCAGCATTACTGGTCGAAGATCGAGCATGGGCTTGCAGGAAAGCATGGCGATCCTTCGCGAAGCATCGGTGTCCATCTGATCGGGAGCAGCCTGATCCCGACCGCATCGCAGAAAGACCGCACTCGCGTGTTCTATGCACTTCAGGGGCCGAACGAGGAGCTGCTTCAGGCGCGCACCTGCGAAGGCAGCATCACCCGTTGCTCGGCGCAGATTGTCGATCTGGCATTGGCTGAGTGCAGGAAGACATGAGCAGGCTCCGCTGCTGGACTGGTCTTCTGTGCGTGTTGCTGCTGGCAGGATGCGGTGGCGATCGCTCGGAGGGCCCGTACGTCACCAACCATCAGCCAAGCCGCGCGATCGCACAAGGCTATGCACGGGCGTTTGAGCGAACGTTCGCCACAGAGGTGATTCCCCGCCTGCACGGACGCGCGTGCCGGATACATCTGGTCGATTTCGTCCAGAGGGACGCCACGGTAGGCCAGCCGTCCAGCTATGAGATCTACTATGTAGTGACAGGCGCGCAGGAGAAGATGCTGGGTGCCGGGACCTGCATCCCGCACCCGCTCGTGGGACCCTGCCTGGGCAGCGTTGGCCGGTCGGCACTGGAGATGTGTGACCCCCCGGCAGTCCCGGAAGCATCACGCGCGGGGTGGGATGTCGATAGCGTATTGTCGTTTGCACTAGACGGGCCGAGCACTGTCGGGGTCGCCGTAGTCACCCCGACAAGCGGTTCGTGATGCTGGCATCGGCGGACTTCCTGTGCCAGGGAGTTTCAAGGGAGGGCGGGCGTCTAAGGATCGATCCGACCAAAGCGACGGGCTACTACTGGAATGCGGAAGGTCGGAAGGAAGAGGTAGTAGCGTTTGCGCAGGTGGGTGCGTACGAAGTTCTTGTGGAAGACAATCTCGAAACCGAGTTGGATGGCACCGAGTCCGCGATGACCTATTCGAATGCGACTTCCAATGGGTTTTCGGCCAAGGGTACCCGCAACCCCAGGAGGGGGGAATGAATCAAGCGTATGTGGAAGTCCTGAGTCGTGCTGCCATGGGATTCGATTTCAATGGATTGCCATGAGTAAAGCAGAGTACGCGAAAGTGGCATTCAAGTTGCCCCGTGGGGATGACGGGTATCCTCCCGTGGATTGGGAGAATCTTTGGGCAATCCCTCTCAGTGATGGGAGCTATCTTGTGGATAGCGTTCCGTTCTATGTAAAGCTGATCAGTTCCGGCGATGTTGTTGCTGCGTTGCATGTGGACGGACAGTTGACATTCCAAAAAGTTCTGACCGCAGGCGGACACTCTACGGTCAGGGTGATCGTATACGAGGTTGATCAGGTAGCTGAGCTTAGAAGCAAGCTGTCTGGCTTGGGTTGTGCAACGGAGTTGAGTAATGTCCCGTCCTTCTTCTCCGTCGATGTTCCGCCGGACGTCAGTTTTTCTGCTGTGGTGAATTTCCTGGAACGCTTTGCCGGGCAGGGCGTCCTGGACTATGAAGAGGCATCCATCCAGCATGATGATGGGGACGTCTTGGCTGTAGATGTTGAGTGACTGCCCGGAACTTTGGGGCGCGATAACAGTGCTGCGGCTTCAAGAGTTGCGTAACGGCCCGACATGGGCCTCCCGGTAGTGGGTCTGCGAGACGAGTTTGTTCATTGTTTTGGGGCCCCATCTTCAGGCTCGAGAACGATCGGTGGCTGAATCTGAAGTAGTAGCGATTCGGTATGTGTTTCGCCCGGCGTTTGGTTATTGACCTCGCCCTGCGTTGATGTCACAACAGCTTGATCCGAGGACGCTACGCGTGGAGAGCAAAAGCTGGGATGAGGTGCGTAAGCGGCGAATGTTGCTGGCCGAAGAGAGGGAGCGTGCGCATCTGCGGCTACGCCACGGCGCTGCTCTGGTCCAGGCTATCAATGAAGCGGCTTCCTGCAGCCTGCGTATCGAGGACTTCCGGACCAGGTCATCCGACTGGGACATTGTGTGGCCGCAGGATATTCGCAATGCCCCGGGTCTCGTTCGAGCCTATGTCGGCCTGGCCGAGGCACTCAGGGTCATGCGCTGCGTCGAGCGCAGGCTGGGTGCCCTTGAGGGCGAGATTGGCTTTCATGAGAAGGACTATCTAGGATTCGCGCCCGTGAGGGGGTTTGCCGTCACCTCCATGGTGGCGGTTGCGGCCTCCACTGGTGAGTCGGCCCTGTTCCACTCTGAAGCTGCTGGGGTCGTGATACTCGTGGACTGCTATGGATACAATGCCGAAAAACAGTTCAGCGTGGTGATCCAGGGATCAGGGGTGCCGCCAGACCTTAACCTAGAGCCCGACCGATGACCTTGGATGGAATGGCTGATCATTTCCCAGAAGCCCTTGGGCTCTCCCCGACGGCTGCTTGGCTGAACTTCATCGAGTCCATCGTATTGCCGACGATGCCCCCCGATCTGCCCTTCGCGATCCAGGGCTGGGCTGGAATGGCCTTTGACCGAACCTCCTATGAGGATCTGGCACCGGATAACGTGTGGGAATGCTGGATGGCGGTGCACAACCAGGCGGCCGGGTATCCTTCGGGACTCGGTGCAGTCAGATACAGGAACGCCTCTGATCTGTTGAGCGGCGTCCACATCAAGCCGGATATGGAATCCATTCGCACGTACTGGGATGAGAATTACAGTTTCCTGCGCGACCACTATGTCTTCTCTCTCGACCAGCAATGGATCATTCGACTGGATCAGGATACGACACTGTTCCTGGGAAAATTGGACTTCATGCGATCCGTGGTGGACAGGTTGGGCGGGGTGGCGGAAGTCAGGAAGATGATGGACGACGATCTCATCGGTGATGCAGACGATGTGGTCGGTCTCGGTACCTACATTGATGGGCTGCTTGCGCCGCTGTGATAGTCAGGGACGACCAATGAGAAAGGTCCATCAAAAATTCATGATCGGGGTTCGCCTCTTTGAGGAAGGGCATATGGTTCAGGCGCTTGCGCTTGCAAAGGAGCTGATCAGATCCGAAGACGAGATGGATCGCCACGACGGGTACTCGTGTCGTGTCTTGGTCTTCGAAGACGGTGGTCTATGCTCGGGCCTCACCGGACTGTCCGATGTGCGAACGTCGCGGCGCATGAAAGCGTCGCCAGCGGCAGCTGCAACTGAGGGCAGCGTTGATGAAGCTCTCTGATATTCCCGATCTGGAACAAACGGCAATCAAGCATCTGCTTGAGGCTGAGGGTGTACCGGAAGAACTCAGTGCTCAATTGGGCCGCGTCATTGCTATTGTGCGATCGGAAAGTCGTGTCGGCGTGTACGTCGACTTTATTCTGGAGAGCGACGCGATCCCGCTTTCAGGTGAGGCGGACTTTGAGATTGAGGGTCTGTCGGCTACAGGGGCGGATGGTTTTGGAGTTGAGTTTATTCTGTTCGTGCGAGGTGGCTTTCTCTCCTTCTTGGAGGTATACACTGTGCTCGCTGAACTTCCAGGCTACGCATCACTCACGCTGACCTCCAGTTTCGAGGTAAGGGTTCGCTGTTGACCGGTCACGGCTTGGACACTAAGTCATGAATTGGAGGCACGTCAGCGTGACTAAAGGTCGTGCGCTGCCGACGGGGGGCTCAGCCGAGAAGCTTTTGGATCCGGAAGCCAAGCCTGAGGTCTTTTGGTATGCCGCTGTTCAACTACGACGACCGAGTCCGCGTCATTCATGGCGCAGGCTCGCACTTGAGGCCAGGGGACGACGCTTGGGTGGTCGGCATATTTGAAGAGCGACCTGTCGGCTCATACTTTGCTGACTTTCCAGACGGCGTGATCTACACCATTGAATACGATGATGGGCAGGTTGCCGATGTGCATGAGGGTCAGTTGGAGGCGAGGCCGTAGTTGAATTTGTCGTGCGCTACCGGCTCGATGTAAAAGGTGCGCGCCATGCAAAACGCCGCGGTTGTCCGCGGCGTCTTCTTGTCAGCGTACGGGGCTGGCGTCAGCCCAGCAGCTTGCGCACCTTGTTCAACGCCGCAATGAACCGCTCGATCTCCGCATGCGTGTTGTAGAACGCGAGAGACGCGCGGCAGGTGGCCGCCACGCCGTAGTACTGCAGCAGCGGGTGCGCGCAGTGCTGGCCGGAGCGGATGGCCACGCCTTCCAGATCCAGCAGGGTGGCCAGGTCGTGCGCGTGCGCGCCTTCGATCAGGAAAGAGACCACCGCCGCCTTGTCCGGCGTGGTGCCGAAGATGCGCAGGCCGTCGATCTTGTTCAGCTCTTCGGTGAAGTGCGCCAGCAGCTCGCTTTCGCGCGCTTCCACGTGCTCCAGGCCCAGTGATTCCAGATAGTCCACCGCCACGCCGAGGCCGATGAAGCCGGCGATGTTCGGGGTGCCAGCTTCGAACTTGTGCGGGGCGTCGTTGAAGACGGTGCCCTCGAAGCTCACTTCCTTGATCATCTCGCCGCCACCGAGGAACGGCGGCATGGCATCGAGATGCTCGCGCTTGGCCCACAGTGCGCCGGTGCCGGTAGGGCCGCACATCTTATGGCCGGTGATGGCGTAGAAGTCGCAGCCGATGTTGGCGATGTCAACCTTGCGGTGTGGCACGGCCTGCGAGCCGTCGACCACGGTGATGATGCCGCGCTTGCGCGCTTCCCGGCAGATCTCGCGCACCGGGTTGACCGTGCCCAGCACGTTGGAGACGTGGGCCACGGCAAGCAGCTTGACCTCGGGGGTCATGGCTTTGCGCAGGGCGTCCAGGTCGAGCGCACCTTCGGGGGTGATCTCGGCCACGCGGATCGTGGCGCCGGTGCGCTGGGCTACCAGTTGCCACGGCACGATGTTGGCGTGGTGCTCCATGCGCGATACGAGGATGACATCGCCGGCCTTCAGCCGCGGCAGGGCCCACGAATAGGCCACCAGGTTGATGGCGAAGGTGGTGCCGCTGCACAGGATGAGTTCGCTGGCGCGCACGTTGAGGAAGCGCGCCAGCTTGCTGCGCGCGCCTTCGTAGGCGTCGGTAGCCTCGGTGCCCAGCGCGTGCACGGCGCGGCTGACGTTGGCGTTGTAGCGGCGGTAGAACTCATCCACCGCGCCGATCACCTGCACCGGCTTCTGGCCGGTGTTGGCGTTGTCGAAGTACACCAGCGGCTTGCCGTGCACTTCCCGCATCAGCAGCGGGAAGTCCAGGCGCACGCGGTCCCAGTCGGGAGCGGCGGCCGTGTCGGCCACCGGGCGCGGGGTGGAGAGGTTCATGCCACGCCTGCCTTGGCCAGCGCGAGGTCCAGCTGGCGGCGCAGCTGCTCGGTCAGGCGCGCGTCGAGCACGTTCAGCGGCTCGTGGCAGAACGCGGCGCTGAGCAGCTGCTGGGCCTGCTGGGCCGGCAGACCGCGCGAGCGCAGGTAGAACAGGGCGTTGGCATCGAGCTGGCCGACGGTGGCGCCGTGTGCGGCCTTCACCTCATCGGCGTCGATCACCAGCGTGGGCTGGGTATCGATTTCGGCGTCGGCGGACAGCAGCAGGTTCTTGTTGGACAGGTTGGCATCGGTGCCATCGGCGCCGGCACGGATGTGGATGCCGCCGTGGAAGACCACGCGGCTGCGGTTGGCGGCCACGCCACGCCACACCATTTCCGAGGCGGTATCGCGCGCGATGTGTTCGATGCCGAGGCGGGTATCGACATGGCGGCGGCCGTTGCCGAGCAGCACGCCGTTGGCGGTCAGCTGCGCGTTGTCGCCTTCCAGGCGCACGTTGAGTTCGTGGCGGCTGAGCGCGGCACCCAGCTCCAGGTCTACGCGGCGGTACTGCGCGTTGCGGGCCAGCACGGCATCGGTGCGCAGCAGGGCGGTGGCGCGGCTGCCATCGGCCTGCACGCGGGCGTGCGAGAGCACCGCGTCCTGGGCCAGATGGACGTGCACCAAGGTGTTGCCCAGGTGCGCGGCATCGCCGGCATCCAGGTGGTGCTCGACCACGCCGAGCGCGGCACCGGCACGCAGTTCGATCAGGTGGCGGTGATGCCAGGCCAGGTCGCTGCCACCGGCGGCGCTGATGAAGACCAGCTGCAGCGGGGTTTCGACCTGCACGCCGTCGTCCACGCGCACCAGCACGCCTTCATCGGCGAGGGCGGCGTTGAGGCGGGCGAAGACTTCTTCGCTGCGCTCGAAGCGGCGGCCCAGGAAGCGCAGGGCTTCCTCGCCGGCGGCCAGCGCCGAGGACAGGGTCTGCACCTGCACGCCGGCCGGCAGCGCCGACACGTCGCTGTGCGCGGCGGACGGGCGGCCGTTGACGAACACCAGCCGCGGCGACGGAATGTCGGCCAGCAGGGCAGGGTCGATGTCGGGCGCGGCCAGCGGCGCGGGCTGGAACGTACGGCGTTCGAGCTGGCGCAGCGAGGTGTACTTCCAGGCTTCGCTGCGCGGGCCCGGCAGGCCAGCCTGCAGGGCGGCATCGAGCTCGGCGCGGCGGGCGTCGCTGCCGCAGAAGCCGGCGGCGAGGGAATCGAGCAGGGCGCTCATCAGACCGCTGCCTCCGGCACCACGCGGTCCTTCAGGAAGTGGTAGCCATGGGCTTCCAGTTCCAGGGCCAGTTCGGGGCCGCCGCTCTGCACGATCTTGCCGTCAGCCAGCACGTGCACCACGTCCGGCTTGATGTAATCGAGCAGGCGCTGGTAGTGGGTGATGACCAGGAACGAACGGTCCGGCGAGCGCAGCGCATTGACGCCGTCGGCCACGCTCTTGAGCGCGTCGATGTCCAGGCCGCTGTCGGTCTCGTCCAGGATCGCCAGCTTCGGCTCGAGCACGGCCAGCTGGAAGATCTCGTTGCGCTTCTTCTCGCCACCGGAGAAGCCTTCGTTGACGCCACGGTGCAGCAGCTCATCCTTCAGGTGCAGCACGGCCAGCTTCTGGCGCACCAGCTTGAGGAACTGCATGGAATCGAGTTCTTCCTCGCCGCGCGCCTTGCGCTGGGCATTGAGCGCGGCGCGCAGGAAGTAGGTGTTGTTCACGCCGGGGATTTCCACCGGGTACTGGAAGGCCAGGAACAGGCCGGCGGCGGCGCGTTCTTCCGGCGCCAGCTCCAGCAGGTCGCGGCCTTCGAACTGCACGCCGCCTTCGCTGACGTCATAGCCTTCGCGGCCGGCCAGCACGTTGCCCAGCGTGGACTTGCCCGCGCCGTTGGGGCCCATGATGGCGTGCACCTGGCCCGGCCTCACGTCCAGCGACAGGCCCTTGAGGATTTCCTTGTCGCCGATGCGGGCGTGGAGGTTGTCAATCTTCAGCATGATACGAATCCAGTAGTGCCACGCCATGCGTGGCAAAAAAATCAAACGAAGGCGCGACCGGTCAGCCCACGGAACCTTCAAGGGAGACTTCCAACAGCTTCTTGGCTTCCACCGCGAACTCCATCGGCAGCTCGCGGAACACCTGCTTGCAGAAGCCATCCACGATCATCGAGACCGCGTTTTCCTGGTCGATGCCACGCGCGCGGCAATAGAACATCTGGTCATCGGAAATCTTCGACGTGGTGGCTTCGTGCTCCACCGTCGCGCTCGGGTTCTTCACCTCGATGTACGGGAAGGTGTGCGCGCCGGAGGTCTTGCCGATCAGCAGCGAATCGCACTGGGTGTAGTTGCGCGCGCCATCGGCATTGCGGTCCACCTTGACCAGGCCACGGTAGGTGTTCTGGCCACGGCCGGCGCTGATGCCCTTGCTGACGATCTTGCTCTTGGTGCGCTTGCCGATGTGGATCATCTTGGTGCCGGTGTCGGCCTGCTGGCGGTGATGAGTCAGCGCCACGGAGTGGAACTCGCCAACGGAGTCATCGCCCAGCAGCACGCAGGACGGGTACTTCCAGGTGATCGCCGAACCGGTTTCGACCTGGGTCCAGGTGACCTTGCTGCGCGCGCCACGGCATTCGGCACGCTTGGTGACGAAGTTGTAGATGCCGCCCACGCCGTTCTCGTCGCCCGGGTACCAGTTCTGCACGGTCGAATACTTGATCTCGGCGTCTTCCAGCGCCACCAGTTCGACCACCGCGGCGTGCAGCTGGTTCTCATCGCGCATCGGCGCGGTGCAGCCTTCCAGGTAGGACACGTACGCCTTGTCCTCGCAGATGATCAGGGTGCGCTCGAACTGGCCGGTATGGCCGGCGTTGATGCGGAAGTAGGTGCTCAGTTCCATGGGGCAGCGCACGCCCTTGGGAATGAACACGAAGCTGCCATCGGAGAACACGGCCGAGTTGAGCGCGGCGAAGTAGTTGTCGCCCACCGGCACCACGCTGCCCAGGTACTGCTTGACCAGTTCCGGGTGTTCCTTGATGGCTTCGGACATGGAACAGAAGATCACGCCCTTCTCGGCCAGTTCCTTGCGGAAGGTGGTGCCGACCGAGACCGAGTCGAACACCGCGTCCACGGCCACGCCCGCCAGCTTGGCGCGCTCATGCAGCGGGACGCCCAGCTTGTCGTAGGTGTCCAGCAGTTCCTTGGGCACCTCATCCAGCGAGGCGTACTTCGGGCCCTTGGGCGCGGAGTAGTAGCTGAGCGCCTGCAGGTCGATCGCGGCGATCTGCAGCTTGGCCCAGTTCGGCATCGGCATGGTCAGGAAGTGGCGGTAGGCGTCCAGGCGCCACTGCGTCATCCATTCCGGCTCGTCCTTCTTCGCCGACAGGGCACGGATGGTGTCCTCGTCCAGGCCGGGCGGCAGCGAATCCGATTCGATGTCCGTGATGAAGCCGGCCGAATACTTGCGGCCGAGCTGCTCGTGGATCTCGCGGTTGGGGGTGTCGCCGGGGGCGACGGTGTCGAGGGTATCGGTGGCCATGGGGGCTGCCTGTGGATCAGGAGACGACATCCGCCGCGATCACGCGGCGGGGGGCGTCAACAAGGGGAAGAGGGGGCAGGATCTGCGCCAGGGTGACCTTGCGCAGTGCGTCGGACACCACGTCGTTGATCATCCGCCAGCTGCTGCGCGCGCCGCATTGCAGCTCGCGTCCGCACTGGCTGTGGTCGTGCGCGCACTCGGTCAGGCCCAGCGGGCCTTCCATGGCTTCGACGACCTCGAACAGGCTGATCTGATCGGGGCGGCGGGTCAGCCGGTAGCCGCCGCGCACGCCGCGCAGGCCTTCCACCAGCCCGGCCTGGGCCAGGGGCTTGAGCAGCTTGCTGACGGTGGGCGGCTCGAGGCTGGCGAATTCGGCCAGTTCGGTCGCACTGAGGACCTCGCCCGGGCGAGCGGCAAGGACGGTCAGGACGACGGTGGCGTAATCGGTGAGCTTGGTGACGCGGAGCATGGGGGAGGGCAGAACCATAAAGCGGACTGAAATTGTACGCTTTTATGCCCGGGCATCCAACCCGTCCTGTTCAGGTGCTCAAGGCGGGGCGCCAGCAGGGGCGCGGTGCAGACGTGGTTGGGCAATCACAAAGATTAAGCGAGAATCGACCATCCCAACGTAATGGCCAGCCACATGCCCAAGAAGATCCAAGCCCGCAAGTCGACCATTCACGGCAATGGCGTGTTCGCGCTGGCGCCGCTCAAGAAGGGCGAGCGGGTGATCCAGTACAAGGGGCTGCTGCGCAGCCACGCCGACGTGGATGCGGATGATACCGGGGATGTGGAAAGCGGTCACACCTTCCTGTTCACCTTGAACGACGATTACGTCATCGATGCCAACTACAAGGGCAACGATGCGCGCTGGCTGAATCACAGCTGCGACCCCAACTGCGAGGCCGTGATCGAGGAAGCCGAGGGCGACAACCGCCGCGAGGACAAGGTGTTCATCGAGGCGATCAAGGACATCAAGCCGGGCGACGAGCTGACCTACAACTACGGCATCACCCTGGCCGAGCGCCACACCGCACGCCTGAAGAAGATCTGGGAATGCCGCTGCGGGTCGAAGAAGTGCACCGGGACGATGCTGCAGCCCAAGCGGTAAAGCGCCTGCGGCGCTTTACCGCGGTAGCACCCGACCGTTGGTCGGGTGACATTGCGTACCGACCAACGGTCGGTACCTACCGGCCACGCGACGTCCACATGCCAGTCACTCTCCGCCAATGCGCGGATCTGCATGGTAGGGGCTCACTTTTTCAAGGAGCCCCCACATGGCACATGACCTCAACGGCAAGCGCGTTGCCCTGCTCGCCACCGATGGATTCGAGCAGTCCGAGCTGCAGGAACCCAAGCGCCTCCTGGAATCCTGGGGCGCCAAGGTGTCGGTCATCGCACCGGGTGACGCCAGCCAGATCCGGGGTTGGAAGGACAAGGACTGGGGCGACAGCGTGCCGGTGGACCAGTCGCTCGACGGCGCCGACGCCGCCAGCTACGACGCGCTGGTGCTGCCGGGCGGGGTGATCAACCCCGACACGCTGCGCACCCAGGCGCCGGCAGTGGCGTTCATCAAGGCGTTTGCGGCGGCCGGGAAGCCGGTCGCGGCGATCTGCCACGGTCCCTGGCTGCTGGTGGAATCCGGCCTGGCCAAGGGTCGCAAGGTGACCTCGTGGCCGTCGCTGAAAAGCGATCTTGGCAATGCGGGCGCGCAGTGGACCGACGCGGAAGTGGTGGTGGACAACGGCGTGATCACCAGCCGGAAGCCGGATGATATTCCGGCGTTCTCCGAGGCCGTGGCGAAGGCGCTGCTTGGGTAAACGAGGGCGTGGAGCCGGGCCGGGCCCGGTTCCACGCCAGCCGGGCAGAGATCGGCGTTACCGGCCGAGCACGCCGGCGGGCACCAGGCTGCCGAGGTCCTGGTTGAAGGTGACCACCAGCTTGCCGTTCTGCACCTGGGCGGACTGCACCTGCAGCGCGCCAAGCATCGCGCCGACCGTCGGGTCGATCTTGTAGATCGGCTCACGGCGGGCGTAGTCGACCAGGAACGCGTTGAGCAGCTCGCGGGTGCGTGAGTCGAGCCTGCCGCCGTTGTTGGCCGGGGTGAAGTCGTCCACGGTCGGCTGGTCCAGATGGAAACCCTGGGTCTGCGCGTCGTAGCGCAGGCCGCTGCTCAGCTTGACCTTGCCCAGCGGGGCGGGCGCACCGCCGGCAGTCGCCAGTGCCACATCAAAGCCCAGGTCGAGGCGGTTGCCCTGCGGCAGGGTCAGCTTGGGGTGGCTCATGGTCATCGCGATCAGGCCACCGAGGGCGTCCTGGGTGCGCGGGAAGCTGCCGTCCAGATACTGCTGGACATCGGTGGCACCGACCGATAGCTCGCGGCCGGAAATGCTCGGCGCGGCCTGTGCGGCGACGGCGGCAGCAATGAGGACGGTGCAGGCGGCGAAGCGGGTCAACAGGGGGCGTAGCGTCATGATCGGCAGGCGCGGCAGGGAGGTGGTGACACCATAGCGCGTCGGCCTGAATCAGCGCTTCATGAGCGCAGACACCCGGACCGCTAGTGCTCCCCCGGGGCGCAGCGCTCTGGTCGGCGTGTCACTGGAGACTCGGCTGCAATGAAGCGCTCAGGATTTCCCAGCCGTTCCCATCCGGGCGCGGTTGCAGCCGGTACCAGCCCTCGTATCTGAACGTGCCGTCCGCGGTGATGGCGCGGACACGCACAGGGACTTCGCGCAGGCGCGAGGGCTGCGCGGTGTCGCGGGCGATGGGGCTTTCGGTATCCACGCGCAGGCTGCGCAGCTGCGGGATCGAGCGCAGCACGGCATCGTCCGGGCGCGACGAGGTTCGTCCACCGGTCCAGTAGGCATCGGACGCGCTGCGGTCCTTGCCCAGCAGGGCATAGATGTAGTTCCGAACCGTGATCGACTCACTCGGCGCGTCGGGCGCCACCGCGCTGAGCGCCGGCGGGGCCGTGGCCGTCATCCCCTGCGACGCGGCGGCGCTGACATCAATCGGCGCCGGGGCCGGCGTCGAGGCGCTGGCCGCCAGCCCGCGCTCAGGTTCGGCATCGCGCTGGCAGGAACAGCTTCCCAGCAACAGCGGTAACAGGATCAAGGCTCGACGCATGGTGCACTCTCCCCAGAGGAAGGGAGAGTGTAACCACCTTCAGGGTGCGCGCTGGATTGCATCCAGGGCGTCGAGCACCTGACCCAGCTGCGGCTGCAGGGTTGTGAGTGGATGCGCAGGCTGTTCGGCGTAGCGCGCGGCCATGTCCTGCAGCAGCTGGGTCGCGACGATGGCCGCGGCGCGCTCGTCACCGGCCAGCCCGGTCTGCCGGCGGGCGACCTCCAGCAGGCGCATCCAGTCCTGCTGCGCGCGATGTTCCAGTTCGATGGTGCAGCGTCCGCTGCACTGCAGCCCGTCCTTTTCGATCGGGGTGATGGTGATGCGATAGCGTTGCGAGGGGCTGGCCATGGCGCTGCACTGTGGGGGAGTAGGTCCACCTTAGGCGTGGCCGGCGGGCCGGACGACAGGCGCGGCCGCACGCAGTGTTCCACCTTGTGCGTTCCGATGCCGTACGTGCATGGCAGGAAGGCCGCAGCGACTGGCTTTGCGTGGGCGTCAGGCGGGAACTGGCGGT
Source organism: Stenotrophomonas sp. CCNWLW57 (assembly GCF_037203925.1). NCBI lineage: Bacteria > Pseudomonadati > Pseudomonadota > Gammaproteobacteria > Lysobacterales > Lysobacteraceae > Stenotrophomonas > Stenotrophomonas sp. CCNWLW57. The sequence continues at coordinate 221,466 of NZ_JBBCBJ010000004.1, forward strand.
TTGGCAACGCTGTGTTTCGCCGCGAAGGACCTGGCCAAAAAAGAACGGGACGGCCAAGGCCGTCCCGTTCGGGTGCTGCAGGAAGCGCGCAGATTACAGCGCGGCGTCCTTGAGCTTCTTGAGCGGACGCACCTTCAGCTTGGTGGTGGCCGGCTTGGCGGCGAACCACTGTTCTTCCTTGGTGAACGGGTTGATGCCCTTGCGCTTCGGCTTGGCCGCAACGCTGACGGTGGTGATCTTCAGCAGGCCCGGCAGGGTGAAGCTGCCTGCGCCCTTCTTGTGCACCGAGGAAGCCACGGCGGTTTCCAGCGAGGCCAGCACAGCGCGGACGTCCTTGGCGACAACGCCGGAGGCTTCCACGATGTGTGCAACCAGGCCGGACTTGGTCAGCACTTCCTTGATCGGCTTCGGAGCTGCCGGCTTTGCGGCGGCCTTCGTAGCGACTTTCTTCACTGCCTTCTTCGGGGCAGCCTTCTTAGCGGTCTTTGCCATGGTTTCCTGTTCCGTGATCGGTTGGTTGTGTGGTCGCGCCGAACCCATCGGCAAGCGAAATGTAGGGCAACAATGCGGCGCCGCCAATAGGCAAACGCATAAATATTCGGCTTTTCTGCGTTTGCGGTTACTGCAGTGCATCAGGACATGCCCAAAAAAACGGTCCGTTCGGCGGCGTGGAAGCGGTTTGCCGGGCCAGGCGGGCGGGCAGGGATTGTGCGGAAATGCCTTGAAAACAGCACTTTGCAACGAGGCCAGGGTCACGCATGGCTGGCAAGGGGGCGGGCGGCTGCGACCGGAAGCCGCAGGCCGGCACGGCCAGACACGGTGCTAACGCCTGCCGGTCTACGCTGGTGCTGCCATTCACCCACTAAGGATCCAACGATGGGCATTTCGCGTCACGCCACTGCGCACTGGGAAGGTGACCTCAAGACAGGCAAGGGACAATTGAGCACGCCGCAGAGCGGCCTGCTGGACAAGACCCGCTATGCCTTCAGCAGCCGCTTCGGCGACGAGAAGGGCACCAACCCGGAAGAACTGATCGCCGCCGCGCACGCCGGCTGCTTCACCATGGCGCTGTCGGCCAAGCTCACCGAGGCCGGTTTCGTGCCTACCTCGCTGGACACTGAAGCCAAGGTCGACCTGTCGATGGAAGGTGGCCCGCAACTGTCGCAGATCACGCTCACGGTCAAAGCGGTGGTCCCCAACATCGACGCGGCCCAGTTCCGTGCCATTGCCGATGATGCCAAGCAGAACTGCCCGGTATCCAAGGCGCTGAGCGCGGTGCCGATCAGCATGGAAGCCGAGCTGGCTGGCTGAAATGTTCAGGGTGCCGACGCAAAGTCGGCACCCTGAGTGTCCCTACCAGGTGATCGTGCCCTGGATGACCGTCTGCACCTGGCCGCCGGACCAAACCTCGCCCTCGGCATCCACATGCAGGGTCAACCGCGCGTCGTGGCCGACCTCGCGGCCTTGGCTGACGACATAACTGCCATCCACGCCGGGCAGGGCGTTGCGGCTGTCCAGCCACGCGGCCAACACCGCATTGGCCGCGCCTGAAGCGGCATCCTCGAAGCGCCGGCCGTTGCCCACGAACGCGCGCACGGCCAGCTGGTAATCGTCTGCCGAGCTCCGCGTATAGGCGAACACGCCCATGCTGTCGGTGCTTTCGGCCAGCGCAGCCACCGCGTCCCAGTCCGGTGACAGGGCGCGCAACGTGGCTTCATCGGCCAGTTCCACCACCCACCAGCTGCGTCCGCCGAACATGCGCGCCGGCGGCAATCCGCCCAATGTCCAGCCAGCCAGCGCCGCCTGCAGGCGCGGATCGTCCGCCGTGGTCACCTCGGCGACCTCCGCGCGCGGGGTGCGGATGGCGATGCTGCGCGTGGCCCCTTCGCCCACCACCCGCAGCGGCAGCGCGCCGGCGATGCCGTCCTGGACCAGGACGCCGTCCACCGGCGCGGCCAGGCCGGCGTCCAGCACCGCGTGCGCGGTGCCCACGCTGGGGTGGCCGGCGAACGGCACTTCCTTCTGCGGGCTGAACATGCGGATGCGGTAGCTGTCGCCCGGCACCTGCGGGGCGAAAACGAACGTGGTTTCCGGCAGGCGGGTCCAGCGGGCGATGGCCTGCATGCGCGCGTCGTCCAGGCCCTCCGCGTCCAGCACCACGGCCAGCGGGTTGCCGGCGCCGGGATAAGGGGAAAACACGTCAAGCTGCAGGAAACGGCGGGCGGTCATGGCGGATCGGTCTGGCGGAACGGTCGGGCAGCTTAACAAGCCCTGCCGGGGCGTGGCTTGGCATAGAATCAGAGGTTCGGCCCGGCGTGCCGGGTCGATCCCCCCACTACCTACCCATTCTTACCTCCATGTCAGCTTCCCCCCTTGTCGATCGCTGGATCGTACTGAAGTTCGGCGGCACCTCCGTGTCGCGTCGTCACCGTTGGGACACGATCGGGAAGCTGGCGAAAAAACGTGCGGAAGAAACCGGTGCGCGCGTGCTGGTGGTGGTGTCGGCCCTGTCCGGGGTGACCAATGAACTGACCGCGATCGCCGATGGCGCCGCCGACAGCCGCGCCCGCGTGGATGCGCTGGTGGCCCGCCACCGCGAGTTCCTGGCCGAGCTCGAGCTCGATGCCAGCGCGCTGGATGTGCGCCTGGCCGCGCTGCAGGGCCTGCTGGACGAGCCGCGCGCCGCCGCGCGCCCGCTGGAGTGGCAGGCCGACGTGCTGGGCCAGGGCGAACTGCTGTCCTCCACCATCGGCGCGGCCTACCTGCGCGCCAGCGGCCTGGATTTCGGCTGGATGGACGCCCGTGAGTGGCTGCAGGCGCTGCCGCCGCAGCCCAACCAGAGCGACTGGTCGCAGCGCCTGTCGGTGAACTGCCAGTGGCGTTCGGACGCCGAGTGGGCTGCGGCGTTCCGCGCCCAGCCGACCCGCATGCTGATCACCCAGGGCTTCATCTCGCGCCACGCCGATGGCGGTACCGCCATCCTCGGCCGGGGCGGCTCGGATACCTCGGCCGCCTACTTTGGCGCGCTGCTGGGTGCCAGCCGGGTGGAAATCTGGACCGACGTGCCGGGCATGTTCAGCGCCAACCCGAAGGACGTACCCGACGCGCGCCTGCTGACCCGCCTGGATTATTACGAAGCACAGGAAATTGCCACCACCGGCGCCAAGGTGCTGCACCCGCGTTCGATCAAGCCGTGCCGCGATGCCGGCGTGCCGATGGCGATCCTGGATACCGAACGCCCGGAACTGCCGGGCACCAGCATCGACGGCAATGCCGCACCGGTGCCGGGGGTGAAGGCGATCAGCCGCCGCAACGGCATCGTGCTGGTGTCGATGGAAGGCATCGGCATGTGGCAGCAGGTCGGCTTCCTGGCCGACGTGTTCGGGCTGTTCAAGAAGCACGGACTGTCGGTGGACCTGATCGGTTCGGCCGAAACCAACGTCACGGTATCGCTGGACCCGTCCGAAAACCTGGTCAATACCGATGTGCTGGCCGCGCTGTCGGCCGACCTGTCGCAGATCTGCAAGGTCAAGATCATCGTGCCGTGCGCGGCGATCACCCTGGTCGGCCGCGGCATGCGTTCGCTGCTGCACAAGCTGTCGGACGTGTGGGCGACCTTCGGGCGCGAGCGCGTGCACATGATTTCGCAGTCGTCCAACGACCTCAACCTGACCTTCGTCATCGATGAAGCCGACGCCGACGGCCTGCTGCCGATCCTGCACGCCGAGCTGATCGACAGCGGCGCGATGCCGGTGGAAGAAGGCGAGGTGTTCGGCCCGCGCTGGCGCGAGATCGCCGGCACCATCCGCCCGCGCGAAACCGCCTGGTGGCGGGGCCAGCGCGAGCACCTGCTGCACCTGGCCCAGGCCGGTACGCCGCGCTATGTGTACAACCTGGCCACGGTGCGCGCCCGCGCCCGCGCGCTGGCGGCGATCAGGCCGATCGACCAGCGGTATTACGCGATCAAGGCCAACAGCCACCCGGCCATCCTGGAGCTGCTGGAGCAGGAAGGCTTCGGCCTGGAATGCGTGTCGCACGGTGAACTCAAGCATGTGTTCAATGTGCTGCCGACGCTGTCGCCGCGCCGGGTGCTGTTCACCCCCAGCTTCGCGCCGCGCACCGAATATGAAGCGGCGTTCGCGCTCGGCGTGACCGTCACCGTGGACAACGTGGAAGCGCTGCAGCGCTGGCCGGACCTGTTCCGCAACCGCGAGCTGTGGCTGCGCGTGGACCTGGGCCGGGGCGAAGGCCACCACGCCAAGGTCCGTACCGGCGGCAAGGACTCCAAGTTCGGCCTGCCGATCGCCCGCGTGGACGAGTTCGTGCGCCTGGCCGAAGACCTCGGCACCCGCGTGGTCGGCCTGCACGCCCACTTGGGCAGCGGCGTGGAAACGGCGCAGCACTGGCGCCTGATGTGCGACGAACTGGCCGGGTTCGCGCGCCGGATCGGCAGCGTGGAAACCATCGATATCGGCGGCGGGTTGCCCATTCCCTACAGCGATGACGATGAACCGTTCGACCTGGACGCCTGGGCCGTCGGCCTGGCCGAGGTGAAGGCGGTGCACCCGGCGTTCCGCCTGGCGATTGAACCGGGCCGCTACCTGGTGGCCGAATCGGGCGTGCTGCTCACCACCGCCACCCAGGTGGTGGAGAAGGACGGCATCCGCCGCGTGGGCCTGGATGCGGGCATGAACACCCTGATGCGCCCGGCGCTGTACGACGCCTGGCACGACATCGAGAACCTCAGCCGGCTGGGCGGGTATGCCGAGGCACTGTTCGACGTGGTCGGGCCGATCTGCGAATCCAGCGATGTGTTCGGCAAGCGCCGCCGGCTGCCGGTATCCACCGCGCCGGACGATGTGATGCTGATCGCCGATGCCGGTGCCTACGGGTACGTCATGGCCAACACCTACAACCAGCGCGAGCTGCCGCGCGAGGACATCATCGACGATGTGCCTTGAGCGCCTCCCGTTGGTTTCCCTTATTGCCTCACCGGATACGCCATGACTGCTTTCGATAAACACCAGGTTGCCTGCTTCCGCTTCGTCCGCTGCGACTTCGCCGCGGATACCGGCGTGGCGCAGCTGGTCTACGCCTTCGACAATGGTCCGGAGCTGGTCGAGACGGTCAGCATTCCCGGCGCGCCGTTCGTGCTGGACGCTGCCCGCGCCGAGGCCGTTGAGCGTGCGCTGCGCCTGCTGCACCTGTTCGCGGGCGTCAGCTATTACAAGGCTGCGGTGCCGGAGCAGGTGCGGATCGACAGCTACAGCATCGATGCCGATACCGCCGCGCTGGTGGAAACGGTGTACCTCAACGGGCTGGGCGAGTTCGCCTACCGCAACGGGCTGAACCTGCGCGGGCGGTTCCGCCTGCCGGTGGACGGCGAGGCGTTCAACGCGCCGGCGGTGGGCCTGCGCGAGCATGCACTGGTGGCCATCGGCGGCGGCAAGGATTCGCTTGTCAGCATTGAAGCGCTGCGCACGCTGGGCATCACCGAAACGGTGACCTGGATCGGCGGTTCGCAGCTGATCCGTGCCTGCGCCGAACGCACCGGCCTGCCGATGCTCAACATCGGCCGCACGCTGGCCCCCGAGCTGTTCGAGCTCAACCGCCAGGGCGCGTGGAACGGGCATATCCCGGTCACCGCGGTGAACTCGGCGATCATGGTACTGGCCGCGCTGCTGCAGGGCGTGGACCAGGTCGTGTTCTCCAACGAGCGTTCGGCCAGCTACGGCAGCCAGATTCCGGGTACCGGTGAAGTGAACCACCAGTGGTCCAAGGGCTGGGCCTTCGAGCAGGCCTTTGGCGAGCACCTTGAGAAACACGTGGCGGCGGACCTGCACTACTACTCGCTGCTGCGCCCGCTGTCGGAGCTGGCCGTGGCGCGCCAGTTCGCCAGGACCGATTTCTACGACGCGCATTTCTCCAGCTGCAACCGCAACTTCCACATCCTGGGCGAGCGCCCGGTGAACCGCTGGTGCGGGGTCTGCCCGAAGTGCCACTTCGTGTTCCTGGCGCTGGCCCCGTTCATGCCCAAGACCCGGCTGGTGCGCATCTTCGGCCGCAACCTGCTGGACGACATGGAGCAGGCCGGCGGCTTCGACGCGCTGCTGGAATTCCAGGACCACAAACCGTTCGAATGCGTGGGCGAAGGCGGCGAATCGCGTGCCGCGATGGCCACCCTGGCGGCACGTCCGGAATGGAACGAAGACGCGCTGGTGAAGCGTTTCATCCAGGAGATCCAGCCGCAGCTGGACGGCGCCGAACTGCAGATCGAACCGTTGCTGGTGCTGGAAGGCGAGCACCGGATTCCGGCGGCGATCTGGGAGCGCCTGCGTGCGAATTTCGCAGCTTGAAGGCAAGCGCGTAGCGCTGTGGGGCTGGGGGCGTGAGGGGCGTGCGGCATTCGCCGTCCTGCGCCAGCGCCTGCCGGGGCTGGCCCTGACTCTGTTCTGCCCCGAGGCCGAGGCCGCCGCTGCGCGGGCCGAGGCCGGCAATGCGCTGCAGGTGCGGTCGGATGTCAGCGGTGAATCCCTGGCCGCCTTCGAGGTGGTGATCAAGTCGCCGGGGATCAGCCCCTACGGCGAAGCCGCGGTGTCGGCGGCGACGCAGGGCACGCAGTTCATCGGCGGTACCTCGCTGTGGTTTGCCGAGCATGCCGATGCCGAAGGCACCGTGCGCGACACCGTGTGCGTGACCGGCACCAAGGGCAAGAGCACCACCACCTCGTTGCTGGCGCATCTGCTGCGCGCCTCCGGCGCGCGCACCGGCCTGGTCGGCAACATCGGCCTGCCGCTGCTGGAGGTGCTGGACCCGCAACCGGCGCCGGCGTACTGGGCGGTGGAGCTGTCCAGCTACCAGACCGGCGAGGTGGCGCGCAGTGGCGCGCACCCGCAGGTGGCGGTGGTGCTGAACCTGTTTCCCGAGCACCTGGACTGGCATGGCAGCGAAGCGCGCTACATCCAGGACAAGCTGGCGCTGGTGACCGGCGCGGCACCGAGTATCGCGGTGCTCAACGCGGCCGACCCGCACCTGGCCGCGCTGTCGCTGCCGGACAGCGAAGGAGTGTGGTTCAACCAGCCGCAGGGCTGGCACATGCGCGGCGAGTGGGTGTATCGCGGGGAGCAGCGGGTGTTCGATACCGCGAACACGCCGCTGCCGGGCCGGCACAACCGCGGCAACCTGTGCGCGGTGCTCGCGGCCATCGAAGCGCTGGGCCTGGATGCGGTGGCGCTGGCGCCTGCCGTGCAGGATTTCCGGCCGTTGCCCAACCGCCTGCAGACCATCGGCCGCCGCGACGGGCTGCGCTTCGTCAACGACTCGATCAGCACCACCCCGCACGCCAGCCTGGCGGCGCTGGAATGCTTCGCCGGCCAGCGCATCGCGCTGCTGGTGGGCGGGCATGACCGGGGGCTGGACTGGCACGATTTCGTGGACCACATGGCGCACGACGTGCCGCCGGTGGAGATCGTCACCATGGGCGCCAACGGCCCGCGCATCCACGCGCTGCTGCAGCCGCTGGCCGATGCAGGCAGGTTCGGTCTGCACGCCGCCGGCGATCTGGAGGAGGCGGTGCGACTGGCCCGCACGGCGCTCGGCGAACAGGGTGGGGTGGTGTTGATGTCCCCGGGCGCGCCGAGCTACGGCGTGTACCGCGATTACGTCGCCCGCGGCCGACATTTCGCCGAGCTTGCAGGGTTCGACCCGGACCAGATCACCGCGATCCCGGGCATCGGCATCGCCTGACATTTCGCCAACGGCGCAGCCGGACGGTAGAGCGGACGGTAGAGCGGACTGTCAGTCCGCTGCTCTTCGCGGCCCACCCTGGCATAGCGCCAGCGGCGCAGCCGGACGGTAGAGCGGACTGTTAGTCCGCTGCTCTTCGCGGCCCACCGTGGCATAGCGCCAACGGC
>NZ_JBBCBJ010000004.1:229478-523924 GCF_037203925.1 Stenotrophomonas sp. CCNWLW57
GCAGCCGGACGGTAGAGCGGACTGTTAGTCCGCTGCTCTTCGCGGCCCACCATGGCATAGCGCCAACGGCGCAGCCGGACGGTAGAGCGGACTGTTAGTCCGCTGCTCTTCGCGGCCCACCATGGCATAGCGCCAACGGCGCAGCCGACTAACAGTCGGCTCTACCACCCGCCACGCGACCGCCCTCCGTTTGATCCCCCGCCACGCGACCACGCGCCGTTTGATTCCCCGCCACGCGACCGCCCGCCGTTTGATCCCCCGCCACGCGACCACGCGCCCCCCGCCACGTAACCACCCGCCCCCTGCGGCCCGTCACATGTCCCGACATACACTCTGGGCTCTTTCCCGGAAGGAGCAGGCGCATGAAGCAGCAATGGCAGTGGGGTGCGGCACTGGTACTGGGCATGACGGCGTTGCCGGCGGTGGCGGCGATGCAGGCCAAGCCGGTGGAGTGGAAGCACGAAGGCACCACCTTCAGCGGGGTGCTGGTCTACGACGACGAAGACAACGACAAGCGCCCCGGCCTGGTGATGGTGCCGAACTGGAGGGGCGTGAACGACTCAGCCATCGCCAAGGCCAAGCAGCTGGCCGGCGATGACTACGTGGTGCTGGTGGCCGACGTGTACGGCAAGGGCGTGCGCCCGAAGACCGACGCGGAAGCCGGCCCGGTGGCGACCAAGCTGCGCAATGACCGCCCGGTGCTGCGCGCCCGCGCGCTGAAGGCGCTGGAAGTGCTCAAGGCCCAGGCCGGCAACGCGCCGCTGGATGCCACGAAGATCGGCGCGGTCGGGTTCTGCTTCGGCGGCACCACGGTGCTGGAGCTGGCCCGTGCCGGGGCGCCGCTGGCCGGTGTGGTCAGCCTGCATGGCGGGCTGGGCTCGCCGTTGCCGGCCAAGGCCGGCGGTACTCATCCGTCGGTGCTGGTGCTCAATGGCGCCGACGACAAGGGCATCAGCAAGGACGACATCGCCAGCTTCGAGCAGGAGATGAACGCGGCCAAGGTCGATTGGGAGTTCACCAACTACAGCGGTGCGGTGCACTGCTTCGCCGAAGCCGATGCCAACAACCCGCCGGGCTGCCTGTACAACGAGCGGGCGGCGAAGCGGGCGTGGAAGAGCCTGGATACATTCTTCGACGGGTTGTTCGACAAGCGCTGACGCACGCCGCGTTGCGGCGCCGCCCGACCAACGGTCGGGCGCTACCCCGGTAGGCGACGACCGTTGGTCGTCACCCGCGGGGATCAATGCGAACGCTGTACCGCGTAACGGGCCAGGCCGCGCAGGGCGGCGACCGCATCGTTGTCGGCCAGGCCGTCGAGCGCGCGCTCGGCGGCGTCGGCGTATTCCTCGGCGCGGCGGCGGCTGTATTCCAGCCCGCCGGTGGCGTGGATGGCGGCCAGCACTTCCGGCATCGCATCCGCATCGCCGTTCTGCACGATGGCGCGCAGACGCTCGCGGGTGGTGGCGTCGGAATGGGCCATGGCGTGGATCAGCGGCAGGGTCGCCTTGCCTTCGGCCAGGTCGTCGCCCAGGTTCTTGCCCAGCTCGTCTGCGTTGGCCGAGTAATCCAGCACGTCGTCTGCGATCTGGAAGGCGTAGCCCAGGTGCATGCCGTAGTCGTACAGCGCCTGCTGGGTCGCCTCGTCCACGCCGCTGGCCAGTGCCCCCAGCCGGGTACCGGCGGCGAACAGCACCGCGGTCTTACGCTCGATCACCCGCAGGTAGGCGGCCTCGTCGGTATCCGGGTTATGCACGTGCAGCAACTGCAGCACTTCGCCTTCTGCGATGCGGTTGGTGGTATCGGCCAGGATCTGCATGACCGGCATGCGGTCCAGTTCGACCATCAGCTGGAAGCTGCGCGAGTACAGGAAGTCGCCGACCAGCACGCTCGGGGCGTTGCCCCACAGCGCATTGGCGGTGCTGCGGCCGCGCCGCAGGCTGGATTCGTCCACCACGTCGTCGTGCAGCAGGGTCGAGGTGTGGATGAACTCGATGATCGCCGCCAGCTGGTGGTGCTCCGGACCAGCCTGGCCGACCGCGTGGCCGGCCAGCATGACCAGCATCGGCCGCAGGCGCTTGCCGCCGGCAGAGATGATGTGGTCGGCGATCTGGTTGATCAGCACGACATCCGAGGACAGTCGGCGGCGAATCAGCGCATCCACGGCGGCCATGTCGGGCGCGGCGAGCGACTGGATCTGGGGCAGGCCCAGCGCGGGGCGGGTGTCTTCGGTGATGGTCATGCGGTCTGACTTTCAGGCTTGGGCGGAATTATAGGCGGTGGGGACGTATTCCGCCCGCGAAGGCGGTCCGGGGGCCGGGCAGGGCGTGAATACGTATGCAAGCGGCGCCACCGCCGAGGGTGCGCCGCTAAGCTTGTCGGGTACGTTCTGGCGCCCGTGGGAGGGCGCCCTGGAAGCCCGGAGGGGGGCCCTTGATGACGCAGATTCCATGGTGGCGCGGTGCCGTCATCTATCAGATTTACCCGCGCAGTTTCCTGGATGCCAACGGTGATGGCGTGGGCGACCTGCCCGGCATCATCGAACGGCTGGACTACGTGGCCTCGCTGGGGGTGGACGCGATCTGGATTTCGCCGTTCTTCACCTCGCCCATGGCCGACTTCGGCTACGACATCGCCGACCACCGCGATGTGGATCCGCTGTTCGGCACCCTGGCCGATTTCGACCGGTTGCTGGCCAAGGCGCACGCGCTGGGCCTGAAGGTGATGATCGACCAGGTGTTCAGCCACACCTCGATCGAGCACGCCTGGTTCCGCGAGAGCCGCCAGGACCGCACCAATCCCAAGGCGGACTGGTACGTGTGGGCCGACCCGCGCGAGGACGGCACCCCGCCCAACAACTGGATGTCCATCTTCGGTGGCGTGGCATGGCAGTGGGAGCCGCGGCGCGAGCAGTACTTCCTGCACAATTTCCTGGCCGACCAGCCGGACCTGGATTTCCACAATCCGGCCGTGCAGCAGGCCACGCTGGACTACGTGCGGTTCTGGCTGGACCGCGGCGTGGATGGCTTCCGCCTGGATTCGATCAACTTCTGCTTCCACGACAAGCAGCTGCGCGACAACCCGGCCAAGCCGCTGGAAAAGCGCCTGGGCCGGGGCTTCAGCACCGACAACCCGTACGCCTACCAGTACCACTACTACAACAACACCCAGCCGGAGAACCTGCCGTTCATCGAGCGCCTGCGCGGGCTGCTGGACGAGTACCCGGGCGCGGTCAGCCTGGGCGAGATCTCCGCCGAGGATTCGCTGGCGACCACGGCCGAGTACACCGCGCCGGGTCGCCTGCACATGGGCTACAGCTTCGAACTGCTGGTCAAGGATTACAGCGCGGCCTACATCCGCGACACGGTGTCGCGGCTGGAAGCGACCATGACCGAAGGCTGGCCGTGCTGGGCGATCTCCAACCACGACGTGGAGCGCGCGGTGACCCGTTGGGGCGGGCACCCGGCGCAGCCGCGGCTGGCGCGGCTGCTGGTGGCGGTGCTGTGTTCGCTGCGCGGTTCGATCTGTCTGTACCAGGGCGAGGAACTGGGCCTGGGCGAAGCGGACGTGCCGTTCGAGGCGCTGCAGGATCCGTACGGCATCACCTTCTGGCCGAACTTCAAGGGCCGCGACGGGTGCCGCACGCCGATGCCGTGGCTGGACGCGCCGCTGGCCGGGTTCACCAGCGGTGCGCCTTGGCTGCCGATCCCGCAGGAGCACCAGGCCAGTGCAGTGGCGGTGCAGGAGCACGATCCGCACTCGGTGTTGAACGCGTTCCGCCAGTTCCTGGCGTGGCGGCGGACGATGCCGACGCTGCTGCTGGGCGACATCCGGTTCCTGGAGACGGCCGAGCCGGTGCTGATGTTTGAACGCACGCACGGCGATGAGACGCTGCTGCTGGCGTTCAACCTGTCGGCCGAGGCGACCCATTTGACGTTGCCCGAAGGGCAGTGGCACGCGCTGCATGTGCCCGGCCCGGATGCGGGACAGGCCGACGGTGGCCTTCTGCATCTGCCGGCACAGGCAATGTACTGCGCACGCCGCGCCTGATACACGATTTCCGGTGGTATTGATGGGCGGAGCCGCAAGGTTCCGCCCTTTTTTCTTCGATCAGGTTCATCGCGAGCGTTGAGGGCCCCGCCGCGGCCGGCAGGCCCCTGTGCAAATGTCCCCCGGCGGTCGCCCTGCGGCGACGGCCTCCTCCTTTACTTTGCCAGGAGCCTGCCGGCCGCGACGGGGCTCGGCTTGCGGCAAGAAAAAACCCGCTGCTCGCGCAGCGGGTTCTTCGTTCGTGCTACTACGCCTGGATCAGAACTTGTAGTTCACACCCAGCATGTAGGTACGGCCCCACTCGATGTACTCCAGCGGGCGATCCTTGGTGCCGGCGTAGGTGCGGTACGGCTCGTTGGTCAGGTTGCTTCCCTGCAGCAGCAGGGTCAGGCCGTGCAGCGCGCTGTCGTCGGCGAAGGTGTAGCTGATCTGCGCGTCGGTGACGTTCTCACCCACCACGTAACGCAGCGTGCGGTTGCCGTTGAAGTTGCCGATTTCACCGATGAAGTCCGAACGACGGCGCTGGCTCACGCGCGCTTCGAAGCCGTTGCGCTCGTAATAGGCGGTGAAGTTGTACACGCGCTCGGACAGGCCAGGCAGGCTGATCGGATCGGTGCCCACGCTGGACGCGCTTTCCGGGTCCAGGATCTTGATGTCGCTGTCATTGAAGGTCGCGCTGGCCTGCACGCCGAAGCCACGCAGCGGTTCGGCCAGCATTTCCAGCGGGAACGAGGCAGTCAGCTCCAGGCCACGCAGGGTGCCGCCTTCGCCGTTCTGCGGTGCGGAGAAGGTGCCCGTGGTCTGCAGCGGGGCGGTCATGCCCGGCGGGATGACGTAGCTGGCCAGCAGGTCGCTGAAGTCGTAGTCGTCCACCGACTGGGTGTAGACGTAGCTCTTCAGGTCCTTGTAGAAGATCGCCGCCGCCACGTATGCCTTCTCACCGAAGTACTTCTCGTACGACAGGTCGATGGCATTGGCACGCCACGGATCCAGCAGCGGGTTGCCGCCGCTGCCGCCCGGCTTGCCGGTGGCCGTATCCACGCCGGCGCGCATCTGGTCCACGCGCGGGCGCGCGACCTGCTTGGCCACGGCGAAGCGCAGGGTCTGCTGGTGCGGGAACAGGAAGGCCAGGTTCAGGCTCGGCAGCCAGTCGGTGTACTTCTTGCCTTCATCGATCGGCAGCACTTCCTGGCCGACCGGGCGCGAGCGGTCGAAGTAGTTCGACTGCGAGCTCTGGTCGGTGGTGATCATCTGCACACCGATGTTGCCGCGCACGCCCACGTCACCGATGTCGGTGTTGATGTTGGCGCGCACCCAGGCAGTGGTGGTCTTTTCCTGCACCACCCACGACTTGGGAATCAGGTAATCCAGGTTGGTGACCGGGTTGAACGTCATGTAGCGGTCGACCGCGGCCGGCACGTTCCACGCCGGGATGTAGCCGATGCCGGCAAAGCCCAGGTTGACCGGGGCGTACTGCAGGTCGCCGGCGACGTTGGCGTCGCCCTGCGCGCCGAGCAGGATGTTGCCTTCGGCCTGGGTCTTTTCCTTGCGGCGGTCGGCGTAGTTGACGCCCACGTCCACGTCCTGGAACCACGACAGCGCTTCGGGCATGTTGAACGTGCCCTGCAGGCGCGCGCCCTTCAGGCGGTCTTCCACCTGCGGCACCTTGCCGTAGCCGGAGCCATAGATGGTGTTGGTCAGGTAAAGCGCTTCAGGATTGGAGTAGTCCAGGCCCGGACGGATCTGCGAGAAGCCATCCGGGTTGATGGTCAGCCCGATGGTGTCCAGCTGCGGCATCGGGGTGAGCTGCAGGTTGTTCTCCAGGTTCAGCTCATCGCGGGTGGCCTTGGAGTAGTTCACATCGGCGGTGAGCTTGAAGCTGTCGAAGGTCAGCTCGTTGTTCCAGCCGAACGCGTCGATCTTGTCTTCGCGCTTGTTGTACATGCCGCGCACCAGCGGGTACACGCCGCTGGCGGTGCCGCCGGTGAAGGTGCCGTTGCCGTTCACCTGCGGATTGGTGATCAACAGGCCCGGGGTATAGCCGCCGTTGTAGTTGCTGAGGTTGACCTCGAACTGGTTGGCGGTGTCGATCTGCTCGGCCTTGGTGTGGAACATGTCCAGGGTGCTGGTCCACACGTTCGACGGGCGGAACTGCACGGTGGCCATGTAGCCGTCACGCTTGGCGTTGCCGGTACGGCGCAGCGCCTTGATGCCGTCGGAGAACGCGGTGCCCGGCGCCACGCCGGGACGGTTGCCCTGGTCGGTCTGCTCGGTGGTCCACGGCTCGTACAGGCCCACCTGGTTTTCCTGGATCGGGTTGTCGCTGTGCGCGTAGCCCAGCGCGATGCCCCAGGTGTTGTCGGCGAACTGGTCGATGTAGCTGGCGCTGAAGCGGTTGCCGAACGCATCCACGTTGGCGGCCTTGCCCAGCGAGTTCTTCGAATAGCGGCCGCTGAGCGCGATCACGCGCTCGCCGAACGCCAGCGGGCGCACGGTCTGCATGTCGATGGTGCCCGACAGGCCCTGGCCGACCAGCGCCGCGTCCGGGGTCTTGTACACGGTCACGCCGTTGACCAGTTCGGACGGGTACTGGTCGAACTCCACGCTGCGGTTGTCGCCGGTGCTGACCACTTCACGCCCGTTGAGCAGGGTGGTGGCGAAGTCGGGCGACAGGCCGCGCACGCTGATCACCTGCGCACGGCCGGCCACGCGTTGGGCGGCCACGCGTTGGGCGGCCAGGCCGGGCAGGCGGGCCAGCGATTCGGCGATGCTCACATCCGGCAGCTTGCCGATGTCTTCGGCCGAGATCACCTCGACCACCGAGGTGGCGTCCTGCTTGATCGCAATGGCGTTTTCGATGCCGCGGCGGATGCCGGTGACCTGGACGGTATCCAGGTCGGTGGCGGCGTTACCCGCCGGCGGTGCGGTGGTGGTGGACTGCGCCAACGCCAATGACGGCGTCAGGGCGACGGCCAGCGCGATACTCAGCGCGCTGCGCTTGCGATTCAACATTTTCCCCTCCCAGGCAATGTTGCCAAACTCATGTTGTGATCAACGGCGATGCGTTGCCGCAGGTGTCATGGCGCGGTGGCCGTTGACTGCGTGGCTATGGTAGGCAGCGCGCCTTCGGCGTGAATCACCCTGCATACGTATTCAATGAAAATGCGGGATTATGGAACCGGTTTCACCGGCGGCACGACCAACGGTCGTGCCCTACCGGGGCATTCGCCGCCCGGTGTAGGTAACGACCGTTGGTCGTTACGGCTTCACAACGGGGTAAACCGGATGGCTTGGCCGCCACCGGGCGCCAGCACGATAGTCAGGGTGTCCGCGCTGGTGACCTGGCGGGTTTCGCGCGTGAACGCGAACGGATTGGACTGATAGTCCGCCCCGTCGCCATCGCGGTAGATCTCGGCGCGGTAGCGCACGCCGGGCTCCAGGAACGACAGCGGTACCGGCAGCGAACGCCCATGCTCATCGGTGATGCTGCCCAGGAACCAGTCGCGGCTGTGGCGATCCTTGCGCGCGATGGTCACGTAGTCGCCCACCTCGCCATCCAGCACGCGGGTGTCGTCCCAGTCCACGGCCACATCCTCGATGAAGCGGAATGCCTCGCGGTGCTGTTCATAATGCTCGGGCAGGTCGGCGGCCATCTGGATCGGGCTGTAGATCACCACGTACAGCGCCAGCTGGCGGGCCAGCGTGCTGGGAATGGGCTGGCCGTGGCGGCCCTTCAGGCTGAGGATGCCGGGGGTGTAATCCATCGGCCCGGACAGCAGCCGGGTGAACACCAGGTTGACCTCGTGCTCGGGCGGGTTCGGCGGCTGGCCCCAGGCGTTGTACTCCATGCCGCGCGCGCCTTCGCGCGAGATCCAGTTCGGGTAGGTGCGGCGCAGCCCGGTGTCCTTGATCGGCTCGTGCGGATTCACCGCGATATGGCGCTTGGCTGCTTCCTGCACCACCTTCAGGTGATGGCGGGCCATGAACTGGCCGTCGTGCCACTCGCGCCACAGCGGGCCGCCCGCCGGATTGCGCCGGTCTACCTGGCCGTCGTCGCAGACATAGCCGCTCTTGAACGAATCCACGCCCAGCCGCGCATACAGGTCCAGGGCCGCGCCCAGCTGGTCTTCGTAGTGCTCTATCGCGCAGCCGGTTTCGTGGTGGCCGATCAGGTGCACGCCTTTCTTCGCGCCGTAGGCCGACAGCGCCTCGATGTCGAAGTCCGGGGTGGCGCGGGTGAAATCGAAGTCGTAGCCGTTGCCGACCCAGTTGCCATCCCAGCCCGGGTTCCAGCCTTCCACCAGCACGCCCCGGAAACCGTGTCTGGCGGCGAAGTCGATCACCTTCCTGGTCTTTGCCGTGGTTGCCGCATGCTTCGGGCCGGTCGCCCAGCTTTCCTGGTCCAGGTGCATCGACCACCACACGCCCAGGTATTTGGACGGTTTCACCCAGCTCACATCGCCCAGTGCGTTGGGTTCGTTGAGGTTGAGGATCAGGTTGGATTCCACCAGCCCGCCGGCGGTGTCGCTGATCTGCAGCGTGCGCCAGGGCGTATCGAAGGGCAGGGTGCGGCGCACCTTCCAGCCTTCGGCCGACGGCGACAGCTGGGCGCGCAGGCGCTGTCCCTCGGTGCGCCGCAGCCACATGCCGGCGTAGTCGACCAGCGCCGCCTCGTGGATCGCCACGTGCAGGCCGTCGTGGCTGCGCAGGGTGAGCGGGGTATGGGCCAGCGGCACCTGGTCCAACGGCGTGCGCTGGTACAGGTACTCGTAATGGATGGGCTCGCCAGCGGGGATCCACCAGGCGGTGGATGGCGGGGCGATCGCGAACTCGGTCAGCTCGTCATCGATGATCGCCTCGCGCAGGCCCGGCTGCTGCGGGAAGTGGTAGCGGAAGCCCAGGCCGTCGTCGTAGACGCGGAACACCACGTCCAGCCGGCGCTTGGCACCGCTGCGCTCGCCCAGGTGCACAGTGACTTCGTTGTAGTGGTTGCGCACGCTGCGGCGCTCGCCCCAGGGCTGTTCCCAGGTGTCATCGACGCTGCGCGTGTCCTGCCCGAGCACCGCCAGGTCGCGGTCCAGGCGGGCGTCGCGCAGCTGGAAGCCCAGTTTTGATTCGGCCACCACGGTCTGGCCGAGGCGCTCGACCCGGTAACTCGGGTTGCCGCCATCCAGCTGCAGCGAGACCTTCAGAATGTCGCCCGGTGAGCTGGCGCTGGCCACCGTGACCGGTTCAGCGTGTGCGGCGGTGGTGCAGACCAGCAACGACAGTGCCAGCCAGGCCAGCGGGCGGGGCGCGGCAACAGCGCGCAACAACGGCAACTCCAGTGGCATTTCCCCTCCCAGGGCAGCGCATATCTGCCCCGGACTATAGCCACGCCTGCCGCGGCCTCACCGCGCCACGCCATGAATACGTATGCAAGCGGGCACGTATATCGCCTGTGCAGTGCGACGGGCGACGGTCGTCGCCTACCATGCAGGCAGGCACCCTGGGAGGGGGCCGCGACGACAGCGCCCCGGCGCTGGCGAACCATACCGCGTGCAAGAAGGGAGGAAGGCCGACGGGCGCAAGCCGGTCCGCCGCTTTTCGATGCTGAAAACGATTTGCCTGACCGCTGCCCTCGGGGCGGCGCTGGTGTCCACCGCTGCGGCGGCGGACCTGACTTTCGATGGCCGCACCGCGCGCGCCAACGCCGCTGCCGACGGCAGCTTCCAGCTGCTGGCCGATGGCAAACCGGTGGCGATTGCCGCCCAGCCGATGCGCAGCCGCACCGACAGCGTGATGTTCGATGCGCTGTTCGCGCTGGCCCAGCAGGACATGGCCGCCGACCGCGTGGACGCGATCCGCGACCCGGCCTTCAATTTCGGCAGCCCGGTGGACTGCGAGTGCTTCCAGACCGGCGAGCGCTGGCCGTACGTGTGGACGCGGGATGTGAGTTTCGCCGCCGACCTGGCGCTGGCCCGGCTGGAGCCGATCCGCACCCGCCAGTCCCTGCAGTTCAAGCTGTCCAAGGCGCGCGACGGCGTCACCCCCGGCCTGTTCGTGGCCCAGGACACCGGGTCCGGCGGCAGCTGGCCGATCAGCAGCGACCGCGTGGTGTGGTTCCTGGCCGCACGCGACCTGCACGACAATTCCAGCTTCATGACCGAGACCTGGCAGGCTCTACAGGCCACCCTGGCGCAGGACCGTGCGATGGTGTTCGATTCGCGCACCGGGCTGTACCGCGGCGAGACCTCGTTCCTGGACTGGCGCGAGCAGACCTACCCGGACTGGACCCGCAACGACGTGCGCTTCATCGGCGACTCCTTCGCGTTGTCCACCAACGTGCTGCACTACCAGGCGCTGCGCCTGGCCGAGAAGTACGCCCGTGAGCTCGGCGACGACCGCGCCAGCGAGTACGCGGCCTGGGCGGACGCGCTGGCCACGCAGATCGACGCGCGCTTCTGGCGCGAAGACGCCGGCATGTACATGAGCTACATCGGCGAAGCGGCACACCCGGTGCCCTACGCCAAGTACGACCTGCTGGGCATCTCGCTGGGCGTGCTGGCCGAGGTGTTCCCGGCCGAGCGTGCGCGCCGCTCGCTGGCTAATTACCCGTACGTGGAAGGCGGCAGCCCGGTCGTGTGGCCGCAGGAAGCGCAGCAGCCGATCTACCACAACCGGGCGGTGTGGCCGTTCGTCAGCGCCTACTCGCTGCGTGCGGCACGCAAGGTGGAGGATGCCACCCGCATCCATCGCGAGATCGAATCGCTGATGCGCGGCAGCGCGCTGGCGGGTTCGAACATGGAAAACTACGAGATGCGCACGCTCGCCGTGCACGTCGACGAGGGTCCGTTGAGCGGCCCGGTGGTCAACTCACCGCGCCAGCTGTGGTCGGTGGCCGGCTACCTCTCGATGGTGCTTGAAGGCGTGTTCGGGGTGGAGGCCAACGGCACCGTCGCGCCCAAGCTGCCGGTGGCGCTGGTGCCGCAGCTGTTCGGCAAGCGCGACAGCATCGAGCTCGACACCGGCAGCACCCGCTACATCCTCAAGCGCCCACGCACCCTCGACGGCGACCTGCTCGTAGCAAAGAAGATCGAGCGCAAGGGCAACACCGTAACCGTCCAGCTCGAACCGCGTACGGACACGCCACGCGTGTCCGCTTTCCGCGCAGACCCGGCAAACCCCAACGCCTTCGCCCCGGCCACCCCCGCCGCCCCGGCAGCGCAGAAGCGCGGCAACACCTGGACCATCGCCATCCCCGCCAACCACCAGCTCTGGCAGGACGGCATCGCGGTGGGCAGCTCGGCCACCCACACCGTCACCGACGACGGCCACCAGCACTGCCTGAGCCTCACCCGTCGCGAAGGCGCCCTCGAATCGCTGCACAGCCCGATGACCTGCATCGGCCCGCAGCAACGCCTGCCCGGCGCAACCCAGTGGGCCTGGACCGCCGCAAAGCCCACCCGCGTCCGGATCCGCCTCCACTACGAAAACGCCAATGGCCCAATCAACACCGGCGTCACCGCTGCCGTGAAGCAGCTGGCCGTGCACTGTAAGGGGCAACCGGTCCAGCGCGCCACGATCGTGATGCCGCACAGCATCGGCCCGCAGGATTCCACCGCCGCCGAATTCGACCTGCCCAAAGGCAGCTGCCGTTTCACCCTGGAACCTGGCTTCAACATGAGCGCACTGGAACACTTCGCCCAGTACAACGGTGGCAAGGGCGGCCGCGACGGCGTGCTCAACGCGGCCAACGTCCGAGCGCTGCTGGTCGCACCGGTGGCCGGCGACGCGGAGTCCACCCGATGAGCCGCACCGCCAAGCCGACCCTGTCGTTCTGGCAGATCTGGAACATGTGCTTCGGCTTCCTCGGCATCCAGTTCGGGTTTGCCCTGCAGAACGCCAACGCCAGCCGCATCTTCGAAACGCTGGGCGCGCCGATGGACGCCGTGCCCGGGCTGTGGATCGCCGCACCGCTGACCGGGCTGCTGGTGCAGCCGATCATCGGCTACCTGTCCGACCGCACCTGGACCCGCTGGGGTCGCCGCCGCCCGTACTTCATGATCGGCGCGGTGTTCACCACGCTGGCCCTGCTGATGATGCCGAACTCGCCCACGCTGTGGATCGCGGCGGGCACGCTGTGGGTGCTGGATGCCTCGATCAACGTCTCGATGGAGCCGTTCCGCGCGTTCGTCGGCGACAAGCTGGCCCCGCGCCAGCGCCCGACCGGCTACGCAATGCAGAGCTTCTTCATTGGCGTAGGCGCCATCGTGGCCAGCTTCCTGCCGTTCATCCTGGCGCACTTCGGCGTGGCCAATACCGCTGCCGCCGGCGAAGTGCCGCCGACCGTGCGCTATGCGTTCTACTTCGGCGCGGTGGTGCTGCTGGCCTCGATCGCCTGGACGGTGTTCAGCACCCGCGAATACTCCCCGACCGAGCTGGCCAGCTTCGATGATGCCGAGCCGCCGGCCGTGCACCAGTCCGCGCCTGTCGCCGGGCCGCCGCCGATGCTGCAGATCGGTGGCTGGATCGCGCTCGGCCTGGCGCTGGCTGCGGCGATCGCCTGGCGCAACGGCGACAAGATGCTCTACGTGCTGGCCGGGCTGTGCATCGCCTACGGCTTGCTGCTTGGCGTGGCGCGGCTGCTGCCGGGTCCGCACATGCTGGCCACCATCGTCGATGACCTGCGCAGCATGCCGCGCACCATGCGCCGCCTGGCGTGGGTGCAGTTCTTCTCGTGGTTCGCGCTCTTCGCCATGTGGATCTACACCACTGCCGCGGTGGCCGGTACCCATTTCGGCTCTACCGATCCGGCGTCGGCCGCCTATAACGAGGGCGCCAACTGGGTAGGCGTGCTGTTCGGCGCGTACAACGGCTTTGCCGCACTCGCCGCGCTGTTGATTCCGCTGATGGTGCGGCTGATGGGCCTGCGCCTGAGCCACCTGGTCAACCTGTGGCTGGGCGGCCTCGGGTTGATCTCGCTGATGCTGATCGACGACCCGAAGTGGCTGCTGCTGTCGATGGTCGGGGTCGGCTTTGCCTGGGCCTCGATCCTGTCGCTGCCGTATGCACTGCTGTCTGACAGCGTGCCGGCGGCCAAGATGGGCGTGTACATGGGCCTGTTCAATTTCTTCATCGTCATCCCGCAGCTGGTCGCGGCCAGCGCGCTGGGCTTCATGCTGCGCCTGTGGCTGGGCGGCAACCCGATGCACGTGCTGGCGCTGGGTGGCGTCAGCCTGTTGATCGCCGGGTTGTGCGTGCTGCGGGTGCCGTCCCACCAGGAGGTTGTCTGATGCTGTCTCGTTCGCGTTTGTCGCTGGGCCTTTCGTTCGCGCTGCTGGCCGGCACTGCCGTTGCCTCCCCGCGCCCCGAGTACGTGGGCACGTTGGAGCCGTTCGCCAGCGATGCGGTGTATTTCGTGGTCACCGACCGCTTCGTCAACGGTGACCCGTCCAACGACCACCGCGACCAGGGCGGCAAGCACCGCACCTTCGACATCCCGGTGCCGTGCCCGGACAAGGTCGACGGCAACATCGGCTATCTCGGCGGCGACTTCAAGGGCGTGCTCGACAATGCCGACTACATCCGCAACCTCGGTTTCGGTGCGGTGTGGATCACCCCGATCATCGACAACCCGGATGAGGCCTTCACCGGCAGCAAGTCGATCAGCTGCACCAGCACCCTGACCGACCGCGGCAAGACCGGGTACCACGGTTACTGGGGCATCAACTTCTACAAGCTGGACGAGCACCTGCCCAGCGCGGACCTGGATTTCGCCGGGCTCACCCGTGGCCTGCACGACGCCAAGCTGAAGGTGGTGCTGGACATCGTCGGCAATCACGGTTCGCCGGCCTGGACCATGCCGGTGAAGCAGCCGCAGTTCGGACAGATTTTCGACAAGGACGGCAAGCTGATCGCCGACCACCAGAACCTGCCGCCGCAGCAGCTGGACCCCAAGCACAACCCGCTGCACGCGTTCTACAACAACATCGGCCCGGTCGACGCGGACAAGGGCTCGATCTTCGACGGCAACCTGGCCGAGCTGGGCGACTTCAACCAGGACAACCCGGCAGTGATGGAGTACCTGGTAGGCGCCTACCTGCAGTGGACCGCGCAGGGCGTGGATGCGCTGCGCATCGACACCATCGGCTGGCTGCCGCACCCGTGGTGGCATGAGTTCGTCAACCGGATCCGCGCCAAGCATCCGGACATGTTCATGTTCGGGGAGGCGTTCGACTACGACGCAAGCAAAATCGCCGAGCACACCTGGCCGACCAACGCCAACGTGAGCGTGCTGGACTTCCCGCTGCGTGGCGCGATGTCCAGCGTGTTCGGCAAGGAGCAGAAGGGCTTCGAAGCGCTGGCCGAGCCGCTGCACCTGGTGGGGGGGCCATACGCCAACCCGTACGAGCTGATGAGCTTCTACGACAACCACGACATGGCGCGGCTGGATGCCACCGACGACGGCTTCATTGACGCGCACAACTGGCTGTTCACCGCGCGCGGCATTCCGGTGCTGTATTACGGCTCGGAAACCGGCTTCATGCGCAGCCGCGCCGAACACGCCGGCAACCGTGCGTACTTCGGCCAGCCGCGGGTGGACGCCGCCCCGCAGAGCCCGATCTTCGGGCCCCTGCAGCGGATCGCCAAGCTGCGCGAGGCCACCCCGGCCCTGCAGCGCGGGCTGCAGGTCAACGAACGCCTGCAGCGCAACCAGGCGGTGTTCTATCGCGTACTGCAGCACGGCGATACCGCGCAGACCGCGCTGGTGCTGCTCAACAAGGGCGACACCGCCAGCACCTTCGAGGTCAGCCGCTACCTGCAGCCGGGCACCTGGCGTGATGCGCTGGGCGGCGGCAGCCAGGCGGTCAAGCGCAGTCTGAAAGCCGACGTCCCCGCGCACGGGGTGAAGGTGTACCTGCTGGATGCGGCGGTGAACCAGAAGGAACTGCAGGCCGAGCTGGCCAAGGCAGTGGCCGACCAGCAGGAAAGGACTCAGCGCCTCTCGCGGTAGGTACCCACCGTTGGTGGGTACGCCATGGCCACCGACCAACGGTCGGCGGCTGCCGACCGGGTAGAATCGCTCCATGACCGACCTCACCCCACTGACCCCGATCGAAGCCCTTCTGCAATCCGCCATGGACGGGAAGACCCCGATCGGCGCCTTCATGAAGGCCTTCGTCGCCTCGGACGTGGTGCTGCTCACCGGCAGCCTGGTCACCCCCGACGGCAGCGGCTTCGACCCGCTGCTGTTCGACAAGCAGGGCACCCTGCACGTGGCGGTGTTCACCCACATGGAGCGGGTCGGCTTCCACAGCCAGCAGGCGCCGCACACGATCCGCATGCAGATGCTGGAGGTGCTCAAGCGCGTACCCGGCGGCTATGGCGTGGTGGTCAATCCGGGCACCTCGCTCGGCTTGGAACTGTCCCCGGCAGGCATCGGCGAGATCCTGAAGGATTTCGCCTGAGGGATGGCCTGCAGTGCCCGCTCCACGCGGTTTGCACATTGCTGAAGTGGACTTAATGTAGAGATGTCGATCACACAATCTCTACACAGTGCTGGTTGCTAGACTCCGCCGCAAAACAGGGGTCTTTCATGCAGACAGAGTCGTCGCGCGTCACCACCGGTGTACAGGGCCTGGATACCATCCTCAGTGGCGGCTTGCCGCAGGGGCGCCTCTACCTGTTGGAAGGCCCGCCCGGCTCGGGCAAGACCACGCTCTCCCTGCAGTTCCTGCTGCAGGGCCTGAAACAGGGCGAACGCTGCCTGTACGTGACCCTCTCGGAAACGGCGGAGGAGCTGCGCGAGGTGGCCAGTGCGCATGGCTGGTCGCTGGACGGCCTGCACCTGTTCGAGCTCGGCTCGGCCGAAGATGCGCTGGGCAATGGCCGGCTGCAGTCAGTGCTGCATTCGTGGGAAGTCGAGCTGGATGAAACGGTCAAGCTGGTGCTCGGCGAAGTGGATCGCATCCGGCCCAATCGGGTGGTGTTCGATTCGCTGTCCGAGCTGCGCCTGCTGGCCCAGGACTCGCTGCGCTACCGCCGCCAGATCCTGGCCCTGAAGCAGTTCTTCGCGCCCAAGAGCGCCACCGTGCTGCTGGTGGACGACCTGACCTCGGGCGCCGATGACCGCGACGGCCAGCTGCACAGCCTCTGCCACGGCGTGATTTCGCTGGAACGGCTGACCCTGGACTTCGGCGCAGCGAGGCGCCGGATGCAGGTGCAGAAGCTGCGCGGCGTGGATTTCGTCGCCGGCTACCATGACATTGCCATCCGCACCGGCGGGCTGGAAGTGTTTCCGCGGCTGATTGCTTCGCACCACCATGACGACTTCGGCGGGGAGACCCTCGGCAGCGGTGTGGCGGAAATCGACAACCTGCTCGGCGGCGGCCCGTTGCGGGGCACCAGCACCTTGTTGACCGGTCCGGCCGGCAGCGGCAAGACCAACGTGGCGCTGCAGTATGTGTGGGCCGCCTGCGAGCGCGGCGAGAGGTGCTGCATCTTCGAATTCGACGAGCGGGTGGGCACGTTGCTGGCCCGCGCCAAGGCGCTGGATATCGACCTGGGGTCGCACCTGGCCTCGGGCTTGCTGGAGATCGTGCAGATCGACCCGGCCGAGATCTCGCCCGGTGAGTTCTCCTGGAACGTGCGCAAGGCCGTGGAGCAGCGCGGCTGCAGCGTGCTGGTGATCGACAGCCTCAACGGCTACGTGGCCGCAATGCCGCAGGAGAAGCAGCTGATGCTGCAGCTGCATGAAATGCTGTCCTACCTCAACCAGAAGGGCGTGGCCACGTTCCTGATCAACCCGCAGCACGGCCTGGTGGGTACGATGTCCACCGGCAACCTCAACGTGTCCTACATCGCCGATGCGGTGATCCTGTTCCGCTTCTTCGAAGCACAGGGGCGCATCCGCAAGGCGATCTCGGTGATCAAGAACCGCGGCGGCGCGCACGAAGACACCATCCGCGAGCTCAAGATCAATGGCAAGGGCCTGGCACTCAGCGCGCCGCTGAACGAATTCAAGGGCATCCTCACCGGCACGCCGGAGTTCGTGGGCGATACGGCATCCCTGCTGGCCCATCCCTATGCAGGATGACCCCGGGCGCGGCGGCGTTGTCCATATCGTCGCCCCGTTCGGCCGCGATGCGGCCAGCATTGCGTCGGTACTGGATGGCGCAGGGCTGGCCACCCGTCCGGCCGATACCCTGGACGACCTGGCCGCTGCGCTCGACGATCAGGCCGGCGTGGTGCTGATCACCGAAGAAGCCATCGCCCGTGGTACCGATTGCCTGCTGCAACGCCTCTCCGCCCAGCCCGCCTGGTCGGACCTGCCCGTCATCCTGCTGCGCTCCCCGCGTGCGCACCGTCGTTCGCCGTTCGACAGCCTGCTGCCGCGCACGGTCAACGTGGTGGAACTGGATCGGCCGCTGGGTGGCATGTCGCTGCTCAGCGCCGTGCAGGGCGCGCTGCGTGCGCGCGAGAAGCAGTTCCTGGTGCGCGACCAGATGCGTGCGCTGGCCGACAGCCGCAGTGCGCTGGAGCGCAGCGCGAAAGCGGCACTGGAAGCCAGCCGCCAGCATGCACTCGAGCTTGAAACGGTGGTCGCCGAGCGTACCCGTGAGCTCGAAGCACAGATGGCCGCGCGCGAGGCCAGCGAAGCGGCACTGCGGCAGTCGCAGAAGATGGAGGCCATCGGCCAGCTGACCGGCGGCATCGCGCACGACTTCAACAACATGCTGACCGGCATCCTGTCGGCGCTGGATATCGTGCGGATGCGGCTGGAGCTGGGGCGCACGGATGATCTGGAGCGCTTCCTGGATGCGGCCACCACCTCCAGCCAGCGCGCCGCCGCCTTGACCCAGCGCCTGCTGGCATTCTCTCGCCGGCAGTCGCTGGACGCGCGGCCGGTCGAACTCAACGCACTGGTCGGCGCGATGCAGCACCTGCTACGCAGCACGCTGGGCGAAAGCGTTCGTATCCGTACCGAAGAGGCGACGGCACCGCTGCACGCGGCGCTGGACACCAACCAGTTCGAAAGCGCGCTGTTGAACCTGGCCATCAATGCACGCGATGCGATGCCCAACGGCGGTGAGCTGGCGCTGCGTACCTTCCCGCTGCGGCTGGCCGATGGCGAGCGCGCCAGCGTGCCCGCCGGCGATTACGCCGTAGTGGCGGTTTCCGATACCGGCACCGGCATGCCGCCGGAAGTGGTGGAGCGCGCCTTCGAGCCGTTCTTCACCACCAAGCCGATCGGCAAGGGCACCGGCCTGGGCATGTCCATGGTGTATGGCTTCATGCAGCAGTCCGGCGGCCATATCGCCATCGATTCAACGCCAGGGCAGGGCACCACGATCTCGTTGTTCATTCCGCAGGTGGAAGCCGACGCCGAGCCGGAGCCGGCCGCGGACGCGGCACCGGTGGCACTGGGTGCGGGACAGTCGATCCTGGTGGTCGAAGACGATCCGCAGGTACGGATGCTGGTGACGGTGGTGCTGGAAGACCTGGGTTACACGGTGGAGGTGGTAGGCGATGCCGACGGCGCGCTGCCGGTGCTGGCGTCAACGCGGCGGCTGGACCTGCTGGTCACTGACGTCGGCCTGCCGGGCATGAACGGCCGCCAGCTGGCCGAGATCGCCCGCCAGTCGCGGCGCGAGCTCCCGGTGCTGTTCATGACCGGCTATGCCGAGAAGGCACAGGAGCGCTCGGCCTTCCTCGAGCCCGGCATGAGCATGATCGCCAAACCGTTCCTGCTCGAGGCCTTCAGCGACGCGGTGCGCAGCGCGCTGGCCGATGCCGTCAGCGACGCCAGCGCCTGAGACCCTGACCAACGGCACCCTGACCACCGTCACGCGTCGGCAGGGTCCACGGTGACCCACACTGTCTGCATCGATGGATTGAGGGTGGTGGCATGCAACGCAGGTTATGGATCGCAACGCTGTTGGTTTCCGCCTTTCCATCGCTGGCCGCCGCGCCGGTCGATCTGGCGACGCTCGACCGGGAAATGACCGGCCCGCGCACCCAGGTGCTCGTGCTGGGCAGCGTGCACCTGAGCGAGGTGGAAGGCGGCATCCAGCCCGGTGCGCTCGGTCCCCTGCTGGACAAGTTGGCCGCCTACAAGCCGGACATCATCACCGTGGAAGCCATCAGCGGTGAGCAGTGCGATCTTGCCGAGCGCCATGCCAGCGTCTACGGACCGGACTACTGCGCCAGCACCGACGTGGCGCGCACGGCCACCGGCCTGCAGATCCCGGCCGCGGTTGAGAAGATCAACGCCGCCCTCGACACGTGGCCGAAGGCACCCACGCCAGCCCAGCGCCGCCAGTTGGCCGCATGGATGCTGGCCGCCAACGAGCGGGCCTCGGCCTACACCCAATGGCTGCAGCTGCCACCGGCGGAGCGCCGCGCTGGCGATGGATTGGATGCCACGCTGGTTGCCCTGCTGAACACCATCGCCAGCCGCCAGAACGAGAGCTACCTGATCGCCGCGCAGCTGGCCGCGCGACTGGGCCTGCCGCGCGTGTACGCCATCGACGACCACACCGGCGACAACATCCAGGTCAAGGATCCCAAGGCGTTCGGCACCTCGCTGGAACAGGCGTGGAACGCTGGCAAGGCAGAGCTGGACAAGAACACCGCCATCGAGGACAGGCTGGCGAAAGCGCGCGACCTGCTGCCGCTGTACCGCTTCATCAATGCGCCAGAACGGCTGAATGTACTGACCGATGTCAACGTCGGCGCCACGCTGCGTGCAACATCAGCCGAGCATTACCCGCAGATATGGGTCAGCGGCTGGGAGATCCGCAACCTGCGCATGGTGGCCAACATCCAGCAGACGTTCCGCGAACGCCCGGGCGTGCGCGTGCTGTCGGTGGTCGGTGCTTCGCACAAGCCGTGGTTCGACCAGTGGCTGGGCCAGATGCAGGGAGTGGACATCGTGGATGCGGAGCAGGCGCTCCGGTAACAGGCTCAGCGCCCGGCCAGCGACGATTCCCGCAGTACCAGCTTTACCGGAATGGTCTGGCTTTCCACCGGCTCGCCCTGGATCAGCGCGAGCAGGCGTTCCACCAGCAGCTGGCCGGCCTGCTTGGTGTCCTGCTGCACGGTGGACAGGGTGGGTGATACCGACGCTGCCAGCGGAATATCGTCGAACCCGGCCAGCGCCACATCCTGCGGAATACGCAGGCCATGCTCGCGCAATGCCCGCATCGCGCCGATGGCGATCAGGTCGCTGGCCGCGAACACCGCATCGATGGCCTGTCCATCGCCCAGCAGCGCCTGGCAGGCGTCGTAGCCGGAAAGCTCGGTCGTAATCGCATCGAACTGCAATGCCGGGTCCACCGGCACGCCGCGTTCGGTCATCGCGGCCACATAGCCGCGGTAGCGTTCCTCGAACTCGGGGTAGTGGCTCGACGCATGGCCAACAAAGGCGATGCGCCGGCAGCCCTGGTCGAGCAGGTGGGTGGTGATGTCGAAGCCGCCCTGGAAGTTGTCGCAGCCGATCGACACCCCGGGTTGGTCCGGCAGGGCCGCGCCCCAGCGCACGAAATGGGTGCCTTGTTCCACCAGCCGCTGCAACCGCTCGCGTGACTCGTGGTAGTCACCATAGCCGAGCAGGATGATGCCATCGGCCTTGTTGCTGTCTTCGTAATCGGCCTGCCAGTCGGTGGACAGCTGCTGGAACGACACCAGCAGGTCGTAGCCGCGCAGCGCGCAGGCGCGGGTGATCGAGCCCAGCATGGCGTGGAAGAACGGGTTGATCAGGGAATCGTCGTTGGTGGGATCCTCGAAGAACAGCAGCGCCAGCGTGCCGGCATTGCGAAGGCGCAGGCTGGAGGCGTTCTTGTCCACCTTGTAGTTCAGCTCCCGGGCGATCTTAAGGATCCGCTCGCGGGTTTCCTGGTTCACCATCGGGCTGCCACGCAGCGCCCGCGACACCGTGGGCTGGGAAACCCCGGCCAGGTGGGCGATATCCAGGGAAGTGGCTTTGCCGCGGATGGTCATGAAGGGCAGGGCTGGGACGACGGAAGCCATGATGCCACGGGACGTGGGACCGTGGTTTTACCCCCGGTTTTCGGCCAGCATGTTGCAGAACAGCGCACCCTGTTCAATCGCATCATCCAGCGCCACGTGGGTATGCGGCAGCCGGTCGAACCAGCGCTTGGGCATGCTCCGTTTGGTGACGCTGCGGTAGTCCTTCTTCAGCATCGCCATGGAAAAGGTCTTGATATCCAGCGCTGAATGCGAAAACGGGCTCTCCCCGGCGAACCGCATCAGGTACCAGTACACGAACAGGAAGTCGTACCCCGCCGGATACGCCACGAACACCGGCTTGCCTGGCAACGCCTTCAGCCACGCGACGTAGCGGTGCATCGCCGCCTCCGGCGCCTCGCAATCGCTCCGGCAGGCCGCCCACGCCACTGGTTGGGTCGCCCACCACGCCATGGTATCGGGATGGCCCTGCGCCTCCGGGAGCGTGTTCAGATTGGCCGAAAAGGTCGTGAGCAGGGTCTTGTCGGCCAGATACGCCGCCGACCCGAAGCTCAGCATGGAATGCGGGCCGGGAATGGGGCCATCGGCCTCCACATCGGTGCTGACGTAGATTTCGGGAGTGGACATGGCCGGAGTCTAGCGTGGGTGAGCGCTGGGACGTAGGCCGGGAGCCCTTGTCCCGCAGTGGCCCAGCCAAATTCCGAAGGCGGTCGGGGGCATCCCCGACAGAGCCCGGGCGGGCAGGGATGGTAGAATGCCCCGTTCTGCAATCCTACCCAGATCACACGCAGGGCAGCCCCCGTATCGGCACCGAACAGAGTGTGATATCTGTCGGGCCTGCCCTCGGACAACGGAAGAGCAAACCCTATGGCGCGCGGCATCAATAAAGTCATCCTGGTCGGCAACCTCGGCAACGACCCGGACGTGAAGTACACCCAAGGCGGCATGGCGATCACCCGCATCAGCCTGGCCACCACCAGCGTCCGCAAGGACAAGGATGGCAACCAGCAGGAGCGCACCGAATGGCACCGCGTGGTGTTCTTCGGCAAGCTTGGCGAAATTGCCGGTGAATACCTGCGCAAGGGCAGCTCGGTCTACGTCGAAGGCAGCCTTCGCTACGACAAGTACACCGGCCAGGATGGCGTGGAGAAGTACTCCACCGACATCATCGCCGACGAAATGCAGATGCTGGGCGGCCGCGGTGAAGGCGGTGGCGGTGGCGGCGGCGGCGGTGGTGGTGGTGGTGGCAATTACGGCGGCGGCGAGCGTCCGCAGCGCCAGCAGGCCCCGCGCCAGGAATACGGCGGTGGTGGTGGCGGCGGCGGTCAGCGCGGTGGTGGCGGTGGTGGCTACGGCCAGCAGCAGCGCCCGCAGCAGCAGCCGCAGCAGTCGGCTCCGCCGATGGACGACTTCGCGGACGACGACATTCCGTTCTAAGCGCAGGTTGTTTCCTGGACGACCAAAAGGCCCGCCGATAGCGGGCCTTTTGCTTTCCACACCTTTACGTAGTGACACGCCGGGCGTGTCATGCTGTCATGCGTCCGCCAGCCGACACTACCTGCGGCTGGCAGCATGATTGACCAGGTCCCAAGATGGGACTAGGAGTAGGTACTCACGCAGAGTACGACAAGATCAACGCCGCCAAGGTGGACAAATCCTGATGAACACTCGACCTCTCCATTCCGAGCACGACTATCACGAGGCCAAGCAGAAGCTTGCCGCCTGGTTCGATGCCCTGCCTGAGCCGGGTACCGAGCAAGGTGATCTGTTTGAAGTCCTGCTGATACTGGTCGCCAACTACCAAAGCACCCATTTCCGCCTCGAGGCCCCCGATCCGATTGAGGCCATCGAGTTCCGCATGGCTCGGGAAGGGCTGGATGTTTTGATCGGTCACTGAATGCATGAGCTATCACTGGGGCTTCGTGCATTTCGGGCCGGAAGTGATTACGTTCTTTCAGGAGCGATGGGCGCGGTCGTGCAGCCGACGAATGCCTGTTTGTTGAACCTGTTCGTCTCCGAACAACGCTCTATCGAGTAGTGCGAATCCTGCTTGAAAATGCGTATTCTCGTAATGTAATCATTGAAGAAGCACCGTCTGTTGAACTCGATCAGTTCGGTGCCCTTGCGCCCACCGGGAGGTGTGATGTCGGTGATGACCACCCGTCCATCAGCGCCGCATTCTCCGGTTGCCTGCGGTGGCAACACCACGACTGAAACGCTTGGCCCACCCTTGCATCGGAACGTCTGCCTGCCTGTTCGCGCACGCTGATAGCCGTCTTTGTCCGGTCCCGGTGCGGACGTGGAGAAATCGGCTGTCGCTGCGATGATGGTCATGCCCCCTTCGCTCCCGCACTTGTAGGCGGCACTTACCGGTGAGCTTGTCTGCCAGGCCTCCGAGGCGTGGGCAAAAGCGGGCGCTGTCAGGAGTGCCAGCGCCAGCGGATAGGTTCGGAGGGTCATGCGCTTACTTTCCCACAGTCCAACGGGCTCGAAGACCGCATGAGAATGGCCCCACTTGCAATGTGTTGCCGAATAAGCAACATTTGTCGCCTGATGAGCAACACGTCGCCACCGATGGACATCCTGTTCCCGGCCACCCGCCAACGGGTGCTGGCAGCGCTTCTTTTGCAGCCGGATGCCAGCTTCCACCTGCGGGAGCTGGCCAGGATCACCGGCACCCACGCCGGTACCCTTGCACGCGAACTGGACAAGCTCACCGGATCCGGACTATTGCTGCGAAGCGAACAGGGTAATCAGGTCCACTACCGGGCAAATCGCGCGTGTTTGCTGTTCGATGACCTGGCTGCGATGTTCCGCAAGACCCATGGCGTGGTGCCTGTCCTGCGCGACGCCTTGGTTCCAGTGGCCGATCACGTCTCGTTGGCGTGGGTCTTCGGCTCGGTGGCGAAGGGCACCGAGGTCGACGGAAGCGACGTGGATCTGCTGGTTCTGGGCGATCTGGGGTTCGCTGACCTGGTGCGTGCCATCCACCCCGCGCAGGAAGTGTTGCGCCGGGAGATCAATCCTGTGCTGTACTCAATGGAAGAGTTCATGCGGCGCGTGCAGAACGGTGATGCGTTTGCCAGCGAATTATTGGCAACGCCCAAGCTGCTGGTAACAGGAAACAGGGATGACCTTGGAAAACTTGCTGGCAATCCGGCAGCTACAAGCGCACAACGCTGAACCCATCTCGCTGCGCAATCCAAAGAGATCAATGGCTGCGTGAGCGTCACGC
Source organism: Stenotrophomonas sp. CCNWLW57 (assembly GCF_037203925.1). Classification (NCBI taxonomy): domain Bacteria; kingdom Pseudomonadati; phylum Pseudomonadota; class Gammaproteobacteria; order Lysobacterales; family Lysobacteraceae; genus Stenotrophomonas; species Stenotrophomonas sp. CCNWLW57. Next base: position 253,732 of record NZ_JBBCBJ010000004.1, read on the forward strand.
AGTAGCTTGCGGCTGCAGAATTCACTCGGCGGCATACGACACCGGCAGACTGCCAGTAGTTACGGGCACTGAATTTCATTGTGCCCTGCAGCATCCATTTTCGTGCAGTGCGTCTTGCAAAAAAACGAACTACTCCTCTATGGTGCAATCGATTGCATTGCAGTGAATAGTTGCGTTTGATACCGGTTGGGAGGCCGGAAAGCGGATGCCCGACCATTCGATTGGATCGATCCAAGGTGCGCGCGTCACGCGGCGCGATGCGCTGCGTATTGCGTTCGCCGGAAGTATTGGCCTGGCAACCGCAGGCGTGACGCCCTCGATGGCCGCCATCGCGCCGCTCAAGGGCAACCTGAAGCATTCGGTCGCCCGCTGGACCTTCCCCAAGTTATCGGTGGCCCAGCTCTGCCAGACGGTAAAGGGCATCGGGTTCGCCGCCATCGACCTGGTGGGGCCGGAGGACTGGCCCACGCTGAAGGCACACGGCGTGTACAGCTCGATGTGCAACGGCGCGGAGCTGGGCCTGACCAAGGGCTTTGCTGGTCGCCAGTTCCACGACCAATTGGTGGAGCGCTACACCCGGCACATCGACCTGGTCGCCGATGCCGGCTATCGCAATCTCATCTGTTTTTCCGGCAACCGCAACGGCATGGACCCGCAGGAAGGCATGGCCAATGCCGAAGCCGGGCTCAAGCGCATCCTCGGGCATGCCGAGAAGCGCGGCGTGGTGCTGGTGATGGAGCTGCTGAATTCCCGGGTCGATCACCCGGATTACCTGTGCGACCACTCTGCATGGGGCGTCGAACTGTGCCAACGGCTCGGCTCGGATCATTTCGGCCTGCTGTACGACATCTACCACATGCAGATCATGGAGGGCGACATCATCGCCACCATCGGCCGGCATCACGCGCATTTCAAGCATTACCACACCGCGGGCGTGCCGGGCCGGCACGAGATCGGAGACCAGCAGGAGCTCCAGTATCCCGCCATCTGTCGCGCGATCCGCGACACCGGTTTCGATGGGTATCTGGCGCAGGAGTTCATGCCTGCGGCACCCGATCCCATCGGTTCGCTGCGCGAGGCGATCCGCCTCTGCGACGTCTGAAATTGATATCCACCCAGGTGAAGTAGAACCCATGGCAGACAATCATTACGACGCAATCGTCGTCGGCTCCGGCATCAGTGGCGGTTGGGCGGCGAAGGAACTGACCGAGAAAGGCCTCAAGGTCCTCATGCTGGAACGCGGTCGCAACATCGAACACGTGAAGGACTACGTCAATGCGATGAAGGAACCGTGGGACTTCCCGCACCGCAACCGGCCCACCCAGGCGATGAAGGCCGCCTTTCCGGTACTGATGCGCGACTACGCGCTGGCCGAGAACCTCGAGGGAATGTGGGCCGACGAACAGGACTCGCCCTACATCGAGACCAAGCGCTTCGACTGGTTCCGTGGGTATCACGTCGGCGGACGTTCGTTGATGTGGGGGCGGCAGAGCTATCGTTTGTCGGACCTGGATTTTCAGGCCAACCTCAAGGATGGCATCGCCACCGATTGGCCGATCCGTTACGCCGACATCGCGCCCTGGTACGACCACGTGGAGAAGTTCGCCGGCATCGCCGGTACGCGCGAAGGGCTGGACGTATTGCCGGATGGCGAATTCCTGCCGCCGGTCCCGCTGAACATCGTCGAGAAGGACGTGGCCGCGCGGATCAAGCAGGCCTTCGGTGGCACCCGGCACATGATCCATTCGCGCACCGCCAACATCACCCAGCCCAAGCCCGAGCAGGGCCGCGTCAACTGCCAGTACCGCAACAAGTGCATCCTGGGCTGCCCGTTCGGCGCCTACTTCTCCACCCAGTCGGCCACGTTGCCTGCGGCCATGAAGACCGGCAACCTCACCCTGCGGCCGTTCTCGATCGTCAAAGAAGTGCTCTACGACAAGGACCGCAAGCGTGCACGTGGCGTGGAGGTGATCGATGCCGAGACCGGGCAGACCTACACGTACACAGCCAAGGTGATCTTCCTCAACGCCTCCTCCTTCAACTCGACCTGGCTGCTGATGAACTCGGCCACCGACGTGTGGGAAGGCGGGCTGGGCTCGTCGTCCGGCGAGCTGGGCCACAACGTGATGGACCATCATTTCGGCGCCGGTGCCTCCGGCCGGGTCGAAGGGTACGATGACAAGTACTACTTCGGCCGGCGCCCCTGTGGCTTCTACATTCCGCGTTTCCGCAACGTCGGCGGCGACAGGCGCGGCTACACGCGCGGGTTCGGCTACCAGGGCGGCGCCAGCCGCAACGGCTGGTCGCGCGAGATCGCCGAACTCAACATCGGCGCCGACCTGAAGGAGGCGTTGACCGTGCCGGGCGACTGGCGCATCGGCATGACCGGCTTCGGCGAAATGCTGCCGCACCACGACAACACGATCCGCCTCGACCCTGACCGCAAAGACAAGTGGGGGCTGCCGGTGTTGGCGATGGACGTGTCCATGCGTGCGAACGAGAAGGCCATGCGCAAGGACATGGCCGCCGATGCCGCCGAAATGCTGGAGGCCGCCGGGGTCAAGGACGTGGAGATGCACGACAACGACTACGCGCCGGGCAAGGGTATCCATGAAATGGGCACCGCACGCATGGGCCGTGACCGGAAGAACTCCGTGCTGAACCAGCACAACCAGGTCTGGGATGCGCCCAACGTGTACGTGACCGACGGTGCCTGCATGACCTCCAGCGCCTGCGTGAATCCCTCGCTGACCTACATGGCGCTGACCGCACGCGCGGCCGACCATGCGGTGCGCGAGCTGAAAGCGGGGAACCTGTAATGGAACGTCGCGACCTGTTGAAGATGATCGTCGCCGCCACGGGCGCAGCCCTGGTCGGCCTGCCCGCGCTCGCCAGTGGCCAGGCGCCGGTGGCGGGGGCGAAGACCGCCTTCTCCGCCGCCGATATCGGCACGCTGGACGAGATCGCAGAAACCATCCTGCCGCGCACGAAGACGCCGGGGGCGAAGGACGCCGGTGCCGGTGCGTTCATGGCGCGGTTCGTCACCGACTGCTACACCGCCCAACAGCAGGCGGCATTCCATGCCGGCCTGGCTGACATCGACAAACGTGCCGGCGGACGCTTCGTGGCGCTCGCGCCGCAGGCCCGCACCGAGCTGCTGCGCACGCTGGATGCGCAGGCCCGGAAACGCGCCACCGAGGTGAGCGAGACCGGTACCGCCGAAGGCGGTGAAGCGACGCCGCACTACTTCACGATGATCAAGCAGCTGGCCATCTTCGGTTTCTTCACCTCGAAGGTGGGGGCAACCGAAACGCTGCAGTACGTCGCCGTGCCGGGCCGCTACGACGGCGACCTGGCCTATGTCCCCGGTACCCCCGCGTGGGGCACCAGCTGATGAGGAACACGATGAGCAAGCCCCTGCTGATGGCCATATGCGTGCTGGCTGCAACGCCTGCATTCGCGCAGGCCGATGACCCCGCACGCGATCCGACCAGGACCGAGGTGTGGAAGCCGGTGCCCGCGACCGTGGCCACCCCCGTGAACGCCGCGCCGTCCGATGCGATCGTGCTGTTCAACGGCAAGGATGTCTTCGCGTGGGAGTCGGAGCAGGGCGGGCCCGTGCCCTGGAGCGTCGCCAACGGCGCGCTGACCGTGGTGCCAGGCAGCAAGGGCATTCGCACCAGACAGGATTTCTGCGACATCCAGCTGCACGTCGAGTGGCGCGCGCCCACCGCGACCAAAGGCTTCGACGGCCAGCATCGCGGCAACAGCGGTATCTTCCTGCAGGAGCTGTATGAGCTGCAGGTGCTCGACAGTTACAACAACCCCACCTATGCCAACGGCCAGGCCGGCTCGCTCTACAAGCAGGCCATGCCGCTGGTGAACGCCTCGCGCAGGCCGGGTGAATGGCAGGCCTACGACATCATCTGGAAGGCGCCGCGCTTCTCGCCGGGCGGTGGGCTCACGTCACCGGCGCGCATCACCGTGCTGCACAACGGCGTGCTGGTACAGGACGACACCGTGCTGTCGGGCAAGACCGAGTACATCGGCGCGCCCTCGTATGCACCGCATGGGTGCGCGCCGCTGTACCTGCAGGAACACGATTCCAAGGTCAGCTACCGCAACATCTGGGTGCGGAAGCTGTAGTGGGAAGCTACTTCGCCAGGTAGCTGGCGAGGTTGCCGATGTCCTGTTCGGAGAGTTGGGAGAAGGGCGGCATCAAGCCGCCGCCCTTCTTGATCTTGTCCTTGATCTGAGCCGAGTCCAGCCGCTTGGCGACATCGGTGAGCGCGGGGAACGTCGGCGGAACGCCGGCGCGGTTCGCGCCATGGCAGGCAACGCAGTGGGTCGCGTAGAGCTGCGCGCCGGCAGCGGGATCGTCCTTGGACCACGCGGCCGTTGCAAACGTGGTCCCACACAGAACCACGGCCATTGTCAGGATCGTTTTCAAGCAGGGCTCCTTGGCTGGCTAGCGCTGTGCGCTGGCGGGCAGGCGGGCGGTGAGGTGGTGGCGCAGGTAGTCTGCGCCGGTCTTGATGACGGTGGCCGGATCGCGCGGCTGGTCGTGTTCGACGATGTACCACTGCACCCCGGCAGCGGCGGCGGCAGGCAGGATCGCGTTCCAGTCCAGCACACCCTGGCCGACGGCGGCAAAGCCGCCCTCGTCTTCGGCCTGGCCCTTGGGGGCATTGTCCTTGGCGTGCACCGCGAACACGTGGCCGCGGAACTTGCCCAGCATCACCACCGGGTCATGGCCGGCACGCGCCACCCAGGCCAGGTCCAGCTCGGTCTGCAGGTCGGGGCCGGCTGCGGCGAACAGCAGTTCCAGGCCGGTCTTGCCGCCGAAGTCGACCAGCTCGAAGTCATGGTTGTGGTAGGCCAGGTGCATGCCCTGGGCTTTCACCTGCGCCGCGATCCGGCCCAGTTCCTGGCCCAGGGCGGTCCAGCCGGCGGCATCGGTCGGCCGATCGTTCTTGTCGAGATACGGCACCACCAGCGTGGTGTTGCCGATCGCGCGGTTGAAGGCCACCACGCCAACCAGGTCCTTGCGCAGATCGGCCAGCTGCACGTGCGACGAAACCGCCTTGATCGAATAGCGGTCCAGCAGCTGCTTGAGTTCAGCGGCACTGACGTTCTGGGTGCCGACCGTTTCCACCGCGCCCACGCCCGCGTCGTGCACGATCTTCAACTGCTGGTCGAGCGTGCCGGCGTTGCGCAGCGTGTACATCTGCACCGCGATGGGCTGCTGTGGACCGGCCGCGTCCCCGGCGAAGGCGGGCAGGGCGGCGAGCAGCAGCAATGCGAGGGTGGTGGTCCGGCGTGCAGCAGTCTTCATCAAGAAATCCTCGTGGAGTTCAACCGATGGCGGTCCAGGCGCGCGACCTGGCCGATGCAATGACGCGGTCGACGATCAGCGCCGAACGCAGGCCGTCCTCGAAGGTAGGCAGGCCCTGCGGCCGCTCGCCGTCGATGGCGTGATAGGTGTCGGCGACGAACGCCTCGAAGCACTGGGCGTAGCCCTGCGCGTGGCCGGGTGGCAGCACCGCCAGCCGGCGTTGTTCGGCACTGCCGGCGCCAGGTCCGCGCACGAAGGTTTCCTCGCGCTGGTCGGGCTGGCCAATCCACAGCCGCTCCGGGTCTTCCTGGTTGAATGCCACGCTGGCCGTGGCGCCGTCGATCTCGAACCAGAGCCGGTTGTGGCGCCCTGCCGAGACCTGGCTGACCGTCAACGAGGCGAGCGTACCTGCGCCGGTCTTGAACATCGCTGCGGCGACGTCCTCACTGGTTACCGCCTGCATCGCGCCGCCCGCCGCCGGCGTGGTGAAGCTCTGCCCGCCCACCGCACCCCGCTCGGCAACCACGGTGGCGAACGCCGCGCTGACATCAACGAAGCGCTCGCCGCTGACCCATTCCACCAGGTCGCACCAGTGCGAGCCGATGTCGGCGAACACGCGCGAGGCGCCGCCCAGCGCCGGGTCCACGCGCCAGTTGTTGCTGGCCGGGTCCAGCAGCCAGTCCTGCAGGTAGCTGCCGTGGATCAGGTGCAATGGCCCCAGCTCGCCCTGCGCGATGCGTGCGCGTGCCTCGCGCACCACCGGGTGGTAGCGGTAGACGAACGGCACCGTGGCGACCAGCCCGGTCGAGGCTGCCAATGCCGCCAGGGCCTGGGCGTCTTCCAGCGTGGTGGCCAGCGGTTTCTCGCAGATCACGTGCTTGCCGGCTTCCAGTGCCGCCTGCGCCATGGCGCGGTGAAGGTGGTTGGGCGTGCACACATGCACCACCTGTACCTGCGGATCGGCGACCACGTCTTCGATGTCACGATAGCCGCGCGGAACATTCCATGAGCGCGCCACTTCCTCCGCGCGTTGCGGCGACGAGGCGACCACGCCGCGGACCTCCGCGCCGGCCAGCAGCGCCGCGCGACGATGCACGGCGGCGATCATGCCGGTGCCTACAATGGCGATTCCAAGCTTGCGCATCGTGTCGGCTCCTCAGTTCGAGCTGGGCGCGGCGGCAAGCGCCGGCCGGTCGCGGAACAACAACAGGAAGGCGACCAGCACCACCAGCGCCACGCCGGCCGGGAACAACCAGATCCGCTGCCAGTCCGGGCCCGCCGCCGTGGTGTAGTGCTCCACCACCGCGCCGGACAGGAACGTGCCGATCAGCATTCCCACGCCGTACGTGGCCAGGGTGATGAACCCCTGCGCGCTGCTGCGCGCGGCGGGGCCGGCATGTGCATCGGTGTAGATCTGGCCAGTGACGAAGAAGAAGTCGTAGCAGATGCCGTGCAGCACGATGCCGATCACCAGCAGGGAGAAGCCGCCGCCGGCATCGCCGAAGGCGAACATCACGTAGCGCACCACCCATGCGGCCATGCCCACCGCCAGCATGGTCTTGACCCCCAGCCGCACGAACAGGAACGGCATGGCCAGCATCAGCAGCACTTCGGACACCTGGCCCAGTGACTGCAGGCCGGCCGCGCCGCGCACGCCCAGGTCGTTGAGATAGGGGTTGGTGAAGTTGTAGTAGAACGCCAGCGGAATGCAGATGGCGATGGAGGCCAGGAAGAACACCAGGTAGGAGCGCGACTTCAGCAGCCGCAGCGAATCCAGCCCCAGCACCTGGCCCAGCCCGGCGTCGCGCTGCTGCGCCAGCGGCGGCGTGTGCGGCAGGGTGAACGCATACAGGCCCAACGCCAGCGATGCCATCGCTGCCATCCGGAAGGTCAGTTCAAGCGTATGCGCCTGTTCCCAGCCGAGCCAGCCGATCAGCACGCCGGCCACGATCCAGCCGACGCTGCCGGCCACGCGCACGGGCGGGAACTGCTTCTCCGGCGACTGCATGTGCCGCATCGCCACGCTGTTGGCCAGCGCCAGCGTCGGCATGAACAGCAACATGTAGCCCATCACGCAGGCGAAGAACGTGTTGAAGTCCGTCGCCGTAGACGCCAGCCACATCAGCACCGCACCGGCCAGGTGCAGGACCCCGAGAATGCGCTGCGCCGCGAAGTAGCGGTCCGCGATCAGCCCGACCAGGAACGGCGCCACGATGGCGCCGATGGACTGGCTGAGGAAGGCCGTGGCCACCTGGCTGGCGCTGGCCTGGAGCGGGCCCTGCACCAGGTACGTGCCCAGGGTCACGAACCATGCGCCCCAGATGAAGAACTGCAGAAACATCATCGCGCCCAAGCGCGACATGGCGTGCCTCATGGCTTGCCCTCCCAGGCGGTAATGGCTCAGATACCCAGCATGCGGCGCAGCGATGCAGGATCCGCACCGCTGTCGGCAAAGTCGTCGAAGGAACGTTCGGTCACCCGGATGATGTGGTCGCGGATGATGGCGGCGCCCTCGCGTGCGCCGTCTTCCGGGTGCTTCAGGCAGCACTCCCACTCCAGCACCGCCCAGCCCGGGAAATCGTATTGCGCGAACTTGGAGAAGATCGCCTTGAAGTCGATCTGGCCGTCCCCGAGCGAACGGAACCGCCCCGGGCGATCGATCCAGTCCTGGTAGCCGCCATACACGCCACTACTCGCACTGGCGCGGAACTCCGCGTCCTTGACGTGGAAGATGCCGATGCGCGGGTGATAGCGGTCGATGAAGCCCAGGTAGTCGACGTGCTGCAGGAGCAGGTGGCTGGGGTCGTACAGCATCTTCGCGCGGGGATGGTGGTCCACCACGTCGAGGAAGCGCTCGAAGGTTGCGCCGTCGTGCAGGTCCTCGCCCGGGTGGATCTCGAAGCACAGGTCCACGCCGCAGGCGTCGAAGGCATCCAGGATCGGGCGCCAGCGCCGCCCGAGTTCGGCGAAGGCCGCTTCCACGAGGCCCGGCGGGCGCTGCGGCCAAGGGTAGAAATAAGGCCAGGCCAGCGCGCCGGAGAAGGTGGCATGCGCGGTCAGCCCCAGTCGCTCGCTGGCTTTGGCAGCCAGCAGCAGCTGCTCCACGGCCCAGGCCTGGCGGGCGGCCGGATCGCCGCGCTTGTCCGCTGGCGCGAAGCCGTCGAACAGGCTGTCGTAGGCGGGGTGGACGGCTACCAGCTGCCCCTGCAGGTGCGTGGACAGCTCGGTGATCTGCACGCCATGCCCGGCCAGCATGCCGGCGATGTCGTCGCAGTACGCCTGGCTGCGGGCTGCCTCGGCCAGATCAAACAGGTGCGGCGCGCTGGTGGGGACCTGTACGCCAGAATAGCCCAGGCCGGCCGCCCACTCGGCCAGCGTGTCCAGCCGGTTGAAGGGCGGTGTGTCGCCGATGAACTGTGCCAGGAACAGCGCCGGACCCTTGAGCGTCTTCAACGTGATTCACCCTGATGCAATCGATTGCATTACCCTAGCAGGACGTTCCGCAAAACCTGTTGTGCACTGCACAGCGACAAGAAGAACCCAACACCCATGGCAACCATCTACGACATCGCAAAGCACGTCGGCGTTTCCGCAGGCACGGTGTCGCGGGCGCTTTCGCGGCCGGACAAAGTCCTGCCGGCCACGCGCACGCGCATCGAGCAGGCCGCCGCCGCGCTGGGCTATGTGCCCAACACGGTAGCCCGGACGCTCAAGACCCAGCGCAGCGGCAAGATCCTGGTGACCGTGCCGGACATCGCCAATCCCTTCTTCGCCCAGATCCTGCAGGGCGCGGAGGAAGCGGCGCAGGCGGTGGGCTACGCGGTGCTGCTGGGTGATACCCAGCATCGACCCGAGCGCGAAGAACGCTACGCGCAGATGCTCCGCCGCAACGAAGCCGACGGCATGATCGTGCTGGGCCATCGCCTGCCGCCGACCGCACGCGCGATCGTGCAGCAGCAGGGCAGCACCGCGCCGGTGGTCAATGGCTGCGAGTTCGACCCCGCACTGGGCATCCCCAGCGTGCACATCGATAACGCCGCCGCCGCGCGCGCGGTGATGGATCACCTGTACGGTCTGGGCCACGAGCGCATCGCCGTGGTCGGCGGGCCGCCCGACAATCCCCTGCACCAGCAGCGTCTCGAAGGGGTCCGGGCCGCCAGCAAGGCACGAGGTCGCCTGCGCAGCCTGAGCGTGGTGCCGGGCGACTTCTCCGTGGAATCCGGCCATGCGGCAGCCATGGCGCTGCTGGCGGGCGCGACCGTGCCCACCGCGATCTTCTGCTTCAGCGACCAGATGGCGCTGGGTGTGCTGGCAGCCTGCCGGGACCTGGGCATCCGCGTGCCCGAGGCGCTGTCGGTGGTCGGCTTCGACGATCTGGCATCGTCCAGCTACCTCACGCCTGCATTGACCACCGTCCGGCAGCCCATGCGGGAGATCGGCGAGCGCGCGGTCAACCTGCTGCTCGCCATCATCGAAGGCGTGGATGTACCGCTGCAGCAGACGCTTGAGTTCAGCCTGATGGTGCGGGGTTCCACTGCTGCCTATTGCAAGCAGGCAGTGCCTGGTTGCCCCACGCTGGGCTCGAAGGCCAGACCGACACGCTGATCATCTGTTTCACGGTAGACGATCGCTCTGCAACGGCTGCCCTCGTATTCCCTTGATCCGTAACGCGGCTCAGTAAGGATGCGCTTTTCCGCAGGCCAGCACGTGGTTGTAATCGCTGGACATGCACTGGTAGAAGGCACGCTTGTTGCCGTCGGCCGCTTCGCAGTCGGCCGTGGTGAGCTGCGGCAGCAACGCACGCAATGGGGCCGCGGAGGTATTGAACTGCTCCGGCTCGAGGTAACCGCCGCGGACGTTCTTTTCGCCCACTTCCAGCATGGTTTCCACGCCGTACCGGGCGTTCTCGACGGCCTTGGCGCAGTTCAGTTCGTTCTCGCCCTCGCGCACCTGGAGCAGCTGCCGGGCAATCTGGTCCGCATCGGCCACCGCGCGGTCGCGGGCGCTGGGCGCGGTGGTCGTGTCATCGGCGGCAGACACCACCGGGCCCAGCGCCAGCAGCAGGAGTACCGCCGCCGCGCGGCCGGTCCAGCGGGTCGAAAGGTTGGGCATGCGGTGACTCCATGGCGGGAACGCGCGATGATACCGCGCCCCTGTGCTGGGGTACCTCGCTTGCAGTTCCTCCTGCCAACCTCTGGAATCCACCATGATGCGATTCGTCTTGTGCGTGCTTTCGCTGTTTGCGTTCGTTGCCCCCGTCGGGGCCCGGGATTTCGTCAAGAAAAGTGCCACGCAGTCGGTCGCTCTCCCGGAGCCCGACAAGGCGCAGCTGATCTTCCTGCGCCCGTCCTCGCTGTTCGGCGGCATGTACACCATGTTGAGTGAAGTAACCCCCGAGGGTGACCGTTTCATCTCGGCCATCGGTGGAAAAGACAAGGTGGTGTATTCCACGGCCCCCGGCAGGAAGATGTTCGTCTCCAACGATGGCATGCGCGTGCATTTCATGGACGCCGACCTGGAGGCCGGCCGGCGCTACTACGTACTGGTCCGTCCCGTGTATGGCAATGGCTACCAGCTGCGGCCGATCCGCCGTGATGGGGGCAGCGACTACAGCATGGACAACCCGGATTTCATCAACTGGGTCCGGCAGAGCCGGCGCGTGGAGGCATTAGGCAGCGAGCCGCCGATGCCGGCGAGGGCCCTTCCGCAACTGGCAAAGGCCCGTGAGCTGGGCTGGGCCAGCTGGCTGGCCAAGACGCCAGCCGAGCATGCCGAGCTGACCCTGGAGCGCGCCGACGCTGTTGATCGGTAGTAACGCGGCGGGTCATCGCCAGCCTGCCTTTGAACGGGTAGGCTGCGCGGGACAGATTCCAAGGGAGTGGAGCGTATGTGGCGACAGATGGCAGCGGTGCTGGTGGTGATGGGACTGGTGACCGGGATCACGCATTTTTTCAGGATTTCCTTCGTCGCCAAGGCCTCGTTCTCCTTCGAGGCGGGAGATGTAACGGGGGTCATGGTCGGAGTGTGGATAGCGCTGCTGGGTGGGCTCATCTCAAGGCGCTACCGATTCGCCCTTGCCGTAGCCGCCATGTACCTCCTGGTGTGCTGCATGGCGGTGTACTTCGTCAGCCGGTTCATGGACGACGGCTTTCTCGGCGCGTTCCTGTTGAACGGCTGGAACAGCGTGGCCTACGTTCTGGGCGGCATGCTGGGCGCCTGTGTCGGTGTGTTCATCGGTAGTGGCCGGCGACGCGCCCGTGAGCGCGTCCTGCCCGAAGCCTGAGCAAGGCAGAGTCCACTCAGCGCGTGCTGCCCGCCACCACGCCGCTGCCTTCGCTTTCCGTCGCGGCCAGTGCACGCCACCAGGGCGTGCCGGCATGCGGCGCGGAAAGATCCAGGCGTTCGCCCATTTCCGGCGTGGAAAGCGCGATGCCGCGCTGCGCGGCCAGCGCGCTGACCCGCTCGAACGGTTCTTCCCAGCGGTGCATCGCCAGGTCGAAGGTGCCGTTGTGGATGGGCACCAGCCACTTGCCGCGCAGGTCCTGGTGCGCCTGCACGGTCTGTTCCGGCTGCATGTGCACGAACGGCCACTTGGCGTCATACGCACCGGTTTCAACGAAAGCGACATCGAACGGCCCGTAACGCTCGCCGATGCGCTTGAAGCCGTTGAAGTAGCCGGTATCGCCGCTGAAGAACACGCGCAGCTCATCGTCCAGGATCACCCACGAGGCCCACAGCGTGCGGTTGCCATCGCGCAGCCCGCGGCCGGAGAAGTGCTGGGCCGGGGTGGCGGCGAAACGCAGGCCATCGACCTGGGTTTCTTCCCACCAGTCCAGCTGCACCACGCGGTCCTGCGGCACGCCCCAGTCGATCAGGCGGTCGCCCACGCCCAGCGGAGCCAGGAACACCTGTGCACGCGTTGCGAGGTACTTGATGGTCGCGCGGTCCAGGTGGTCGTAATGGTCATGCGAGAGCAGCACGCCACGGATGGGCGGCAGTTCCTGCAGCGCGATCGGCGGGGCGTGGAAACGCTTCGGGCCCATCCATTGCACGGGCGAGGCGCGCTCGGAGAACACCGGATCGGTCAGCCACCAGCCACCGCGCAGTTTGATCAGCAGGGTGGAGTGGCCCAGCCGGTACATGCTGCGGTCCGGCGCTTCGGCCAGCGCCTGCGCGGTAAGCGCGCGCACCGGCGGCGCCTTGGGCGGGGTGGTGCCCGGCGGGCGGTTGAACATGAACTCCCAGAACAGCTTGAGCGTGGCGCCGAAGGATTCCTTCGGTCTGGCGGCCACGTTGGTGAACTGGTCATCGGCGCGTTGCGGCGAAGTGTCGTAAGAGGCGATAGGCACGGTGAAGGTCATCCCGATCAGAACGGTGAGGGAGAAGGCGACAGCGAGTACAGGCAGGATGCGCATGCGTCTCCTTGGTCTTGTAGATGAGTGCGCAGGCACTCATTCATTGGCGGAGGAAAAATCAACGTTGAATGCCCTTCCAGAACAGGTCGAAACCGGCCTGCTGCAGGGTGTCGCGTTGCCCGGGCTGGGCGGCCATGGCCTCCAGCGTGGTTTCCAGCAGGCTGATCAGCACCCGGCCCAGGTAGAACGGAATGCGCTCCGGGTCGATATGGCGGGCAAGGCTGGCTTCCAGGGTCTGCAGCGTGGTGCCGAACAGCCCGGCGCAGTGGGTGCGGGTGCAGTCAGTGATGCGTTCGGACACCTTCAGCTGGCGCAGTGCCATGCGGTCGATCGGATGCGCCGCACCCCAGACCAGCAGCGCGTTCCATACATGGTGCAGCTGTTCGCGGACCTCGGCATTCGCCGGGAAGGTGCCACCGACTGCCAGCGCCAGGCGCTCTTCAAGGCGCACGAACAGCGCATTGAGCAGCGCGTCCTTGGTTTCGAAGTAGGTGAACACCGTGCCCTCGGCGACCTTGGCCGCCTTGGCGATCTGCGCGGTGGACGCGCCCACGCCCTGTGCCGCCACCAGTTGGGCGGCAGCAGCCAGGATCGCATCGCGTTTCGCTTCGCTGAGGGGGCGGGCCATGACGGGCTATAAGTGAGTGACCACTCATTTATAGGGCGCGGGACGCGAGGATGCAAGGGGCTGCCGGTCAGGATGGGGCGGCCGTTCAGCTCGCCCCATCGCCGTGCTCGGCACGCTGCTGACTCGGCACGCGCGCGTTGAAATTGATGGGAGGGCGGTCTATAAGGCGGTCAGGCACCTGCATGGGCATCGACGTGGCGACCACCCGACGCAAAGCAGTCCCCGACCCATCCACCGGCACGCCGCGCCTGCTGGCCGGTGGCAATCCGCAGATTCCCAAAGGCGAGGGCGATGCCCCCGTGCAGGCGTGGATCGCGGCAATACCCGACTGGAAGCGCGAAGCGGCCCGGCAGCTCGATGCGCTGGTCGTGGCAGCGGTGCCGGGCGTGCGCAAGGCGGTTAAATGGAACTCGCCGCTGTATGCCGCCGGCGATGACGGCTGGTTCCTGAGCATGCATTGCTACGCGCGCTACATCAAAGTGGCGTTCTTTCGTGGCAAGGCGCTGGATCCGGTGCCGCCGGAGGCATCCAAAAGCCAGGACACGCGCTACCTGCACGTTGTCGAGGACGTTCCACTGGATGGGAAACAGTTCACCCGCTGGGTGAAGCAGGCCAGCCGGCTTCCCGGCGAACGGATGTAACAGTTCCCCTTCCATTCAACGTTGATCAGGACCCGGCCATGCCCCGTGCCAGCACCCGCAGCAAGCCGATTGCCACCGCCACCGCCACCGCTGCACCGGACGACGCCGCGCAGCAGATCGATGCAAAGATCGCCGCGCTGGACGACTGGCGCGGCAAAACCCTGGCGCAGCTTCGCAGCATCATCCGCAAGGCCGACCCTGACGTGGTGGAAACCGTGAAGTGGCGCGGGGTGCCGGTCTGGGAGCACGATGGCATCCTCTGTACCGGCGAAACCTACAAAGCCGCGGTGAAGATGACCTTCGCCCATGGGGCCAAACTGGACGATCCGAAGGGACTGTTCAATTCCAGCCTGGAGGGCAACACCCGCCGTGCCATCGACGTGCATGAAGGCGAGAAGATCAACGAGGCGGCGTTGAAGGCCTTGATCCGGGCGGCGGTGGCCTTCAATACGGCCAAGGCAAAAGCGAAGAAATCACCCTCGCGCTGAACCGCGCAACCCAGAATTCCACCCCCTCGCGGTGGCACCTGTCGTCAACATCGGCAAAGATGGTGCGCTGCACGATCGCCGCTGGCGCGCGCGCATCCCCCCGTAACCTGGAATTGCCTGTGCTGAGTGTTGTTGGAGTAGTGCTTGCGTTGTATGTGGTGTGGCGCTTGATCTGGCCGCTGCGCGTGCCGGTCTCGGTACGTGGCCCGCTTGGCCTGCTGGTGCTGGCGCTGGCGCTGCACCACCGGATCGTGGCGCGGTTTGCCGGCACGATGGCTTCGCCGGAGATTCCCAAGGCGGCCCTGGTGGTGCTGGCCAGCGGTTTCACCGCGCTGCTGCTGGTGGCGGTGTTCCTGCTGGTGCTGGACGTCCTGCTGCTGGGCGCGCGCCTGCTGAAGCTGCCGCGCGCTGCCGATGCCCTGCGCCTCAGCTGGTTGCGGCCAGCGGTGGGCGGACTGGCGCTGGTACTGGGCATCTGGGGCGTACAGCAGGGCATTGCCGTGCCGCAGACCCGCCAGATCGAGGTGACCATTGCCGGCCTTCCGCAAGCGTTTGATGGCTATCGCGTGCTGCAGCTCACCGACATCCACGCCAGCCGCCTGCTCACCGGCGACTGGGTGGCCAAGGTGGTGGCTGAAAGCAACGCGCTGAAGCCGGACCTGGTGGTGATCACGGGCGACCTGGTCGATGGCAGTGTCAGCGCCCGTGCCAATGATGTGCGCAGCCTGGGCCAGCTGCAGGCGCCGGACGGTGTCATCGCCATCACCGGCAACCACGAATACTACGGCCAGTACGCGCAATGGATGCAGGCGTTCCGCTCGCTGCACATGCAGGTGCTGGAGAACAGCCACACCCAGGTGACGCGCGTTGGCGCGGTGCTGACCATCGCCGGGGTCACCGACCCGGTGGCGGCGCGCTATGGCCTGCCAATGCCGGATCTGACTGCCGCACTGGCAGGTGCCGATCCCGCCGCCCCGGTGATCCTGCTCGACCACCGCCCTCGCGAGGCCCTGGCCAATGCGGCCAAGGGCGTGAAGCTGCAGCTGTCCGGTCATACCCATGGGGGCCACATCGTCGGCATGGACCAGCTGGTCAAGCGCGCCAACGGCGGTTATGTCTCCGGCCGTTACGAGGTGAACGGCATGACGCTGTACGTGAGCAACGGCGCCGGGTTGTGGCCGGGGTTCGCAGCGCGCATCGGCGTGCCGTCGGAGATCACCCTGGTGACGTTGCGGGCGCGGTAGTCACCGTGCCGACCACCGGTCGGCACCTGGCGTGCGTGGTGGCCTGCACCAGTTCGGGCGCCAGCGCGTGGGCCACGGCCATGCGCAGCATGGCCGGGCTGATGTGGCGGCGGTGCACGTGTTCGATGGCGGCCATGTACAGGCGACCGAAACGGTTACGGGTTTGCACCCGCGTGCCCAGCGCGATGACCGCAGCGCCATCGTCCAACAGCTGCACCCTTACGCAGGAGCGGAACCGCAGGTGGCGGTCGTCGGCACCCAGCAGCACTTCGGCGCTGCGGTCGCCGGCGTCCACGCGCTGCGCATGCACCGGGAAGCGCCCGGCGAACAGCATGCTGCGATCAGTGGACAGCAGCGAGGAGACTGGGCAGCCCAGCGGTGAGGTACGCAGCTGCAGCGGGGTCACCAGCACGTTGCGCAACGCCATAAGGCGCCCCACGCTTGGCGGCGGATTAAGCAGGAAACCGTCCAGCACCGCTTCCAGCACCGCGCTTGCCGAGCGGCTGGCCACGCTGTGCGCGGGCAGGGCAAGCGTGTTGTAGTCCTCGTGGTGGGTGCCTTCCACCAGTGTCTGCTGCAGCAGCGAGTCGGCCGGCGACCCCGCCAGTGCCTGCACCGGATGGCGCGCCGCGCTGCGTCCGATGTAGCCGTGGGCCGGGCGTAACCGGGCCAGCAGCACACGCAGCGGGCCAACCAGGTCGCGGGTGCGCGCGCACAACCCCGCCAGCAACGAACGCGACGGCGCCTGCAGCGACAGGCTCACCACCGGCACGCGCGCGAGATCGGCCTGCGCAAGCAACTGCTGCAGGGCAGGCGGCAAGGTATCGGTAAGGCTGGGGATGTCGGCGTTGTCGGCCTCTATCTGGGCGCGCTGCGCCTCGGTCAGCGCGCCGCTGCGTTCGTTGGCATGGCAGGAGAGCGCGAACAGCGCGGGGTGGCGCGGGTGGCGCGACGCGAACTGGTGCCAGGTGCCGCTGCCGAAGCGCACCGTGAACAGGCAATCAGGCGGGATGTCCACGCAGCGCAGCGCATGCAGGAACGCAGCGGGGTCGCGCTGCAGCTGGGCATCGGACGCGGTGGAAAAACGCAGCTGCGCACCGCCGCTGCCGGCGATGGCGGTGAACATGCGGGGCCCGGCATGGCGGTGGAACGGATGCCCCTGGCGCCCGACCGAGAACGAGTACAGCGACGACGCATCGTCGTGGGCCAGGTGCATGCCGCCGAGCCGTGCGGAGGGCTCGTCCAGCGCATCCACGAAGGCCGGATGCGCGGCCTGGCGAAGCCCGGCATCACGCAGCAGCTGGTCGCCGGCACCGATCCCGAGCTGGGTGATCAAGGCCACTTCAACCGGGCTGCCATCCCCGTACGAAGGCAGGCTGATGCTGGGGAACGAACGACTCACGCGGTGGGTGTCCAGCATGCCGGTCTCCTGGTGGCAGGGCTCAGGTCGAAGGGGTGGGTTTGCGCTTGGCGCGTGCGCGGCTCTCGCGCTGCAGTGGGCCGCCAACCGGGCAGACTTCGGCGGCCCAGGCGAACAGGGTGTTGGCCAGGCGGTCGGGCACCTGGCGGAAATACACGAACTGGCCGCGCTTCTCGCGTTCGATCAGGCCGGCATCCTCCAGGATGCGCAGGTGGCTGGACAGCGCCGGCTTGCTGAAATCAAAGCGTTCGCCCAGTTCGCCCGCGGTGAGCTCGCCACCGTTGAGGTAGGCCAGGATCTGGCGGCGGGCGGTGGAGGCCAGGGCCTCGAAGATGCGGTCCATTCCGGTAGTTAATTAATTCGTTAACTAATCGTGCGTCGTGGCCCTGGGTCTGTCAAGTGCCGGGTGCCGCATCGCACCGTCACCACCGCGTAATACGCAGCGCTTACCTTGCGCCGCACTTCTGGGGTTGGGGCGGCACAGTGGCCGAGCAGGCAAGAGGGCGGCTGGCGCGGATGTTCGTGGAACACGCGCCGGTGCTTCGGGGGTTCTTCGTGCGCCGGGGGGCGCGACAGGATGCCGAAGACCTGGTGCAGGAGACGTACCTGCGTCTGCTGCGTGCGCATGCGGGGCCGGGCGAGTCCATCGCCAACCCCGAGGCGTATCTGTTCACCGTAGCGCTGAACCTGGCGCGTGAGCAGGCCAGCCGCAGGCGCTGGTCGACCCTGCCGATCGAGGACATCGAACAGCTGGGCCAGGGCCTGGCCAGCGGGGAATGCGTGGAAGATGCCGCCGAACGCGAACAACGCAGCCAGCGCCTGCAGGCGCTGCTGGCCACGCTGCCCGAACACACCCGCGCCGTGCTGGTGATGCAGTACCGCGACGGGCTGAGCTACAAGCAGATCGCCGAGCGCCTGGGTGTTTCCCCGCACATGGTGAAGAAGCACGTCGTGCGCGGGCTTGCCGTGTGCCGGCGTGCGATGGCCGACCGCGAGGTGCTGCGATGAGCGCACCGTCGCTGCACCCCTCCGCGCTGACCCAGGCCGCCGCGCACTGGCATGCGCTGCAACGCCAGGGCGATGTGACGCCCGCGCAGCAGCGCGCCTTCATGGACTGGCTGCTGGTCTCGCCCGAGCACCTGCGCGAGTACCTGGTGATCAGCGAAACCGCGGGCGCGCTGGGGGAGGCGCTGCGCGCGATGCCGATCGACCTGGACGCACTGCTGGCGGCGCCGGCAGCGCAGGGCACGGGCGATAACGTCGTGCAGTTGCCGGCGCGCGCGCCGCGTGCAGCCGCGCCCGCGCCGGCCCGACGTCGGTGGCTTCCCGGTATCGCTGCCGCAGCCGCGCTGCTGCTGGCGGTGGGTGTCGGCACGCCGCTGGCGTGGCCGCATACCACCCGCTATGTGGCCGCCCATGGCGCGCCGCGCCAGATCGAGCTGTCCGACCACAGCATGCTTCATCTCAATGCAGAGAGCGAAGTCTCGGTGCGGATGAGCCTGTTCGGTCGACGCGTTGAACTGGAGCGAGGCCAGGCCAGCTTCGTGGTCGCGCCGGACCGCCGGCCGTTCGCCGTGCATGCCGGCGGCCTGCTGGTGACCGACATCGGCACCACCTTTGATGTCTCGCTGCTGCGCGAGCAGGCGCGGATCGCGGTCAGCGAGGGCCGCGTACAGGTACACGGTGATGGCGGCCGCGGGCGCCTGCTGGCCGATCTGTCGGCGGGCAAGGTGGCCCAGGTGGACTATCGCGACCAGCGCGTGCAGCTGCGCGATGAGGACGCGGCCAGCATGATCGCGTGGTGGCAGGGCCGCATCGTGTTCCGCGACGAGCCCCTGCGCGAAGTGGCCGACCGCTTCAACCGCAGCAACACCCTGCACCTGCGCGTGGGCGATGACGCCGGCGCGCTTCGCCTGACCGGCAACCTGCGCGCCGATGACCTGGGTTCGCTGCGTGCGTTCCTGGACCAGCAGCCGGCGCTGGTCATCCAGCAACGTGCCGATGGCATCCACGTACGCATGCGCGACGTGGCCGAAAGCGTTGTCAAAAAAAATTCATCGAACTAGCGGTGCCCGATCCACGCCTTGCCGCGTCGTAGTTGGGGAACGCCACCGCCATTCCCTCACTGGATCCCACGATGCGCTGCACTCTGTTCCTTTCGATCGCCCTTGCCCTGCAGGTCACCGCGACGGCCACCGCCGCAGAACCGACCCGGCTTGCCGCCGATGCCATCGCCTCGCAGCCGCTGGACATGGCACTCAACGCGCTGTCGCGCCAGACCGGCCTGCAGTTCGTCTACAACGCGCAGGTGGCGGGGAATCCGCGCACCCCGGCGGTGCCGGCGGGCCTGAGCGCGGAGGCGGCGCTTGACCGTCTGCTTGCCGGCACCGGGCTGCGCTACCGCTACCTCAATGCCGGTACGGTTACCATTGAAGCCGCGACGGCGGGCAACGCGCCCACCTCCGGCGTGGTCGCGCCGATGGCGGCAGCCGAGGCCGGGGCCGCCCCGCTGCAGGCTTCTGCGGGCGAAGGCGCCGCGCCCGGCGCGCAGAACCTGGAAACCATCCAGGTGACCGGAAGCTACAGCCGCAGCCTGGAACAGGCGGTCGACCTGAAGCGCAGCAACATCGGCTTTTCCGATTCCATCGTCGCCACCGACGTGGCCGACTTTCCGGAACAGAACCTGGCCGAAGCGCTGCAGCGCGTTCCGGGCGTGACCATCGAGCGCAGCAAGGGCCTGGGCACCAAGGTCAACGTGCGCGGCCTGCCGTCGGAATACACGTACGTGTCGATCAACGACCTGGCCACTGCTTCGGGCAGTGGTGGGCGTGACGTGGAATTCGACATGTTCGCCTCGGAGATCATCCAGCAGGTCACGGTGCAGAAGTCGCCCACCGCCGCCGACGAAGAGGGCGGCATCGCCGGCTCGGTGAAGATCACCACCGCGCGACCGTTCGACTACAACGAGCGCAAACTGGTGCTGTCGGCCGAAGGCGCACACAACAGCATCTCCGAAGAAGTCGACCCGCGCTTCGCCTTCCTGGCCGCCGATACCTGGGGCGACTGGGGTGGCCTGGTGTCGTACTCGCAGTCCAAGCGCACCAACCGTACCGACTCCACCTCGGGCATCAACTTCCGCCCGATGTCGCGCTTCCTGGGGGCGTCCGGCACGCGCGGTACCCAGGCCCAGGCCGTGCTGGCCCGCGACGCCGGGGTGAACATCGTCAACCGCACCGACACCGGTGAAACCAATCGGGTTGTCTTCCAGGACAAGGTCGGCGACCGCGTCTACCTCAACGAGCAGGACAAGTGGGGCGCCACCGCGTCGCTGCAGTACAAGCCCAGCAGCAGCTTCAGCCTGACTTTCGACGCGATGCTGGGCGGCTACGATTCGACCGAGGACGAGTACGACGCGGCGGCCTATTCGGCCTCCAGCCGCAGCACCCTCGACACCATCCACGAATACGACGCCAGCACCCTGTCCGAGTACGGCATGGTGGTGCTGCGCGATGTGTCCTACACCGCCACCCAGCACGAGATGCTGAGCAAGGAGCGGATCAACAAGACCGATTACAGCCAGTACAGCGTTGCGCTCGACTGGAAGGGCCAGGACTGGTACATCGATGCCATGGCCGGCTATTCCGGCGCGGAGAAGACCTCGGACTTCTCCAACCTCAAGCACGTCGCCTACGCGCCCTCGCGCACCCGCTGGACCGGCCGCAGCGGCGAAACCATCCCCAACACGCCGGGCGGCTTCGACATGTACAACGCCTCGGACAAGTACCTGTTCGAAGCCTACGAAACCACGCTGGAGACGGTGGACGACGACAAGTACGCCGCCCAGGTCAACGTGACCCGCATGCTGGACCTGGCCTTCCTGCCGGCCCTGCGTGACGTGAAGTTCGGTGCGCGCTACACCGACCGCTCCAAGCAGCGCCAGTACGGCGAGCTCAAGATCACCGGGCCGACCGCCGGCAGCAGCGCCTGGGTCAACACCCGCACCCTGGCCGACAGCCCGCTGCAGTGGATCGGCGACATCGTTCCCGGCGGCGACTACACCATCAAGGACCTGGACTGGCAGCAGGTGTCCAACGACTACGCACGCCGCGCCTTCCGCTATGACGGCTTCTACACCCCCTTCGACGCCGGCCAGTTCTACCAGGTCGATGAGAAGGTGACGAGCGTGTACGCGATGGCGGATTTCGCCTTCGATATCGGCCACGTGCCGGTCAACATCAACGCCGGCGCGCGCTATGTCGATACCAGCGTCACCTCGTTCGGCTACCACCCGATCCAGCGGCCCGATGGCAGCACCGGCTACACCGATACCCCGGTGTCCAAGGATGGCAGCTACGACGACCTGCTGCCCAGCTTTAACATGACCGCAGAACTGGCCCAGGGCCTGCTGCTGCGTGCGGCCGCGTCCAAGACCATGATGCGCCCGGCGCTGACCGACATCGCCTACAAGCGTACCGCCAGCTGGAGCTCGTACCGCTTCACCGATGGCAACCCGGAACTGAAGCCCACCTACGCCAAGCAGTGGGAAGTGGGCCTGGAGAAGTACCTGGACAACGGCGCGCTGTTTGCCGCTTCCTACTTCCGCAAGAACATCGACGGCGTGGTGATCAACTCGCTGACCGGCGTGGTCGAGGATGTGGCCGTGTACAACGCCAACGGCACCCTCAACGGCATCTTCGATTTCGACGTGTACCAGCCGGTGAACGCCAAGGGTTCCTACCAGGTGGACGGCGTGGAGCTGGTGGCGCAGCTGCCACTGGGCATGTTCCACCCCATGCTGGAAGGCTTCGGCGTGAATGCCAACTACACCGTGCTGGACAGCTCGCTTGCCGGTGAGTCCGACCTGGGCATCCGCACGCCGATGCCGGGCCTGGCCGAGAAGACCTGGAACCTAACTGCGTACTACGAAAAAGACCGGTTCGATGCCCGCGTGTCCTACAACCACAAGGACGAATACGTGGAATCGATCGGCTATGACATGTACCCGATCTGGCGCGATGCCTATGGCCAGATGGATGTGTCGATCGGCTACCGGATCACCGACAACATCAAGGTCAGCCTGAAGGGCATCAACCTGACCAACGAGATCACCAGCGGTTACACCATGGATCCATCCTTCCCGACCATGTACGAAGCCTCGGGCCGCCGCATCAGCCTGGGCCTGCGCGCCGAGTTCTGATCATGCAGACACTTCTCCTGCTGGCGCTGCTTGCGGCGCCGGCCACGGCGTCGCCTGCCGAATCTGATGCCGGTCGCGACTGGCAGCCTGGCGACCACCACGTGCACAGCGAATGGAGCGTGGACTGGGACCGCAGCACCACGCCGCCCACGCCGATCCGTGGCGGCGACTCGTCCTACACCCGCAGCCACAACGCCGAACGGGCGCGGCACTTCGGGCTGCGCTGGGTGGTGCACACCGACCACGGCGGCCCGGGCCACTCGGCGGTGACCCGCGATCACGCCTATCCGGCGCTGCTGCAGGCCCGGAAGGACGTGCCCGAGGTCATCCAGTTCAACGGCATGGAGTTCGATGTGCCGGCCGGCGAACACGCCTCGCTGATCATCGCGCCGGGCGCGCGCGAAGCCGAACAGCTGGTGACGATCGAGCGCCACTACAGTCGCGGTGAACCGCTGGAAGCGGGTAGCCGCGATACCCACCAGCACATGCTGGACGCGTTGGTCCACATGCGCGGGCTGCGTCCGCTGCCGCTGATGCTGATCAACCACCCCTCGCGAACCGCCACCGGGGCGGGGCAGTGGGGCGAAGTGGAGCCCGCTGAGCTGAAGGCGTGGCATGCCGCTGCGCCGCAGGTGCTGGTCGGCATGGAAGGCGCGCCCGGGCACCAGGCCACCCGCTCCGAGCGTGGCCTGTACCGGAATGCGGCGGCGCCGACCTTCGGCGGCTTCGACCAGATGACCACGCAGGTTGGCGGCGTCTGGGACCAGATGCTGGCCGACGGTAGCCGCTTCTGGATCACCGCCAGTTCCGATTCGCACGTGAACCAGCGCGACGGGGGCAGCGACTTCGATCCGGGTGAGTACAGCAAGACCTATGTCTGGGCACGCCCGGAGGCCGATGACATCCTCGGCGGCGTGCGCGCCGGGCGCATGTTCGCGGTGACCGGCGACCTGATCGACGCATTGGAGCTGACCGTGCAGGCGGCAGATGGCAGCGGTGGGGTGGGGCGCATGGGCGAGGCCGTGACCGTGGCAGCGGGTACGCCGATGCGCGTGCAGTTGCGGGTGCGAACGCCGGACAGCGCCAATGCGATCGGGCGACATCCGGCGCTGCGCCAGCTGCAGCTGATCGTCGGCAGTGGCACCGGCCAGGCGCCCAGGATGCAGACCCAGCGCTTTACCGCCAAGGAGTGGAAGCAGGAAGGTCCGTGGTACGAGGTGACGTGGGAGTTGCCGGCGCCACCCGGCGGCGGATTTGTACGTGCACGCGGCAGCAACACGGATGAGCCGACGCCACTGGCCGACATCAAAGGCGAAGATCCCTGGCAGGACCTGTGGTTCCATTCCAACCCGGTGTTCATCGGCAACAGCCCACCGCCGTGAACGCCACGACATGGCACGTGCACGATCCGGTCACGGCCCCTCACCGAGTCTGGCAGTACCCGATTCCCGCACGGATACCGCCATGACCACGCTCACCCTGCACGACCTGGCCAAGAAGATGGCCGGCATCGACTTCACCATGCTGCAGACCTTCGCCGATAACGGCGAAATCGCCGGCCGCCCGATGAGCAACAACGGTGATGTCGATTACGACGGTGACAGCTGGTTCTTCTCTCTGGACAGCACCGACATGGTGCGCGAGCTGCAGGCCGAGCCCAAGGCCGCGCTCAGCTTCGTCGGCAGCAAGGGCCTGCTCGGCAAGCCGCCGTTGTTCGTGTTCGTGCAGGGCAAGGGCCGGATCATCCGCGACAAGGAAGTGATGCGCGAGCACTGGCAGAAGAGCCTGGAGCGCTGGTTCGAACAGGGTGTGGACACCCCCGGCCTGGTCCTGATCCACGTCCACGCGCACCGTATCCATTACTGGGACGGTGAAGACCAGGGCGAGATCCAGGTCTGAGGAACGCCGGACATGCCTGCCTCCACCGGGCCGCTGGTCGGCTGCGCAGGCTGGTCCATTCCGGGCCGCTACGCTGACCTGTTCGGCCCCGGGGAGAGCATGCTCGCGCGGTACGCCACCCGGTTTCCCGTAGTGGAGATCAACTCCTCGTTCTACCGCCCGCACAAGCCCGGCACCTACGAGCGTTGGGCGGCCAGTGTGCCGACCGGCTTCCGCTTCTCGGTCAAGATCCCGCGCACGATCTCCCACGATTCGGCGTTGGTCGGCGTGGGGCCGTTGCTTGACCGCTTCCTCGATGACTCCAGCGCGCTCGGCACCAAGCTGGGTGGCCTGCTGCTGCAGTTGCCGCCCTCATTGGCGCTGGATACCCGCCGCGCCTCGAGCTTCTTCCGCGCGCTGCGCCGGCGCAGCGGGGTGCCGCTGGTGTGCGAGCCGCGCCATGCCAGCTGGTTCACCGACACGGCCGACGCGTTGCTGCTGCGCCACGGGGTCTCGCGGCTGGGGGCCGATCCAGCGCGCGTGCCGGCGGCGGCCCAACCGGGCGGTGCACCGACGTGGCGCTATTGGCGCTGGCACGGCGCACCGCGCATGTACTACAGCGACTACGACGACGCGGCATTGGACGCGCTGGCCGCCCAGGTGCGCCATGCACGGGGACCCCGCTGGGTCATCTTCGACAACACCGCGCACGGCTTTGCCGTTGCCAACGCGGCGCGCCTGCAGGAGCGGTTGCATGCCTGAAGGTCCTTCCATCGTCATCCTGCGCGAGGCGGCGGCGAAGTTCCGTGGCAAGACCGTGCGCCGGGCGCTGGGCAACAGCTCCCTGGATCTCACCCGCATGGAGGGGCGGCGCGTGATCGCGCTGCGCAGCTGGGGCAAACACTTCCTGATCGAGTTCAGCGGCTTCAGCCTACGCGTGCACATGCTGATGTTCGGCAGCTACCGCATCGACGAACGCAAGCCATCGCCCCCGCGCGTTTCGCTGCAGTTCGACCACGGCGAGCTGAACATCTACGCCTCATCGCTGAAGTACATCGAAGGCAAGCTGGACGAAACCTACGATTGGCGCACCGACGTGATGAACGACGCGTGGGACCCCCGCCTGGCCCGGCGCCGGCTGAAGCAGCAGCCAGACACCCTGATCTGCGATGCACTGCTGGACCAGGAGCTGTTTGCCGGCGTCGGCAACATCATCAAGAACGAAGTGCTGTTCCGCCAGCGGGTGCACCCGGAAAGCACGGTGGGAGCGTTGCCGCCGCGGGTACTCGGCCGGGTCATTGCCGACGCCCGCGCCTACAGCTTCCTGTTCCTGGAATGGAAGCGCGCCTTCGAGCTCAAGAAGCACTGGCAGATCCATACCAAGCGGACCTGCCCGACCTGCGGCGGCCCGGTTTCCAAGACCTACCCCGGCAAGAGCCGGCGGCGCACCTTCTTCTGTCCCAATTGCCAGATCCGATACTGAGTGAAGGGCGGAAACCGCCCGTCCTGTAGGATGGGTGCGTCCCACGCCGTTTCGCGCGTCCTGCGCGGCCCCTTCCGGTCGCCCGCTTCGCTCCCCTTTCGAGCCGTCCGCCACCGGGGTGGGCCGGCTCTCCGTGTTTCATGGAGCGCACATGCCGGGCTATACCACCCGCATTCTCACGGTTGCCGTCAACGGCCACGAGTTCCGTATTCGTGCCCTGAGCGACCTGCAGCAGTTCGCCGATCCCACCGGCCGCGCCGAACGCGCCGGCATCCATTCCTCGCTGTGGAGCCTGTTCGGCCAGGTCTGGCCCGCCGGCCGGGTGCTGGCCGAGACCATGAGCCAGTACGACGTGGCCGGCAAACGCATCCTGGAACTGGGTTGCGGGCTGGGCCTGTCCAGCCTGGTGCTGGCGCATCGTGGCGCCAACGTGGTGGCCAGTGACCACCATCCGCTGGCCGAATCGTTCCTGGCCTACAACGCCGGGCTCAACGACCTGCCGGCCGTGCATTACCGCGACCTGCCCTGGGAGATGCCAGATACGTCACTGGGTCGGTTCGATCTGATCATCGGCAGCGATGTGCTGTACGAGCGGGGTCACGGCGTGCAGATCGCCGCGATGATGGAGCGCCACGCCAAGCCCACTGCCGAACTGCTGCTGACCGATCCCGGTCGCGGCAACCTCGGTGGCTTCTCGCGCGCCATGGCCCTGCAGGGGTATGAAGCGAGCGAAGAGGGGGGCTTTGGCGAGGATGAAAGCAGTTCGCCAGGGCGCGGACGCCTCCTGCGTTACGCCCGTACCGCGTAGGGCCACGCAGGGCGTGGCGCTGCGACGACACGGTCTGCAGATCGTTTGTCGTAGGCTCCGAACCCATGACCAACCCACCGCCTGCCACACCCACCCGCTCCATGATCGTCGCTGGTCTGTCCACCGTGGTGGAGTGGTACGACTTCACCCTGTACCTCTACCTGGCCACGGTGCTGTCGCGGGTGTTCTTCGGCGGGGGCGACAACGCCCTGCTGGCCACCCTGGCCGGCTTCGCGGTGAGCTACCTGATGCGTCCCCTCGGCGCGCTCTGCTTCGGCCACTTCGGTGACCGCTTCGGCCGCCGCTACATGCTGCTGGCGTCCATGGCTCTGATGACGCTGGCGATGCTGGCCACCGCGCTGCTGCCGACCTTCGACAGCATCGGCGCCACCGCCGGCGTGCTGTTGCTGCTGCTCCGCTGCGTCATGGCGTTTTCGGTAGGCGGCGAATACACCGGCGTGGTGGCTTACCTGCTGGAAAGCGCCCCCATCCGCCGGCGCGGGCTGGTGACCTCTCTCGCCTCCGCCGCAAGCGAAGTGGGTGCATTGCTTGCCGTGGCACTCTCGGCACTGACCGTGGCGCTGCTCAGCAGCGCCCAGCTCGATGGCTGGGGCTGGCGCATTCCCTTCTTCATCGGTGCGGCTCTGGCCGGCGCGATCCTCCTCGCGCGCTCGACCATGCACGAATCGCCCGAATTCGAACGCCAGGTGGCCGCCGGCACGGTACCGACCTCGCCGATCCGCGATACCTGGCGCTACCATCGCGGCGCGGTCGCGCGCACCTTCGCCATCTCCGCGCTGGGTTCGATCACCTACTACGTGGGCATCACCTACGTGCCAGCGTTTCTCGGCTCGGCCAGTGACGTCGGCGAATCCCAGGCACTGTGGCTGTCCACCATCGCCGCCGTCGCCGTGATCGGCGTGACCCCGCTGGTGGGCGCGTTGTCCGACAAGCTGGGGCGACGCCCGGTGTTGATCGGGTTGGCACTGCTGTCAGCGCTGCTGCCGTTGACGATGTTCGGCGTGATGGCCACCGGCAGCGCGGTGCAGATCGCGCTGGCCGCCGTGGTACTGGCCTGCCTGGCCGGCGGCGTCAGCGCCGTCGCCGCGCCGGCCACCGCCGAACAATTCCCCGGCGAAGGCCGGCTCAGCGGCCTGGCGCTGGGCGTGACCATGGCCACCGCCTTCTTCGGCGGCGCCACCCCGTTGTTGGCCGAGCTGCTGGTGCGCCACACCGGCTGGGCGGCAGCGCCCGGCGCGATGATCGCCGCCGTCGCGCTGCTGGTGCTGCCCGTTCTGTGGGGCCTGAGGGAAACGCGCCCGACCTGATTGCGCAGCCACGCAGGGCGTGGCTCTATACGGGGCGCGGGGTTACGTGCCGCCTTCGGTGGGCAGCGGGGCGGGGACGTTCAACAGGCCCCCGGCTGCCACGTACGCCGCCAACGCCTGGCCCTGGCTCAGCAGGTGCCGTTCCATCGTGCGCTCGGCCGCCTCCGCATCGCGCCGGCGGAAACACTCCATCAACTCGCGATGCTCCGCCAGTGACTGCGCCGTACGCCCCGGCGTCAACAGCTGCCGGCCACGATGCATCTTCAGAATGCGATGCAGATCATGCGTGATCCGGATCAACCACGGATTACCGGCGTAGTGCTGCACCGTCTCATGGATCAGATAATTGTTGCGGTAGTAGTCGGCAATATTGCCCTCCGCCGCCGCCGCCTCCATCGCCGCATGCAGCGCTTCCAACTGCTCTACCCCCGCATCGTCGATGTGCTTCACCGCCTCATGCGCACACCGCCCCTCCAGCATCGCCATCACCGGAAACAGCTGGTTGAGATCCTCCAGCGTCAGCCGCGTCACCCGCGCCCCACGCCCCGCATCGATCTGCACCAACCCCTCAGCCGCCAGCAGCTTCAGCGCCTCGCGCAACGGCGTACGGCTGATCCCCAGCTCCTCGCAAAGCCCCGGCTCATCAATCCACTCCCCAGGCGGCAAGCGGTAGTCATAGATGCGCTCACGCACATGCTCGGCCACCTCCTCATACAAGGGAGCACGCCTTTTGGGTGAACGCGGAGCAGGAGCAATGGCCATGAATGAATTGTATTCGCTCTTCCCCAAGGCCACCAAAACACCGTCAAAGGCGGGTCGGGGCGGGTTTGCGGGGGTGTGAGCGGCATGGATGCCGCGACCAAGCCCCCATGGACGGGTTCACGGCGTCCCCCGCAAACCCGCACCGTCCCGCCAAGCCGCGGAGGCCTTGGCGATAGGCTTTTGCTGTTGCTTTGGCCGTTGCTTCAGCCTTACATCCAACCCGGAACAACAAACAGCAGCCAAGCCAACAGCGGCCCGAACACCACCACCAGCCCGCTGTACACCAGGAACCGGCGGAACAGCGACTCGCGCTCTTCCTTGGCCGCCGATGCCACCACCAGCGCACCGTTGGTCGAGAACGGACTCACATCCACGATCGTCGACGACACCGCCAGCGCGCAGATCACGCCCGCCGCGCCCAGATGCCCCTGCAGCAGGAACGGCACCGCCAACGGAATCGTCGCGCCCAATACCGCCGCCGACGACGCAAACGCCGACACGATCCCGCCCACATAACAGACCAGCAGCGCCCCCAGCAGCGGAATGCCG
The DNA here is from genome assembly GCF_037203925.1 of Stenotrophomonas sp. CCNWLW57. Classification (NCBI taxonomy): domain Bacteria; kingdom Pseudomonadati; phylum Pseudomonadota; class Gammaproteobacteria; order Lysobacterales; family Lysobacteraceae; genus Stenotrophomonas; species Stenotrophomonas sp. CCNWLW57. The sequence goes on from NZ_JBBCBJ010000004.1 coordinate 282,908, forward strand.
ATGTTCGACACCCCGTTGCCGATGAAGTCCACCGAACCGGCCTTCTCCAGCACCCCCACATACGTCACCACACCGCAGATCAACAGCACCGTCGACCAGCTGATCCCGTCCACCGCACCCTTCTGGCTGGCCGGCGACAACAGCGCCAGCACCACCGCCACCGTGATCGACACCAGTCCCACATTGAGGTTGTAGATCAACGCCGCCACGCCCAACCCGATCAACCCCACCAGCGTGAACAACCGCTCGCGCGTGATGCCCACCGCTTCCAGCGCGTCCGGATCGTTCGACAACGTCCCGCCGCCCGCCGACACCAGCGCCCCGTGGCCCTCGATCGCGAACTGCCGCGACGACGCCTGCGGCCCACCGGCCAGCGCCAGCTCGCCGCCGCCCATCGCCACCGCACCGCGCCGCATCAACGCCACCCCGCCGAACGCGAAGAAACAGATCGTCGCCATCATGAAGTTGAAGCCCAGGCTGGTCAGGAACACCGCCATCTCCGTCACTTCCAGCCCCGCCTTCTGCACCACCCCGTTGGTGATGCTGCCGTACACACTGATCGGCGAGAACCCACCTGCCTGCGCGCCATGGATCACCAGCAGGCCCATCATCAGCGGGTTGATCCTGTACTGCTTCGCAAAGCGCAGCGCCACCGGCCCGATGATCGCCACCGCCGCCGGACCCAGCGCACCGAATGCAGTCAGCACCGCCGTGACCACGAACATCACCCACGGAATGGCCACGATCCGCCCGCGCACCGCCCGAACCGCCCAGTGCACCAGCAGATCGATCGTGCCGTTCTTCTGCGCGATCGCAAACAGATACGTGATCCCGACCAGGGTCAGGAACAGATCGCCCGGGAAGCCGCCCAGCACCTCCTTGCCCTCCATCCCCACGAAGATGCCGCCGATGATGAAGGCCAGCGCGAAGGCCACCGCACCCATGTTGATCGGCAGGGCAGTGGCGATGATGAACATGATCACCAGACCGATGATCGTTGCAATTTGTGGACTCATGCGCCCTCCCAGACACGTGATTCGCGTACCGCACGGATGGAAACCCGCCATCCACGGGGTGTGGCGTGCTACAGGTGGAGCCAACCGCTCATTGCAGGCGAACGAGTGCGCGTTGCACCCAGTCCACCGCACCATCCAGGTGCTGGAATTCTTCGACCGCGCGGACCTCGCAGCACGGATAAGCGCTGGCCACCATGCGCGCCAGCGCGGTGCCCGGGCCCAGTTGCAGGAACACCCGCGCACCGCGCTCGAACAGCTGGCGCATCACCTGCGCCCATTCGATCGTCTGCGCCAGCTGCGCCGACAACGTGTGCACCTTGCCGGCGTGGTCGCGCACCACGCGCGCATCGATGCCGGCCAGCACCGGCAGGCCCGGTTGCTGCCACGCGACCGCCTCCAGCGCAGCGGCAAAGCGGGGAACTGCCGCCTGCAGCAACGGCGTGTGCGAAGGCACGTGCACCGGCAACGGACGGATATCCGCACCGGCCGCACGCGCGTCCCCGGCCAGCGCTTCCAGGCCCTCCAGTCCACCGCCCACGATGAAATGATCACGTCCATTGACGATGGCGATATAGGCGCCATGCAGCGCGCACAGCGACTGCACCCGCGTGCGATCCAGTCCCAGCAACGCCTGCATCCCTGCGCCGGCAGGGCTGGCGGCATCCATGTACCGCGCACGCTGCGCCGCCAAGGCCAGGCAGGACGGTGTGTCGAGAGTGCCGGCTACGGCATGTGCCGCCAGCTCACCGATGCTGTAACCCGCCACCATGCCCGGCACCGGCAGTTCAGTGCGAAGCGCCTGCCAGTGCGCCAGGCTTGCCGCGCACAGCAGCGGCTGCGCCAGCGCGTTCTCGAAGCGCGCCTCCGCGCCTGCCGCAGCGAACACGTCCTGGCCCAGCACCGCACCCACCCCGTCAAGCACATCACGCGCCGCCGCGTTGTCGCGCACCCGGTCGAACATCGCCGGGTGCTGCGCGCCTTGGCCGGGGCAGAGCAGTGCAAGGCTCATACCGCCTCCTGCTGCAGCAGGAAAACGCTGCAGGCCAGCAGGTCGGCACTGCCCCCCGGGCTGAGCCGGCGCGCCACGAACGCCTCGCCCAACTGCTGCAGGCGCGCGCGCCAACCGGCGGCGAAGGCACCGCCATCGGCCATGAACGCGGCCGCCTGGGCGCGGGCCCAGTGCAGGCCCTCGTCGCCGCCCCGGTGCAGCAGGTTGATGTCGTCCAGTTCGGCGACCAGTGCCATCAGCGTGTGGCACAGCGCGGCCTCGCGCGGAAGACCTGCCGCCAGCGCATCGCGCAGGGTCGGCAGCGCCAACGTGCGCAGCATGGGATACCCCGCGGCTGCCTGTTCGCGCACACCGGCAATGCGGTGCCGGGCGCGCACACGCTGTCCCGGGCTGTCCGGATCCAGCGGCGCGGCCAGCAGCCCAGGCGACCAGTGCTGGACGCCGAGGCAGACCTGCTCGCCCGACACCGGCTGCCGCATGCTGCGGCAACGCGCAGCGGCCGCCACCAGCAATCCAATACTGAAGACCGCACCCCGGTGCGTATTGATTCCGCCGGTGGCGCGCAACATCGCCGCTTCGGCTTGAATACCCAGCGTGCGCAACGCGGAGAACGGTGCATCCTCCGCGCCGGCCAGCGCCATATCGCGGAAGTAATGGCGCAACGCAAACAGGCTGCGCAGGAAGGTGCCGGCATCCATGTCGTCATGGCTGCCCGGATCGAACGGCGTCACCAGCCCAGGCTTCGGCGCCAATGCCAGCTCCGCATGCAGCGCGCCCACCGCCAGCCGCCCCAACCGCGCCGAATCGACGCAAGGCCGCAGAACGTTCGCAACGGCGTTCATCGGGCGATACCGTAGTGCCACGCCCTGCGTGGCAACCCAGCAACCCCAAACAGATTCGACCGCAACTCCAACGCGGCCCCATCCACCCGCTTCACCAGCACCTGCCGCGACTCACCACCAAACTCGCGCCAGTTCACCGCCCCACCATCGGGCAGGCACAGCTCACCATCCACGCGCCGGCCAAAGCGCAGCTCCCATGCCTGCAGGGCAGCGACCAGCGCGTCGGCATCCTGCGCGGTTTCGACGTCCCACAGCAGGTCGATATCCGACCGCGCATGCACGTACGCCAACCCGGTCAACGCCTGCCAGGCAAACGCCCCGAACACCCGGGCCGGCGCCAGCCGATCAAGCGCCTGCAGCGGTCCGCGCCAGTCCTCCGGCGTGCGCGCGTGCACCCGCACCCCGGCCAGTTCCAGCGGCGGCTGCTGGCGCACGATGTCGCCCAGCGGCACCCGCAGACCCAATCGCTGCTTGCCCTCGGCGGGGGGGAGGGGAATGCCGAGGCGCACGCGGGGATCGGGATCATCGGCAGCGCGGCGCGCCGCCACGGCGGGCCAGCCCTGGGCAAACCACGCCGCCAGGCGCGCGTCATGCGCGGCCACGTCAGCCCGCCAATCGGCGTGCGCCGACAGCCAGACCAGCGTGTGGCGGGCAGGCCGGTCAGGCATCGCCAGCGGCCACCTGTGCAGCCACGCGCGCGGCCAGGGTACGGCCACCACGCTCGGCACCGCGTTGCGCGCGGCGGTCACCTTCTGCCGGCGTGCGCAGCGCGTCCAGCAAAGCCTGCGCCAGATCGCCGTGCCATACCGACTGCACTGCGCCCATCGCAACGTAGTTCTCAACGCCCGGCGCGAACACCGGCGAGCTCTGGCTCAGCGCCTGCAGTTTCTCCAGCGGCTGCTTGGTCACCCGTGCCATCGCGCGCAGGTCCATCACCCGCACCTGCGCATCGGGCAGGGCGTGGATGTGGTCAGCCATCAGCCCGAACGACAGGAAGCCACCGCTGACCGATTCGCCGTACACCAGCGTGACCAGGCGCGCGCCGCGGCGCCGGGCCAGGTCCAACGTCTGCGCCAGGTGCGCGAAGTAGCCATTGATGCCCAGCAGTTCATCGCGGCGCGCCAGTCGTTGGCCGGCGGTATCGACCAGCATCACGATCGGGCGCTGCGGGAACGCAGCGGTGCTCGCCAATACCGTTTCGGCCAGCACCAGCGCGTGATCCACGCCCACTTCGATCTTGTCGGTGGTGCCGATCACGGTCACCCCGCCGTCGTCGGTGGTGGCGGTCCCGGTCAGTACCGAATCGGCGACGGCGATGGTGTGCCCGCGCGGAAACAGCGCGTCGAGCAGGGTGTTCAGTGGCGCGGTCATGGCAGGCTCCGGTCAGCGGTGGCGGCCAGGAAGTCATCGGTATCCAGCAACGGCAGCCGTTGCGGATCGTCGATGCCGAGCCGTGCCCAGATCTCCACGCCATCGCGGCAATCGCCCCAAGCCTGCGCGCGCGCCTTGAGGGCGGCGTGGCGGGCCTGCAGCGCGGCAAGGGCGGTATCGGTGCCGGTGCTGGCGGCATCCGGCTGCAGGGCATCGAATGCCGCCTGCGCGAACGCCTCGATCGCATCGGGCACCAGCACCTGGGCCTGGTCGATCAGGTAGCGGTGCTTGCCGCCGGTAACCCGCCAGACCAGTGCGCGGTCGCGCGCATCGAACTCTTCCACGCCGCGCACTGTTTCGATCACCTCCGGGCCGGACAGCGACAGCCGGCCTTCCTCGGACATGATCACCGTGGTGCAGCAGCGGGCCACGATGCCCATGCCCCCGAACGCGCCGTTGCCGCTGCCGATCAGCGCCAACACCGGTACCCCGGCGGCACGCGTTGCGAGCACCGCGCGCATGATTTCGGAAATGGCGATCAGCCCGGCGTTGGCCTCGTGCAGGCGCACGCCGCCGGTATCGAGCAGCAGCAGCACGCCTTCGGGGCGGGTCTGCCCGGCGCGTTGCAGCAGGCCGGTGAGCTTGGCGCCGTGCACTTCTCCCACGCCGCCCCCCATGAACTGGCCCTGCTGTGCGGCCACCAGCACGCGCCTGCCGCGCAGCTGGCCTTCGCCCACCACGATGCCGTCGTCGAACGCGGCGGGCTGGTCCAGCTGGGCCAGGTGCGGACTGATCGCGCGCTGTGCAGGCCCGAGCAGTTCCTTGAACGAGCCGGTATCCAGCACGCCGGCGATGCGCTCGCGCGCGTCGGCTTCGTAATAGCTGTGGCGGTGGGCCAGGCTCATGCGCTGTCTCCGGCGTGCAGGGTTTCCACCGCCTGGTCCAGCCGCAGGCTGACCACGGCGGGGGTGGCGCCGGCGTCGTTGATCGACACCTGCACATCGCGCAGCGGGTGGCGGCGGGCGAAATCGGTGATCACCGCTTCCCAGATCGTGCCGAAACCGCGCGCGGCGGTGATGATGCGCACCGCCATCGCGCCGTCCAGCGCGGCAGGCTCCAGCAGGATTTCCAGGTTGCCCGAGGCCAGCACGCCGACCAGCACCGCATCGGTGGGGAAGTGCACGGGCTGGGTGCCGGTGAAACAGTAGTCGAGGGTTTCCATGGCAGGTTCCCTTACCAGTTGCGGAAGCGCTTGGGCGGGTCGTACAGGCCGCCGGACCAGCGCACGAGGTCTTTCACCGAACGCGCGGCCAGCAGGTCGCGGCTGGCATCGCGCACGTGGATGCCCAGGTCGGCCGGGCGCTGGATCACGCCACGGTCGCGCAGGTTCTCGACCATCGCGCGGTCGCGGCCCAGGCCCACGGCGGTGTAGCCGGCCACGCCGCGGATCGCCTGTTCGCGTTCCTCCGGGGTGCGGCACAGCAGCAGGTTGGCGATGCCCTCTTCGGTAAGCACATGGCTGACGTCGTCGCCATAGATCATCACCGGCGGCAGCGGCATGGCCGCACGTTCGGCCAGTTCCCACGCATCCAGCCGATCAACGAACGCCGGCGCCATGTGCTCGCGGAAGGTTTCCACCATCTGCACCACCAGTTTTCGCCCACGTGGCATTTCACCGGGGCGCGCGGCCTGCTGGCCAGCCTTCAACCAGGCGTCGCTGGCATGGCGGCGGCCGCGTGCGTCCGAGCCCATGTTGGGCGCGCCGCCGAAGCCGGCGATGCGGTCGCGGGTGGCGGTGGAGCTGTTGCCCTGCAGGTCGATCTGCAGGGTGGAACCGATGAACATGTCACAGGCATACAGCCCGGCGGTCTGCGAGAACGCGCGGTTGGAGCGCATCGAGCCGTCGGCGCCGGTGAAGAACACATCCCCGCGCGCGGCGATGTACTTCTCCATGCCCAGTTCGGAGCCGAACGAGTGCACGGATTTGACGAAGCCCGATTCGATCGCCGGGATCAACGCCGGGTGCGGGTTGAGCGCCCAGTGCTGGCAGATTTTTCCCTTCAGCCCGAGCGATTCGGCGTAGGTGGGCAGCAGCAGTTCAATGGCGGCGGTATCGAACCCGATGCCGTGGTTGAGCCGGTTGACCCCGTATTCGGCGTAGATGCCCTTGATGGCCATCATCGCCATCAGTACCTGGATTTCCGAGATCTGCGCCGGGTCGCGGGTGAACAGCGGTTCGATGTGGTTCGGGCGTGGCGCCTGCACCACGAAGTTGACCCAGTCGGCGGGGATGTCCACGCGGGGCAGGGTGTCGACGATCTCGTTGACCTGGGCGATGACGATGCCACCGCCGAACGCGGTGGCCTCGACGATCACCGGGGTGTCTTCGGTGTTGGGGCCGGTGTAGAGGTTGCCGTGGCGGTCGGCGGCCTGGGCGGCAACGAGTGCGACGCGCGGGGTGAGGTCGATGAAGTAGCGGCCGAACAGTTCCAGGTAGGTATGGATCGCACCGATCTGGATGCGCCCTTCGGCGACAAGGTTGGCCAGCCGCACCGACTGCGGGCCGGAGAAGGAGAAGTCGAGCCTGGAGGCGATGCCGCGTTCGAACACATCCAGGTGCGAGGGCAGTGACAGCACCGACTGCACCATGTGCAGGTCATGGACCCGGGCCGGGTCCAGGTCGGCCAGGCACTGGGCGAGGAAATCGGCCTGTTTCTGGTTGTTGCCCTCCAGGCAGACCTTGTCGCCCGGCTCCAGCAGGGCGTGCAGCAGGGCGATGGCATCGTTGGCGGCGACGTTGCGGCCGCGCGCCCAGGGGGCGGCGCGTTCAAGCCGGGCCTGGCGGCCACGCTCCAAGGTGTCCCAACTGGGGTTCATCGACGGGCATCCGAATGGCGTTTTGGTAATTACGCCATAATTACGGACGGTGGTGCAACCCGCAGCGCAGCAAAAGAAAGGCCCGCCAGGAGGCGGGCCTATTCAGGTTCCAGCCGCGAGGCGGATTCAGTATTTCCAGCGCAGGCTCGCGGAAATGAAGCGCGGTTCGCCGTAGTTGTTGTAGTCCAGGTTGGCCCAGTAGGTCTTGTCCAGCGCGTTGCGCACGCTCAGGGTGGCGGTCCAGCTGTCGCTGATCTGGTAGTTGGCGTGCAGGTTGACCAGCATGTAGGCCGGCTGGCGCACGGTGCGGGTGCCGCCCAGCGGGTAGGGGATGTTGTAGCCCTCCACTTCGCTCTGCCAGGAGAAGCCGCCGCCCACGGTCAGGCGGTCCAGCACGCCGGGCAGGCGCACGCTGGTGTTGAGCTGCAGGAAATCCTCGGGCAGGTTGGCGTAGATCAGGTCGGTGCTGGCGCGGGTCACCTTGACGTGGGTGTAGCCGGCATTGACGGTCCAGCCCGGGCGGATCTCGCCGTTGATGTCCATTTCCCAGCCGCGCGACTTGGTGCCGTTGACGCCGATGTAGGCCGAGGTGCCATCGCTGAGTGAGCCGTCCGGCAGGCTCATGTCGCGCACGGCGTAGTTGTCCTGCTTGGCTTCGAAGATGGCGGCGTTGGCGGTCAGCCGGCCGTCGAACCACTGCGACTTGATGCCGGCTTCCAGGTTGGAGCCTTCCACCGGGGCTAGCAGGTTCTCGTTGCGGTCCTTGTAGTTCTGCGGGTTGAAGATTTCGGTGTAGCTGGCGTACACCGAGAAGTCGGGCACGATGTCGTAGACCAGGCCGACGTAGGGAGTGACTTCGTCGGTGACTTTGTACTGGCCGCTGGTGCCGGTGTAGGTGCCGGCGGCGTTGTAGGCGCGGGTCAGGGTTTCCCAGCGGCTGAGGCGCGCGCCGGCGATCAGCGACAGCGGATCGGCCAGGCGCAGGCGGGTGGAGGCGTACACGCCGCTCTGCCGGGTGCGGGCGATGCGGCGGGCGCCGGTGCGGCTGGCGGTCAGCTCGGGAATGTCGCCGTTCCAGTTGCGGATGTCGGGGATGTTGTAGCGCCAGTTGGCCACCGAGGTAAGGGTCCAGGTGGTGGCTTCGAGGTCGGACCAGCTGCCACCGACGACGACATCGTGTTCGCGGCCGAAGGCGGGGAAGGTGCCGGACAGGAACAGGTCGGCGCCCTTGCGGGTGTCTTCGGCATCGCCGGCACCGGCCAGCAGGTAAGTGCCGGCACCGCTCACGGGATCGGGGTAGCCGCTGCCGTAGACGCGCACGTTCTGGACGTTGCCGCGGGTGTAGGCGGTGTTGAGCTTGAGCAGCCAGTTTTCACCGAAGCGCTGTTCGAGGTTGGCGAAGGCGGTGCTGGTTTCGCGCTGCCAGTAGCTCCACTTGGGGGCCATGTTGGTTTCGCGGGGGAGGTGGGCGAAGGTGCCGTCGCTGTTGAAGAAGGGCACGGTGCCCCAGGTGGAGCCGACCGGGTTGTTGTCCTGGCGCTGGTAGCCGACGGTGACGGTGGTGGAATCGGTCAGGTCGCCTTCCAGCACGGCCATGCCGGCCATCTTGTCTTCTTTGTAGCGGTCGTAATACAGCTCGCGATCGGTATAGGCGGCAACGACGCGGCTGCGGAAGCGGCCATCGCGGGTGAGCGGGGCGTTGACGTCGGCTTCCATGCGGCGGAAGTCCCAGCTGCCGGCGCTGATGGCGAAGGAGGCGTCGAACTCCTTGCCGGGACGCTTGCGCAGCAGGTTGACGGTGGCCGAGGGAATGCCGGCGCCGCTGAGCAGGCCGTTGGCGCCGCGGATGACTTCGATGCGGTCGTAGAAGGCGGTGTCGTATTCCTGGTTGGTGGAGCCGCTGTAGGTGGGCAGGCTGTCGACCTGGAAGTCGGTGATGGTGAAGCCGCGCGCGTAGTACAGGGGGCGCTGGGTGTCGTAGAAGGAGACGTTGACGCCGGTGATGTTGCGCATGACGTCGTTGATCGAGAACAGCGATTCGTTCTGGATGCGGTCGAGGGCAAGGACGCTGGTGGACTGCGGGGTTTCCTGCAGGGTGATGGGCAGGCGGGTGGTGCTGGACGGCGCGCGCTGGGAGCCGACGACGTTCACCTGGTCCAGGGTCTTGGCATCGGCGGCACTGCTGCCGGCATCGACGGTGTCAGCCAGGGCCAAGGGCGAGGCCAGCGACAGCACGGACAGCAGGGCCAGGCCCAGCGGGGCACGGCGGACGGAAGCAGAGGGGTGGGAACGGAAGGACATGCGGGGGTCTCAGCAGAGGCAGGTGGGTGCACAACGGGACGCAAATGTAAATCGTTCGCATTCTAATTACAATAATTTAACGAGCCGAAAGCGCGGGCGTCTCCTTTCTACGTGTTGGGGTGCGGGGCGGCAGGGGGCAGCGGGACGCGCGTAAACCCTTCCATGGGGCTCATCGCAGCATCCATGCTGCTCAAGGTCCCGCTACCCCCTGCCGCCCCGCACCCCTGACGAATGGCTTGGGGCGGTCGGAACAGCAAAAAAAAACCGGCCGAAGCCGGTTTTTGTATAGCGGGGCTCTGCCCCGCTGCTTTCCGCTGCGGACCTACAGGGCCTGCAGCTCCTCGTTCGCATTCCGCTTTTCTTTCGCCGGCGCCACCGGCGCCGCGGGCGGCGGGGTCATCATCACTGCCGGGCTCGTCTCCACCGGCACGTCCAGGTACGGCAGGCGCAGGGTGTCGCTGGTCTGGCGGCGGATCTCGTTGGTCAGGGCCGGGCTGTCGTTGAGCTTGCGCCCGTAGGACGGCACGATCTGGGCCAGGCGGGCTTCCCAGCCGGCGGCCATCTGCTCGGGGAAGGCCTTCTTGAGCAGGTCCAGCATGATCGGCGGGGAGGTCGAGGCCCCCGGGGAGGCGCCGAGCAGGGCGGCCAGGGTGTGGTCCTTGTCGGTCACGATTTCGGTGCCGAACTGCAGGACGGCGCCCTTTTCCGGGTCGTGCTTGATGATCTGCACGCGCTGGCCGGCGGTGACCAGTTCCCAGTCCTCGCGCTTGGCGTTGGGGAAGTACTTGACCAGTTCGGCCTGGCGGTCGTCGTCGTTGAGGCGGGCCTGGCCCATCAGGTACTTCACCAGGTCCAGGTTCTCCGCGCCGACGTCGAGCATGCCGGCCACGTTGTTGTGGTTGACCGAGGAGTAAAGGTCGAACCAGGAGCCGTGCTTGAGGAACTTGGTGCTGTACAGGGCGAACGGGCCGAACAGGACCACCGGCTTGCCATCGAGCTTGCGCGAATCCAGGTGCGGCACGGACATCGGCGGCGAGCCGGTCTCGGCCATGCCGTAGGCCTTGACGCCGTGGCGGCCGGCGATGGCCGGGGACTTGAAGGCCAGGAACTGGCCGCCGACCGGGAAGCCGGCGTAGTTCTTGGCTTCGGGGATGTTGGAGAGCTGCAGCAGCTTGAGCGCGGCGCCGCCGGCGCCGATGAACACGAAGCGCGACTTGAGGGCGGACTCGGTGCCGGCGTTGAGGTCCTTGACCGTGACGTTCCAGGTCTTGTCGTCGTTCTGGCGCAGGGCGCGGACTTCATGTTCCAGGTGCAGGCTGAAGTTCGGGTTGCGCTGCAGGCCGGCGGTGAGCTGGCGGGTGATCACGCCGAAGTTGACGTCGGTGCCCAGCGGCATCCAGGTGGCGGCGACCTTCTGTTTCGGGTCGCGGCCTTCCATCAGCAGCGGGGCCCAGGCCTTGATCTGCGCCGGGTCTTCGGAGTACTGCATGCCGTAGAACAGCGGGTTCCTGACCAGCGCCTGCTGGCGCTTGTGCAGGTAGGCGATGTTGTCATCGCCCCACACGAAGCTCATGTGCGGGGTGGGGTTGATGAAGTCGGACGGCTGGCTGAGCCGGCCTTCCTTGACCTGGTGCGACCAGAACTGGCGGGAGATCTCGAACTGCTCGGCGATGCCGACCGCGCGCTTGGTCTCGATGCTGCCATCGGGCAGTTCCGGGGTGTAGTTCAGTTCGGCGAAGGCCGAATGCCCGGTGCCGGCGTTGTTCCAGCCATCGGAGCTTTCCAGGGCCACGCCGTCGAGGCGTTCGAACACCTGGATGTTCCAGTCTGGCTGCAGTTCCTGCAGGAAGGTGGCCAGGGTGATGCTCATGATGCCGCCGCCGACCAGCACGACGTCGACCGGCTTGTCGTTGCCGGCGGCCGGAACCGAACGCTGGTGGAGGGGCCAGTACAGGAATACCGCCGCTGCGATCAGCAACAGCACGAACAGGCCGAGGACGACCTTCGCTAACTTTTTCATGGATATCTCATGTGGGGAGATGAGGGCAGGATGACGGCGCTTCGTGGAAGAAGCGTGAAGAAACAAGCTCTTGGCGCATCCAGGGCCCAATTTTAGCCCGAACCGGTACGGATTTGGTGCAACGCAGCATCGCAAGGATCAATCGGACCCCAAGGTGAAATATTCAGCGAGGAAATACCCGCACTGGTAAACAAGCGCCAGCACGGCCAGACCCAGGTGGACCCGTCGCGAACGGCTTGCGATGCCCACCCCGGCAATCACCAGCATGATCCCGGTATGCACCGGGTACGCCTCGCCGAGCATCTGCCAGCGGCTGTGACCCTTGATCGCCGTGTCGCCCAGGTCGAGCACGGTCACCAGGGCGAGCATGCCGAAGAAGCCGCCGCGCCGCTGCAGCAGGTACTGCTCGTAGCTGCCGTACTCGCGCAGGTCATCGGGGAACAGCAGCACGCACAGCATGTACCAGCTGGCGCAGTAGCCGATCACGAACAGGTACAGGCCGAAGGTCCACTGGCGCACTTCGCCCAGACGGAACTCCCACCACCAGAAGGTAACCACCGACACCAGCATCCACAGCACCCAGCACAGGTGGATGCCGGACCACCCGCCGCGCCGGGCCGGATGCTCGATGATCGAGGCCAGGCCCTTCACCAGCGTGGTGATGCTCAACCCCAGGATGATGCTCAGCACCACCCGGATATGCAGATAGACCGGATCCGATTCCATCGAACGCCCCGCGCTGGATGCTTGGAGGCCACGGTAGGTGCCGACCGCTGGTCGGCACGTGAAGGCGTACCCACCAACGGTGGGTACCTACCGCCTGCGGCGCACCAGCGTCGCCGACGCCGCCAGCACGGCCCTGGTCAGCAGCGCCATCGTCTGCACGTCGCCCTTCCAGTGCTGCCAGTACAGCGGCACGTCTTCCCACGCACGCGGCTTCATCAGCACCAGCCGCCCCGCATCCAGGTGGCGCTTGACCAGCGGCAGCGGGTTCATCGTCCAGCCCAGCCCGCCCACGTTGGCCTGCACGAACGCCCGCGTTGACGGAATCCACCAGGTCGGCGCCGTCATCGGCAGGTCGTCGCCGGCCAGCCGCCGCGCGAACCGTGCCTGCATGTCGTCCTTGCGGTTGAACACCAGCACCGGTGCCTGGGCGAGGGACTGCGCGTTCACCCCCTTGGCAAAGTAGCGGTCGTGGAAGGCCTGCGTGCACGTGGCCGCGTAGCGGATGCTGCCCAGCGCGTGGATCTGGCAGCCCTGTACCGGCTCGTCCAGCGTGGTCACCGCGCCCAGCACCGCGCCCTGGCGCAGCAGCGCCACCGTGTGGTCCTGGTCCTCCGAGCGCAGGTCCAGCGTCGTCCCGGTCTGCCGCGCGAAACTCAGCGCCGCCTCCGGGAACCAGGTTTCCAGGCTGTCGTGATTCACCGCCACCGGGATGCTGGCGTGCGGCAGGTCCTCATCGGCAATACCCATCCGGTGCAGCGCATCGTGCTCCAGCAGCGCCGTCTGCTCGGCCAGCTGCACCAGCACCTGGCCTTCCGGCGTGGCCACCGCCGGCGAAGAGCGCTTGACCAGCAGCCGCCCGACCCGGTCTTCCAGCGCTTTTACCCGCTGCGACACCGCCGAGGCGGTGACATTTAGTGACTGCGCCGCCCGGTCGAAACTGCCTTCGCGGATCACCGCCGCCAGGGCGCGGAGCTGGGCATGGTCGATGCGCATCGTCTTAAGTTCCGCTAAAGATGGTTAAGTAAGTTTAGCTCTACTTTTCCATGTTGCGGCGCGACAATACGCGCCATCACGGTGCTGTACGCCTTGGCGAGGCACCGCCCCCCAGCAACACAGGTGGTATCCCATGTTCTCCTTCATTTCCGGCGGCCCCGGTCTGGCCGCGTGGCTCAGTGGTGCCGCAGCCGGCATCGGCCTGTTCGCCGTGGTCGGGGCCCAGAGCGCCTTCATCCTGCGCCAGGGCATCCTGCGCAAGCACATCGTGCCGGTCGTGGCGACCTGCGCGGCGATCGATGCCATCTTCATCTTCGCCAGCGTGGCCGGCCTGCGCACCCTGACCCAGGCATTGCCCTGGCTGACCACCGTGGTGCTGTGGGGCGGCGTGGCGTTCCTCAGCTGGTACGCCTGGCAGTCGGCCCGGCGCGCGCTGGCCGGCGGCGGCGGCATGCAGGTCGATGACGGCGACAACACCTCGCGCCGCGCCGTGCTGACCGCTGCGGTCGGTTTCTCGCTGATCAACCCGCACTTCTGGCTGGACATGATGGTGATCGGCTCCATTGCCGAAAACTTCGGCAATGCCCGCATGGCGTTCGCCGCCGGCGTGGTCACCGCCAGCTGCCTGTGGCTGACCGCCCAGGGCCTCGGTGCCCGCCTGCTGGCCCCGTTGTTCACCAAACCGCGTACCTGGCGGATCCTCGACGGCACCATCGCCGTGATCCTGTCCATCCTGGCCCTCAGCCTGGCGTTCCGCGGCGTGCATTGATCTCTCTCTCTCTCCGTCAATGCACGTCCAAATGGCACCGTTCGCGGTGCCATTTTTCTTTCCGGGCCCGGATGCGTCCAAGAAGGTCGCCACTGGCCTGTGCTGCGCCGATCTGTCTAGAATCGCCGATCACGGACAAGGTGTCTGGCAGGAGGGGGAAGGATGAACTACTCGAAATGGGCGGCCCTGGCCGTCTTGGCCCTGCTGTGCGGGCCGGTGGCGCAGGGTTCCGCTGCGGAGCTGGATCTTGAGCGCTATCTCAAGCGCGACACGTTTACCGACATCAAGCTGTCGCCGGGCGGGGACTACTACGCTGCCACCGTGCCGATGGAAGACCGAACCGCACTGGCCATCCTCAGCCGCGCCACCGGCAAGGTCACCGGTTCGTTCGTGCCGCCGCGCAACAACCACGCCACCAGTTTTTACTGGGTCAACAACGAGCGCGTGCTGATCGGCCTGGCCGAAAAGTTCGGCAGCCTCGACCAGCCGCAGCTCACCGGTGAGCTGTACGCCATGAACGCCAATGGCGGCCGTGGCGAACTGCTGGTCGGCTATCGCGTGGAAGGCAACGGTCCGGGCACCCGCATCCAACCGAAGAAGGTCGAAGCGGTCGCCGCCTTCCTGATCGATTCGATGCCGCAGGACGAGCGCAACGTGCTGGTCTCGGTGTGGCCGTTCTCCGAAGATCCCTACACCCGTGTCGATCGCATGGATATCGCCAGCGGCCGCCGTGTGACCGTGGCCCGGTCGCCGGTACGCCGCGCCGATTTCACCAGCGACCCGAGCGGGCAGATCCGCTTCGCCCACGGTGCCGGTATCGACAACGTCAACAAGCTCTATTACCGCGATGCCATCGGCGATACCTGGAAGCTGGTGAACGATGAGGCCGATACCGGCCGCATCGAAACCGCGCTTGGTTTCTCCGAAGACGGCAAGACCTCCTACCTGCAGGTGCAGCAGGCCAACGGCCCCGATGCCATCGTGACCTGGGACCCGGTCACCGGCACCCGCAGCCCGTTGCTGCGCGATCCCGTCGTGGACCCGGACCGTCTGATCTACCGCCCCGGCACCCGTGTTCCGGTCGGCGCGCTCTACCTGGGCGACAAGCCGCGCACCCGCTTCTTCGACGAAACCTCGGCCGACGCGCGCCTGTACCGCAGCCTGGAAGCCGCGTTCGGCGGTGATGCGGTGTTCATCGCCTCCAGCACGCGCGATGGCCGCAGTGTGCTGGTGGAAACCTGGTCGGGAAGCAATCCAGGTGACTTCTACATCTTCGACACGGTCGCCAAGAAGGCCGACCACCTGATCAGCCGCGGCGCCTGGATCGACCCGGACACCGCCGCCAAGGTGCAGCCGTATGCCTTCAAGGCGCGCGACGGCATGGAGCTGCACGGCTACCTCACCCTGCCGGCCGCGTCGGCAGGGGCGAAGCCGCCGATGGTGGTGATGCCGCATGGCGGCCCGTTCGGCGTGTTCGACGACGGCAGCTACGATTCCGAAGCTCAGATGCTGGCCGCGGCAGGCTACGCAGTGCTGCAGGTCAACTTCCGTGGTTCGGGCAACTTCGGCCGTGCCTACCGGCACGCCGGCGCCAAGCAGTGGGGCGCCGCCATGCAGGACGACGTGACCGATGCGACCCGCTGGGCGATCAGCCAGGGCCACGCCGATCCCGCCCGGGTCTGCATCTATGGCGCCAGCTACGGCGCTTACGCGGCGATGATGGGCGCGGCCCGCGAACCGGGCATGTACCGTTGCGCCGCCGGCTACGTCGGCGTGTACGACCTGCCGATGATGCACACCACCGGCGATGTCCAGCGCAGCGGTTCCGGCAGCACCTACCTGAAGGAATGGCTGGGCAGCCCCAACGACGTGGCCGCGGTTTCGACGGTCAACCTTGCCGACCGCATCAAAGTGCCGGTGTTCCTGGCGGCGGGCGGCGAAGACGAGCGCGCCCCGATCCAGCACACCAAGCGCATGGAGGCGGCGCTGCAGAAGGCCGGGGTGCCGGTGGAATCGCTGTACTACTCCACCGAAGGCCATGGCTTCTACACCGACCCGCATCGCCGCGAGTATTACGGCAAGCTGCTGGCGTTCCTGTCGCGCAGCCTGGGTGGCAAGACCGCGGGCGCGGCGGCCGCCGCCTCGCCCTGAGCGCCATGGGCGGATGGCGCCGCACGCGCGGTTCTGTCTAGAATCGGCGACCCGGACAGGGGGTCCGGACCAAGGGGGAAGGATGCGCAAGACACTGATGGCCGCGCTGCTGGGCGCCGGCTGTGCGTTGCTGTCGGCGACGGCCGGCGCGGTCGACCTGGAGCGCTACCTGCGCGACGATGCGTTCACCAACATCAAGATTTCGCCGGACGGCACCTATGTTGCCGCCAGCGTTCCGCTCCAGGACGCGACCGCCATCGCAATCCTGCGCACGTCCGACATGGCGATGGTCGGCTCGTTCCGTCCGCCGCGCGACAACCACGCCGGCAGCTTCGACTGGGTCAGCAACGAGCGCCTGGTGATCGGACTGGCGCAGAAGTGGGGCCGCCTGGACAAACCTCGCCCGACCGGCGAGCTGTACGGCATCAACGCCGATGGAAGGAGCGGCGAGCTGCTGGTCGGCTATCGGGTCGGTGGGCTCAACGACAGCCAGGTGTCGGCGTTCCTGACCGACGAGCTCGCCGACGACGAGCGCAACGTGCTGATTGCCGTGTGGCCGTTCGCCGAGAATCCCTACACCCGCATCGAACGCATGGACGCGGTCACCGGGCGGCGGATCGTCGTGGCGCGCTCGCCCGTGCAGAGCGCGTACTTCGCCACTGACAACACCGGCGAAGTGCGGTTTGCACTGGGTTCGGGCTCGGACAACGTGCAGAAGCTGTACTACCGCGCGCAGCGCGGCGACGACTGGGTGCTGCTCAACGACGAAGCAGTCAGCCGGCGTGTCGAGAAGCCGTTGGGCTTCTCCGCCGACGGCAGCCTGGCCTACCTGTGGATCGAGCAGTCCGAGGGCCCCGATGCCATCGTCAGCTGGAATCCGCAGACCAACGAGCGCCGCACCCTGTTGCGCGACGACGTGGTGGACCCGGGCCGGGTGATCTACCAGCCGGGCACCCGCATTCCGGTGGGCGCGCTCTACTACGGCGACGTGCCGAAGGCGCGCTTTTTCGACGACACCTCCAGCACCGCGCGGCTGTATCGCAGCCTGCAGGCCGCACTGCGCAGCCCGGTGTACATCACCTCCAGCACCCGCGATGGACGCATCGTGCTGGCGCAGACCTGGTCGGGCAGCAACCCGGGCGACTTCTACCGCTACGACACGGTGGAGAAGAAGGCCAGGCTGCTGGCCAGCCGCAGCAGCTGGATCGACCCGTCACAGAGCGCACAGGTGCGACCGGTGGCACTGAAGGCGCGCGATGGCCTGCCGCTGCACGGCTTCCTGACCGTACCCAATGGCAAGGAGGCGCGCCGGCTGCCGATGGTGGTGGTACCGCACGGCGGGCCGATCGGTGTGTTCGACGACGGCAGCTATGAGCATGAAACCCAGCTGCTCGCGGCGGCCGGGTATGCGGTGCTGCAGATCAACTTCCGCGGCTCGTCCAACTACGGGCGCGCGCACACCGCAGCGGCCAGGAACCAGTGGGGCCTGCGCATGCAGGACGACGTGACCGATGCCACGCGCTGGGCGATCGAGCAGGGCATTGCCGATGAGCAGCGCATCTGCATCTACGGTGCCAGCTACGGGGCCTACGCCGCGTTGATGGGCACCGTGCGCGAGCCGGGGCTGTACCAGTGCGCGGCCGGGTACGTGGGCATCTACGATCTGCCGCTGATGTTCGAGCGTGGTGACATCCAGAGCGATCGCTCCGGGATGACCTACCTGCGCGACTGGCTCGGCGCACCGGAAGCATTGGCGGAGCGTTCGCCGGTGAACCTGGCCGCGCAGGTGAAAGTGCCGGTGTTCCTGGCCGCCGGTGGCGAAGACAAGCGTGCCCCGATCCAGCACACGAAGAAAATGGAAGCCGCGTTGCGCCGCGCCGGCACGCCGGTTGAAAGCCTGTACTACAAGAGCGAAGGCCACGGCTTCTACACCCCACAACACCGGCGCGAGTACTACACCCGCCTGCTGGCCTTCCTGTCGCGCAGCCTCGGCGGGCAGACCGCTTCAGCCTCGACCGCAGCGCAACCATGACAAAGGCGGGGCGGTATTGCCGCCCCGCCTTCCGCAGGCCGCATCAGAACGCCATGCGTACCTGCATCTGCGCCTGCATATCGCGAACGCCCATCAGCCGTTCCGCCATCACCGCACCGCCAAGGTCGGCGCGCAGGTAGCGATAGTCGGCGCCCAGCATCACCCGGTAATCCAGTCCGGACGGCGCCAACCCTGGAACGGTGAACGCGTGATCGCCTGCACCGTGGAGCGTGGCCGTGCGCGCGTCGGCGCGATACGCCACCGACCGGAATGCGGATGCATCACCGCGCAGGGTCCACCCATGGCCGAGGCGCCCACTGAAGGCGGTGCCCAGCTCCAGCTGCACACCACTGCGCGTTCCTGCGCCGACCGACAATCCCAATGCGCCGGCACCATACTCATGGAAGGCACCCTCGCGCGCGTGATACGCCATTGCCCCCAGGCGCGGCTGCCAGCGCAGCCCGCCGCCGGCCAGTTCCATGCCCAGCGTGCTGCCCACGCGGGTACGCGACAGCGTGCGCTGGCTGTGCGCGCTCATGCGCGTGCTGCCCCAGTGCAACTGGCGCTGGCCATCGGTCTGGTGCCATTCGTTGCCCAGCGTGTGCTGCAGGGTGAACGCGCCCAGCGCCTGGGCCATGCCCACCCCGGCAAACCGCGATTGCGAACGCGTCTGGCCGCCATCGGTGGAGAAATCCGAGCCCAGCAGGCCGGTGCGCAGCAGCAGCTGCCGACCGCCACCCAGCGCCATCGCGACCTGCACGCCGGTGCCGGTACCCTGCACGCCCGACGCCGTGGCCGTGCCCGGTCCGAACGCGACCATGTGGGTGCCGTTGCCGGGCCTGGCGCGGGCCAGGCTCGACCAGAACGCGTCGCCGTTGGCGGCCAGGCGCATGCTGGCGGCCGCCAGGCCGTTGCCGGACAACTGCTGCAGAGCGTGGTTGAACTCAGCGGCGTCAGCCACTTCCAGGCTGTGGTACAGCGCATTGTTGGCGTAGCCCGCCTCCAGCGCTGCGGCGACGCTCTGGGTGTCGGCATCGGCGATATCGCGGTAGTCGTTGCGGGTCATCACCACGTCGACATTGCCGGCCGCGTCGCGCTCGGCCTGCGCCTGCCACACCACCGTGGCGCTGGCGATGTTCTCATCGCCGCCGTCGGCGCCGACGAAGACGTCCTCCAGGCGGATCTGCGAATCGTCGGTGCCGCGGGTGAACCCGGTATCAACACGGACGTCGACCAGCTCACCGCCTTCATGCAGCACCATCTGCCCGGCGCTGCCATCGGCATGGGTACCCACCGTGTAGCCCGACACGCCGCGCGGTGCCTCCCAGCCCAGGTCGGGGGCGGGGCGATCGGCATCCTGTGTCGGCTGGTCGGCATGCACGCCGCTGCCATTGCCATACACATTGACCTGGCCGTTGTTGATCAGGCGGCCGCCGCCGCTGGCGCCCATCTGGAACGCGTGCGAGTTGTCGGCATGGATGTTGATCACCCCGCCGCGGCGGTTGTTGAGCGTGGCCGAGCCGTCGGAGTGCATGGCCACCATGTTCTGGCCGTTGTAGCCGCCGGCCACGCCGAGGTTGATCACCCCGTCGTTGATCAGCGTGGCGCCGCGCGCACCGGCCATCGCCACCGCACCGTCACCGGTTACGGTCAGCGTGCCCTGGTTGATCAGCGTCGCCTGCGCGCCTTCGCCATGCATCGCCGATTGCCGCTGGGCGTGGCTGATGATCTGCGCGCCGGCGCGGTTGATGCCGGCACTGGCATGGCTGTCGGCCAGCAGGGTCAGCACGCGCGCGTTGCCCTGCAGGGTGATCAGGCCATGGTTGTCGAAGGCTTCGATGATGTCGCGCTCGTTGCCGACGCGCGTGGTCACCGCATGCACCAGCGAACCCTGGTTGAGCGTGCCGCCGGCGTGGACGGTGCCGTGGTTCTCGAACTCGGCCATGCCGGTCAGCGCGAAGCCGCCGCCCTGGACGCCGAGCGTGGCGTTGCGGCGGCGTTCGCCGTTGTCGAATTCGCTCTCGCCGCCCATGCTGACCACGGTGTCGCGCAGCTGCATGTCGCCGAGGTTCTCGATGTCGGACTCGCCATCCAGCTGGATCGTCGTACCCTGCGCCTGCAGGCTGCCGTGGTTTTCCAGGCTGCCATCGCGGCGCAGCTGGAGCTGGCCGTGCAGTTCGAGGGTGCCATGGTTGTCCAGGTCACCATCGTTCTCCACCACCAGGCTGGCCGCCTGGCCGATGCGCAGGGTGCCGGTGTTGCGCAGGTGGCCGTTATTGCGCACGCTGAGGGTGCCGGCGTTGATGCGCAGGCTGCCTTCGTTGCGGGCCGCGCCGGTGACGCGGGTTTCCACGTTGCGGTCCCAGCTGATCTCGCTGCCCGGTCCGGCCAGGAACTGGTTGCCCCCGTACTGGCCGCCTTCCGAGCCCGGCGGGACGCCGCCTCCATCACCGCCGCCGTCACTGCCACCGCCGCCGCCTCCACCACCTGCCGCCGCTGCGGCCGCAGCTGCCAGCGCCACGCCGCCAATCAGCCACGGGGTGGTGCTGGATGATGCTTCGACCTGCGACTCACACACGCTGTGGTCAGGATCGATGTCGCAATCGACAGCTTCTGCATCGGCGTTGACCGCATATGCGGGCAACGAAAGCGAGGTGCACAATGCCAGCGCGATGAGTACGGCGAGCGGGCGGTGGTGGGGCGGAGCAGCGTGACGCATTGGGAAAGTTCCATGAACGCAGGGAGCGCCATGGTGGGGAGCGATACAAACCGAGTATCTACAACTTATTCCAATCCCGTCGGACTGTGACCGGATCGAATGGTGTTAGGAAGTGTTTATGTGCATGGCGTGCGGCGGCTTACTTGACTCCGTGCATCATCCGCTTCAGCAGCGGCGAACCGGCCAACGCCACGGCAGCACAGCCCAGGCCGATCCACATCAGCAGCCAGAACAGGTGTTCGTAGCTGGCGGCGGCCGCGGCGATGTTCATGGTTTCGCCTTCGGCCACTTCAATGGCGGCGAGCTTGCCGAACAGCGCGGCGAGGGTTTCGGAGAACGCGGTGGCCAGGAACCAGGTGCCCATCATGAGGCTCACCACGCGCGGCGCGGCCAGCTGGGTGACGGCGGACAGGCCGACAGGCGACAAGCACATCTCGCCGATCTCCAGCACCAGGTAGGCCAGCACCAGCCACCACACGCTGGCCATCTGGCCGGTGCTGCCGACCTGCTGGGCAGCGAGGGCGAGCGGGATGAAGGAAAGCGCGGCAAACACCAGGCCTAGCGAGGATTTGACCGGCTTGGACGGGTCCAGGCGGCGCTTGTCGAGCCACGCCCACAGCACGGCGAACAGCGGGGCGAGCACGACCAGGAACAGGCCGCCCAGGTAGGTGAGGGAGCCGGCGGTCTGTGGAATCACCAGGCAGTCGCGGATCAGCAGCACCAGCATCAGGGCGACGATGGCGATGAACAGGTTCCGCGGGGCGGTGGAACCCGGGCGGCGTTCGGACAGGCGTGCGGCGACCACGAAACCGAGCGGCGCCAGCAGCAGGGAGGCGATCGACCACGGGATCGGGGTGCCGCCCTGGATCACCAGCGCGGGGACAAGGTCTTTGGTGAGCATGCGGTCGGTGAAGGTGACCCAGGAGCCGTAGGTCTGCTCGTACAGGGTGAAGAACACCAGGGCCATGAAGATCAATGCCATGAGGGCGATCATCTGCTGGCGCTGCACTTGGGTGCAGCGGGTGCCGGTGAACCAGGCGAACCAGAGCAGGACGCCGCCGAGCACGACCACCATGAGCAGCAGGGCGAGGCTGATTTCGCCGCCGATGGCGAAGGCGCCGTTGGCGGCGGACCACATGAGGGCGGCCACGGGAATGACGCCGAGCACGGCGATGCCGTAGATCAACCATTCGCGGGGGACGCCGGCAATGCGCTGGCGCAGGGCGGCGACGTTGGTGGGTTCGGCGTGGCCCTGCAGGTACTTCTGGCCCCACAGGAACATGGCCAGGCCGATGACCATGCCGATGCCGGCGGCGCCGAAGCCGTATTTCCAGCCGTAGGCTTCGCCGAGGAAGCCGCAGACGAGGGAGGCGAACAGGGCGCCGAGGTTGATGCCGGCGTAGAACAGGGAGAAGCCGGAATCGCGGCGGGGGTCGCCTTCGGGGTAGAGCTTGCCGACGATGGTGGAGATGTTGGGCTTGAGGAAGCCGACGCCCATGATGATGAGGGCAAGGGAGAGGTAGGTGATGCCGAGGGCGGCATCGTCGCGCACGATCTGGCCGTCGATGCGGGTGGCGGCGTGGCCTTCGAAGGCCATGCCGAGGTGGCCGAGGACGAGCAGGATGCCGCCGAACACAACGGCTTTGCGCATGCCCAGCCAGCGGTCGGCGAGCAGGCCGCCGAACACGGGAATGCAGTAGACCAGGCCGCCGTAGGCGCCGAGCAGGTCAAGGCCTGCCTTGTCGCCGAACAGGTGGTACTTGGTGAGGTACAGCAGCAGCAGCGCCTTCATGCCATAGAACGAGAAGCGCTCCCACATCTCGGTGAAGAAGCAGACGTAAACGCCTTTGGGGTGGCCAAGGAAGTCGTCGGAAGCGGAAAGGGCGGTGGCGGTCATTAGGCGATAAGCGACAAAACAGGTCGCGATTATCACCCACAGGGTCCGCGCCAAGAGCGCGGCGTTTCGGTTGTTACGATGCGGGTCGAGGGCGGGGGTACCCTGGCCGGACGCGCGTGAACCCATCCATGGGGCTCATCGCAGCATCCATGCTGCTCAAGGTCCGGCCAGGGTACCCCCGCCCTCGACCCCTCAGGCTTTCATGATGGCGGACCGGTAGAGCCACGCCATGCGTGGCTGCTCTTAGCGACGTACCCGGCAGCCACCCATGGGGTGGCTCTACAGGTACCGCAACCAGACAAGATCTTTGCGGCGTGCCTTCAGGCGCGCGAACGCGCGCGTTGGCCAATAAAGGGCCAGCGCCAGCGCGGCGGTGATCAGCCACAGCATCCACACATGGTCCACGGCGAAATAGGCGCCATGGGTCTGGCCCCAGCGCGCTTCGGCGGCGACGTAGAGCAGCTTCAGCACATACAGGTGCAGCAGGTAGAAGAACATCGGGGCGGCGCCGATGCTGGCCAGCGGGGCCAGGGCGCGGGCGATCCGCGGGTTTTCGTAGAGGCGCAGGAGAAGCAGGCCGATGCCGAGGGTGAGCAGCAGGAACAGCAGGGACGGCGGGTACTTGGTGACGTTGAACAGGCTCATCAGGGTCTGGCCGGCGCTGGCCATGGCCTGCCAGGGGGCGTCGCCGTAGACGTTGGCGGTGCGCAGCAGGGCGAAGGCGAGCAGGGCGCCGCCGCCGGCCCAGAGCAGGCGGCGTTGGCGCAGGGCGGGATCACCGGTTCGGGCGAACCAGGGGCCGAGGGTGTAGCCGAGGGCGATGACGGCGATCCAGGGCAGCACGGGGTAGGAGGTGCGCAGGCGCAGGGCGTCGCCGGCGGCGATCCAGTCGCGCTGGTGCAGGATCTTCCAGAGCACGGCGAGCGGGCCGTCGCCGCTGACGTGGATGCCGTCGAGCAGGTTGTGGCCGGCGATCACCACCAGGGCCAGGGCGGCGAGGGCGGGGCGGGGCAGCCAGAGCAGGCCGGCCAGGGCGACCATGCTGATCCCGATCGCCCAGATCACCTGCAGGTAGATAACGCTGGGCGGGAACTGCAGGGTCCAGGCGAAATTCACCACCAGCAGTTCAAGCAGGATCAGGAACAGGCCGCGCTTGAGCAGGAAGGCGGAGGCGGCGCGGCGGGGGGCGGCCTGGCTGCTGCCGTACAGCCAGGCGGACAGGCCGGTGAGCAGCACGAACACGGGGGCGCACAGGTGGGCGAGCAGCCGGCTGAGGAACAGGGCGGGCTCGACCTGGTCCACGACCATCGGGTCGGGTACCTGCTGGTGCAGGTAGAAGGTTTCGCGCACGTGGTCCAGCAGCATCAGCACGATCACGGTGCCGCGCAACTGGTCGATGGAGGTCAGGCGGGGGGAGGCTGGGGCCACGGTTGCGCCGGTGGTGGCGTGACAGGATATAACATTACAAATCAGGGTGCGCGGCCATTTCCAGGGGTTTACCGATTACGGCGACCGGCGCTACCCGCCTTGCGTTACCAAGGCATGAAGGCTAGGTTTGACAGGATTTTTTGCCAGCAGGGGCTTCCATGAACAACGACGACGCTGCGCCCAGACAGCTCACATTCCGCGCGGTGGTGCTTGCCATCGTGCTGGCGGTGATCCTGTCGGCGGCCAACGCCTACCTGGGTCTGTTCGCAGGCCTGACCATCGCCACGGCCATTCCGGCGGCGGTGATCTCCATGGGGGTGCTGCGCCTGCTGGGCGGCGGCACGATCCTGGAAAACAACATCGTGCAGACTGGCGCTTCGGCCGGTTCGTCGATCGCCGCCGGTGTGATCTTCACGATCCCGGCGCTGGTGATCATGGGCTACTGGCCGGACTTCAAGTACTGGTGGGTGCTGGGCATCGCCGGCCTGGGTGGCCTGCTGGGCGTGCTGTTCTCGGTGCCGCTGCGCCGTTCGATGATCGTCGAAGACCCGCTTCCGTTCCCGGAAGGCAAGGCCGCGGCCGAAGTGCTCAAGGCCGGTGAGAACCCGGGCCCGGGCCTGAAGATCCTCGGCCTGTCGGCGGTGATCGGTGCGGTGGTGAAGCTGGCCGCGGAAAGCGGCATGCGCCTGATTCCCGATGCCTGGGCGACCTCGGCCTACGTCGGCAGCTCCAAGATCACCGCGTTCATCGGCACCAACCTGTCGCCGGCGCTGCTGGGCGTGGGCTACATCGTCGGCCTCAACGTCGGCATCGTGGTGGTGTCCGGCTCGATCCTGACCTGGCACATCGCCATCCCGCTGTACCAGGCGCTCTTCATGAACACTGATCCGGCCCTGGCCGCGTCGATCGCCACCGCCTCGTCCACCGAGGCGGCGTTCGCCATCTGGGGCGCGAAGATGCGCTACCTGGGCGTGGGCGCGATGCTGATCGGCGGCGTGTGGACCCTGATCTCGCTGCGCAAGTCGCTGCTCAACGGCGTCAAGAGCGGCTTTGCCGCCGCGCGCAAGAGCGGCGGCCCGGCGCTGGCGCACACCGAACGCGACCTGCCGATGAAGTGGATGCTGGTGGCGCTGGTGGCCTTCACCCTGCCGCTGCTGGCGCTGTACCAGGCCATCGTGGGCCAGTGGCATGTGTCGATCCCGATGACCATCATCATGATCGTCGCCGGCTTCCTGTTCGTCTCGGTCTCGGCCTACCTGGCCGGCCTGATCGGCTCGTCCAACAACCCGGTCTCGGGCATCACCATCTCCACCATCCTGTTCGCCTCGGCGGTGCTGGTGCTGCTGCTGGGCAAGGATGGGCTGACGCCGGTGGGCGTCGGCGGCGCGCCGCTGGGTGCGGTGGCCGCGATCATGATCGGCGCGGTGGTGTGCTGCGCCGCTGCCGTCGGCGGCGACAACCTGCAGGACCTCAAGGCCGGCTACATCGTCGGTGCCACGCCGTGGAAGCAGCAGCTGATGCTGGGCATCGGTGCATTCTCATGTGCGCTGATCATGGCGCCGGTGCTGAACCTGCTGGCTACCGCGTACGGCATCGGCGTCAAGTCCGAGCTGCACCCGAACGCGCTGGCCGCACCGCAGGCCAACCTGATGGCGTCGGTGGCCAAGGGCCTGTTCGGTGGCGAACTGCCGTGGACCTTCATCGGCATTGGTGCCGTGGTCGGTGCGGCGATCATCGCCTTCGACAGCTGGCTGAAGTCGCGCAACGCCCGCTTCCGCGTGCCGGTGCTGGCCGCTGCGATTGGTATCTACCTGCCGCTGGAACTGATGGTGCCGATCTTCCTGGGCGGCCTGATCGCCTACCTGGTCGAGCGTTTCCACAAGGTGCGCGCCGACGATGAAGAAGGCCGCGACCGCGTGCACAAGCCGGGCGTGCTGTTCGCTGCCGGCCTGATCACCGGTGAAGCGCTGATGGGCATCGCCATCGCCGTGCCGATCGTGGTCAGCAGCCGCGCCGACGTGCTGGCCGTGCCGTTCCACCTGCCGGCCGCGCAGTGGATCGGTCTGGCGGTGCTGTTCGTGGTGGGCTGGCTGATCTACCGCACCGGCAAAAAAGCCACCGCGGTCTGATCGAGAGCCAATGTGAACCCGACAAACCCCGCCACGGCGGGGTTTGTTGTTTCCGGGGCATGACGTGTGGCCTTTGCGCTGGGAGGCTCCCGCCCCCTACCATCGGCGTTTTGCCGTTCCGCGGAGAACCCGATGAAGCTTCGTTACGCCCTGTTGCCGTTGTGCCTGCTGACCGCGCTGCCGTCGCTGGCCGCCACGCGTGGCCTGGATGTGCGCGACATGATCGCGCTGGATCGGGTTTCGGCCCCGCTGCTGACCGCCGATGGCGGCAACGTGGTGTTCGCCAAGCGCGTGGTCGGCACCGACAGCAAGGCCAGCACCGGCCTGTTCATCCGCAACCTGCGCACCCGCGATGCGGCCCCGCCCAAGCCGCTCACCCCGGCCGGCTGGAACGTCAATTCGGCCGCGCTATCGGCCGACGGCCAGACGGTGTACTTCCTCAGCGCCAAGGGCGGCAGCCAGCAGCTGTATTCGATGCCGCTGGCCGGCGGCACCCCGCGCCAGCTGACCGATTTCGCGGTGGACGTGGACAGCTTCCAGATCTCGCCGCAGGGCGACCGCGTGGCCTTCAGCGCCGGCGGTTTCCAGGACTGCGGTTCGGACCTGGCCTGCACCAGCAAGAAGCTGGACGCGCACAAGGCGCGCAAGAACACCGGTGAAGTATTCGACAGCCTGTTCGTGCGCCATTGGGACACCTGGAACGACGGCCGCCGCAACACCCTGTTCGTGGCCCCGCTGCCGGCCGCCAAGGCCGCTGCGGTCAAGGGCGCCTCGGCGATCAGCGCAACGCTGGCCGGCGATGCGCCGTCCAAGCCGTTCGGCGGCAATGATGACTTCACCTGGGCGCCGGATGGCAAAAGCGTGGTGGCCAGCATCCGCGTGGCCGGCCGCGAAGAAGCGTGGTCGACCAACTTCGACCTTTACCGCCTGGATGCCGAGGGCAAGCAGGCGCCGGTCAACCTGACCGCGGCCAACCCGGCCTGGGATGCCGGCCCGGTGTTCAGCGCCGACGGCAACACCCTGTACTACCGCGCGATGAAGCGCCCGGGCTTCGAGGCGGACCGTTTCGGCGTGATCGCACTCGACCTGGCCTCGGGCAAGACCCGCGAAATCGCCCCGGACTGGGACCGTTCGGCCGGTGAAGTGGTGCTGTCGCAGGACGAAAAGAGCTTCTACACCGCGGCCGATGACCTGGGCGAACACCGCCTGTTCAACATCGACATCGCCACCGGCAAGGCCACGGTGGTCGCCGAAGGCGGCAGCGTCGGCTCGCCGGTGATCGCCGGCAGCACGCTGGCCTACACGAAGAACAGCCTGAAGAGCGGCGACCAGATCGTGGTGGCCCAGGCCGACGGCAGCAGCCCGCGCGAGATCACCCCGAGCGCCGGCCAGATGCTGCCCGACGTGGCCTTCGGCGATTACGAGCAGTTCCAGTTCAAGGGCTGGAACAACGAAACCGTGCACGGTTACGTGGTCAAGCCGTACAACTACCAGGAAGGCAAGACCTACCCGGTGGCGTTCCTGATCCACGGCGGCCCGCAGGGCAGCTTCGGCAATGGCTGGAGCTACCGCTGGAACCCGCAGACCTACGCGGGCCAGGGCTACGCGGTGGTGATGATCGATTTCCACGGTTCCACCGGATACGGCCAGGCGTTCACCGATGCGATCAGCCAGCACTGGGGCGACCGCCCGCTCGAAGACCTGCAGAAGGGCTGGGCGGCGGCGCAGAAGCAGTACCCGTTCCTCAACGGCGACAAGGCCTGCGCGCTGGGCGCCAGCTACGGCGGCTTCATGGTCAACTGGATCGCCGGCAACTGGAACGAGCCGTGGAAGTGCCTGGTCAACCATGACGGCGTGTTCGACCAGCGCATGATGGGCTACGCCACCGAAGAGCTGTGGTTCACGGAATGGGAGCAGGGCGGCACGCCGTTCGCCAAGCCGCAGAACTACGAGAAGTTCAACCCGGTCAATCACGTGGCGGACTGGAAAAAGCCGATCCTGATCATCCACGGCCAGCTCGACTTCCGCATTCCGGTCGAACAGGGCCTGGGCGCGTTCACGGCCGCGCAGCGCCAGGGCATCGAGTCGAAGTTCCTGTACTTCCCGGACGAGAACCACTGGGTGCTCAAGCCGCAGAACAGCGTGCAGTGGCACGACACCGTGAACGGCTGGCTGAAGCAGCACATCGGCGAGTGATGTCGAAAGCGCCGCCGAAAGGCGGCGCTTTCATATGTGGTTACCCAACGCGCACGCGCGCACCCCTTTCCAGGCGCTCCATTCCGTGAAAGCACCCGCTCTGATACAGAACGACATCGTAGTTTTCGGCCTCATCGCCGCCACCCTGGGTGCCGTGTTCTGGACCGCGTCACGCGAGACGGGGTTGTGGAAGCGCTTCTACACCTTCGTGCCGGCACTGCTGCTGTGCTACATGATTCCCGGCATCTACAACACGGTGGGCCTGATCGACGGGCAGAACACCAGCCTGTACAACCCGATCGCGCGCGACATCCTGCTGCCGGCCGCGCTGGTACTGCTGACGCTGGCGGTGGACATCAAGGGCATCCTGCGGCTGGGCCCGAAGCTGATCGTGATGTACCTGGGCGCGTCCTTCAGCATCATGATCGGTGCGGTGGTGGCCTTCATGCTGATGAAGTGGGCGCACCCGGAAACGGTCGCCGGCGATACCTGGGCGGGCATGGCCGCGTTGGCCGGCAGCTGGATCGGCGGCGGCGCCAACATGCTGGCCATGCGCGAGGTCTTCGACGTCAACGCCACCACCTTCGGCCAGTTCGCGGTAGTGGACGTGGGCGTAGGGTACGTATGGATGGCGGTGCTGATCTTCATGGCCGGCCGCGCGGCGAAGATCGACGCGCGCACCGGCGCGGATACATCCGCGATCGATGAACTGAAACTGCGCATCGAAAAATTCCAAGCCGAGCACGAACGCGTGGCCAGCCTGACCGACCTGATGCTGATCGTGGCGGTAGCGTTTGGCACGGTGGGCCTGTCGCACGCCATCGCCGGCCCGGTATCGGCCTGGTTCAAGGGGCACGTGGCCTGGGCTTCGCAGTTCAGCCTCGACGCGCCGTTCGTGTGGGTAGTGGTGATCTCCACCACCTGTGGCCTGGCGCTGAGCTTCACCCGCGCGCGCAACCTGGAAGGCGCGGGCGCTTCGAAGCTGGGCTCGCTGCTGCTGTACTTCCTGATCGCCTGCATCGGCATGCAGATGGACCTGCTGGCCCTGCTGGAACGCCCCTGGCTGTTCGCACTGGGCCTGATCTGGATCGCCGTGCACATCCTGCTGCTGCTCGCACTGGCCATGGCGCTCAAGGTGCCGTTCTTCTACTTCGCCATCGGCTCGCAATCCAACATCGGCGGGCCGGCTTCTGCTCCCGTGGTTGCGGCTGCGTTCCATCCCTCGCTGGCTCCGGTGGGCGTCCTGCTTGGCACCATGGGGTATGCGACGGGCACGTACCTAGCTTACATCGTGGGCATCACGCTGCGAGCTTTGGCGGGGGGCTGAGTTCTCCCGCGTAGAAGCGCTGGCGTTTTCATTCTCTGCGCGCGGGGGCGCGGGGTTCACGCGTGTCCGGCCAGGGCACCCCCGTCCTCGCACCGCGCGGGAAGAACCGAACAGCCAGCGCTTTACGCGCGGATAAGAAGCCGCCGGAAGCGTTTCTCCGCCGAGGCGCAATGCGTCGCCGTGCCGATCGTTCGTATCGGCAGTCGTCTGACGACCGACCCTACCGCGCTCATGCACGCGTGCGCTCATGCACCGCTCTACGCGGCGAGGAGGCCGCGTTCGATCAGCCAGGCTTTGGCGTCTTCGGCGTCCTGCTCGAACCAGGCGCGCGTGGAGCCGAGGCGATAGGTGTAGCCCCACGCATCCATGTCGGCCATCAGCTGCGCGCTGCCTACGCCTGGCAACTGCCCGGCCAGCACGATCTGCAGGTAGCAGGTGGCGTCTTCTTCGGGGACCGAATCGGTCGCGTCGGTGTGCACCAGCGCGCGGCGTTCGGGCGGCAGCACGATCAGGTGGCAGGCCTCGTGCAGCATCGAGTGCACCGGCGTGTCGTTACGCACATAGACGTCGCTGGCGATGATGCCCGCCTCGGGCTCGCCCCAGTAACTGCCCGGAATCGGTGCGCCATCGGCCACGTGGTGCAGCTGCAGCGCGTGGCGGGCCAGCAACGCCGCCGCATCCTCGAAGGCGATGTCGCCCACCCGGGTGACCTGCGGTTCTGCTTCGGCGGCGGTGTTCATGGCGTGTGCGTCCTGCGCCCCTTCCCGGTGGGGAAGGGGCCTTTACGGTCAGGGCTGCTGCGGGCCTTCCGGCAGCGCCACCGAAATGTCCAGCACGTCGTGCTCGCCGTCCTTGACCAGGTCTACCTTGACCGCGTCCGCGTCGATGTTCACGTACTTCTTGATCACTTCCAGCAGCTCACGCTGCAGCAGCGGCAGGTAATCCGGGCCGCCACGGTGGCTGCGTTCCTGCGCGATGATGATCTGCAGGCGGTTCTTGGCCGTTTCGGCGGTGGTCTTCTTCGTCTTGAGGAAATCGAACAGGCCCATGCTTACCCTCCGAACAGCTTGCTGAAGAAGCCCTTCTTCTCAACAACGGTGAAGCGCATCGGGCGCTCTTCGCCGAGGATGCGGGCCACCGCATCATCGTATGCCTGGCCTGCGGGCGATTCTGCATCCAGGATCACCGGCTCGCCCTTGTTGGACGCGTTCAGCACATCCCCCGACTCCGGGATCACGCCGATCGCCTTCAGCCCCAGCACCTCTTCCACGTCCGTGATGCTCAGCATCTCGCCCGACTCCACCCGGACCGGGCTGTAACGGGTCAGCAGCAGGAAGGCCGGCACGGCCTGGCCCGATTCGGCCTTGTGCGTCTTCGAATCCAGCAGGCCGATGATGCGGTCCGAGTCGCGTACCGACGACACTTCCGGGTTCACCACCACCACCGCGCGGTCGGCGAAATACATCGCCAGGAACGCACCCTTTTCGATACCCGCCGGCGAATCGCAGATGATGTAATCGAAACCGTCAGCGGCCAGGTCCTTCAGCACCTTGCCCACGCCTTCCTGGGTCAGCGCATCCTTGTCGCGCGTCTGCGATGCCGCCAGCACGTACAGGTTGTCGAAACGCTTGTCCTTGATCAGGGCCTGCTTGAGCGTGGCCTCGCCGTGCACGACATTCACGAAGTCGTACACCACGCGCCGCTCGCAGCCCATGATCAGGTCGAGGTTGCGCAGGCCGACGTCGAAGTCGATCACCGCCACCTTCTTGCCCCTGCGCGCAAGGCCGCAGGCAAGGCTTGCGCTGGAAGTGGTCTTGCCGACGCCGCCCTTGCCGGAGGTGACTACGATGATTTCAGCCAAAGGACTTCTCCTGATGATTCTGTTGGGTTGCCGCGTCAGTCCAGCGCAGCGATCTTGATCTGGTCCTGTTCCAGCCACACCTGCACGGCCTTGCCGCGCAGGTTGTCCGGGACATCGTCCAGTACCTTGTAATGGCCGGCAATGGCGACCAGTTCAGCGTGGAAGTCACGGCAGAAAATGCGCGCCGTGGTGTTGCCCTGGGCACCTGCCAGGGCACGGCCCCGCAGCGTACCGTAAATATGGATGCTGCCATCGGCGATCACTTCGGCGCCCGCGCCGACCGTGGCCATCACCGTCAGGTCGCAGTTCTCCGCGTACAGCTGCTGGCCCGAACGCACGTTGCTGGTCTGCATGCGGCCGGGCTTGGGCGCATTGCCCGCGTCCACCGCCGCGGCAGGGGCCGGTGCGGCGGCACGCGCGCGGCGTGCCGGTTCCGGGGCCGGTGCGGCTGCAACCGGCGCAGGTGCCGGCTCAGCCTCGGCGCGCTCGTACTGCGCGCGGAACTTGGCCAGCAGCGGCAGCCCCAGCTGCTGCGAGAGCAGGTCGGTTTCGTTGCTCCCGTAGGCCAGCGCCACCGGCAGCACGCCGGCACTGCGCAGGCCATCCAGCAGCGCCTGGGCCGTGGCCACGTCGGGCATCTGGCTCAGGCCGCCGAAGTCCAGGATCACCGCAGCGCGGCCGAACAGCTTCGGCGCGCGGGCCACGCGGTCGTGCATTTCGCGGGTGAGGCGTTCCACGTCCAGGGTGCGGATGCGCAGGTTGGCGATGCCCACCTGGCCGATCTTCAGTTCACCGGCCTGTTCAAAATCCATGTTCGCCGCCACCTCAGGTCCCCGTCGGTCGATGCGCGCGCAGCGGCTCGCGACGATGGCCCACCCAGGGCACGTCCGGCAGCGCGTCGCCGTAGGTGTCGTGCACCCACTGGTAACTGCACAGGTCCTTGAGCAGCATGCTGGCCCGCACATCCACGTGCGGCATGTTGTTCTGCCCGACCTCGCGGAAGCCGAAGCTGCCGTGGAACAGCAGCGCCGCATCGGCGCCGTGGTCCAGGAACACCTCGCAGGTCAGCTGCGGGTAGCGCAGCTCGGCGTAGCTCTGGGCATCGGCGTAGAACGCCCGGCCCACACCACCGCCACGGCGGCGGCTGGCCACCACGATGCGGTCGATGTAGAAGAATTTGCTGGTCAGGTGCTGCTTGAACCAGGCGAAGTTGCTGCTGTCGTGCTGGCTGTCGCTGCCGAAACCGATCAGGAAGCCGGCCAGGTTGCCGTCGCGCTCGGCGACGCGGAAGTATTCAGCGGTTTCATAGAACAGGCGCAGGCGGGCGGCATCCAGCGGAAGGATGGCCAGGCCGGCGTTGTTGTTCAGGGCCAGGACGGAATCGAGCTCGTGCTCGCGCACGTCGCGGATGACAATCGACATTGTGACTCCGTGGGGTAACGCGGTTGGCCCGTCTAGGGGCCCTGCCGGTGATTATTGCATGGGTGGCCGGGCAGGGCACAGGCCAGCCATGACTTATGTCCGGGTGCAGCGGCGCAGGTTCAGCCTAAGATGCGTCCATGTTGGGATACCTCAGCCAAACCCGAGTACTGCGACTGGCCGGCCTGTTCACCTGGGTCATGCTTGGCCTGCCGCTGGTCTATTCCCAGTACGAAGCGGTCCGCCGCAGCGGCGGCATCGACGTGCCGCCCCTGCTGCTGTTCGTGTCCTACCTGGCCTTCGGCGGCGGCTACCTGTGGCTGACCCGCGGCCTGCGCAACGGCGGCCATTCGGCCTGGTACGACCGCGCCATCCTGGTCCTGCTGACCATTTCCGCCCTGGCCGTGAGCTTCCTGAGCGGCTCGGGCCTGGGCAGCATCCTGATGATGGTCGCCGCCGGGGTCATCCCGTGGATGCTGCCGGCCCGGGTCGGGGTGATCTGGCTGCTGGTCAGCCAGCTGGCGGTCGCCCCGGTCTATTACCTGTTCCTGCCGTTCTCGCTGTTCGAGGCGGTGATGCAGTCGCTGCTGTATGGCGGCTTCTCCATGTTCATCTTCGTGACCAGCCTGGTCGCCCGCCAGCAGACCGACGCCCGCGAAGAGCAGCGCCGGCTTAATACCGAGCTGCGCGCCACCCGCGTGCTGCTGGCCGAAAGCGCGCGGGTGAACGAGCGCACCCGGATCTCGCGCGAGCTGCATGACCTGCTCGGCCACCACCTCACCGCGCTGAGCCTGAACCTGGAAGTGGCCGGCCACATCACCGACGGCCAGGCCCAGGAGCATGT
Source organism: Stenotrophomonas sp. CCNWLW57 (assembly GCF_037203925.1). NCBI lineage: Bacteria > Pseudomonadati > Pseudomonadota > Gammaproteobacteria > Lysobacterales > Lysobacteraceae > Stenotrophomonas > Stenotrophomonas sp. CCNWLW57. Next base: position 316,835 of record NZ_JBBCBJ010000004.1, read on the forward strand.
GCACCAGGCCCATACCCTGGCCAAGCTGCTGCTCACCGACGTGCGCGAAGCGGTCAGCCAGCTGCGCGACAGCGGCGCCATCGACCTGGCCGCTGCGCTGCGCCCGCTGACCGAACAGGTGCCCTCGCTGGACATCCACCTGGACATCGAAGAACCACTGAGCGTGGAAGACCCCGAACAGGCCCACGTCCTGCTGCGCTGCACCCAGGAGATCATCACCAACGCGGTGCGCCATGCCCGCGCCCGCAACCTGTGGATCCAGGTATTCCGCGAGCCGCCGGGGCAGGTGGTGGTGCAGGCGCACGACGATGGCGTGGGCGCCGATGGCATCGTGATCGGCAACGGCTTGCGTGGCATGCGGGAACGCCTGCAACAATGCGGCGGTGAGCTGCAGATTGAAACCCACCGGGGTCAGGGCTTCCGCCTGCGCGCCTCGGTTCCCGGCGTGCCAGTGCTGATGCTGGGTGCCATCCTGGAAGGAGTGCGTTGATGATTCGCGTCTGCCTGGTCGACGACCAAACCCTGGTGCGGCAGGGAATCCGCTCGCTGCTCGCCCTGGATGACGGGATCGAAGTAGTGGCCGAAGCCGCCGATGGCCGCCAGGCCGTCGAGGTGGTGCCGCAGATCCGCCCCGACGTGGTGCTGATGGACATGCGCATGCCGGTGATGTCCGGGCTGGAGGCGCTGCAGTCGCTGTCGCGGCTGGGCCAGCTGCCGCCGACCATCATCCTCACCACCTTCGACGATGACCAGCTGGTCCTGGCCGGGCTCAAGGCCGGCGCCAAGGGCTACCTGCTCAAGGACGTGACCCTGGAACAGCTGGTCGGTGCCATCCGCACCGTGGCCGATGGCGGTTCGCTGGTGCAGCCGGCGGTCACCCAGCGCCTGCTGTCCGGGCTGGAGCACATGCGCAACGAGTTCGTGAGCCTGGACCGGCCCGACCCGCTCACCGACCGCGAGACCGAGATCCTGCGGCTGATGGCCAGCGGGTTCTCCAACAAGGAGATCGCCAATTCGCTGGGCGTGGCCGAAGGCACCATCAAGAACCATGTGTCCAACATCCTGTCCAAGCTGGGCGTGCGCGACCGCACCCGGGCCGTGCTGAAGGCATTCGAGCTGCAACTGGTGTGAACATGAACGCCAGTTGAAAGCCTTGTGTGGCAAGGCCTGCGGCGGTCGTCGCAGGCCTCGTTGCCGAAACCGGCAAATAAATATGGCCAACGGCCACATGCTGGCCCGCGCGATGCGCTATCTTTCCGCTCCTTGTCTATTCAAAACCGCTGCTGGTATGGAAACCGGTGCGCCAATCCTGATCAACAACACCCGCGAAGCCTGCTAGGATTGGCGCTTCGCTTCAATCAACCCGGCCGTGGGATCGGCCCCGGAGACTCCTGAATGACCCGTATTATCGAGTTCCTGATCGCCTTGGGGATCGTGGCTGGCCTGTTCGTCATCATTGGCGTTGTGCTGCCGGGCGAGCGTCACATTACCGAAAGCATCGAGACCAACCGCAAGATGACGATCGTGTACGACACGGTCAACAGCCTGCGCCGCTTCAAGGACTGGAACCCGCTCGTCCTGCGCGATCCCGCCGTTGAACTGAAGCACTCCGGCCCCGCCGCCGGCGTGGGTGCCCGCCTGGACTATTCCTCCAAGGAATCGTCGCTGGGCCAGGGCAGCTGGACGATCACCGAGTCCGAGCCGAACAAGCGCGTGGCCATCGCCATCGAGGACCAGACCAAGGGCCACGACAAGAAGACCAGCTTCACGCTTGAGCCGACCGGCAAGGGTGGCCGCAACGTCAAGATCACCCAGGACTACAGCATCAAGTACGGCTGGAACCTGTTTGGTCGTTACGCCGGTCTGTACGTCAGCCGCCACGTCGGTGACGACCTGAAGCTGGGTCTGTCGCGCATGGCCAACATGCTGGCTACCGTGCCGAACATCGACTACCGCACCGCCGAAGCCCCGCTGGTCGACCTGGCCATCGTCGATGCCCCGGCCGAAGACCTGCTGGTCGTCACCGCCGGTAACGTTGATCGCGGCGAAGCGACCATCACCAAGTCCATCAAGGACAACCAGGAGTGGATCAAGCGCGTGATGGAGGCCAATGACCTCGAAGCCGCCGGTCCGTTCCGCATCATCACCACTGACTTCGGTCAGGAGAAGTACGCCTTCGACGTGGCCCAGCCGGTCAAGAAGAAGGGTACTGCAGGCGCTTCGGCTGAAGCCCTGACGGTGAAGATCGATGGTGGTGCCCCGGTCAAGTACGTGCACGTTGCCCCGCACCGTACCGCCCACGCCAAGTACACCGGCCACATGGCTGGCCTGGACATCGCCCGCAACGCACTGCGTGCCTGGGCTGTGACCGGCGGCAACGAAGTGATCGATCGTCCGTACGAAACCTGGAACGGCGGTCTGGAGAAGTCGTTCACGCAGGAAGGTACGTACGACATCTACTGGGCCGTCAAGTAAACCGACGGTTGCCACGGATGTAACGTAGAACAGAAAACGCGCCGCTTCCTGCGGCGCGTTTTTTTTTGGAGGAAGATGCAGCCATGCTCAACCTGGAACGACGCGCGCGTAAACCTTCGCTGCTGGCCTGCCTGGGGGGCCTGTTGGCGGCCACGGCCGTGGGCCTGTCGGCCTATGCCTCGCACGGAATCGCCGAACCGCTGGCGCAGTCGCATGTGAGTACTGCTGCGCTGTTCGCCTTCGGGCATGGCGTGGCGTTGGCCGTGCTGGGCCCCACCCAGCAGAACAGCGTGGGCAAGCTGGCGTTGTACGTGCTGCTGTTGGGCACGCTGTTGTTCTCCGGCAGCCTGGTGGCCGGCGCGTTGTGGCAGTTGCGCACCGGGCTGGCCCCGGTGGGTGGCACGGCCTTGATGATCGGGTGGGTGGTGTACGCGCTCAATGCCCTGAGGCGCTGACGTGCCGCGCTTCCGCCGGGGCTTTGATGTAGACGAGGCGCACGACTGGCTGTCGCGCCGCGACCGTCGGCTGGGCAGCTGGATGAAGCGGCTTGGGCCGGTGGCGGCGCCGCCCGGCTGGGCGCGCAGTTTCGACCCCGTCGATGCCCTGGCCCGCGCGATCCTGTTCCAGCAGCTCAGCGGCAAGGCCGCCTCCACCATCGTGGGCCGGGTGGAGGCCGCCATCGGCAGCACCCGTCTGCACGCCGACACCCTGGCACGCATCGACGACCCGGGCCTGCGCAGCTGCGGAGTCTCCGGCAACAAAGCGTTGGCCCTGCGTGACCTGGCCCGGCGCGAGGCGGCCGGCGAGATTCCCGACCTGCGGCGGATGTCGGTGATGCCGCACGACGCGATCATCGACGCACTGGTGCCGATCCGAGGCATCGGCCGCTGGACCGTGGAAATGATGCTGATGTTCCGGCTCGGTCGCCCCGACATCCTGCCCATCGACGACCTCGGCGTGCGCAAGGGCGCCCAGCGGGTGGACAAGGCAGAAGCAATGCCGACCCCGAAGGAGCTGGCCGCCCGCGGCGAAAAGTGGGGCCCGTTCCGGACCTACGCCAGCCTGTATCTGTGGCGCATCGCCGATTTCACCGAAAGCCCGAAGGCCGCCACCAACCGCTCCCAGGACTGAGCCACGCAGGGCGTGGCGTTACGGTCCAGACCAGCGCCAATGCCACGGCTCGTACACGATGCCGTGGGGGTTGTCTCGCGGATAACTCAGGTGGAAGCCGTAGTCGCCCGCGTGCTCCAGCAGCCACGCGAATGCCGGAGTTGCCTCGAAGCTCTCCTCGGCCGGCGGTTCCGCCGGGCTGCTGATATCCAGCGCCCGCCCGCTGTGGTGTTCGCTGTACCCCGGCGCGGCGTTGACCTGCAGGATCGCGTCCACCTCCAGCCCGCGCGCGCGTTTGCGCGCGAAGATGCCCAGCTGGTAATCGTGGCTGCGATAGCCCGAAATGGCCTCCAGCACGATGCCCTCGCGCGCGGCCTGCTGCTGCATGCGCTGCCAGGCGCGCGCGGCGCCCTGCTGCAGCCACAGCGGCCGGCGGTAACGGTCGAAGCCGGCCAGGGCCAGCCGTTCCGGTTCGGCTTCCAGTGCCAGTGCGGTGTCCTGCTCATAGCGCGCCGCATCGATGCCGAGCTGTTCCAGCCGGTCCTGCAGCCCGCTCAGCGGCAGCAGGGCATCGGCCGCATGCGCGCGCTGCGTGCCATGCAGCGCCAGGTCCAGGGCATCGAGTGCTTCCTCGATCCCCGGCTCGCGCATCAGGTGCGGCACCAGCGGCAGCAGGCCGTGCGCGGTGGCGGCGGCCAGGTACTGCCCATCACGCTTGCGCCGCAGCACCCAGCGGGCCCGGGCCAGCGCCCGTGCATCGGCGTTGCTGCGCGCACGCAGCAGGCCGCCGGGCCACAGTTCGATATCGGCGGTGTTGATCAGCAGGGCAGGGTGTCGGCGCATGCGTACAGCTTAGCGCGCAGCCTGCGCGTTCAGCGCATCCAGCAGCGCGCGCGGGTGCTCGGGGCTGAGCAGCAGCACGCTGTCGTCGCGCAGCGGCAGGTACAGCACGCGGCTGGGATCGGTGACAAGGCAGAACGCCTTGTGCCTGCCCATCCGGTAATGGCCGGACTGGAACCCCGGCATGCCGAATCCGTTGATCTTCATGCCCGGCTTGAACTGGCTGTGTTCGGCCAGGTCGACGATGCGCGCCTGCTCCAGCAGCATCGACGATACCGCCGTGCGACGGCGGTAGAAGGTGGAGGTCACCAGCAGCTCGCCATGTTCCAGCGTGATGCGGCGACGGAGGAACGCCCAGCTGAGCACACCGCCCAGCACCAGCAGGAACGGCAGGGTGATGGCCATGTCCATCGGTGTGCGTTGTTCCTGCAGGTGCGTGGTGACCAGCAGCACGGCCACGCCCAGCAGCGGCAGCCACAGCCAGAGCAGGCGCCACAGCGGGGCCGGCGCCACCGCGAATTCAGTGGCGGGCACGGCCGTCGTCCGGGCTGCCACGTCAGAGCTCCTTCTTGAAGAACAGCAACGCCACGCCCATCGGGGTGCCCTGCATCACGTTCACCAGCTCCCAGCCAAGTTGGCCCTGGCGGTTGAGTTCGGCCTGCAGGTCTTCCGGCTTCAGGCCGGTCCACGAGGGCTTTACTTCCACGGTGAGATAGCTCCAGCGCTTGCTCATTCCTTGCTCTCCGGATCAGATGGGGGTTTGGGAAGGCGTCCAGCCTTGCGCAGTGCGTCGCGCAGCACGTACTCGATCTGCGCGTTGAGACTGCGCAGCTCGTCATCGGCCCAGCGCTGCGCCGCCGCCAGCACGTCGGCATTGATCCGCAGCGGGTAGGCTTTCTTTTCGCTCATGCTCAGTACAACGAACCGGCGTTGACGATCGGCTGGGTGCCGCGGTCCGAGCACAGCACGGTCAGCAGGTTGCCCACCATCTGTGCCTTGCGCTCTTCATCAAGCTGCACCACGTTGTTCTTCTGCAGTTCGTTCAGCGCCATTTCGACCATGCCCACGGCACCGGCGACGATGCGCGTGCGCGCGGCGATCACCGCATTGGCCTGCTGGCGCTGCAGCATCGCCTGGGCGATCTCCGGGGCGTAGGCGAGGTGGCTGATGCGGGCGTCGAGCACCTGCACGCCGGCATCGGCCAGGCGTTCGGCCAGTTCGTCCTTGAGGTGCTGGGAGATTTCGGCGGCGTGGCTGCGCAGGGAGAGCTGGCCGTCCTCGTGCTGGTCGTAGGGGTAGCTGGTGGCCATCGCACGCAGGGCGGATTCGGACTGGATGTGCACGAAGCTTTCGTAGTCGTCCACGTTGTAGACCGCCTCGGAGGCGTCCACGACCTGCCAGACGATGACCGCGGCGATTTCGATCGGGCTGCCGTCCAGTTCGTTGACCTTGAGCTTGCCGCTTTCGAAGTTGCGCACGCGCTGGCTGACCTTCTTCTTGCTGAAGAAGGGGTTGTTCCAGCGCAGGCCGTTGTCCTTGACCGTGCCGACGTACTTGCCGAACAGGCTCAGCACCGCCGCCTGGTTGGGCTGCACGGTGTACAGGCCGGTCAGGCTGAACAGGGCAATCAGGCCCAGCAGCACGCCGCCGAGCATCAGCAGCAGGTTGACGTTGCCGGGCTCGATCCCGGAGAAGAAGAGCCATGCGGAGACCACCAGCAGGGCCAGCACGGCCAGCAGGAAGGGGATGCCGGAGAGGGAGGGGACGGGCTTTTCTTTCATGGGGGCATCCTTTGCGGGTAGGTTTGGAATATTGATATCAAATTGATATCACTCCTGCAAGGGCCCCATCCCATAAAATGGCGTCCCGCCTCTGATGTCCGGAATATCGCCATGATCACGCTCGGCACGCCGCTGTCCCCCTCCGCCACCCGTGTGCTGCTGTTGGGCTCGGGCGAACTGGGCAAGGAGGTCGCCATCGAGCTGCAGCGGCTGGGGGTGGAGGTGATTGCCGCCGACCGCTATGCCGACGCCCCGGCCATGCAGGTGGCGCACCGGTCGCACGTGATCGACATGCTCGATGCGATGGCGCTGCGCGCGCTGATCGCCGAGGAAAAACCGCACCTGATCGTGCCCGAGATCGAAGCCATCCACACCGAAACCCTGGTCCAGCTGGAGCAGGAAACCGGCCAGCGGGTGGTGCCGACCGCGCGCGCGGCGCGCCTGACCATGGACCGTGAAGGCATCCGCCGCCTGGCCGCCGAAACCCTGGGCCTGCCGACCTCGCCGTACCGCTTCGTGGACACCGAGGCCGAGTACCGCGCCGCCGTGGCGGCGATCGGGCTGCCGTGCGTGGTCAAGCCGGTGATGTCCTCCTCGGGCAAGGGCCAGAGCACGCTGCGCGACGAGGCCGACATCGCGCCGGCCTGGGAATATGCACAGACCGGCGGCCGTGCCGGTGCCGGCCGCTGCATCGTGGAAGGCTTCATCGATTTCGATTACGAGATCACCCTGCTGACCGTGCGCCACGCCGGGGGCACCTCGTTCTGCGCGCCGATCGGGCATTGGCAGAAGGACGGCGACTACCGCGAAAGCTGGCAGCCGCAGCCGATGTCGCCGGCCGCGCTGGCACGTGCCGAAGAGATCTCGCAGGCGATCACCGATGACCTGGGCGGCTGGGGCCTGTTCGGCGTAGAGCTGTTCGTGAAGGGCGACGAGGTGTGGTTCAGCGAAGTCTCGCCGCGCCCGCATGACACCGGTCTGGTCACGCTGGCCTCGCAGGAACTGAGCGAATTCGCGCTGCACGCGCGCGCCATTTTGGGCCTGCCGATCCCGCTGCTCCGCCAGAGTGGCCCCTCGGCCTCCTGCGCGATGCTGGCGCACGGCGAAGGCGTGCCGGTCTTCAGCAACGTAGAGGCGGCACTGGTAAACCCGGATACGGCGCTGCGCCTGTTCGGCAAGCCGAGCGTTCATGGGCACCGCCGGGTTGGGGTGACGCTAGCGCGGGCTGAGTCCATCGACGAGGCGCGGAGGATCGCGCGCGAGGCGGCGGAAGCGATCACCATCGAGTTGCGCGCGTAAGGCGTTGGCGTCTTTGTTTCTACGTGCTGGGGCGGCCGTCGGGCAGCCCCCTCCGGGACACGCCGTGAACCCATCCATGGGGGCTTGTCAAAAACATCCATGTTTTTGACAGTCCCTACGGGGGCTACCCGCCGGCCGCCCCCGAGAGATGGCGTTGTGCGGAACGAACGGCAAGCATGGCCGGTAACGCATTGCAATCATCAACCCGGTAGGTATCGACCGTTGGTCGATATGCTCTTACCGCACGTCCACCCACACCAGGTGGTGGTCGCTGCCATCGGCGATCTTCGCTTCGGGGCTTTCGTTGGCCGGCCAGAACACGCCGCTGCCGATGTAGTTGAAGCCCACTGACGGCAGCACGTAATCCAGCCGCATCGTGCCGGATTTCGGGCCGAAATCGCCGGTGGCGTGGAACGGCGCACCTTTTCGCACGATGCCCTTTTCGGCATAGGCCTGGCTGGTCTGCTCGGCGCCCACGCTGCGCGGGGTCGGGTAGCGCAGCACGCGCGCGTTTTCGATCAGCTCCACGATCGCGTCGTGGCGGCCATCGCCATCCACCGGGTCGTTGTTGAGGTCGCCCAGGATCACGAAGCGCGCGTCCTGTGCGAGCCCGCCGCAGGTGCCCTTGTCATCGCACAGCCAGGGCTTGTCGCCGGCCGACAGGTATTCCTGCCACAGCCGCAGTTCGTCGTGGTTGCGCGCCGCGTTGCGCTTTTCCGGGCCGTCGAACACCGGCGGGGTGGGGTGCGAGACCAGTGCGTGCACCACGCCGTTGGGCGTGGTCACCGGCACGTCCCAATGCGACTTGGACGACAACCGAAGCTGCGACCACACGTGGTCGTTGTAGAACGACTTGCCGCTGCGCGGATCGATCGGGCGCAGCGCGCCGGGCAGCGTGCTCCACTTCAGCAGCTGGAAGCTGCGCACCTTGGCCTCGTCGATCGGGTACCGCGACAGCACCAGCATGCCGTACTGGCCCGGGTGCAGGCCGTAGCCCCAGGCATCGTTGCCGCGGTTGCGGCCGTCGCCGCCGATCTGGCCGTTGTTGTCCAGGTCCAGCCCGCTCTGCACGCCGGTGTTGACCGGGGCCAGGTAGCGGTAGGCGAAGTGCAGCGGCTCACCGCCGCCGGGCTGGGCCACTTCCAGGTAGCGCTGCTGGAACAGGTCGGCGGCGCGGTGGGCGTCGTCGTAGTCGAATTCGTTGAGCAGCACCAGGTCCGGGCGCACCTGCTGCAGCACCGCGGCGATCTTGCGCGCGTGCGCGCTGTCGCCTTCCAGTTCGGCGATCAGCCCGCCGGTCTCGTCGCTGTACAGCGAGGTGTTGTAGGTGGCGATCCGCAGCGGCGCGGAGGTGGCTTCCGGCATGGCGGCGGTCTTGGTCGGGGTTTGGGCGCAGGCGCCGCAGAGCAGGGCCAGGGCGAGGATCAGGGGATGGGCTTTCATCCCGCTATTCTGCACGGGCGGGCATTGCAATGGCGGGTCAGATGCCGTCCAGCGCCTCGTCGAACTCGTGCCAGCGGCGGCCGTTGTAGGCCTCCAGCGGCCGGAAGCGGCGCTTGTAGTCCATCTTGCGGTGGTTGCGGATCCAGTAGCCCAGGTACAGGTGCGGCAGCTGCTCGCGCCGGGCCCAGGCGATCTGCTGCAGGATCGCGAAGGTGCCCAGCCCACGGTGGGCGTGGTCCGGGTCGAAGAAGGTGTACACCGCCGACAGCCCCTGCGGGGTGACATCGGTGACCGCCACCGCCAGCAGCGGGCCCCGGTGGCCATCTACGGCCGGTCCGCGGATTTCCAGGAAGCGACCCTGCGACCACTGCCCGATCAGGAACTGGTCGAACTCGTGCGGGCCGTGTTCGTCCATGCCGCCCTGGGCGTGGCGATGGGTCAGGTAGCGGTGGTACAGCGCGAACTGCTCATCGGTCTGCTCGGCAGCCACGATCCGCACTTCCAGGTCGTCGTTGCGCGCCAGGCAGCGGCGCTGGCTGCGGTCGGGTGCGAAACGGGCCACCGGCACCCGCACCGACACGCAGGCATGGCAGTTGGCGCAGTGCGGGCGGTAGACCAGGTCGCCGGAACGGCGGAAGCCCCAGCTGAGCGCCATCGGGTACAGCGTGCCCAGCCGCTGGTCGTGCGGGTCCAGCACCAGGTCGCGCGCAGCCCGCTCCGGCCAGTAGCCACAGGGATGGTCCCCGGTCTGGAACAGGCGCAGCTCGTCGTCGCGGTCGGTGTGGATCGCCATGCCCACAGCATAGCGCCGGGGCGTCGCAGGCGGCGCGACTGTCTGGCGAATGAACACGGCCCGTGGCGCTGTCAACGCGGCCGGCGCCCGCGCGTTTTCTCTCCCGTGGGTGCCAACGCACCGCACGAAACATCCCCCAAACACCGGAGTGACCCATGCGCAACCGCAAACCCCTTCTGCTGCTGGCCCTGCTGATGACCACCGGCGCTGCCGGCCTGGCGGTGGCCGCCGATACCCCGGCCACGCCCGCCAAGCCGGCCCGCGCGACGCTGGACACCAACGGCGATGGTTTCGTCGACCGTACCGAGGCTGCCAAGTCGCCGCGCCTGGCCGAGAAGTTCGACAGCCTGGACACCAACAAGGACGGCAAGCTGTCCCGCGAGGAACTGCCGCGCTGGCAGGGCAAGCGCCACGGGCGTGGTCCGGGTGGCGGGCATGCGCGCCTGGAAAAGCTGGACGCGAACAAGGACGGCCGGATCAGCCGCGACGAAGCCAAGGCCGACCCGAAGCTGGCCGCGCGCTTCGACCAGATGGACCTCAACAAGGACGGCTACCTGGACAAGGCCGACCGCGAGCTGGGCATGAAGCAGCACCGTGATGCGTGGTTCGCTGCGGCCGATACCAACAAGGACGGCCAGCTGAGCAAGGCCGAATTCGACGCGGCCAAGGGCCCGTTCGGTGGCCCGCGCGGCGAACACCGCGGCGACAAGCCGCCGGTGCCGCCGAAGGCAAAGTAACGTAGCGTCGGGCCCTGCCCGGCAACCAGAAAAAAGCGCCGGTCACCGACCGGCGCTTTCTTCATGCGTCAGATCAACCCGCGCTCGCCGGCCACGGTCAGGATCAGGCCGACGATCACCAGGTTGGTGATCAGCAAAGCAGGTCGTCCGTACATCGACTGGTACACCCAGCTGGGTCCCGTGCGTCCCTTGCGCGCGGCATCACGCGCGATCATCGGCGCCATGATCCGTTGCAGCGGCACCAGGATCTGGTAGTTCACCAGGGCGGTGCCCAGCACCATCGCGGCCAGCGACAGATACACCGGTGCATGCAGCACCGTCAGCGCCAGCACCGCCGCGCAGACCAGCATCGCGGTGAACGTGCTGTAGTGCACGAAGCGATGCACCGCCGCGCGCTCGGCCAGTGTCTGGGTGTAGCAGAGCAGGTAGCGGCCACCGAGGTAGCTGCCGATCACGCCGCCGGCCATCGCGCCGATGGCGATGGTCCAGTTGAACTCCGGGCCGAGCAGGTGGCTCTGGCTGGCTGCCGCGCCCAGCGACCCCATTGCCGCACCGCCGGACAGACTGGCGCCGCCCAGGCCGAGCTTGCTGCTGCCCACGCCCACGCTGGTGCCCAGCAGGATCGCCGCGCTCGCCGTGCCCGGTGCGGCCACCATCACCATGGAAACCACCGCGGTCGCGAAGGCCGCGCTGGGCGCGCTGCCGCGCGCGAACTCGCCGAAGCGCCGCAGCATCTCCTCGCGCACGCTGGCGCGTGCCCGCGACAGGCGCTTGCGCACGGCGGCGTCACTCAGCCCCAGCAGGTTGGCCACCTGTTGCGAGCTCTGGCCTTCGCGGTAGTACAGCAGCAGCGTTTCGCGGCTGTCCTCGGGCAACGCGGAGATGATCTCTTCGGCGGCCACTTCCTCCTCCGCCCGCTGCAGGTATTCCGGCGCGGAGGGGCCCGGGTCGGCGGCCATGCTGATGGCGATCTCGGCGGCCTCTCCCGACAGCGGCCGGCCGCGGTTGGCGCGCAGCCAGTCGCGGGCCAGGTTGCGGGTGATCTGGCGCAGCCAGGGCAGGAAGCTGCCGTGGTTGTGCAGCTGGTTGAGCTGCTGCCAGCCCTTGATGAAGGCTTCCTGCGCGATGTCCTCGCTGGCCTGCACGTCGCGGGTGATCGCCAGCGCGATCGCGGTCACGGTGTTCTGGCAGGCCAGCACGATGCGCCCGTACGACTGCTGGCAGCCGCCGGCGGCGGCAGGCAGTTCGCGGTCCAGCGTGTCGATCAGCGGCAGCGTGGTCATGGCGTCGGTCCCTGTGGGTGGTGACATCATGACGGTGCGGGGCGGGGAATGTGACCGGGGGGCGGGGCGGGGTCGCGCGAGGGGCGCGGTAGAGCCGACTGTCAGTCGACTGCTCTTCGTTCCGGCATCATGAGCGCCTGACAGGTGGCTTCGGCAGGCGGTAAACGTCGACCACACCATCGGCGTGGTGCGTTACGGTCTTCGGACGCTTGGGCCGCGCTGGCGCGCGGTTGCCGACTGACAGTCGGCACTACGAATTTTTACGTGCGCAGGGAGATCCGGATACGTCGTGTCGGCTCACGGTTGTTGGGTCGGAGGTGTGATCCGGACTCGGACCTCTTCTTCTTCCTGCGCTGGCGCCGGTTCGGCCCCCGGGGCCTGGGGTTGCGCCTGTTGCGTCTGTACCGGCGCGGCCGTCGGGGCACTGCGGTGGCGCATCACCACCACCATTGCCACGGCGGCGATGATCAGCAGCAGGCCGATGCGGATGCGCCAGGCCCAGTTGCGGCGTGGGGCCACGTCGTCGGCCTGGTCGCGGAAGGCGAATTCGGCGGTGGGGTGGTCGCGGCGGGTGGTTTCCAGCAGGCGGGCATCGCGCAGGATTTCGCGCGCGCGCGGCTGGTCGTTGGCGTGTACCACCCACAGGGTGGGGTGGGTGGTGGCCTTGCTGGTGTCCAGGTAACTGAACTGGCTGCCGCGCTTGCTGTGGTACGAGCGCCCGTTGGTGATGCGCACCTCGATGCCGGCATCGCGCAGCAGTTTGGCCACGCCTTCCACGGTTTCCACGCGCTGGCTGGTGAAGATCTGACGCATATCGAATTATTCCTTGGCCGGTACGGCGGCGGCCGCGGCACTGTCATCCACCACGCGGATCAGGCCTTCCTGCGCGGTGCTGGCAACCAGTATGCCGTTGCGGGTGAAGAACTGGCCACGGGCCAGCCCGCGCGAATCCTGTGCGCTGGGGCTGTCCAGCGAATACAGCAGCCAGTCGTCGGCGCGGAACGGGCGATGGAACCAGATCGCATGGTCCAGCGAGGCCATCTGCACGTGAGGCTGGTAATAGCTGATGCCGTGCGGGAAGGTTGCGGTGCCGAGGAGGTGGAAGTCCGACGCATAGGCCAGCAGCGCCTGGTGCAGTTCGGGCGCATCGCCCACCGTTTCATTCAGTCGCAGCCACACCTGGTGGTAGGGCGGGCGCTTGGGCGGGTGCAGTTCATCGCGCGGGTACACGTGGCGGAACTCGAACGGGCCGCCGCGCGAGAGCCAGCGCTGTACCTTGATCGGCAGCCGTTCCAGCACCTCCGGCGGCAGCGGCCGGTTCGGTTCGATGTCTTCCGGCTGCGGCACTTCGGGCATCTTGTGCTGGTGCTCGGCCCCGCTTTCGGCCTGCTGGAACGAGGCGGCGCAGAAGAAGATCACCTTGCCGTGCTGGATCGCGGTGACCCGGCGCACGGAGAAACTGCCGCCATCGCGGGTGCGGTCCACGTCGTACACGATCGGGTGGTCGATGTTGCCGGCGCGCAGGAAATAGGCATGCAGCGAATGCACATGCCGGCCGTTCTCGACCGTGGCCTGCGCCGCCGAGAGGGCCTGGCCCAGCACCTGGCCGCCGAACACGTATTTGGTGCCGATGTCGCGGCTCTGGCCCCGGAACAGGTTGTCTTCCAGGCGCTCGAGCGTGAGCAGGTCGATCAGCTCGGAAACGACGGGTTCTTGCGGCTGGGACAAGGCGGCGGCCTGGCGTTGGGGCGGACGGGAATTATACCGGTGGTCAGGCTTTCCCTAACCGCGCTACCAGCGTCTTCAATGCCTGCTGCGCATCGGGGGCATACCAGGCCTCGACGAACCGGTCCAGCCGGATCAGGTCGGCGTGCAGTGCTTCATGCAGGTCTTCGCGGGCAATGGCGCGGGTGAGCAGCATCGGCTGGCGCGGCAGCTTGAGCAGGCGACCCAGCCAGGCCACCGCGCGCGGCACCACGTCGGCCGGGGCGGCCAGCTCATCCACCAGCCCGATCTCCAGTGCGCGTTCGGCCGGCACCATTTCACCGCCGATCAGCAGCTGCGAGGCGCGGTGGTGGCCGACCACCCGGCGCATCAGGCGCTGGATGCCTTCCGGCGCCACCAGCCCCACCTGCACCTCGTTCAGGCCGATCACCGTGGGCTGGGCCGGGTCCGGGCTGCGCGCCAGGATCCGGTAATCGCAGCACAGCGCCAGCACGCAGCCGCCGGCAGGGGCGTGGCCGGTCAGCGCGGCCACCACCGGCACGCGGCTTTCGGCCAGCGTGCGCACCGCGCCGAAGAACGCCTGCCAGCTGTCCAGCAGCTTGTGCCGGTCCTCGCCATGGCTGAGCAGGTGCGGCACGTCCATGCCGGCGCTGAAGATGCGCTCGCTGCCCGACAGGACGATGCCGTGCACGTCATCGGCCATGGCCTGGTTGATGTCGTGGATCAACTGACGGCACAGCTCGGTGTCCAGCGCATTGACCGGCGGGCGGGCCAGCCGCAGCTCGCGGATGGGGCCATGGTTGATCACCTCGATAAGCGTCGTCATGCTGCGATCTCGTTGCGGGCAGGGAACTGAGGCGATGATAACCAAACCATTCGTGTGCGTATTGTTGGCGATGTGTGCGGCCGCAGCATCGGCCACAGCGGCGGAGCCGTCGTGTGTGACGGTGCGCGAGGGCTGGGTGCGGTTGCCGCCGCCGGGGGTAACGATGGCGGCCGGTTACGGCGAGATCCATAACGGCTGCAGGACGCCGGTGACCGTGGTGGCCGCCGGCAGCAAGGCGTTCGGCGACGTCTCCCTGCATGAAACCACGCTGGTCGACGGCGTCAGTCGCATGCGTGCGGTGGAGCGGCTGCCGATCGCGCCGGGATCGAGCGTAACGTTGAAGCCCGGCGGCCTGCACCTGATGTTGATGCAGCCGGAAGTGCCGCTTGCGAAGGGCGGCCAGGTGCCGTTGCGTTTGAGTTTGGAAGACGGCCGTAAGGTGGACGCGATGCTTGCCGTCCGTGCCGACGCCCCTAGGTCGGCAGCGCGGTAGACAGCGTTAGCCTCGGAGAAACGTCATGCGTTCGTCGCACGTAGACGATTTCAGTGCAGTCGTTTGGGAACCGACCCTACCGGCGCCATGCCCCACTGCGTCGGTGATGCGGGTCGGGCGCGGACCCGCTGGTAGGGTCGCTCCCCAGACGACTGCACGCGGAGCGTCCACGAGCGGTAGGGCATGACCACAAACGCAGACGCCTGTTGAACGAAACAGGCCGCCTCATCGGCGGCCTGTCTGATTCAAGTAGACGCGTTGCGGATTGCGTCCGGAAGCGGGGCGCTCTTGCCGGTCTGGGTATCCATCCACACCACCACCACGTTGCCGTCCGAATACAGCGTGCTGTCGTTCTTCTGGTCCACGATGCGGTGGCCGATGGTCACGCTGCTGTTGCCCAGGCGCTCGACGAACAGCTCCACCACGATGTCGTTGGGCCACACGATCGGCAGGCGGTAGTTGACGTTGGTGGCGGCCACCACCGGCGCGATCCGGTCGGTCATCGCCACGCCTTCCACGCCCAGCATCCAGCGCACGCGCGCCTCTTCCAGGTAGGAGATGTACTTGGCGTTGTTGACGTGGCCCATGCTGTCCATGTCGCGCCAGCGCACGCTGATCGGTACGCGGGCCAGGATCTTGTGTTCGCTGCTCATTACTTCTTCTTCGCCTTCGTGGTCTTGGCAGGGCTGGTTTTGCTGGGGGTTACCGCACGCGTGGCGGCCACCGCCTTCTTGGCCACCTTGGCCGGCTTTTCCGGCTTGGCCTTGCGCGGCGGGCGGGCGTCGGGCTTGTTGGCCACCGCGGCCGGGCGTTCCGGGCGCGCGCTGACCGAGGGCAGCATCTTGGCCAGGAACTGGCCGGTGTACGACGCCGGGTGCGCGGCCACGTCCTCGGGCGTGCCGGTGACCAGGATGGTGCCGCCGCGGTGGCCGCCTTCCGGGCCCAGGTCGACGATCCAGTCCGCGGTCTTGATCACGTCCAGGTTGTGTTCGATCACCACCACCGTGTTGCCTTCGTCGCGCAGCTTGTGCAGCACGCCCAGCAGCGCTTCGATGTCGTGGAAGTGCAGGCCGGTGGTCGGCTCGTCCAGGATGTACAGCGTGCGCCCGGTATCGCGGCGCGACAGCTCCTTGGACAGCTTCACACGCTGCGCTTCACCACCGGACAGCGTGGTCGCGCTCTGGCCCAGCTTGATGTAGCTCAGGCCCACGTCCACCAGCGTTTCCAGCTTGCGCGCGATGCTCGGCACCGGTTCGAACAGCTTCAGCGCATCTTCGACGGTCATCTGCAGCACGTCGTTGATGTTGTAGCCCTTGTACAGGATCTCCAGCGTTTCGCGGTTGTAGCGCTTGCCGTGGCACACATCGCAGGGCACGTACACGTCCGGCAGGAAATGCATTTCCACCTTGATCAGGCCATCGCCCTGGCACGCTTCGCAGCGGCCGCCGCGCACGTTGAAGCTGAAACGGCCCGGCGAATAGCCGCGCGCACGTGCTTCGGGCACCTGCGCATACAGCTCGCGCAGCGGGGTGAACAGGCCGGTGTAGGTGGCCGGGTTCGAACGCGGGGTGCGGCCGATCGGCGACTGGTCGATGTCCACCACCTTGTCGAACAGGTCCAGGCCTTCCACGTCCTTGTAGGGCGCGATCGGATGCGAGGAGCCGTTGATCTCGTTGGCGGCCAGCGAGAACAGGGTGTCGTTGATCAGGGTCGACTTGCCCGAACCGGACACGCCGGTGATGCAGGTCAGCAGGCCCGACGGAATGTCCAGGTCCACGCCCTTGAGGTTGTTGCCGCTGGCACCGCGCAGGTGCAGCGTCATCTTCGGGTTCGGCTTGTGCCGGCGCGCGGGAATCTCGATCGCGCGCTTGCCCGACAGGTACTGGCCGGTGAGCGAACGCGGCGCGTCCAGGATGTCCTGCAGGGTGCCCTGGCCGACGATCTCGCCGCCGTGCACGCCGGCGCCCGGACCGATGTCCAGCACGTAGTCGGCCAGGCGGATCGCATCTTCGTCATGCTCGACCACGATCACCGTATTGCCCAGGTCGCGCAGGCGGGTGAGGGTGCCCAGCAGGCGCTCGTTGTCGCGCTGGTGCAGGCCGATGGAGGGCTCGTCGAGCACGTACATCACCCCGACCAGGCCGGCGCCGATCTGGCTGGCCAGGCGGATGCGCTGGGCTTCGCCACCGGACAGAGTGTCGGCCTTGCGCTCCAGCGTGAGGTAATCCAGGCCCACGTCGACCAGGAAGCCCAGGCGCTCGCCGATCTCCTTGACGATCTTGCCGGCGATCTCGCCGCGCCAGCCGGGCAGGGTCATGCCGCTGAAGAACTTCAGTGCCTCATCGATCGGCAGCACCACCAGTTCCGGCAGCGCACGGTCGGCCACGAACACGTTGCGCGCGGCACGGTTCAGGCGCTGGCCCTGGCATTCGGGGCAGTTGCGTTCGCTGATGTACTTGGCCAGCTCTTCGCGCACCGCCGCCGATTCGGTTTCCTTGTAGCGGCGCTCGAGGTTCGGAATGATGCCCTCGAAGCGGTGCTTGCGCTGGGTGCGGCCACCGGCTTCGGTGAAGTAGGTGAAGGTGATGGTTTCATCGCCGCTGCCGTACAGCACCGCCTTGCGCACCGGCTCGGACAGGCTCTGCCACGGCGCGTCGGTGTCGAACTTGTAGTGCTTGGCCAGCGAGGCGATCAGCTGGAAGTAGTAAGCATTGCGGCGGTCCCAGCCGCGCACGGCGCCGGCCGACAGCGACAGCTCCGGGTGCACCACCACGCGCGAGGGATCGAAGAACTCGGCCATGCCCAAGCCATCGCAGCCCGGGCAGGCGCCCACCGGCGAATTGAACGAGAACAGGCGCGGTTCCAGCTCCGGCAGCGAGTAATCGCAGACCGGGCAGCTGTACTTGGACGAGAACAGGTGGGCCGGGGCATCCTCGACATCCAGCGACTGCACCGAGACCATGCCGTCGCCCAGCTTCAGCGCGGTTTCAAAGCTTTCGGCCAGGCGCTGCTTGATGTCTTCACGCGGGCGGAAGCGGTCGATCACCGCTTCGATGGTGTGCTTCTGGCGCAGCGCCAGCGGCGGCACCGCATCGATTTCATGCAGCGCACCGTCCACCCGCACGCGCACGAAACCCTGCGCGCGCAGCTGGTCGAACACCTGGGCATGCTCGCCCTTGCGCTCGCGGATGACCGGGGCGAGCAGCATGTAGCGCTGTTCCGGGTCCAGGGTCAGCACGTGGTCCACCATCTGGCTCACGGTCTGCGCTTCCAGCGGGTAGCCGTGGTCGGGGCAGCGCGGGCTGCCCACGCGGGCGTATAGCAGGCGCAGGTAGTCGTAGATCTCGGTGATGGTGCCCACGGTCGAACGCGGGTTGTGCGAGGTCGACTTCTGCTCGATGGAGATCGCCGGCGACAGGCCTTCGATATGATCCAGGTCCGGCTTTTCCATCACGCTCAGGAACTGGCGGGCATAGGCCGACAGCGACTCCACGTAGCGGCGCTGGCCTTCGGCGTAGATCGTGTCGAAGGCCAGCGAGGACTTGCCCGAGCCGGACAGGCCGGTAATGACAATCAACTTGTCGCGGGGCAGGTCGAGATCGATGTTCTTGAGGTTGTGCGTCCGCGCGCCGCGGATGCGGATGAAATCCATCGCCATGGGGGATCCGTTGAAAGTGGGGCAAGCGGAGACGGCAATCGGTCAGCCTACCGAGCTTGGGATTTGGGGGCAATCAGCGACATTGCCAGCCCCTTGTCTCATCTATTGAGACCGGCGGGCCCTGAACCTGAACGGGGTTCAGGGGAGGACGGCTCAAAGCAGGGGGTGGGTTGACCCGGGCCGGGGTGAGTCATTAAAATCCCGCTTCTGTCCGCCCTCGATGGCGGCAGTCCATAGACCACAATAACTACAGAGGAAGTCTGGTCATGTACGCAGTACTGGTAACCGGCGGTAAGCAATACCGCGTGGCGCAGGGCGAAACGCTCCGCGTTGAAAAGCTCGAAGTCGAAGTCGGCAACGAGATCAAGTTCGAAGAAATCCTGATGCTGGGTGACAGCGATGGCATCAAGCTGGGCGACGCTCTGAGCGGCGCTTCGGTCACCGCCAAGGTCGTGTCGCAGGGTCGTGCCGACAAGGTCCGGATCATCAAGTTCCGTCGCCGTAAGCACCACATGAAGCGCCAGGGTCACCGTCAGTACTACACCGAAATCGAGATCACCGGCATCGCCGGTGGCAAGAAGTAATAAGGAGAAGCAGTCATGGCACATAAGAAGGGCGTAGGCTCATCGCGCAACGGTCGCGACTCCAACCCGAAGTACCTCGGCGTCAAGATCTTCGGTGGCCAGGCCATCGATGCCGGCAACATCATCGTGCGTCAGCGCGGCACCCAGTTCCATCCGGGTACCGGCGTCGGCCTCGGCCGTGACCACACCCTGTTCGCGCTCGTCGACGGCAAGGTGGAGTTCTCGGTGAAGGGCCCGAAGAAGCGTCGTACCGTCAGCGTCGTCGCCGAAGCCTGAGCTTCGCGGCACGCAGGCGCCCCCGCCCCGGCGTGGGGCCGCTGACGAAAGCCCCGCTTCGGCGGGGTTTTTGTTTTTCACGTTAGACTCTGCGGTCGGGCGCACCCGTTGCCCACCGCCTCCAGTTGGCATCCAGAATCATGAAACTTGTAGACGAAGCAGAAATCCAGGTTACCGCCGGCAATGGCGGCAACGGCTGCGTCGGTTTCCGTCGCGAGAAGTTCATTCCGCTGGGCGGCCCGGACGGCGGCGACGGCGGCAATGGCGGCAGCGTGTACATCCGCGCCGACGAAAACCTCAATACCCTGGTCGATTTCCGCCACGAGCGCATCTTCAAGGCGCAGCGCGGCGAGAACGGCATGGGCCGCCAGGCCTATGGCAAGGGCGGCGAAGACCTGATCATCACCGTGCCGGTCGGCACCGTGGTGATGAACGTGGCCACCGACGAAGTGATCGGCGACCTGACCCAGCACGACGACATCCTGCTGGTGGCCAAGGGCGGCAAGGGCGGCCTGGGCAACATGCACTTCAAGAGCTCCACCAACCGTTCGCCGCGCCAGTCGCTGCCGGGCGAGGAGGGCGAGGAGCGCCTGCTCAAGCTGGAGCTGAAGCTGCTGGCCGACGTCGGCCTGCTGGGCTTCCCCAATGCCGGCAAGAGCACACTGATCCGCGCCGTGTCCGCTGCCACCCCCAAGGTGGCCGATTACCCGTTCACCACCCTCTACCCCAACCTGGGCGTGGTGCGCGTGGAGAACTACCGCAGCTTCGTGATTGCCGACATTCCCGGCCTGATCGAAGGTGCCGCCGATGGTGCCGGCCTGGGCGCGCAGTTCCTGCGCCACCTGCAGCGCACCCGCCTGCTGCTGCACCTGGTGGACATCTCCCCCATGGAAGGCGGCGTGGAAATCTCGCCGATCGAGCAGGTCCGTGCGATCGAGCGCGAGCTGGCCAAGCATGACCCGGAGCTGCTGGAAAAGCCGCGCTGGCTGGTGCTGAACAAGGCCGACCTGATGTTCGAGGACGAGGCCAAGGCCGCGGCCGAGAAGATCATCGCCGAGCTGGGCTGGACCCAGCCGTGGTACCTGGTCTCGGCGCTGGGCCGTGAAGGCACCTGGCCGATCATGACCAACATCATGGCCTTCTTCGACCGCCAGAAGGAAGACGAAGCGGATGCGCGCAACGCGCTCTGACGCTGACGTTGCTTCCTCGGGAAACCCGGCTTCGGCCGGGTTTTTCTGTGGGGCTGCCAGCCACGCAAAAAACCCGGCCGGGGCCGGGTTTTTGTACCGCACGCCGCGCCAGGCGCGGCGTTGCGCCGTATCAGGCGGCCTTGAGGGCCTTGATGCGCGCGGTCAGGCGGCTCTTGTGGCGAGCGGCCTTGTTCTTGTGGATCAGACCACGCGAGCTGAAACGGTCGAGGATCGGCTGGGCGACGGCAAAGGCTGCCTCGGCGCCGGCGGCATCGTTGGCGTCGAGCGCCTTGATCACCTTCTTGACAGCGGTGCGCAGCATCGAACGCTGAGCCGTATTGCGCGCGTTGCGCACGACGGTCTGCTTGGCGCGCTTCTTGGCGGACTTGATATTGGCCACAGTGGTGGTTTCCTGAAAAATCGGTGTAATGGGAACAGCAAGCTGGAAAGTATGATGGCTCGAAAAATGTACGTCAAGTCAATTGTCAAGAGGAAACACGGGTGAGTTCACCAAGGATGTTGCGCGGGCTGCTGTCTTTCAGCAGCATGACCATGATTTCACGGGTGCTGGGCCTGGTCCGCGACTTGGCCGTCACCACCACGTTCGGCACCAATGCGGTGACCGACGCCTTCTGGGTGGCCTTCCGGGTGCCCAACTTCCTGCGCCGCCTGTTCGCGGAGGGTTCGTTCGCGACCGCCTTCGTGCCGGTGTTCACGGAAGTGAAGGAAACCCGTTCCCATGAGGAGCTGCGCGAGCTGATGTCGCGCGTGGCCGGCACCCTGGGCGCGGTGCTGCTGCTGGTCACCGCGCTGGCGCTGATCTTCGCCCCGCAGCTGGCCACCCTGTTCTCCAGCGGGGTCGACACCGACCCGGCCAAGCACGGCCTGCTGGTGGACCTGTTCCGGCTGACCTTCCCGTTCCTGCTGTTCGTCTCGCTCACCGCTTTGGCGGGCGGTGCTTTGAACAGCTTCCAGCGGTTCGCCATGCCGGCGCTGACTCCGGTGATCCTCAACCTGTGCATGATCGCCGGCGCGCTGTGGCTGGCACCCCGGCTGGGCGGCACCCCGGAAAAGCAGATCCTGGCGCTGGGTTGGGCGGTGCTGGCCGCCGGCGTGCTGCAGCTGCTGTTCCAGCTGCCATCGCTGCACGGCATCAACCTGCTCACGCTGCCGCGCTGGGGCTGGACCCACCCCGGCGTGCGCAAGGTGCTGACCCTGATGGTGCCGACCCTGTTCGGCTCCTCGGTGGCCCAGATCAACCTGCTGCTGGATACCGTGATCGCGGCCAAGCTGACCGATGGCTCGCAGTCCTGGCTGTCGCTGGCCGACCGCTTCCTGGAGCTGCCGCTGGGCGTGTTCGGGGTAGCGCTGGGGACGGTGATCCTGCCGGCGCTGGCCCGCCACCATGTCAGTACCGACAAGGCCGGCTTCTCCAGCGCGCTGGACTGGGGCCTGCGCACCACGCTGCTGATCGCCGTGCCGGCCATGCTCGGCCTGATGCTGTGCGCCGAGCCGCTGATCGCCACGATCTTCCAGCATGGCCAGTTCACCGCCTTCGATACCCGCATGACCGCGCTGTCGGTGTACGGCCTGAGCTTCGCCCTGCCGGCCTTCGCCCTGCTCAAGGTGGTGCTGCCGGCGTTCTACGCCCGCCAGGACACCCGTACCCCGGTGCGCGCCGGCCTGGTCGCGCTGGTGGCCAACATGGTCTTCAACTTCATCCTGCTGGCCGTGCTGTACCACGTGATGGTGCCCGAGGCGCTGAAGGCGCAGGGCGTGTGGGTCGCACTGGGCAAGCAGCCGGGCCTGCACCTGGCGCTGGGCATTGCCAGCGCGCTGTCCAGTTACCTGAATCTTGGCCTGCTCTGGTACTGGCTGGGCAAGACCGACGTGTACCAGCCCAAGGCCGGCTGGGGCGGCTACGTGACCCGCCTGGGCCTGGCCTGCGCGGCCATGGTGGCGGTCCTGCTGGGCCTGCTGCAGCTGATGACCGACTTCACCGACATGGACAAATGGCACCGGATCGGCAACCTCGCGCTGCTGGTCGGCGGCGGTGGCCTGACCTACCTGCTGGCCCTGGTCGCCATGGGCTTCCGCCCGCGTCACCTGCGCGAGCATTGATCCATGGGCACCCCGGCTATACTTCATGGCTATCCCTTGCAACGCATCGGTCCTGACGGGCCGGATTCCCAGTAGATGACCAGGTTGTTCAGAAGCATCGAAGGCGGGCCTTTGTTCCCGCACGGAAGCGTGGTCTGCATCGGCGCATTCGACGGCCTGCACCTTGGCCATCGTGCGCTGGTGCGGCATGCGGCCGCGCGTGCCCGCGCGCTGGGCGTGCCCGCCGTGGCGGTCGCGTTCGAACCGCTGCCGCGCGAATACTTTGCCCAGGGCGAGCCGCCGCCGCGGCTGACCCTGGCCCGGGACAAGGTCACGATCCTGCGCGATTTCGGCGTGGATGCCATCGGCCTGCTGCGTTTCGATGCGGCCATGGCCGCCATGCCCGCCGAAGCCTTCGTCGAACAGCTGCTGGTCAACCGGCTGGGCGCGCGGGAAGTGTGGATCGGGCCGGAGTTCTGCTTCGGCAACCGCCGCCGCGGTGACCTGGCCCTGCTGCGGGCCATGGGCGCCGAACGCGGCTTCAGCGCCGGCGAGATCGACCCGGTGGATTTCCACGGCGAGCGCATTTCCGCCACCCGCATCCGCCAGCTGCTGCGCGAGGGCGATTTCGCCCATGCGGCCGATCTGCTCGGGCGCCCGTATGCGATCGGGGGCAGGGTAGTGCGCGGGCGCCAGCTCGGCCGCACCCTCGGCTTCCCCACCGCCAACCTGCGCTTCCCGAAAACGCCGGCGCTGGCGGGCATCTATGCCACCTGGGTGCACGGCGTGTTCGACCAGCCGTGGCCGTCGGTATCCAGCTTCGGCACCCGGCCGACCGTGGACGGGGTGGAGCCGCTGCTGGAAGCGCACCTGTTCGATTTCCAGGGCGACCTGTACGGTCGGCATATCCAGGTTGAGTTCGTCGCCAAGCTGCGCGACGAAGAAAAGTTCCATGATCTGGCGGCATTGACCGACCAGATGCACCGTGACGCCGATCAGGCCCGTCACATCCTTTCCGAACACAGATTGCGAGCCACTGCGTGAGCCAGGACTACAAAGCCACCCTTCATCTGCCGGCCACCGAATTCCCGATGCGCGGCGACCTGCCCAAGCGCGAGCCGGGCATTCTGTCGCGCTGGGAAGACGAGGGCCTGTACGCCCGCCTGCGCGAAAACGCGCAGGGTCGCCCGCTGTTCGTGCTGCACGACGGCCCGCCGTACGCCAATGGCCAGATCCACCTGGGCCATGCGGTCAACAAGATCCTCAAGGACATCATCGTCAAGTCGCGCTACCTGGCCGGCTTCGATGCGCCCTACGTGCCCGGTTGGGATTGCCACGGCCTGCCGATCGAGATCGCGGTCGAAAAGAAGTGGGGCAAGGTCGGCGTCAAGCTCGATGCCGTCGAGTTCCGCCAGAAGTGCCGCGAGTACGCCGAAGAGCAGATCGACCTGCAGCGCCGCGACTTCAAGCGCCTGGGCGTGATCGGCGATTGGGACAACCCGTACAAGACCCTGAGCTTCGATTTCGAAGCCAATGAAATCCGCGCGCTGTCCAAGATCTTCGCCAACGGGCATATCGTGCGCGGCGCCAAGCCGGTGCACTGGTGCTTCGATTGTGGCTCTGCCCTGGCCGAAGCGGAAATCGAGTACCAGGACAAGACCTCGCCGGCCATCGACGTGGCCTACGTGGCGCGCGATTCGGCGCAGTTGGCCGCGCGCTTCGGCGTGAGCCTGCCGGCCGATGTCGAGGTCGCCGTGCCGATCTGGACCACCACCCCGTGGACGCTGCCGGCCTCGCTGGCGGTGTCGCTGGGCGCGGATATCCAGTACGCCCTGGTCGAAGGCCCGGCCCATGCCGGCAAGCGTCGCTGGCTGGTGATCGCCGCCAGCCTGGCCGAGCGCGCCCTGCGCCGCTATGGCGTGGAAGACGTCGTCGCGCACGGCCATGCCGCCGGTGCCGCACTGGAAAACCTGCTGCTGGCCCACCCGTTCTACCCGCAGCGCGACATCCCCCTGCTCAACGGCGCGCACGTGTCCGATGAAGACGGTACCGGTGCGGTGCACACCGCCCCCGGCCACGGCCAGGAAGATTTCGTGGTCAGCCAGCAGTACGGGCTGATGGACAACTACACCGCCGCCCAGATCAACCCGGTGGATGGCCGTGGCGTGTACCTGCCGTCCACCCCGCCGGCCGGCGAGGTGGTGCTGGCAGGCGTGCACCTGTGGAAGGCGCAGCCGTTGATCGTGGACGTGCTGCGCGACTCCGGTGCGCTGCTGTCGTTCGTGGAAATCGTGCACAGCTACCCGCACTGCTGGCGCCACAAGACGCCGGTGGTGTTCCGCGCCACCCCGCAGTGGTTCATCTCGATGGACAAGGCCAACCTGCGCAGCGATGCGATGGCCGCCATCGACAACGTCGGCTGGTTCCCGAGCTGGGGCAAGGCGCGCATCGGCAGCATGGTCGATGGCCGCCCGGACTGGTGCATCAGCCGCCAGCGCACCTGGGGCGTGCCGATCGCACTGTTCACCCACCGCGAAACCGGCGAGCCGCACCCGCGCACCGTCGAGTTGATGCAGCAGGTGGCCGACCGCGTGCAGGCCGGCGGCATCGACGTCTGGTACGCGCTGGACGCCGCCGAACTGCTGGGCGATGAAGCGGCGCAGTACGAGAAGGTCACCGACATCCTCGATGTCTGGTTCGACTCGGGCGTCACCCATGAAGGCGTGCTGCTGGAGCGTGGCTTCGGCAAGCCGGCCGACCTGTACCTGGAAGGTTCCGACCAGCACCGCGGCTGGTTCCAGTCCTCGCTGCTCACCGGCGTGGCCATCGACAAGCACGCGCCCTACAAGCAGTCCCTCACCCATGGTTTCACCGTGGATGAGAAGGGCCGCAAGATGTCCAAGTCGCTGGGCAACGGCATCGAGCCGCAGGACATCATGAAGACCCTGGGCGCGGACATCCTGCGCCTGTGGATCGCCTCGGCCGATTACAGCAACGAAATGTCGCTGTCGCAGGAAATCCTCAAGCGCAACGCGGACGCCTACCGGCGTCTGCGCAACACCGCGCGCTTCCTGCTCGGCAACCTGGACGGTTTCGATCCCGCCCAGCACCTGGTGGCCCCGGCCGACATGGTCGCGCTGGACCGCTGGATCGTGCATCGCGCCTGGGAGGTGCAGGAGAAGATCAAGGCGGCGTACACCGGCTACAACATGGCCGAAATCGTGCAGCTGCTGCTCAACTTCTGCAGCGTGGACCTTGGTTCGCTGTACCTGGACGTCACCAAGGACCGGCTGTACACCATGCCGACCGACTCGCGCGGCCGCCGTTCGGCGCAGAGCGCGATGTACCACATCGCCGAAGCGTTCACCCGTTGGATCGCCCCGATCCTGACCTTCACCGCCGATGAGCTGTGGGGCTACCTGCCGGGCGAGCGCAAGGAAAACGTGCTGTTTGCCACGTGGTACGAAAGCCTGGTGCCGCTGCCGGCCGATGCCGCGATCAACGCTGCCGATTTCGACCAGCTGCTGGCCCTGCGCGAGCAGGTGGCCAAGGTCCTTGAACCGATGCGCGCCAACGGTGCCATCGGCGCCGCGCTGGAAGCGGAAATCACCGTCGCCGCCAGCGAGGAAACCGCTGCGCGCTGGCAGCCGCTGGCCGAGGAACTGCGCTTCCTGTTCATCAGTGGCGATGTCAGCGTGCGCCCGGCGACCACCGACGAGGTGTTCGTCAGCGCCCAACCGACCACCAAGCAGAAGTGCGTGCGCTGCTGGCACTACCGTGCCGACATCGGCAGCGTGGCCGCCCATCCGGAACTGTGCGGTCGTTGCGCAAGCAACGTCGACGGTGCCGGCGAAGACAGGAAGTGGTTCTGATGGCCGCCCCGCGTCCGCGCCCGAGCGCGCTGGTGTGGCTGGTGCTGTCGGCCGCCATCATCATCCTCGACCAGTGGAGCAAGGCCTGGGTGCTGTCCAGCCTGCCCGAGTTCCAGCCAGTGGCCGTCATCGACGGCTTCTGGAACTGGTACCGCACCTACAACACCGGCGCAGCGTTCAGTTTCCTGAGCGATGCCGGTGGCTGGCAGCTGTGGTTCTTCACCGCGCTGGCGGTAGGCATCAGCGGCCTGATGGCGTTCTGGCTGTCGCGCACCCCGCGTGCGCACTGGCGCAGCGCCGTGCCGTACGCGCTGGTGATCGGCGGGGCCATCGGCAACGTCATCGACCGCCAGGTACACGGCCACGTGGTCGATTTCATCCAGTGGTACGTGGGTGAGCACTACTGGCCCTCGTTCAACATCGCCGATGCGGCGATCGTGGTCGGTGCCATCGGCATCGCTGTGTTCGGCCTGTTCGACGGCAAGGCCGCGAAAAAGGCGGATAATGCCAACCCGTAACCCACCGCCGGCCGCTGCCGGGAGACCTGTCTGATGGATGTGCTGCTCGCCAACCCGCGTGGATTCTGTGCCGGTGTCGATCGTGCGATCGAGATCGTCAAGCGCGCGATCGAAACGCTGGGCGCGCCCATCTACGTGCGCCATGAAGTGGTGCACAACCGATTCGTGGTGGATGACCTCAAGCAGCGCGGCGCGATCTTCGTCGAAGAACTCGACGAAGTACCCGATGGCAACACGGTGATCTTCAGCGCCCATGGCGTTTCCCAGGCCGTGCGCCAGGAAGCGGACCGTCGTGGCCTGAAGGTGTTCGACGCCACCTGCCCGCTGGTGACCAAGGTCCACTTCGAAGTGGCGCGCCACTGCCGTGCCGGCCGCGACGTGGTGCTGATCGGCCACGCCGGTCACCCGGAAGTGGAAGGCACCATGGGTCAGTGGAAGCAGGAAGCCGGCAGCGGCACCATCTACCTGGTGGAAGATGTGGAGCAGGTGGCTACGCTGGAACTCAAGCAGCCGGACAACTTCGCCTACACCACCCAGACCACGCTGTCGGTGGATGACACCCGCGGCATCATCGAAGCCCTGCGTACGCGTTTCCCGGCCATGCAGGGCCCGAAGAACGACGACATCTGCTACGCCACCCAGAACCGCCAGGACGCCGTGCGCGACCTGGCCAAGCGCTGCGACCTGGTGCTGGTGGTGGGCTCGCCGAACAGCTCCAACTCCAACCGCCTCAGCGAACTGGCGCGCCGTGATGGCGTGGAGTCGTACCTGATCGACGGCGCCGACGAGATCGACCCGGCCTGGGTGCTGGGCAAGAAGCACATCGGCCTCACCGCCGGCGCCTCCGCGCCGCAGGTGCTGGTGGATGGTGTGATCGAGCGGCTGAAGGAGCTGGGTGCCACCGGCGTCGGCGAGCTTGAAGGCGAACCCGAATCGATGGTGTTTGCACTGCCGAAGGAATTGAGGCTGCGCCTCATCAGCTGACGGTAGCGCCGGCCGTTGGCCGGCTGCCTTTCGATCAGGGGTCACGAACTCCTGGCGGATGTCTTCGGAACGTTTAAACGCCGGAGGGATTGTGGCCGCCGGGGTCGCGCGCGGCTGGACGCTTGCGCCGCGCTGCGCGCGGTGTCCGGCCAACGGCCGGACCTACGAATTGTTACGTGCCCATCGGGAGCGGGATCAATCAACCGTGCGCGCCGAACGTGCGACGAATGTTGGCCACCCGCCGGTAGGGTCGCATCCCGATCGACTGCCGATAACAACTCTCCACGCGGCGAAGGCATGACCTTTGGCCATGGGGCTGTGCCCCACGCAGGTCTAGCATCGATCCTTTCGTATGCCGGAACCGTCTTCGATGAAACTGCGTGCCGCCGTCCTCTCCGTGCTTCTCGCCGCCACTGCCACCGGCGTGCACGCGCAGACACCCCCGCCGCAGGACGTCGCCTTCCCCGGCACGCTGCGCATCGATGTGGACGCACGCGACATCGGCCGCCGCATCTTCAAGGTCAAGGCCACCGTGCCGGCCCAACCCGGACCGCTGACCCTGCTGTACCCACAGTGGCTGCCCGGCGCGCATTCCCCCAGCGGCCCCATCGACAAACTCGCCGGCCTGGTGGTCACCGCCAACGGCAAACCGCTGGCGTGGAAGCGCGACCCGTACAACGTGTACGCCTTCACCGTGGACGTGCCGCAGGGCGCCAGTGAAGTCGTCGCCAACTTCAACTTCCTTTCCTCGCAGGGCGCAGGGCAGGGCCGCGTGGTGATGACCCCGGAAATGCTCAACCTGCAGTGGAACGCCAACTCCCTGTACCCGGCCGGCGTGATCACCCGCAACATCCAGGCCCAGGCCAGCGTCACCCTGCCGCCGGGCTGGGCCTACGCCACCGCGCTGGACACCGAGCGCCGCGATGGCGACACCGTGGTGTTCAAGCCCATCAGCTACGACCACCTGGTGGACTCGCCGCTGTTCGCCGGCCGCCACTACCAGCAGTTCGACCTCGACCCCGGCGCCAAGGTGCCCGTGCACCTCAACGTGTTCGCCGACGACGCCAAATCGCTGGTGGCCAAGCCCGAACAGCTGCAGGCGCACCGCGCGCTGGTGCAGCAGATGTACAAGCTCTACGGCGCACGCCACTTCGACCGCTACGAATTCCTGCTCGCGCTCACCAGCAAGCTCGGCGGCATCGGCCTGGAGCACCAGCGCTCCAGCGAGAACAGCGGCGATACCGGCTACTTCACCGAGTGGGACAAGACCTGGCTCGGCCGCGACCTGCTGCCGCACGAATTCAACCACTCCTGGAACGGCAAGTACCGCCGTGGCGCCGACCTGACCACCGCCAACTTCAACGTGCCCATGGGCGACAGCCTGCTGTGGCTGTACGAAGGCCAGACCCAGTTCTGGGGCCACGTGCTGGCCGCGCGTTCGGGCCTGTGGAGCACCGACCAGACCCGCGACATGCTGGCGAACGTGGCGGCCACCTACGACCGCGGCCGCCCCGGCCTGGCCTGGCGCAACCTGCAGGACACCACCAACGACCCCACCATCGCCCAGCGCCGCGCCCTGGCGTTCCGCAATTACCAGATGAGCGAGGACTACTACTCCGGCGGGCAGATGGTGTGGCTGGACGTGGAAGGCAAGTTGCGCGCCTTGACCGGCAACAAGCGCAGCATCGATGATTTCGCCAAGGCCTTCTTCGGCATGCACGACGGCGACTGGAACGTGAACCCGTATACGTTCGAAGAAGTGGTCAGCACCTTGAACGGCATCGCCCCGTACGACTGGGCCAGCTTCCTGCGCGAGCGCTTGGACGGCCACGGCCCGCTCACCGGCGGCCTGGAAGCGGCTGGGTGGAAGCTGGTCTACACCGATACCCCGAACGACGCCTTTAAAGCGCAGGAAACCCGCGCCAAGAACACCAACCTGCTGTACTCGCTGGGCGTGGCCGTCACCGACGGCGGCGCCATCACCGACGTGCTGTGGGACAGCCCCGCCTTCAACGCCGGCCTGGCCCCGGGCATGAGCCTGCTGGCGCTCAACGGTCGCGTGTTCAAAGGCGAGGACCTGAAGGACGCGGTGGCCGCCGCCAAGACCGACAAGGCCCCGCTCACTCTGTTGGTGCGCAACTTCGACCGCATCGACACCATCAAGCTCGATTACCACGGCGGCCTGCAGTACCCCTCGCTGCAGCGCATCGCCGGCAAGCCCGACCGCCTGGCCGAGCTCTGGAAAGCGCGATGAACCTGCGCCGCGACGTGCCGATTCTGCTGGCGGCGGTAGCCGCCATCATCGGCGCGTCGCTGGACGGCGACGGCCGCTGGCTGCACTGGATCGCCAAGCCGCTGGCCACGCTGCTGATAGCAGCCATGGCGCTCCGTAGTGCCGACCGTTGGTCGGCAGCCGACACGCCCTCCGCCCACCGCACCTACGCCCGCGCGATCCTGCTTGGAATGGCGTTTTCCTGCATCGGCGACATCGCCCTGATGCTGCCGTTCGACGCCTTCGTGCCTGGCCTGATTGCCTTCCTGCTCGCGCACGTCTGCTACATCGTCGCCTTCCGCGAAGGCTTCAGGGCAGGGCGGGGCATGCTGTTTGCAGCCGCATTGCTGGCCGTATTCGCCGGCATCAACCTGGCCGGCCTATGGCCGTTGCTCCCCAACGACCTGCGCATCCCGGTAGTGGTTTACGTGGTAGTGCTCGCGCTGATGGCCACACTCGCCCTGGCGCGCGCATGGATGAAGAACGCGGCAACACCATCGGCGCCCACAAGCGCCCGCTGGGCCGCAATCGGCGCAGTCCTCTTCGTCATCAGCGACTCGGTACTGGCCTGGGACCGCTTCGGCGGCGGCCTCCCAGCCGCAACCCTGTGCGTACTAAGCACCTACTACGCAGCGCAATACTGTATAGCCCGCTCGGTCCCATAACGGCTCGCACGCACCTGTTGGCATGACCGGGGTTGGACGACTGGCATTACTGTCTGCATGACGCGGCCGTGGCGGCGGCTTTACCTGTGCTGCCGGCACGGCACGGCTCTGGTAGGGTCGGTTCCCAAACGACCGCCGACCCTGCCAATCACTGCTGTAACGCATGACCCCGGCCGGAGATGCGCTCTTCGCGTGATCACTCCCCAACATCCCCCGCCGACTCACACCGCTTCCCTTCATCACACAACCGATCCAACAACGCCAACGCCACCCCATTGCTCCACCCAAACCCATCCTGCAACGGGTACTCACCGCCACCCCCTCCGCCGGCTGAGCCATCCACGACATACTTCTCGACCAGCTTGCCGTCGCGGTCATACACCGTCTGCACCGTGCGCAGGAAGCGCACCCCGATCTGCCGCGCCAGTGCGTCCTGCTGGTAGCGCTGCAACCCATCTACTGCCACCCACTGCAGCGGCGCCCAACCGTTGGGGGCATCCCATTGCTGCCCGGTGTTCTCTGTGGTGGTCAGCAATCCGCCCTCGCGCACCAGCTGCACCTCCACCGCCTGTGCGGTCCGCTTTGCCTGCGCTGGGCTGGCCACCTGCAGCCACAGCGGGAACAACGCCGCAGCCGTAAGCGCAGGGCGGGGCGTCCCGCGCTCCAGATCCCGATCCGCATACCACCCCTGCCGCTCATCCCACAGCAGCGCGTTGATCGCCTGCTTGCGCTGCTCGGCCAGGCGTTCGAAAGCGCGCGCCACAGAACGTTCCCCCGCCGCACGACTCGCCCGCGCAATCGTCGTCTCAAGATGGAACAACAGACTGTTCAGATCCACCGGCACAATCTCGGTGGTATGGATGCTTCCCAGCTCCGCCGGATGCACCAGCCACCGCGAACTGAAATCCCACCCCGATTCCGCCCCGGCCCGCAGATCGCGATACACCTGCGAAGGCGCGCGATCCGGCACCGTGGCCGCCGTCGCCAGATCATCCGTCCACGACTCGGTACGCGGCACCGCCCGCGCATCCCAGTAGCGGTTGAGCACGCTCCCATCATTCATCCGCACCACCCGCTCACTGGCCGCACCGGGCGCCAACCCTTCCGCCCCACGCATCCAGAACGCATGCTCGGTGCGCAGCTGCGGCAGATACCGGCGATACGCGTCATCCCCCTCATGCGTCGCCAGTAGATCCACCATCAAACTGAAGAATGGCGGCTGCGACCGGCTCAGGTAATAGCTGCGGTTGCCGTTGGGGATACGCCCGTACTGGTCCAGCTGCCAGGCAAAGTTGTCCACCATGTCGCGCACCTGCTGCCAGCGCCCGCTGGAGGCCAGGCCAAGCAGGGTGAAGTAGCTGTCCCAGTAGTACACCTCGCGGAAGCGCCCGCCTGGCACCACATAAGGCTTGGGCAGCGGCAGCAGCGAACCGCGCGGGTCCACGGTGTCGGTGGTCCGGGTCAGCACCGGCCACAGGCCCTCGATGTGGGCGCGCAGGGTTTCACCGGCTGGCGGTACGTAGGCGGCTGACTCCGTGGGAACGGTGAAGTGCGTGGCCACGAAGGCGGGCAGGGCGTAGCCGGGCTGCGCCTGGGCCTGGCCCCATTCGGCCAGCAGTGCGTCGGCATCCAATTTCGGCACCGCATCGGCGAACGTCTTCTGGTCCTTGAACAGGTGGCCGCGCTGCACCTGCTGGAACAGGGGCTGCCACCGCTGGTCAGGCGGCGCAGGCACAGTGACCTCGGCCGCAGCCGTGGTGGCGAACAGCAATGAGGCGATCAGCAGGCCGGGCAGGCGGTCACAGGGGGACATGCGGGGCCTCCAGATGATGGTCCACGCACTTTACGGGCGGTCACGTCAACGCGGGGTGGCTCGGGCTGAACCGTCGCGCCTCGATGCGCGATCTTCACGCAGTCAGACGAACCCGCTACCATCTCCCGTGGGCACGTCGCTGGGGAGCGTCGTGCCTTCAAGGATGTCGCTCATTCCAGTGTCGTTTGAGCCTGCCGGTCGGTGTGACCGGACTTCAGGGAGAGATCGTATGCGCAGCACGTTGTTGACGGCGGTTCTGCTGTTCGCAGTGCCGGGTATCGCAGTGAGTGCACCACAGGAACCGGCCAAACTGGTGGCGACCCATGGCTATGCCTATGCGTCGTTCTCCAAGGGCGGGCGCGATGTACTCGTTGTCAGCCCGGTGGGCAGCAAGCGCGAGATCCGTATCGACATGGCGGCCGCCGTTCCGGCCGTTGCCAGCATGCAGGCGCTGGGCATGTGGTTGCCGGCGGGCAACTATCGTATTACGGGATGGGGCTTTCTGCCGTGGAAGGACGGCCCGATCTTCGAGGTCAAGCCTGGCCGGGTCACGGATCTGGGCGACTACGTTGCCGTGAATGTGGGTGGTTACAAGACCGTGGTCGTCCCTCTCACCCATGACGAGCATCCGGGAAGGGTGGCCGCAGCGGCGCAACCGTTCGCCTCGCTGCTGACCGACCCCGTACCGCTCCGCCCTGCCACCTTGTCGCTGTCGCCGGCCATGGAGGCGGGCAATCCGGATACCGGGCTGGGCCCCATCGTCAATCTGCTGATGGCCTATGATCGCAAGGTCAACAAGACGTCCACGATTGAAGCGCTGACATCGGCCAAGGATCCTGATGCGTTTCTCCGCCTGATCCGAACAGTCACCGTACCGGTACAGGACGAGCCAGCCATTCTCGCCGACGGCACCATGTATTTTCCTGCCGACTTCGGGCAGCTGCGCAAGCGCACGCGGGACGGCCAGTGGAGCAACGTCGGCATGGACACCGTGCGCAAGATCATGGCGGTGGAGGCGCACGACGGACGCCTGGTTAGCGGGAGCGATGACGGCTACATCCGCGAAAGCCGCGATGGCGGCTCCACCTGGGCCGAGCTCGCGGCGCTGGGCAGCATGCGCTCGGTTGTGGACATCGATCACGCGGGCGGCCGCTGGGTCGTGACCACCGCAGAAAATGCCGATGCTTTTGTACCAGGGCGCATCCCGCTGGCGCCGCGACTGCAGCCACCGGCCAAGGCAATGCGCCTTCGCGTGTACGTCGCGCAGCGCGATGACCTGGGTGACCTGACGCTCTCCCGCGAGTTGTCGTTGGAGGGAAAAGACATGTGGGGCTGGCTGGGCGCGCAGGGACAACTGGCGGGCAGCGACTACTATCTGTTGGCGGGCAACACGCCGCAGCGACTCGATCTGGCCACCGGGCGTTGGAAGTCCATCGCGCCCAGGGAGCGGACGTCCTCACTACGGGTCAACCCTTCCACGGGGGTGCTCGCGGCGCTCTGGAGCCAGGGAGCCTTCTCGAAGGTCTATTACTCGACGGATCGTGGCGAGAGCTGGCAGCAGATCGGCCGGCCGCCCTATGTCATCTACGATGTGCAGATGGATACCGCTGCCTCAGGCTGGGCGACTCGCTGGAACGTCAATACCTGGGGTGGGGTCTGGGAGCTCTATGCCTATTCGTCGCAGAAGAACGACTGGGACATGACCGGCGAAGCGCCTTTCAACTGCAAACCCATGCGAGTGGGTGTCGAGGCACCGGTGCTGTGCTTGGCCGCCGATTCCAGCATCTTCGCGCTGCGGGATGGCAGCTGGAAGGTCGAGTTCTCCGCGCAGTGAGGGGAGGGGGCAGGCTTGGCCGCCCTGCGGCTCGGTAGGGCCCGTTCAGCCGGCCGGGGCGGTTCCGCCAAGGCAGATTGACCCCCGGCGCCCACCCCCTTAGAATTGCCTGCTCAGCCGGAATAGCTCAGTTGGTAGAGCGGCGCATTCGTAATGCGTAGGTCGTAGGTTCGATTCCTATTTCCGGCACCAGTTGCAGCAAAAGCCCCGGCCTTGGTCGGGGCTTTTCGTTTTCAGTGTTTCGACCTCACGGGACTACGTCGGAAACCGCCTCTTCAATTGCGCAAGGTCGCATTTGACCTGTCAAAAATGCTGCGCTCCTTGCAGTCACAATGACAGTTGACTGGCAGGTCCACCTAACATAGTATCCCGGCCAACAGAGCCAAATCCCCTCCTGACCCAGCGTCAGTGACGGTTTGGCCTTTTTTTTGCCTGAAATTCGGATCACCGGGACGTGACAGAAGCCAAGACACCCGCCATTGCGGTAAAGCCGTTCAAGGATTATCCCGATCTGGTCGACATCCTTGAATCGCGAGGGATGATCATCGGCGACAGAGACAGGGCGATACGTAAAATCGCACAGGTGGGCTACTACCATCTTTCGGGCTATTGGCACTCTTCCCGGCGTTTCTGGATAGAGCGCAACGAGCGGGGAAAAGTATTTCATCAGCTGGATGAGTTTCAGGCCGACACCTCATTCGAGGCCGTATTCCAGTTCTACCTGATGGATAAATCCCTCAGAGTGCTGATGGGAGATGCACTGGAGCGCATCGAAATCCATTTGAGGACCGTCATTGCACACGAGTTGGGGCGACATGATCCTCTTGCCCATCTGGATCGTGCAAATGTCGTGAAGTCAGCCCTGGTGGCCCAACCAGGTAATCCGCCCGGCATGCTGCCGCTGTATGAAGGCTGGTTGGACCGGCACGAAAAATTGATAGCCCAGAGCCACGAGGAAAGCATCCGCTCGCACCTCAAGGCGGGAAAGCCGATTCCGACATGGGTTGCCAGCGAAGCGTGGGACTTCGGCGCGATCTCAAAGTTCTACAGCATATTGAATCCAAGTCACCAGGACAGCATCTGCGAACGTCTTGGCGTTGTTGAGAGAAATGTTGTGGACAACTGGCTAATCAATCTGAACGTGGTCCGGAACCGCTGCGCGCATCATGCACGTTTAAGCAATCGTCCCAATCCGCGTGTTCTCATGCTGCCGCGCCGTGGCTATTTTAATGAGCTGAATCTGGATCTGCGTGCGAAGGAGCGCCTTTACGGATTGATCGGCGTCGTCTGGTTTTTGTTGAAGGCGATCGGACCAGGCTCGCAGTGGTTGACCAAGGTGGCGGATGTGATCGATACCATGCCGCGCTTGCCTGGTCTAACGCCGAAGTCCATGGGCTTTCCCGAAGAGGGTTTTCCGAGAGGAAAGTTCGCCATTGCCTCTCCTCCGCTGACAAAAGAGCCAGTGTTGGAAGACGTCTGTACCGCCACGCTAGAGGCGTTCGCAGTGTCGCGGGAGACGATCCTCTCAATGCCAAACGGCCCAAAATCATCCGAAACACGTAAGCGCTTCACGGACGAGATGCTGGAACTAATGTCGGATATCTGACTCAACCCACAGGCCCCCGACGTTGCCGTCGTCCCAGAAATGTCGAATGCATGCTCAATTCGGGATAAGGTTGGAATCTACTTCAAAGAGACATGACCACATGGGAAGCTTCTCACTCTGGCATTGGCTGATCGTGCTCGTCATGTTGGCGATCCCGGCTGCAGCCATCGTGGCCGTCGTCCTCTTCGTCAATTCCCGCCGCCGCCCCGGCAAGTGATGGAGAGGGAGCGCGCCAGCTGTCAACGCGTGCCCAAGTGAAGGTGGTGCTGTGCATGGCCACGGCTGCGTGCGTGGGTCCCACCCGTTACGGGGCGCCAGGCAGTTTCAGTCTTTCGGATGACAACTGCATCAACGAGCGATTGAGCCTATTCCGCCGCCATGCTGACCCGGTTACGCCCGCCCGCCTTGGCCCGGTAAAGCGCCTCATCCGCGCGCGCGATCAATTCGGCCAGCAGCGGCTGGTCACTCCCCGGCAGCGCTTCGCCCAGTGCGGCCCCGATGCTCACCGTCACATTGATGCGTGCATCGCCAACATCAATCGGCGTGGCGGCCACGGCCTGGCGCATCCGTTCGGCCACCGCGGGCGCATCCTCAACGGCAGGCGCCGCCAGCAGCGCGACAAACTCCTCCCCGCCAAAGCGCGCGAACAGGTCGCGCTCGCGCAGCGCCTCCCGGCAGCGCTTGGCTACTACCTTCAGCACTTCATCGCCCGCAGGATGACCGTGGCTGTCGTTGATTTTCTTGAAATGGTCGACGTCGACCATCAGCACGGCCACCGAATGACCGGTGGCTTCCCGTGCGGCGATGATCTGCGCGGAGCGCTCCTCAAAGTGGCGCCGGTTGGGAATGCCGGTCAACGGGTCGGAGGCGGCCAGGCGGCGCAGCTCGGCGGCCATCAGCAGTTCGGCGGTCACGTCGGTGAACAGCCAGATGCGGCCGTATTCGCCGTTCCCACGTACGGGATGGGTGTCCACCTCGATCGTGCGTTCGCCCAGCGCCCAGTTCAAGGTGGAAGCAAAACTGACATTGCCCACCTGCGCGCCGTAAGCCTGCTCAAGCTCGGCGTGGTTGTCGCACCGCTGCCGAAGGGTACGCATGGGTTCGGCAAGGTCGCGCGCGCGCTGGTTACCGGGCGGGCAGCCCAGCAGGTCGGCGGCACGCTCGTTGATCACTGCGCTTACGCCGTCGCCTTCCATCAGCACGATGCCGGCGGGCACGCTCTCGACCAGATCGATGAACTGGTTCTGCACCGTCACTTCGCGCAGCTTTTCGCGCCGGGCCGACAGCAGCCGGGCGACGCTCGTGGCCAGCAGCGGAACCTGTGGGGTCAAATGCGTGGCGGACGGCTCGCCCTTCCACAGCACCAGCAGGCCGCTCAGCGGCGCGCCGAGGGATGGCGCGGGCACGAACAGCAGCCGCGCCGGTGGACCGTTTAATACATGCAGCAGGGCCGTGGGCAGGCGGAATCCGGCGGCGGCCGCAGGTTCCCCCGACCAGCCGTGCTCCAGGATGCCGCTACGGGCCAGGCTGAATCCGGAAAAAGGCATGGCCGGGAATGAAGCGGCCCAACCCGCCCAGCCATTGGCTTCAATCTCCACCGCCATGACCAGATCCGCACCGGAAGCGAGCTGGGCGAAGTGGCACAGGCCGGCGAGGGCGTCGCTGTCGGTAGTGCTCATGCTACGTTGCCCGCCAGGCGGTGCTCGAGGATGCGGACGACTTCATCCGGGGCGGTCATGTGCGGAAGATGCCCCTCGGCATCGATGATATCCAGCGTGGCGGTCGGAATGGCCGCTTCCAGCCAATGACCGACCTGCACCGGTACGGCCATGTCGACCGCGGTCTGGATCACGTGCACAGGTCGGGTCAGCTGCGCGGCCAGCGATCGCATATCGGAATTGAAGATCGTGCGCGAAGTATTGAGCGCGATGTCCGGGCGCATCTGGAACAGCGTGCGTGAGAAGTCGGCCACCACCTCCCCGTTGTCCACGCCCACCACCATCGGCGCGAACCCGGCCACCCAGGCCTGGTAGTTGGCGCTCATGCTGTCGAACAGGTTTTCCAGATCCGCTGCCTGGAAGCCGCCGGTGTAGCCGGTGTCATCCAGGTAACGCGGCGAAGCCCCCACGGTGACCAGCCGGTCGAACAGTTCCGGGCGGGCCACCGCGGCCACCGCACCGATCATGCCGCTCATGGAATGGCCGACATACACGCAGTCGCGCAGCGCCAGGTCGTCCATGATCTCCAGCAGGTCGTCGGCATAGCCGAACAACGAACCGTGCCGGTCGAAATCGTAGGTGTCCGCGCCGTTGGGTCCGCAACCGGCGAGGTCGAACGACACTACCTCGTAGCGCGCCTCGAACCACGGGCGCAGGGCGCTCCAGGCCGTCTGGTCGGTTCCGAAGCCATGGGCAAGGATGGCGACCTGACTGCCCTTGCCGCTACGGCGGCCATTGAATCTTTCAAAGCTGTTCACGCACATCCAGTCATGGGCATTCGGCAGCTGCCGATACTAGGCCAGGCTGGCATGCGGGTCCATGACACATCGGCGCGTGCCTGGGTTTCGACCGGCCGCTGTTAACCTCGGCGTCAGGGCCGCAGTCCGCGCCGTCAGACGCCCCAGGGAATGTCAGCCTCGCCAGCGGCCTGCTCGAGTCGTGGGCGGCCAAACCAATAGCCCTGCATCAGGCGGATGCCAAGATCGGAAAGGCATCGCGCCTCATCCGCGGTTTCGATTCCTTCGGCGATCACCTCGATATCCAGCTCGTCGCACATGGAGATCACCCCGGCCACGATCGCGCGTCGCGACCGGCTATGGTTGATGCCGCGGATCAACGCCATATCCAGCTTGACGATATCCGGGTGGAAATCGGCCAGCAGGTTGAGGCCGGCGAAGCCAGCGCCGAAATCATCAATCGCCGTCTTGAAGCCGATACGTTTGTACTCGCTCAGGATCTCGGCCAGCCATTTGCCGTCGCTGACCTGCTCGCCCTCCACGGTCTCAAAGATGATCCGCTCTACTGGAAAGCCATACCGCTCGGCCGCCTGCAGGGTGGAACGAATGCATACTTCCGGCCGATAGATGGCATTGGGCAGGAAATTGATCGAAAGACAGGACGGCAGCTGCAACCCGGCCGCGATCCGGATGGCCTTTTCACGGCACGCTTGGTCGAACGAATACCGGTTCTCGGCGGTCACGCGCGACAGCACCGTGTCGGCAGGTTCGCCCGCCGGACCGCGTACCAGCGCTTCGTGCGCGAACACCTTGCGCGCCTGTATGTCGACAATGGGCTGGAACGCGTAGCTGAAGTCGAACGGCAGCGGCTCCGCATCACGGCACAAGGCACATCCGGCTCGTGAGGGGGGAGAGGGCATGCAGTGGGGTCCGTCTTCAGGTCAGGCGGGAAGCTTAGCCGATGCCTGATCAGGGGCATGTGGATGCCGCGCCGTTGGCGCCTGCCCTTCAAGCCGCATCCTCAGCCGCTTGGCGGTGGTTCGCGCTTCCACCAGTCTCGACGTCCTTTCCCGGTGCGACGCGCACGCTCCCTGCGCTCCGCCTCCCGTTGCTCAAGGGGGGAGCGCTGGTCCGGCCCCATGAACAGGTGGCCAAACATCTCCGGGCGCTCGGCGCGGCGGTTCGGTGGTTCGTTGGGGGTGCTATGGTCGTGAACTGTGCTCATGGCGCAGATCGTAGTGTCGGCCAGAGTCACAGGTTGAGACGGGCGGTGGCCATATGTCCCTCGCGCGCGGCTGACGCGGCCGCATCTCGCGATGCAATACGGCCGCTAAGTAAAAATACCGGCCGACCGACCGTGCCTTTGCTGAGGCGACATCGGTTGGCCCGGTGGAAGCTGACATTCGTCAAGGTCAGCAGGGAAATCGAAGATGACGACCAGGATGTGGGACGCGGCTCCGGCTGTCGGTCTGGGTTTGATCCTCGCGCTGCTTCTTCAGGCATGCAACCGCGAGACCACGAGCACAACTCCCACCCCAGCACCTGCGGCTGCCCGCCCCGCGGAGCCGCCTGCAGCAACACCACTCAACATGCCGCCACCGAACCCGTGGCTGGCGGAGAGCGTCTACCCGACCTCCCACTTCAATCCAGCGGCAACCGATTCGGTGCTGATCGCAGGGCCCGTCGGCAGCAGGAACCTGACTGCGGCGGACGTAGCGACCGTGCCCACGCTGATCACCTCCAATCCCACCATGAAGCGGGTGGGCGGGGAGGTGATCGCCTTTGCCA
This sequence comes from Stenotrophomonas sp. CCNWLW57, assembly GCF_037203925.1. Taxonomy (NCBI): domain Bacteria; kingdom Pseudomonadati; phylum Pseudomonadota; class Gammaproteobacteria; order Lysobacterales; family Lysobacteraceae; genus Stenotrophomonas; species Stenotrophomonas sp. CCNWLW57. The sequence goes on from NZ_JBBCBJ010000004.1 coordinate 357,255, forward strand.
GCGGTGCGGTGGGTGTGCAGAAGATCCGGGTGACCGGTGACGCGTTCGAAGCGGTGGGCGGACTATTGCCTTACCCCGGCTTTGAAAAATCCGCCGCAATGGCTACGCCCACTGCGCTGGATGCCGCACTGACCCAGCTGGACGCCGCCTACCGGGCCAAGGACGAGACGAAGATTCTGGATGCGCTGAAGGGGTTGGGTGCCGCCGGCCTCAACATGGAAAGCGGCATCAACGGGGTGTACAACCTGTTTGATCGCGACGGCAACCACTACTGCGTGTACGGGGGCACCCACGTGCTCAAGACAACCGATGGCAACCTAGTCGGTGACCCGCCGCGGATCGTAAAGACGGCCGACGTAGCCAAGGGCCTGCCGGCAGACGTCGCCAGGTCGGTTACCCGCATCATCGGCCTGAACATGACCTACGACGGCTTCCTAGCGGCAGCCGCGCCGGGAGCGTTGATCATCCTGGACCGGGATCTGAACGTGAAGGCGTCAGTGACCTTCAATGGCGAGGCCGTCGACAACAGCATCGTGATCGATGAGAACAATGGCATCTACGTGGTCACCGAGAAGCACATGAACAAGGTGATCTGGAATGGGACCACTTTGTCCACCGACGAAAAGGACGGCGCCTGGTCGTCCGCCTACGATTCCATGCCCGGCGAAAAAGCCTTGGCGATGGGTGCGATCTCGCGCGGCTCGGGCACCACCCCGACATTGATGGGATTCGGCAGCGACCCGGACAAACTGATCGTGATCGCCGATGCGGCCGAAACCGGCAGCAACGCAGTGGCGTTCTGGCGCGACGCGATTCCGGCAGGCTTCCAGCAGAAGCCGGGCACCCAGTCCAACCGTATCGCCGACCAGATCCGCATCGATATCAGCCAGATGACCATCGAGCCCTCACCCAATGTGTTGGGATACGGCGTCGCATTCCTCAACAGTACGTATCCCAAACCGCTTCCGGCGGGTCCGGGCAACGCGTTCACCGGCGGGATCACCCGGCCGGCGCCGATTGGCATACAGAAGTTCAACTGGAATCCGGACAAGGACGCGTTCGAGAAGGCCTGGATCAACCATGAGGTCGATAACACCGACATCATGGTGCCGGTGGTCTCGGCCGCAACCGGGCTGCTGTACGCCGCGCACAAGGACAAGGGCGTCTACCAGTATGTGGGCCTGGACTGGACGACGGGCGAGATCAAGTCGCGCTGGGTTTTCCCGGACGACAGCCGTCGTTGGAACGCCTTGGGCGGCATCACCACGGTCATGGATAACGGTGACCTGATGATCGGCGGGGTATTCGCCGTCAAGCGGCTCAAGATCGGTGGTGGTGGCACGACGGCGCGGCCGTAGCGGCCGTCAGCAGACGCTTGCGCCAGACCGGTTGCATGGGAGTTTCTATCCTGTGCGGGGTTCTGGTTTACTGGGGATCACGCATGCCCAAGGCTATCCCATGAAAACCGCCGTGTTCAGCGCCCGCCCGTACGACCGCCGTTTCCTCGATGAAGCGAATGCGCGCGACCACGCCGGGCAGGGATTTGAGCTGGCCTATTTCGATGCGGCGCTGGACGCCACGACCGCCGGCCTGGCCCAGGGTTTCGATGCGGTCTGCGTGTTCGTCAACGACCGCCTGGATGCGCCCGTGCTGCGGGCCCTGCATGGGCTGGGGGTGCGGGCGATCCTGCTGCGCTGCGCGGGGTTCAACAACGTGGATCTGGTAGCTGCTGCGGAACTGGGCCTGCTGGTGGCCCGGGTGCCGGCGTACTCGCCCGAGGCCGTGGCCGAGCATGCGCTGGCGCTGGTCATGACCCTCAACCGGCAGACCCACCGTGCCTACAACCGGGTGCGCGAGGGCAACTTCATGCTCGATGGGCTGTTGGGCCGCACCCTGCACGGCAAGACCGTAGGCATCGTGGGCACCGGCAAGATCGGGCTGGCGACGGCGCGTATTTTCAACGGGATGGGGTGCACCGTGCTGGGCAACGATCCTTACCCGTCGCCAGAGTTCTCGGCGGTGGGCCACTACGTGGCGCTGGAGGAACTGCTGGCCCGCTCGGACATCGTGTCGCTGCATTGCCCGCTTACGCCGCAGACCCATCACCTGATCAACGAGGAATCGCTGGGGTTGATGAAGCCCGGCGCGATGCTGATCAATACCTCGCGCGGCGCGCTGGTCAACACCGATGCGGTGGTGCGCGCGCTGAAGTCGCGGCATCTTGGCCACCTGGCCATTGATGTGTACGAGCAGGAAAGCGCGCTGTTCTTCCAGGATCTGTCCGGCGAGATCATCGATGACGATCTCTTCCAGCGCCTGATGACCTTCCCGAATGTGCTGGTTACCGGGCACCAGGGCTTCTTTACGGTTGAAGCCCTACAGGAAATCTGCAGCATCACCCTGCGCAACCTGTGCGATTTCGCCAGCGGGGCGGAATGCCAGAACAGGGTGGTTGCTGCCTAGGCTCGCCCGCAGGGATCAGGCCAGCTTGTCGGGACAGGTTGCAACCATCGTCGCGCTGTTCTGCACCGGTACCCAGGAGCGTGAACTGCCGTTTCGCGTGGTTTCCATGTACTTCTCTGTCACCTGGTAGACATGGAGGTAGCCACTGCTCTTTCCGCACCACTGGCTTACCCGGGTCGATCCCGGCTGCCAGGGAGCATCCGTGGTTTTCGCAATCACGCTCGATCCGCCTGCATCGAGCGGGTAGGAGAACTGCTCGATCAGGCCCGAAATGCCAGGTTGTTTGATGGCGTCCAGGTACTGGATGCCTGCGGCACGTGCCTCGGTGGATTCCGAGGCGGCCATTGTCTGGAAGGTCGCGGTAAGCCGCTCGACAAAGGACGTCTTGTCGACGTCCGTTGAAATCTGCGTTACTGCCAAAGAGGTCTGTTCAACCGGTGCGGCGGCCGTGGCCGCCTGCGGAATCGAGCTCAGCAGAATCGTTCCAATCAAAAGCGAACCGCCAATCAACATTACGTTCATTGAGACTTCCTGGTGTCTGGACGCGGGAACGGCAGCTCGGACGCTAGGTCAGTATCTGGTGGCTGTCAATTAGTCCCAGGTTACCGATCTTCCACTTCGACATAGCGCACGACGGGCTTCTCGATATTCTCGCGCACGGGCGGATCGTCATTCCACAGCGGGCGCAGGAGAATCTGCCCGGGAGTGGCTTCAATTCTTACGTGCACGCCTACTTCGAACCCGAACTTGCGCAGCCAGGCGCCGCGCAGGGTCACCAAGGGGAGCGGGCCGAAGTGATCGCGGTCCTGTTCGCCGATCTGGGGCACGGCACGCACGTTGTGGTAGTAGCTGGGGGAATAGCTGGGTGCGCAGCGGGGTAGCAGCAGAACGACTTCTTCTTCGTCTTCGGGCCACTGGACGGGTTTGGGTTTCATCTTCGCTCCTCCAACAGGGAATGGCCCTCGCCGGTGAGGGCGAGGGCGTCGGGAGGTCAAAACCGTGCAAACCAGACGGCGGGTGTATTCCCCCGTGAGGGGTCTTGTATTAGCCACCCTCCCGACATGGGACATCCATAATTTTGGCTCACCGGAGTTTTGAGCTCCGGGGAGAACCTTGCCCGCGGTCGACGAAGAAGCGAAATCGTTTGTGTCTGTTGGGTTTGCGATTTCAGTAGGCTGTATCTACTGGTTGTCGGGTGTGGCACGGAAATGCGGGAATTGCGGCGTTTGTGTGTGAGCCAGGGCACAAAAATCATTGTTTCGCCGACGCGCATCATTTGGTTTGGAGCGTGTTTCGGGGCGTCGTAATCGGTCCGGTGGGCGCGGAGTGGCGGGTGGGGCGGGGGAGATCAAGAGCGGTTTTGATCAGGTTTCATGCGTTACCGGGTGTGGGTGGTGCAAGGGCGGTCGTTTGGGAACCGACCCTACGGCGCGTGGCGGCCCGGTGTCCGACGGACGTGTGCCCGGGGCCCGGCAGTCCGGTGTTCGTTCGGGGTGCACCCGGGTGCGCGCGAGGACGGGTTCGGGTGGGTCGGGCGGCCGGGCAGGGCCAGTGGCACCGATCGCTGCCGTGAACGATTCATGTCTATACATGTCGCTCCGGCTGTGCTGATCCGGGCGGTCTGCGCGCAGTGCGACAACGTGTCGCAGCCGTTTTCGGGCCTTTCCTGCGCCAGATCATTGTCAATGCCTTTCTTAAATGGTGCGTGACGGCATAAAATTAGGGGGCTGACATGAACGTCCTCCGTGCCGCCCCCTTGGGAGCGGTACACCCGGCTTTGGCCGGAGGGGCGCGCTTGAGAAGGCATTCCCTACGCAATTGGATCGACCGATGATTCCGTTGAAATCCCTTGGGCGCTGGCTGCGCCCGGGCCTGCTGTTCGCGTTGTCCGTGTTCATGACGGGCTGCAGCTCGGCCATTCTGGCCCCGAAGGGCCAGGTCGGCCACGACCAGAAGACCCTTCTGATCACGGCCACCGTGCTGATGCTGCTGGTCGTCGTGCCGGTCATCATCATGACCCTCGCCTTCGCCTGGAAGTACCGTGCCTCAAACACCAAGGCCCGTTACGAGCCGAAGTGGTCGCACTCCACCGCGATCGAAGTGGTTGTCTGGTCGATCCCCTGCATGATCGTGCTGGTCCTGGCCGTGCTGACCTGGCGTTCGTCGCACTCGCTGGATCCGTACCGTCCGCTGGACTCGCAGACCAAGCCGGTGGTGATTGAAGCCATTTCGCTGGACTGGAAGTGGTTGTTCATCTACCCGGAAGAGAACATCGCGACGGTCAACGAAATCACCTTCCCGGTGAACACCCCGCTGAACTTCAAGATCACGTCCGATTCGGTGATGAATGCCTTCTTCATCCCGCACCTGGGCAGCATGATCTACTCGATGACCGGCATGGAGACCAAGCTCCATCTGATCGCCAACGAGACCGGCACCTTCCCGGGCATGTCCTCGCACTACAGCGGCGCGGGCTTCAGCAAGATGCATTTCGACGCCAACTCGGTGACCGAAGCCGAATACCAGGCATGGCTGGCCAAGGTGCGTGCGCAGAGCACCCCGATGGACCAGGCCGCCTTTGGCGCGCTCGTGGCCGAGAAGAACCACGACTGGCACCCGGTGACCTACTTCGGTACCACCGAAACCGGTCTGTTCGACTGGGTCGTTGCCCGCCACATGGGTGACAACCAGCACTACGGCATGGACCACAAGGCCATGGATCACAAGGGCATGTCGCACGGCGCTGCGGGCGAAAGCCACGAAGGCCACGAGATGCCGGCCGGTGCCCATGACATGCCGGCCGACCATGCCGAACACACTGCAGACGAGCACGCCGCCGCCGGTCACGCCGGCCACGCAGGCTCGGGAGAATAAGCATGAATCCGTTGGGCAAACTGACATTCGCTGACATCCCGCACGACCCGATCATCATCTCCACGCTGGTTGGCGCGGGGATCGGTGGCCTGCTCGTGCTGGCCCTGATCACCAAGTTCAAGCTGTGGGGCTATCTCTGGAAAGAGTGGTTCACCTCGGTTGACCACAAGAAGATCGGCGCGATGTACCTCATCGTCGCCTTCGTCATGCTGCTGCGCGGCTTTGCCGACGCCATCATGATGCGTACCCAGCAGGCCATCGCCGCCAACGGCGCCGAAGGCTTCCTGCCGCCGCACCACTACGACCAGATCTTCACCGCCCACGGCGTGATCATGATCTTCTTCGTGGCGATGCCGCTGATCACCGGCCTCATGAACGTAGTGGTGCCGCTGCAGATCGGCGCGCGCGACGTGGCCTTCCCGTTCGTCAACTCGCTCAGCTTCTGGCTGTTCGTGGCGGGCGCGGGCCTGGTGATGATCTCGCTGGGCGTGGGTGAATTCGCGCAGACCGGCTGGCTGGCCTTCCCGCCGTTGTCGGGCAAGGAGTTCAGTCCAGGGGTAGGCGTGGATTACTACATCTGGGGCCTGCAGGTAGCAGGTCTAGGCACGACACTGAGCGGTATCAACTTCTTCATTACCATCCTGAAGATGCGTACCCCGGGCATGAAGCTGATGCACATGCCGGTGTTCACCTGGACCGCGCTGGTCACCAACGTGCTGATCATCGCCGCCTTCCCGGTGCTGACCGTCACCCTGGTGCTGCTGACCCTGGACCGTTACCTGGGCACGCACTTCTTCACCAATGACGGTGGCGGCAACGCCATGCTGTACATCAACCTGATCTGGATCTGGGGTCACCCGGAAGTCTATATCCTGGTGCTGCCGGCCTTCGGCGTGTTCTCCGAAGTGATCGCCACGTTCTCGCGCAAGGCGCTGTTCGGCTACAAGGGCATGGTGTACGCCACGGCCACCATCGGCGTGCTCTCGTTCATCGTGTGGCTGCACCACTTCTTCACCATGGGTTCGGGTGCCAACGTCAATGCCTTCTTCGGCATCACGACGATGATCATCTCCATTCCCACCGGCGTGAAGATCTTCAACTGGCTGTTCACCATGTTCCGCGGCCGCGTGCAGTTCACCAGCCCGGTGCTGTGGACGATCGGCTTCATGGTCACCTTCACCATCGGCGGCATGACCGGCGTGATGCTGGCGATCCCGGCCATCGACTTCGTGCTGCACAACAGCCTGTTCCTGATCGCCCACTTCCATAACGTCATCATCGGCGGCGTGGTGTTCGGCATGTTCGCCGGTATCACCTACTGGTGGCCGAAGATGTTCGGCTTCCGCCTCAACGAGGCCTGGGGCAAGCGCGCGTTCTGGTGCTGGTTCATCGGCTTCTACGTGGCGTTCATGCCGCTGTACATCCTGGGCTTCATGGGCATGACCCGCCGCATGCAGAGCTACCCGAACCCGGAATACCAGCCGCTGCTGGTCATTGCGATGGTCGGTGCGTTCATCATCGGCGCCGGCATCCTGTGCCAGATCATCCAGGTGGCCGTGTCCATCCGCGACCGCAAGAAGACCGCCGACCTGACCGGCGATCCGTGGGATGCCCGTACGCTGGAGTGGGAAACCTCTTCGCCGCCGTCGTTCTACAACTTCGGTTCGCTGCCCAAGGTCACCGAGCTGGACGACTTCTGGGAACGCAAGCAGCGTGGTGAGGCGTGGGAACGCCCGGCCAAGTACACCGACATCCACATGCCGCGCAACACCGGTACCGGTGTGGTGATTGGTGCCTTCAGCCTGGTCTTCGGCTTCGCGATGATCTGGCACATCTGGTGGCTGGCCATCGTTGGCCTGGTCGGCATGATCGGCACCTTCATCTGGCGCACCTTCGACAAGGACGTGGATTACTACGTGCCGGCTGCCGAAGTGGAGCGGATCGAAAATGAGCACCGCCGTCACCTGCAGGCGCAGGGTCTGGTGAAATCGGAGTTGCAGGCATGAGCAGCACTATCGCCAACAACGTGAACCACGGGCACGCCGCACACGCGGCGGCCCATGGCCATGATGACCACGAACACCACGACACCGGCGAGAACACCGTCTTCGGTTTCTGGGTGTACCTGATGAGCGACTGCCTCATCTTCGCCAGCCTGTTCGCGACCTACATCGTGCTGGCCGGCGGCACCAACGGTGGCCCGGGTCCGAAGGACCTGTTCGACCTGACCTTCGTCGCGTGGGAAACCACGCTGCTGCTGGTGTCCTCGCTGACCTTCGGCCTGGGCATGATCGCGCTGCACAAGCACAAGGTTGGCCAGATGTACCTGTGGCTGGGCCTGACCTGGCTGCTGGGCTTCGGCTTCATGGTCATGGAAGTGTGGGAGTTCAACCACCTCATCCATGAGGGCTTCGGTCCGGACCACAGTGCGTTCCTGTCGGCGTTCTTCGCGCTGGTGGGCACCCACGGCCTGCACGTGAGCGCCGGCCTGCTGTGGCTGCTGATCATGTTCATCCAGATCAAGCAGAACGGCCTGACCCCGACCAACAAGACCCGCATGGCGTGCCTGAGCCTGTTCTGGCACTTCCTGGACCTGATCTGGATCGGCGTGTTCTCCGTCGTCTACCTGAAGGGAGCGCTGTAATGGCACATGACACTCACGCACACGACCACGGCCATGGCGCCGCGGGCGAAAGCCACGGCAGCGTCAAGTCGTACCTGGTCGGTTTCCTGCTGGCCGCCGTCCTCACCATCATTCCGTTCTGGGCGGTGATGAAGGGTGGCCTGCCGGTCTTCACCACGGGCGTCATCATCGTGGTGGCAGCGATCCTGCAGATCTTCGTGCACCTGATCTTCTTCCTGCACCTGAACCGCTCGTCGGAACAGCGCTGGAACGTCAGCGCGGCGGCCTTCACCGTGGTGGTGATCGGCATCATCGTCGCCGGCACGCTGTGGGTGATGCACAACATGAACGTGCACATGATGCATTGACCCTTTGGGGGTGATGCAAACGAAGAGGCCGCCCGGAAGGGCGGCCTTTTTGTTTGTGGTAGTGCCGACTGTTAGTCGGCAACGCCATGCATGAAGAATGCAGGGGCGGGTCCGCGCGAAGAGCAGCCGACTAACAGTCGGCTCTACCGGTCGGCTCTACCGGTCGGCTCTACCGGTGGGCCCCAAACGATCGGCGCCATTGGTCGGTTATGCGGCGTTGCGCAGGAACGCCTCGGCATCCACCGGCTTGCCCAAGTGGTAACCCTGCAGCAGGTCGCAGCCCAGTTCGTTGAGGTAGTCGCGCTGCCCGGCGGTTTCCACGCCCTCGGCTACGATCTGCAGCTGCAGCGAACGCCCCAGCGCCACGATCGAGGACACGATCGCCGCGTCTTCGGCGTTGTCTTCCAGGTCGCGCACGAACGCGCGGTCGATCTTCAGTTCGGTCGCCGGCATGCGCTTGAGGTACAGCAGGCTCGAATAGCCCGTGCCGAAATCATCAATGGAAATCTTCACCCCCATCGCGGTCAGCCCGTGCAGGATCTGCAGGCTGGCTTCCACGTCCTGCATGGCCGTGGTCTCGGTCACTTCCAGGGTCAGGTGGTGCGGGGCGAGGCCGTGCCGCTCCAGCGTCGCCTTTACCGTGTCCAGCAGCATGGTGGATGAGAACTGCAGCGGCGAAAGGTTCACCGCCATCGACCACGTTGCGTGCCCGGCGTCATGCCACTGCCGCAGCTGCGCGCAGGCCTGGTCCAGCACCCAGTCGCCCAGCGGCAGGATCAGCCCGCTGCGCTCGGCAATCGGAATGAAGGTGTCCGGTCCCAGCAGGCCCAGCCCCGGGTGCTGCCAGCGCACCAAGGCTTCGGCGCCGATCACCCCGCCGCCATCGGCGCGGAACTTGGGCTGGTAGTGCAGCACCATCTCATCGCGCTGCAGGGCGCGGCGCAGCTCCTGCAGCAGCTTGAGCTGGCGGTTGGCGCTGACGTGCATCGATTCGGTGAAGAACGTATACCCGTTCCGCCCCGAGTCCTTGGTGTGGTACATGGCCGCATCGGCATGCGCCATCAGCTCGCGCTCGGTGGTGGCATCGGTGGGGTACATCGCGATGCCCAAGCTGGCGGTGACCTGCAGGTCCAGCGTGTCGATCTCGAACGGCTCGGCCACCGTGGCGATGATCCGCTCGGCCACCACCGCGGCATCCTCGGGCACATCCAGCTGGAACACGATGACGAACTCATCGCCGCCCAGCCGGGCGAAGGTATCCTGCGCGCGCAGCAGGCCGTTGACCCGCCTGCTCATCTCGATCAGCAGCTTGTCGCCCAGCTGGTGGCCGTAGGCATCGTTGATGGCCTTGAAGCCGTCCAGGTCGCAGAACATCACCGCGAAACTGAAGTTGCGGCGCTTGGCCTTTTCGATGGTCTGTTCGATGCGGTCCTGCAGCAGCATGCGGTTGGGCAGCTGGGTGAGTGGGTCGTGCAGCGCGGCCTGCAGCAGCTTTTCGTTGGCCTGGGCCAGCGAATCGGCCAGCAGGCCCGTGCGGGTACGCATCTGGCGGTCGAACAGCGAGGCGATCAGCGCGATGCCCAGCGTGGCCAGGGTGGTGACGATGACCAGCACCGCCAGCCACTTGGTATCCAGCCCGTTGGCGTACACCGCGCCGCAGATGCTGCCTTCCGGGAAGTTGGCGGCGGCCATGCCGGTGTAATGCATGCCCACGATGGCCAGGCCCATCACCAGCGAGGCCGCCCCGCGCAGGAGCCCGGTACGGCGCTGTTGGGTGCGCAGCCGGAAGGCGATCCACAAGGCGGCGCCGGCGGCGACGATGGCGATCAGCAGCGAGGCGGCGAACCACAGTGGGTCGTACTCGATGCCCGGCTCCATGCGCATCGCGGCCATGCCCAGGTAGTGCATGCAGGCAATGCCCAGGCCCATCAGCACCGCGCCGGCGATCAGGCGCGGCCACGGCAGTTCCGGGCGCGAGACCAGCCACAGCGCGTAGGCCGAGGCCCCCACCGACGCGGCCAGCGAATACAGGGTGATGGCCAGGTCGTAGCCGACCGGGATCGGCAGGTGGAAGGCGAGCATGGCCACGAAGTGCATGGACCAGATGCCCAGGCCCATGGCGGCGGCGCCACCGGCCAGCCACCAGCGGGCCACGCGGCCTTCGGTACTGGCCAGCCGGCCGGCCATGTCCAACGCGGTATACGAAGCGAGGATGGCAACCAGCAGCGAGAAAACGACGAGACTCTGGCTGTAGGTGCCGGTCATGGAAAAGCCTGGATGTACATGGGGAAGGGAAAGGCGCGGGCGCCCGCCACGGTATCGGCCGGGGCGGGGCAAGGTTGAGCGGGGGCGTTCAGCCGGCGGTTGGGCGCGCGTCTCGGTTGCTGCGACGTGGCTCGGCTATCCTGCCCGACAGACGATGAATTGGATTTGACATGGCCAAGCGGCTTACCGCCTACGTGTGCAGCGAATGCGGCGCGGAATACAGCAAATGGCAGGGGCAGTGCACCGAGTGCGGCGCCTGGAACGTGCTGAGCGAGATCACGCTGGAAAGCGCCGCGGCCACCAAGTCGCCGGCCGCGCGCCGTTCGGGCTGGGCCGGCAAGGTCGATGCGCCGAAGATCATGGCGCTCAAGGACGTGCAGCAGACCGAGCACCTGCGGGTAAGCACCGGCATCGGCGAATTCGATCGCGTGCTGGGGGGCGGCCTGGTCGAAGGCGCGGTGGTGCTGGTGGGCGGTGACCCGGGCATCGGCAAATCGACCCTGCTGCTGCAGGCGGTGGCGAAGATGGCCGCCACGCTGCCGGTGCTGTACATCACCGGCGAGGAATCGCTGTCGCAGGTGGCCGGCCGCGCGGTGCGGCTGGACCTGCCGCTGGACAACGTCAACGCGCTGGCCGAAACCCAGGTCGAAGCGATCCTGCAGCACGCCAGCGCGGCGCGGCCGAAGCTGATCGTGGCCGATTCGGTGCAGACGCTGTGGACCGAATCGCTGACCGCCGCCCCGGGCTCGGTCAGCCAGGTGCGCGAGAGCGCGGCGCGGCTGGTGCGCTTTGCCAAGGAAACCGGTACGGCCGTGTTCCTGGTGGGGCATGTAACCAAGGAGGGCGGCATTGCCGGCCCGCGCGTGCTCGAGCACATGGTGGATGCGGTGCTGTATTTCGAAGGCGAGAGCGGAAGCCGCTTCCGCCTGCTGCGTGCGTTCAAGAACCGCTTCGGCGCGGTGAACGAGCTGGGCGTATTCGCAATGGGCGAGAAGGGGCTGAAGGAAGTGTCCAATCCGTCGGCGATCTTCCTGTCCGGCGGCAGCACCCGGCAGCCGGGTAGCTGCGTGATGGTCACCCGCGAGGGCACCCGCCCGCTGCTGGTGGAAGTGCAGGCGCTGGTGGATGCCTCACCGCTGTCGAATCCACGCCGCGTGGCAGTGGGCCTGGAACAGAACCGCCTGGCGATGCTGCTGGCGGTGCTGCACCGTCACGGCGGGGTGCTGGTGGGTGACCAGGACGTGTTCGTGAACGTGGTGGGCGGCATCCGGGTGCAGGAAACCGCCGTGGACCTGCCGGTACTGCTGGCCGTGTTGTCCTCGCTGCAGGACCGGCCGCTGGCGGAAAAGACGATCGCCTTTGGCGAAGTGGGTTTGTCCGGCGAGATCCGCCCGGTACCCAACGGCGAAGACCGCCTGCGCGAAGCGGCCACGCACGGCTTCAAGCGCGCGATCGTGCCCAAGGCCAATGCGCCCAAGACCGGCAGCGTCAAGGGCATGGAAGTCATCGCCGTGGAGCGGTTGTCCGAAGCGATCGACGCGATCTGAATCGGGCATTTCCGGCGCATGCGGCCGCGCAGGCAAACCGTGGCCGGGCTGTGCTAGTTTTCCGTTCCCGCCAGAGAAAACGATTACATGCAAGCGACTCCCCTGGACACGCAGGGCGCCAGCGAGATCCGTCGCGCTGGTGTCGACCTCAACGGATTGATGACGGTCCTTGGCAAACACCTGTATTCCACCCCGGTGGTGGCGCTGCGGGAACTGGTGCAGAACGCGCATGATTCGCTGGTGCGACGTCGGCTGGAACAGGCGGACTGGCAGGAGGCCGGGCGGATCGAGGTGCATGGCGATCCGGTGAACGGCATCGTACGTATCGTCGATACCGGCGCGGGCCTGACCCAGCAGGAAATCCACGACTATCTGGCCACCGTCGGCGTGGGCTATACCCGTGGCCTGCGCCAGGCGGGCGAGGATGACGAGGGGCTGATCGGCATGTTCGGGCTGGGCTTCCTGTCCGCGTTCGTGCTGGCGCGCCGGGTCACCGTGCGCACCACGTCCTACCAACAACCCGGGTTGGGCCATTGCTATGTGTCCAGCAATGCCGAGCAGTACACGGTATCGCCGATGCCTCCGCGTGCGGTGGGTACCGAGGTGGTGCTGGAACTGCATGGCAGCTACACGCACCTGGCCCAGGAGCAGACCCTGCGCGACATCCTGGGCCGCTACTGCGCGCTGCTGGGCGAACCCATCCATATCGGCCATGACGCGCGTGCGATCAATCCCGAGCCGCCGCCGTGGCGCCCGCAGGCGGGCGTGACGCTGCATCCGCTGCAGGCGCAGCGCCGCGCGCTGGAGTTTGCCGCGCACTTCGAGCGCAGCTTCGAGCCGATTGCCTGCATGCCGCTGCGCGCCGAAGGCGGAAGCGACGCGGTGGGGCTGTTGTGGGTGCAGGACGGCGCGACCTACGGCACCAGCGACAACCGCAACCTGTCGGTATTCGTGCGCGGGATGCTGCTCGACGACGACGCACGCGACCTGCTGCCGCCGTGGGCCGGGTTCATTGGCGGGGTGATCGAATCCAGCCGGCTGACCCCCACCGCCAGTCGCGAGGACCTTCAGCGCGACGACATCTACAGCGCGGTGCAGCATGCGCTCGGCGAGGCACTCATCGATGGGCTGGTCGACATCGCCCGGCAGCAGCCCGAAGCCTGGCGGCGCATCCTGGCCCGGCACAACGAGGCGCTGCTGGGCGCCTCGCTCTGCGATGACCGGCTGTTCCAGCTGCTGCTCGAGCACGTGCGCGTGCCCAGCTCGCAGGGCGACATCCGCGCCAGTGAACTGCCGTCGCGTGGCGCGGTCCACGTGATCCTGGACAGTGGTGGCGGCTTCGAGGAAATGCTGTTCCGCGCGATGGGCGTGCCGGTGGCGCATGGCAACCGCTATGCCGTGGTGCCGTTCCTGCGGCGCTGGACCCAGGCCAAGGGCATGCGCCTGGTGGAGCTGGGCACCGAGCAGGGCAATCGCGCGCTGTTCCAGACCGACACGCTGCCCGAGGCCGAACTGGCGTGGCTGCAGACCCACCTGGGCGATGGCGAGCAGCTGCTGCCGGCGCACTTCAGCCCGGCTGAACTGCCGGTGGTGGTGGTGCCCGATCGCGAGGCCGAGCTGAAGCGCCGCCTCGAAGACGACGAGAACGACAAGCGCGTTTCAATGGCCGCGCTGCGCCTGGCGCGGCAGTTCACTGCCCGCATCGTCGCACGTGCACCCTCGCGCCTGTATCTCAACCTGGACAACCCGGCCGTGCAGGCGCTGCTGGCGGCCATGCGCGCCGGCAATCCCCAGGCCGAGGCCGCCGCGCGGCTGCTGCGCTCGCTGAAGGTGATCGTCAGCGCCCAGGGACGTGCGCAGGACGGCGGCGCGGCCAGCAGTGACCTCAACCGCGCGTTCGGTGACATCGCCGAGGCCCTGCAGCAGATGCTGCAGCCGCGCTGACATTTCGATTTTCTTTACGCATTACAGGACGGCACGACCGCATGGATATCTGGAACTGGGTGGAAAAACTGCAGGACGATCTGGGTGAGGCAGGGCAGGCGCAGAGCGCGCAGCTGCTCACCCGGCTGACCGACGAGGTCTGCGAGCTGCGCATCGATCGCGTGGATGCGCTGTTGCCCGAAGCGCGTGCGCTCGGCAAGACGCTTGGAAATCCATGGCTGGACGTGTTCGTGGGCCACTGGGAGATGCGCAACCGGGTCGGCAACCGGCTGGAGGGCGAGTCGGCGCTGGGTGATGCGGTGGCGTTGTTCGAACGCGCGCACCGCGCCGACACGGTGGAGTGCCCACAGTCGGTGTGCGTGACCCAGGACCTGGCCGCGTGTTACGGCAACATCGATGGTCCGGGCTGGGTGCCCGAACGCATCGAGGTGTGCGAAGAAACCCTGGGGCGGATCGACCCGAGCTGGGCCTGCTTCCAGTGCCTGAGTTGCGAGAAGGCCGACGCGCTGCTGGATGATGGAAATTCCCAGGGCGCACTGGACTACCTGGACGTACAGGCCGGTACCGTGCTGGCGCATGGCGGCAAGGTCTACGACAGCTTCCCCGAAATGCGCATCAAGATCCTGCTGGCCAGCGGCCGTGCCGCCGAGGCCCTGGCCTTGATCGACGCGCGCCAGGCCGAGGTGGAGGCCGAAGGCGACTATGAGCCGGCCAACTGCACCGTGCCACGTCGGCTCTCGCGTGCCTGGGCGCTGGCGCAGCTGGGGCGCGATGAAGAGGCGCTGGAGGCCCTGGTGCCGTGGAACCAGGTGTCGCCGAATTACCGGCGCATGTGGGCGCACACGGCGGCGCTGCTGGTGCGCAGCGCGCCCGAACGCAACGGCTGGGACCTGGGGCGCCGGATGAGCGCCACCCTGGCGCACTACGCCCAGGTGGGCGCGCACCGTTTCGTGATCGAGATTGCCGGGTTGTGCGTGGACATGGCCCTGCAGCGTGGCGCGGTGTGGACCGCGCAACGCCACCTGGCGCTGGCCCGCCAACACCTGGATGGCCTGCGCCAGGACCTGGGCGCCCGCGATGCCGTGGCGGCGATGGCCGCGCGCATCGAGGCCGCCCCCGCTGTGGCCGCCCTGCCCGTGCCCGCCGAGGCCCTGTTGGACTGGCTGGTCGGGGAGGGGGCGCAGAACGAAGGGCGCGACCCCGAGCACGAGGCGCAGTGGTTGCTGCAGGCCGTGGCGGCGCGGCCCGATGATGCGGCCCTGCTGGACGTGGCCGCCTCGGCGCTTGCGGCCTGCGGTGCCGAGGAGGAGGCGCTGGCCCTGCTGTGGGCGTTCGTGCAGCGCCACCCGCACGAAGATGCCTCCCCGGCGTATTCGTTGATGCGGCTGCTGGTGCAGCGTGGCGACCTGGGCGAGCTGGAACGGCTGGTGCAGCACTACCAGGCGCAGGTGCCGGTGTTCGCGCTGTGGTGCCAGGCACAGATCGCGCAGAAGCAGTCCGACTGGGCCGCGCTGGAGCAGGCCTGCTCGGCGCTGCTGGCGCTGTCGCCCGGTTCGCACGGCGCGCGCAATCTGCTGGCGATGGCCCTGATGGCGATGCAGCGCTTCCCGGACGCCGCCGCGCAGTACCGCCACCTCACCGAGGTCCTGGAGGAACCGCGCAGCGCACACTGGGACCATATGACGGCAGCCAGCGCGGCTCGTGACTGGGCAGCCGTGCGTACATCGGCCGCCGCGGTCGGCATGGAACTGGACAGCACCGAAGGCCCCGTCGAAGAGAACTTCGGCTGGGTGATCATCCGCTGCATGGACGGTGGCGACCCGATCGAGTACTACGCGCGCCGGACCGGCCCGGTCACCGCGCGCATCGTCGAGAACGCGCCAGCCAACCGGCGCCAGCGTGTGGACGACTGGGTGGTGTTCGACGCCGAACTGGTGCATCCGGCACCGGAAGATGAAGAAGAACGCCGTCGCTTCATGCCTACCTACGCCGAAGTCCATCTGCTGGAAAGCGGGGGACATGCGGCGAGCTGGCTGGTGGATGGCGTGCATCCGGGCGAGGAGGCCTGGGCGGCGTTCTCCGACGCGGTCAAGGACCGCGGCTGGAAGCTGTGGACCCACAGCGCGGACGACTACCAGCTTGCCGACACCCAGGCCGACGGCGCGCCGCTGCCGGGGGTGCTGTTCACCCTCGCCCAGCCACAGGAGGCGCCTCCGCTGGCGCTGCACCGGTTCCTGCTTGAGGCCACCGCCGGCTGGCCGCATCGGATGTGCTGGCTGCGCCTGGCCGAAGCCTGCGGCCAGGACGAACAGCGGCACCTTGATGTGATCGCGCGTTACGGGCTGTAAGCGATGCAGCGGGCGCGCCGCGGCGGTTGATCAGCGCGCGCGCCCGAACACCAGTTCGATGACGAACTGGCTGCCGAAGAATGCCAGCAGCAGCAGCGCCATGGCGGTGAGGGTCCAGTGCACGGCCTTGGCGCCGCGCCAGCCATAGCGGCGGCGCCCGATCAGCAGGGTGCCGAAGACGATCCACGACAGCACGCTGAGCACGGTCTTGTGCACCAGCTTCTGCGCGAGCAGGTCGTCAACGAACAGCACGCCGGTGAGCAGGGTCAGCGTGAGCAGCGCGAAGCCCACCGCGATCACGCGGAACAGCAGGGCTTCCAGGTCTGCCAGCGGCGGCAGGGCGCGCAGCCACGGGCGGAAATCGCGGCGGCGCAGGGCGCGTTCCTGCAGCCACAGCATGATCGCCAGCAGCGCGGCCACGCTCAGGGTGGCGTAGGCCAGCAGCGCCATCCAGGCGTGGGTGGCCAGCTGCCAGCCCAGCGGGCGGCTGGGCGCATGCCCATAGCCGTGATAGACGCACAACACCGCCGCAGCCATCGGGAACACCAGCACGCCAAGCGCGGCCATGCGCCCGCGCGCGGCCACCAGCGAGGTCAGCCAGGCCATGCCCAGCCCGACCAGGGACAGCGCCGCGAAGAAGTGCATGTCCGGCCCGCCGCTGGTGTGCAGGGCCACCAGTGCGTGGTAGCTGCCGTGCAGGACCATCGCCGGCACCGCCGGCCACAGCCAGGTGGGCGAGCGGTTGGCGTCATCGCGCACCACCGCGCGCACCAGCAGGGCGGTGGCGGCCAGGTACAGCAGGGTCGCGATGAGAACGATTGTCATCGTGTCAGTTTCGCATACCCCCGGGCCGTCGGGGGAGTGCGGCGGACCCGCTATACTGTGCGTCTCTTTGTCTTTCGTTCTGAACAGGTTGCCTCCATGTTCGAGTCCCTGACCCAGCGCCTCTCCGGCACCATCGAGCGGCTGCGTGGCCGCGGTCGCCTCACCGAGGAAAACATCCGCGAGGCCACCCGCGAAGTCCGCATCGCGCTGCTGGAAGCCGACGTCGCCCTGCCGGTCGTGCAGGCCCTGGTCGAGCGCATCAAGGTGCGCGCGGTCGGCCAGGAAGTGCTCAAGTCACTGACCCCGGGCCAGGCGCTGATCAAGGTGGTGCGCGACGAGCTGACCGCCGTGATGGGCTCGGCCGCCTCCGACCTGAACCTCAATGTGCCGGCCCCGGCCATCATCCTGATGGCGGGCCTGCAGGGTGCGGGCAAGACCACCACGGTGGGCAAGCTGGCCAAGCACCTGAAGGAAAAGCGCAAGAAGAAAGTGATGGTGGTGTCGGCCGACGTCTATCGTCCGGCCGCGATCGAGCAGCTCAAGACCCTGGCCGACCAGGTGGGCGTGCTGTTCTTCCCGTCCAGCGCCGACCAGAAGCCCGAAGCCATCGTGCGCGCGGCCATCGATGATGCGCGCAAGTCGTTCGTGGACGTGCTGCTGGTGGATACCGCCGGCCGCCTGGCCATCGACGAAGCGATGATGGCCGAGATCAAGGCCCTGCACGCGGCGGTGAACCCGGCTGAAACCCTGTTCGTGGTCGATGCCATGACCGGCCAGGACGCGGCCAACACCGCCAAGGCCTTCGGTGAAGCGCTGCCGCTGACCGGCGTGGTGCTGACCAAGACCGACGGTGACGCCCGTGGCGGTGCCGCGCTGAGCGTGCGCTACATCACCGGCAAGCCGATCAAGTTTGTCGGCGTCAGCGAAAAGCCCGACGGCCTGGACGTGTTCCACCCGGACCGTATCGCCAGCCGCATCCTGGACATGGGCGACGTGCTGTCGCTGGTGGAGCAGGTCGAGCAGCAGGTCGACAAGGACAAGGCGCAGAAGCTGGCCGAGAAGGTCGCCAAGGGCAAGAAGTTCGACCTGAACGACATGCGCGACCAGCTCGAGCAGATGCAGAACATGGGCGGCATCGGCGGCCTGATGGACAAGCTGCCGGGCCTGGGCCAGATCCCCGAGCACCTCAAGCAGCAGGTCAGCCAGGGCAAGGAAGTGCCGCGCATGATCGCCATCATCAATTCGATGACCAAGAAGGAACGCCGCAACCCGGGCCTGCTCAACGGCTCGCGCCGTGCCCGCATCGCGCGCGGTTCCGGCCTGACTCCGGCCGACGTCAATAAGCTGATGAAGCAGTATCAGCAGATGGAAAAGATGATGAGCAAGATGGCCGGCGGCGGCATGAAGGGCATGATGCGCAGCATGAAGGGCATGATGGGTGCCATGGGCGGCCGCGGCGGCATGCCGTTCCGCTGATCAAGCGCCGGTCAGCGGGACGCCCGGCGTAGACTGTAAAGGTCGACCCCAAGGTGCGCCCCGCATGACCGACCCGCGAATCCTCGAACGCGCCGACAGTTTCTGTCGGCGTTTCTCGTTGCAGTCTCCCATTCTGCTCGCCCCCATGGCCGGCGCCTGTCCGGTCCCGCTGTCTGCGGTATTGGCCAACGCGGGCAGCATGGGCGCGATGGGCGCGGTCCTCTCGCAGCCGCAGGACATCGTGGCTTGGATGGATGCCTTCCGCGCCCAGTCCAGCGGGCCGGCGCAGGTCAATGTGTGGATCCCGGATGCCGCGCCCGCGCGCGATGCTGACGCCGAAGCCGCCACCCGGGCGTTTCTCGCACAGTGGGGCCCGGAAGTGCCGGCAGATGCCGCCGACGCCGGCCCGGCCGATTTCGATGCGCAGTTCGATGCACTGATTGCCGCCAAACCTGCGGTCGCCTCCACCATCATGGGCGTCTTCAGCGCCGCCCAGGTGCAGCGCCTGAAAGACGCCGGCATCGCCTGGTTCGCCTGCGCCACCACCTTGGCCGAAGCCCTGGCCGCCGAGGCTGCGGGTGCCGATGCGGTCGTGGCGCAGGGCTTCGAGGCCGGTGGCCATCGTGGCGCGTTTGATCCGGCGGCTGCCGAGCGCCAACTGGTGGGCCTGTTCGCCTTGGTGCCGCGCCTGGCCGACCGCCTGCAGGTGCCGGTGATCGCCGCAGGCGGCATCGCCGACGGACGCGGCATCGCCGCCGCGCTGATGCTGGGTGCCAGCGCGGTGCAGATCGGCACCGCGTTCCTGCGCACGCCCGAGTGCGCGATCGACCCGGCCTGGTCGCAGGCGCTGGCGGCCGCCGAACCGGAAGACACCTGGCCGACCCGTGCCTTCAGCGGCCGGCTCGGCCGTGGCCTGGCGACACCCTATGTGCGTGCAGCCGCCGCTCCGTCCGCGCCGCCGCCGCGCCCGTACCCGGTGCAGCGCGGCCTGACCGCGCCGATGCGCGCCCAGGCCAACCGCGAACACCGCATCGACGCGATGCAGGCGTGGGCCGGGCAATCGGCCTGGATGGCGCCCGACAAGCCGGCGGCCGAAGTGCTGCAGGCGCTGTGGGCCGACGCGCGCGGCTTGCTGGGATGAGCGTGTACTGCAACGGCCACCGCGCCAGCGCCGACGATCTGGCCGGCGCGCTGGTCAACTACGGCCACTTCACCTCGCTGCAGGTGCGCGGCGGTGCGGTGCAGGGGCTCGACCTGCACCTGCGGCGCTTGCGCCAGGGCACCGAGGAACTGTTTGGCAGCACGCTGGATGGCACCCAGGTGCAGGCTTGGATCGCGCACGCGCTGCAGGCCGAGGGCAGGGTCGATGCCTCGGTGCGGGTCACGGTGTTCTCGCAGGTATTCGATTTCCGCCAGCCGCTGCAGGTTGTGCCGGTGGATGTGCTGGTGGCGGTGTCGGCGCCGGTGACGCTGCCGGCAACGGCACGCCGCGTGCGCAGCGTGGTGTACCAGCGCGAGTTGCCTCACCTCAAGCATGTAGGCACGTTCCCGTTGTTCGAGCATCGTCGGCAGGCGCTGCAGGCCGGGTACGACGATGCAGTATTCGTGGATGCGCAGGGTGCGATCAGCGAAGGCACCACCTGGAACATCGCGTTCGGGCGTGGTGGAGACCTGGTGTGGCCGCAGGCCCCGGCATTGCGCGGAACGCAGGAGCGCCTGCTGCAGGCGGGGTGGGGCAGGGAGCCGCAGCTGGCGCCGGTGCGGTTGGACGACCTGGCCGGGTTCGACGCCGCCATTGCCTGCAATGCTGCGGGGGTGTGGCCGATCGGGAGCATTGATGGAGTGGCGTTCCCGGGGTCGGAGGCAGTCTGCGGAAAAGCCAAGGCAGTGTTGTTGCAGGCGCCGTGGGATTCCGTGTTGGGGTGAGACCGCCTGGGCCGGCCGTTGGCCGGCCCAAGCGGCGCCTGCAACCCTGCTCAACCGGCCTGAACGACCAATTCAGGTTCCCCCGCCCGGGCAGGCTTGGAATGCCCGCACCCCGCCGCTATAATCGCCGGCTTACCGCGCCATCCTGGCGACTGGGCAATAGAGGAAGCAACACCATGGTCAAGATCCGACTGACCCGCGGCGGCGCCAAGAAGCGTCCGTTCTACCACATCATCGTGACCGACTCGCGCAGCGCGCGTGACGGCCGCAACATCGAGCGCGTGGGTTACTACAACCCGGTTGCCCAGGGCGCCGAAGCCCGCATCGTGCTGGATATCCCGAAGGTCGACGCATGGGTTGCCAACGGCGCCCAGCTGACCGACAAGGTTCGCAACCTGTACAAGGAAGCGACCAAGGCCCAGGCCGCTGCGGCCTGATCCTGAAGGGCCGCGCCTGGCGCGGCCCGTCGGCATATACAGATGAAAGATACCGAGCGCCGCATCCTGCTGGGCAGGATTGTCGGCGCTTTTGGTGTGCGAGGCGAGATAAAGCTCGAGTCCTGGACCGAGCCGCGTACCGCCATATTCAACTATCAGCCCTGGATCCTGCGCACGCCCGCCGGCCAGGAGAGCACCCTCAAGGGCGCGCGCGGACGTCAGTCCGGCAAGCACCTGGTTGCGGTGTTTCCCGATATCACCGACCGCGATGTGGTCGAGTCGATGTACGGAACCGAAGTCTATGTAGCACGCAGCGCACTGCCGCCGCCGAAGGCCGACGAGTATTACTGGGTCGATCTGGAAGGTCTGCAGGTGCGTACCGTGGATGGCGTCGAACTGGGGCGGGTATCGCACCTGTTCTCGACCGGCTCCAACGACGTGGTGGTGGTGCAGGGCGACCGTGAGCGGATGATTCCGTTCGTGCAGCCGGACTTCGTGAAATCGGTGGATTTCGAGGCCAACCTGGTCATCGTTGATTGGGACCCGGAGTTCTGACCGGTGCGCATTGACGTCATCACCTTGTTCCCGGAGTTCATGGCGCAGTCTGCCGCGCTGGGCGTGGTCGGCCGGGCGGCCGAACGCGGCCTGCTGGACCTGCATGGCTGGAATCCGCGTGACTACGCCGAGGGCAACTATCGCCGGGTGGACGACCGTCCGTTCGGCGGTGGCCCGGGCATGGTGATGCTGATCGAGCCGCTGCGCGCCTGCCTGGCCGCGGCCAAGGCGGCCGACCCGGCGCCGGCGCCGGTCATTTACCTGAGCCCGCAGGGCAAGCCGCTGACCCAGGCCAAGGTCCGGGAACTGGCGGCGTTGCCGCGCATGATCCTGCTGTGCGGGCGCTATGAGGGCGTGGACGAGCGCTTCCTGGCGGCCGAGGTCACCGAGGAAATCTCGATTGGCGATTACGTCCTGTCCGGCGGTGAGCTGGGCGCGGCGGTGATCGTGGATGCCGTTACCCGGCTGCAGGAAGGCGCCCTGAACGACGCCGAGTCTGCCGCCCAGGACAGTTTCGAAGGCCCGCAGGGGCTGCTGGACTGCCCGCATTTCAGCCAGCCGGCGCAACATGAATGGGGCGATGTCCCGGACGTGCTGCGCTCGGGCAACCACGCGGCCATCGCCCGCTGGCGCCGCCAGCAGTCGCTGCTGCGGACCTGGCTGCGGCGCCCGGACCTGCTTGACGAGGCCAGCCTGTCCAAGGCCGACCGGATCCTGCTGGACCAGGCAAGGGCCGAACTGCCGTAACGCCCGCTGGGGTGGTAACTGCCCCGAAGAATGGTTAGAATTGCGGATTCCCATCAGGCCTTTGACGCCTGACGGTGGAAACCCTACAAAAAACGTGCAGCACAGTCCGGTGACTGCATGAGCCTACGTTGTCGAAACGACACGCCCACCCGAACGAACACAATCGGTGCACCCATGAGCAAGTTGAACAAAACCATCCTCTCGGACTTCGAATCCGCCCAGATCACCCGCGAGCTGCCGAAGTTCAGCCAGGGCGACACCATTGTCGTGAACGTGAAGGTGAAGGAAGGCAACCGCGAGCGCGTCCAGGCGTACGAAGGCGTCGTGATCGGCACCAAGAACGCCGGCCTGAACTCCGCGTTCACCGTCCGCAAGATCTCGCACGGCTACGGCGTCGAGCGCGTCTTCCAGACCCACAGCGCCATCATCGACTCGGTCGAAGTGAAGCGTCGTGGTAAGGTCCGCGCCGGCAAGCTGTACTACCTGCGTGGCCTGGAAGGCAAGGCTGCCCGCATCAAGGAAGATCTGGCTGCTGCTGCGCAGGCCAAGGCCGCGCGCCTGGCTGCCAAGGCTGCCCAGTAATTCCGGCGTAGGGTACCGACCGGCGGTCGGTACCTACCCAACCAGACGGCCACCTTCGGGTGGCCGTTTGCGTTTCTGCGCCATCTAACCGCGTTCGACCGCGGCAATCGGCGGCGCAGGATCGGCGACCGGCGACGGCGGCGATGCGGGAATTTCCGCGGGCGCCGCCACTTCCTGGCGATGGGCGGGCAACATGCGCGCCTTGCGCCAGCCGCCCCAGCGGTAATACGCCAGCGACATCAACATCGCGCAGAACGAACTCACCGGGAAACTCCACCACACCGCATCGGCGCCCCACTGATCCTGCAGCAGCTCGGCGAACGGCACCCGGATTCCCCACAACGAGGCGGCCAGGATCAGCAGCGGCGGAATCACCGCACCGGTGGAGCGCACCACGCCGGAGATCACGAAGTTCACGCCGAAGAACAGGAACGACCACACCGCGATGTGGTTGAGGTGGCGCGCCACGTCCAGCGCTTCGCTGCCGCTGGGCAGGAACAGTGCCAGCGAGTAACGGTCCAGCAGGATCAGCGGCAGGATCAACACGCCGGTCAGCAGGAAGTTGTACAGCACGCCGCTGCGCGCGGTGCCCCGCACCCGCGACCAGTTGCCCGCGCCCACGTTCTGCGCGGCCATCGACGAACACGCCGCACCGATCGCCATCGCCGGCATCTGCACGTAGGTCCACAACTGCAGCGAGGCACCATAGGCCGCCGCGGTATCGGTGCCGTAGCTGTTGACCATGGTCATCATCATGATCATCGACAGCGAAATCAGCACCATCTGCAGGCCCATCGGCACGCCCTTGACCACCAGCGCGCGCAGGATTTCCGTGTCGATCTTGAACAGCCGCATGTCCTTGCGCCCCAGCCACAACACATGGCGCTTGTTGCGCATGTACCAGAGCAGGCCGATCAGCGACAGCGTCTGCGCGATGAGCGTGGCCCACGCCGCGCCCGCGATCCCCAGCTTGGGGAACGGCCCGATGCCGAAAATCAGCAGTGGATTGAAGCCGATATCCAGCACCACCGACAGCAGCAGGAAGCGGAACGGCGTGCGCGAATCGCCGACGCCGCGCAGTGCCGAACTGAGGAAGGCGAACGCGTACAGCGTGGGCATGGCCAGGAAGATGATGCGCAGGTAGGCCTCGGCCAGCGGCAGGGACGCGGCAGGCGTGCCCATCGCCGCCAGAAGCGGATGCGACAGCCACCAGCCGGCGATGGCGATCACCACCGACAGCCCGATGAAGAAGGTGGCACTGGTGCCCATCACCCGCCGCGCCTGCGGGATGTCCTTGGCGCCCATCGCCTGGCCGATCAGGATGGTGGCGGCCATGCCGATGCCGAACACCGAACCGATCAGGAAGAACATGATGTTGTTGGCGTTGGCGGTAGCTGTCAGCGCCGCCTCGCCCAGGAAGCGGCCCACCCACACCGCATTCACCGAGCCGTTCAACGACTGGGCGATGTTGCCCGCCAGGATCGGCAGGGCGAACAGGAACAGGTTGCGCCCGATCGGGCCGGTGGTCAGGTCAAGCGGCGCTTTGGCCATGGGCTCTGGAGATCAAGGCGGGACAGCGGCACACTAGCACCACGCCCATCAACGGGATATCGCGATGCGCACCTCCGCGTCTCACTGCACGATCGCCGCGACAGCTGTACCCGGCACGGGACGGCGCCGGACCCGCTTGGCTGACCGGTTCATCCCCACCGTGCTGGCGCTCTTGATTGCCGTCGCGCTGCCCGCATGTTCGAGTACAGACGACCGCCTGCGCGACGCGCAGGTACGGCCGATGGACCGACCGGAATGCCAGGTCGGCAGCCAGCGCCGCGATCTGGATGCGGGGGTACCCGTACTGATTGGTGGCACCGGGTGCCGTGGCAACCCGTCGGAACCGCAACCGCTGAATCGACGACCGGCCGAGCCGGGGAGCTGAACCAACCGCATGACCGAAGCACAACCGTTGGTGGCCGCCTCCGTGCGGCTGGACGTGTGGCTCTGGGCCGCACGCTTCTTCAAGACCCGCAGCCTGGCCAAGCAGGCCGTGGAAACGGGCAAGGTGGACGTGGCCGGGCAGCGCCCCAAGTCCTCGCGCGCGGTGCGCGTAGGCGAGCAGCTGCAGATCAGCCGTGGCGATGAGGTGTATGACGTGCAGGTGCGCGGCCTGAGCGACCTGCGCGGCCCGGCGCCGGTGGCGCAGCAGCTGTACGAAGAAAGCGAAGCCTCGCGGGCGCGAAGGGCGGAGCAGCGTGCCCAGCGCGCGGCAATGAAGAACGGCTACCTCCCACCGGAGCACCGCCCCGACAAGCGCGCGCGCCGGCTGATCAAGGCCCTGGGCGATCTTGACGCGATGTAATGCGTGGGCGCGACGTAACAGGTAGCGCACGACCGTTGGTCGTGCGCCCCCAAACCCGCGTTACCGGTGCAGGTCGTACCTGTCCAGCTCCATCACCCGCGCCCAGGCAGCCACGAAGTCGTTGACGAACTTCTTCTCGCCATCCGCACTGGCATACACCTCGGCAATCGCGCGCAGCACCGAGTTGGAGCCGAACACCAGGTCGGCGCGGCTGCCGGTCCAGCGCTTACCGCCACCGTTGCGATCGATGCCTTCATAGCCATCGCCGCTGGCCTTCCACTGCGTACGCATGTCCAGCAGGTTGACGAAGAAGTCGTTGCTCAACGTGCCCGGCCGTTCGGTCAGCACGCCCTGGGTGTTGCCATCCACGTTCGCACCCAGCACGCGCAGCCCGCCCACCAGCGCGGTCAGCTCCGGCCCGGTCAGGGTCAGCAGCTGCGCCTTGTCGATCAGCAGCGCCTCGGCCGGCACGCTGTAGCGGCCCTTCACGTAGTTGCGGAAACCATCGGCATACGGCTCCAGCACCGCGAACGATTCCACGTCGGTCTGGTCCTGGCTGGCATCGGTGCGGCCCGCGTTGAACGGCACGCTGACGTCATGGCCACCGGCCTTGGCCGCCTGCTCCACGCCGACATTGCCGGCCAGCACGATCAGATCAGCCAGTGACACCTGCGCGCCGCCATCGCCCTTGAAGCCGGCCTGGATCTTCTCCAGTGCGGCCAGCACCTTGGCCAGCTGCTGCGGCTGGTTCACCGCCCAGTCCTTCTGCGGGGCCAGTCGGATGCGCGCACCGTTGGCGCCGCCGCGCTTGTCCGAACCACGGAACGTGGAGGCCGACGCCCACGCGGTGGACACCAGCTCGCCCACGCTCAGCCCCGCAGCCGCGATCTGCTGCTTCAGGGCGGACACGTCATTCGCACTGATCTGCGTTGCCGACGCTTCCGGCACCGGGTCCTGCCAGATGAAGGTTTCGGCCGGCACTTCCGGGCCGAGGTAGCGGGCGCGCGGGCCCATGTCGCGGTGGGTCAGCTTGAACCAGGCGCGCGCGAACGCATCGGCGAACAGCTGCGGATTCTCGAGGAAGCGGCGCGAGATTTTTTCGTAGGCCGGGTCCAGGCGCAGCGACAGGTCGGTGGTGAGCATGGTCGGGCGGTGCTTCTTCGACGGATCATGCGCGTCGGGAATCACTGCATCGGCATTTTTGGCCACCCACTGGTGGGCGCCGGCCGGGCTCTTGGTCAGTTCCCATTCGTTGCCGAACAGGATCTCGAAGAAGTCGTGGCTCCACTGCGCCGGGGTGCGCGTCCAGGTCACTTCCAGGCCGCTGGTGATGGTGTCGCCGCCCTTGCCGCTGCGGAACTTGTTGGCCCAGCCCAGGCCTTGGTGTTCGAGACCGGCTGCTTCGGGTTCCACGTCCACGTTGTCGGCCGGGCCGGCGCCGTGGGTCTTGCCGAAGCTGTGGCCACCGGCGATCAGTGCGACGGTTTCCTCGTCATCCATGGCCATGCGGCCGAAGGTGTCGCGGATGTCGATGGCGGCCTTGACCGGGTCCGGGTTGCCATCCGGGCCTTCGGGGTTCACGTAGATCAGGCCCATCTGCACGGCGGCCAGCGGGTTTTCCAGGTTGCGCGAGTGGATGTCACCGTCGGCATCGTCATCGGACACCAGCACGCCATGGTCTTCGACCACGCCTTCGGAGCCGTGCGCGTAGCGCACATCGCCGCCCAGCCAAGTGGTTTCGCGGCCCCAGTACACGTCCTGGTCCGGTTCCCAGGTATCGGGGCGGCCGCCGGCGAAGCCGAGCGTCTTGAAGCCCATCGATTCCAGTGCGACGTTGCCGGTGAGGATCAGCAGGTCGGCCCAGGAAATAGCCTGGCCGTACTTCTGCTTGATCGGCCACAGCAGGCGGCGCGCCTTGTCCAGGCTGACGTTGTCCGGCCAGCTGTTGAGCGGGGCGAAGCGCTGCTGGCCGCGGCCGCCGCCGCCGCGGCCGTCACCGATGCGATAGGTGCCGGCGCTGTGCCAGGCCATGCGCACGAACAGGCCGCCGTAGTGGCCGAAGTCGGCCGGCCACCAGTCCTGCGAATCGGTCATCAGCGCGGTGAGGTCGGCCTTGAGCGCGGCGTAGTCGAGCTGGGAGAACGCCTTGGCGTAATCGAAGTCGGCAGCCAGCGGGTGCGAGCGCGAGGAGTGCTGGTTGAGCAGGTCCACGCGGAGCTGGTTGGGCCACCAGTCGCGGTTGGTGGTGGCATCGCCGACAAGGGCGTGGTTGAACGGGCACTTCGCTTCGCTTTTCATGGGTGGTTACCTGTGGAGGGCGAATGTGGAATGGGCCTCGCGGGAGGCGCGAGGGCAGCCCATCCACCCTAAGCGCCGTGCGGCGATTGGTAAATTTAATTGAATCAACGGAAGTGATAGATGCCAGCTATCGTGTGCCGGCCGGGCGCGCCGATGTCCGTGCCCGGCCGGTAACAGCGGGTGCTTCAGCGCTTGCTGAGGATGCCCATCACGTCGCTCAGGCCGAACTGGCCGTCGCCATCCTGGTCGAACATGTTCAGCACGCCGCTGATCCCGCCCGCGCTGGCGGCCTGTGGGGCTTCCTGCCCGAGCGCCTGGCTGAGGTTGCTGGCGTTGCCCTGCTGTGCAAACCGCTGGGCCAGGAACGACATCACGATGGGCGCCAGGATTGCCAGCAGCTGGCCGGCGCGGCCGCTGTCCAAGCCGGTTTTGTTGCCCAGGGCCTGGGCGGCCTGCGGGGTCTGACCGCCGAAGACGTGGCCGAGGATGCCCTGGCCATTGGTGGCCGGGCCACCGGCGCCGCCGCCGAGGACGGCACCGAGGATGCCGCCGAGGTCGAACCCGCCACCGCCGCCACCGGCCAGGTGGTCTTTCTGAAGGGCATTGAGCAGGGACTGTGCGCCCTGCGGTTCGCTGGCATTGTTACCCAGGGCCCCCATGAACAGCGGGAGCGCCGCCCTGACGGCCTGCGATGTCTGGTTCTGGTCCAGGCCAAGCTGCTGCGAGACCTGCTGAAGGCCCTGGCCCTGCTGAAGCTGCTCCAAGAGGGATGCGGTGAGCGAGTTCGTGTTCACGATCGACTCCTTCGACCCGGGATGGGACCGGCGGAGCATAACGCCGCCTGCACGAAGGGAATGCGAAGGCTTCACGCGGGCCGCGAGCACGGTAGCGCCGGCCGTTGGCCGGGCCCAGGACGACGTGGGCCGGCCAACGGCCGGCGCTACCGGCAAAGGGTGCGCCCGCACCAAGCCGGTAGGTCACGACCGTTGGTCGTGCGCTTCACACCAGCGCCTTCAACCGGTACAGCGCTTCCAGCGCCTGCTTCGGGGTCAGCTCATCCGGATCAATCGCGGCCAACGCCTCCTGCGCCTTGCTGGACGGCGCAGTGAACAGCCCGAACTGCTGCGGTGCATCCAGCGCCTGCGGGGCCATGGTGGCGGCCACGGTCTCGCCACCACGCTGCTCCAGCTCGGCCAGCCGTCGCCGAGCCTGGGCCACGGTGGCGCGGGGCAGGCCGGCCAGTGCGGCCACCTGCAGGCCGAAGCTGCGGTTGGCCGGGCCGTCCTTCACCGCGTGCATGAACACCAGCGCCTCGCCGTGCTCCACCGCGTCCAGGTGCACGTTGGCAATGCCACTGATGCCGCCTTGGTGCTGCTCGTCGGCCAGCGCGGTGAGCTCGAAGTAGTGGGTGGCAAACAGCGTGTAGCAGCGGTTCTCGTACGCGAGGTGGCGGGCCACTGCGTCGGCCAGCGCCAGGCCGTCATACGTGGAGGTACCGCGCCCGATCTCATCCATCAACACCAGCGACTGCGCGGTGGCGTGGTGCAGGATGTAGCTGGTTTCGCTCATCTCGACCATGAAGGTCGATTGGCCACGTGCCAGGTCATCGCCGGCGCCGATGCGGGTCAGGATGCGGTCGATCGGGCCGATCACCGCGCGGCTGGCCGGCACGAAGCTGCCGATGTGGGCCAGCAGCACGATCAGCGCGTTCTGGCGCATGTAGGTGGATTTACCGCCCATGTTCGGGCCGGTGATGACCAGCATCCGGCGGTCGGCGTGCAGGTCGAGGTCGTTGGGTTCGAACGGCTGCTCGCGCACCGCTTCCACCACCGGGTGGCGGCCACGCTCGATGCGCAGGCACGGGGCGGTTTCCAGCTCCGGGCGCGCCCAGTCCAGCGCCTGCGCGCGTTCGGCGAAGCCGGCCAGCACGTCCAGTTCGCTGAGCGCGGCGGCGCACTGCTTGAGCGGTTCCAGTTCGCCCGCCAGCGTATCGAGCAGCTGTTCGTACAGCAGCTTTTCGCGCGTCAGCGAACGTTCGCGCGCCGACAGCACCTTGTCTTCGAACGACTTCAGTTCTTCGGTGATGTAACGCTCGGCATTGGTCAGGGTCTGGCGGCGGGTGTAATGCACCGGCGCCTTTTCGCTCTGGCCCTTGCTGATTTCGATGTAGTAGCCATGCACGCGGTTGTAGCCGACCTTCAGCGTGGCGATGCCGCTGCTGGCGCGCTCGCGCTGTTCCAGGTCGATCAGGAACTGGTCGGCATGGGTGGACAGGCGGCGCAGTTCGTCGAGCTCGGCGTCATAGCCTTCCGCGATCACGCCACCGTCGCTGAGCTTCATCGGCGGGGCAGTGGCGATCGCCGAGGCCAGCAGGTGCGCGCACTCGTCATGCGAGCCCAACGCCTCGCGCAGGGCGACCAGGCGCGGCGAATCCAGCGGTGCCAGCACCGCGCGCACCTCCGGCAGCAGGCCCAGGCCATCGCGCAGCGTGGAGAAGTCGCGCGGGCGCGCCGAACGCAGCGCCACGCGGGTAAGGATGCGTTCGAGGTCACCCAGCGCACGGAACGCCTCGCGCACGTCACTGTCGGCACCGCGGTCGATCAGCGTGGCCACCGCATCGTGGCGCTGCACCAGCACCTCGCGCAGGCGCAGCGGGCGGTGCAGCCAGCGGCGCAGCAGGCGCCCACCCATGGGAGTGACCGTGGTGTCCAGCACACCCAGAAGGGTGTTGCGGGTATCGCCGTCCACGCGCGTATCCAGCTCGAGATGGCGGCGGGTGGCCGCGTTCATCGCGATCGCCTCGCTCGCCGTTTCGGTGGAAATGGAGGTCAGGTGCGGCAGGCGCTGCTTCTGGGTTTCCTCGACATAACCAAGGAGGGCGCCGGCAGCGGCGGTAGCGCGCGGCTTGTCGTCGATGCCGAAGCCGGTCAGGTCATGCAGCTTGAAGAAGGCCAGCAGCTGGCGGCGGCCGCTGTCGGCGTCGAACAGCCACGGCGCGCGGCGGCGGATGCCACTGCGATGCTTGAGGAATTCCGGCCAGTTCTCTTCATCGGGCACCAGCAGCTCGGCCGGTTCCAGGCGGGCCAGTTCGGCCTCCAGCGCGTCGTCGGAATCGACCTCGTTGACCAGGAAGCGGCCACCGGCCAGGTCGGCCCAGGCCAGGCCGTAGCCGTTCTTGCCACGCGACAGCGCCATCAGCAGGGTATCGCGGCGCTCATCCAGCAGCGCCTCGTCGGTGACGGTGCCGGGGGTGACGATCCGCACCACCTTGCGCTCGACCAGCCCCTTGGCCAGCGCCGGGTCGCCGATCTGCTCGCAGATGGCCACCGATTCGCCCAGCGCCACCAGCCGCGCCAGGTAGCCCTCGTAGGCATGCACGGGCACCCCGGCCATCGGGATCGGCGCGCCGCCGGAGCTGCCGCGCTGGGTCAGGGTGATGTCCAGCAGCCGGGCCGCCTTGCGGGCGTCGTCGTAGAACAGCTCGTAGAAGTCGCCCATGCGGAAGAACAGCAGCAGGTCCGGGTAGCCGGACTTGGCGGCAAAGAACTGCTTCATCAGCGGGGTGTGTTCAGCGGGCTTCTGGGTCACGCGGGGTCCATCGGTGGCGGGGCCTTGGGCAGGCCGGACTCCACATTGTAGGGGAGGGCAGCACCGAAGGCCGCCCGGACCGGACCGCGGGACCGGCGCTTCCGCCTGCGGCAGGCACCGAACTGAACGGTAGGGTCGGTCGCAAGACGACCGCCGATGACACGTCCGCGCCCGGTAACGCATGACGTTAAGCGGAAAGGTGACTCGGGTTGCGGCCGATGATCGCCTGGACGCATATCACCGGCCGCAAAGCCCCCCCTTTGATAGCATCGCCCCATGAAGATCAAGTACCGCTTCGTCTTCGCATGGACGGAGGCGCGAGGTTCCCAACTTTCTGCCTTGGGGCTCAAGGTTGAGCCCTCTGGTGGACCTCTGCCGCAAACAGGTGGTATCGGAGTTGGTCATGCGGTTGAAGGCGCGCCGGGCTGGAGCGAGGCATGCAGTCTGGTTCGCTCGTGGGATGGGCGGGCTACGGTGACTACAGAGTTCACTGCTTCTGAGGTGAATACTGCTTCTCACTGTGCATTGGTTGTTGTCCATGCCAGCGGGTATCCGCAGCCAGAACACGACTTCTCTTATCGCGAGGTGACCTACGACACAAGCGAGCGCTGCTCGAAGTGTGGGGAGGGGGCAGTGCAGGTCGCGCCTTTTAGGGTTAAGAAGAGCCTGAAGTGGGGCCGAAACGCCTTCTTGAAGCTCAACTGGATTGAGGAGGCTTGCTTCATGCAGACCTCTGTCTGGAAAGAACACCTTTCAGGTCTCGGGGTTTGTGCGCTTCCTGTGGAAGACCCCAAGGGGCAACCATTGGATGATGTGGTTCAGTTGGATCTAGGGCCTACGGTTCCGCTCTCCATGGGGGGGGTGAGAGGGATTCCTTGTGAGAAATGCCGGAGAGAGATTCATCCATGGCACGATCGCGGGTTCTTTCCTGCTCCGTTAAGCCCGCCGGACGCGCCAATCTTTCGAAGCTTGCAGCGGTTCGGGGTTGAACGCCAAGCCACTAATGCAATTTTCGTAAGTCCTGAGGTAGCAAAGGCGATCAAGGGGGCTGGGCTGAGAGGGGCGGAATTGTGGCCTTGTATGCCGCCAGAGTAACTCTGGAAAGCGACTGCTGGTAGGGTCGGTCGCAAGACGACTGCCGATGGCCCATCCACGCCCGGTAATGCATGAGCTTGAACGGTGACGTTGCTCCGGTCTCGCCCCATGCGCCACCGGGCGTTGCTCGTCTACGTGCGGTCGTTTGGGAATCGACCCTACCCATCGGGGCCCTTCGGCCAGCGAGGCTCAGCGATCTGCCAGCAGGATGCGGGGATGGGCCGCGAAGATCTCCATGACGATCTGGAAGTAGGTCTTGCCTTCGCCTGCATCGAGGGCCTCGAGCTGAGCGGTGATCGCGCGTACGTTGAAACTGCCTTCTGCATCCAGCTTCGCCTGCAGCCATGCGCGGGTAGTTTCCTCGCCGAGCGCGTTGCGGGAATGTTCGATGTCCCGCCAGATCAATGTCGCGCCTTCGTGCCCGGCCAGCACCCCATAGCCGCCGTACAACATGTCATCCAGTGCATCCAGGCTGTGCCCGAGCTGCCAATCCTCGCCGGCCATGAAGACCCGGTTGATCTCGGCGTAGAAGCTTGGGATGTCACTGACCGCGCTGCCTTGCAGCACCAGTACCAGTGGATCGGTGTTGGTCATTCAGTCCTGTCCCTCTCTGCCTGGTCAACACGACTCTAGCAGTGGCGCCGCATCCGTCGAATCGCGGCGGCGTCGGGCATGTATATGGGAATTGCCAACGGTTATTTAAATGCGGCGATGCGACATGAAAGAGTGGGCTTCTATTCACGAACCACTCCGGAGGCCGTTCTCCCATGTCCATCGCACGCTGCACGACGCCGTTCAAGGTAATCGGCACCACCGCATTGTCCGCCATGCTGCTGCTGGCCCCGCTGGTTTCCTCGGCTGAGGACCAGACCTCGCCGCTGCGCAGCTACCTGGCCGCCAAGCACGAGGCCATCCAGGCCCAGTCGGCCAAACCCGGTACGCCCACCGCGATCCACGCCAAAGTCACCGCCGAAAGCCGCTCCGGCGTACGCCGCCTGCGCATCGGGCCGACCGGCGAGTTCCAGTACATCAGCGACAGCGGCCGCAACTACGCCGGCTACAACCTTGGCGCCGGCTCCTGGGATTCGCTGGTGGGCACGCTTGCCAGCTCGGTGGCCGATGAGTACATCGTGCAGGCGGCCGTGCAGGGCGTGCCGCTGGATGGCCTGGACGTGGTGTTCACCAGCATTCCAGAGCGCAAGAGCGAGACGCTGGCCTACCCCAACAACCTGTCCTATGTGGCCTACATCGATTCACCGGCCACCGACGCGCAGCTGCAGGCGCTCAAGCGCGCGGTGCACGAGAACTCCTCGGCCATCGACCTGGTTACCCGTCCGCAACAGGTCAGCCATGCCGACGTGGAATACATCCACAGTGCGGCCGAGCGCGATCCCAAGCTGCCGCCGGGCCTGCGCGACTTCATCACCGAGGAGAAGCGGCCGGCGGTGCTGGCCCGACAGGTGAAGCCGGGCGCCGGCAAGGCCAAGCCGGCCGAGCCGGAAACGCTGGTTGCCCGCGCCCACGTCGAGCCGCGTACCGGCCTGCGCCGCGTCTTCCTGGGCAAGGATGGCTACCACCAGCAGCTGCATGACAGCGCGCCGGGCCTGCTCGGCTATGGCCTGGCCCCGACGGTGGAGGAGCATCTGCTCGGCGTGACCGGTACCTGCCTGACCCACATCTTCGAAGTGCAGGCGGCCTCGCGCAACGTGCTGCTGGATTCTCTGGAACTGACCGTGGACGGTCAGGTGAGCCCGCGCTTCGGCAGCAACGTGCGTTCGCCGGCGCGGTACAGCGACATCCGTTACAAGGTGCGGATTGAATCGCCGGCGTCGGAACAGGAGATCGATGCGCTGCGCCAGTCGGTCGAGGCAACGTGCCCGCTGTACAACCTGGTGAAGGACGAGCAGAAACTGGAAGGCAGCATCGTGCGAGGCGCATATGCGGACGCTACGCGCTAAGCGCAGTCATCTGGCGCTTGCCCTGTGCACGCTGCTTGCGCCGACCGGGGCAGTGGAGGCCGCCGAGCCCGCAGAGGCGGCTGAAGAAGCAGCTGCGACGGGATCGCCTTCACAGGGTTCCAACGCGCGCACGCTGGACAAGGTTTCCGTGCTCGGCTCGCAGATTGCCGGCGGCGGCGCGCAGGCGGCATTGCCGGTGGTCGCGGTGGATCGCGAGCAGATCGACGCCACCCTTGCCACCAACGGCAACGAGCTGTTCCGCAGCCTGCCGCAGTTTGGCGATGTAGCCATTACGGAGAAAGGCACCACCAACGCAGGCCGGAACTCCAACGTCGCACGCGGTGACGTGGGCTCCATCAACCTGCGCAACCTGGGCTCGAAGTACACGCTGCTGCTGGTCAATGGCCGCCGCACCGTGCAGCACCCGATCAGCAACAGCGGCGATGACACCACCTACAACGCCAATGCCATTCCGGTCTTCGGGCTGGAACGGGTCAACCTGCTGCTGGACGGTGCGGCCTCCATCTACGGCTCCGATGCGGTGGCCGGCGTGGTCGACCTGGTGATGCCAAGCAACCTGGCAGATGGCGGCGGCGTTCGCCTGAACTACGGCAAGGTGGCCGATGGGCACCGCGAGGAGGTATCGCTGGACGGGTACTTCGGCAGCGATTTCAGCGAAGGGCGCGGCAACCTTTCGGTGCTCTATGGCTTCTCCAGGCGGACCTCGCAGCTCAATTCCGATGCCTGGTTCACCGCCACCGACGGCCGCCGCCCGCTGGGCGACGGCACCAGCGTGCCGGACCCGAACGGGACCACCGGCTTCAGCACCCGAACGCCGTGGGGGCATTTCGATACCTATACCGGCAGCCGGCGCACCGGCAGCTGGTACGTCAATCCCACCACCGGTGCGTTGACCTCCGGCACGGTGCCCACGCGCTATCACTACGATTCGGCGGCCGAGCCGGGCATCACCACGTCACCGGCCATCCGCAAGGGCAACGTGTTTGCCACCGGACGCTTCGACGTCAATGACGGCGTGCAGCTGTTCGGTGAGCTGGGCTATTACCGTGCTACTTCCGAATCGTGGGTGAGCAGCGAGTCGGGCTTTGGCGGTGATGGCTTCCTGCTGCATATCCGCCCGGATGCATACTGGGTTCCGCAAGCGCTGCGTGGTGCCGATGCGATCCGGCTGCTCAACTACCAGTTCGCCGATTCGGGCATCCGCCGGGTGAAGGTGGACAACGACCAGTCGCGGGTCCTGCTGGGCGTGCGTGGCTGGACCGAGGGCGGCTGGAACTGGGAAACCGCGTTGCTGTACTCACGCGCGCGCAGTACCGATACGCAGCAGGGCGGGCTGACCGATGCCTTCATCGAAGCGGTGAACCGCACCGACGCCAGTGCCTACAACCCGTTCAGCGGCGGCGACCCCGCCAGCATCCGGGTGGGCGATGCCACGCCGTACGACACCTCGTCATTCATCGGCGAGGCGACCCGCGAAGGCACCACGGAACTGGCGCTGTGGGACTTCAAGGTGAACCGCTCCGACCTGCTGACCTGGTATGCGGGCGACATCGGCATGGCAGCGGGGGTGGAGTACCGGTATGAAAGCCGCCGGGATGACCGCGACGAGAACATCGATGGCAGCAACCCCTACACCGACTGGTATACCGGTACGGTCGCCGCCAGCAACTTCTTCACCCACAGCCCGCGCCCGGATGTGCGCGGCAGCCGCAACGTCAAATCGGCGCTGATCGAATTCGCGGTGCCACTGGTGTCCCCGGCGCAGGGCATCCCGCTGGTGCAGTCGCTCGACCTGCAGCTTGCCGGCCGTTGGGAGGATTACAGCGACGCCGGCAAGGTCGGCAAGCCTAAACTGGCAGCGGCTTGGAAGGTGGTGGACAGCCTGCTGCTGCGTGGCTCGGTCAGCGGCGGCTTCCGTGCACCGGGACTGGAGCTGGTGAACTCGCCGCCGACCTATGGCTTTGGCTTCAACAACGACGCGGTCCGCTGCCATGCGTTGGTCACCAAGGGCGCGCAGCCCGATTACACCGCCTGCTTGAATGCCTTCAGCAGCGGTTCGTCGGTGAAACCGTCGGTAAGTTCCGTGACTTCGTACGGCGACGACGTCGAACCGGAAACCACCCGCCAATCCTCGTGGGGCGTGGTGTTCGAGCCGCAGTTCCTGCCCGAACGACTGGGCGCTATCAGCCTGAGCGTGGATGCGTGGCGGGTGAAGGTGGAGAACCCCATCAGCACCATGGGCGAGGAACTGCTGTACGACGCGTACCTGCGCGTGGTGGAAGGCAGCAGCAACCCGAACGTGGTGCGGGCGGCGGTGACGGCAGAGGATATCGCGCAGTTCGAAGGCTCCGGCCTGGCGCCGGCTGGCGTGGTGACGCACATCTACAACCGCTACCAGAATCGTCGGCCGCTCACCGCGTCGGGCGTGGACTACAACGTCGGCTGGCGCCTGCCGGAAACGTCGTGGGGCAACTTCTCGCTGCTGATCAGTGCCAGCCAGCTCAAGGAGTACACCCAGCAGAAACCAGCCGAGATACAGCAGGTGGCTGCGGCCATCGCCAGCGGGCAGCTGGACATCCTCGTGCCCGACCTGGGCGCGGCCAACGAAGTGGGCATCAACGGCGCGAAGCCGGAATGGCGGGCCAGTGCCACCTTGATCTGGAACCTGCAGGACTGGACGGTGCGGCTGCGCGATGACTACATCGACAGCGTGACCGCCGGTGCTTACGCCGACCGCACGCCGTTCGTGGTCGGCTCCACCCAACGCTGGGCGCTGTCGGTAAAGAAGGAGTTCACCCGAGGGCGCTTGAGTGGCACCGCAGTGGAAGTTGGGGCGCGAAACCTGTTCGACAAAGAGCCGCCGCTGAGCGCCACCGGCAACTACCTGAGCGCGCTTCACGAATCCTACGGACGCTACCTCCACCTCGGTATTTCGAAGAACTGGTGAACATCATGAAGACGCATGCAGTCGTTTCGCTGTTCGTGGTCACCCTGCTCGCAACCGCGTGCAGTCCGCAGGACCGGGCCACAGGGGTGCCATCCGCATCCGCGGCCGCAGCCGCGGCGCTGGATTTCCAGGACCAACAGACGCAGTGGGTCCGTGAACGCAGCGCGGACCTGAGCAAGCCGGATGGCTGGACCAGCCTGATCGGGCTGCACTGGATCGAAGCAGGCAAGCGCAGCGTGGGTGGGGGCGCGGACAATGCGATCCGCCTGTCCATCGCGCCGGATCGACTGGGCGAGGTGGAGCAGCGCGCCGATGGCCTGTACTTCCAGGTCGCCGAGGGCGTTCCCATTACGGTTGACGGCAAGCCGGTACAGGGCGAACTGCGTCTGGATCCGGAGGGGGCAGGCGGTGGAACCAAGCTGGCCTACGACGAGGGCAGGGGCCAGATCACCGCGATCAAGCGCGGTCAGCGCCTTGCCCTGCGCGTGCGCCATTCCGACGCACCGGCACGCCGGGATTTCGCAGGCCTGGATTTCTTCCCCGCCGATGAAGCCTGGCGCGTGCAGGCGAAGTTCGTCCCGCACCCGGCAGGCAGGACGCTGCCCATCGTCAACGTGCTGGGCGAGGTCGCCGACAACCCCAACCCGGGCTATGTGGTGTTCGAGAAGGAAGGGCATGAGTGGCGGCTGGAAGCGTTGGGCGATCCGGCCAAAGGCTTGAACCTGATGTTCCAGGACCAGACCACCGGCAGGCTCACCTACGGGGTGGGGCGCTACCTGCGCACCGACCCGGTTGCCGCGGACGGCACGGTGGTGGTGGACTTCAACCGCGCGCACAACCCGCCCTGCGCGTACACGGAGTTCGCCACGTGCCCGCTGCCCCCGCCGGAAAACCGCCTGGCGCTGCAGGATGGCAATGGCGAACGCACGCGGCTGGCGGTGCTGGCCGGGGAGAAGAAGTATGCAGGGGGCAACCACTGATCCTCCCCGACGATGCGGCAATGGCTGCCGGCTGAACAGCCCGTGCGGCGTTGACGCTACATCCACGGCTTTTCACAAGGGGTTCCCGGCACCGCGCAGACACTGGCGCTACGTCATGAAGCGAGGAGCCAACCATGAATCTCTCTACCCGAAACGTGCTGTGTGCAGCCGCCCTGATGGCATCGGTGTTCAGCGCCAGCGCCCAGACCTACGGGCCGAAGGATGAAGGGCGCCGCTTCAACGATGGCACCAAGGTGGTCTGCAAGAACGTCGAAGTGCAGCGCAACAGCCGCGACCCGAACCGCATTGCTGGTACCGCCACCGGTGCGGTGGTCGGTGGCCTGCTGGGCAACCAGGTGGGCGGCGGCAGCGGCAAGAAGATCGCCACCGTGGCGGGTGCGGTAGCCGGCGGCGCGGCTGGTCGCCAGATCCAGGGCAACTCGCAGAGCAAGAACGGCGACCGCGTGGTGGAGCGCCAGTGCTATCGCCGCTGACGCGGTGAGAGTAAAGGCGTCAGCATCAGTCCAAGGGCTGGCCAAGTGCCAGCCCTTTTCCATGTTCCCGTGTCCGCAGGGGTCTTCACGCGCGCTGAACACGACCGCATGCATTTTTTGACTGCAAATCGGGGGATTTGATCCGAGGCAGCAGTCCCTTCGGCTGATACTGTGGAAGCCGGGGGTGCCTGCTCGTTGGGGAGTTCCTCCTATGCGCGTTCTGCCCTGGTTGCTCTATTGCGCCGCCTTGGTGGCGCTACCGTGCCCTGCTTCTGCCGAGTCAACGCCGCAGGGGTATCGTGAAGGCTGTGATCGTACGAGTACGGCCAATTACAGCGGGTACATGTCGCCCGGATGGAATACCAGTTCGCCCAAGGCGATGATCTTTGCCTCGGACAGCCAGTATCCACGGACGCTGGACAACCCTCATGACCCAACGGGCGCCGCGCAGGCGCTGCGCAGGGTGGTGGCCGATATCGCCGACTACCGGAGACGCGTAAGCGGACCGGTGCCGCTGGTGGTGAACGGCGACATCACCGAGCACGCCCACGGCGATCAGCGCGCCTTCGTCCAGGGTCTGTTTCCGCAGCTCGCCGGCGGCTCGGGAGAGGCGTTGATCCTGCCCGGCCTCGGCAACCATGACTACGGCAACAATGTCGATGATTGCGTGAACAACGGCTGCGCGCGCGACGCCATCTGCGACCACATTCACTGGGTGGACGAGATAGGGCCGGTAACCGAGGACTATCACTATGCCAAGCCCGTACATGAGGGCAGCTACTCGTACATGGTGTACGTGGGTGCGGTGGCCCTGATCCAGTTGAATGACTCGCCCTTCTACGAGCGCGAGTTCGAATCCGGGTCCGGTCTTCCCTTGGACCCCAAGATCAAGTTCAAGGTCACCAGCTCGTTACGTTGGCTCGAAGGCGCGTTGCGAAAGGCCCGGCTGGACAACAAGCACATCTTCCTCAACCTGCACAAACGCAACGCATGGCCCGCCGGGGATGCCGCGCGCTTCAAACGCCTCATTCAATCCTACGGCGTGCTGGCGGCGTTCGCCGGGCACTATCACACGGATCTCGGTCATGTGTCGGGAACCGCGGAGAACTTCGGGACAGTGCCGGTTTTCCAAAGCGGTGCGCTCTTCAACGAGACGTATCTGATCGTGGAAATGGACTACGCGAGCTCGCAGTTTCTGGTCTACAGCGTTCACCCCGGCGAGGGGCATGCGGCCCGGCGGCTGGTTGGCGAGTACCCTTTGAAAGAGCCGCCCCCTCTGCCGCCGATCGACTTCTCAGACGCTGCGGTAGTGCTCTATGAGGGAAGCAATGCGACCCAGGAAGTGATCTGTCGGCGGACGCTTCCGTTCAGCGCATTCAACCTGGGCGGGAACTCCGGCTGCATCAATGACGAGGCACGCTCGCTGCGTATTCTCAAGGCGAAGAAGGGAGCCATGATTCGCCTGTTCGGCGGGTTCCACCACGTACGTGGGGAGGGCTATGCTTTCATCTACATCACCCGCGACATCACCCTGCCGCAGACCGTCGCAAGTTTCGATACCGCTGCCTCCGGTGACGGGTGGCGACTGGTCAAGTTCGGTGGCGACACGCTTGATGGAAAGGTGTCGAGCATGGCCGTGTTCGAAGACTTCAATGCCGGGAAGAGCGAAATGACGCTTTTCGAGGGGAACAACCTCAGCCAGCATTCCATCTGCACCAAGCCCATCGCGCACGACGTGCGCTTCAACATGGAATCGGGCGATGGAGCGGGATGCATCAACGACGAGGCGCGGTCGGGTGCATGGTTCAAGGCGAAGGCTGGCATGGAGGTGTGCTATTACGGCGCATGGAATCAAAGTCACAGCGAGGGGCACACGTGCATCAATGCGCACCGTGACCTGCCCCTGATCGTCATCGGCTCGTTCGACCACAACTACACCGCGCCCGATGGCAGTTACAGCATCCGCAGCTACGGCGACGTCGACGGAAAAATTTCCAGCATGTGGGCGGAGAACCTGTTCCCGTATCCGCCGGCCAATACGATGCCGGGTTGCGCCCCCACCCTGACCCGATCGCTCAAAAGTCACATCACCGCGGGCTGGAACAGCCGTTCGCCGCGCTGGCTGGTGGTTG
The DNA here is from genome assembly GCF_037203925.1 of Stenotrophomonas sp. CCNWLW57. Taxonomy (NCBI): domain Bacteria; kingdom Pseudomonadati; phylum Pseudomonadota; class Gammaproteobacteria; order Lysobacterales; family Lysobacteraceae; genus Stenotrophomonas; species Stenotrophomonas sp. CCNWLW57. The sequence continues at coordinate 398,104 of NZ_JBBCBJ010000004.1, forward strand.
CGAGCGATCCGGAATACAGCGGGGCGCTGCGCGCAGTGGACACCACGAAACGCGGGCAGCCGGGTGCCGCATTCGACGACCCGGCCTACGATACGTTGAAGGCCGTGTTCGCCGACATCAGTGCGTTCCGCAAGGCTAAAGCCAGCGATGGGCCGGTTCCGCTGATCGTCAATGGCGACAATACCGATGGCGGCCTCGAATACGAGCGCTACACCATGCAGGCGCTGTACCCGACGCTGGCCGGCGGCAACGGCGAGCCGTTGTTCCTTCCGGGATTGGGCAATCGCGACTACAACGACAACGTAGACATCTGCTTGTCAGAGGGCAAGAACTTCTGCGTGCGCGACAGCATCTGCGATACGCTTCAGTGGGTGGACGAGATCAAGCCCGTCACCCAGGACTATCACCACGGCGAACACGTCAACGGTGGTATCAATGTCCACGACGGCAGCTACTCGTACATGGTGTATGTCGGCGACGTGGCGATGATCCAGCTCAACGAGTCCCCCTTGTATGAGCGCACCATCGTGAACATGAGGGAAAACGGTCGCACCGAGTTCGCGGTGCGCAATGCATTGACCTGGTTGGAGGGCGCCCTGCGTGCCGCGCGCGTCGCCGACAAGCGCATCCTGATCAACCTGCATCGTCGAGGCGAGTGGGGGCAAGGCGACTACTCACGATTCAGGAGGATGATCGAGCAGTACGGCGTCCAGGCGGCGTTCGTGGGGCATGAACATGCCATGCTGGGCGAGGTCCATGGCATGGTCAATTTCGGCGACGTGCCTGTCTTCAAGAGCGGCGCACTGGCCAATGGAAGCTACCTGATCGTTGAGATGCAGTACGCAACGAATAAGTTCATCGTCTACAAGGTTCCGCCTGCCGCGGGGCACGCGGCCCGCGTGAAGGTAGGCGAATACCCGCTTAGGCCCGAGCCAGCGCTGCCCGGGATCGACTTCAGTGACAGCATGATGGTCGCGTTCGAAGGGAACGATGGAACCCAGGATGAGTTGTGCCGGGTTGCGATTCCATTTTCCCCGTTCAATCTGCAGGGCGCGCATGGCTGCGACAACGACGAGATCCGGTCACTGCGCATTCTCAAGGCTCCCAAGGATACGGTGATCCGGCTGTATGGGGCGTGGGACCACCAGCAGTCTGAAGGCCATGCGTTGATCACGCTGACCCAGGACGTCCTGCTTCCCGTCACCGTGGGCAGTTTCGATCGCAATCTGACCACCTCCAGCTACACGGTCCACAAGATGGGCAGCACCGTGTTGGATGGCAAGGTTTCGAGCATCTCGATGGGCACGGAAGAGGGTGATTTCACCGAGCCTCGGGTGGTGTTTTACGAAGGCAACAATGGCACAGAGGACGTGGTCTGCGAAATCCTGCTGCCCTTCCAGCCATTCGACCTCAACGGACCGCACGGTTGCGACAACGATGAGATCAAGTCGATGCGGATCATGAAGGCTGTCAAGGGCACCATGTTCCGGGCATTCGGCAACTGGGGGCACGGCAAAGACCAGGGGTACACCTTCGTCACCGTGCTCAAGGACATCAATGCCCCCGTGCTGGTTGGCAGCTTCGACCGCAGCTATACCAACGATACGGTGAAGGTGGAGAAGCATGGCAGCGATGTGCTGGATGGCAAGATCTCAAGCATGGCCATGTTCGGCGACAGCTACGTGGAGCTGTTCTCCAGGAACAACCAATCCGGAAAGATCTGCACGCATCGCGTGCTCGATGGCCATGCCTTCGACTTCGGCGCCGGGGAAGGGAGCGAGTGTCCAAACGACGCCGCAAGCTCGGCAATCTGGCACTTCCCGCTGCCAGGAATGGAGCTGTGCTACTACGGTGGCACCGGGCAGGGCGTCAGCCTCGGCCATACTTGCATCCGGGCGATCAAGGCCAACAGCGCCCTGATAAAGATCAACAGCTTCGATACGCCGGTGACCGGCCCGGACGGCGCATACACGATCAAGGTCCACGGCGAGCCCATTGATGGGCTGGTGTCCAGCATGTCGGTCGAGGATACGGCGGCGCGCAACCCGGCCGAGGAACCCTGAGTGATCAGCGCGTTGGTGGGTACCCCGCGATCGTCCGCGCCCCGGTGATGATCATGCGCAGCATCTGCGCGGTCTGTTCGATCATCTCCGGGTCGCGCTCGGGCGGCTGGTCCAGCGCGGTGCCGCCCATGGCGAACACCAGTCGCGTGATCGCCTTGGCGACCAGGTGCGGCTCATGCAGCAGCGCGCCGTTGTCGGCATGCGCCAGCCGGATCAGGTCCACGCAGAGCTCTTCTTCGAAGTAGTTCAGTTCGCGCTCGACGGCCTGCTTGAACGCATCCGAACCGGCGCTGCCTTCGCGCAACAATACGTGCAGCAGGCGGTCGTCGGCGCGCAGCTGTTCAAAAAACGTTTCCACCGACAGGCGAATGACGCTGCGGTCCGACGATGCCGCGCGCTGCCGTGACTCACCAATGATGGTGCGGAGCGAACGGCCGGCCAGGTCGATCAGGGCCACGGTCAGTTCGTCCATGTCGCGGAACTGACGATAGAAGGAGTTCGGGGCGATCCCGGCTTCGCGGGCAACCTCGCGCAGACTCAGGGTCGACACGCTGCGGTGCGGGCCGATCAGGGTCAGGGCGGCGGCCAGCAGGTCCTCACGTGAAATCGAGGCTTTGCGGGCCGGCAGGGCGTCGTCGTGGACGGTCAGGTGCGAATCGGGCGGGGTCATCCAGAGGCCAGACGGTCAAGTCCCTGAATCATAGCCGGTCTGGGCAATATACAAGTGTATACACACCTGTATGCTCGGCCGTATAGTGGCGTCATGAGCGCACTCCCTCGTCCCGCCGCCCGCCGTTCGTCCCTTTCGCCCCGCCACTGGGTGTCCGAGGAGCTTTTCGACTTCTGGGCCGGCCGGCTGCATCCGCTATGGACCCTGCGCCGGGCGCGGGCACGGCTGGTGTCCCGCAATGCGGCCAGCGCCGACGCGGTCACTCTGGTCCTGCGCCCGAACCGGCATTTCCGCGGGGTGGCCCCGGGCCAGCACGTGAACCTGGGCGTGGAAGTTGACGGCCGCCGGCTGTCGCGCAGCTACAGCCCGACCCTGCTGGATGACGGCTGCCTGGCGATCACCGTGAAAAAGGTCGCGGGCGGCAAGGTCAGCCAGCACCTGGCGCAGCATGCGCAGGTGGGCGAGGTGTTCGAGCTGGGCCAGGCCTTCGGTGAGATGACCCTGGCGGCGGCGCCTGCGGCGCGGGTGCTGCTGCTAGCTGCGGGCAGCGGCATCACCCCGATGCGCGCGCTGGTACGCCAGATGGAGACCGCCGGCATGCCGGTGCAGGTGGACCTGGTGTACTGGGCGCAGCAGCGCGAGGCCGTGTGCTTTGCCGACGAGCTGGCCGATATCGCCGCCCGCCACCCCGGTTTCCGCGTGCACCTTGCGCTGACCCGCGATCCGACCGCGCCGGCCGCGCGCGTGGGCGACTACGATTTCAGCGCGCTGGGCGATATTTCCAGCGCGCAGGTGATGGCGTGTGGACCGGGCGGTTTCGTCGAGGCCGCAAACACGCGCCTGCAGGGACGGGTGGCCACGCTTCAGTCCGAAGCCTTCACCCCGCCGGTGCTGACCGATGCAGAAACCGGCACGGTGCGGGTCGAGCTGCGCCGCAGTGGCCGCACCCTGGAACTGCCGCGCGGTACGTCGCTGCTGCAGGCACTGGAAGCCGAAGGGCTGCGCCCGGCCAGTGGCTGCCGCATGGGCATCTGCAATACCTGTGTGTGCGGCAAGGCCAGTGGCGTGACCCGCCATACCCTGACCGGCGAGTACGCGGCCGAACCGGCCACGCAAGTGAAGCTGTGCGTTAACAGCGCCAGCACCGACCTGATCCTGGAGCTTTGAGCATGCCTGCCGTGCATAACCGTGTGTTGTCCGCCGCCGAACTCGACGCGTTCGGCAACGAACTGGACGCCCTGCGTGCCCGCCACCTGGCGACGCTGGGTGACGCCGATGCGCGCTACATCCGCCGCGTGGTCGCGGGCGTGCGCTGGACCGGCGTGGCCGGCCGCGCGCTGTTGTTCCTGGGCGCATTCGTGCACAGCGTGCTGATTCCGGCCTGGATTGCCGGCGTGGTGCTGCTGGCGCTGTCCAAGATCCTGGAGAACATGGAGCTGGCGCACAACGTCATCCACGGCCAGTACGACTGGATGGGCGACCCGCAGCTGCAGGGCAGCACCTACGAGTGGGACATCGTCGGCACCGCCGATAACTGGCGCAAGACCCACAACTTCCGCCACCACACCTACACCAACGTACGCGGGCTGGACGATGACATCGGCTACGGCCTGCTGCGGATCTTCCCCGAACAGCGCTGGCGCCCGTTCTACCTGACCCAGCCGGTGGTGGCGGTGGTGTTTGCGCTGCTGTTCGAATGGGGCATCGCCATCCAGGACCTGCGCCTGGGCCGTTGGTTTGCCGGCAAGATCACCTTCCGCCAGCTGCTGGCCCAGGCGCGCCCGGTGGGGCGCAAGATGGGCAGGCAGATGTTCAAGGACTACCTGCTGTTCCCGGCGCTGGCCGGCCCGTTCTTCCTGCCGGTGCTGCTGGGCAACGTGGTGGCCAATGTCATCCGCAACGTGTGGACCTACGTGGTGATCTTCTGCGGCCATTTCACTGCCGATGCGGAAACCTTCCCGAAGGAATGCGTGCGCGATGAAAGCCGTGGCCATTGGTACCTGCGCCAGCTTCGCGGTTCGTCGAACATTGCCGGCGGCAAGGTCATGAACCTGATGACCGGCAACCTGAGCCACCAGATCGAGCATCATTTCTTCCCCGATGTGCCGGCCAACCGTTACGCAGCGATTGCCGTGGACGTCAAGGACATCTGCGCGCGCTACGGCCAGCACTACAACAATGGTTCGCTGCCGAAGCAGTTCGGCCAGGTGATGTGGCGGATCCTGCGCCACGCCTTCCCCAGCCGCCCGGCGCGGGTGAAGCCGCTGGTTACCGCGGAACAGGGCGCATGACCGCACACGTGCTGGAAGACGAATCGCCGGTCAGTCCTCCAGGCCCATCTTTCCTTCGGCCAGCGGAACCCGTGAGCCATCCAGCAGGCCACGGCTGACTGCACCGTCTTCGATGAACAGCAGTTCGCCGTTCTCGCCGTTCTTGATGCTGCTGTCGATGGCAATGATGCGCCCACCGTGGAAGCTGCTCACGTGCGGCATCGAGGTATGCCCGACCACGATGCGCTTGAGCTCGAGGTCCTTGAGCAGGGCATCGACCTGGTCGGTAGCCATCTGCCCGTCAAAGTAGCCACGGAACCAGATCGGACTGGTCTTGCCGTCGAACAGGCGTGCCGTGTCCGGTGCGGCCTTGACCTGGTCTTTGGGCAGGCCGACCGAGGCCTGGTACAGGGTATTGGTGGCGTCCAGCCCGCGTACCAGGTCCAGGTTCTGCGGCGCGATGCCACCATGCAGAAACAGCGTATCGCCGATCTGCAGCATCACCGGGCGGGTCCGCAGCCACTGGCCGATCACCGAGTCGGCGCCGTACAGCGCCGGGTAGCTGCGGCCCAGCAGCTGGGCGCTCTTGAGGTACTTCGGGTTCACGTAGCGCAGGTCGTCGTACAACACCATGGTTTCATGGTTGCCCAGCACGAAGTGCACCGCGCCACCAGCCGCGGCGGCCTGCTGCTGCAGGCTGTACAGCAGCCAGAAGGCTTCGGTTACCTGCGGGCCACGGTCGAATACATCGCCGGCCACCACCAGCGTGGCGCTGCCCAGGGACCAGTGGTCGTCGTTGTCGATGACATGATGGGCGCGCAGCAGCTTTACCAGCAGGCCGTACTGACCGTGGATGTCCGACACCGCCACGATGCGCGGCGTGGCCGGGTACTGCGCGGTGCTGGCCAGCTGAGGCGCAGCCACCGTCAACGGATACGGGTAGCCGCATTCGGGCAGCACCACGGTGCCGGCACCGCGCGCCGGCAGGTCACGCTCGACCACGTGGTCATTGCACACCCACTGTGCCTGGTGGCCCTTGCTGGTCATGAACACGTAGGGGCCGTCGGCATCCACATGTTCGGCCGGCGCGGGAATCTCGCGGGCGGCGGCAAGCAGGGGAACCAGGACAAGCCCGGCCAGGATCAGGCGGGCGGCGGCAGAACGGGCACGAAGCGGCATCGGAAACTTCCAGCGGAACGGGGCAGGCGGCGATACGCCGCCCACCCGATCCTAACCGGCGCCACACCCCTCAGGTATGCCCCATTGGTCAGCCCACCATGCGCAATGTGGCCGCGCGGCCCCTCAGAAACTGGCCCGCAGATTGAACAACACCCGGCGCGGCTCGCCCCAGTAGCCCGAATTGAAGAACCCGACATTGCGGTAGTACACCTTGTCGAACAGGTTGGTCACGGTCACCCCCACGCTCACGTTGTCGGTGATCCGGTACCGCCCCATCAGGTCGAACAGCACATACCCGCCCTGGCGCATCTTTCCGGTGGCGGTGATCGGGGCCCCGGCCGCGGTGTAGCGCCCGGTCGGGATCGGCTGCATCTGGTAGATCTCGCTCTGCACGCTGAACCCACCGCCGACCATCCACCTGCCGTGGCGCCAGGTCGTGTTGAAGCGTGCCAGCTGCATGGGGCTGGTGCTGGCGAAGCGGCTGCCGTCCGGGTTGGTGCTGTAGGCGTAGGTGTAGCCGCCGGTCATGCTCCAGGTGTCGGTGATCGAACCCGACAGTTCGAATTCGGCGCCGTTGGTTTCAATGCCCTTGCTTGCGATGTAGGGCACGCTGCCGTCGGGCAGCACGATGTCGGCGCCGGCCGGGTCGCGCGTGGCCACGTTGTCCTGCTTCATGTAGAAGCCATTGAGCGAGCCGTACAGGCGACCGCCGAAGAACTCGCCCTTGAAGCCATATTCGTAGTTGCTGCCGGTCACCGGATCCAGCAGCTGATTGTTGATGTCGCGCAGCGCGGTGGCCTGGAACACATCGGAATAGCTGGCGAACGCGGAGATGTTCGCGCTGAGATCGTAGATGGCACCCAGGTACGGGGTCGGCTCATGCGCGGTGGTGCGCGCGCTGCGCCCGGTGAACACACCGTTGACGTCGAAATTGTCGGTGCTGCTCTTGTAGTCCGAGTAGCGCACACCGGCGATGACCTTGAGCGGGTCGATCGGGTTCAGGCGCACCGCGGCGTAGTAGCCGGTTTCAGTGGTGGTAGTCGTATTGGAGGGAATGCCGTAGTTGAACGTGGTTGGCTTGCCGATGTTGCCGTCCCAGCTGTAGATGCTGGGGAAGGCGGCCACGTTGTACGAGCGCGAGCTGATGCCGGCGCGGATCGTGTCCAGGTCGCGGTCGTAGTGGTTCACGCCCACCACCAGTTCGTGCTGGCGCCCGAACAGCTGGAACGGACCCGATGCATACAGGTCGAAGGCATCTTCGCGGGTTTCGGACACCGAATAGGTATCGGCGATGCGCAGGCCCAGGCCGGTGACCGGGTCGGCCCAGTTGCCGGTATTGGAGCCGGCCAGCAGCAGGCTGTCGGTGTCGGTGTTGCGGCGGTTGTAGGCCAGGCGACCGCTCCAGCCGGCCCCGAACTGCTGCTCGAGGGTGAGGAAATAGTTGGTGCTTTCGCGGTTCCATTCGTTCCAGCGTGCTGCGGCGCTGTAGGAGCGCGGCATCTTCGCGGTGCTGCCATCGCGGAAGAACAGCGGCGAGGCGCTCCAGGCGCCGCCGTCGGATTCGGTCTTGAGATAATCGATGCCGGCGCGCAGGCGGGTGCTGTCGGTGAGGTCGGCTTCGATCACGCCGTACAGGCTGGGCGATTTGTCATGCTGGAAACGCACCCAGCTTTCCTTGTCGGTGTAGGCGCCGACGAAGCGGCCGCGCACACGGCCGTTGTCGGTGAGCGGGCCGGAGACATCCACTTCACCGCGCTTGTAGTCCCACGAGCCGGCGCTGAGGCTGGTACTGGCCTGGAAGGTGTCGGTCGGGCGCTTGCGCACCATGTTGACCGTGGCCGAGGGATTGCCCGAGCCGGTCACCAGGCCGCTGGCGCCGCGCACGATTTCAATGCGCTCGTAGATCGAGGTGTCGCTGAGGATCGAGTTGCCGCCGGCACCGGTGGTGTAGTTGGTCGGCACGCCATCGAACATGAAGTTGTTGATCGCGAAGCCACGCGCATTGAACAGGGTGCGGTTGCTGTCATACGACTGCACGGTCACGCCCGGGGTCTGCTGCAGTACTTCGGCGATGGTGATGAGGTTGAAATCCTCGATGCGCTGGCGGGTGAACACCGTGAGCGACTGCGGGGTTTCGCGCAGGGTCAACGGCAGCTTGGTGGCGGTGTTGGTGCCGTACACCTGGTAGCCCTCGGTGCGCTGGGTGACCATCACCTTGTCCAGCTCGGTGGTCTTTGGGGTGTCCCCGTCCGGCGTGGCGACGGATTGGGCCAGCGCCAGAGAGGGCGCCGTGGCGGCCAGCGCCAGGCACAGGGCAAGGGTGTTCCGGCGCGGGGCGCCAGCGGTGCGGAAGCGGGACATGGGAAAACCTCGGTAGCAGCGAAGATCAGGAATCGGGCGCGCGCGATGCGGCGGGGCGTGGCGAGGGTCGCGCCGTGGGCGCGGTCCGGTAGCTGAGCCAGAGCAGGGGCAGGGCAGCACCGGCGGCGAGGATGCCGCAACCGGCGATGACGCCGTAGGCGATGCCCCAGGCGCTGATGCTGCAGGCCACGGCGGCGCCCAGCGCGACCCAGCCGAGCAGCCGCAGCCGGCGGCGGCGCGCCGGCGCAGGGGCGGTACCGAAGACATCCCGGTGGTGGCGTTCCATGGCCAGCGACAGGCACGCAAAGCCGAACAGCGACAGCAGCAGGGCAAGCACGGTCATGCGCTGGGCCCGGTCGCGGTGGCCGCGCTGGCGCGTGGCGCACGCACACGGCGCTGCGCCGGCACATGCCGGTTTACCCTGCGCGCGGCCCACAACAGGCCTGCACCGATCAGCAGCAGGCCGACATCGATGCCGCCCTTGGCCAGGTCGCCTGTGGCAAAGGCCGTGAACATGCCGCCGTGCCAGGCCGCCACGTTGAACACCGGCAGCAGCACGGCGAGCACGCCTGCACAGGCGAGCTGTTCCACCCACGCGCGGCGCGGCAGGCGCAGCGTGGCATGCACCAGGCACACCGCCCACGCGGCGAAGAACACGCTGATTTCAGCCTTGGAGCGTTGCTCCAGTGCGGCCGGCAGCAGCCGGTTGCCCCACAGGAACGCGAGCATCGCCACCGGCAGGCCGGCCACGAAGCCGATGTTCAGGCGTTCCACGATGCGGAAACCCAGGTGCGGGCGGGCGGGATCGGGCAGCTGTTCGCGCCGCTTCACCGTCCACAGCACCAGCCCGGTGGCCACCATCAGCGTGCCGGCCACGCCGGACAGGAAGAACAGCCAGCGCATCGCGGTGGGGGCGAAACGGCCGGCGTGCATGCCGATCATGCCGTCGCGGGTGTACACGGTGGCCGAGCGTCGCGGGGCCTCACCCAGCAGCGTGCCGCGGGCATCGAAGCGCAGCGGTTCGCCGCTGTCGGCAATGCGGTCGCCACTGTCGCGGCGCAGGGTGATGCGCATCGCCGCATCGCCGGGCTGGTCGACCACCACGGAGGCGGCATGGCCTTCGCCCCACTGCCGCGCGGCCACCGGCAAGAGGGCCGCCAGCGCCGGTGGCGTGGCGGCCTGGCCCAGCGGCTCGACCTTGGCCTCGCGCGGGAACAGCTCGGCGAAGAACGCATCGCGCCCGCCGAAGTTGGCATCCACCGCCCACGGCATGTACACGGTCATCAGCGTGATCAACCCGGTGTAGGTGATCATCAGGTGGAACGGCAGCGACAGCACCGCCAGTGCGTTGTGCCCGTCCAGCCAGCTGCGCTGGCCCTTGCCGCGGCGCAGGGTGAAGAAGTCGGCGAAGATCTTCTTGTGGGTGATCACGCCGCTGACGATGGCCACCAGCATGAACATGGTGCAGAAGCAGACGAACCAGCGCGCCCATATCACCGGCACGTAGTGCAGGTCGAAGTGCAGGCGGTAGAAGAAATCGCCGCCGCGCGTTTCGCGCGCCTGCACCGGGGTGCCGTTGGCATCCAGCGTGGCCTGCCACGGGTTGGGCTGGCCGCGTTTGGGTTCCGGTGCATCCTTGGGCTGCCAGCGCACCGCGGTGGCGTTGCTGCGGCTTCCGGGCAGTTCGATGGACCAGCGCGTGGCGTCCGGCGCGGTGCGCGCCAGGAAGGCCTGCGCCTGTTCCAGCGCGATCCCGGTAGTGGCCGGCAGGGTCAGTTCCGGCTGCATCCAGCGGGTCAGTTCCACCCGCCAGTAGCTGGCGGTGCCGGCGATGAAGATCAGGTACAGCACCCAGCCGACCACCAGGCCGGACCAGGTGTGCAGCACTGCCTGCGACTGGCGGAAGCCCTGGCTCATGCCGCGCTCCCGGCCAGCAGGGTGGACAGTGCCGCGCCGACGGCGGCTGCCAGTGCCAGCCCCACCGCCGCACGTGCGACGCTGCGCGCCGCATAGGCCCAGATCGCGGCGAGGGTGTAGATCACGAACGAGGCCATGGTCGCGGCCAGTGCGGCATCCGCCAGGCTGCCGGGCAGCAGGCGCGCCAGCGCGGCAGCCCAGGTGGCCGCAACCGCGTAGCCGCCGAGCAGGGCCAGCCCGCCGCGCGCCCAGAGCACGCCGTTGCCCGCCTTGCGCGGCGATGCGCGGCGCGGGGTGGCACCGGCCGGTACGGTCGGGGAGGGGGAAGGCGGTAGCGAACGGGACACGGCGGCGGGGGCTGCAAAGCAATTGAGAATCAATAGTATTTGACGTCGGCGACCCTGTCGAATCCCTCGATCGAGGGATGCGCCGTGCCGGGCCTTGTGCTGCAGCGGTTTCCGGGCACACCCCATGCCCAGGCGGCGCGTCCTGCAATGTTATAAACACCGTAATAGTCTCCCCGGCGGCTGCCGCAGTAGGCTTTGCCCATTGCACAGGAGCTGTTGCCATGGGTCACGACCACGATCACCTGCCGAGCGAGATCCGCCACGAGAAGCCGTTGTGGTGGGCGCTGGGGCTGACCACCACCTTCCTCATCGTCGAGGTGGTGGGCGCGTTCTGGACCAACAGCCTGGCGCTGTTGTCCGATGCGGCGCACATGGCCACCGACACGCTGGCACTGATGATCGCGCTGGTGGCGGTGCGGCTGAGCCGGCGCCCACCGGATGCGCGGCGCACCTACGGGTATGCACGGCTGGAAGCGCTGGGCGCGATGATCAACGGCGGCATGCTGTTCGTGGTGGCCGCCTACATCCTGTGGGAGGCGGTGGCGCGGTTCCGCCAGCCGCAGGAAATCGCGTCGACCGGCATGCTGGTGATCGCGGCCTTCGGGCTGGTGATCAATCTGATCTCGATGCGTCTGCTGCGCGCGGGGAGCGGCGAGAGCCTCAACGTGAAGGGCGCCTACCTGGAAGTGTGGGCGGACATGCTGGGTTCGGTGGCGGTGATCATCGGCGCGCTGCTGATCCGCTGGACCGGGTGGAAGCCGATCGATCCGATCCTGGCGGTGCTGATCGGGCTGTGGGTGCTGCCGCGCACGTGGGTGCTGATGCGCGAGGCGATCAACGTGTTGTTGGAAGGCGTGCCCAAGGGCATCCAGGTGGAGGCGGTGCGCGCGCGGTTGTGCGCGCACGCGGGCGTGCAGGATGTGCACGATCTGCATGTGTGGGCGCTGGCCTCGAGCACGCCGGCGCTGACCGCGCATGTGGTGGTCGCCGAAGGGGTGAATGCGGACGGACTGCGCCGCCGGCTGGGCACGGCGCTCCACGAGGAGTTCGGCATCGATCATGTGACGCTGCAGATCGAGGCGGACCATTGCGGGGATGATTGCGGTGATGGCACGCCGGCGGGGAAGGCGGGGCACGGCGATCATGACCATGACCATGCGGGGCACGCGCATGGGCGGACGCATGAGCCACGCCGCAGCGGCCCGGACGCGCAGGGCCATCACGGCCATCCACATCCCTGAACCGGCGGCTGCCGCTACAATGGGGGTCTGCCTCGCCATCCCCTCGGAGAAACCGCAGTGACCCGGAAACTCGTACTGTTGCGCCACGGCCAGAGCCAGTGGAACCTGGACAACCGCTTCACCGGTTGGGTGGACGTGGAACTGACCGAGCAGGGCCGCCGCGAGGCCGCCGCCGCCGGCCGCCTGATGCGCGAAGAGGGGCTGCAGTTCGATGTGGCGCACACGTCGGTGCTGAAGCGCGCGATCCACACGCTGCAGGGCGCACTGGCCGAGCTGGACCAGGACTGGCTGCCGGTGAGCAAGAGCTGGCGCCTCAACGAGCGTCATTACGGTGGGCTGCAGGGCCTGGACAAGGCCGAGACGGCGGCCAAGCACGGCGAGGACCAGGTGAAGATCTGGCGCCGTTCGTACGACATCCCGCCGCCGGCGATGGACCGCGAGGATCCGGGCCACCCGATCCACGACCGTCGCTATTCGACGCTGGACCGCAATGCGCTGCCGGGCACGGAGTCGCTGGCGACCACGCTGGACCGCGTGCTGCCGTACTGGTTCGACGCGATCGCGCCGCAGCTGAAGGACGGCAAGACGGTGCTGGTCACCGCGCACGGCAATTCGCTGCGCGCGCTGTACAAGTACCTCAACAACGTCTCGCAGGAAGCCATTCTGGAGCTCAACATCCCGACCGGCATTCCGTTGCTGTTCGAACTCAACGAAGACCTGACCGTGCAGTCGTTCCGTTACCTGGGCGACCCGGAAGCAGCGCGCAAGGCCGCTGAGGCCGTGGCGAACCAAGGCAAAGCACGGTAAATATCCACCGTTGGTGGATTGCCATGTGCTCCGTGCGTGCGGACCAACGGTCCGCACCTACCGGTGGGGCAGGCAGGTATCGACCGTTGGTCGATACAGCCTGTGACCTTTGGCCGGTCCCGAACCCGCTCACCCGCGCTACGCTGCCTGATTGCCCGCATTGCGGGTGATGCTTCCCTGTAGCCGGAGAGTCGAATGAAGTTTTCCAAGCTGGTCCCGCTGGGCCTGACCGTTGCCATCGCCGCGTCGCTGGCGGCCTGTGGCAAGACCGATACCGCGCCGGCTGCCGACGTGGCCGATGCCAAGCCGGCGTTCGATCTGTCGCAGATCAAGACGCCGCTGATCTCGCTCAACAGCGCTGACCTGGATCCGGCCATCGCCGCGTGTACCGACCTCAATGGGTTCGTCAACAGCAGCTGGCTCAAGGCCAACCCGGTGCCGAACGACCAGACCACCTGGGGCAGCTTCGAGATCCTGCGCGAGCGCTCGCTGGAAGTGCAGCACGCGCTTGTGCAGCAGGCGGCCGCCAGCCAGGCCAAGGCCGGCTCGGTGGAAGCCAAGATCGGTGATATCTGGAAGACCGGCTCGGATGAAGCAAAGATCGAAGCGGCCGGCATCGCCCCGCTGCAGCCGCAGCTGGACAAGATCGCCGCGCTGAACGACACCGCCGCCATCACCCAGTACCTGCGCGACAGCCAGGCACAGGGCCAGGGCGTGCTGTTCTCGCTGTCGGCCAACGCCGACTACAAGGACTCGGCCAACGTCATCGCCTATGTCGGCCAGGGCGGCCTGGGCCTGCCGGAAAAGGGCTATTACTTCGACGAATCGCAGGCCAAAATCCGCGAGGCCTATGTGGCCTACATCGCGCAGGCACTGACCCTGTCCGGGGTGGACGCCGCGCAGGCCAAGACCCAGGCGCAGGCGGTGATGGAGTTCGAAACCCGCCTGGCCAAGGCCTCGCTGTCGCGCATCGAACTGCGTGACCCGGCCAAGCGCTACAACCCGGTCAGCGCCGCTGAAGCGGACAAGCTGACCCCGAACTTCAGCTGGACCGCGTTGTTCGACACCCTGAAGGTGCCGGCCGCACAGAAGTTTTCGCTGGCCCAGCCGGGCTTCTTCGGCGAAGTGGACAAGATGCTCACCGAAGTGCCGGTCTCGACCTGGCAGGCCTATCTGCGCTTTCACACCGTCGATGACGCCGCGCCTTACCTGAGCAGCGCGTTCGAAAAGGCCAACTTCGATTTCTACGGCACCACCCTGCGCGGCCAGAAGGAAATGCAGCCGCGCTGGAAGCGCGTGCTGGAGTCGGTCAACACCTCCATCGGCGAAGGCCTTGGCCAGCTGTACGTGGACGCGGTGTTCCCGGCCGAGTCCAAGGAACAGATGCAGCACCTGGTGGAAAACCTCTCGGTGGCACTGAAGGCGCGCCTGGAGAAGCTGGAGTGGATGGGCGAAGACACCCGCAAGAAGGCGCTGGAGAAGTGGGCCAGCTTTACCCCGAAGATCGGGTACCCGGACAAGTGGCGCGACTGGTCGGGCTTTGAGACCAACGCCGACAGCTACCTGGGCAACATGCAGGCCGCGCGCGCGTTCAACTACCGCTACATGCTCAACAAGATCGGCAAGCCGGTCGACAAGACCGAGTGGGGCATGACCCCGCAGACCGTCAATGCCTATTACAACGCGACCAAGAACGAGATCGTGTTCCCGGCCGCGATCTTGCAGGCGCCGTTCTTCGACGCCAAGGCCGACCCGGCGCTGAACTACGGCGGCATCGGTGCGGTGATCGGCCACGAAATGATGCACGGCTACGATGATTCGGGCAGCCAGTTCGCCGCCAACGGCAACTTCGACAACTGGTGGACCGACAGCGACCGCAAGGCCTTCACGGGTCGCACCGACCAGCTGGTGGCGCAGTTCGATGGCTATGAATCGCTGCCGGGCGTGAACGTAAAGGGCAAGCTGACCCTGGGCGAGAACATCGGCGACCTGGGCGGCCTGACCGTGGCCTACGACGCGCTGCAGATGGCGCTGAAGGAGAACCCCAAGGCCAACGTCGCCGTGGATGGCCACAGCCAGGACCAGCGCTTCTTCATGAACTGGGCCACCGTGTGGCGCCGCAACTTCACCGACGGCGAACTGCGCGTGCGCCTGAACACCGACCCGCATGCGCCGGCGAACTTCCGTGCCAATGGCGCGCCGTCGAACATGCCGGCGTTCGCGCAGGCGTTCGAGTGCAAGCCGGGCGATGCGATGGTGCGTGCCGACGACAAGCGCGTGGTGATCTGGTAATCGAGGGGGCCCGGCAATGCCGGTCCCTTTTTGTACAAGCGACGTCCAAGGTAGAGCGGACGGTAGAGCGGACGGTAGAGCGGACGGTAGAGCGGACTGTTAGTCCGCTGCTGTCCGCGCTCGGGTCCGGTCCGCGTAGCCGACTAACAGTCGGCTCTACCGTCGCGGGGCGGTCCGGTCCGCGTAGCCGACTAACAGTCGGCTCTACCTTCGCGGGGGAGGTCAGCCCGGCGTCAGCGTGGTCAGCGCGGCGGTCAGCCCGGCGTCAGCGTGGTCAACAACGCCTTGGCCGCGTTGAAGCGGTCTTCGGGCAACGGCAGCGGCACCTTGATGCGCAGCTTGTCCGGGCCATCCATGGTGTACAGCTTGGGCTGCTTCTGGATCATCTGGATGACCGCCATCGGGTCGATGGACGGCTTGGCCTCGAACACGATACGGCCGCCGTTCTCGCCCAGTTCCAGCTTGCGGATGCCCAGTGCGTTGCACTGCAGCTTCAGCTCGGCCACCGCGAACAGGTGCTTGGCCGCGTCCGGCAGCAGCCCGAAGCGGTCGATCATCTCCACCTGCAGTTCGCGCAGCTCGCCACTGTCACGCGCGCTGCTGATGCGCTTGTACAGGGTCAGGCGGGTGTGCACGTCGGGCAGGTAGTCGTCCGGGATCAGCGCCGGCACGTGCAGCTCAACCTCGGCACCGCGCACTTCCTCGCCCGAATCCAGGTCGGGCAATTTGCCCAGCCGGATGCTGCGCACCGCGCGCTCAAGCAGTTCGGTGTACAGGCTGAAGCCCACTTCGGCCATCTGCCCGCTCTGGTCTTCGCCCAGCAGTTCGCCGGCGCCGCGGATCTCAAGATCGTGCGTGGCCAGGGTGAAGCCGGCGCCAAGTTCGTCCATGGAGGCGATGGCTTCCAGGCGCTTTTCGGCATCGGGCGTCATCGAGCGTTTGTCCGGCACCACCAGATAGGCGTAGGCGCGGTGGTGCGAACGGCCGACGCGGCCACGCAGCTGGTGCAGCTGGGCCAGGCCGAACCGGTCGGCGCGGTTGATGATGATGGTGTTGGCGTTGGGGATGTCGATGCCCGATTCGATGATCGTGGTCGACAGCAGCACGTTGTAGCGCTGCTTCTGGAAGTCCAGCATCACCCGCTCCAGCTCGCGTTCGGGCATCTGCCCGTGGGCGATGCCGATGCGTGCCTCGGGCACCAGCTCGGCCAGGTCGCGCTGCATGCGGCCGATGCTTTCCACGTCGTTGTGCAGGAAATACAGCTGGCCGCCACGGGCCAGTTCGCGCTGGAACGCTTCGCGCAGCAGCGCGTTGTCCCAGGCGGTGATGAAGGTCTGCACCGCCAGCCGGTTCGGCGGCGGGGTGGCGATGATCGACAGGTCGCGCAGGCCGGCCATGGCCATGTTGAGCGTGCGCGGAATCGGCGTGGCGGTCAGGGTCAGCAGGTGAACATTGGCCCGCATCGCCTTCAACGCTTCCTTCTGGCGCACGCCGAAGCGCTGTTCTTCGTCCACCACCACCAGGCCCAGGTCCTTGAACTTCACGTCCGGCTGCAGCAGGCGGTGGGTGCCGATGATGACGTCGATGGTGCCGGCCGCCACCTTTTCCAGCTCGGCCTTGATCTCCTTGGTGCTCTTGAAGCGCGACAGCACTTCCACCCGGAGCGGCCAATCGGCGAAGCGGTCGCGGAAGTTGCGGTAGTGCTGTTCGGCCAGCAGCGTGGTCGGCACCAGCACGGCGACCTGCTTGCCGGCGCTGGCGGCGGCGAACGCGGCGCGCACGGCCACTTCGGTCTTGCCAAAGCCGACGTCGCCGCAGACCACGCGGTCCATCGGCTGGCTGCTGGCGAGGTCGCGCAGGGTGGCGTCGATCGCGGCGAGCTGGTCGGCGGTTTCCTCGAACGGGAAGCCGGCCGCGAACGGCTCGTACATCGCGCGGTCCACGTGCAGCGCCAGGCCGGCGCGCGCGCGGCGGCGGGCCTGGATCTCCAGCAGTTCGGCGGCCACGTCACGGACCTTCTCGGCCGCGCGGCGCTTGGCCTTGCTCCACTGTTCGCCACCGAGCGAGTGCAGCGGCGCGGTCTCCGGCGAGGCACCGGAGTAGCGGCTGATCAGGTGCAGCTGGGCCACCGGCACATACAGCCGGTCGCCCTTGGCGTATTCGATCTCCAGGAACTCGCCCGGCATGCCGCCGGCGTCGAGCACGATCAGCCCGCGGTAGCGGCCGACGCCGTGGTCTTCATGGACGATCGGCGCGCCTTCGGTGAGCTCGCCCAGGTCGCGGATGATCGCTTCCGGCTCGCGCCCGACCCGTCGGCTGCGCCGGGTGGTGCCGGCGCGCTCGGGAAACAGCTGGCGCTCGGTCAATACCGCCAGCGGCGGTGCATCGAGCGCGAAGCCGTCTTCCAGCGGCGCCACCGTGATGGCGAAGCGCTGGCCAGGATCGGCCAGGAAGGTCGGCAGGTCGGCCACCACCGGCGGCTTCAGTTCGGCCGACAGCAGCACTTCCAGCAACGCTTCGCGGCGGCCCGGCGAATCGGCGGCGATCAGCACCCGACCCGGGTAGTGGCCCAGGAACGACTTCAGCGCCTCACCGGCCGGCGCATCGCGCGCGGCCACGGGCAGCGGCGGCAGCGGCTGGTCGCCCAGCGGCGTGGCTTCGTCGATGCGCGGGTGGTCGGCGCTCCAGACCTCGATGCGCGGCAGGGTGTTCAAACGTGCACTCAGACCCTCCGGGCTGAGGTACAGCTCGGTGGGCGCCAGCAACGGGCGCTCCACATCGTGCCGGCGCTGCTCATAGCGGTTCTGGGTCTGCGCCCAGAACGAAGCCGCCGCCTCGCCCACGCCCGGCGCGATCACCGGCAGCGCGTTCGCCTGCAGGTAATCGAACAGCGTGGCGGTCGCGTCGAAGAACAGCGGCAGGTAGTACTCAACGCCAGCCGGTGCCAGCCCGGACTTGAGATCCTGGTACAGCGCACTGCGCCGGGTATCCACGTCGAACCGCTCGCGCAGGGTGGCCAGCACCCGCGACACGCTCAGTTCGTCCAACGGCACTTCGCGGCCGGGCAGCATGCGCACCGCGTCGACCTTGTCCAGCGATCGCTGGCTTTCCGGGTCGAAGGCGCGGATCGAATCGATGTCCTCATCCAACAGCTCGATCCGCAACGGCGCTTCCGCGCCCATCGGGAACACGTCGAGCAGGCCACCGCGCACGGCGAAATCGCCCGGGTCCATCACCTGCGGCACGTTGCGGTAGGCGGCCGCTTCCAGCCGGCGCTTTTCCGCATCCAGATCCAGGCGCTGGCCGACCTTCAGGTCGAAGCTGCCGCCGATGATGTACTTGAGCGGGGCCAGCTGCTGCAGCAGGGTCTGCACCGGCACCACCACGATCCCACGGCGCAGCGTCGGCAACTGGTGCAGTGCGGCCAGGCGCTGCGAAATGATGTCCGGATGGGGGCTGAAGGCATCGTAGGGCAGCGTTTCCCAATCCGGGAAGGCCACCACCGGCAGGTCCGACGCGGCGCCCAGCAGGGTGCGCAGGTCGGACTCGATCTGGTTGGCGCCGTGATTGTCGCGCGCGATGACCAGCAACGGCCCGTCGTGCGTTTCCGCAGCGCGTGCGATGTACCACGCCAGCGCCGTGGGCGAGGCGGGAGCGCGCCACCAGGCGCGGAGCTGCCCGGAACGGGGCAGCGGCGGTGTAGGAGTTGAGGTGCGTGACATGAGCGGTCGATTTTAGCAGACCGCCACGTGATGACCTCTTACTGGCCCGGATCGAGGTCCAGCACCATGCGCACCAGGCCGGGCGTGCCCTGCGGATGCGGCACGGCCTTGAAGCCCAGCGAGGCGGCCAGCTGCTTCATCGGCTCGTTTGCTTCCAGCACGTCGCCGTACAGGTGATCCAGGTATTTGCCCTTGCCCCACTTGACCAGCTTGCGCATCAACTGCCGGCCGAGGCCCTGGCCGATGAGGAACCGGCTGATGAGGATCGAGTATTCGGCATCCTTCGTGCCCGGGATGATCGACGCGCGTGCCAGCGCACCGACCACCGCAACGCCTGCCTGCTCGTTTTCGGCGGCGACCAGAACGATCTCGTTCTTGACGTTGGGATGGGTGAGTCGATACGCCGCCTCCGCAGAAAGCTCATCGACCGACTGCGTCAGCCGATCGCGGACTTCTGCGGGCCCGAACAGACTGAACGCTCCCTTCAGGGGTTCGTCGTCTTCGGGACGAATCGGGCGGATCAGCAGCTCATGGCCGCTGGGCGCTTTGAAAACTTCGTGCCAGGGCGGCATGCGGTTACGGGTAGCCATACCGGTGATTCCTTGGTGGTCTTCGGATTCTCGCATCCCCGGGGGCGCGTTCCGTGAACGAAACACTCACGCCGTTCAGCGGGCGGTCGTGGCGTTACTCGGCCTGCTTGAGCCACTGCAGGCGGGTACTGGCGCCGGCTTCGCCCAGATACTGCTTCAGCGCAGGCATGGCCGGGGCCAGCACCTGGTCGAACTGCCAGGGCGGGTTGAGCAACAGCATGCCACTGCCGTTGAGCCGAAGGGGAGAGTCATCGGGCCGAACCAGTAGTTCTACTGTAAGCACCGACTTCACCGGCAGGGCGCAGGCCTTGCGCAGGAAGTGCAGGATGGTGCGGCGCTGCTTGATCGGGAACCAGATGGCGAAGCTGGCCTGCGGCCACCGCGCCAGGATCTCGCTCACCGAGGCAAGGATGCGTTGGTACTCGGCATCCTGGCCCTCGTAGGGCGGGTCGATCAGGACCAGGCCACGGCCGATCTTCACGCCGTTGGCCTTGGGCGGCAGCAGCGCCTTGTTCTGTGCGTAGCCGTCGGCGTGCAGCACCGCCACCCGGCTGTCATGCGCGAACAGCGCCTTGAGCGAGGCCGCTTCGGCATCCTGCAGCTCGCACACGGCCATGCGGTCCTGCTCGCGCAGGGTCTGCGCGCTCAGCAGGGGCGAGCCGGGGTAGCTGATCATCGCCCCGACCGGGTTGTCGGCCTGCACCGCCTTGAGGTAACGCTCGACCACGGCCGGCAGCTTGGGCTGGGCCATCAGCCGCATCACCCCGTCCTCGGCCTCCAGGGTCTTGCGGCTTTCCTCGCTGGCCAGCAGGTAGCGGCCCGCGCCGCCGTGGGTGTCCAGCACGAAGAACGGGCTGTCCTTGCGCTTGAAGGTGTCGAGCAGGGCAAGCTGGACGATGTGCTTGAGCACATCGGCGTGGTTGCCGGCATGGAAGGCGTGGCGGTAATTCATCGGCGCAGTGTACGGGGCGGCGGCCCCAGCGGCTATGCTGCGCGCATGAACCGCCCCCTGCACAACGTCCTGGTCGTCGAAGACGAAGCCGCCATCGCCGATACCGTGCTCTACGCGCTGCGCAGCGAGGGCTACGGGGCCCGGCACTGCCTGCTGGGCGGGCAGGCGCTGCAGCTGCTGCGCCAGGAGCCGGTGGACGTGGTGGTGCTGGACGTGGGCCTGCCGGACATGAGCGGCTTCGAGGTGTGCCGCACGCTGCGCACCTTCAGCGACGTGCCGGTGATCTTCCTGACCGCCCGCAATGACGAATTCGACCGGGTGCTGGGTCTGGAGCTGGGCGCGGACGACTACGTGGCCAAGCCGTTCTCGCCGCGCGAGCTGGTGGCGCGGGTGCGGGCGCGGTTGCGCCGCGCGGTGGCACCGGCCCCTGCGGAGGCGGCCGGCTGGCAGCAGCATGGCCGCTTCGCGATCGACCGCGAAGGCCGCCGCATCCGCTTCGGCGAGCAGCTGCTGGACCTGACCCGCTACGAATACGCGCTGATGGCCGCACTGCTGCAGCGCCCCGGCGCGATCCTCAGCCGCGCCCAGCTGATGGACCGCGGCTGGGATACCGATGCCGACAGCGCCGACCGCACCGTGGACACCCACGTAAAGACCCTGCGCGCCAAGCTGCGCACAGCCGGGGCCGAGCCCGACCCGATCCGCACCCATCGCGGCGTGGGTTACGCGCTGGAGGTGTAGCGTGCGGCTGGGGCTGAAACTGTTCCTGGGCTTCTTCCTGATCGTGGGCATCGCCGCATTCTTCGTGATGCGCGTGTTCGTCAATGAAGTGAAGCCCGGGGTGCGCCAGGCGATGGAGTCGACCCTGGTGGATGCGGCCAACGTGCTGGCGGAAATGGCCGCGGCCGACCTCAAGGCCGGGCATATCCGCAACGGCCCTTTCGTGGCCAACCTGGCACGCGCACAGCGCCGCGATCCCAAGGCGATGGTGTGGCGCTTTCCCAAGCGCAGCCTCGATTACCGCGTGACCATCACCGATGCACGCGGCATCGTGGTGTATGACTCCACCGGGCAGGACATCGGCCGCGACAATTCGCGCTGGAACGATGTCTACCGCACCCTGCGCGGCGAATACGGCGCGCGCTCCAGCCCGGAAACGCCCGGTGATGAAGTCCATTCGGTAATGCACGTGGCCGCGCCGATCCATGATCCGGCCGACCCGGGCAAGCTGATCGGCGTGCTCAGCCTGGCCCAGCCCAACCGCAGCATCGACCCGTTCATCGCCGCCAGCCAGCGCGCCATTCTGCAGCGCGGCGCGTGGCTGATCGGACTGTCGGCACTGATCGGTCTGTTGATGACGGCCTGGCTGATGCACGGCGTGAACCGTCTCAACCGCTATGCCAAGGCGGTCAGCGCCGGCGAACCGGTGCCGCCGCCCAGGCCGCGCCGCGACGAGATCGGTGATCTGGGCCAGGCGCTGGAAACCATGCGCCGCAAGCTGGAAGGCAAGGCGTACGTGGAGCAGTACGTGCAGTCGCTGACCCATGAGATGAAGAGCCCGCTGGCGGCGATCCGCGGCGCGGCCGAACTGCTGCAGGAGCCGCTGCCCGATGCTGACCGGGTGCATTTCGCACGCAGCATCCAGGGCCAGGAACAGCGCTTGACCGAAACCATCGACAAGCTGCTGGCGCTGGCCGAAGTGGAACAGCACGGCTGGCTGCAGAAGCGCGAACGCATCGCGCTGGCGCCGCTGTTGCAGGCCGCCGCCGATGCCGTGGCGATGCGGGCGCAGGCGGCCGACGTCGCGGTGGACATCGAGATGGCCGACGATCTCGAGATCCAGGGCGATGCGTACCTGCTGCGGCAGGCCCTGAACAACCTGCTGGAGAACGCCCTGGCGTTTTCCAGCCCGGGCAGCCGGATCCAGCTGGACGCCTCGCGCGAAGGCGATGGCGTGGTGCTGCGGGTGGCCGACCGTGGCAGCGGGGTACCAGAATACGCGCTGGAACGGGTGTTCGAGCGTTTCTACTCGCTGGCGCGGCCGGCCACCGGCCAGCGCAGTTCCGGCTTGGGCCTGTCGTTCGTACAGGAAGTGGCGCGCCTTCACGGCGGCCGCGCGAGCCTGCGCAACCGCGACGGCGGCGGCGCCATCGCGTCACTTCACATTCGCTTCAAATAGACCACAAACCCCGCACACCGGCAGCGCTGAAGCTGGCACCCTTCCCAACCGAGGACGGGTGATGAAATCCCTGAAGATGTTGTTGCGGTTCGCCATCGTGGGCGGGCTGATCCTGTTGCTGCTGATCCCGCTGATGATGATCAAAGGCGTGATCAGCGAACGCGAGGCGTACCGCGACCAGGCCTACCTGCGCGTGGCGCAGAGCCGGGCCGGCGCGCAGACCCTGACCGGGCCGATCCGGGTGGTGCCGTGGACCGATACCCGCCAGGTCGAAGTGGTCGACGCTGCCGGTACCAAGAAGATCGAAACCCAGGTGGAGCAGAGCTACTGGCTGCAGATGCCGTCCAAGCTGGTCGTCGATGGCGGCATGCTGCCCGACGAACGCCGGGTTGGCCTGTTCCGCGTGCCGGTCTACACCTGGAAAGCCAAGGTCAGCGCCGAGTTCAGTGATGACGACTACCCGGTGAAGGCGGGGCGCGTGTACGGCACGCCGTACCTGGCGGTGGGCATTGCCGACGTGCGCGGCCTGGTCGGCTCGCCCGATCTGAAGGTGGATGGCGAAGCGCTCACGCTGCAGCCGGGCATCGGTGATGTCACCGGCATCGGCAAGGGCCTGCACGTACCGCTGCAGGGCTTCGCCGACAACACCGGCGGCATGCTCAAATCCAGCAGGGTGGACCTGTCGCTGGTGCTCGATGGCACCCGTTCGCTGGCGGTGGTGCCGGTCGGGGATGACAGCCGCATCGCGATCCGCTCGCCGTGGCCGCACCCGCTGTTCGGTGGCAGCTTCCTGCCCAATGAGCGCAAGGTGGGCGAGAAGGGCTTCGACGCCGAGTGGGCGGTATCCTCGCTGGCATCGGAGGCCCAGCGCCAGCTGCGCGACAACCGCGATGTGGAACCGGAAACGGTAAGCGTGGAGCTGGTCAACCCGGTCGACATCTACACCCAGGCCGACCGCGCCAGCAAGTACGGCATCCTCTTCATCGTGCTGACGTTCGTGGGCTTCATCCTGTTCGAGCTGATCAAGCGCCTGCGCATCCACCCGCTGCAATACCTGATGGTGGGCCTGGCGCTGGCGATTTTCTTCCTGCTGCTGCTGAGCCTGTCCGAGCACATTCCGTTCTGGGTGGCGTATGTGGTGTCTGCAGTGGCGTGCATTGGATTGCAGGCGGTGTACCTGTCGGGCGTGCTGCGCAGCTGGGTGCGGGGCATGGGCTTTGCCGGGATGCTCACGGTGCTGTACGGCGCGCTGTACGGGTTGCTGGTGTCGGAGAACAATGCGTTGCTGATGGGCTCGCTGCTGCTGTTCGCGGTGCTCGCCACGGCGATGTGGATCACCCGCCGGATCGACTGGTACGAACTGGGCGCGGGCCTCAAGTAGGCGGCGCTGACGTTATTCGCCATCCCACACGACGCTTCCGGCTTCGTGTGGGACCACCGGACGCTGCTGGGACAAGGGCAGGCTGGTAACCGCAGTGGATCGCGCTAGGTTCCAGCCCCTCGTCACCTCACCACACGTCCATGGCGAACCTTACGTTGTCCCCGGTGGGCCGTGCTGGCGGCGCACCGGCCAGTCCGTCGTCCCCGCCATCGTCGCGCCACCGGCCTGCTGTCGCACCGGTGTCGATCCGCAACACACCGGCGTGCGCACCGACGCGCAGGCTGTGGTTGGAAGGCATACCGCGCGGCGAGCTGGACGCGCTCGCCGCTGCCTTGCGACAGGGGCCGCTGGATGCCCATTTTTTCCTGACCCTGCAGCCCCACTTCCACCGCACGGCGCTGGCCGCGCCGATGGCGCAGGGGCTGGTGGACGATGCGCTGGACCGGCTGTTGCCCGTGGCGCTTACGCCCGCGCAGCGGGCCGCCTGGCGCAGCAGCCTGATGGCATTGCTGACCCTGCCACGGGTGGACTGGGAAGTGCAGTGCGCACCGTTGCGGGCACTGCTTACCGACGCGGTTGCTCGCCGCAATACGCTGCTGCAGGCGATGCGCGATGCCCTGTACCGCCCGCTGGACCAGCCCCGACGCGACTGGAACGCAGCACTTGATGCCGAGCGCACCCTCGGCATGGCAGACGCCCGCGAGGTTGCGCAGCATTTGTGCAGCATGTCGCCATCCCGTCAGCGTGACGCGGTGCGCCAGCAGCTGTGCGACTGGATGCCGACACTGACCCCGGCGCAGGTCGACCGTGCGGTGGCACAGGCCGCTGCGGCCGCCGCGCTCAATGGCGCCTGCATCGATGCACGCAGCGCGCTGCCGGCGCTGTTCGACCGTGTCGATGACGCGGGCGTGCCGTTGATCGGCGATGCCCAGCGCGCCCGGATACTGGCGACGCTGGACCAGCTGGCCGGTGGCGCGCCAGACCCCTTGCTGGCCACCCAGGGCGGCCGTGGGGACCGGCTGGGCCAGTGGCTGTTGTCGGTCGCCGAGCGTGCAGCCCTGGCCGCCACGACGCGCCACAGCCTGCGAAGCGCACTGGGCGATGCGGTGCTGTTCGTTGCCGGTCTCGCGCCCGGGATCAAGGCGCTGCGTTGGGGTACGGCGGACGCTGCGTTGCCAACAGGGAGCGCTGCGCCCATCCCAGCCATTGCCAGCGCGCCGCCCGCGGTGGCGTCGGGCGCAGCGCGGCAGGGCGGCCGCAGCATGCTGGCGCTGGCCGCAAGCCTGGTCGGCGGCGGGCTGGGCGTGGCGACGCTGGGCTGGCGCTGGGCATCCGCCGACACGCAGGCCACTGCGCCCACGGCGGAAGTGCAACCGGAACGGCAGCCTGGTCCGGAATTGGACGCGGCGCGGGTGGACGAGCGGACGCAGCACGTAGTGCGGCTTCTGGACACTGTGATCGACCGCGACGGCGACGGATCGATCTGGGACGTGCTGTGGCAACGCGTGCACCAGAGCGCAGGAGGCGATGCGACGTCGCTGCGCGCCACCGTGGCCACCCTGCTGGCGTCCAACGGGATCGCACGCGAGGTCATCGATGCGTTGGGCGGACCTCCGCCCGCAGAGGGCAGGGCACGGGTGCGCCGTGCGCTTCGCCCCCTCCCCGTGCCACGCAACGGCGGTGAAGGGCTGGATGCCACCGAGCGCACCCGGCTCGACGCGGCCACCCGCCTGCTGGTCGATGTGGCGCAGCAGGCGCCGCCGCCGGGCGCCGCCGCGCTCGCGCCACCGGCCGGGGTGGACCTGGCGGTGACGCGCTCGCGGATGCTGACCTGGGTGCAGTCGATGGGGCGCAACGCCAGCGAGCAGCACCAGCGCCTGACCGCAGCGTGGCGCCACGTGGTGGCCTCCGAGCGGGCGCTGACCCTGTCCGCCGCCGCGCTGCCGAACCTCGACGCCGATCTCGCGCGCCAGGTCGCCGCCGACCTGCTCAACGTGACCGGCCAGCGGATCGATCCCACCACGATCTACCTCAACACCTTCCAGGACAGCCAGCAATGGCGCGCCTGGGAAGCCGACCAGCTGCGCCCGCCCGGCGCGCTGTTCCGCAACCAGCATCGGCTGCTCCCGCCCGACCGGCGGGTACGCAGCGGACTGGTCAGCACCCACACCCTGGTGGGGGCGGCACTGCTGCCGGTCGACGCCGACACGGGTCATGCAGGGCTCTACTACCGCTGCGTACCGGGAACCTACTTCCCGGTGCAGGAGTGCCGCGAGCTGACGCTGGAGGAGTTCAAAAGGGTGCAGGGGCGCGATTACCTGGGCGCCTTCCGCCGCCGGTATGACGCGTGCCTGGAACAGGCCTGGCATGCCCGCCCGACGCCGGGTTCGGAAGGATTCGTCTCGGGCATCGGACGGCGTCTCGCCGGCACGGCGGTGCTGTTGAATGCAGCGGGCCAGCTCGGCGACGACGCGGCCGCAGCGGTCAAGGTATTGACCGACTTCCCGACGCGTTTCGATCTTGCCGAAGCCGCCAACGGCCGCGCGCTGGCCCTGCCGGGCTGGCAGATCGACGTGCATGCGCTGGCGGCCAACGACCGTGGCCATGCGGTACCGCTGCACGGCGTGCTGCTGGTCACCGCGCAAGCCGCGGCCTCGCCACAGGCGCCGATCACGCTGGTGATCAGCACCACCCGGATTCCGTTGATCGAGGCATTCAACTGCAGTGACGCCGCGCTGCAGCAGCTTGCCGACGAGGTGCGCCACCAGTTGCCGGTGCGCGTGGCCGTCAACGAGCACGCGCGCTGGCAGCAGGGCGCGCTGCCGGTGGTGAAGGCCTACGGGATCGACGGCGACTTCCGCTGGGCCTTGTTCATGCAGGCGCTGGAGCTGCGGCATGCGCAGCTGCGCGCCGCCGGCCTGTCATCGCCTTCGCGCATCCGCGAGGCCTTCAATGCGCTCGATTCGGCGCTGGCCCTGCCGTACCTGCCGGTTCCCGTGCCGGTGCTGGCCGCGGCAGGCGAGCTGGCCGCGCTGGACATGGACGGTCTGAACGCGCGCAGCGCGGCGCACTGGACGGCGCGCTTTCCGGCCGGCACACCGGGTGCGCTGCGCAACGCCGGCATGGACGGCGCGCGCTGGCTGCACGCGCTGAGTGCCGGCCGCAGCCTGGTCGAGCACGCCTATCCCCTGCTGGTACCGTTCGTGCAACAGCGCCTGGATGATGAAATCATGCGCCGTTACCGCACCGCGTTCGACAGCAGCTGTTGTTACATCGTGTCCTTCAAGGACGGGTATCCAAGCGACCAGACGCGCAGCGGGTGGGTCCACAACCGGGCGCAGAAGCAGGCGGCGGCCAGCTTCGCCGACTGTGCCATGACCCGCGCGGCCGGTTTCGAGGATACGCCCGCGCGCCTGCTGGGCCTGTACACCAGCAGCGACAGCGCGGTGTTCGACGAGAACAGCGAGGTAGTGGGACTGGACGCATCGCAGCTGCTCTCGATGGCGCGCGAGCTGGATGTGCAGGGCGACTACCTGCGCGCGCTGGACGAGTTCTGGCAGGCGCACGCGCCGGCCGTGTTGACCACGCTGCGCGGCGGGTACCTGTACGGCTGCGCGCAACAGCATGCCGACGGATCGTTGTCCGCCCGCGGCATGCAGCTGGCCATCGGTGTGTTCGGCACGATGACCGCGGCCGAGTCGCAGAATCCCGCCTATCGGCCGGTTGCGCGTGCCGGGGTGCGCACCGGCTGGCTCCAGGTCCATGGCATCGCCTCGACCGTGCTGCACGTTGGCGACGAGGCGGGGCCGGAGGTACTGCTGTACTTCCCCAACGACCGCAACCGCTTCCACGAATTCGCCAGCGAGGCCGACATGATGGGCTGGATCGAGCGCGCCGCAGCCACCGACACCGGACGGCAATGGCTGGAGACCGCATTCGACCTGGCCGACCTGCAGGACGGCTGGGTGTCCAACGGCGTGCATACCGCGCTCGGTGCCGGCACCCAGGCGATCTTCGGACACGGGGGCGCGGTGGTGCCGATCAGCGGCGAGGTGTCGCAGGCACTGCTCGCGCGGCTGCGGCAACGCGCGCGCCGCGATGCGCAGACGCTTATGACCTCGGAGTGGGAAGCGTTCCGGCGCCGCTGGATGCCGCGGCTGGAGCGCTGTGAGCAGGCAATGGGGCTGGTCGCGTTGGTGCTGCCGGAAACGCTGCCCGTGGTGGCGGTGCTGTCGGCGCTGCAGCTGGGGGTGGGCGTGGAGCAGGCGATCGACGGCGATACGCCCGGCCAACGCCGTGCTGGCCTTGGCACGGCAGCAGGCGGTGCCTTTGGGCTGGCGTTGTCGGCGCCGCTGGGCACGGCGCGGCTGGCGGCGGTGGCCGCGCGCGATGGTTCACGACTGCAACCGGCGATACAGACGCCGGCGTGGGAGCAGGTGGATGATCCACTGGCGCAGCTGGCCGAGCGTTACGCCCGCCCCGTGGCGCTGTCCGGATCGCGCGCCGCCGACAATGGCGTCCACGATTACCTTGGCCGGCGATACATCAGCCAGGGCGGGCACGCATACGAGGTGGCCTTCGACCGTGCCCATGGCACCTGGCGGCTGCAGAATCCGCAGCCGGGCAGCTTCTACCACCAGCCGGTACGGCTGAATGCCGACGGGGCGTGGGAACCCCACAGCGACGTCGGCCTGCGCGGCGGCGCACCGATCAGCCGATCCAGCAAGCGCAGGCAGTCGGTGGAACGCAGCTATCGCGGTTCCCTGAATTCCCTGGTCGAACGCACCCACTCCCATTCGGTGGACAGCAGCTCGCAGGATTTCCAGTGGGGCGTGAATCACTGGGAGCGGGTGATGACGCCGGAACAGGCGCGCGACAGCGCCTCGCTGGAGCAGATGAAGGAGCTGTTCGTGTCGGGCCATCTCGACCCGGTGCAGCAGGGCGCACTGTCGGTGATCATCGAGCGGCTGGACAATACGCTGCGTGCCGAGCGCTACACCGTGGTCAACGAGGTGGTGCACGACTCGGTCTACATCGCCGGCGGCCAGTTCATCCAGGCCTCCCAGGGCCTGCTCGGCGAAGGCACCGGATTATCCGCGGCGGGCATGTGCACCGGGCTGTCGCGGATCATGGCCACGGCGATGGGGCAGGGCGAAGAAATCCATGTGCTGGAGCACCTGCGCCAGGCGATCCGCGAGCCCGAAAGCCGGCATGCGGTCGCGCTGCGGGCGCTGATCCGCGACGCGCAGGGCGCGGCCCTGCAGCCCGGTTCGATGTCGGCGGCATCGTTGATTCACGTCGATGCACTGGCGAATTTCCTTGCCAACACCGCGCGCAGCAGCCATTTCGTCTTCAGCGGCACGCAGCACAGCATGGCCTGCGGCGTGAACGTGCTGGACAACGGGCGGCGCGAATACCTGCTCTACGATCCCAACTTCGGGCTGATGGTGTTCAAGAAACTCTCGCGCTTCAACCAGTGGGTGAACAATCTGTTCGGGTCGCGCTATTTCAGCCGGCTGTCGTCGCGGACCCTGGGCGACGCCAGCGCCGAGACGCTGGCTGAAATGTACGGGGCGATCCCGACCCCGGGCAGCCAGCGGATGCAGTTCCACCTGCGCCAGATCCACCCGGAACGGATGCAGGAACAGGCGTCCGCGCGCGGCTGGACCGCGCTTTACGAGCACGTCGGGCCGGCGGGTGGGGGAACGTGAACGCCCCGGCCCCCAATGCCGGCCGGGGCAGGTAAAATCGTCGCGATTCCCGTTCTCCCGAGCCCCCCATGACCTGCCGCACCCGTTTCGCCCCCAGTCCCACCGGCTACCTGCACATCGGCGGCGCCCGCACGGCGCTGTACTGCTGGCTGGAGGCGCGCCACCGTGGCGGGGAATTCGTGCTGCGCATCGAGGATACCGACCGCGAACGCAGCACCCAGGGCGCCATCGACGCGATCCTGGAGGCGATGGAGTGGCTGGGCCTGAACTACGACGAAGGCCCGATCTACCAGACCCAGCGCGTGGCCCGCTACAAGGAAGTGGCCGAGCAGCTGATCGCCGACGGCAAGGCCTATTACGCCTACGAGACCCGCGAGGAGCTCGATGCGATGCGTGAGGCGGCCATGGCCAAGCAGGAAAAGCCCCGCTACAACGGCGCCGCGCGCGAGCTGAACCTGCCGTACCGCGACGATCCGAACCGGGTGATCCGCTTCAAGAACCCGCTGGAAGGCACGGTGGTGTTTGATGACCTGATCAAGGGTCGCATCGAGATCGCCAACAGCGAGCTGGATGACATGGTGATCTTCCGTCCGGACGGCTTCCCCACCTACAACTTCGCGGTGGTGGTGGACGACTGGGACATGCGGATCTCCGAGGTCATCCGCGGCGACGACCACATCAACAACACCCCGCGCCAGATCAACCTGTACGAAGGCATCGGCGCGCCGGTGCCGAAGTTCGGCCACATGCCGATGATCCTGGACGAGCAGGGCGCCAAGCTGTCCAAGCGCACCGGCGCGGCCGACGTGATGCA
Organism: Stenotrophomonas sp. CCNWLW57; assembly: GCF_037203925.1. Taxonomy (NCBI): domain Bacteria; kingdom Pseudomonadati; phylum Pseudomonadota; class Gammaproteobacteria; order Lysobacterales; family Lysobacteraceae; genus Stenotrophomonas; species Stenotrophomonas sp. CCNWLW57. Next base: position 428,600 of record NZ_JBBCBJ010000004.1, read on the forward strand.
GTACAAGGACGCCGGCTACCTGCCCGACGCGCTGCTGAGCTACCTGGCCCGGCTGGGCTGGTCGCATGGCGACCAGGAGCTGTTCAGCCGCCAGGAGCTGATCGACCTGTTCGACGTGACCAACTGCAATTCCAAGGCATCGCGCCTGGACATGGCCAAGCTGGGCTGGGTGAACCAGCACTTCCTGAAGACCGAAAACCCGGCCGACATCGCCCCGCACCTGGTCTACCAGCTGAACAAGCTGGGCCTGGATCTGGGCGCCGGCCCGGCCCCGGCCGACGTGGTGGTGGCGCTGCGCGACCGCGTACAGACCCTGAAGGAAATGGCCGAGAAGGCCGTGGTCTGGTACCAGCCGCTGGTCGAATACGACGAGGCGGCGGTGGCCAAGCACTTCAAGCCGGGCGCGGAACTGGCGCTGGGCAAGGCCCGCGAGCTGCTGGCCGCGGCTGGTGAGTGGACCGCAGAAAGCGTGTCGGTCGCCCTGCACGACGTTGCCGCTGCGCTGGAGATCGGCATGGGCAAGGTCGCCCAGCCGCTGCGCGTGGCCATCACCGGCACCCAGGTCAGCCCGGACATTTCCCAGACCGTGTTCCTGGCCGGGCGTGAAGAGGCCTTGAAACGCATCGACGTCGCACTCACTAAAGTACCGACGGCCTGACCACAGGAGACCGCATGTCCGCCAAGACCGCTTGTACCGCCCCACACCATCACGTTCACGACGCTTCGGACTTCGTGAAGGTGGTGGAGCGCGTGTGCACGGAGCGCGGACTGCGGCTGACGCCGATCCGCGCCAACGTGCTGCGCCTGATCGCCGAAGCCGGCAAGCCGGTCAAGGCGTATGAGCTGCTGGAGTGGGTGCGCAGCGGCAAGGGCGTGGGCGCCGATGCCCCGCCCACCGTGTACCGCGCACTCGATTTCCTGATGGCGAATGGTTTCGTGCACAAGCTGGAATCGGTGAATGCCTTCGTGGCCTGCCACCACCCCAGCAGCGCGCAGCACTCGGTGCCGTTCCTCATCTGCAACAGCTGCCACAGCGCGGTGGAGCTGGAAGACCGCGACATCGTCAGCCAGCTGGAAAAGCGCGCCAAGGAGCTGGGCTTCCAGCCGCAGGCGCAGACCCTGGAAGTGCACGGCCTGTGCGCCCGCTGCGCGGGATGACGCACCCGACGGGGTTGATCGACAATACGGCGCGGTCGCCCTGAAAGTGAAACAAGCGCTGGACTGACGGTAGGGTCGGTTCCCAAACGACCGCCGATCCGGTTTATAGGCACTTGGACGCATGACCCGGGCCGAAGCTGCGCCTTCGTTGCAGGTCATGCGTTACCGGATCTTGCACCTTTATCAGCGGTCGTTCGGGAACCGACCCTACCGGTCCTGCTGCTGTTGCCTCGGGGTCGCGGCAGTATCGACCCGCACTACCACCGACATGCCTGGACGCAGGCGTGGGGCAAGCGCCTGATCCGGATCGATCGCGATCCGCACCGGCAACCGCTGCACCACCTTGGTGAAATTGCCGCTGGCGTTGTCCGGGCGCAACACGCTGAATTCCGAACCCGTGGCCGGCGCGATCTGCTCGATATGACCACTCAGGCGCTCACCGTCGAAGGCATCCACCGCGAAGGTGGCCGGCTGGCCGATGCGCATCTTCCAGGTCTGGCCTTCCTTGAAATTGGCCACGACCCACAGCGTGTCCGGCACCAGGAACAACAGCTGCGAGCCGGCGGTGACGTACTGGCCCAGGCGCACCGACGCTTCACTGACCTGTCCGTCGCGCGGGGCGTGGATGACCGTATTGGCCAGGTCGATGCGTGCCAGTTCCAGCTGCGCCTTGGCGGTTTCGACGCCGGCTTCCAGGCCTTTGCGCGCTACCTGGGTGGAGGTCAGGGTCTCCTCGGCAATGCGGATCTGCGCCTGCGACTGTTGCACCGAGGATTGCGCGGCCTGCGCGCTGGTGCGGAACTTGTCGCGGTCGTTGAGGGCCACCAGCTGCTGGTCGGCCAGTTCCTCATAGCGCTTGAGTTCAGTGCGCGAGCGGGCCAGTTCCGATTGGCCGGCCGACAGTGCCGCCTGGGCCGCGCCGATCTGCGCGCGGTTCTGTGCCTGCGCCTGGTCGGAGTTGGCCAAGGCGGCCACCGCGCTGTCCAGGTTGGCCTGCGCCTGCGCCACCTTTTCCTTGTAGATGCGGTCGTCGATGCGCAGCAGCGGTTCACCCTGCCTGACGTGCTGGAAGTCCTTCACCAGCACGTCGGTGACATAGCCGTTGACCTGCGGCGCCAGCACGGTGATCTGGCCGCGCACATAGGCGTTGTCGGTGCTCACCCAGCTGCTGTTGAACGGCCACAATGACCATGCGCGCAGGATCAGCGCGATGCCGATCAACGCCACCACGATCATCACCGCGACGCTGCCCCGGCTGGGCTTGAGGTACTTCGGTGCACTGCTTGGCGCTGCGGCGGCGGCCGGCGCAGCCGGTGCGGTTACCGGTGCGGCATCGGTGGGCACCGGCGGGTTGACCTCATCAGGATTGTCATCGCGCGGAGGCGTCGTGGACATGGAAGGACCTATTGCAGGGAAACGGGGTGGGGATGGCGTTTGCGCCACTGCTTGAGCACGGCAGTGCGCAACGACAACAACAGCAGCCAGCCCAGGAAGATCAAGGCAACCCGGCCGCTCAACGAGAACACGTCATTGAAGCCGCGGACGTTGGCCTCACGCCGGGTGATCTGTGCCAGCTGCGCGGTGCCTTGGGCACTGCGCTGCACCGGATCGGTGAGCAGCGGCGCATAGATCTGCTGCTGCAGTTTCAGGCGCTGGGCGACCACGCCATCGCTGGGGTCGAGCTGGCTGACAAAGGCGGTGGAATAGACCTGCTCGCGATGCAGCTGGAACGTGCCCAGCACCGCCGAGCCGGCCAGCCCGCCCAGGGTCTGGGTGATCGACAGCGTGACCAGGAACGTGATCATGTGGTCGGTGCCCTGTTTCAGTGCCTGGGTGATGCCCATCATGATCAAGGGGCCCATGAACATGCCCGCGCCCATCGAGGCCAGGAACTGGCTGAGGAAGAAATCGTGCGGGCGGTCCTGGCTGGTGCGGCTCTGGTCCAGCAGCGCGGCGGTGCCCAGCAGCAGGATCGCCATCAGCAGCTGCGCGACGATGCGTTTGGGCCCGAAGGTCAGCGAGCTGGTGGCAATGCCGGTAATCACCCCGGCCAGGATCACCGCGAACAGTGGCCGCATCTGGTCCGGGCCCATGCCCAGCTGGCGCATCAGGCCGATCACCCCATAGGACTGCTCGGTGGTGAGGAAGCGGATCAGGAACGCGCCGAAGATGAAGTGCAGGGTTGCCGGGCTGGCCAGCCAGCGGGTCTGCAGCAGCGGGTTGCGCCGGTAGTGTTCCACCACCACGCCGGTGGTGCCTAGCGCGACTGAGGCGACCAGTGCCAAGCCCAGCCACGGCGTGTCGAACCACCAGCGCAGGTAGCCTTGGGCCAGCACCACGACCAGCAGCGCCACCGCCGGTGCGAACAGCGCGAAGCTGAGGAAATCCATCGGCTCGAACACCTTGATCTGCGCACCGGGCGGCAGCTTCAGCATCACCACCGCGGCGAAGGCGCACAGCGCCAGGCCGGCTTCGAACAGGTACAGGTTGTGCCACTGGCCGGTATCCACCAGGCCCGGCGACACCAGCCAGGCGATCGGCAACGCCATCTGCGAAATGCCCACGCCGATCACCAGCAGGTTGCCGGTATAGCGTCGCGGCAGCGACTGCAGCATGTACAGCGTGCCCAGCGTGCTGCACGCCGCGCCGGCAAAACCGCTGGCCGCACGCATCATCAGGGTGGTTTCAAAACTGCCCACGAACAGGTGCAGCACTGCCAGCGCGGCATACAGCCCCAGGCCGATCTCGGCGAACAGGCGGATGCCGTACTGCTGGCGGAACTTGAAGGCCAGCAGGTTGGCAGTGACGTTGACCATCGCATAGGCGGCCACCAGCCAGCTTCCCTGGGTCGGGGTCAGCCCGAGCTGGCCCTGCAGGAACGGCAGGTTGGCGGTGACCAGCGCGTTACCCAGCCCGCCGGTGATGCCCACCAGCAGCGCGACCAGCGCATAGGCGACACGGCGGTGCGGCGGATGCCACGGCATCGATGCCGAGCCGGGCAGGGTCGGCTTTTCGTGTTCCTCCCAATCGGGAATGGGCTTGAGGTACTCGGGCATCAGCGACTCCCATCGACCTGTCCGCCCAGCCCTCCGCGCAGCAGTTGCAGTGCGCGCCCGGCCAGCCGCGCGCGCTCCTCGCGGGTCTTGCCGCGCAGTGCGGCGCCCAACATGCTGGAAATCAGCGAAATATCTGCCGCCTGCAGGTCCGGGCGGCACAAGCCGGCATCGATCGCGCGCTGGATGGGCGCCTTGAGCAGGGCGTGCACGGTCTGCCGCGCCGCCTTGATCGTGGGTTCGTCCGGGTCCACCGCGCGCCAGTAGTCGGCCAGCGCGGGCGACTGCACGATGCGCGAGGCCATGCCCTGCAGCACCTCGAACAAGGCATCGTCGCGATCGCCCAGGGTTTCCACCTGGCGCGCGATGCGGGCCACGGTGCGGTCCAGCAGCGCTTCGATCAAGGCGGTGCGGTCAGGGAAGTTGCGGTACAGGGTGGCGCGGCCGACCTGGGCCTTTTCGACCACCAGGTCCAGCGGTGCGGTCACGCCATGCTGTCCGAACACGCTGTCGGCGGCATCGAGGATCAGGGCGCGGCGGGCAGCCGCATCGGCACGTTGACTTTGCATGGGCTATTTTCGGACAGGAATGTCCGCAATGGAAGCCGGGCAGGCGATAGCGGTATGAGGCCGCTCTGCTTGGTCAACGAGGCGTGAAGTCAGCGCGCCGCCAAAAAAACGGGGGCCCAGAGGCCCCCGAAAGTCAAACAGTGACCCCAGCGGGGATCAGAAGTACGCGCGGATGCCGAACGCCACGCCACGGCCGGGCAGCGGCGAGTAATCGCGCAGCAGCGAGGTGTGCGCACGCGCCTCGCGGTTGGTCAGGTTGTTGCCGTCCAGGAACACCTCGTAGCTGTTGCTGTCCGAGCGGTCCCAGCGGTAGGCGAAGTGCGCGTCCACCAGGGTGTAGCCCGCGCTCTCGGCTTCGTTCTGCGCGGTGTCCTTCTGGCTGCTGTAACGCACCGCACCTACCGAGGCGCGCCAGCCATCACGCGACCAGCGCAGGTCGGCGCCGACCCGTGCCGGGGAGATGCGCGGCAGGTAGCCGCTGTTGGCCAGGTCCACGGTGTAGTTGTGATCGTGGTCACCGTGCGGCACGGCGATGTCGACACTGCGGCTGCCGCTGCCATCCAGTTCGGCCTTGACGTAGTCACCGAACACGCGCAGGTCCCAGTCGCCGCTGTTGCCTTCGAACAGGTGCACCAGGGCTTCGGCCTCGGCGCCCTTGAAGGTGGCGTCCTGCTGGGTCCACAGGCGCACCGGCAGGCTTTCGACCACGCCGGTGTCGGCCAGGTAGATGAAGTCCTTGAACTTCGTCTGGTAGATCGACGCGGAGAAATCGAGGCGGTCGCTGTGGGTGTGGATGCCGAGCTCCACGCGCTGGCCGCGTTCGGTCTTCAGGTTGGCATCGCCGATTTCCAGCGAACGGGTGGCGATGTGCGCGCCGGCGGCGTACAGCTCTTCATTGGTCGGCGCGCGCTCGGATCCGTCCACGCCAAAGCGCAGGTCGACGGCGTCGTTGAGCTTCCAGATGCCGGCCGCCGAGAGGTTGGTGGCATCGAAGGTGCGCGCGCGGTAGTCGCCGGTCGGGTCCAGCTTGACCTGGTCGTGGCGGCCACCCAGTTCCAGCTTGAACGGGCCGAACTGCTTTTCCTGCAGCACGAACAGACCCACGTTGCGGGTGCCGGTATCGGGCACGAAGGCTTCTTCGCCCTTGGCGCCGAAATCGCTGTTGCCGAACTGCAGCCCGAACGCGCCGTCCCAGCCGCCGATCTGCTGCTGCACGGCTTCCAGGCGGGCTTCGACGCCGCGGTTGGTGAAGCGGGTGGACGGCGTGCCAGCTTCCAGCTCGACGTGTTCGTAGTCGGTGTAGGCGGTGCGCAGGTTGATGTTCTTCAGGAACGACACGGGGTTGTAGATGCCGCCCTTGGCTTCGAAGCGGTTCTGCACCATGTCGATGCGCACGTCGTGCTCGTCGCCTTCTTCTTCCTCGTCGCCATGGTCGTGGTCATGATCATGGTCGTCGTCGGCATGCACGTGGGCGCCGTTGGGAATGCCGTAGTTGGTGCGGTAGGTGCTGGCCGAGGCGCCGAAGTAGCCGCCTTCGCCCAGCCAGGTGGCGCCGACGCCGCCGGCGCGGGTGCGGATGGAGCTGTTGTCCAGGGTGCCGCGGCGAGGTTCGTCGGTGTCGCCCTCTTCGTGGTCGTGGCCGCTGTGGTCTTCCAGGCCGTCGATTACCGCGTAGCCGGGAATGCGGTAGTCATCGCCGTTGCGGACCAGGCCATCGACATGCAGCACCCAGTTGCCGTTCACGCCATCGAGCCGGAACATGCCGCTGCGTTCGTCGTTGACCGAGTTGCCGCGCAGTTCGGCGCGGCCGCTGAGCGGGCGGTCAGGCAGGTCGCGGGCGATGCGGCCATCCACCACGTTGACTGCGCCGCCAATGGCGCCACTGCCGAACAGCAGGGTGGCCGGGCCCTTGAGCACTTCGATCTGGTCGGCCAGGAATGGCTCGATGCTGGTGGCGTGGTCGGCGCTGACGGTGGAGGCATCCATGTTGCCCATGCCGTTGGAGAGCACGGCCACGCGCGGGCCTTCCTGGCCACGGATGATCGGGCGGCCGACGCCAGGGCCGAAGAAGGTGCTCTGCACGCCGGGCAGCTTGGCCACGGTGTCGCCGAGGGTGCCGGCCTTCTGTTCGTCCAGGCGCTCGCCGGCGAGTACGTCCACCGGGCGCGCCAGCGATTCGGCATCGCCCTGCAGCGGGCTGGCGGTGACCTTCACTGCGGACAGTTCGGTCAGGTGGTGGTCACGCTCGGCGGTATCGTCGGCGGCGAGGGCCAGGGTGGGGAGCAGCGCAGCGGCAAGCGCCAGGGACAGGGCGTGCGGCGTGAGGGAGCGGGAAGAGCGCATGGGCAAGGGGTCCGTCGGTCGAATTGTTACAATGTATCAATGGTGGGGCGCGCCAATCCCGTCAAATCGGGAGGGTGGAACCGGGTAAGGCAGGGGGAGGGAGTGCGCGTCGGGATTGATGTTATATTATTCCATAACGCTTCGCCGACCCTGCTGGAAGTCATGCCCCTGTTCCCCCGCCTCCGTCATCTGTTGGATCGCTTTGGTGCCACCGGCTCGCTGCTGTGTGCGGTGCACTGCGCCGTGCTGCCTGTTCTGCTGGCGGCGGCGCCGTCATTGGGGTTGTCGGTGTGGCTGGGCGACGGAGTGGAACTGGCGTTGGTCAGCTTCGTGACCCTGCTGGGGCTGTTCAGCCTGGTGTGGGGCTATCGCCGCCACGGGGCGCTGCGCGCGCTGGGGTTCCTGGTGCCGGGCCTGACCGCGCTGTGGGCAGGGTTGCTGTACGGGCCGCTGCACCATTCGGCGGTGCCGCATGCGGTGGTGATGACGCTGGGCGGGGTGCTGGTGGGTGTTGCCCACCTGGTCAACCTGCGCCTGAACCACGGGCACGTCCATGATGCGAGCTGTGCGCACTGAGGTGCTGTGGTAGGCTTTCCGATCGTGCGCGGGGGCGTCTGCAAGGACGGGCCCGCCGAACCCGTGTCAGCACGGGGTAATCAGATTTCAGACTAAGGAGTTGACGACATGGGTAAGGGTGACCGCAAGACCGCCAAGGGCAAGCGCTACAACGCCAGCTACGGCAATTCGCGTTCGCACGCGGTGAGCAAGGTGGCCGTGGGCGCAGCTGCGCCGGTCGCCAAGAAGACCGTGGCCAAGGCCCCGGCAAAGAAGGCAGTGGCCAAGAAAGCTGTTGCCAAGGCCAGCTGATCGCTCAGCCAGGTCCGACGAAAAAACGCGGCGCTTGCGCCGCGTTTTTTTTTGGTTTCGAGCAATGTGATTGCGGACAACCCGATAGTGCCGGGCCCTGCCCGGCAGCTTCATGCATTTTGGCGAACAGCCGGTGGGCCTTGCGTGGCCTGAGCTGGGCCGGCGGGTGCGGGTTTGCGGGACACGCCGTAAACCCATCCATGGGGGCTTGGCAAAAACATCCATGTTTTTGACAGTCCCGCAAACCCGCCCCCGCCGACCCTCGACGGTGTGTTGGTGGCCACGGAAGATCAACGGCGGTGTCGATCATCTTCATGCGTTACCGGCCGCGGTGGCGCTGCATGCCGTCGTTCGGGAACCGACGCTACCGGACGAGGTTGATTCAGCGTACCCAGCCGGGTACCCGGCTCCACGTTCATTCGGCGTACCCGCTGCGTAGGGACACGCCATGCGTGTCTGATTTTCGTATCCGCACGCGACCATCTGTCGGGGAGGCCGGCGGGCAGCTCCTGTAGGGACTGTCAAAAACATGGATGTTTTTGCCAAGCCCCCAAGGATGGGTTTACGGCGTGTCCCGTAAGGGGCTGCCCGTCGGCCTCCCCAGCACGGAAAAACTGAAACGCTGCGATTCGCGCCAACCCATCAGCAATCAAAATCACTTCAACGCAGGAACGAGCGTCTCGGGATTGCCATCGTTCGGGGCGGCCGGAATGCCCAGCAGACGCGTCATCAACGGATAGAGGTCTACGTTGTCGAAGCCGGGCAGGGTTGCGCCCTGTTTGAACGACGGACCGCGGGCGATGAAGATCGCGCGCATCGAGGGCAGGGCGTTGTCGTAGCCGTGCGAGCCGCGGTCGCCGGGTTTGCGCTCGGCCAGGCGCTCACGGGTCAGGGCGTTCCAGCCTTCGTGCATCTGGCAGATGATCGGCGGGATGCGCGGATTGGAGCCGTACTCCCAGCGCGCCGGCAGCGTCTGCCGCGTCCAGCAGTCGTAGTTCGCGTGCGCGCCCAGCAGGATCGCCTCGGCCGCCGGTTGTTTTCCAGGCAGCGGGGCGAAGCCGATCGACTGGCCCGTCGACACGTTGCTGGCGATGGTGGGGTCGACCATGTCTTCCACCGCGATGGTCTGGCCATCGGGTACCTGCGCCATGCCGTGGTCCGAGACCACGATCAGGTTGGTGCTGCCATCCAGGCCGCGTGCCGCAAGGCCGTCGAGCAGGCGACCGATGGCCGTGTCCACCTGGACGATGGCGGCGGCGTACTCGGGGGAATCCGGACCGTAATGGTGGCCGGCCTTGTCGACCTGCTCCATGTACAGGGTGACCAGCCGCGGCGCATCCGGGCCGTCATCGCCGACCCATCGCAATACGTCATCGACGCGGTCGGCGAGGGGCACATCGGGGCTGTAGACCCGCCACTGGCTCGGCCGCACGCCCTGGATGGCCGCCTCGCTGCCTGGCCACGACCAGGTGGCGCTGCGCAGGCCAGCCTTCTCCGCGCCGACCCAGATCGGCTCGCCACCCCACCAGCGCGAATCGGTCACCGCCTCCGGCAGGTTGACCTGGAACCGACCCAGCGCCTCTTCCTGCATGCTGTTGTGGATGATGCCGTGGTGGTTCGGGCGCAGCCCGGTGACCAGCGTGTAATGGTTGGGGAAGGTGAGCGACGGGTACGACGGCGTCATCCAGCGGGCGCGTACGCCGTCGTGCGCGATGCGCGACAGGTTCGGCGTGATGCCACGGTCGAGCATGTCCGCACGCAGGCCGTCGATCGAGACCAGCAGCAGTTTCGGCGTAGTGGCCGCCAGCGCGGCGGCGCCGGCGACAGCCGCTGTTGGCGGCGTGGGCGTGGGCGGGGCGCTGGTACAGCTGGTCAGCGCGAGGGCGGCGGCAAGCGCCAGCGAAAGGCGGACGGAAATCATCCGCCCATGATAGTTCGCCGCAGTGACGCGGCGAAGACAACCGATGGCACGGTCAGGCGAACAGCGGCTGCGTGCGCGATTCGAGTTCGAGCAATGCGGCCTTGGTTTCCAGGCCGCCACCGAACCCGGTAAGTGCGCCGCTGCTGCCGATCACGCGGTGGCAGGGCAGCACGATGGGCAGTGGGTTGCGTCCGTTGGCTGCGCCCACCGCGCGGCTGGCCGTGGGCTGGCCGATGTGGCGTGCCAACTGCACGTAGCTCCAGGTTTCGCCGAACGGAATGTCGGCCAGCGCCTTCCACACGCGCAGCTGGAACCCGGTGCCATGCGGGGCCAGGGGCAGTTCGAAGCCGCTGCGTTCGCCGCGCAGATACTGCAGCAGCTGGGTGCGCGCTTCGCGCAGCGCATGCGCATCGCGCTGCCACTGTGCGCGGCCCTTGGCGTCGTAGCGGTTGTTTTCGAACAGGATGTGGTGGATGCCCTGGCTGTCGCCGGCGACGGTCAGTGCGCCGATGGGGCTGTCGAAGGTGTCGTAGAGCAGGTTCATGCGGTTACTCCGAAGCGGACGTGGCCAGGTGCCACAGGTGCAGCACGGCGTACGCACGCCAGGGCCGCCAGGCCTGCGAACGGGTCTCGGTGGCACGCTCGGTCAGGCGGGTATCGCCGCCCAGCACCTGCTGCAGCACCAGGTCGCCGGCGGGGAAGGCATCGGGCAGCGCCAAGGCGCGCAGCGCGATGTAGTGCGCGGTCCACGGCCCGATCCCGGGCAGCGCCACGCAGCGTTCGATGAAGGTGTCCAGGCGCTGGCCGGCATGGAAATCCAGCCTGCCGTCGGCGACGGCGGCGGCCATCGCGCGCACGGTGGCGGCTCGGGTACGCGGCAGGCCGATGCCTTCCAGCGGCGCGTCGGCCAGCTGCTGCGGCGTGGGGAACTGGCGATCCAGGCCCTCGGGCATGCCGTCCAGCGCGGTGCCGAAGCGGTCTACCACGCGCCGCGCCAGGGTAATGGCCGCCGCCACGCTGACCTGCTGGCCCAGCACGGCGCGCACCGCCACTTCGAAGCCATCCCAACCGCCGGGTACGCGCAGCCCGGGACGTGCGGCGATACCGCGCGCAAGCAGCGGATCCTGGCCGAGCGTGGCATGCACGATGCGCAGGTCCGCGTCCAGGTCGAAGATGCGCCGCACCCGGCGCACGATGCCGGGGATCGCGCGCGGATCGACCTGGCCCAGCTGCAGCAGCAGCTCGGGCCGGCGCGGGTCGGCGGTGACCCGGATCACCGAGGGGCGTTCGGCCGGGCCAATCACGCGCTGGTAGCTGTTGTCGTCGATCTGCTCGATGCCGGGAATGCAGCGGCGGCGCAGGAAGCCGAGCATCGCGGCAAAATCGAGCGGCGGCCGGTAGCCCAGGCGCAGGGTCAGCGCGCCGTCGGCCAGCACGCCGCGCTGGCGCCGGATCGCGGTGGGCGGCATGCCGCAGCCTTCCACGAACGCGGCGTTGAATCGGCGCAGGCTGTTGTAGCCGGCGGCCATGGCCACGTCGGTGACCGGCAACGCGGTTTCGGTCAGCAGCTGCTTGGCCAGCAGCAGCCGTCGGGTAGCGTGGATCTGCGCCGGGGCCGCGCCCAGCCGCGCCACGAACAGCCGCTGCAGCTGGCGCGCGCTCAGGCCGAGCCGGGCGGCCAGGTCGCCCACCGCCGCATCCTGCAGGAAGCCATCGTGGATCAGCGCCAGAGCGCGCTGCAGGGTTTCGTTGCTGAGTGCGTCCTGCGCCTCCGGGGCCAGTTCCGGCCGGCAGCGCAGGCAGGGGCGGAAACCGGCCGCGGCGGCAGCGGCGGCGGTGGGGTAGTAGTCTACGTTGACCGGTTTGGGTGGCGGCGCCGGGCAGACCGGACGGCAGTAGATGCCGGTGCTGCGCACGGCAGTGAAGAACACGCCGTCGAAGCGCGCATCGCGGGCCAGGCGGGCGCTTTCGCAGGCGGCGTAGTCCAGGGGCAGGGCGGTGTCCATGGAGCTCAGTCTATGCGCCTGGCCGGGGACCGGCTCGCCGTTTTCGGACAGCTATGCCGGGTACGCCCGGTGCGGTTCAGGGCAGGTTCCCGCGATGCCGGCCGGGCGCACTAGACTGTGCCTTCATGTGCCGTTTTCGGCACGCCCTTTGTCTGGAAGCCGGGTGTCCATGCTGCTCAAGTCGTGCGGGTTGTTGCTGTTGTGCCTAGGGCTGGCCGCCTGCAGCCAGCTGGAGAACCCCGGCAACGTCACCGCCGCCGACAAGGCAGTGCGGGCGCAGACCGCCGACGGCGACCACATGGTGTCGTTCAATGCCGCCGATGCACCGCCCGCGCCACCGCCGCCGCCCCGCAAGGGCGAGCAGGGCTGGCCGACGGTAGCGCTGGACAACGGCAAGGCCTGGCTCAGCTGCGACACCGAGTACGCCAACGACGGCGGCGACGGCGCCGCGTTGGAGGCGCTGGACCGGGCCAGCCTGGAAGCGGCCATCGCCCCGTGCGTGGAACGTGGCCTGCTGCGCGTGCGCTACGCGGGCAAGATCAATCCCGGGTTTGCCGAACTGGTGGCGCGGATCGCGCTGGTGGCCGACGCCCAGCGCGTCTCGCGGCGCATCCTGGACCTGGATTCCAGCGGTGGCCAGGTTGAAGCGGCGATCGTGGCCGGTGACCGCATCGGCGAATCCAACTGGACCATCTGGGTGCGCGAAGGCTCGGTCTGCCACAGCGCCTGCGTGTTCGTGCTGGCGGCCGGCGACAACCGGCTGGTGTCGGGCAAGGTCGGCATCCACCGCATGATGCGGATCAGTTCCAAGGCGACCTCGCGTGCCGAGCTCAACCTGGAACTCCACGAGGTCTACGACAACGTCAAGGATTACCTGCAGCGCAACGGCGTGGCCGTCGGCGTGGCCGACCTGATGATGACCGTGCCCAACCGCAGCCTGCGCCTGCTCAGCAGCGAGGAGCTGCGCCAGTTCGGCCTGGACGGCACCAATGCGGTGCAGGACGATCTGGAGCGGATCAAGCAGATGCGCAAGTGCGGCGACGATTTCGTGCGCCGCAAGGACGCCTTCCTGGTCGCCTTCGACCAGGAGTGCAAGCGCGAAGGCAGCGAGCTGGACGTGATTACCCGCTGCGGGCAGACGCTCAAGCAGCGCTTCGGCTTCCCGGATGTGACCTGCCCGGACGAGAGCCCGTTGTCGGAAATCGATGTGTCCACGCTGTTGCCCACCGGCGGGAAGCCGCGTGATGCGGTGGCCGAACGCACCGCCAGCGACGCCGACCAGCCCCCCGCCGAGGCGGCCGAACGCAACTGACGGCCTGCTCACGGCATTCCCGTAGACTGCAATGCAGTCCACTGCTGCCTACGGTGTCCCGATGCGCGTTCCGCTGCTGCTGTCGCTCCTGCTTCCCGCCGTTGCCTTGGCCCAGACCCCGCCGCCGGCCACCCCGGCCCCGGCGCCCGCGCGCCCCGCACCTGTCGCCCCGGCCGCACCGGCACGCCCGGCCTTGACCCCGCAGCAGCAGGCGCAGGTGCAGAAGCAGGACCAGGAAATGGCCGCGGCCGGCCTGAAGGTGGCGACCCTGGTCGACACCGGTCGCGCTGCCGAGGCCTGGAAGGGTGCTTCCGAGGTGGCCCGCAAGTCCGTCACCGAACAGGCCTTCGTGGCCCAGCTCGACGGCGACCGCAAGCGCCTCGGCGCACTGCTCTCGCGCGGGCAGCCCGTGGTGACCCGGGTCAAGTACAAGGCCGGCGCGACCGTGCCCGAGGGCCTCTATATCAACGTCAGTTTCCCCACGAAGTTCGCCAACAACGCCCAGCCGGTCCGCGAGCTGGTGTCGTTCCGTTTCGATGAAGACAAGGTCTGGCGCCTGGCCGGCTACAGCGTCCGCGCTGCCGCGCCCTGACCGCAGGAGAAATGCATGGGTATCGAGATCCAGATGCTGGGTTGGGCCATCGTGCTGGGCCTGGTGCAGGTGATGATCGCCGCAGGCGCGGTCACCCGCGAACGCGGCTTGGCCTGGAATGCCTCGGCCCGCGATGGCGTCGCGCCGCCACCGGGACCGCTGGCTGCACGCCTGCAGCGGGCGCAGGCCAACTTCCTGGAAACCTTCCCGTTCTTCGCCGCCGCCGTGCTGGCGGTAGTGCTCACCCAGCGCCAGGACAGCACCACCGCGCTGGCGGTGCAGCTGTATTTCTGGGCGCGGCTGGTCTACGTGCCGCTGTATGCCGCCGGCATTCCCTACGTGCGCAGCCTGGTCTGGGTGGTCTCGATGCTGGGCATCGTGCTGTTGCTGTGGCGCCTGCTGCACGGGCTGGCGTGAACCGGCGCCGACGCGGCTGATCCAGATCAAGAGCGTGCCTGCCCACGAGCGGTAAGCTCGGTCGTGGACACGCAACGGAAACGGATCATGCAGGACGATCGCGGAGTGCAGGCAGTGGATGTGCTGGTGGTGGGCGCTGGGCCAGCGGGGCTGTGTTTCGCCCGCGCGCTGGCCGGCAGCGGCCTGCGGGTGGCGGTGGCGGAGCAGCAGCCGCGCGCGGCGCTGGCCGAGGCCGCCTTCGACGGGCGCGAGATCGCGCTCACCCATGCCTCGCGGCACATCCTGGAGCAGCTGGGCCTGTGGCAGCGACTGGATCCCGCTGAAATTTCGCCGTTGCGCGACGCCAAGGTCATGGATGGGGGTTCACCGTTCGCGTTGACCTTCGCCGCGCGCGACGCGCACGGCAGCGACCTGGGCTGGCTGGTGCCCAATCACCTGATCCGCCGCGCGGCATGGGACAGCTTGCAGGGCCAAGCCGACCTGGAGATCCTCGACCAGTGCAGCGTGCGCGGCATCGTGCCCGGTGCGCGCCACAGCGAGGTGACCCTTGCCGATGGGCGCCGGCTGCAGGCGCGGCTGGTGGTGGCGGCCGACAGCCGGTTCTCGTCCACCCGGCGCATGCTGGGCATCGGCGCGCGCATGCGCGATTTCGGCAGATCGATGCTGGTCTGCCGGATGCAGGTCGAGGTGCCGCACCAGCACACTGCGTGGGAGTGGTTCGGCTATGGCCGCACCATGGCGCTGCTGCCGCTCAACGGCGACCAGGCCTCGGCGGTGATCACCCTGCCACCGCGTGAAATCGAACGGCTGCTGGCGCAGGAGGCGGCGACCTTCGGACGCAGCATCAGTGCGTGTTTCGAACACCGCCTGGGCGCGATGACGCCGGTGGCGCGGCCCCATGCATACCCGCTGGTGGGGGTCTACGCCACTGCGTTCGTGGGCGCGCGCTGCGCGCTGATCGGCGATGCCGCGGTGGGCATGCACCCGGTCACGGCGCACGGTTTCAACCTGGGCCTGCAGAGCCAGGACCGGTTGGCCGCGATCCTGCGCCGGGCGGCCGGGCGGGGTACCGACATCGCCGCTCCGGCCGGTCTGGCCGCCTACGAGCGGGGGCACCGGCTGGCCTCACGGCCGCTGTACGAGGCGACCAATGCGATCGCCACGCTGTATACCGATGACCGCCTGCCGGCGCGGGTGCTGCGTCGGGCGGGGCTGCGGCTGGCCCACGGGGTGGCGCCGTTCCGGCAGCTGATTGCCGCGCACCTCACCGGCAGGTGACCACCGTTGGTCCACACCGGTAGGTGACGACCGCGGGTCGTCACACGGGATCAGGGGGCGTCGCTGTCGGCGATGACGTTGATCACGGTGTCGCCGAACTGGACCTGCTGGCCGCCGCGGATCTTGCAGGCCTTGCGCAGCTCCACTTCGCCGTCAACGAGCACCTGGCCGTCGCCGATCACGGTCTTGGCTTCGCCGCCGCTGGTCACCAGGTCGGCCAGCTTGAGCAGCTGCTTCAGTTCCACGTACTCGCTGTCCAGTTCAAATTCGAGGGTCTGCATGGAGCGGGGTATCCTGTGAAGGGGCGCGGAGCGGGGCCGCGCCGAAATCGGGCGCATATTGTGCGCCAGCACGCGGCGTTTACCGCTTCCGTGCTGAAATCTGTACGCGTGGTTCAGGATTCATGCGGTATCATCGCGCCCTGAGCGAGTGAATTCTCCTCCGACCGAGCAGCGCCAGGGCACGCGATAAGAAAGGGCGCCCAAAGCGCGGACCATCCCCTTTTTTATGCCACTGCCACGTAAAACGGTAGTGGCTTCGGAGTTCCCCATGTCCCAAGAATCCCCCACGCCGCTGCTGTTCGCAGACCTCGGCCTGTCCGACGCTGTGATGAAGGCCGTTGCCGCCGTCGGCTATGAAACCCCGTCGCCGATCCAGGCCGCCACCATCCCGGCGATGCTGGAAGGCCGCGACGTGCTGGGCCAGGCCCAGACCGGTACCGGCAAGACCGCCGCCTTCGCGCTGCCGGTCCTGTCCAACCTGGATTTCAACCAGACCAAGCCGCAGGTGCTGGTGCTGGCGCCCACCCGCGAACTGGCCATCCAGGTCGCCGAGGCGTTCCAGACCTACTCCTCGGGCATCCCCGGTTTCCGCGTGCTGCCGGTTTACGGCGGGCAGCCGTACGGCCAGCAGCTGCAGGCCCTGCGCCGTGGCGTGCACGTCATCGTGGGCACCCCGGGCCGCGTGATCGATCACCTCGATCGCGGCACCCTGGACCTGTCCGAGCTGAAGACCCTGGTGCTGGACGAAGCCGATGAAATGCTGCGCATGGGCTTCATTGACGACGTCGAAGCCGTGCTGAAGAAGCTGCCGGAAACCCGCCAGGTGGCGCTGTTCTCGGCCACCATGCCGTCGCAGATCCGCCGCATCGCGCAGACCTACCTGAAGAACCCGGCCGAAGTCACCATCGTCAGCAAGACCACCACGTCGGCCAACATCCGCCAGCGTTACTGGTGGGTGAGCGGCATGCACAAGCTGGACGCGCTGACCCGCATCCTGGAAGTGGAACCGTTCGACGCGATGATCATCTTCTCGCGCACCAAGGCGGCCACCGAAGAACTGGCGGAAAAGCTGCAGGCCCGTGGCCTGGCCGCTGCCGCCATCAACGGCGACATGCAGCAGGCGCAGCGTGAGCGCACCATCGGCATGCTGAAAGAAGGCAAGCTGGACATCCTGGTGGCCACCGACGTGGCCGCGCGCGGCCTGGACGTGGAGCGCATCAGCCACGTGCTGAACTACGACATCCCGTATGACACCGAAAGCTACGTGCACCGCATCGGCCGTACCGGCCGTGCCGGCCGCACCGGCGATGCGATCCTGTTCGCCACCCCGCGCGAAAAGGGCATGCTGCGTGCGATCGAGCGCGCCACCCGCCAGCCGATCGAAGAGATGCAGCTGCCGAGCGTGGACGCGGTCAACGACACCCGCATCAACAAGTTCATGAGCCGCATCAGCGATGCGCTCGATGCCGGCGGCACCGAGTTCTACCGCGACCTGCTGCAGAAGCTGGAAGGCGAGAAGAACGTGCCGGCGATCGAGATCGCCGCCGCGCTGGCCAAACTGCTGCAGGGCGATTCGCCGTTCCTGCTGACCCCGCCGGTGCGTGGTGCCCGTGAAGAGCGTGCGCCGCACCCGCGTGCCGACCGCAACGACCGTGGCGAGCGCCCGGCGCGTTTCGAACCGCGCTTCGAGCGTGGCCCGCGCCGTGAAGACGACCGCGGCCCGCGTCCGCCGCGTCCGGAAGGCGATTTCGGCGGCAACGACGGTGGCTTCGAGCGTGCCCCTCGCCGTGAAATCGCCCCGCGTGGCGAGCCGGAACCCGGCATGGAAACCTTCCGTATCGAAGTGGGCCATGTGCACGGGGTCAAGCCGGGCAACATCGTCGGCGCGATCGCCAATGAAGCCGGGCTGGAAAGCCGCTTCATCGGCCGCATCGACATCCGTGACGACTTCTCGATCCTGGATCTTCCGGCGGAAATGCCGGCCGACCTGCTCAGCCACCTGAAGAAGGTATGGGTGTCGGGCCAGCAGCTCCAGATGCGCAAGGTCGAGCCGGGTGAAGACACCGCAGGCTCGGGTTCGGCACGCCCGCCGTTCAAGCCGAAGTTCGGCCGCGGCGGCAAGCCGGGCGGTCCGGGTGGTCACCGTGGCCCGGGTGGTCCGGGCGGCAACGACCGTCCGCCGCGTCGTGACGGTTTCAAGCCGCGCGGTCCGCGCAACGGCTGATCGCTCCACATCGCCGCAGCCAACAACGCCAGCCTTCGGGCTGGCGTTGTCGTTTCAGCTACCTGACCGATGTGACGGCGAAACTTCGCGCCGTTTCAACAAGGCTGGACCTAGCCTGCAATTACAGGGGACTATGCCAAGCACCCATGGGCGCCGGAGGGATCTGCGATGCTGGGAGGCAGCAGGGATGTGGGCAGTACCGCCGTGCCGCATGTAACGCGGGGTTTGACCCTGCGGTTCGTGCTGCTTACCGGCATGGCGGTCGGGCTGGTGGGGTTGTCGGCGCTGATCCAGGAACTGCAGGGCGCCTCCACCGCCTGGATCGTGGGGCAGAGCCATTGGTCGCGCAGCCAGCAGCATGCCTCCTTTGCGCTGGAGCGATACCTCACCTCGGGCAATCCGGCCGCACTGGCCGAAGCGCGCGCGGCGCTGCAGGTGCCGCTGGGTGACCTGGACGCACGCCGCGCGCTGGAACAGGACGACGTGGATATCGCGCGGGCGCGGCGCGGCTTCCTGCAGGGCGGCAACCAGCCGGGCGACATCAACCGGCTGATCCTGTCGTTCCGCTACCTGGGGCATCTCGGTTACTTCCGCGATGCGGTGCACCTGTGGCAGCAGACCGACCATGGCCTGGCGCAGCTGCAGGCGATGATGGACAGCGCCGAAGCGATGCATGCCGACGGCCGCGTGGAGCCCGCCATGCGCGAAGCATTGCTGGTCCAGCTGCAGGCGCTGGACCGCAGCCTGCAGGCGCAGGCCCGCGCCTTCTCGCTGGCGCTGCTCAATACGGCTTCCATCGTGCGCATGGTCACGCTGGCTGTCGGTGGCCTGTCAGTCCTGCTGATCACCCTGGTTGCCGTACTGCTGTCACGACGCGTGCGCCATGACCTGATCGACACCGAAAGCCGCTTCCGTGCCGCGTTCTACCAGGCCACGGTGGGCATGCTCAAGCTGGACCACGCCGGGGGCATTGTCGAAGCCAACCAGGCCATGGCCGATATCCTCGGCTATCGCCGCGACGCGCTGCTGGGCATGGAGCTGCCGGAACTGCTGGTGGATGGCGAGCTGGTGCTCGACGAGGCCGGCGACATCGACTGGCCGCGCCAGCTGCGCCCGGGCGAACTGCGCTTCCGGCATGCCGACGGCGGCCTGCTGTGGGGGCGTTGGAGCGGCACCCTGGTGCGCAGCCCCGGCCGTGAGGTCTCGGTGTTTGCGATCATTGAAGACGTCTCGCAGAACCACGCGCTGGCCCGCGAGGTCGAGCACCACGCCAGCCACGATCCGCTGACCGGGCTGGTCAACCGCCGCGAGATCGAACGCCTGCTGGAACTGGCGCTGCTGGACGTGCGCAGCCATGGCGGGACCCACAGCCTGTGCTACCTGGACCTGGATTATTTCAAGCTGGTCAACGATGGCCTTGGCCACGCGGCCGGTGACCAGTTGCTGCGCGGCTTTGCCGACTACCTGGAAGGTGCGGTGCGCGAAGGGGACTGGGTGGGCCGCATGGGCGGTGACGAGTTCGCGATGTTCCTGGCCGACGCCCGCCAGGAAGAAGCCAAGCAGGTGTTGCAGCGGATCGCACGCAACCTGGGCCAGGCCGGATTCCAGCGCGACGACGGGCTGCCGCGGGTCAGCTGCAGCATCGGGGTGGTCGAAATCACCGCGGAGGTGGCGGACGTGAACTGGCTGATGAGCGCGGCCGACAGCGCCTGCTATGCGGCCAAGCAGGCCGGGCGCAACCGCGTGCATTGTTTCAACGAGAACCGGATGGCGCTGGAAGAGCGGCTGCTGGAAGCAGACCGGCTGGCGCATGTGTCCAGCGCGATCGCCGAAAACCGCATGCTGCTGTACGCCCAGCGCATCGAGCAGGTGGGCGACCCGGGCTTCCTGCATTACGAAGTGCTGGTGCGCATGCGCGGTACCGACGGCCAGCTGCAGGGCCCGGGCGATTTCATGCCGGCGGTGGAGCGCTATGGCATGGGCATGGCGCTGGACCGGCACGTGCTGGGGCTGCTGTTCCGCCACCTGCAGCTGTGCCCGGCGCATGTGCAGCGGCTGGGCCTGTGCAACGTGAACGTATCGGCCCAATCGATCGCCGAGCCGACGTTCCTGGCCTTCGTCTGCGACCTGCTCGAGCGCAACCGCGGGCTGGCGCGCAAGCTGTGTTTCGAGATCACCGAGACCGCGGCGATCAGCAACCTGGACCAGGCGCGCAGCTTCGTCGAAGGGGTCAAGGCGCGGGGCTGCCGGGTGGCACTGGACGACTTCGGTGCCGGGCTGTCCTCGTTCGGCTACCTGCGCCAGCTGCCGGCGGACATGCTCAAAATCGATGGGGTGTTCGTGCGCGACATGGATATCGATCCGGTCAGCCGTGCCACGGTGCGCGCCATCACCGAAATCGGCCGCGAGCTGCACATGAGCGTGACCGCCGAGTGGGTGGAGTCCGAAGAGATCGCCGCGCAGCTGCGGGCGCTCGGGGTGGAAGGGCTGCAGGGGTATGCCATCGAACGGCCGATGCCGCTGGAAAAGCTCACCCAGCCCTCGCTGTGGCGGGAAACCCCGGTGCCGTCCAGCCGCCTTTCCTGAACTGTGACGTGCACCGGCGCGCCTTCTTGCGATAATCGCCACGGGGACGCCATGCGGTGTGCATGGCGGTGCAGGGCGACAGGGTGATGGTGTGAGGCGCAGCGACGGCGGGATGCAGGGGATGAGCGGGGCCATCAGGTGGCTGACCGGCCTGGTGTGGCTGCTGCTGTCGGCCACGGCGTTGGCCGGCACGGCCCAGGTCGGCCGTGATGTGCTGCTGCTGGGCGGCGCCACCGACCAGCAGGCCCCGCAGCGCCCCTGCTCACCGGAGGTGCTGGCCCATCACCAGGACATCCTTTCGATTCCGGCGCCTGCAGGCGGCTGGTCCGGTGCGCCACAGGCGGTGGATGTATTCGGGGTGCTGACCGGGGAGGTGCGGATCAGTCACGGCGACCGCCAGATCTGCGGCAGCATGCACGACGCCCGCACCCGGGATTCGCGCTTCCGCGCCGGGGTCGGCATGGTGGTGGTGCCCAAGGCCGGCGAGCGCGAGCCGATCATCGTGTCATGGGCCGCGCCGCTGAAGCCGCGCTGGATTCCCACCGTCCGGCTGGGGGCGCCCAGCCCGGTGCAGCAGAACGATACCGCCCGCCTGCTGGTGCGCGCGGCCTGCATCGCGGTGGCAATCGCTTTGGCGCTGTCGGCGCTGATGGGGTTTGTGACCGCCCGCGACCGCACCTTCCTTTACTACGTGGCGATCTGCGCGGTGTTCGTGCTGTGGCAGGCGGTGCTGGGTGGCCTCAGCGGGTACCCCGAGCCGTGGTTGCCGGTGCACGACCGCGCGTCGTGGTGGCTGGTGGCGCTGAGCACGTTCGCGCTGGCGCTGCTGCTGCCGATCCTGTGGCGGCTCAATGGCGGCGCCCGGTTGTGGCCGGGCTCAGGCAGCGGCCAGCGCGCAGTGCTGTGGGGGCTGGTGCTGGCCGGGTTGTGCGTGCCATGGATGGGCACGGCCGGGCTGGCCTGGATGGCGGCTGCGCTGGAAGCAGTGTTCGTGCTGGGCTGCGTGGTCTGCCTCGGGGTGGGCCTGTGGGCGCTGGTGCAGCGCGATGGCTATGCGGCGGCGGGGCTGTTCGCGCTGGCACCGTGGTGGATCCTGATCACCGCCGACGCGCTGCACGCACACTGGCTGACCGCGTACCGGATCGAGGCGCTGCAGCTGTCGGCGACCTGGTTCCTGATGATGGCCGCCTATGCGCTCAACCTGCGCCTGGGCCGGCTGCGCCAGCAGCGCGACGAGATGCGCCAGCTGGCCGACACCGATGCGTTGACCGGCCTGCCCAACCGCCGCCACGGCCTGCACCTGCTGGCCCGCCACCTGGAACGGGCGGGCGCGGAGCAGCAGCCGCTGGCGATCGGCTTCCTGGACATCGATCTGTTCAAGGACATCAACGACCGCTTCGGCCACGAGGTCGGCGACCAGGTGCTGGTGGCCGTGGCGCGCGGCCTGCGCGGGGCGGTGCGGGTGCAGGACGACGTGATCCGCATGGGCGGCGAGGAATTCCTGGTGCTGCTGCCGGGCGCCAGCCACGGCGCGGCACTGGCGCGGCTGGAAAGCGTGCGCCGGCAGATTCCGACGGTGACCGCGCCGCTGGGCATTTCCGGCCTGGCGGTGACGGTGAGCATCGGGCTGGCGGTGCTGCGCCCGGGCCGTGATGACCTGGCGGGGCTGCTGCGGCGCGCCGACCATGCGATGTACCGGGCCAAGCGCGCGGGGCGCAACCAGGTCTGCGACGGTGAACAGGCGCTGCCGGCGGATGATCCGCTGGTCGCCTGATGCCGCGCCGGACGGGGTTTTGCCGGATAATGGCGTGATGACAACCCGACTCAACAAGTTCATTGCCGAAACCGGCTTCTGTTCCCGGCGTGAAGCCGACCGCATCATCGGCGAGCGCCGCGTCACCGTGAACGGCCACCCGGCCGGTACCGGTGCGGTGGTCGGCGAGGGCGACGTGGTGCTGGTCGACGGCCAGCCGCTGCGCGCGCGCGAGGCAAAAAAGGCCGGTGGCCGCCGTCATGTGTACATCGCGCTGAACAAGCCGGTGGGCATCACCTGCACCACCGAAAGTGCGGTGAAGGGCAACATCGTCGATTTCGTCGGCCATGAGCAGCGCATCTTCCCGGTCGGCCGGCTGGACAAGGATTCGGAAGGCCTGATCCTGATGACCAGCAACGGCAACATCGTCAACCAGATCCTGCGCGCGGAGAACAACCACCAGAAGGAATACCTGGTGGCGGTGAACAAGCCGGTGACCGACGAGTTCCTGCGCGGCATGGCGCGCGGGGTGCGCATCCACAATGAAACGACGCTGCCGTGCCGGGCCTCGCGCATCGCCAAGTTCGGCTTCCGGATCGTGCTGCAGCAGGGCCTGAACCGGCAGATCCGGTTGATGGCGGCGGCGTTCGATTACCGGGTGACCCAGCTGCGCCGGGTGCGCATCGACAACGTCAAGATCGGGGCGCTCAAGCCGGGCCAGTGGCGCAACCTGACCGATGCGGAATTGAAGGGGCTGCTGCCGCAGCAGCAGGACTGGTAGGTCCTGCACCGGCGGGTAACCTTTGCCTCGGGTGATCGGGCTAGACTGTGGCCAGCTCCCGGATTCGACCCGCTGCATGATCAAGCCCGAGAAGCCCGTCAACGAGGCGGTTCGCCTGGCGGCACTCTATCGCTATCGCATCCTGGATTCGGAGAAGGAAAAGTCCTTCGAGGATCTGGTGACCATCGCCAAGGCGGTGTGTGGCGCCTCCATGGCGGCGGTCACGCTGATCGACGCCGAACGCCAATGGTTCAAATCCATCCAGGGGACGGAGGCCCAGGAGCTGCCACGCTCGGAGTCGATGTGTGGCCATGCGATCCTGCAGCCGGAACGGGTGATGGTGGTCGAGGATGCGCAACGCGATGTGCGCTTCCATGACAATCCCATCGTGACCGGTGACCCGAAGGTGCGCTTCTACGCGGGGGCGCCGCTGGTGAGTACGGAGGGGTTGCCGCTGGGCACGCTGTGCGTGTTCGATCCGCAACCGCAACGGTTGGATGCGCAGCAGACCGAGGCGCTGGCGGCGCTGTCGCGGCAGGTGATGCTGGTGATGGAGCTGCGCCGGTTTGCGCTGGACATCCAGACGCACATGGTGGAGCGCGACGATTACGAGCGGTTGCTGGGCGAGTACCACGATGTGCTGCTGGCGCAGAACGCGGACCTGGCCGAGCAGAGCCGGACGGATGTGCTGACCGGGCTGCCGAACCGGCGGGCGATGGCGGTGGCACTGGATGCGTCGGTGTTGGATGCGGACGGGCAGCCACGGCAGACGGCGGTGGCGCTGGTGGACATCGATCATTTCAAGCAGATCAACGATTTCAACGGGCACGCGACCGGCGACCGGGTGCTGGCGGAATTGGGGGTGCTGCTGCGGGCGCAGTTCTCCGGCCGCGGGCTGGCGGCGCGCTATGGCGGGGAAGAGTTCGTGGTGCTGATGCCGGATACGGACCTGCGCACGGCGGAGCTGCAGTGCGATTTCCTGCGGATGGCGGTTTCCGACCTGCCGCTGGGGTTTCCGGTGACGGTCAGTATCGGGGTCGCGGCGCATCGTTCAGGTGACACGGTGGAGCAGACGCTGGAGCGGGCGGATGCGGCCTTGTACCGGGCGAAGGGTAATGGGCGGAATCGGGTTGAGTTGGCGCCCTGAGTTTTAGAGCCTTGGTCTGCGGGCGTGCCTGGTTTGGCTGGCGGGTGCGGGTTTGCGGGACACGCCGTGAATCCTTCCATGGAGGCTTGTAGAAAACATCCATGTTTTCTACAGTCCCGCAAACCCGCCCCCGCCAGCCTTTGACGCTTGGCCGGTGTGCCGGCAAAAAGCATGACGATTGAATGGGTCAATCGCGCCATCAATCGCAATATCTGCGACCTGGCGCTGCCATCCTGCAATCCCGTTTCCCTGCGGAGTCCGTCCGTGCTGCAGACCCTCGCCATTTCCAACTACCGTTCCCTGCACGACCTGGTCGTGCCGATGGGGGCATTGAACCTGGTCACCGGTGACAACGGCAGTGGCAAGTCCAGCCTGTACCGCGCGCTGCGGCTGCTGGCCGATACGGCGCGGGGAGGAGTGACGCCGTCGCTGGCGCGGGAGGGCGGGTTCCAGTCGGCGCTGTGGGCCGGTCCGGAGCGGTTGGACCGGCGGATGCTGGCGGGCGAGGTGCCGGTGCAGGGCGGGCCGCGGCAGGCATCGGTGGCGCTGCGGCTGGGTTTTGCGGCGGATGATTTCGGGTATGCGATCGATCTGGGCTACCCGGTGGCCGATTCGCATTCGATGTTCAACCTGGACCCACAGATCAAGTGCGAGAGCATCTGGGCCGGGCCGTTCCTGCGCAGCAGCAATGTGCTGGTGGAGCGGCGCGGGGCGATGGTGCGGCGGCGCAGTGGGCGCAGCTGGGAGCTGCTGGAATCGAACCTGTCGGTGCACGAAAGCCTGTTTACGCAGGTTGCCGATCCGCAGCGGATGCCGGAGGTGCTGCGGCTGCGCGAGACGCTGCGCAGCTGGCGCTTCTATGATCATTTCCGCAGTGACCGGGACGCGCCGGCGCGACAGGCGAGCCTGGCCACGCGTACGCCGGTGCTGAGCCACGATGGGCATGACCTGGCGGCGGCGTGGCGGACGATCGTGGAGATCGGCGATTCCGATGCGCTGGCGGCGGCGCTGGACGATGCGTTCCCCGGGGCGCGGGTCTACATCGAGCCGAGTGAGGATCACCTGAGCCTGAAGTTCCATCAGCCCGGTCTGCTGCGGCCGTTGGGCGCGGCGGAGTTGTCCGACGGGACGTTGCGCTATCTGTTGCTGATCGCGGCGCTGCATACGCCGCGCCCGCCGCCGTTGATGGTGCTCAACGAGCCGGAAACCAGCCTGCATCCGGACCTGCTGCCGGCGCTGGGGCGGTTGATCATCGGGGCGGCGGCGCGCAGCCAGGTGTGGGTGGTGTCGCATGCCAGCCGGTTGATCGCGGCGCTGCGCGAGGCAGAGCCGTGCACGTCGATCGCGCTGGAAAAGCAGATGAGCCGTACGACGCTGGTGGGCCAGGGGGTGCTGGACGCGCCGGCATGGTACTGGCCCGAACGCTGACGCCGGAAGCGTTGGCCCGTAAAAAACGGATCGGTTGACGGATCGGTGAAATGGATCGGTGAACGGATCGGGAAAACGGATCGGGAAAACGGATCGGTACCCGTCGGCTCCACCCGCCGCGCGGGTTCCGGTTCTTCACTCGGCGATGTTGCGCGCTTCGGCGGTGCCCAGGATCTCGGGATGCTGCACTTTCTTGCGCCGGTTCAACAGCGGGTGCAGGAAGACCGCGCCGACGATGATCGCCACGCCGGCATAGAACAGCGGGGTGAGTTCACGCTGTTCACTCAGCAGGACCATGGCCAGCAGGATCGCGTAGACCGGTTCCAGGTTGGTGACCAGCTGCACGGTGTAGGCGCTGAGGTGGCGCAGCGCGACCAGCGCCAGGGCGAACGGCAGCAGGGTGCACACGCCGGCCAGGGCCAGCAGCAACATCCCGTCGCGCAGGTCGGGTATCACCCACAGCGGGCTGGCCAGTGCGGGCAGCAGGAACGGCAGCAGCGGGGCGAGCAGGGTCAGGGTGACGGTGCCGGCGCCCAGTTCCACCGCAGTGACGGTGAGTGGGTCGGCGTGGCTGACCAGGCGCTTGTTGAGCGAGCCGAAGATGGCGACCAGCAATGCGGACATCGCACCAACTAGGACACCCACGCGCATGCCGTCAGGCACGCCGCCAACCACCATGCCCACGCCCGGCAGCACGGCGATGCCGAAGGCCAGTTCGCGCAGCTGGAAGGGGCGCTCGGCGACCCAGGGTTCGATGACGGCGGTGAACACCGGGGCCAGCGCGATGCAGGTGGCCGCCACCGAGGCATTGGCCAGCTTCACCGCGCCGTAGAAGGTGAGCCAGTGCAGGGCGACCAGCGCGCCCACGCCGCAGTAGCCGGCGAACAGGGCGGGGGAGAGCTGGCGCAACCCGCGCCAGACGCGTGGCAGCAGGGCCAGCATGGCCACCACCAGCAGCATGCGCCACCACACCAGCGGCAACGCGGGCAGGCTGATGAGCTTGCCGAGGATGGCGGTGATGCCCCACAGCAGCACGCAGAAGTGGATTTGCAGCAGCGCTTTGCGGGTGTCGGTCATCGGCATCCGCGTATTGTGCGTCAATCGGCAAGGCCCCGATAGCGCGGGGCCTTGCCCGGCCCTATGCGCCGACCTGCTGCAGTTGTTTCCGCAGCGCCACCGCGGCGCCAGGGTTGCGGTGCTTGGCGGCGCCGATGAACAGCATGAACACCTCGCGCGGCCCACTGGCGGGGGCGTCGGCCGTGATGTGCGGCAGGTCGGGATTGTCGTCGCCACGCGCCCAGCGCATCGCGCGCAGGCACCACTGTTCCAGCGTGCGCTCGGGGTAGCCGGCACGCAGGTTGGCGCGCGACTGCATCAGCCTGGCGTAGATGAAATCCGCGGTGGGGTCGGCAAAGCTGGGATAATCGGCCGAGCCGCTGAACACCAGGGCCGCGCCGTGCGCGCGCGCCACGGCCACCAGCTCCGGCGTCCACGCCGCGGGATTGCGCACTTCCAGTGCGTGCCGGAGCACTTGTCCATTGGCCCTGCCGGGCAGGGCATCGAGGAACCGATCGAACTCCTGTGCACCCGCCGGATGGGTATCGCCAAACTGCCACACCAGCGGGCCGAGGCGATCCTCCAGCGCGGTGATGCCGTTGATGAAGTTGTCGGCGCGTGCGCCGGCCGCCGCCAGGTCGTGGGTCTGGGTGATCGTGCGTGGCGCCTTGGCGGAGAATTTGAAGCCGGGCGGGGTCTGCTCGCGCCACTGCGCGTACACCGCCGGCTTCTGCGCGCGGTAGAAGGTGCTGTTGATTTCGATGCAGCCGAGCTGGCGGCTGGCATGCGCCAGCTCCTCGCGCTGCGGCAGGCCGGCGGGGTAGAACGTGCCACCGCGCCAGGCCGGGAACACCCAACCGCCGATGCCGGTATGAATCGGTCCGGGAACAGCGTGCTTCAAGCGTCGCTCTCCTTCCAGGGGTCGTAGCTGCCGAACCACCACAGGTGGCCCTCGAGGTCGCGGCAGGCATAGCCGCGGCCGCCGTAGTCCTGGTCGGCGATATCGATCGCCAGCTCGGCCCCGGCGGCGACCGCACGCTCGTAGTGGGCATCGGGATCGGTCACGATGACGCAGGCACTCTGGGTTTCGCGGCCCTCGACTTCATCGGGTTGCACGATGAGCTTGCCCCAGTCGCCGCCGTTGTCGACCGAGCCGAGCATGATCATGCCGCGGCCGTAGACCAGTTGGGCGTGGTACACGATGTCGCCTTCGGCGTACACGGCCTGCGCGGTGAACCCGAACGCACGCTCCAGCCAGGCGATGGCCGCACGCGCGTCGCGGTAACGCAGGCAGGGAATGATGGTGGAGCCGGTGTCGGTGTCGGTGTCGGTGGGGAGGGTCATGCGGGTGCTCCGGGGTGGGCGGCTTCTGGCACAGGCGAGCCTGCGGCCGGCCGCGTTACCATCGCGCGAAACCTGGCGTAACCGGCCCGTCGGTGGCCTCGACGCCCCTGCAACATGCAACCGGAGACACTGATTGAACACATCCTGGATCGGAGGCCTTGTGCTGCTGGCGTGCGCACCCCTGGCGTCGGCAGCCGTGCCGGCCGAACTGCAACGGCTGGATGCCACGGTGGAACGCGTGCGCAGCCAGTTCGACATTCCCGGCATCGCGGTGGCGGTGGTCAAGGACGGTCAGGTCGTCTTCGAGCGCGGCTATGGCGTGCGCGAGCTGGGCAAGCCGGCACCGGTCGAGGCCGACACCCTGTTCGCCATCGCCTCCAACACCAAGGCGTTCACGGCCACCTCGCTGAACCTGCTGGCCGAGCAGGGCAAGCTGAAGATGGACGACCGGGTGATCGACCACCTGCCGTCGTTCCGCATGTCCGATCCGTACGTGACCGGCGAAATGCGCATCCGCGACCTGCTGTCGCACCGCAGCGGGCTCAGCCTGGGCGCGGGCGACCTGCTGTTCTGGCCGACCACCACCTACAGCAACGCCGAGGTGGTGCAGCGGCTGGGCAAGGTGCCGCTGAAAGCCGGCTTCCGTGACCGCTACGCCTACGACAACATCCTGTATGCGGTGGCGCAGCAGGTGATCGAACAGGTTTCCGGGCAGTCGTATGCGGACTTCCTGCAGCAGCACATCTTCACCCCGGTGGGCATGGCCGGCACCCGCTTCAATGCCGATCACCTGAAGCCGGGCGACAAGGCCGCCACCGGGCATGCCAAGTTCGACTTCACCGACCTGCGCACGGTGGCGCCGCTGACCTGGTCCAACAACGCCGGTGCGGGCGGGGTGTATTCCAGCGTGCACGACATGGCGCGCTGGATGAACGTGCAGCTGGCGCAGGGCAAGCTGGAAAACGGCACCGCGCTGTTCAGCCCGAAGAGCCAGCAGGCGATGTGGCAGATGATCACCCCGCAGGTCGTGCCCGAACCGAGCGTGCCGGCCCTGGCTGCCGCGCGCCCGAACTTCGCCGGCTACGGCGAGGGCTGGAGCCTGAGCGACTACCGGGGGCAGAAGCTGGTGTGGCACACCGGCGGTTGGCCGGGCATGGTGTCGCGGGTGACGTTGGTGCCGGAGCAGAAGCTGGGCATCGTGGTGCTGACCAACCAGGAAGTCGGCGCGGCCTTCAACGCGGTCACCATGGACGTGCTGGACGCCTATCTCAAGGCGCCGGCCACCGACTGGGTGGCGGCGTATGCCGCGGCGGTGGCCAAGGCGCAGGACAAGGCCGACGAGGGCTGGGCGGCGCACCAGGCGGCACGCGATCCGAAATCCACGCCGTCGCTGCCGCTGGCCCGCTACGCCGGCACCTACCGTGACCCGTGGTATGGCGAGGTGTTCGTCGAGCAGCGCGCCGGCAAGCTGCGCCTGCGTTTCGGCAGGACAGCGCAGCTGGTGGGCACGATGGAGCACTGGCAGCACGATACGTTCATCGTGCGCTGGGACGACCGCTCGCTCAACGCCGATGCGTTCGTGAACTTCAGCCTGGATCCGGACGGCAAGGTGCGCGAGGTGCGCATGCAGGCGGTTTCGTCGCTGACCGACTTCAGTTTCGATTTCCAGGACCTGGTGTTGACCCCGTGAAAACAAACGGCAGGCTGCGGTGGGATAATCGCGGCCTACCTGTTTTCCAGGAAATGGAATGTTCCGCTGGTTCGAGTCGCTGATTCCCGTCTTTCCGCCGATCGACGCGCGCATGCCGCCGCGCCGCGTGTTGCCGTTCTACCTCCACTATCTGCGCCCGGTCTGGCCGGTGCTGCTGGCCACGTTGATCGCCGGGCTGCTGCTGGCGCTGGTGGAAGTGGCCATGTTCGATTTCCTCGGCCGCATCGTCGACATGGTCAGCGAGCAGCCGGATGCGGGCTTCTTCGCCCGGCACGCCGACACGCTGCTGTGGATGGCGGCGATCACGCTGGTGGCGCGGCCGGTGCTGGTGGGCCTGCACAACCTGCTGGTCAACCAGGCCATCGTGCCGGGCCTGAGCAACCGGTCGCGCTGGCTGATGCACAACTACGTGGTACGCCAGAGCCTGTCGTTCTTCCAGAATGATTTCGCCGGCAGCATGGCCAACCGGGTCATGCAGACCGGTACGTCGCTGCGCGAGTCGGCGGTGCAGATGGTGGATTCGCTGTGGTACATCGTGGTGTACACCGGCACGGCGTTGTACCTGTTCGCGCAGGCGGACTGGCGGCTGATGATTCCGCTGGTACTGTGGTTGGCAGCCTACGTGGTGATCATGGTGTACTTCGTGCCGCGTGCGAAGGAGCGTGCCTGGATCGCGTCCGAGGCGCGCTCCAAGGCGATGGGCCGGATCGTCGATGGCTACACCAACATTCCCACGCTGAAGCTGTTCGCCCACGGCGGGCGCGAGCAGGCCTATGTGGCCGAAGCGATCGAGGAACTGGCGGTCAAGCACCGCCGCCAGACCCGGATCACCACCGGCATGGACCTGACCATCGCGATCGTCAACGGCTTCCTGATCGCCGGTACCTGCGGGCTGGCGCTGTGGCTGTGGAGCCACGGCAACATCACGGTGGGCGCGATCACGCTGGCCACGGGCCTGGTGATCCGCATCCACAACATGTCCGGCTGGATCATGTGGACGATCAACGGCATCTTCGAGGACATCGGCACGGTGCAGGACGGCATTACCACCATTTCGCAGCCACTGAGCGTGCAGGACCGCGCCGATGCGGTGCCGCTGGTGGTGCACGAAGGCGGGGTGCAGTTCGATGACATCCATTTCCACTACGGCAAGCAGGGCGGGGTGATCGCCGGGTTGGACCTGAGCGTGAAGCCGGGCGAGAAGATCGGCCTGGTCGGTCCGTCGGGCGCGGGCAAGTCGACGCTGGTGAACGTGCTGCTGCGCCTGTACGACCTGGAAAGCGGGCACATCCGCATCGACGGCCAGGACATCGCGGCGGTCACCCAGGAAAGCCTGCGCCGGCAGATCGGCGTCGTTACGCAGGACACGTCGCTGCTGCACCGCTCGATCCGCGACAACCTGTTGTACGGGCGGCCTGACGCCAGCGAGGAACAACTGCGTGCGGCAGTGAGCAAGGCGCGCGCTGCCGCCTTCATCGACACGCTGCGTGACGCCGAAGGGCGGCAGGGTTATGACGCGCACGTGGGCGAGCGCGGGGTCAAGCTGTCCGGCGGCCAGCGACAGCGCATCGCCATCGCGCGGGTGCTGCTCAAGGACGCGCCGATCCTGGTGCTGGACGAGGCGACCTCGGCACTGGATTCGGAAGTGGAAGCGGCGATCCAGGACAACCTGGACGAGCTGATGGCGGGCAAGACGGTCATCGCCATCGCGCACCGCCTGTCCACCATCGCGCGCATGGACCGGCTGGTGGTGATGGACCAGGGCCGTATCGTGGAAACCGGCACGCACGCCGAGCTGGTCGCCGCGGGTGGTCTCTATGCACGCCTGTGGGCGCGGCAGACCGGTGGGTTCGTCGCGGCGGACGCTGGGTAAGGCAACGTCAACGTCCAACGTCAACATCAGCGTTTCAGTTGTTCCATGCTGGGCAGGCCGACGGGCAGCCCCTTACGGGACACGCCGTAAACCCATCCATGGGGGCTTGGCAAAAACATCCATGTTTTTGACAGTCCCTACAGGGGCTGCCCGCCGGCCTGCCCCTCGGGCATCGCGATCGGCGGCGAGAAGAGCAGCGACGCCTGGCGTCGCTCTACGCGGTAGGGTCGGTTCCCAAACGACTGCCGGGACGAATGAAACATCCGATGACGCATGAAAATGATCGAAACCCGTAGAGCGACGCCCTGCGTCGCTGCTCTCCGTTCCGCCCCGCGCAATGCATGAGGGGAGGCCGGCGGGTAACCTCCGTAGGGACTGTCAAAAACATGGATGTTTTTGCCAAGCCTACAAGGACGTACTTGCGGCGTGTCCCGTAGGGGGTTGCCCGCCGGCCTCCCCAGCACGCAGCACCTGAAACGCTGCTCTACGCGCGAAACAAAAACGGCCCGGTAATCACCGGGCCGTTTCCATATCACGTGCCGAACCGTGGCCGGCAACCACCATCACTCGATCGGCTGGTCCAGCATCAGCTGGCGTGCGAAGCGCACCGGCGGGGCGCCGTAGGACAGCATCTGGTCGTGGTAGGCCTTCAGGTTGAACTTGTCGCCCTGCTTTTCCTGCATCGCCTTGCGCGTGTCGAAGTGCTCCTGCGCGCCGACGAAGTAGGTCGGCAGCTGCGCCGAGGTCAGCTGCGCGCGCACCCACTTGCCCGATGCCTCGCTTTCCTGCTGGAAGGCATCGTGGGTCATCAGCTGCATCGCCTGCTCGCGCGTCCAGTTGTCCACGTGCACGCCCTGGTCCAGGATCGCGTTGGAGATCGTGCGCAGGTAGAACTTCAGCTGCACCAGGTGGAACAGCGGATCGTTGTCCAGGTAACCCTGCTCCTGCATCATCCGCTCGGTGTACACCGCCCAGCCTTCGGCGAACAGGCCCGAGCGCAGCACCGCACGCAGCGTCGACGGGAACTTGCCCGAATGCCAGCCTTCCAGGTAGTGGCCCGGCGTGCCTTCGTGGATGCTCAGCAGGTGGATCATGCGGCTGTTGTATTCGCGCAGGAATGAATCAACCTGCTTGTCGGTCCAGTCGTCCGGAATCGGCGACACCGCGTAGAACGTCTTCAGGTTCTTGTCCAGCGGACCCGGCGAATCGCAGTAGGCCACGGCCACGCCGCGCTGGAATTCGGGCATCAAAATGATGTCCACCGGCGCGTCGGGCAGGGTCATCAGGTCATGTTTGCGCACGAACTCGGTGGACTGCGCCAGCGCTGCCTTGGCATCGTCGACCACCTTGTCGCGCGCCGGCTTGTCGGCGTAGGCCAGCTCCAGCGCCGCTTCGATCGCCGCCTGCTGCTGTTCGTCGCTCGGATTGGCCGGCAGCGCCGGGGCGCCCGGCTTGCCGTTCAGCACCGTCTGCGCGATGCCGTACATGTCCTGGCGCACGCGCTTGAGTTCGGCACGGGCGCGTTCGCCGATCTCGGCGCGCGACAGCGACGAGTTCAGCGCGAACTTCAGCTTCTGGTCGTACAGCTCGGCACCGATGCGGAAATCGCCCTTGGCGTTCGGCACCAGCGTCTTGTCCAGCCAGGTCTGCTGTTCGTCCACCGCCTTCTTCAGGCCGTCGATGGCGGCCTGCAGGCGCTTGCCATCTTCGGCCGGCAGTTCACCGATGTGGGGCGTGATGAAGGTATCGACGATGCTCAGGATGCCCTTGTTCTGCTTGGACACCGTTTCGGCGTGGATCTTCGGCACGCGGGCCGGGTCCAGGTTCTCGCGGGCCTGGGCGAAGATCTGCGGCAGCTTCTCCATCCGTGCGGTGGCCGACTTCAGGCGGTCGGGCAGCGGCGCGAACTCACGCGCCATCAGACCGTACAGCGCGCTGCCGGCGGTGCCGTTGTAGATCTGCGGATCCCACTTGGACGCCTGCAGCACTTCGGCGTTCCAGATTTCGGACTGCAGCTGGTTGCGCAGGATGGCCGCATCCACCTGGTTTTCGCGCGAGAGCTTGCCCACCTCGACCTTGTCGAGTTCGCCGAGCAGGCCCTTGTAGGCGGTCAGCATCTTCTGCTGGCCGGCCGCGCTCAGATCGTCGATCTCGCTGTCGTAACGGTGATCGCCGATCTGGGTGGCGCTGATCGGCGACAGCTGCATCCAGGTGTCCAAGGCGCGCTTGGACAGGTCGGCGAAGGCGGCATCCACGGCCGCATCTGCGGCGGGGGCGGTTGCCGCGGTACCGGCCGGGGCGGTGGGGGCGTCGGCCTGCTGGCAGCCACCCAGGGCGGCGATCAGGGCAAGGGCAAGAAGATGCTGGCGCATCGGCGATCCTGTGCTGTGGGCAATCGCCCAGCATAGGCGCTGCCGACGGGCGACCGCCCGTGCCATTGGATTACCATGGGCCTTTCCCGCCGGGAGGTGTGCCATGCAGTACGAGGGAAGCTGCCATTGCGGGCAGATTGCGTTCGTGGTCCAGGCCGAGGCCCCCATCACCGACGTGGTGGACTGCAACTGCTCGCTGTGCCGGCGGCGCGGTGGTCTGCTGTGGTTCGGCCCGCGCACGGCGCTGAGCCTGAACACGGACCCTGCGCAGCTGGCCACCTACCAGTTCAACAAGCACCACCTGCAGCATCATTACTGCCGTGAGTGCGGCATTGCCCCGTTCAGCGAGGGCGTGGACCCCCGCAGCGGTCAGGCGATGGTGGCGGTGAACGTGCGCTGCCTGCCCGGGCTGGAACTGGGTGGGCTGAAGATCAATTTCTACGATGGAGCCAGCGTGTGACGACAGGGACGATGTGGCGCAGCGGCGCCTGGGCAGGGATGCTGCTGGTGGCGCTTGCCGGATGCAGTGGCAAGCAGCATGCGGAGATGGCCAGTGCCGGTGCGGCCGGTGCGGTGGCCTCGCCGGAAGGTGCGGCGCTGGCGTATGAGCACGAGGTGGACATCCAGCTCGATGCCGCGCAGATCGGGCCGCGGGTGAAGCAGATCAGCGAGGCCTGCCAGTCCAGCAGGTTCGGCGACTGCGCCGTGCTGCAGGTCGGCCAGCAGGGCGGCGAGTATCCATCCGGCTCGATCCGGGTGCGGATCGCGCCCAAGGGCGTGGAACCGATGATCGGGCTGGCTGGGCAGGGCGGCGACGTCGCCTCGCGCAACACCCAGGCCGAAGACCTCGCCCAGCAGGTCGCGGACACCGCGCTGACCAAGGCCCGCCTGCAGAAGGAACACGAACGCCTGCTCGCCTACCAGGACGACAAGGGCATCAAGGTCGCCGACCTGCTGGTCATCACCCAGCGCCTGTCCGAAATCGAGGCAGGGCTGGAGCAGGCCAACAAGGACGCCGCCAACCAGCGGCGGCGGATCGACACCCAGCTGCTCACGCTGCGTTTCCAGACGCCCGCAGGCCAGCGCAGCCGCAGCGAGATCGGCGAGGCGCTGGGCGACTTCGGCGCGACCGTCACCAGCAGCGTGGCCTTCGTGATCCGCGCGGTGGCCGCGCTGCTGCCGGTGACGTTGGTGCTGTGGCTGCTGGGCTGGGTTGGGCTGAAACTGTGGCGTCGGCGCCGCCGGGCTTCGTCCATGCCGTAACGCGTATGCACCAACGGTGCATACCTACCGATGGGTTGCCACGTCAGCCCTCGTCGGTTTCGTATTCGACGAACACATCCAGTTCCAGCGCCAGCTCCTGCACGGCATCGCGCACCTTCTGCGCGGTGCTTTCATTGCCGACCTCGACTTCCAGCTCATGCGTGCCCGGCCCGATGTCATCGGACAGGCCGGCCGAGCTGGAATCGTCATCGTCCATGTGCGGCATCAGATCGTCGGTTTCCTCGACGTGCTCGATGCCCTCGATGCTCTGGAGCAGGTCGCTGATGGCGCGCGCATCGTCTTCGGTACCGGTGATCCTGAGTCGCAGCATGGCCATGGGAAGGTCTCGTGGGAGTGGGGATTCCACCGTAGCGATGCGCCGGGCAAAAGCGGGTGAATGTTGCCGGGCCGGTGGTTGGGCGACATTCACCCGCCGGTAGCTCACGACCGTTGGTCGTGAGGCGTTTGGTCGTGAGGGCGGTTCAACAATTCATCCGGCAACGCCGGCACGGGCGTACGTTCGTCCTGGGCTTCGCGCTTGAGCCAGTCCATGAACGCCACCGCCGTCGGGCTGAGCGGCCGGTGTTCGGCGTGCACGATGTAATACGCATAGCGCGCCTTCAGCGCCGGCCCGGGCAGGCGCACCAGTTCATAGCGCTGCAGGTACGGCTGGGCGATGTGCTTGCGCGCCAGCACCGCGCCGATGCCATACACCGCCGCGCGCATGGCATCGGTGCTGTCGCTGAAGATGTGCTGCGCGGTCAGGTCCAGGCCACGCACGCCGGCGGCCCGGAACCAGTCGCGCCAGCCCTGCGGTGACATGTCGCTGACCAGCGGCAGCGTGGCGATCTGCGCGGGCTCACGCAGCGCCGACACCCCCGGCAGGGCCGGTGACGCCACCGGGCACAGTTCGTCGTCCATCAGGTGGTGGGCGGCCAGGCCCGGCCACTGGCCCAGTCCGTAACGGATGCCCAGTTCCGGACCGTTCTCGTCGAAGCGGACCAGTTCACTGCTGGTCTGCAGCTCGATGCGCATGCGCGGATGCAGGCGAGTGAAACGCGGCAGGCGCGGCACCAGCCAGCAGTAGGACAGCGAGCGCAGGGTAGTGATCCGCAGCGGCACCACATCGGCCTGCGGGTGCAGGTTGCCGGCCACGGCGTTGATGTCGCTCAGGGCGGCGGCGGCGGCGTCGGCCAGCTGGCGGCCCTCGGCGGTCAGGCGCACGCCACGGGCATGGCGCTGGAACAGCACTGTGCCCAGCAGCGCTTCCAGCCGTCGCACGTGGTGGCTGACCGCGCTGGCGGTGAGGTGCAGTTCCTCGGCGGCATGGGCGAAATTCTGGTGGCGCGCGGCGACCGCGAACACCCCGAGCGCGGGCAGCAGGGCAGGGCGCAGGATCATGGCGAGACCTGAATCATATTTGTGGCTTGCAGGGATACTACGCGCTTGTCGAGGCCCTGCGGCAGGTAGATGCTGCGTGTCTGATCCCTGGAGCCCGCGCCATGTTGCTGCCCGTCCCCGCTGCCGTCGCTGCCAGTTCCTGCCATGCCGGGGGCCGCCCGTGAGCGGCGCGCCGGTGAGTGCGGGGGCGATCGAGCGCGACTGGCGCACCGCGCTGGAGCTGACCGTGCTCGGCGCGATCTGGGGCTGCTCGTTCCTGTTCATGCGCGTGGCGGTGCCGTCGTTCGGCCCCTATGCGCTGGTGGAAGTGCGGCTGCTGCTGGGCGCGCTGGTGCTGCTGCCGTTCCTCTGGCAGGCGCGCGCGCAGTTCCCGGCCCGGCGCTGGTTGTGGCTGGTGCCGATCGGCCTGATCAACTCCGCCATTCCGTTCGTCCTGTTCGCCTGGGCCGCGCAGCGCGCACCGGCCGCGATCGGCGCGATCTGCAACGCGATGACCGTGCTGTTTGCCGCGCTGATCGCGTTCCTGTTCTTCGGCGAGAAGATCGGCATGCGCCGCGCGATTGCGCTGCTGGTCGGCTTCGGCGGCGTGGTGGTGCTGGCCACCGCCAAGGTGTCCGGGCTGAGCATCGGCGCGGCGGTGATTGCCGGCTCGCTGGCTGCGCTGCTGTACGGCCTGGGCGTGAACCTGGTCAAGCGCCACATGACCGGCCTGCCGCCAGCGGCGTCGGCCGGCGCCACGCTGGGCAGCGCGGCGCTGCTGATGCTGCCGATGGCGCTGACCCACTGGCCGGACGCGCCGATTCCCGCCGTGTCGTGGGCGTGCGCGATCGCGCTGGGCGTGGTCTGCACCGGCTTTGCATTCCTGATGTTCTACCGCCTCATCGCGCGGATTGGCCCGGCGCGCGCCTCCACCGTGACCTACCTGGTGCCGATGTTCGGCGCGCTGTTTGCGTGGCTGTTCCTGGGCGAGCCGGTGACCTGGGCGATGGTGGTCGCCGGCGCGTTGATCCTCGGCAGCGTCGCCGCCAGCCAGAAACGTTGACGCGACGCGGCATCCCTTACCGCACGGGCACGGGGATGTTGCACAGGTCGATATGCCCGGCGGCGCGTTTGTAGAAGTCGTCCACGCGGTTGCGGCGCGCTTCGACCGTATCGGCGAAGGTCTTTGAATCGGTGCGCAGCACCTGCAGCGTCGGTCGCTGCGCTTCCGGCAGGTCGCTCACGCGTTGGATCGAGCGGATCGCGGTGCGCTGCGAAGCGTCGGCGTAGAAGCCCATCGGGGCCGGTCCGCGCGGCAGCGCGCTGAGCAGCTCCATGCCCTTGAGCACCCGGCCGACCACGGTGATGTTGCGGTCCAGCTGGCGCGGCGACTGGCCAGTGACCACGTACAGCTCGGCGCCGATGCTGCTGTCTTCGTCGTTGTTGCGGCCGGCACCCAGCGCGCCGTAGCAGTGCGCCAGCCAGGTCTTGCCGTCCTGCCGGTCCTGGCCCACCGCGAAGCCGTCGACGAAGCCGGTCTGGTCGGCCCAGCCGTCGCGATCGGGCAGCACGCTGACCTTCAACCCTTTGCTGTCGCGCTGGAACTCCGCCGGCAGCTTGCGCTTGGCCGAGCCCAGCGGCTTGGCCTTGGCCGCGTCATCGGCATCAGCATCGCCGAATTGCACCACGAAGTTGTCCTGCGCGCGGTAGATGCTCTCGCCATCCCAGAAATGCTCATGGGCCAGGGTCTGGATGTTGGCCACGTGCTGCGGCGCGAAGGCCGGGGCCAGCTCGATCAGGACCTCACCGGCATCCAGCTTCATCACCAGCAGGTTGGCCGGATCCGGCGTGCGCCAGTCGCTCGCGGGCGAGGCTTCCAGGATCTGCTGGGCGCTGCGGTACGGCGTGGCTGCGGTGGCCAGGCCCGGCAGCAGGCAGGAGAGGGCAAGCGCAAGCAGGGCGGGACGGCGTGGCGACATGGTGGACCCCGGGATGAACGATCCCCGATTCTGCGCGAAGCCCGGCTCCGGCCGCCAGCCCACCCTGTCCCCCGGCAGGGTGACTAACGGCACGTTCGCTATAGCTGACTTCGCACTAGTGTTGACTCCACGCTAGCTGGAGATCGTCATGAGCGACCACGAGGTCCACCTGAAGAAGTTCCAGAAGGAGCTCAGTGCCGGCACCGTGTCGCTGGCCCTGCTGGCGGTGCTGGCCAAGGCCGGGGAGCCGCTGTACGGCTACCTGATCGCCAAGGAACTGGAACGGACCGGCGAGGGCGTGCTGAGCGGCAAGCAGAGCGCGCTGTACCCGGTGCTGCGCAACCTCGAAGGGGCCGGGCTGCTGGAAAGCCAGATCGAACCGTCGGTGGCCGGGCCACCGCGGCGCTACTACCGCATCAATGAACGCGGCCGCGAGGTGCTGGCGTTGTGGAGCCAGGCCTGGCGTGCCACCCGAGATTCCGTTGATTCCGTGCTGGAAGGGGTACTGCAATGAACGAACAGAACAGGGCGGGCGGGGGCCTGCCGACCACCATCGGGGAATACCTGGCACAACTGCGCGCCGCGCTGCATGACGCCGATCCGGCGATGGTGCAGGACGCGTTGTACGACGCCGAGGAATACCTGCGTTCGGAACTGGCCGCCCAGCCGGGCCGCAGCGAGGCGGAGGTGATTGCCGACGTGGCCGGCAGCTACGGTGCGCCGGAGGAAGTGGCCGAGATCTACCGCGAAACCGAAATCACCGTGAACCGCGCGCTGCGCACCCCGAGCGCCAGCGTGCGGCCGATCGCCCGGGTAGTGCCGGCGCAGGTGGCGCCGGGTGTTGCCGCCGCAGCGGCCGCAGCCGGCGGCGATGCACCGCCGACCGACCGTGTTCCGCCGCCGCACCGCTCGGCGCTGGCGCGCTTCTTCGGCGTGGCACTGGAACCGCGGACCTACGGCGCGCTGTTCTACATGCTGCTGTCGTTGGCGACCGGCATCTTCTTCTTCACCTGGGTAATCACCGGCCTGTCGATGTCGCTGGGCCTGATCGTGCTGATCATCGGCATTCCGATGACCGTGCTCTTCTTCGGTTCGGTGCGCGGCCTGGCGCTGCTGGAAGGGCGGCTGATCGAAGCACTGCTCGGCGAGCGGATGCCGCGTCGGCCGCGCTATGCCGACCGCAGCCGCAGCTGGCTGCAGCGCATCGGCGACATGTTCACCGATGGACGCACCTGGCTGACGATGCTGTACTTCATGCTGATGCTGCCGCTGGGCATCATCTACTTCACCATCGCGGTCACGCTGCTGACGGTGGCGCTGGTCTTCATCTGGGCGCCGGTGGCCTCGATGTTCGCGCTGGGCGCCCCGAGCCTGTACTTCGAAAGCGAACTGGTCGTGCTGCCGCTGTGGGCCACCCCCGCGCTGGCGGTACTGGGCGTGGTGATCCTGTTCTGCACCATGCACCTGGCGCGCTTCATCGGCCACCTGCACGGCCAGATGGCGAAACACCTGCTGGTACGCCTCTAAGTCTACCGACGGCCGGCCAACGGCCGGCGCTACCGCCAGGCATCCGGAGCCCTTGGTTGATTGACCATGATCCGGATGGGCCCGTAGCAATTCGTAGGTCCGGCCGTTGGCCGGACACCGCGCGCAGCGCGGCGCAAGCATCCGAAGTCGTCGAGATCAGGCCACGGTGATCCGACCGGCGTTCAGCCCCAATCGAAACCGCCCGTCAGACGTTCATGATCCGGATCGAAGCGCCGACAACCGTCGGCGCAACCGGTCGTCAACCCACTTTCTTACGGATCGGGGTGACGTTGCTGGCGGCCTTGGCTGCCTTCTTCGGCTTCGCCGCAGCCTGCGCGTTGGCGGCGAAGAAATCGCGCACCTTCGGGTACACGGTTTCGCGCCAGCGGCGGCCGCTGAAGATGCCGTAGTGGCCGGCGCCCTCGACCACGAAGTGCTCACGGCGCGCCGCCGGAATGCCGGTGCACAGTTCCTGCGCCGCTTCGGTCTGGCCCAGGCCGGCGATGTCGTCCAGCTCGCCTTCGATGCTCAGCAGCGCGGTCCCGGTGATCGCACCGGGATCCACAAGCTCACCCTGTACATACCACTCGCCGCGCGGCAGCAGGAATTCCTGGAACACCACGCGGATGGTATCCAGGTAGTAGCGCGCCGGCATGTCCAGCACTGCGTTGTATTCGTCGTAGAAGCGGCGGTGCGCATCGGCATCTTCCATGTCGCCCTTGACCAGGTCGGCATAGAAATCCCAATGCGAACTGAAGTGCCGGCTCGGATTCATCGACAGGAAACCGGCGTGCTGCAGGAAGCCCGGGTACACGCGGCGACCGGCGCCCGGATAACCCGGCGGCACGGTGTGGATCACGTTGTTCTCGAACCACGACAGCGGGTTCTGGGTGGCCAGGTTGTTCACCGCGGTCGGGCTGCAGCGCGCATCGATCGGGCCGCCCATCATCACCAGCGAACGCGGCGTGGTTTCGCCACGGCTGGCCATCAGCGAAACGGCGGCCAGCACCGGTACGGTCGGCTGGCACACGCTGACCACGTGCAGTTTCTCGGCACCGAGGTGGCGGATGAATTCCTGCACGTAGGCGATGTAATCGTCCAGGCTGAACTCGCCTTCGCTGCCGGGCACCATGCGCGCGTCGACCCAGTCGGTGACGTACACGCGGTGGTCGCGCAGCAGGGTGCGCACGGTGTCGCGCAGCAGCGTGGCGTGGTGGCCCGACAGCGGCGCCACCACCAGCACGAACGGCTGGTTGAGCATGGTGTTGAGCTGGTCGGCTTCGTTGCTGTGGCGCTTGAAGCGCAGCAGCTTGCAGAACGGCTTGACGACTTCTTCGTGCACCACGATCGGCACGCGCTCGCCGTCGACCTCGATTTCGTTGATGCCCCACTCGGGCTTCTCGTAATCCTTGCCGATGCGATGGAACAGCTCGTTCACCGCGGACAGGCGGTCGGCACCGGGCATCTGCGACCACCAGTGGCCCTGGTTGGCGAAGAACTTGGCGTTGGCCTGGGCCTGGTGCACCCACGGGGCGAGCAGGTTGCGGGTCAATTCATGCAGCTGATAGAGCATGACGTCCGAATATGTATGGTCTTATGTTGCCGCGCAGCATACCTCACCCGGGTCGGGAACGCCTTAATAGGCGGATCCGTCGCAACCGGCCGTGAGATCAACGGCCACTGCGTTCCAGGGCAGCGGCGTGGCCCGCCAGTGCGGGCGACAGCCAGCAGTGCGAGCCGAGCGCGGTGAAGCCTTCGGCCGTCAGCTGGCGGCGGTACCAGGCCGCCGGGCGGGCCTGGAATCCTTCATGGTCACCTTCGAACTCGTCCTCGGCGGTGAACGCCTCCAGGAACGCCACGCCACCGGTGAGCTCGGCGAAACCGGCCAGGGCGGGGCGCAGCTCGCGGGTGGGCACGTAGTGCATCACGTCCGAACAGACCAGCAGGTCCACCGGCGCGCACGGGCGCAGCCAGGCGAAATCGCCAACCCGGGCCGGGTGCAGGTTGCGGCTGCGGCCGTAGCGCTGCACCGCATAGTCGCTGCTGTCGAAGCCCATGTACTGCACGCGCGGGCGCAGCTTGAGCAGCGGCGCGCGCCAGGCGCCTTCACCGGCGCCGATGTCCAGCACGCTGCGGATCGGGCGCTCCAGGTAGTACTCGGCACTGGCGACGGCCAGTGCGACCTTGCGCGCCAGGCGCGCCGCGCCGCCGGTCTGGTCGGGCTGGTACCAGCGCTGGAAGTAGGCCTGGTCGTAGGTCTTCTGCATGCGGGGACAGGGATCGAGGACGGGGTGGGTGCACATGGTAGCCGAGCCCGCTGCGTCAATCTGCCGCGCATGCGCAGCCCGCGTGAATCGGCCAGAATGAACGACATCCCAAGCCAGCC
This sequence comes from Stenotrophomonas sp. CCNWLW57, assembly GCF_037203925.1. Classification (NCBI taxonomy): domain Bacteria; kingdom Pseudomonadati; phylum Pseudomonadota; class Gammaproteobacteria; order Lysobacterales; family Lysobacteraceae; genus Stenotrophomonas; species Stenotrophomonas sp. CCNWLW57. The sequence goes on from NZ_JBBCBJ010000004.1 coordinate 471,207, forward strand.
GCCGGAGCAAGCGCATGCAGTCCTACTACTGGGTCAAGACCTTCCACCTGCTGTTCGTGGTGGCGTGGATGGCGGCGGTTTTCTACCTGCCGCGGATCCTGGTGAACCTGAGTGAGACCGCCGGGCAGCTGCCCGTCGTGGAGCGCCTGCAGCTGATGGGCCTGCGCCTGTACAAGTTCGGCCACATGATGTTCGGCTTCGCGCTGATCCTGGGGCTGGTGCTGTGGTTGGGCTACCGGGTGATTCCGGACTTCCCCACCATGGTCGCGCCAGGTGCGGCAGGCTGGCTGCACGCCAAACTGGGGCTGGTGGTGCTGCTGCTGGTGTACTACTCGTGGACCGGGCGGCTGCTGAAGGGCGCGGTGAAGGGCAAGGTGCTGCCGTCGTCGCGCGCGCTGCGCTGGTTCAATGAACTGCCGCTGGTGCTGTTCATCGGCGTGGTCTGGCTGGTGCTGGCCAAGCCGTTCTGAGGGACAAAAAACCGGGCGCATGGCCCGGTTCTTCTTGCCGCAATCGCAACGGCCGATCAGGCCGTTTCGTAGGCGCCGTAGCTGCGCAGGCGCTCGTAACGCTTCTGCAGCAGGTCTTCGGTGGACAGCTTCTCCAGCGCGTCCAGCTCGTTGAGCAGCACGGCCTTCAGGCGCTTGGCCATCTGGTTCGGGTTGCGGTGAGCTCCGCCGGTCGGCTCGCGCACGACCTTGTCGACCAGGCCCAGGCTCTTCAGGCGCGGCGCGGTCAGGCCCAGCTGTTCGGCGGCATCCTTGGCCTTGCCCGCATCCTTCCACAGGATCGAGGCGCAGCCTTCCGGGCTGATGGTGGAATACACGCTGTATTCCAGCATCACGGTGCGGTCGCCCACGCCCAGCGCCAGCGCGCCGCCGGAGCCGCCTTCGCCGATCACGGTGCAGATCACCGGCACCTTCAGTTCGGCCATTTCCATCAGGTTGCGCGCGATCGCTTCGGACTGGCCACGCGATTCGGCATCGATGCCCGGCCAGGCACCGGCGGTGTCGATCAGGGTCAGCACCGGCAGGCCGAAGCGCTCGGCCATCTTCATCAGGCGCAGCGCCTTGCGGTAGCCCTCCGGCTTGGGCATGCCGAAGTTGCGCTTGATCTTTTCCTTGGTGTCGCGGCCCTTCTGGTGGCCGATCAGCATCACCGAACGGCCGCCGATGCGGGCCAGGCCACCCATGATGGCCTTGTCGTCGGCGAAGGCGCGGTCGCCGGCCAGTTCCTGGAACTCATCGCAGAAGATGCGGATGTAGTCGGCGGTGTAAGGGCGCGAAGGATGGCGGGCCAGCTGCAGCACCTGCCACGAGGTCAGGTTGCGGAAGATCTGCGCGGTACGCAGCCGCAGCTTGTCCTGCAGGGTGCGCACTTCGGCCTCGACATTGACCGCCGGGCCGGCGCTTGCGCTGCGCAGCTCCTGGATCTTTGCCTCCAGATCAGCGATGGGTTGCTCGAAGTCGAGGTAGTTCGGATTCATCGGAAGCCGTCGTGAAGAAAAGAGGGAAAGTGTAGCCGAATGCGTCTAAATGCCCCGTACGCCGTCGTCTGGTCAGGGGCTAGTTGGCCCATGGCGGGCTGTACCGGACTTTCAGCGTCCGGACCGCCGGGTCGGCCCGCAGGGCGTCCACCAGCTGGCTGTCCACGCGCACGGCAGTGTCGCCGGCTACGTCCAGCATGCCGGCTACCGGGCCCTGCTCGGTGCCCAGCAGCAGGTCCAGGCGCAGGGGGGTGCGGCCGGGACGGTGGCGGTCGAGCAGGCCGTTCACCCGCGCCCAGACCGGGTCGCCCTGGCGCAGGTCCAGGCGCAGCGACAGGCGGGTGGCGTAATTGGCGCAGATTTCCTCGAAGTCCCAGCACTGGCGGATGCGCAGGGCATAGCCGCCATTGAACTCGTCCTCGCGCAGGCCGCCCTTGACCACCAGGATGCGGTCCTTGGTCATCAGGTGGCCGAACTCGGCCAGGCCATCGGTGAACGCGCTGCATTCGACCCGGCCCTTCCCGTCTTCAAGCTGCATGAACACCTGGCTTTCGCCCTTGCGGCGCACGCCGACCACCAGGCCGGCCAGGATCACCGGGGTTTCCTGGCGCCAGGCGCGCTTTTCGCCATCCTTGCTGGGCCGGGCAGGGGGAATCAGTTTTTCCAGCATGCCCAGGTCGGTGCCGACCAGTTCCTTGACGTCGTCGGCATGCGGGTCGAACGGATGGCCACTGAGGTAGAACCCCAGCGTTTCGCGTTCGCCGTCCAGCAGTTGGCCCAGCCCCCATTCCTTGGCTTCAGGCAGGTCCAGCTGCAGCGCGGTGCTGACCGGGTCGGGCGCGCCGAACAGCGAGTTCTGGCCGGAGGCCTTCTCGCGCGACATCTGGTCGGTGGCCTTGAGCACTTCAGGCAGCTGCAGCATCAGCGAAGCGCGGTTCTTGCCGAGGCCATCGAGTGCGCCGCAGTTGATCATCGCTTCAAGCGTGCGCCGGTTGAGCTTGCCCGATTCGATGCGCATGCAGAAATCCAGCAGCGAGGCGTAGCGGCCCTTGGCCAGGCGCTCGTCAACCACTGCTTCGCAGGCCCCCTGGCCCACGCCCTTGATGGCGCCCAGGCCATACTGGATGGTGTCGGCGCTGGAGGCTTCGAACATGTACGCCGACTCGTTCACGCGCGGCGGCAGCACGGTCAGGCCGAGGTTGCGCACTTCGGCCAGGAAGCCCACCACCTTGTCGGTGTTGTCCATGTCCGAGGACAGCGTGGCCGCCATGAACTCGGCCGGGTAATGGCGTTTGAGCCAGGCGGTCTGGTAGCTGACCAGCGCGTAGGCGGCAGCGTGCGATTTGTTGAAACCGTAGCCGGCGAACTTCTCCATCAGGTCGAAGATTTCGTCGGCCTTGGGGCCGTCCACGCCGCCCTTGGCCGCACCCTCGCGGAAGATCTCGCGGTGCTTGGCCATTTCGGCCGGCACCTTCTTGCCCATCGCGCGGCGCAGCAGGTCGGCGCCGCCGAGCGAGTAACCGCCGACGATCTGCGCCATCTGCATCACCTGCTCCTGGTACACCATGATGCCGTAGGTGTCTTTCAGGATGGCTTCGGTACGCGGATCGGGGTAGATGATTTCTTCCTGGCCGTGCTTACGCGCGTTGAAGGAGGGAATCAGGTCCATCGGGCCGGGGCGATACAGCGACACCAGCGCGATGAGGTCTTCGAAGCGGTCGGGGCGCGCGTCCTTCAGCAGGCGGCGCATGCCCGAGGATTCGAACTGGAAGACCGCGCCGGTGTTGCCGTTGGCGAAGATGTCCTTGTAGGTGGGCGCATCGTCCAGCGGCAGCGCGGTGATGTCGATCGGCGGAATGCCGGCGCGGGCATGGCGCTTGTTGATCGCCTTGACCGCCCAGTCGATGATCGTCAGCGTGCGCAGGCCGAGGAAGTCGAACTTCACCAGGCCGATTTCTTCGACGTCGTTCTTGTCGAACTGGGTGACCGGGTTGCGGCCACGGCCGCCTTCATCGTGTTCGGCGAACAGCGGGCAGAATTCGGCCAGCGGTTCCGGCGCGATCACCACGCCGCCGGCATGCTTGCCGGCGTTGCGGGTAAGGTCTTCGAGCTGGCGCGCCAGGTCGATCAGGTCGCGCACGTCGTCTTCGTTCTGGTAGCGCTGGATCAACTCCGGCGATGCCATTTCCGAATCCTTGCCTTCGCCCATCGCATCCTTGAGCGAAATGCCCAGGATGTTGGGAATCAGCTTGGATACCCCGTCGACCAGGCCATACGGGAAACCGAGCACGCGCCCGGAATCGCGCACCACGGCCTTGGCGGCCATGGTGCCGTAGGTGATGATCTGGCTGACGCGTTCGCGGCCGTACTTGCGCGCGACGTAGTCGATGACTTCGTCGCGGCGGTCCATGCAGAAGTCGATGTCGAAGTCGGGCATCGACACGCGTTCGGGGTTGAGGAACCGCTCGAACAGCAGGTTGTACGGAATCGGATCCAGATCGGTGATCTGCAGTGCCCAGGCCACCAGCGAACCGGCACCGGAACCACGGCCGGGGCCGATCGGAATACCCTGGTTCTTACCCCACTGGATGAAGTCGGCCACGATCAGGAAGTAGCCGGGGAACCCCATCTTGATGATGGTGGCCAGCTCGAATTCCAGCCGCTCGAAATAGTCCTCGCGGGTTTTGCCTTCGGCCAGCGGATTCTTTTCCAGGCGGGCTTCCAGGCCCTTGCGCGATTCGCTGCAGATCCAGCTGTCCAGCGTTTCGTTTTCCGGCACCGGGTAGTTGGGCAGGAAGTAGGTACCCAGCCGCATTTCGATGTTGCAGCGTTCGGCCAGCGCCAGCGTGTTGTCGATCGCATCGGGGATGTCGGCGAACAGCGCGCACATCTCTTCGGGCGATTTGAGGTACTGCTGGTCGCTGTAATCGCGCGGGCGCTTGGGATCGTCCAGCACGCGGCCGGAGGAAATGCACACGCGGGCTTCGTGCGCGCTGAAATCGTCAGGGCGCAGGAAGCGCACGTCGTTGCTGGCCACCACGGGCAGGCCACGCTGGCCGGCGGCCACCAGGGCAAACTGGTTGAACGCTTCTTCGCCTTCGCGACCGGTACGGGTCAGCTCCAGATGCAGGCCGTCGCCGAACACGCGCTGCCAGTCGGCGAGCTGCTGCTCGGCCAGGTCATGCCGGCCTTCGCCGGCCAGACGCCCGGCCAGGCTGTCGCGGCCAGCCAGGGCAAACAGGTTGTGGCAGCCGCCCTTGAGCCAGTCGGGGTGCACCGCCACGCCGCCTTCAGGGCGGTGGCCTTCCATCCAGGCACGCGTGAGCAGGCGCGACAGGCTGAGATAGCCTTCGCGGTCGCGGCAGAGCAGGGTCATGCGCCAGGGGGTCATGCCCTCTTCGGCGATCATGATGTCGGCACCGGCGATCGGCTTGATGCCGACCGTTTCAGCGGCCTTGTAGAACTTGACCAGCGCGAACAGGTTGTTCAGGTCGGTCACTGCCAACGCGGGCAGGTTCAGTTCGACGGCGCGGCTGAGCAGGTTGGCCTGCTTGGCCTTTTTCGGGTCAGCCTGATCCGGTTTCGCCGGGACACGGATGGTCGAATCCGCCAGCGAAAACTCGGTGTGGACGTGCAGATGTACGAAACGGGAAGTGGACATGCCGGGCCAATGTAATGCCCGGTCAGGGTAGCCGCGCGGGGCAAGCGGAACAAGGCTTGACAGGGCATTGGGTTAAGGCGGAAGCCAAGCCGAAGCCAAAGCCAAAGCGCTTGGGCGGTTGGGCTATCGGCTGGGGCGGCGCCGGGGGCAGGGGTACGGGACGCGCCGTAAACCCATCCCTGGGGGCTCTCTTGCAACATCCATGTTGCAAGGAAAGGTCCCGTACCCCTGCCCCCGGCGCCGCCCCCAACGGAAGGTCGGCTCGCACGGAAAAGCGGGAGCAAGGGCTCCGCCTTTGACCTCCGTTGGGCACCAGCCAACTGTCAAAGGGCGGCGGGGGTGGGTTTGCGGGACCGTAGAGCGCCATGGATGGCGCGAACGAGCTTACATGGACGTACTTGCAGCGTGTCCCGCAAACCCACACCCGCCGCCCAAGCCAGCCGAACCGGAAGTGCCGCTTTTGCTTTTGCTTTGGCTGTTGCGGTTGCTGTTGCGTCAGACAGCAGCAACCAACGCGCTGTCCAGGCAATCACGCACGGGCGCGAAGCTGCGGCGGTGGTGGGGGCAGGGGCCGTGGGTGCGCAGGGCGGCCAGGTGGGCCGGGGTGCCGTAGCCCTTGTGCTGGTCGAAACCGTATTCGGGGTGCTGCTCGTGCAGCTGGAGCATGTAGCGGTCGCGGCTGACCTTGGCCAGGATCGAGGCCGCCATGATCGCGCGGTCGAGCGCGTCGCCTCCGACCAGCGCCTGCGCGGGGCAGGGCAGGCCCTTGGGTACCACGTTGCCGTCGATGCGCGCGAACTGCGCTACGTGCGCTACCGCCTCGACCGCCCGGCGCATGCCCAGCATCGTGGCCTGGTAGATGTTGAGCGTGTCGATCTCCGTCACGTCCACCATCACCACGTGGAAGGCCAGCGCACGCTGCTGGATCCTGTCGAACAGCTGGTCGCGGCGGATCGCCGTGAGCTGCTTGGAATCGTCCAGCCCGTTCAGACGCGGGCGGTCCGGGCAGAACACCACCGCCGCTACCGCCACCGGGCCGGCCAGCGGCCCGCGACCGGCTTCGTCCACCCCCGCCACATAGCGCGGCGCGACCGTCGCCAGCGCCGCCCCGTCGAACAGCGCCAGCGAGGCCGCCGCAGCGTGGCGGCGGCTCATGCCGGCGCGTTCCCGCGCGGCTTGCGTGCCAGCAGTTCCGCCACCGCGTCGGCCGCGCGCGCCGACGCGTCCTGGCGCAACTGCAGGTGCAGCTTTTCGTACGTGTCCTGGATCTCGATGGCGCGTTGCGGCTGATCGAACCACTGCATGATCGCCTCGGCCAGCTTGTCCGGCACGCAGTCGTGCTGGATCAGCTCCGGTGCCAGGTCCTTGCCGGCCAGGATGTTCGGCAGCGCGAAGCGGTCTACCTTGATCAGGCCGAGCGCCTTCACGATCCGGTAGGTCAGCTCCGCCACGCGGTAACCCACCACCATCGGCCGCTTCACCAGCATCGTCTCCAGCGTGGCCGTGCCCGAGGCGAGTACCACCACGTCGGCGGCGATCATCGCCGTGCGTGCCTGGCCGTCCAGCAGGTGCGAGTAGGCCACCGGCAGCGCCGAGCGCGACAGCTGCTCCTGGATCAGTGCACGGCAGGCCGGGTTGGCTGCCGGCACCACCACGTGCAGGCCAGGAATGCGTTCGGACACCTGCCAGGCCGCTTCGAAGAACGCGCCGCCCAGCTTGCTGATCTCGCCCAGCCGGCTGCCCGGCAGCACAGCCAGCACCTTGGCGTTGACCGGCAGGCCCAGGGCCACGCGGGCCGCTTCGCGGTCGCTGTGCAGCGGGATGTCATCGGCCATCGGGTGGCCGACGAAGCGCGCGTCGATGCCATGGCGGGCGTAGATGGGCGGTTCCATCGGGAACAGGCACAGCACCAGGTCGGCGCTGGCACCGATCTTCTCCGCACGCTTCTCGCGCCACGCCCAGACCGATGGGCTGACGTAGTGCACCGTGGTGATGCCGCGCTCTTTCAGCCAGCGCTCCACGCCCAGGTTGAAGTCCGGGGCGTCGATGCCGATGAACACGTCCGGCTGCCACTCCAGCACCCGCGCACGGAACTCACTGCGCAGCTTCAGCAGGCGCGGCAGGTGGCGCAGGATTTCGGTCAGGCCCATCACCGCCAGCTCACTGGCATCGAACCAGGTCAGGCAGCCGGCGCTGCGCATTGCATCGCCGCCAATCCCGGCGAACTCGGCGTCCGGGAACCGCTGCTGCAGTTCGCGCACCAGGCCGGCGCCAAGGAGGTCGCCGGAGGCTTCACCGGCAACCAGCGCAATCCGCAGCGGTCGCGAAGAGCCCGGCGCCGTCATCGCAGCAGGGGCCTCTCGGCGTGCTCGATGAAGTCCAGCATGTCCTTGACGTCGGCGCTGTGCGTGGCCTGTTCGGCCAGCTGCACCTTGGCTTCGGCCAGCGGCAGGCCGGCCACGTACAACGTGCGGTAGGCGCGCTTGATGCTGGCGATGCGCTCGGCATCGAAGCCGCGGCGCTTGAGGCCTTCGCTGTTGATGCCGCGCGGGCGGCCCAGCGAATCGCTGCCGACCATGGTGAACGGTGGCACGTCGCCATTGGTCAGTGCACCCATGCCCAGGAAGGCGTGCGCCCCGATCCGGCAGAACTGGTGGGCCCCGGCGAAACCGCTGATGATCACGTAGTCGCCCACGGTCACGTGGCCGGCCAGGGTGGTGTTGTTGGAGAACACGCACTGGTTGCCGACGTGGCAGTCGTGCGCCACGTGCGTATAGGCCAGCATCCAGTTGCCGTTGCCGATGGTGGTGACGCCACCGCCGCCGCCGGTACCGCGGTTGAGGGTGACGAATTCGCGGAACACGTTGTCATCGCCGATCACCAGTTCGGTGCGCTCGCCGGCGTACTTCTTGTCCTGCGGTTCGCCGCCCACGGCAACGTGGCCGATGAAGCGGTTGTTGCGGCCGATCCGGGTCGGGCCGTGGATCGAGCAGTGCGGGCCGACTTCGGTGCCCTCGCCGATCTCGACATCGGCACCGATCAGGCAGAACGCACCGATACGTACATCCGCCGCCAGTTTCGCCGACGGGTCGATGACCGCGGTGGGGTGGATGAGCGGCCCGTTCATTCGCGGGTGCCGGCGCAGAGTACTTCGGCGCAGGCGACGATCTCGCCGTCGACCTTGGCCACGCAGTCGTACACCGCCATGTTGCGGATCACGCGCTTGATCTCGACATGCATTTCCAGCACGTCGCCCGGCACCACCTGCTTACTGAAGCGGGCCTTGTCCACCTTGACCATGTAGAACAGCTTGGACTGCGCGTCGCGGCCCAGGGTGAGCTGGGTCAGCACGCCGCCGGCCTGGGCCATGGCTTCGATGATCAGCACGCCGGGCATGATCGGCTGGCTGGGGAAGTGGCCCTGGAAGAACGGTTCGTTGATGCTGACGTTCTTGGTGGCAACGATGGTGCGCTTCTCGTAATCGATCGCGACGACCTTGTCGACCAGCAGGAAGGGATAGCGGTGCGGGATCAACGCCTGGATTTCGGTGATGTCCGGCAGCTTCTGTGGGTGGCTCATTCCTTCTCCTTGCTTACAGACAGGATGCGACGGGCCAGTGCATCGAGCTGCTTGAAGCGCGCGGCGTTCTTGCGCCACGTGCGGTTGTCGGTCAATGGGGTCCCGGACGAGTATTCGCCCGGTTCGGTAATGGAGTTGCGCACCACGGACTTGCCGGTGATCACCACCTTGTCGCAGATCTCGAGGTGGCCGACGACGCCGACGGCGCCGCCGAGCAGGCAGTAACGGCCGATCTTGGCGCTGCCGGCAATGCCGGTGCAGCCGGCGATGGCCGAGTGGGCACCGATCTGGACGTTGTGGGCGATCTGGACGAGGTTGTCCAGGCGCACGTCGTTGTCGAGCACGGTATCTTCGAGGGCGCCGCGGTCGACGCAGGTATTGGCGCCGATCTCGCAGTCGTCGCCGATGCGCACGCCCCCCAGCTGGGGCACTTTGATCCAGCTGCCGGCGTCCATCGCCAGGCCGAAGCCATCGGCGCCGAGCACGGCACCGGGATGGATGCGCACGCGTTTGCCGATGCGGACGCGGGTGACCAGGGTGACGCGGGCGATCAGTTCGCAGCCGCTGTCCAGGCTGCAGTCTTCGCCGATGATGCTGCCGGCGCCGATGATGCAGTTCTCGCCGATCACGCTGCGCGCGCCGATGGTGACGAACGGGCCGATGTGGGCGCTGGCGGCGACCTGGGCCTCGGGATCGATGACGGCGCTGGGGTGGATGCCCGGCGGCCGGGTCGGGGCGATGTCGAACAGCGCGCCGATTTTGGCGAAGGTGGTGTAGGGATCCTTGGCGATCAGCGCGGTACCGGGCGCGGCGTCGGCGTCGTCGGCGCGCAGCACCACGATTCCGGCCTGGCTGTCGGCCAGCTGGGCGCGGTAGCGCGGGTTGGCCAGGAAGGTCAGCTGGCCGGGGCCGGCATGGGCAAGCGTGGCCACGCCACGGATGGCGGTGCTGCCATCACCATGGACCTGCAGGCCAAACTGCTCGGCGAGTTGCTGGGCGGTATAGGTAGGAGTGTTCACGCCGGGAGTTTACCGTGTGGCGTGACTTCGGTCATGTTCGGGGGTTCAGCGATGGTATGCGGCGCCGGCCGGATTCAGGCGAACAGCCTGTGGGCTGCGGGGTTCGCGCGCAGGGCCGGCGGGTGCGGGGGTACGGGGGGCGCCGTGAACCCATCCCTGGGGGCTCTTACCAAACATCCATGTTTGGTAAAGCCCCCGTACCCCCGCACCCGCCGGCCCTCCGACGGTGTGTCGGTGGCCAAGGGTGATCAAGAGCGGCCAAGCCCCACAAACAAAAACGCCGGGCTGGGCCCGGCGTTTTCGTGTGCGATCGGTGGGTTTAGAACTGGCCACCGAACGTGAACTGCAGGCGTTCGATTTCGTCGCCGTCTTCCTTCTTGAGCGGGAAGGCGTAGCTGATCGAGATCGGGCCGACCGGGGCGCGCCACAGCAGGGCGACACCGGCCGAGGCACGCAGTTCGTTGGCCTTGAAGTTGTCCACGCCGTTGTACACGTTGCCGACGTCGAAGAACGCCGAGACGCGGGCCGACGGGCTGTCGAACAGGCGCGGGAAGTAGGCTTCGACCGAACCCACGGTTTTCAGCGAACCACCCAGCGGCTGGCCACGGTTGTACGAAGCGGTCGGCTCCGAGCGCGGGCCAAGGGTGTTGTCTTCGAAACCGCGCACCGAGTTGGTACCGCCGGCGTAGAAGTTTTCGAAGAACGGCAGGCCCGAAGCGGTCACGGTGCGGGTGGTGCCATCCGGGTTGGTGATCACGCGGGTGACATCGTTGCCGTAGGAGTCGCCGTAGCCGACCTCGGCGCGGGTATTGATGACCAGCGACGGGATGATCGGCCAGTACTTGGAGACCTGGTAGTTCAGCTTGTAGTACTCGACCGTCGAACCCGGCAGGGTCGTTTCCAGGCCCACGCGCTGGTACATGCCGCGGGTGGGCATGAAGTAATCGTTGCGGGTGTCGCGCGCCCAGCCCAGCTCCGTGCGCCAGGAGTGGAACGTGCGCTGGCCGATGGCATCGATGTAATCGATGATCGCCTGCGGCGTTGCACCCTGGTAGGTGGTGATCTGGTTGCTGTCGATGCCCACCATCAGCGAGACGGTGTCGTTCTCGGTGATCGGCACGCCGAACACCACCTGCGCCGCACCGTTGGTGCTGTTGTACTGCGCGGTGTTGAAGTCGGAGTAATCCAGCTCGCGCCAGGACAGGTTGTAGCCCAGCGACACGCCGTCGTCGGTGAAGTACGGGTTGGTGTAGGAGAAGCCGTAACGCTGCAGGTAGCTGCTGCGCGACGCTTCGACCGACACGCGGTTGCCGCCGCCCAGGAAGTTGTTCTGCGACAGCTGCACCGAGGTGGTCATGCCGTAGGACTGCGAATAGCCCAGGCCGAACACGAAGCTGCCCGAGGTGGTTTCCTTGACGTTGTAGACCACGTCGACCTGGTCGTTGCTGCCGGTGACCGGCGGCGTTTCGACATCCACCGATTCGAAGTAGCCCAGGCGCTGCAGGCGGATCTTGGAACGGTCGATCGCGGCCTGCGAGTACCAGCTGTTCTCGAACTGGCGCATTTCACGACGCAGCACTTCATCGGAGGTGCGGGTGTTGCCCTTGAACACGATGCGGCGCACGCCCACGCGGGGGCCCGGCACGACCTGCATGTTGATCGCCACGGTGCGTTCGGCGCGGTTGCTGGTCGGGATCGGGTTCACCTTGGCGAACGCGTAACCGATGTTGGACAGCGAATTGGTGATGGCGTCCGAGCTGAATTCCAGCAGGGCGCGCGAGAACGTATCGCCGGACTTCTGGATCAGCATGCGCTCCACGTCTTCCTGCGGAAGGATGGTGTCGCCGGTGACCTTGATCTCGGAGATCTTGTACTGCTCACCTTCGGTCACGCCGGCGGTGATGAACATGTCGCGCTTGTCGGGGCTGATCGAGACCTGGGTGGAATCGATGCTGAAGTCCACGTAGCCGCGGTCCAGGTACCAGGCATTGAGCTTTTCCAGGTCGCCGGACAGCTTTTCCTTGGAGTACTGGTCGTCGCGGCGGTACCACGATGCCCAGTTGTGCTCCTTGGATTCCCAGGTTTCCAGGATGTCCTTGGACTCGAACTTCTCGGTGCCGACCAGGTTCACGTGCTGGATCTTGGCGGCCTTGCCTTCCTTGATCGCAATGGTGATGTCCACGCGGTTGCGGTCAAGCGGGCTGACGGTCGGGGTGATCTCGACGTTGTATTTGCCACGGTCGTTGTACTGGCGGCGCAGTTCCTGGGTCACCCGGTCCAGGCTCAGGCGATCGAACGTGCCGCCTTCGCTCAGGCCGATGTCGCTCAGGCCCTTGAGCAGCTGGTCGCTCTTGATGTCCTTGTTGCCGGTGACGGTCAGCTTGTTGATCGCCGGGCGTTCCTTGACCGTGACCACCAGGATGTCGCCCTGCCGCTCAAGCTGGACGTCCTCGAAGAAGCCGGTCTTGTACAGGGCACGGATCGACTCGCCGACCTTGTTGTCGGTCAGGGTCTCGCCACGTTCCACCGGCAGGTAGGTGAACACGGTACCGGAGGTGATGCGCTGCAGACCATCGACACGGATGTCGCTGACGGTGAAGGGCTCGGCTGCCTGGGCCAGGGCGGGCGCGCCGAAACCGGCGGCGAGTGCGAGGGCAAGCAGGCGGCGATTGGGGAGTCGCGTCATGTCACGTCCGGTTGGAGTCGAATACGATGTTGCGGGATGCCGGCGCATAAGACGACGACAAAAGGGTAAAAGTTCATCGCGGGAACAGACCGAGGATGTCGTTGTAGAACGCCAGTCCCATCAGTCCGGCCAGCATGGCCAGGCCGATGTACTGGCCGGCCGCCATGGCACGCTCGCTGAGCGGGCTGCCCTTGACCAACTCGATAAGGTAATACAGCAGGTGCCCGCCGTCCAAGATGGGGATGGGCAACAGGTTGATGATGCACAGGCTGAGCGAGAGTACGGCCAAGAACCAGAGGAACCAATCAAGGCCGCGCTGGGCGGTCTGGTTGGCTACCCGGGCGATGGTGACCGGGCCGGAAACGTTCTGCAGCGAGGCATTGCCGGTCACGATGCGGCGCATCATGCCGAGCGAATCGCCCGCCGCGCGCGCGGTTTCGCGCAGCGCCGCCGGGATGGCCGCCAGCGGGCCGTACTGCAGGGTGGTGTCATAGGCCGGCGCGCTGGCCTGCGGGAAGCCGATGCCGATCTGCCACGTGGGCTGGCCGCGGCCGTCCTTGCCCTGGCGCGGGGTGACTTCCAGCGCCAGCCGGTCGCCGTTGCGCAGCACCTCGATCATGCCCGGGCCGCCGCGCTTGCCCAGCGCGAGGATGGCCGGGGAGACCTGGTCGGCCGCATCGATGCGCTGGCCATCCACGGCCACCACCAGGTCGCCCGGCAACAGCACGCCTTGGGAGGCGGAATCGGGCAGCACCTGTTCGACCAGTGCCGGCTGCAGGTGGAACTGCCAGGTCAGGCCGGCCAGCGAGGCCACCCAGCGCTCATCGAAGCCGGCCGGCAGCTGCGACAGCGGCAGGGTGCGGGTGCGCACCTGCTCCTGCGCATCGACCACCTCCACCTTCGCATCGTGGCGGTCCATGGCGGCCGTGGTCAGGGCCATGGCGGCCTGGCCTGCGGTGACCACGCTGCGGTCATCCACGCTCAGCACGCGGTCACCGGCCTGCAGCCCGGCCACCTGGGCCATGCCGGAGGTGCGGCCGATGGTGGCCGAATAATCCTGCTTGCCCAGTACGAACATGGCCCACAGCAGGGCCACGCACAGCACCAGGTTGGCGATCGGGCCTGCCGCCACGATCGCGATGCGCTGCCAGACGCTCTTGTGGTTGAAGGCCAGGCCGCGTTCGGCCGGGTGTACCTCGACCTCGCGCTCGTCGAGCATCTTCACATAGCCGCCCAGTGGGATGGCGGCGATGGCGAATTCGGTGCCGTTGCGGTTGCGGCGCATCCACAGCGGTCTGCCGAAGCCGACCGAGAAGCGCAGCACCTTCACGCCACAGCGCCGCGCGACCCAGTAGTGACCGAACTCATGGAACGTCACCAGCAGGCCAAGGCTGACGATCATCCACCAGACGGAGCCGATGAATTCACCCATGGTGGACGTCGCGGGAAAGGAGCGGGAAGGGCATTCAGGCGTGGTCGATGGCGGCTTGGGTGATCTGGCGGGCGTGCTGGTCGGCGGCCAGCAGGCCCTCCAGTGTATCGGCGGACGCGGAAGGCAGTGTTGAAAGAGCGTTAGCCACCAGCCCTGGAATGGCTAGGAAAGCGATCCGCCCCTGAAGAAACGCTGAAACAGCCACTTCATTGGCCGCATTGAGCACCGCCGGGGCAGTGCCGCCGGCGGCCATCGCCTGCCAGGCCAGGCGCAGGCAGGGGAAGGCGTCGGTGTCGGGGGCCTCGAAATCCAGCCGGCCCTGGCTCAGCAGGTCCAGCCCGCCCACCCCGGATTCGATGCGGTGCGGCCAGCCCAGGCCCACGGCCAGGGTGGTGCGCATGTCCGGCAGGCCCATCTGGGCCAGGGTGGAGCCGTCGACGAATTCGACCAGCGAATGCACCAGGCTCTGCGGGTGCACCAGCACTTCGATGCGCTCGCCGGGGATGTTGAACAGGTGGTGGGCCTCGATGACCTCCAGCCCCTTGTTCATCAACGTCGCCGAATCGACCGAGATCTTCGGGCCCATCGACCACTTCGGGTGGGCAACTGCCTGGGCCGGGGTGACCTCGGCCAGCTCGGCCCGGCTGCGCCCGCGGAAGGGGCCGCCGGAGGCGGTGAGCAGGATCCTGCGCACACCGGCCTGGTCCAGGCTGGCGTCGCGCGAACGCAGGCACTGGAAGATGGCGCTGTGTTCGCTGTCGATCGGGATGATCTCGGCCCCGGCGGCGGTGGCGCGCTGCATCAGCAGCTCGCCGGCCAGGACCAGCGATTCCTTGTTGGCCAGCAGGATCCGCTTGCCAGCGCCGGCGGCGGCCAGGGTCGAGGAGAGCCCCGCGGCGCCGACGATGGCGGCGACCAGGGTGTCGCATGCGTCGCTGGCGGCCAGCTGGTCCAGCGCGGCGGCGCCGGCATGCGCCTGGGTGTCCAGACCGGCGGCGCGCAGGCCATCGCGCAGATCCGCATACAGCGCTTCGCTGGCGATCACCGCATGCGCGGGCCGGTGGAGCGCGCACAGCGCGACCAGCGCCTGCACCTGGGTGCCGGCGGCCAGCACGGTGGCGCGGTAACGGTCCGGGTGGCGCGCGATCACGTCCAGCGCGGATGCGCCGATCGAGCCGGTGGCACCGAACACGGCGACCCGGCGGGGGGCGGTAGTGCTCTGCATGCTCAGAATCCGAAGATTTCCTTGCCCAGCGCGAACACCGGCAGCGCGGCCAGCACGCCGTCGATGCGGTCCAGCACGCCGCCGTGGCCCGGAATGATGTGGCCCGAGTCCTTGGCGCCGGCATGGCGCTTGAGCAGGCTTTCGTACAGGTCGCCGAGTACCGAGGCGAACACGGCGACCACCGTGGTGATGACCAGGCCGACCACGTGCCCAGGCGCGACCCCGGCGATCCAGCCGAACACCAGGGCCACCAGCAGGCCGGCCAGCATGCCGCCGCCCAGCCCTTCCCAGGTCTTGTTGGGGCTGATGCGCGGGGCCAGCTTGGTGCGGCCCAGGGTACGGCCGGCGAAGTAGGCGCCGGAATCGGCAGCCCAGACCACGGCCAGCGCGGTCAGCAGCCACAGGTGGCCCTTGT
The DNA here is from genome assembly GCF_037203925.1 of Stenotrophomonas sp. CCNWLW57. Taxonomy (NCBI): domain Bacteria; kingdom Pseudomonadati; phylum Pseudomonadota; class Gammaproteobacteria; order Lysobacterales; family Lysobacteraceae; genus Stenotrophomonas; species Stenotrophomonas sp. CCNWLW57. The sequence goes on from NZ_JBBCBJ010000004.1 coordinate 486,710, forward strand.
CGCCGCTGGCGTGGATCAGCACCAGCGAGGCCCACGCGGGCACGATGGCCAGGGTGCCGGCCAGCAGTTTGAGCGACCGCGCCGGGCTGCCGGGCTCGGCGCCGAAGGTGAAGAAGCGCAGCCACAGCAGGGCCAGCAGCCACCAGCCGATGCCGACCAGCGCGGCGATCTGGTACAGCACCAGCGTGCCGGCGTCGGCCCACACGATCAGCACCATCAGCACCAAGTTGAGCACCAGCAGCACGGTGCGGGCGAGGGTGTCGTCCACGTCGGCCAGCTTCAGCCATTCCCACAGGCCGATCAGGAACACGGCGGCGGCGGCGGCGGCCAGCCATTGGGTGGGCAGCAGCAGGATCGCGGCGATGGCGACCGGCGCCATGATCAGCGCGGCGATGACTCGGGTTTTGGTCATGGGGTGGACGTCTCGGTGGCCAGGGCGGCGATCTGGGCGCTGGTCAGGCCGAAGCGGCGTTCACGTGCAGCGTAGGCGTCGAGCGCCTGCTGCAGGATGGCGGCGTCGAACTCGGGCCACAGCACCTCGGTGAACCACAGTTCGGTATAGGCCAGCTGCCACAGCAGGAAATTGCTGACGCGGGTGTCGCCACCGGTGCGGATGAACAGATCCGGGGGCGGCAGGTCGGCCAGGGCGACGCGGCTGCCCAGCAGAGCTTCGTCGATCTGTTCGGGCTGCAGGCGCCCGGCCGCGACCTCGGCGGCCAGTTCGCGTGCGGCCCTGGCGATGTCCTGGCGGCCACCGTAGCTGGCGGCGATGCTCAGGGTCATGGCGGTATTGCCGGCGGTGCGTTGCTCGGCCAGCTGCATGCGGCTGACCAGCCCGGCACCGAAGCGCTCGCGTTCGCCGATGAAGCGCACGCGCACGCCGCGGCGGTGGAGTTCATCCACCTCGCGGTCCAGTGCATTGAGGAACAGCTTCATCAGTGCGTCGACTTCGTCGCTCGGCCGGCCCCAGTTTTCGCTGGAGAAGGCGAACAGCGTGAGCGCGGCGATGCCACGCTCCAGGCAGAAATCGATGGTGCGGTTGACCGCGCGCGCGCCGGCCCGATGGCCGATCACGCGCGGACGACGGCGCTTCTGCGCCCAGCGTCCGTTGCCATCCATGATGATGGCAACGTGGCGGGGCACGGCGGCGGTGGAGCTGCTGGTCGGGGCCTGGGTCATGCTCAGACCGCCATCAGTTCCTTTTCCTTTTCGGCAACCACACTGTCGACGTCCTTGATGGACTTGTCGGTCAGCTTCTGGATGTCGTCTTCGCCGCGCTTCTTGTCGTCTTCGCTGATCGACTTGTCCTTCAGCAGGGCGGCGATGGCCTTGTTCGCATCCTGGCGGATGTTGCGGATGGCGATCTTGGCGCCTTCGCCTTCCTTCTGCACCTGCTTGCCAAGCTCGCGGCGACGCTCTTCGGTCGGCGGCGGCAGGTTCAGGCGGATGACGGTGCCGGCCACGTTGGGGGTCAGGCCGAGGTCGGAGGCGTAGATCGCCTTTTCCACGTCCTTGATCATGCCCTTGTCGAACAGGGTGATGACCAGCGAGTGGCCTTCGGAGACGCTGATCGAGGCGACCTGGTTGAGCGGCGTGTCGGTGCCGTAGGCCTTGACCGTGATCCGGTCCAGCAGGGCCGGCGAAGCACGGCCGGTGCGGATGGAGGTCAGGGTTTGCTTCAGAGCATCGATGCTCTTTGCCATGCGCGTCTGCGCGTCCTGCTTGATTTCGTTGAGCATCGCCCGAATCCTGGGTGTCACTGGGAATCGGGCGATTATAGGCGAAATGGGGTGAACCAAGGTCCGCGCTGAACGGGCGGGTGCCGGCCGTGGCCGGCGCGCCGGTCAGGTGGCGTCGCGGCCGCGCACCAGGGTGCCGATGTTCTCGCCGTGCAGGATCTTCAGCAGTTCGCCCGGCTGGCCCATGTCGAACACGCGCAGCGGCAGGTCGCTGTCGCGGGCCAGGGCGAAGGCGGCGGTATCCATCACTTCCAGGCCACGGCGGATCACTTCGTCGTAGGTCAGGCTGTCGAAGCGGACCGCATCGCTGTGCTTGTTGGGGTCCTTGTCGTACACGCCGTCGACCTTGGTGGCCTTGAGCAGCAGGTCCGCGCCGATTTCGATGGCGCGCAGCGCGGCACCGGAATCGGTGGTGAAGAACGGGCTGCCGACGCCGGCGGCGAAGATCACCAGGCGGCCCTTTTCCAGGTGGCGGATGGCGCGGCGGCGGATGTAGTCCTCGCACACGTCGTTGATCTTGATGGCACTCATCACCCGGGCCTTGGCGCCCAGCTTCTCCAGCGCGTCCTGCATGGCCAGCGCGTTGATCACGGTGGCCAGCATGCCCATCTGGTCGCCGGTGACGCGGTCCATGCCGCCGGCGGCCAGGCCGGCGCCGCGGAAGATGTTGCCGCCGCCGATGACCAGCGCCACTTCGGCACCGGCCTGCTGCGCTTCGATCACTTCACGCGCCAGGCGGTTGATGACCTTGGGGTCGATGCCGTAGTCCTCATCCCCCATCAGTGCCTCCCCGGAAACTTTCAGCAGGATGCGGCGATAGGAGAGATTGGACATGGTGGCCTCTGGATGCGTGGAAAACGCGGGAATTCTACTGGATGCGGCGGCACTCGGCGTGGAAAATCTGCTGCACTGCGGCGCAGCCCTGCCACAGCGGTGGATCGCCGCTTCCTGACTCCATTCAGGCCGTGGCGGTCCCCGGTGAACGCGCAATCACGCGGTTGCGCCCCAGGTTCTTGGAACGGTACAGCACGTCGTCGGCGGCCTTCAGCAGGTCCTGAACATCGGCGAAACGCTCATAGCCGCCCTGGGTGGCCACGCCGGCGGAGAAGGTGACGAACAGCGGGCCGTCGGCCACTTCTGCCATGGGGGTGTTGACGATGCTGGCCAGCACCCGGCGCACCACGTCCAGCGCCACCAGCTCGGTGGTGTTGGGCAGCAGGGCGATGAATTCCTCGCCGCCGAAGCGGGCCACGGTATCGCTGTTGCGCAGGTGTTCCTGCAGCTGGGTGGCGAACTCGCGCAGCACCTGGTCACCGAGCAGGTGGCCGTGGGCGTCGTTGATCTTCTTGAAATCGTCCAGGTCGATGAAGGCCACCGACAGTGGCCAGCCGTGCCGCGTGGCGCGCAGGAACTCCTGTTCCAGCACGGCCTCGAGCTGGCGGCGGTTGAGCACGCCGGTCAGGGCGTCGCGGTGGGCCTGTTCGGCCAGCCGGTTGGCGCGTGCCTCGAATTCGTCGGCGCGCTGGCGGGCCAGGGCGGCATCCTGCATTTCGCGCAGGTTGCGCAGCGTCGCCAGCTCCTGGGCATGGTCGATCAGCTGCTGCACGCGCGCAGGCGAAATCAGCGTGGTCTCGAACAGGGCGCTGATCTCGGGCAGGGCTTCGCCGATCCGGGCCAGCACCTGGTCGAACTGGGCGCTGTCCAGCTTGAGGGTCTCGTTGACCTGCTGCAGCGCATGTTCGCGGGCAGCATCGGCGTCGGCGCTGAGCCAGATGTCGGCGACCGCGCCGGACAGGGCCACGCAGGCCTGGAAGTTGTCCTCGGCCGCGGCCGGCGATTCACTGCGGGCAATGGCGTCCACCAGGTAGCGGGGCAGATCCCACTGTTCGGCCATCCACGCGCCCACCTCGGCATGGGTGCAGTCCAGGTGCTCACGTTCGAGGGCGATCAGGGCCTCGTTGTCGCGGGCCTGGCGCAGCAGCGGCAGGTAGCGCTCGGGCTCGCTCTGGGCCAGCACGAGCACGCCGATGTCCTGCAGCAGGCCGGCCAGCATCAGTTCTTCGGCCTTGCGCAGGCCGCGGGCCTGGCCGAGCAGGCTGGCCGCCAGCGCGCTGAGGATGCTGCGCCGCCAGGCGCGCTCGCGCACGTCCTGTCCCTGTCCGGGGGCGGTCAGGTCCTGGGTGACGGTGAAGCCCAGGGCGAGGCTGACGGTGGCGTTGAGCCCCAGCATGGTCAGTGCCTGGCCGAGGTTCTCGATCCGGCGGCGGCTGGCATACAGCGGCGAATTGGCAATGCGCAACATGCGCGCGCTCAACGCCATGTCGATGGCGATGACGTCGGCGGCCGTGGTGATGTCGGTTTCCGGGTCCTGCGCCAGTTCGATGATGCGCAGGGCAATACCGGGCGGCGAGGGCAGGTTGCGGCAGAGCGCCAGGGCGGCTGTCAGCTCGGGAGGCATGGCGGGAATACTGAGGTGATGTGGCAAGAATACATGGTGTGCGTCACAGATTTGAGTGTTGGTGCTTGCGTTGTGGGAAATGTTGCCTGCGACAGGTGGGGGTCGAGGTGCCTTTCGATGCAAAACCAACGGGCAGATCGTGCGGCGGTGGGGCAATGAGCTCTTTGGTACCACATCCGCTGGCGGATGGGGGAGTGGCACGAGTGGCGTCCGCTGCTGCAATGCGGTGGGTGGCGCGGGTACCATGCGGCCTCCAATGAAAAAGGATGGACCCCATGGCCGTAAAGTCGCTTCAGGAATTCCTCGCCAGCACGCACGAAAAAGATGTCAGTGCGGATGCATTCGAGCTTGAGAGCCCGCACATGCTCGAGATACGGGTGAACGGCATGGTCTGGGCCAAGGCCGGTTCGATGGTGGCGCGCAAGGGGGCGGTGAAGTTCACCCGCCAGGGGTTGCTGGAGCAGGGGCTGGGCACGCTGCTGAAGAAAATGGTGAGCGGTGAGGGGCTGCAGCTGATGAAGATCGAGGGGCAGGGGCGGGCCTACCTGGCCGATGCGGGCAAGCAGGTGACGCTGCTGCGGCTGGCGGGCGAGTCGATTTTCGTCAACGGCAACGATGTGCTGGCGTTTGAGACGGGCATCGAGTCCAGGATCACCATGATGCGCAAGGTGGCCGGCATGCTCTCGGGCGGGCTGTTCAACATCCGCCTGAGTGGGCACGGGATCGTGGCGATCACCTCGCATTACGAGCCGCTGACGCTGCCGGTGACGGCGCAGGGCGGCCCGGTGTTCACCGACCCGAACGCAACGGTGGCCTGGTCGGGCTCGTTGACGCCCGAGATCGTCACCGACATTTCGCTGGGTACGCTGGTCGGGCGCGGTTCGGGCGAAACCCTGCAGCTGCGCTTCGCCGGCGAAGGCTGGGTGGTGGTGCAGCCGTATGAGGAAGTTTCGTTCCAGGCGAAGGGCTGAGGGTCGCTGGCCACAAAAAAGCCCGGCTTGCGCCGGGCTTTTTCGTGTCATCGCTTGAGGCGATGGATCAGGCCAGGCCGGCCTGCTTCATCACTTCGGCGGCGTAGTCTTCCACCACCTTCTCGATGCCTTCGCCAACGGCCAGGCGCTTGAAGCCGATCACGTCGGCGCCGGCGGCCTTGACCACCTGCTCGACGGACTGGTCGGTGTTCAGCACGTACGGCTGGCCGTACAGGGTGACTTCGTTGACGATCTTGGCGATCTTGCCGCTGATGATCTTCTCGAGGATGTCGGCCGGCTTGGACTTGTCCTTGTCGGACATCTTGGCCAGTTCGATTTCCTTTTCCTTGGCAACGAACTCGGCCGGCACGTCGGCAGCCTTGTTGTGCGGCGGGTTCATTGCAGCCACATGCATGGCCAGGCCACGCGCCAGCTCGGCGTCGCCGCCGGCCAGTTCAACCAGCACGCCGATGCGGCCGCCGTGCACGTAGGCCGCGACGTTGTTCGACGATTCCAGGCGGACGATGCGACGCACGTCGACCTTTTCGCCGACCTTGGCAATGACCGCAGCGCGGGATTCTTCGACGGTTTCGCCCGACGGCAGCTTGGCGGCCTTCAGCGCGTCGATGTCGGCAGCGCCCGAGCTCAGCGCGACCGAGGCAACGGCCTTGGCGAAGTCCAGGAAGTTGCTGTCCTTGGCGACGAAGTCGGTTTCGGAGTTGATTTCGACCAGCACGGCCTTGTTGCCGTCCTGTGCCGACACGATGATGCCTTCGGCAGCAACACGGTCAGCCTTCTTGTCGGCCTTGGCCAGGCCCGACTTGCGCAGCCACTCCGCCGAAGCGTCGATGTCGCCGCCGTTTTCGGTAAGTGCCTTCTTGCACTCCATCATGCCGGCGCCAGTGCGCTCGCGCAGTTCCTTGACCAGGGAAGCAGTGATTTCCACGGGAATTCCTCACGAAAGAAAGGGGTTGGGCCGGCATCGTGGCCGGCCCATGTGACAGCATCCTGTCATCGCGCCAGTGGCAGCGGACAGGAGCGGTGGGCGCCAGGCGCCCACCGCGGGCCTGGATCAGGCCTGGGCTTCGCCCTTGTCGGCAGCAGCCTTCTTGGCCGGAGCGCGGCGGGCCGGCTTGGCTTCTTCGGCAGCCGGGGCGTCGGCGAACTCTTCTTCACGGACGGTGGCAGCGTGCGGAGCAGCAGCCTTGCCTTCCAGCACGGCGTCGGCAGCGGCACGGGCGTACAGCTGCACGGCACGGATGGCGTCGTCGTTGCCCGGGATCGCGTAATCGACCAGTTCCGGGTTGTAGTTGGTATCGACGACAGCGATCACCGGGATGCCGAGCTTCTTGGCTTCCTTGATGGCGATGTCTTCGTGGCCGATGTCGATCACGAAGATCGCGTCCGGCAGGCGGTTCATTTCCTTGATGCCGCCCAGCGAGGCTTCCAGCTTGTCACGCTCGCGACGCAGGCCCAGCACTTCGTGCTTGACCAGCTTGTCGAAGGTGCCGTCGGTTTCGCCGGCTTCCAGTTCCTTCAGGCGGGCAACCGACTGCTTCACGGTACGGAAGTTGGTCAGGGTGCCGCCCAGCCAACGCTGGTTCATGAACGGCATGCCGCAACGCTCGGCTTCTTCGCGGATCGACTCGCGGGCGCTGCGCTTGGTGCCCAGGAACAGGATGGTGCCGCGCTTCTGCGCGACGCTGGAAATGAAGTTCATCGCGTCATTGAAGAGCGGAACGGTCTTTTCCAGGTTGATGATGTGGATCTTGCCGCGGGCGCCGAAGATGTACTGGCCCATCTTGGGGTTCCAGTAACGGGTCTGGTGGCCGAAATGGACGCCGGCTTCCAGCATCTGACGCATGGTGACCTGGGGCATTGCAATACTCCTGATAGGGAACCGGCCGCCACGGGTGATAGAGGGCGGTCCGCCGCAAGGCGGGGGGGTTCCGGGGTTTGGCTTCCCTGTCGCTTCCGTGTCCGAACTCCTCGCGGAGCACCCCGGCACGGATATGGGCGGCAGGTGTGGATTCACCGGTGACGTCCGGTGTTGACGGGTTTCCTGCGCACAGGGCGCGAAGAAATCCGGTCGATTATAGCCCGGGCATGCGGTGCGGCGCAATTGGCGGGCTGGCGGCCGGGATGTCGGCCGGTTCCGCGTCGCCGATCCGGGCCCGGAAACGGCCCCCGGCATAGGCTGTGGCGGGGCCGGGCAGGGCCCATCGGCGGGTGCTGCCGGCCAGGACATAGCCGGCCAGCTCGGGAAGCAGCAGCGTGGCGCGTCCGTCGGGGCCAATGAAGGTCAGGTCCACCAGCCGCGCGTGGCCGGTGCCGCCATTGTAAAGCGCCAGCAGGGCGTGGCCGGCGGCGTCGCGAAGGCCGGCGGACAGGGCGGGCGCCGGGCGCGGCTGCGGCCCGGCCACGAACACCGGCAGCGACACCTGCAGCGGCGGGCTTTCGGGTGCGGCGCGGAGCACCAGCCGGTACCCCTGCTCAGCGCTTGGTGCGGGTCCGATCCGGACCACCCGTACCCGCTGCCGGGCATTCGGTGCCAGCGCCAGCCGGGTTGGGCTCACGACCACGTCCTGCGCCGGGGTCAGGCGTTCGGCGTCGGCGCTCTGTTCCCACCGGTACAACCGCGCCTGGCCCGACCAAGGCTGCGCCGTCTCGTTGTGCAGCCACAGTTCGGCGTCCTGCTGGTCCGGGCGCAGCGCAACCCGCAGCGGGGAAATGTCCAGCGCCTGCGCAGCGGCCGGCGCAAGCAGCGCCAGCAGCAGGCAGGCGCGGATCAGAAGGTCAGGGTGAGCCATGGCCGGCGGGCGTCTTCGTCGTCTTCGTCCGCCGGGGTCAGCTGCTGCACCTGGGGCGGGGCCGGGATTTCCTCGTCGCTGCGGCGGTGTGCGCTGCGGCAGCTGGCACGCGCTGCGTCTGCGTCCAGTGCGCAGGCCTCCACGATCCGCAGGCGGACCTGCAGCGGCGCATTGGCCGCGTGGGCGGCAGACAGCAGGGTGGTCAGCGCCACGCAGGTGGCGAGGCGGGCGCGGCGGCGTCGGTTCATCCGGATCGGCAGCGGGGGGTCGTTGGGATATCGGCCCGGCGCTGGCGGTCTTGAGGGGGCGGCCGACTCAGTAGGTGATCGTCACCTTGATCTGGTCGCTGTAGCTGCCGGCGGCCACTGCGCCGATTGTGGGCGGTGCACGCCCATACACGGTCAGGGTCTGGGCGCTGCCGGTTCCCGTGCCCGAGACCAGGTCCACGTTGGCGGTGCTGCCCCAGCGCTGGGTGCGGGTGCTTTCGCGGTACAGCGCATAGGGAATGAAAAAGGCCGGGTTGGTGGTGTGCCGCATGCGCCGCACGCTGCCGTTCGCGTACAGGCCGTTGTCCAGCGCGATGGTGTAGGCGGTGCGGTTGAGGCAGGTCAGGCCGATGGTCGACGTGCGGTCGATGTTGGCGGTGATCGTGCCGGCACTGGTGCCGAAGTCCATGTCGGTAGTGACGTAGGCACTGCACTGCGGCAGCACGGTGGCGGTGACCGTGAACGGGAAGCCGCCGGTGGCGATCTTGTGCCCGCTGACGCCGGTGGCCGTGGTGCACGCCGCCGGCGCGGTGGCCGTGCCCAGCAGGACCTCGTTGTAGGCATATTCCAGGCGGACGTCGGCACCACTGAACGAGGTGCTGTAACTGCCGGCCGCCAGCGTCTGGCTGGCTGGGATGCGACCGTAGATGGTCACGGTGACCGCGCCGCTGCCGCCGGTGAGCAGGGGCACCGAGTAGTTCAGGTCCACCACCTGCGGCCCGGGCGTGGTGCCGGGGGTCAGACCCCATATGGTGCTGTAGGCGGCGCTGGTGAATAGCTGGAAGCTGAGCGGATCGGCGGTGGTGTTGGTCATCCGCCGCAGCGGTGAAATGGCCACGCCGGTGCTGCCCACGCCGATGCCGATGCAGGCGCGCACCGACGCCGTTGCCAGCAGGCTCAGCGCGGTGGTGTTGCAGGTGATGGTGAACGTGGTGGTGGTGAAGCTGGGCGCAGCGGCGGCGTTGCCGACGTTGCCGAAGGCCGCCGTGACCGGGGTGGTGGTGGTGCAGGTGGTGTCGGCGCGGGCCACGCCGGCTCCCACTAGCCCGGCCAGTGCCAGCAACCCCCCCAGCAGCAGGCGCAGGCTCATGGCCCGGCTCCGGCCACGCAGCGCAGCGGCCCCAGCCGCAGCGCGGCGCTGCCCGGCGCCGGGCTGACCGGCACGCGCACTTCGCAGCGCCCGTCATCGGTGTCCACCTGCAGCACTGCCTGGGCCGGCAGATCTTCCAGGTAGACCTCGCCGTCGTAGCCCACCGTGGCGCTGCGCTGGTCCGGGAGCCGCACCTGGCTGCCGGCGGGCACGGGCCGGTCCTGCGCGTCGTGCAGGACCAGTGTGATGGCGCGGGTGCGGCGCAGTCCGAAACTGACCCCCAGCCCGGCGCTCTGCCGCGGCGTCACCAGCGTGTCCACCCGGTCGGCACGCATGTCGGCCGGCAGCTCCAGGGTGTCGATCGAAATCCGGTTGCGCTGCCAGGACAGCAGCGGGGTGACCAGCAGCATGCCGTCGTCGTCGGTCACCCCGATCACCCGGTTTTCCAGGCGGACCGGTACGCCGCCCACGCCGTTGGTGGAGACCACCGCGAACGCGTCGGGTACCTCGCGTGCGGCGAACAGGTGCCCGCCCATCCAGACCACGCTGCCGCTGGCGTTGGCATAGGCGAAGTTGGCATCGCCCTGGCGCGCCGCGCCCAGCGAGTAGCGGCCCACCCGGTTCAACCAGCCGGCTTCGACCAGCCCGCCGATGCCGTCGTCGCCCTGCCGGGCCTGCACGCGCCAGCCGTAACCGCCCTGGCTGCCATCGCCGGGCACCGGCTGGGACACATCCACCGTGTACAGATTGCGGTCCCCATTGCGCTGGGCGGCCAGGTTGCTCTGGCGGTTGTTGCCCAGGCTGGCCGACAGCGACAGGTACACGCTGCGGTCGGCGTTGTCGTCCAGGTTCTGGTTGAACGAGGCGTAGGCCGACCAGCGTTCGGAGAACGTGCGGTTCCAGAACACGCTGGCGTAGCGGCGGTCATCGCCATCGGGGTAGGACAGGCGCAGGTAGCTGGCGCTCAGCGAGCCCAGCCGGCCCAGGCTGGCACCGGCGGTGACCTGGTCGGTCACGTCCGGTGGCAGCGCACCCTGCAGGCTGCCCAGGTCCTGGAAGTTGCCATGCGTGCGGCGGGTGGCGGCGTTGAGGTTGAACACCCGGTTGTTCCAGCTGTACCCCAGCGCCCACTGGCCTCCATGCAGACCGTCGCGGCGGCTGTGCGCATAGGACGCGTTGACGACGCCGGCCTGGCCCAGCTGCCACCAGCCGCCCGCCCCGGCGCTGGCCACGCCGCCGCCGCCTTCGGCATGCAGTTCGGCGGTGAAGCGGTTGCTGACCCCGCGCCGCCAGGTGGCGCTGCCCACGGTGGCACTGTCGTAGGCGAATGAGCGGATGCCGTAGTCGCGACGCATCCGACCCACGCCGGCGGACCAGTCCGAGAGGCCTTCAGCCAGCAGCTGCTGCGTGCCATAGAAGGCAAAATCCAGGGTCTGCATGCGGCCGTAGGCATCGGTGATCACCACCTGCGCATTGCCGGTGCCGCTGATGCCCGGCTGCGCGGCCAGCTGGAACGGCCCCACCGGTACCTCGCCGTTGTACTGGCGCAGGCCATCGACATAGAGCTCGACGTTGGACGGCACCACGGCCTCGCCCAGGAAGCTCGGGGTGGGGGTGAGCACGCGGTAGGGCTGCAGGCCGTAGTTGCGCCCGATCTGGATGCCGCCCATCCGCACCGGGCGGCTCCAGTCAACGAAGCCGCTGAAGAAGTCACCGACGGTCAGGGTCAATGCGTTGTCGGGAAAATCCAGCTGCCACGCACTGTCCAGGCGCACGCTTTCGCCGCGCCAGTCGCTATGGCCATCCTGGTAGGTGCGCAGCAGCTGGCTGCTGCGCAGCACGCCGCGGCCCATGCCGAACACCCGCCATTCGGTGGTGAGCGCCAGGTTGCCGGCGTCCTGGTTGTGGCTGGCATAGACGTCATAGTTGAGCAGGGCGCCTGGCGAGGCACTGGCCGTCGGGGTGCTCTGGGTGGCGGCCCCCACTTCGGTGACCGGCAGGTTCAACTGTTCCAGCGGGATCTCCAGCGCCAGGGTCTGCAGGGAGGCGTCGTAGCGCATCACCAGCCCGCTGAGCTGGTCCAGTGCAACCGGCGCGCCGTCGGGCGCGGCGAAGCCGAGCTGACGCAGCACGGGCGGGTCGGCGCGCAGCTGGCCCGCCAGTTCGGTGAACGGCAGCAGGCCGCGGGGGCTGCCGTTGAGGGTGACGTCCAGGTACAGGGTCTGCGGTGCGGTCAAGGGCGTGGGCGCCGGCAGCATCACATCATCGGCAGCCCCCAGTTCGGCGCTGGCGGCAGGCAGTTCGGCCGCCCATGCCGGTGCGCCCGGCATTCCAGACGAGACCGCGCCGGCAGCCAGGGCAACGCGCACGCAGGCCTCAGCGAGCCGGTGGCGTCGGGGACAGGGGCGTGGCTTGCGCGCCGCCATTGATCTTCGCCGATAGCGTGGCCCCGGCCAGCCGCGTCGCAGGAATATCCAGCGGCCAACGCATGGTCTGGCCGCTGAGCACGTAGCCGATCAGGCCGGGCTGAAAGACTTGCGGGCGATCTGGCGGACCTACCGCCAGATCGGCCAGTTGCGCATAGCCATCGCCACGGTTGTGCACTTCCAGCACCACCTTGCCATCGGGCTGGACAAGCACGCTGCTCTGCAGCTCGGGCTTGCCTGCGGCGCTGCCCTCGGGCTGGATGAACACCGGCAGCGAGTAGCGCAGCACGAACTGCATGCCCTGGCGGTTGGGGTCCAGCGTGGGCACCTCGTCGACGATGACCCGGTACGACAGCTGTGCGTCGGGCGCTTCCGGCTGGGCGCGCACGACGCGGATCAGCTGCTGCTGTCCGGCCGCGAGCGACTGCATGGGCGGGCTGACCACCAGGTCTGACGTGGGGTCGAGCTGGTCGCGGCCGTCGCGCTGGGTCCAGCGGAAGACGCGGGCCTGCACGCTTACCGGGGCCGACCCGCTGTTGCTGACCCACAGCGCTTCGGCGTTCTGGCGGGCGCTGAGCTGCAGCGAGGTAGGCGCAACCTGCAGGCTGGCGGCCCGCAGGCCGGGCATGCCAAGCACTACCAGCAATGCACAGGCGCAGACAGCCGCCGTGGAGCGCAGCACGCGCCCCCGTTCGAGTGCTGACATGGCGGCCTCAGTACGAGATGGTGGCGGTGACCGTGTCCTGGTAGGTACCGGTGGCGGCGTTGTTAACGCTGGGATTGGCCACCTGGCCATAGATCGGATACGCCTGCGCCAGGCCGGTACCGGTGCCGGCCACCGTGTTGGTGCCGGTGGTCGCGCCCCAGACGTTTGCACGACCCGCGTCGGAATACAGCTGGTACCCGACGAAGTTGTTGGTGGTCACCGCCGCATCGGTGTTGCGCATGCGCCGGGTGGTGACGTCATTGGCGGTCGCGGCGTTGGAGCCGGCATTCAGCGCGATGGTGTACGGCGTCAGCGCCGAGCACTGCGCGGTGACCGAGCCCTGGGCGTTGGACGGGGTGGTGGCGGTGGACAGCGCCGTGCCGAAATCGACATCGGTCGCGGCGGCCGCGGTGATCGTGCAGGCCTTGGTGATGATGATGCGCACGTTGAAGGTGGTGGTGTCGGCCGCCATGGCGGGCGAGGCCAGGGCCACCAGGCCAAGGCTGAACAGCAGGGGACGCGGGGCGCGAAGGAATCGCATGGTCTTCTCCTTGGACGGGGGTCCTGGATGAACGAATCGATGCCGGCGTACTGCAGGGGGAGGGCGCCAGGGGCGGCGCTGACCCCCTTATAAAAGCGATGTTGTAGGGGGGGTGTGAGGAAAACTGGCCGGTTTTCACAGTTTTTCCGTTCCCAGCCCGCCCAGGCCCTGCCGCTGTGGGGCTTCGACCCGAACGTGGGCTGTCAGCGTTCCAGCCCTTCCCGTTCAGAATGGTCCCGGATCGGCGATAATGGGCGCCATGAGCGTGAATCTGAAAACCCCCGAGGAAATCGAACTGATGCGCGTCGCCGGCCGCCTGGCCAGCGAAGTGCTCGACATCGTCACCCCGTACGTCAAGCCGGGCGTGACGACCGAAGAGCTGGACCGCATCTGCCACGACCACATCATCAACGTGCAGAAGGCCACGCCGGCCAACGTCGGCTACCGTGGCTTCCCGAAGACGGTCTGCACATCGGTCAACAACGTCATCTGCCACGGCATCCCCAGCGAAGCCAAGGTCCTCAAGGACGGCGACATCGTCAACATCGATGTCACCGTGATCAAGGACGGCTGGCACGGCGATACCAGCCGCATGTACTACGCCGGCACGCCGTCGACGATGGCCAAGCGCCTGGTCGACACGACCTACGCGGCCATGTGGGCCGGCATCCGTGCGGTGAAGCCGGGCGCGACGCTGGGCGACATCGGCCACGCGATCCAGTCGCTGGCCGAAGCCGAGCGCTTCAGCGTGGTCCGCGAGTACTGCGGGCATGGCATCGGCAAGGTCTACCACGACGAACCGCAGGTGGTGCACTACGGGCGTCCGGGCCAGGGCCTGGTGCTGCAGCCGGGCATGACCTTCACCATCGAGCCGATGATCAACGAGGGCACCCGCTACAACAAGGTGCTTCCCGACGGCTGGACCGTGGTCACCAAGGACCGCAAGCTGTCGGCGCAGTGGGAGCACATGATCGCGGTCACCGAGACCGGCGTGGATGTGCTGACCCTCTCGCCCGGCGAATCGCAGGTCTGAGCATGTTGCCGGCGAGCCCGACCCTGGACGCGCCGGCCGACGCCGTCGCCGACCCCGAGTGGGCGGCGGAGGCTCGCCAGACCCTGCAGCAGGCCGACGCGCGCCTGTACCGGCGCTTCGACCAGAACGACAACATCGAGCGGCTGCTGGCGCTGCGCGCCCGCGCTGCCGACCATCTCATCCGGCTGGCCTGGCAGCGCTGCGTGCCGCCCGATGCCGGGCTGGCGCTGTTTGCGGTGGGCGGCTACGGGCGCGGTGAACTGTTCCCGCGCTCGGACATCGACCTGCTGGTGCTGGGCGCGCCCGAGGCGCAGCGTCGGCATGAAGCGGCCTTGGCCCGCCTGTTCGCGCTGCTGTGGGATTGCGGCCTGCCGGTCAGTCATGCAGTGCGGTCGGCGCAGGAATGCGTGCAGGCCAGCGCAGACCAGACCGTGCTCACCGCCTTGATCGAATCGCGCCCGCTGGTGGCCGACGAAGCGGCACGCCAGGCGCTGAAACAGGCCGTCAACCGCGAGGGCCTGTGGCCGCCGCGCGAATTCTTCCTGGCCAAGCGCGACGAACTGCTGGCCCGCCACGAGCGATTCGGCGACACCGCCGACAACCTGGAACCGGACATCAAGGATGGTCCGGGCGGGTTGCGCGATCTCAATACGCTGGGCTGGATGGCACTGCGCGCGTTCGGCGTGCGCGAGCTGGAAGCGCTGGTCGGGCTGGGACACCTCGGCCCCGATGAAGCCGCTGCACTGCGCCGTGAGCGCTGCGCGCTGGCGCAGCTGCGGTTCGGCCTGCACCTGGTGGCCAACCGCCCGGAAGAGCGCCTGCGCTTCGATTACCAGAAGACCCTGGCCGCGCGGCTCGGCTTTGCCGACGACGTGGAGAGCCTGGCGGTCGAGAAGATGATGCAGGGCTTCTACCGCAGCGCCACCGTGGTGCGGCGGATCAGCGACCGCCTGCTGCAGCGCTTTGAAGAACAGTTCGACGGGGAGGCCGTGCCCGAACCGGTCAGCGTGGGCTTTTCCTTGCGCCGCGGCTACCTGGCCGCCAACGACCCGCAGTGGCCGCAGGGCGATATCGAGCAGGTGTTCGCGCTGTTCTCCAGCTGGGCCTACAACCCCGACGTGCGCGGCCTGCACTCGCTAACCGCGCGGGCCTTGGCCGAAGCGCTGGCCGAGCTGCCGGCGTACACCGAGGCCAGCACTGCCGCGCGCGAACAGTTCATGACCCTGCTGCGCAGCCCGCGCGCGGTGGATACGCTGGCGCGCATGGCCCGCCTGGGCGTACTGGGGCAATGGATTCCCGCCTTCGCGCAGGTGTCCGGGCGCATGCAGTTCGACCTGTTCCATGTCTACACCGTCGACCAGCACACCTTGATGGTGCTGCGGAACATCGGCCTGTTCGCCAGCAGCCGGGCGGACGAGCGTTTCTCCATTGCCCACGAGGTCTGGCCGCGGCTGCGCAAGCCGGAACTGCTGCTGCTGGCCGGGCTGTTCCATGACATCGCCAAGGGCCGCGGCGGCGACCATTCCGAACTCGGCGCGGTGGATGCCCGCGACTTCTGCCAGGCGCATGCGCTGAGCGGTTCCGATACCGAACTGGTGGCCTGGCTGGTCGAGCAGCACCTGCGCATGTCGGTCACCGCGCAGAAGCAGGACATCTCCGACCCGGACGTGATCCACCGCTTCGCCACGCTGGTGGCCAGCCGCGACCGCCTCGACTACCTGTACCTGCTGACCTGCGCCGACATCGCCGGCACCAGCCCGAAGCTGTGGAATGCGTGGAAGGATCGGCTGCTGGCCGACCTGTACTTCGCCGCGCGCCGGGCGCTGCGCGATGGCCTGGAAAACCAGATGCCGGCCGCCGAGCGCGTGCTGGAGGCGCGCGAGAGCGTGCGCGCGCTGGTGCGCGAGCGCGGCTACGACGACGCCACCATCGACCGCCAGTTCACCGTCATGCCGGATGAGAGCTTCATCCGCCTGCGCCCCGAGCAGCTGGCCTGGCAGGCCGCCGCGCTGGTGCCGGTCAAGCAGGGCCAGACCCTGGTCAAGGTGCGCCGGATCACCGCCGACGACGACGCGCTGGAAGTGTTCGTGCACTCGCCCGACCGCGACGGCCTGTTCGCTGCGATCGTGATGACCCTGGACCGCAAGGGCTATGGCATCCACCGGGCGCGCGTGCTGGATGGCCCGGTTGACACCATTTTTGATACCTTCGAAGTGACCCCGGCCGACAGCTTCGCCGATGGCGATGCACCGCGGCTGGAAGCGGCGCTGCGCGAGGCGCTGGCCGGCGACCTGTCGCGGCTGCGCCCCTCGCGGCGGGTAGTGCCACGCCAGTTGCGCCATTTCCGCTTCGCCCCGCGCATCGAATTCCGCGATGCCAACGACAACGACACCGGCGGCACCCGCTTCAGCCTGGTCGCACCCGACCGCCCCGGGCTGCTGGCCGATGTCGCCTTCGTACTGCGCAACCAGGGCCTGCGCGTGCATGACGCGCGCATTGCCACCTTTGGCGAACGCGCCGAAGACATGTTCGTGATCAGCGATGAGCACGACCACCCCCTGACCGAAACCGCCCGGCAGCAGCTGCATGACGCCATGCTGCGCTGCCTGGACCCTGATCGAAACGCCGGAGACCCCCACTGATGGCCACCAAGCCTGCCAAGAAGACTGCCGCCAAGACCGCGGCGGCCAAGAAGACCGTTGCCGCTGCCCCGGCCGTGAAGAAGACCGCTGCGAAGAAAGCCGCGCCGGCCGTGAAGAAGGCGCCGGTCAAGAAGACCGCGGCCAGCAGTGCCGCAGAAACGGCGGCCAAGCGCGCCGAGAACATCGCGCGCAAGTCGCTGCGCAAGCCGGCCACCCCGGGTGTGGAAGAACTCAAGTTCGGCATCGAAAGCGCCTTCGAGCGCCGCGCCACGCTGACCCTGCATGAAATCGAAGGCTCGACCAAGCCGCTGGTCGGCCGCGTGATCGATGGCCTGGAAACCGGCGAGTTCCGCGTGGCCGAGCCGGATGGCCAAGGTGGCTGGAAGGTCAACGAGTGGCTGAAGAAGGCGGTGCTGCTGTACTTCCGCGTGAATGACATGGCGGTGGTCGACGCGCGCCCGGCGCCGTTCTGGGACAAGGTGGAATCGCGTTTCGCCGGCTTCGACGAAGCGAAGTTCCGCCGGGCCGGCGTGCGCGTGGTGCCCGGTGCGATCGCGCGCCGCGGCAGCTACTTCGGCAAGGACGTGGTGCTGATGCCCAGCTTCACCAACATCGGCGCCTACGTCGGCGAAGGCACCATGGTCGATACCTGGGCCACCGTGGGCTCGTGCGCGCAGATCGGCAAGCACTGCCACCTGTCCGGCGGCGCCGGCATCGGCGGCGTGCTCGAACCGCTGCAGGCCAGCCCGACCATCATTGAAGACCACTGCTTCATCGGCGCACGTTCGGAAGTGGTGGAAGGCTTCGTGGTCGGCCACCACAGCGTGATCGGCATGGGCGTGTTCCTGGGCCAGAGCACCCGCGTGTACAACCGCGCCACCGGCGAGATCAGCTACGGCTCGGTGCCGCCGTACAGCGTGGTGGTGTCCGGCCAGCTGCCGTCCAAGGACGGCTCGCACTCGCTGTACTGCGCGGTCATCGTCAAGCAGGTCGACGCCAAGACCCGCAGCAAGACCAGCGTCAACGAGCTGCTGCGCGGCCTGGCCGACTGATGCGGTGACGCAATCGGGGCATCGTCACGATGCCCCGATGACGCTTTCACCGCGCGCTGTGGTGCGGCTTCGCAAAGCCGGTCACAGCTTGGCGCCGCCATCGCCCGCACCCTGTCCGTGCATGCCTATGCTGCCGTTCTCCTGGCAGAAGGGTCGTGCATGGAAAACGTCAACGCAGTGTCGGTGATCCGCCCGCTGGTCCGTCCGGTGCCGTCGCTTCGCGCGGCTGATGCAGCGCCGCCCGGCACCGTGGTACCGATCCATATCCAGAATGTGTCGGCGGTCGCAGGTCGCCTTCCCGGCGACCTCACTGCGGCGGACATCATCATTGCGCTGTACGAGAAGATCGTGAAACAGGGCGACCTGTCCACCATCGACGCCGACCTGGACACGCTGGCGCAGGTGATGGCCGGCAGTGTCGGCTTCGGTGATACCGAAAACGACCGGCGCGCGCCGAACATCCAGCTCGGGAAGGCGCTCAACATCCTCTGCCAGCTGGTGCGGCGGAGCGCTGGCCTGCCCTGCGAGGCTGAGCGCCTGGTGCGCACCACCCAGCGCTGCGTGGAGGTGGTCAGGGCGCGCCAGCAATTCACCCTGGAGAACGTGAGTGTGATCATGTTCCACCTCGGGGAGCTGATCAATCATCCACCGCTGCAGGCGCGCTGCGCGGCGACGATCAGCGAACACCTGGCGCCGATCTTCGAGGCGCTGCTGCGGCAGCATCCGATCCACGCGATTGGCGGTGCGACGCTGGCGTTCGGCCTGGTCAGCGCCCTGCGCGCCTCCGAACAGCAACTCGTCCGGCGGATCGGCGCGCCGCTTGCGCGGCCGGCCGCCGACAGCCTGCTGCTGACCGTGCCGGCGCTGCTGGAAGCGCAACCGGACCTGCTGCTGGGGTGGGAGAGTCGCACGCTGGCCCTGGTGTCCAAGTACGGTGTGCAGTACCTGCGCCGACTGGCGCAGTTGAGTCGGGGCAACGGGAGATTCGTCCAGAGCAACGCACTGCAGATCAACGCCGCGCGCGCGCTCAAGCCGATCATCGAGGAGGCTCGGTTGCCCTCGCGGGGTATCTGGGACCAGCGCGACGGGGAGTACCGTGGCATGGGCCAGGACAAGCAGCTCCGGGACTACCTCGCCTACGCCACGCACTACTACTGCCGATGGTTGGCGCAGCAGAAGGACTGGGTGCGGACGCGGCTGGCGCTGCGGGAAGCCCCGCGTGGCCCCCTGGCAGGCAGTCCCACAGATGGCCGCAGTTTCGCCAACGTGGTGCTGCGGGGCAGCGCGCTGGGGGCGGCGTCCGAGGCGGCGGCGGTGACGCCACCGCCCTTCGTCGCCACCCCGGTTCGCCGCCCCCTGTCCACCGAGATCGCACACCTGGAGCCGCCGAGTGCCTTGGCCCGCTTCAGCCAGGCCGCGGGCGACCTGGTGCGGCTGGGCGACGAAGGCGACCGGTTCGATCGTGAAGCTGCCATCGCCGCCTGCAATGCCTTGATCGCGTCGATTGCGGCGGGACGCACCCGTCTGAGCGCCGCGTCGCGCGTGCAGATGATGCTGGACATGGACGCGGTGTGCATGCGCCTATACGCGGCCGATCCGTGGGATGCGCCGCAGTACCAGTGGCAGCTGTCGAGCATGCGCGGCTTCATGACCTCGCAGCTGGCGCTGCTGGTCGACGCGAAGGGCAGGCCACTGCTGGGCTGGGAGGTGCCGTCTGCAACCGGACTGTCCTCCTGGCAGCGCACGCTGCTGCTGGAGCTCACCGACCATGCCGAGAAATCGGCCGCGTCGTGATCGGTGCGGCACTATACTGGCGCGTCCTGCCTGTCCGTTGAATCCAAGCCAGAGTACCCGCGGCAATGACCACCACCGTTTACGGATTGAAGAACTGCGATACCTGCAAGAAGGCCAGCAAGTGGCTGGACCGCTTCCAGGTGCCGTACACCTTCGTCGACTACCGCGACGTCAAACCCAGCCCGGAAACGCTGCTGGACTGGGCGTCCCAGGCCGGTGGGTTCCCGGCGCTGGTCAACCGTTCCTCCACGACCTGGCGGCAGCTGCCTGAGAACCGCAAGGCCGCAGCCTCCGACGCGGAGTGGAAGCTGCTGCTGCGCGAGTACCCGCAGCTGATCAGGCGTCCGGTCGTCGTGAGCGCGGACGGCGTGATGACCCAGGGCTTTTCCGACAACGGGTTCAAGCAGCGGTTCGGAGTAGGCGCGTGAACGACGTTGTTGCACTGACCTGCGACCTGATCGCCCGGCCGTCGGTGACGCCCGAAGATGCCGGCTGCCAGGCACTGCTGGCCGGGCGCCTGCAGCAGGCCGGCTTCACCTGCGAACACCTGCGCCTGGGCGAGGTCGACAACCTGTGGGCCACGCACGGGCAGGGCGCCCCGGTGCTGGTGCTGCTGGGCCATACCGACGTGGTGCCGAGTGGACCGGTCGAGGCGTGGACCAGTGAACCGTTCGATCCGCAGATCCGCGACGGCGTGCTGTATGGGCGCGGCGCGGCCGACATGAAAGGCAGCGTGGCCGCGTTCGTGGTCGCGGCGGAGCAGTTCGTGGCCGCCCATCCGGACCACTCCGGCACGCTGGCAGTGCTGCTGACCAGCGATGAAGAAGGCGATGCCATCGACGGCGTGCGCCGGGTCGCAGACCTGTTCCGCGAGCGCGGCCAGAAGATCGACTGGTGCATCACCGGCGAGCCGTCCTCCACCGCCGTGCTCGGCGACCTGCTGCGGGTTGGCCGGCGCGGCAGCCTGTCGGGCACGCTGACCGTCCAGGGCGTGCAGGGTCACGTGGCGTACCCGCACAAGGCGCGCAATCCGATCCACCTGGCCGCTGCGGCGCTGTCCGAGTTGACCGCGCGGCATTGGGACGATGGCTTCGAAAGCTTCCCGCCGACCAGCCTGCAGGTGTCCAACATCCACGCCGGCACCGGCGCCAACAACGTGATTCCCGGCGAGCTGCAGGTGCTGTTCAACCTGCGCTACAACCCGCTCTGGAACGCGCCGGAACTGGAGCAGGAGATCACCGCGCTGCTGGACCGCCATGGCCTGGAGTACCGGCTGAAATGGCACCGCAGCGGGGAACCGTTCTACACCCCCGAAGGTACCCTGCGCCGGGTGGCACGCGAGGTGCTGGGCGAATTCGCCGGCGCCGCGCCGGAGGAGAGCACCGGCGGCGGCACCTCGGACGCGCGCTTCATCGCACCGCTGGGCGCACAGTGCATCGAAGTGGGGCCGGTCAACGCCAGCATCCACCAGGTGGACGAGAACGTGTCGGTGGCCGACCTGGAGAAGCTGCCGGAACTGTACCGGTGCCTGATCGAGCGCCTTCTCGCCGAAGGTAGAGCCGACTGTTAGTCGGCTGCTCTACGCGCACCGATGGTAGAGCCGACTGTCAGTCGGCTGCTCTACGCGCAGACCCAAGGTCCCCGCGGCGGCCGGCAGCCGACTAACAGTCGGCTCTACCTTCGGCGCTACCTTCGGCTCCGCCGGCCCGGATCAGGCCACGATCAAGCCAAACGCGGCCAGCGCTGCGCCTGCCTGGCGCGGTGAAATCACCGCCTTCCTGAAGTGTTTGCTGTCCATCACGTTGAGCCCGGTGATATCAGCACCGCGCAGGTCGGCGCCGTCGAAGCGGGTCAGGCGAATCTGCGCGTTGCGCAGGCTGCCGCCTTCAAACACGGCATCGCGGAAATCGCAGCCGGACAGCTCCGCATCGGAAAAATCCATTCCCTGCAGCGTGGCCTTGCGGAACGACAGCCCACGCAGGTCCGCACTGACAAGGAGGCAATCGCGAAACTCCAGCGCCCATCCTGTCACTTCCTGCAGGTGCGCGCCGGTCAGCTTGCAATCCTCGAACCGGACCGATGACAGCGTGGCGCGGCGCCAGTGGCTGTTGTTCAGATCGCAGTGCGAAAACACCGCATCGCTGAGCAGCGCCGAGCTGAAATCGCACTCGCCGCCCCGGCATTTTTCCCAGCGGGTTTCCTCCAGCGAGGCGGCCAGCCAGGACGTGCCCGCTACCGAGCAGCGCGTGAACTGGAAACCGTCCATGTCCAGCCGCGAGAAATCGGCATTGTCGAAGCGGCAGTCCTCGAACACGGCCGCACGCGGATGCGCGGCGACGATGGCCTGCATGCGGGCGCGGGAGAGGGTTTCATCACGGAACGTGGCGGTACTCATGCCGCCCATTCTGGGCGAAGCGCGCGCCCGCCGGCAGACTTGAAGGTCGCCGGCGAGTGTGTACAGCCCGGTTCAATCAAACGTCCAGAACGCCGGTTGGATGCCCTTGCGCCAATACGATTCACCGGCAAGGAAGAACTTCTGTGCCTCGGCCTTGGCAAACCATCCGGCGGCCGCCGCCTCATCCCGAGGCACCCCCGGCGGCGCACGGCCCAGGAGCAGGCCCGTGAAGTACTGGCCGAACACGTTGCCCTGCAGGGCGGCCTTGCGGTACCACTGCAGCGCCATCGCAGGGTCGCGTTCGATCCCCAGGCCCATGCCCCTTTCGTAAAGCGCGCCGAGGTCCACCTGGGCCTGCGCATCGCCGCGCGCAGCGCGCCGCTGGATATCGACCACCAGCGGGTGCAGTGCACCGGCTTGCGGGGCAATCGCGGCGGGCAGGCCCGAACTGCTGGTCGAATAGCGCTGGTAAACCGTGGCGCGCAGGTCCCAGCGCAGTGCTGCGGCCGCGTGGCCACGTTCGCGTTCGAATTTTGCAAGCGACAGCATCGCGCCCGGACTGCCGTGGTTGGCCGCGGCGAGGTACCAGCGCCCGGCCTTGCGCGGCGACGCACGCAGCACCGGGGGCGGCGTGTCTTCAGGGCGACGGCCGGTATACATCGCACCGCTGGCCCAGATCCGCCCCAGCGCTTCTTCCGCAATGGTATTGCGGAAACTCCAGGGCGTGGCGGCCGCAGCGCGCTCATACCAGTCCAGCGCCCGGCGGTCGTTCCAGCGTTCGTAAAGTTCGGCCAGCTCCAGCATGCCCTCGATGTCGCCGCGCTCGGCGGCGGTGAGCCACTTCACTTCGGTATCGCTGGTGGGGCGGTTGGGGGCGGTGGTGCACGCGGCCAGGGCCAGCAGCGCCAGCGCGGAAAGCGACAGGCGGAAACGAAGGGGATTCATCCGTGAGTTCCATGAGGCAGGCGTGGATTATCCGGGATGGGGCACGTCAGGGGCTGAATCGGTTGCGCCCGCAACAGTTGCGCCACGGCCAGAACAGCGGTACGGTCGATCCATGTCCACGCTCCTGGCCACCGCCGTCACCACCAACAACCGCAATAATCTGCGCGCGAATAATCGTGCGCGGCCAATGCGGGACTGCGACCAGGGCTAGAACAAGCAACATACGCCCGGACCCCAGAAAACCCGCATCGGCCGATGCGGGTTTTTTTGTTTTGTGGCCGGTCGAATGCGGGCATTACGTGTATTCCCCCATCATCAGGAGCTGTTCCCATGTGTTCGATCTTCGGAATGTTCGGCCTGCAGGCCGGCGATGACCTAACCGCGCTGCGCCGCCACGCGCTGGACCTGTCGCAGCGCCAGCGCCATCGCGGCCCGGACTGGAGCGGCGTGTACGTCGATGACGGCGCCATCCTGGTCCATGAGCGGCTGGCCATCGTCGACCCGGCCGGCGGCTCGCAGCCGCTGCTGTCCGACGACGGCAGCCTGGCCCTGGCGGTCAACGGCGAGATCTACAACCACCGCGAACTGAAGGCCGAACTGACCCAGCCGTACGCCTTCCAGACCGGTTCGGACTGCGAAGTGATCAACGCGCTGTACCAGCAGGATACCCCGGCGTCGTACCTGAACCGCCTCAACGGCATTTTCGCATTCGCGCTGTGGGATCGGACCCAGAAGCGCGTGCTGATCGCGCGCGATCCGATCGGCGTGGTGCCGCTGTACTGGGGCCACGACAAGGACGGCCGCCTGCTGGTGGCCTCCGAACTGAAATCGCTGGTGGATACCTGCGCCGACGCCGCGCAGTTCCCGCCCGGCCACTGGTATGACAGCGCCACCGACACGCTCACCCGCTACTACGAGCGCCCGTGGCGCGACTATGACGCGGTGGAAGGCGTCGACGCTGATCGCGTGGCTCTGCGTGAAGCGTTCGAGCGCGCCGTGCACCGGCAGCTGATGACCGACGTGCCCTACGGCGTGCTGCTGTCCGGCGGTCTTGATTCCTCGCTGGTCGCCGCCGTGGCTGCACGCTACGCCCGCCACCGCATCGAAGATGGCGACCAGAGCGAGGCCTGGTGGCCGCGCCTGCATTCGTTCGCCATCGGCCTGAAGGGTTCGCCCGACCTGGCCGCCGCTGCCATCGCCGCCGAAGCGCTCGGCACCGTCCACCACGGTTTCGAGTACACCTTCGAAGAAGGGCTGGATGCACTGCCCGACGTGATCCGCCACGTGGAAACCTACGACGTCACCACCATCCGCGCCTCCACCCCGATGTTCCTGCTGGCGAGACGGATCAAGGCGATGGGCGTAAAGATGGTGCTCTCCGGTGAGGGCAGCGACGAAATCTTCGGCGGCTACCTGTACTTCCACAAAGCGCCCAACGCCCGCGAGTTCCACGAAGAGCTGGTGCGCAAGCTGGATGCGCTGAACAACTACGACTGCCTGCGCGCCAACAAATCGATGATGGCCTGGGGCGTGGAGCCGCGCGTGCCGTTCCTGGACCGCGAATTCCTCGACGTGGCGATGCGCATCGATGCGAAGCACAAGATGGTCGGGCAGGGTGCCGGTGGCGCGCGCCGGATCGAGAAAGCGGTGCTGCGCGAGGCGTTCGAAGGCTACCTGCCGGATTCGATCCTGTGGCGGCAGAAAGAGCAGTTCAGCGATGGCGTGGGCTATGGCTGGATTGATGGGCTCAAGGCGCACGCCGAAGCCCAGATCAGCGACCGGGTGATGGCCGCAGCGGACAAGCGCTTCGTGCACAACCCGCCGCAGACCAAGGAGGCGTATTACTACCGCCACGTGTTCGAGCAGTACTTCCCGACCCAGGCCGCGGCTGAAACCGTGCCCGGCGGCAAGTCGATCGCCTGTTCGTCGCCGGCCGCGATCGCCTGGGACGCCAGTTTCGCCAGCATGGCCGACCCGTCCGGCCGCGCCGTTGCCGGTGTGCATGAGCAAGCCTTGGCGGGGTAGCGCCGGCCGTTGGCCGGCCCTGGCAACGGTCGCAGCGTTCATGTGGGCCGGCCAACGGCCGGCGCTACCGGGTAACATTCCCCCTTCATGCATTGGGGAATGTTCATGGACGTACAGACCGGAGGCAGCGTGCCGCGGATGAAGTGGGGTTGGCATTACCTGGCCTGGGCCGGGATTCCGCTGGTCATCGGCCTGGCGCTGGCGCGTTATGCCGGACCCGAGCTGCCGGCCGTGGCCGCCAAGGCCGAACCGGTGGTGGGCAGCGACTGGGCCCACCACCTGGCCTCGCCGTTGGGCCTGTTCCTGCTGCAGCTGCTGGTGCTGCTGGTGGTCGCCAAGGGCGCGGGCGCGCTGTTGAAGCGGCTGGGCCAGCCGGCGGTGATCGGCGAAATGGCCGCCGGCCTGATGATGGGCCCGCTGGTGCTGGGCAGCCTGCTGCCGGGCCTGCACGGGGCGCTGTTCCCGGCCAGCTCGCTCGGCCCGCTGGGCATGCTCAGCCAGCTGGGCGTGCTGATGTTCCTGCTGGTGGCCGGTGCCGAGCTCGACCTGGGCGGGCTGCGCGGCCGCCGCCGTTTCGCCTTCACCGTGAGCCATGCCGGCATTGCCGTGCCGTTCGTGCTGGGCGTGCTGCTGGCGATCTGGCTGTATCCCGAACACGGGCCGCAGGGCGTGGGCTTCACCGCCTTCGCGCTGTTCGTGGGTATTTCGCTGAGCATCACCGCGTTCCCGGTGCTGCTGCGCATCCTCGCGGACCGTGGCATCACCCAGACCCCGCTGGGACAGACCGCGATTGCCTGCGCGGCGCTCGGCGATGCCACCGCATGGTGCCTGCTGGCCTTGATCGTGGCCGCCGCCCAGGCCACCGGCTGGGTGCCGGCCAGCCTGAGCCTGCTGTGCGTGGTGGTGTTCATCGCGCTGATGCTGGGCGTGGTCAAACCCTGGTTCTCGCGCCAGGTGATCCAACCGGGCAGCGAAGGCCGCTGGCTGCTGGGCATGCTGTTGCTGTCGCTGGGCAGTGCACTGGTTACCGAAGTGCTGGGCATCCATGCGCTGTTCGGCGCGTTCGCGGCCGGCGTCGCCGTCTCGTCGAATGCGCAGCTGCGCGGGTTGTTGATCGCCCGGGTCGAGCCGTTCGCGGTGACCCTGCTGCTGCCGTTGTTCTTCGCCATGACCGGCCTGCGCATGCGCGCCGATGCGCTGCAGGGCAGCGACCTGCTGCTGTGCGCGGTGGTGATCGCGGTGGCCACGCTGGGCAAGCTGTTCGGCACCTGGAGCGCCGCGCGCAGCGCAGGCATGGGCAACCACGAGGCCTGGAAACTGGGCGCGTTGATGAACACGCGCGGCCTGATGGAGCTGATCGTGCTCAACCTGGGCTACGAGCTGGGCTTCCTCGGCGACCGCCTGTTCGCGGTGCTGGTGATCATGGCGCTGGTGACCACCGCCATGACCGGACCGTTGCTGAGCTGGATGGAGCGCTGGAAGGTGCGCGCGTAACCACCGGATGGCGGTACGCGCGACGGCGTGCGCGACGGCGTGCGCGACGGGGTAGAGCGGACTGTCAGTCCGCTTCCCCGCGGACGGTCAGTCCGCTTCCCTGCCAGGTTCCAGCACCAGCGTGTAACGGGCCTTGCCCGGCAAGAACGGCGTCGGCTTGCCGTGCACCCAGTCCTCGTGGCCTGCGCCCCAGAACGGCGACAGCGGATGGCCGCTCTGGCCGCCGGGCATGTGGATGATGCCGTCGGCTTCGTGTCCGGGCGATACCACCATGCGTTGCGAGGCGCCGAAGGACGGGCCCTGCACGCGCGGCAGGTTGCTGTCGCCGGGCAGCGCATCGGCCGGCATGCACAGCCACGGCCGGGCGAAGGCGGGCAGGGCGCGGCTGATCGGGTGGCAGATGGCCGCCGTGTTGCGCTCACCCCAGGTGCGCTTGGACACGTCCGCTCCCTTTTCCGCCAGCTCGATCTCCGCCTGCCGCGCCGCATCGGCCAGCAGCGCGTTCCAGTCCGCGTAAGGTGCCGGCAGGAGATGCGCGGGTTGTTGGCTCACCAGCGGCCACAGCACGCCCTCGACCTGCGCCAGCTTCGGCTCCAGGTAGTCTTCGCCCAGCGATTGCTTCGCCGGCGCGAGCAGCGCAGTGGTCATGATGTCCTGCACCTTGCTGCGGAAGCTGCGTGCGATCCGGTAGCTCACCGCCTCGGCCGACGCGTGGCCTTCCCACTGCCGGCTGGCTGCCTCCAGGCGCTTCAATGCCGGGTCATCGCTGTATTCGACCACCTGCCGCAGCAGGGTCCACCAGCGTTCAAGGAATACCGCGCGGTCGTCCAGCTGGATCGCCAGCAGGTCGCGTTCGCTGAAACGCTGCTTCGCGTTGAGGTCGTCGCGGATCTGCCGCCCACGCGCGCCCAGGTCGTAGCCGGCGTTGCCGGCCACTGCCAGCTCGGCGCCATCCAGCACGCGGCCGTTGGCGGTCCACAGCCGCTGGCTGGGCGGATCTACCAGGGCGGGCGACTGGTCGCTGCGGATCGCCCACGGCGCGCAATGGGCCGGTGCGACGGTGGTGAAGCTGCTGGGCGGGCAGTCCGCCGCGCGATCCGGGCGGGCGCCGATCAACCGCCAGGCGATGCGGCCCTTCGCGTCGGCCAGCAACAGGTTCTGGGTGGGAATGCCGGCGCGGTCGGCGATCTTCAGCGCATCGTCGAGATCACCGGCCCGCGCCATGTCGGCGAATGCCATGCTGACCGCGCCCGGCAGCTGTGCGGTCCAGCGCAACGCTTCCCCGCTGCCATCGGCGCGCTCGTGCAGAATCGGGCCCCACGCGGTTTCGCGCACGCGCAGGCTGACGTCGGCCCCGCCGGCCACACGGATGCGCTCTTCGTGCACCTGGACGCCTTCCGCACCTGCGGGGACGGGCATGAAGTCGGCGTTGTCGATGTAGCTGTTGGTGAAGCCCCAGGCCACATGGCCGTTGCTGCCGACCACGATCGCCGGCAACCCGGGCAGCGAAAAACCGCTGACATCCACCTGCCCGTCCGGTGCGGCGGGGTCGGGGTAGCGCAGGCGTACCCGGAACCACAGGTTCGGCGCGCGCAGGCCCAGGTGCATGTCGTCGGCGAGGATCGCGCGGCCATCGGCAGTCAATGCGCCGGCCACCGCGAAGTTGTTGCTGCCATGCACGTCCTGCCCGGCGCGCTCGCTGCTGCCTTCATGCGCAGAGGGTGACGGCCGTTGGCCGTTGCGCAATTGGAGCGCATCGGCGGGCGGCAACAGCGCATTCCCGCGCGCCTGGCCAAACAAGGGCGCATCCCATTCGCTGCCGTCGTGGCTGAGCAGCGCGTACAGCGCCGGGGGTGCCACCGCGCGGATCCGGCGCATGGCCAGCTCGTTCTCGTTGGTGGGGTCCTGCAGGTCCGCGTACATGGCCAGCCCGGCCAGCACCGAATCGGTGGCGGTCCAGGCGGTCGGCTGCTGGCGCAGCAGCAGGTACGGCCAGGGGCGCACGCGCAGGCTGCCCAGGCCGCGGTTGACGCCTTCCACGTAGGCCTGCACCACCTGCGGGCGCTCGCCCAGCGCCTGCGCAAGGTGCGCATCGGTGCGGGCACGCAGGCGATGCACCCGCATGCGCTGGTCGGTGGGCACGGCAGCCGGACCGAACAGCTCGGACAACTCGCCCGCTGCCGCGCGGCGCATCAGGTCCATCTCGAAATAGCGCTCCTGCGCATGCACCAACCCGAGTGCCCGCATCGCATCGGCCTCGCTGCCGGCATCGATGGTGACCACGCCCAGCGCATCGCGGCTGACGCTGACCCTGGCCTGCAACCCGGCCAGGGACTGTTCGCCCTCCAGCGCCGGCAGGCTGCCGCGCAGCAGGAACCAGGCCACGCCGATCACGACGACCACGATCCCGACCAGCACCCCGAACGCCCACGCACCCCGTTTCAGCCAACGACGCATCCCACGCTCCCCGAAGAAGGTCATGCAGGCTGACCCCACCTGCGCCTGCGCATGCAACTGATTCCGATTAGATCACGGCGATCCGGGATAGGGCACCATGGCTCCCATCGATTCACAGGAGCTCCCCCATGAAAGGCCATCCCGACGTCATTGAATGCCTGAAGGAACTGCTGCGCGGCGAACTTGCCGCGCGCGACCAGTACTTCATCCACTCGCGCCGCTACGAGGACCAGGGTCTGTTCGCGCTGTACGAGCGCCTCAACCACGAGATGGAAGAGGAGACCCAGCACGCCGACGCGCTGCTGCGCCGCATCCTGTTCCTGGGCGGGAACCCGGACATGCGTCCGCACGGCTTCGAGCCGGGCGTGACCGTGGAGGACATGCTGCAGAAGGACCTGGACACCGAATACAGCGTGCGCAACAACCTGGCGGCCGGCATGAAGCTGTGCGAACAGCACCAGGATTACGTGAGCCGCGACATGCTGCTGGTCCAGCTCAAGGACACCGAAGAGGACCACGCCTGGTGGCTGGAACAGCAGCTGGGCCTGATCAAGCGCATCGGCCTGGCCCTGTACCAGACCAGCAAGATGGACGCGAAGGGCACCGCCGCGCATTGAGGTGCCGGTAGCGCCCGACCGTGGGTCGGGCGGAACCCACTGCCAGCCAGCCAGAAGCCAGCCAGCGATGGATACAAAAAAAACCGGGGAAATCCCCGGTTTTTTCTTGGGCGATCATTCCACCGACAACCCTTCCACCTTCTGCCACCCACGCGGCAGCAGGTGCCCGCGGCTGGCGCGGCTGCCGAGGTAGGCCTCCAGGTCCTTGTACGACAGGTTCATCGTGCGCTGCCCGCTGCGCACCAGCAGCGTGTTGCCCGGGCCCACCGCCACCACCGCGACCACGCGCTCGGTGGCCAGCTTGGCCTTGGGGATTTCGATGATCTTGTTGCCCTTGCCCTTGTCCAGTTCCGGCAGGTCGCTGGCGGGGATGGCCAGCAGGTTGCCCGAGCTGGTCACCGCCACGATGCGGTCGGCGTCCGGGTTGGCGACCACAGACGGGGTCAGCACCTTCGAACCGGAGGTGAGGTTGAGCATCGCCTTGCCGGCCTTGTTGCGCCCGGTCAGGTTCTCGAAGCGGGTCACGAAGCCATAGCCATGCGTGGAGGCCAGCACGAAGCGGGTGGCGTTTTCGCCGCTGGCCAGGGTCATGAAGGCACTGCCCGGCGCCGGCGAGAAGCGGCCGGTGAGTGGCTCGCCGTTGCCACGTGCCGAGGGCAGGGTATGCACCAGCGTGGAGTAGGCACGGCCTTCGCTGTCCAGGAACGCCACCTGCTGCGTGCTGCGCGCGCGCACCGAACCCAGCAGGGCATCGCCGTCGCGGTAGGACAGGGTGGACGGATCCATGTCGTGGCCCTTGGCCGCGCGGATCCAGCCCTTTTCGGACAGCACCACGGTCATCGGCTCGCTCGGCACCAGCTCGGTTTCGTCGATCGCCTGCGCCGCGCCACGCTGCACCAGCGGCGAACGGCGCGCGTCGCCGAACTTCTTCGCATCGGCCACCAGCTCGTCGCGGATCAGCTTGCGCAGCTTGGCCTTGCTGTCCAGGATCGACTGGATCTTGTCGCGTTCCTTGGCCAGCTCGTCCTGCTCGCCGCGGATCTTCATTTCCTCCAGGCGCGCCAGCTGCTTGAGCTTGGTTTCCAGGATGTATTCGGCCTGGTCGTCGCTCAGGCCAAAGCGCGCGATCAGCGCCCGCTTGGGTTCGTCCTCGGTGCGGATGATGTGGATCACTTCATCCAGGTTGAGGAACGCCACCAGCAGGCCTTCCAACAGGTGCAGGCGACGCTCGACCTTTTCCAGGCGATGGGTGAGGCGGCGGGTCACGGTGGTACCGCGGAACTGCAGCCACTCGCTGAGCAGCATCTTCAGGTTCTTCACCTGCGGACGCCCGTCCAGCCCGATCACGTTGAGGTTGACCCGGTAGCTGCGCTCCAGGTCGGTGGTGGCGAACAGGTGGCCCATCAGCTGTTCGGCATCGACGCGGTTGGAACGCGGCACCAGCACCACCCGCACCGGGTTGGCATGGTCGGATTCGTCGCGGATGTCTTCCAGCCACGGCAGCTTCTTGGCGCGCATCTGCGCCGCGATCTGCTCGATCACCTTCGACGGCGAGACCTGGAACGGCAGCGCGTTGATGACGATGTTGGTGCCGTCCTTGAAGAACGTCGAGCGCGCGCGCACGCTGCCGTAGCCGGTTTCGTACATGGTGCGCAGGTCGGCGGCCGGGGTGATGATCTCGGCCGCGCTCGGGTAATCCGGACCCTTCACGTATTCGAGCAGGTCGCCGATGCTGGCCTCTGGATCATCCAGCAGGTGCAGCAGCGCGCTGACGATCTCGTTGAGGTTGTGCGGCGGTACGTCGGTGGCCATGCCGACGGCAATGCCGGTGGTGCCGTTGAGCAGCAGGTGCGGCAGGCGTGCCGGCATCCAGGTCGGCTCTTCCAGGGTGCCGTCGAAGTTCGGGGTCCAGTCGGTGGTGCCCTGGTTGATTTCGCCCAGCAGCACTTCGGCGATCGGGGTCAGCTTGGATTCGGTGTAGCGCATCGCCGCGAACGACTTGGGATCGTCGGTGGAACCAAAGTTGCCCTGGCCTTCGATCAGCGGGTAGCGGTACGAGAACGGCTGGGCCATCAGCACCAGCGCTTCGTAGCAGGCGCTGTCGCCGTGCGGGTGGTACTTACCAATGACGTCGCCGACGGTACGCGCGGACTTCTTCGGCTTGGCGGCGGCGTTCAGCCCCAGCTCGCTCATCGCGTAGATGATGCGGCGCTGCACCGGCTTGAGGCCGTCGCCGATGAACGGCAGCGCACGGTCGAGCACCACGTACATCGAGTAGTCCAGGTACGCCCGTTCAGCGTATTCACGCAGGGGCAGCTGTTCAAAGCCGTGGAAAGCGGGGCGGGCTAGATCGGTCATGCGGGATTGTTACCTGTGGCAAGGGACGGCGACGGCTGTCGCCCTCGCAGGCGGTCGATTATCCGGATGCGGCGTGGGATGCCAAGCGATGTGAAGGAATCGGGGCCGGGCCGTTGTCCTGAATGGGGCAACACTGCATTTCCTTCCAGATTAAATATTTCCATTGAGAAATATATTTTCCGGAAGTAAAGTGCGTCCCCATGATGATCTGCCCCGATACCACGCCGCCCAGCCTGGGCCTGCTGCTGCGCCAGGTGCGTGACGGCCTGATGCGCCAGCTGGACGTTTCCATGGCCGAGGAAAACCTCGATATCGGCTTCACCCACTACCTGGGGCTGAAGGTGCTGTCGTTCCGCGCGCCCTGTACCGCCAACGAACTGGCCCAGGCCTTGGACCAGGTGCCCAGCGCGGTCACCCGCCTGCTGGACAAGCTGGAAGCGCTGGGTTGTGTACGCCGCGAACCGCATGCGCAGGACCGGCGTGCGCTGCAGATCGTACTGACCGACGAGGGCCGCCAGCTGTGGGCCCGCCTGAAGCAACGCGGCGACGCGGTGATGGACGACGCCATGCGCGACCTGTCCGCCGACGAGCGCGCGCTGCTGCTTTCCCTGTTGACCCGTGTCCGCGACTCTCTGATTACGCCATGACTTCCATACCTGATCGCACCTCATCGCTGCGCCCGCTGCGGCCGGCGCTGCTGTCCGTGCTGGCGCTGGCGCTGGCTGCCTGTGCCAGCACCGGTGGCCTGCAACCGCACGGCCAGCTGCTCGACGCCGACAGCCTGCAGACCCAGCGCACCCTGGCCGGCCACACCCTGAGCCCGTCGGCATTCCCGGCCACCGACTGGTGGCGGGCGCTGAACGACCCGCAGCTGGACGCCCTGATCGCCGAAGGCCTGCAGCGCAATCCGGGCCTGGAGGCGGCCGATGCGCGCCTGCGCCAGGCGCGTGCCCAGATCGGCACCGCACACGCCGACCGCCTGCCCAGTGTGTCCGCTTCCGGCGGCTACACCGGCGTGCGCCTGCCCGAATCGATGGTCGGTGACGAGCTCGGCGGCAGCTATGCCGGCAGCGGTCAGGCCTACCTCAGCGTCAGCTACGGGGTAGACCTGTGGGGCGGCAAGCGCGCTGCCTGGGAAGCGGCGGTGGACAGCGGGCATGCCGCGGCCGTCGATGCGCAGGCCGCGCGCCTGAACCTGTCGGCCGGCATCGCCGAAGCCTACGCGCAGCTCGGCTATGCCTGGCAGCTGCACGATGTGGCCAGCGAAGAGCTGGACCGCTCGCAGAAGACGCTTGACCTGACCCGCCAGCGCCGCGCGGCGGGCATCGACAGCGACCTGCAGACCCGCCAGGCCGAGGCCCGCATTCCGGCCGCGCAGCAGCAGCTGCAGGCCGCGCAGCAGCAGATCGACGAGGCCCGCACCGCGCTGGCCGCGCTGGTCGGGCAGGGCCCGGACCGTGGCCTGCAGATCGAACGTCCGCAGCCGCTCAACCCGCTGGCACTGCAGCTGCCGGGCGTGCTGCCGAGCGAACTGCTGGGCCGCCGCCCGGACATCGTCGCCGCGCGCTGGCGGGTCGAAGCGGCCGGCCGCGAGATCGACGCGGCCAAGGCGAAGTTCTATCCCAGCCTCAACCTCACCGCGCTCGGCGGCGTGGTTGCCAGCGAAGTGGACCAGCTGCTCAAGAGCGGCTCGACCTTCGCCTTCATCGGCCCGGCGCTGAGCCTGCCGATCTTCGACGGTGGCCGCCTGCGTGCCAACCTGGACAAGACCGATGCGCAGTACGACCTGGCCGTGGCCGACTACAACCAGTCGGTGGTCACCGCACTGCGCGAAGTGGCCGACCAGGTCAACGCGGTGCGTTCGCTGGCCGACCAGGCCGCCTCGCAGGCGCAGGCCGTCGCCACCGCCCGCGCCGCGCATGACCTGGCGCAGCAGCGCTACAAGGCCGGCATCGGCAGCTACCTGGACGTGCTCAGCGTGGAAGCGCAGCTGCTGCAGTCGCAGCAGCAGCTGGCGTCGCTGCAGTCGCGCCAGATCCTTGTTTCGGTTCGGCTGAGCCAGGCGCTGGGCGGGGGCTTCACCCCCTCCGGCGACACCGCCACGCTCGCCACCGCCCCCGAATCCACGCATTCCTGAGATACCTTCCATGAGCCAGACTTCCGCTCCTGCTGCCGCACCGGCAGCCCCCTCCCGCCGTGGCAAGCTTCTGCGTGGCCTGTTGGCCATCGTGGTGCTGCTGCTTGCCGCTGCGGCACTGTGGTACTTCATGTTCGGCCGCTGGTTCGAAGAAACCGACGACGCCTACGTGCAGGGCAACCAGGTCCAGATCACCCCGCTGGTGACCGGTACCGTGGTGGCGATCAACGCCGATGACGGCATGCGCGTCGAGCGCGGCCAGCTGCTGGTGCAGCTGGACCCGGCCGACACCGAAGTGGCGCTGCAGCAGGCCCGCGCCAACCTGGCCCGGACCGTGCGCCAGACCCGTGGCCTGTACCGCAGCGTGGAAGGCGCGCAGGCCGAACTGAGCGCGCGCCAGGTCACCCTAAATCGCGTCCGCGAAGACTTCGCCCGCCGCAAGGGCCTGGCCGCCACCGGCGCCATCTCCGATGAAGAGCTGGCGCACGCCCGCAACGAGCTGGCCGCCGCCGAAGCGGCCGTGGCCGGCTCGCGCGAAACCTTCGAGCGCAGCAACGCGCTGGTCGACGACACCGTGATCGCCACCCAGCCGGACGTGGAAGCGGCTGCCGCGCAGCTGCGCCAGGCCTACCTCAACAACGCCCGCGCCGGCATCGTCGCGCCGGTCAGCGGCTACGTGGCCCGTCGCTCGGTGCAGGTGGGCCAGCGCGTGCAGCCGGGCACCGCGCTGATGGCGGTGGTGCCGACCGAACAGATGTGGGTGGAAGCCAACTTCAAGGAAACCCAGCTGCGCCACATGCGCCTGGGCCAGGAAGTGGAGCTGCGCTCGGACCTGTACGGTGGTGACGTGAAGTACAAGGGCCGCATCGACAGCCTGGGCCTGGGCACCGGTTCGGCGTTCTCGCTGCTGCCGGCGCAGAACGCCAGCGGCAACTGGATCAAGATCGTGCAGCGCGTTCCGGTGCGCATCGCCATCGATGCAAAGCAGCTGGCCGACAATCCGCTGCGCATCGGCCTGTCGATGAAGGCGGAAGTGAGCCTGCGCGACCAGAAGGGCACGGTGCTGCCGACCACGACGGCCAAGGGCCAGGTGTTCGACACCGACGTGTATGCCAAGCAGCTGCACAGCGCCGACGATGTGATCCACGAGATCATCCAGAGCAACCTGCCGCGCACGGCAAAGGCGAGCTGAGGCCACCATGTCCGCACAAGCTCCCGCCGCGCCCGGCCTGCCGGGCGCGCCGTCGGCGCCAGGTGCGACCGGCGCGTTCCGGCCGGCCAACGTGGCGTTGTGTACGGCAGGCCTGGCCATGGCCTCGTTCATGCAGGTGCTCGACACCACCATCGCCAACGTTTCGCTGCCGACCATCGCCGGCAACCTCGGCGCCAGTTCGCAGCAGGCGACCTGGGTCATCACCTCGTTCGCGGTCAGCACGGCCATCGCGCTGCCGCTGACCGGCTGGCTGAGCCGCCGCTTCGGTGAAACCAAGCTGTTCATCTGGGCCACGCTGTCGTTCGTGATCGCGTCGCTGCTGTGCGGCCTGGCGCAGAGCATGGGCATGCTGGTGGTGTCGCGCGCGCTGCAGGGTTTCGTGGCCGGTCCGATGTACCCGATCACGCAGTCGCTGCTGGTCTCGATCTACCCCCGCGAGAAACGCGGGCAGGCGCTGGCGCTGCTGGCGATGATCACGGTGGTGGCGCCGATCTGCGGCCCGATCCTGGGCGGCTGGATCACCGACAACTACAGCTGGGAATGGATCTTCCTGATCAATGTGCCGCTGGGCATCTTCGCGGCGCTGGTGGTGGGCAACCAGCTGAAGGGCCGTCCGGAGCAGATCGAAAAGCCGAAGATGGACTACGTGGGCCTGATCACGCTCGTCATCGGCGTGGGTGCGCTGCAGCTGGTGCTGGATCTGGGCAACGACGAGGACTGGTTCAGTTCGCCGACGATCGTGGTGCTGGCCTGCATTTCGGTGGTGGCGCTGGCGGTGTTCCTGATCTGGGAACTGACCGACAAGGATCCGATCGTGGACCTGCGGCTGTTCCGCCACCGCAACTTCCGCGCCGGCACGCTGGCGATGGTGGTGGCGTACGCGGCGTTCTTCAGCGTGTCGCTGCTGATCCCGCAGTGGCTGCAGCGTGACATGGGCTACACGGCGATCTGGGCGGGCCTGGCTACAGCGCCGATCGGCATCCTGCCGGTGATCATGACGCCGTTCGTAGGCAAGTACGCATCGCGGTTCGACATGCGCTGGATTGCATCGTTCGCGTTCGTGTTCCTGTCGTTCACCAGCTTCCTGCGTTCGGGCTTCAACCTGCAGGTGGACTTCGCGCACGTGGCGGGGGTGCAGCTGATCATGGGCATCGGCGTGGCATTGTTCTTCATGCCGGTGCTGCAGATCCTGCTGTCGGATCTGGACGGCCGCGAGATCGCGGCAGGTTCGGGCCTGGCCACGTTCCTGCGTACGCTGGGCGGCAGCTTCGCGGCATCGCTGACCACGTGGCTGTGGGCGCGCCGCACCCAGGAACACCATGCGCACCTGACCGAAAGCATTTCCGGCTACACGCCGGGCATGCAGGAGAAGGTGGCGGCAATGGGGCAGGGCGACCTGCAACATGGTGCAGCGGCGTTGAACAACATCATCAACCACCAGGCATCGCAGATGGGCTTCAACGACATCTTCTTCCTGCTGGGCTGGATCTTCCTGGCCATCATTGCGTTCCTGTGGCTGGCCAAGCCGCCGTTCGGCGCCGGTGCCGGCGCGGCGTCGGCCGGCGGGCATTGATGGTGTGAATCGCTGAAACGGAAAACCCCGCTGAAGAGCGGGGTTTTTTGTTGTGTGCTGTTGATGGCGAACAGCTAACAGCTAAAGGCAGCGTTTCAGTTCTTGCGAGCTGGGGAGGCCGACGGGCAGCCCCTTACGGGACACGCCGTAAACCCATCCGTGGGGGCTTGGCAAAAACATCCATGTTTTTGACAGTCCCTACAGGGGCTGCCCGCCGGCCTCCCCCGACAGATGGTCGCGTGCGGATGGGCACGGCAGACACGAAGGGCGTGTCCGTACCCGGCGGGCATGCCGAATGTGCCTGGGGTCGGTAGCGTCGGTTCCCGAACGACGGCACGGAACGCCACCGCGTCCGGTAACGCACGAAAATGATCGGCGCTGCCGTTGATCTTCCACGGCCACCAACACACCGTCGAGGGTCGGCGGGGGCGGGGGTACGGGGGCTTTGCGAAACATGGATGTTTCGCAAGAGC
>NZ_JBBCBJ010000005.1:0-457708 GCF_037203925.1 Stenotrophomonas sp. CCNWLW57
CGTCGAGATCCAGGCTCTTACGGCGGCCCACGCCGGCTCTCGACGCCTACGCTGCCAGATTCCGAACAGATAAGGCTTGTAGAAAAC
This sequence comes from Stenotrophomonas sp. CCNWLW57, assembly GCF_037203925.1. NCBI lineage: Bacteria > Pseudomonadati > Pseudomonadota > Gammaproteobacteria > Lysobacterales > Lysobacteraceae > Stenotrophomonas > Stenotrophomonas sp. CCNWLW57. The sequence goes on from NZ_JBBCBJ010000005.1 coordinate 88, forward strand.
ATCCATGTTTTCTACAGTCCCGCAAACCCACCCCCGCCGACCCTCCACAGTGTGTTGGTGGCCGCGGGAGATCAACGGCAGCGCCGATCATTGTCATGCGTTGCCGGGCGTTGGTGCGTTCCGTGCATTCGTTCGGGAACCGAACCTACCAGCGGCACCATGTAGAGCCACGCCCTGCGTGGCTGATTTTTGCTTCCGCACGCGACCCACTGTCGGGGGCGGCCGGCGGGTAGCCCCCGGAGGGACTGTCAAAAACATGGATGTTTTTGCCAAGCCCCCATGGATGGGTTTACGGCGTGTCCCGGAGCGGGGCTGCCCGTCGGCCTCCCCGGCACGGGACAATGAAATGCCGCTCTCGCTGTTGCTGTTGCTGTTGCTTCCCAAGCAACCAACAAAAAAGGCGCCAACGGCGCCTTTTTGCCTATCACCGCTCCAGATACTGGAGCTTGTCCGGCTTGCCGTCCCACTCGCCGGCGTCGGCGGGCGGGTCCTTGCGCACGGTCAGTACCGGCCAGGCCTTGGCCAGCTCGGCGTTGAGTTCCACGAACTTTTCCTGGCCGGCGGGCACGTCGTCTTCGGGGAAGATCGCGTTGACCGGGCATTCGGGCTCGCACAGGGTGCAGTCGATGCACTCATCCGGGTCGATCACCAGGAAGTTCGGGCCTTCGTGGAAGCAATCCACGGGGCACACTTCCACGCAATCGGTGTGTTTGCACTTGATGCAGTTTTCAGTGACGACAAAGGGCATGGCTGGATCTGGATCCGACAGTAAGCCGGACAATTCTAGAACAGTTGCGGCTTTGTCGCAGTGCACGATGCGCCGAAGCCGGTCGGTGCGGTTAGATGCCGATGCCTACCGGTAGACACCCGGGCGGCCCAGAGGCAGGCAGATCAGGCCCCGGCAGCCCTTTGTGGGCGGGCAGGGGCGTGTGAGAACCTGCCGGACGAGACCCCGCTGCGCTGACCCGTTGCTGTCCCACTCCTGCCAGGACCCTTCATGTCCACCACACTTGCAGCCAACGCCGCCCGCGGCGAGAACACCTCCTTCATCGTGCTGATCAGCTGCGTCGCCACCATCGGCGGCTTCCTGTTCGGCTTCGACAGCGGCGTCATCAACGGCACCGTCGATGGCCTCAAGCAGACCTTCCAGTCCAGCGAGGCCGGGATCGGCTTCGAGGTCGCCTCCATGCTGCTGGGCTGCGCGATTGGCGCCTTCTTCGCCGGCCGTCTGGGCGACCGCCTCGGCCGGCGCGGGGTGCTGATCATCGCCGCCGTCATGTTCCTGCTGTCGGCACTGGGCGCCGGTTCGGCGCACAGCTCGCTTGCGTTCGTGATCGCGCGCGTGATCGGCGGCTTCGCGGTGGGCGCCGCCAGCGTGATGTCGCCGGCGTACATCGCTGAGGTCGCCTCGGCCCGGTACCGCGGGCGGTTGGCCACCGTGCAGCAGATCGCCATCATCAGCGGCCTGTTCTGCGCCTTCCTGAGCAACTTCCTGCTGGCCCGCGCTGCCGGCGCCTCCACCGAGCCGCTGTGGCTGGGCCAGGAAGCCTGGCGCTGGATGTTCTGGATGCAGGCCATTCCGTCGGCCCTGTTCCTGGTGCTGCTGCTGGGGATCCCGGAAAGCCCGCGCTACCTGGTGGTGAAGGGGCGTCGCGCCGATGCGCTGGCCGTGATGACCCGCCTGTACGGCGCGGCCGAGGCCCAGGCCAAGATTGCCGAGATCGAAGGCTCGCTGGCCCAGGACCAGCATCGCCCGCGGCTGTCGGACCTGGTCGACAAGGGCACCGGCAAGCTGCGGACCATCGTCTGGGTCGGCATCGGCCTGGCCGTGTTCCAGCAGCTGGTCGGCATCAACGTGGTGTTCTACTACGGCGCGGTGCTGTGGCAGGCGGTCGGCTTCTCCGAAAACGACGCACTGCTGATCAATGTGCTGTCCGGCGCGCTCAGCATCGGCGCCTGCCTGCTGACCGTGGTGCTGATCGACCGGGTCGGCCGCAAGCCGCTGCTGTGGGTCGGCTCGGTCGGCATGTCGGTGGCGCTGGCGCTGATGGTGGTGGCTTTTGCCAGCGGCACCCTGGCCGATGGCCACCTGCAGCTGTCCGACGGCATGGGACGGCTGGCGCTGGTGGCGGCCAACGTCTACGTGGTGTTCTTCAACATGTCCTGGGGCCCGGTCATGTGGGTGATGCTGGGCGAGATGTTCCCCAACCAGATCCGCGGTTCGGGCCTGGCGGTGGCCGGCGCGGCCCAGTGGACCTCGAACTTCGCCATCACCGTGACCTTCCCGATCCTGCTGGCCGGCATCGGCCTGGCCGGCGCCTACGGCATCTATACGGTGGCGGCGGTGGCTTCGATCTTCTTCGTGCTGCGCTACGTGCGCGAGACCAAGGGCAAGGAGCTGGAGCAGATGGAGGGTTGAGGCCCGGCCCCACAACGCAAAAACCCCGCCAAGGCGGGGTTTTTCGTCGGCTGGCGCGGCAAATGGTGCTCCCTAGGGGACTCGAACCCCTGTTTTAGCCTTGAGAGGGCCACGTCCTAACCTCTAGACGAAGGGAGCATGCTTTGTCGCGAACTGCGCAGCGCGCTAGTATATGGACCTCGATGCCATTGGGCAATCCCGAAACTTCAACCGGAAGCGCCAACATCAATTCCTCCGCTACATCACCGTTCAGTCTGCGCGTGATCCCCCGCGACCAGCACAACATCTCCCGCAAGGACATCAGCCCCAACGCGTTGCGCGTCCTGTACCGGCTGCGCGACTCGGGCTTTGGCGCCTACCTGGTGGGTGGCGCCGTGCGCGACCTGCTGGTCGGCGGCAACCCCAAGGATTTCGACGTGGCCACCGATGCCACGCCGGAGCAGGTCAAGTCGCTGTTCCGCAACTGCCGCCTGATCGGGCGCCGCTTCCGCCTGGCGCACGTGGTGTTCGGCCGTGAAATCATCGAAGTGGCCACCTTCCGCGCCAACATCGACGATGGCAGCGGCGACCGCGAGATGGAAAACGGCATGCTGGTGCGCGACAACGTGTACGGCAGCATCGAAGACGATGCGGTGCGCCGCGACTTCACCTGCAATGCCCTGTACTACGCCATCGAGGATTTCTCGGTGCGCGATTACACCGGCGGCTTCGAAGACGTGCAGGCGCGCCTGATGAAACTCATCGGCGATCCCGAAAAGCGCTACCAGGAAGATCCCGTGCGCATGCTGCGCGCGGTGCGCCTGGCCGCCAAGCTGGGCTTCCAGATCGACGACGCCAGCGCCGAACCGCTGCCGCGCCTGGCCAGCCTGCTGGGCGAAGCCGCGCCGGCCCGCCTGTTCGAAGAAGTGCTCAAGCTGTTCCTGTCCGGCCACGGCGTGGCCAGCTTCGAGGGGCTGGAGCGTTACGGCCTGCTCGACGTGCTGTTCCCGGAAAGTGCCGCCGCGCTGCGCAGCAACCGCAGTGGCGCGCTGCGCCGCATGGTCATCGAAGGCCTGCACAACACCGACCAGCGCGTGGCCAACGACGAGCCGGTCTCGCCCTCGTTCCTGTTCGCGCTGCTGCTGTGGCCGGCGTTCTGCCGCGCGCTGGCGACCCTGCAGAAGCAGGGCGTGCAGCTGGAAGAAGCGCAGCGCCGTGCCGCCGACCGGGTCACCCTGCACCAGTTGACCACCATCGCCCTGCCGCGCCGGTTCTCGCTGCCGATGCAGGAAATCTGGTTGCTGCAGGGCCGTTTCAGCTCGCGCCAGCGCAAGCGCGTGGTGCGCACCCTGACCCACCCGCGCTTCCGTGCCGCGTTCGATTTCCTGGCGCTGCGCCAGGTGGCCTCCAGCGAGCACCAGGCCGATGTGGAGTTCTGGCGCGAAGCCCAGCTGCAGTCCGGGCCCGAGCTGGATTCCACGCTGGACGCCGCGCAGGCCGAAGGTGAGCTGGACGAAAACGGGGCACCGCGCAAGCGCCGCCGCCGTCGTCGTCGTCCCGGTGGCGCTGCAGGCGAGTAAGCCGTGACCCTGGCCTGTATTGGACTGGGCGCCAACCTCGGCGACGCCGCGCAGACCCTGCGCGCGGCGTTCGCGGCCATGGCCGCGCTGCCGCTGACCACGCTGCAGGCGCGCTCGCAGCTGTACAGCACGCCGGCCTGGGGCAATGAAGACCAGCCGGCGTTCGTCAATGCCGCTGCGCTGCTCGAGACGGGGCTGGAACCGACCGCGCTGCTCGAGGCCCTGCTGGGCATCGAGCGCGACTTCGGCCGGGTCCGCGATGCGGCCGTGCACTGGGGCCCGCGCACGCTCGACCTGGACCTGCTGCTGTACGGCGAGGCGGTGATCGACCTGCCGCAGCTGAAGGTGCCGCACCCCTACCTGCACGTGCGCGCGTTCGCGTTGCTGCCGCTGGCCGAGATCGCCCCGGAGGCGATGATTCCGGGGCAGGGCCGCGTGCGGGACGCTGCGATGCGTATCGAGGCCTGCGGGATCGCGCCAATAGGAGGATAATGCGGGGCTTATCGCCACCGGTTATCAGCTCATGAGTACCCACGCAGACAGCAAGCCCTGGACCGTCCCCGCACTGGCCGAGGCCAAGCGCAACGGCCAGAAGCTGGTCATGCTGACCGCCTACGACGCCGGCTTCGCGCGTGCGTTCGACGCCAATGGCGTCGACCTGATCCTGATCGGCGATTCGCTGGGCATGGTGGTGCAGGGGCACGATTCGACCCTGCCGGTGACCACCGACGACATGGTCTACCACACCGCCTGCGTGGCCCGGGTGCTGACCCGCGCGCTGCTGATCGCCGATCTGCCGTTCGGCGCCGACGCCACCCCTGAGCGCGCCTTCGAGGCCTCGCTGCGCCTGCTCCAGGCCGGCGCGGAGATGGTCAAGATCGAAGGCGCCGGCTTCAAGCTGGACGTCATTCGTTACCTGGTGGATCGCGAGATTCCGGTCTGCTCGCATCTCGGCCTGACCCCGCAGTCGGTGCTGCGCCTGGGCGGGTACCGCGTGCAGGGCCGCGGCGATGCGGCCCGCCAGCTGGTTGAAGACGCCAAGGCCGTTGTCGAGGCCGGCGCCAGCATGATGGTGCTCGAATGCCTGCCGTCGCCGGTGGCTGCAGAGGTCACCGCCGCGGTGTCGGTGCCCACCATCGGCATCGGCGCCGGCCCGCAGTGCGACGGCCAGGTGCTGGTGCTGCACGATTTCCTCGGCCTGGACAGCGGCCACCGCCGTCCCAAGTTCGTCAAGGATTTCCTTGCCGAAGGCGGGTCGGTCGCCGGCGCGGTCCGTGCCTATGCCGACGCCGTGCGCGACGGCTCCTTCCCCGACGCAGAACACGCCTACGCCTCATGATCGACACCGTCACCGAACTGTCCCGCCTGCGCGCCGTCGTCAACGGCTGGAAGCGCGAGGGCCTGCGCGTCGCGCTGGTCCCCACCATGGGCAACCTGCACGCCGGCCATTACTCACTGGTCACCCTGGCAAAGCAATACGCTGATCGCGTGGTCTCCAGCGTGTTCGTCAACCCGACCCAGTTCGGCCCGAACGAAGACTTCACCCGCTACCCGCGCACCCCGGAAGCCGACACCACCGGACTGGAGCAGGCCGGCTGTGACGTGCTGTGGCTGCCCACGGTCGAATCGATGTACCCGTTCGGCGTGGAGCTGGCGGCCAGCGTGAACGTGCCGGGCATTTCCAGCCTGCTCGAAGGCGCCCACCGCCCGGGCCACTTCGACGGCGTGTGCACCGTGGTCTCGCGCCTGTTCAACCAGGTCCAGCCGGACGTGGCTGCCTTCGGCAAGAAGGATTACCAGCAGCTGGCGGTGATCCGCCAGATGGTGGAAGACCTGGCCTTCCCGATCCAGATCGTGGGCGGCGACATCGTGCGCGAAACCGACGGCCTGGCCATGAGCTCGCGCAACCAGTACCTCAACGCCGAACAGCGCCCGGTCTCGACCACCATCCACCAGGTGCTGCTGGGCATGCGCGAAGGCTTCATCACCGGCAAGACCCGCAGCCTGATCGAAGCCGAAGCCGCCGCGGCCCTGCAGGCCGCCGGCTTCCAGGTCGACTACGCCGTGGTCCGCAAGCCGGACCTGTCCGAGCCGGCCGACAGCGAAGACGGCAACCGCGTCGCCCTGATCGCCGCGCGCATCGGCAACACCCGCCTGATCGACAACCTCGAGTTCTGATAGCGATTGGGTGAGCGCCCGCAAGGGACTGCGCTGGATCCCTGGCAGTCGGCCCTGAGGCCGACTGCTTCACGCAATCTGGCAAACAGCCGATAGCTGAGCCTTGGCCTGAGCTGGGCCGACCGGTGCGGGTTTGCGGGACACGCCGTGAACCCGTCCATGGGGGCTCGTAGAAAACATCCATGTTTTCTACGGTCCCGCAAACCCGCCCCGGCCGACCCTCCGACAGTTGGCTTTAGGCCACGGGAAACGCGGAATGCAGACCGTTGGTCGGCAACAGTCGGGCGCCGCGACCCCGGTAGGGTTGGTTCCCAAACAACCGCCGTGAACGGATCAACGCTCGGTTACGCATGACCCAAATCGAGGCCCGTTGACGGCCAACGGCCGTCCTCCGCCTTTCCCGCGGCAACGACACACTGTCAAAAGGCGGGTCGGGGCGGGTTTGCGGGGGTGTGAGCGGCATGGATGCCGCGACCAAGCCCCCAAGGATGGGTTCACGGCGTCCCCCGCAAACCCGCACCGTCCCGCCAAGCCAGGGAAACTGCTGGCAACCAGCTGTTCGCCATAAATCGTCAGCTGCCGGGCGAAGCCCGGCAAATCAGCCAGCCGTCGAATGCCGCAAAAAAGTCAGCACTGGCGGCAGCGACCCTCATCTGCCTGAACCGCCGGCAGCGGGCGGGTGGAAACCCCTGCCGCCCGGTGCCCGGGTGCTAGAATTTCCCTTTCCTTTACGTCGTCCCGTGCCATGCACCTCTCCCTGCTCAAGACCAAGATCCACCGCGCCACCGTGACCCATTCGGAGCTGAACTACGAAGGGTCCATCGCCATCGATGACAACCTGCTGCTGGCCACCGGCATCCGCGAGTTCGAACAGGTGCACATCTGGGACGTCACCAACGGTGCGCGCTTCTCGACCTATGCCATCCGCGCCGAAGCGGGCAGCGGCGTGGTCTCGCTCAACGGCGGCGCCGCGCGCCACGTGCAGGTCGGCGACATCATCATCATTGCCGCCTTCGCCAGCATGAGTGAAGAAGAAGCTGACAGCTTCCGGCCGAAGTTGGTATATGTGGACGGCAACAACCAGATCTCCCACACCAACGACAGCATCCCGACCCAGGCCGCATGACACAGACCAACGGATTCGACCCGCTTCACTCCCATGCCCAGCGCCTGCGTGGCGCGAGCATCCCCGCACTGATCGCCGCCGAACCCGGGCGCGCACAATCGCTGGGGCTGCGGGTCGGTCCGTTGTATGCCAACTTCGCGCGGCAGAAGTACGACCGCGCGGCGTTGGATGCGCTGCTGCAGCTGGCCGCCGAGCGCGATGTCGCCGGCGGCTTCCAGCGCCTGTTCCGCGGTGAGACGGTCAACGTCACCGAAGGCCGTGCCGCGCTGCACACCGCCCTGCGTGGCGATGTGAGTGGTGCGCCGGTTGCCGCTGACGCCTTCGCCACCGCCGCCAAGGTGCGTGCGCAGATGGGCGAACTGATCGCCGCGCTGGAAAAGACCCCTGTCACCGACATCGTCAGCGTCGGCATCGGCGGTTCGGACCTCGGTCCGCGCCTGGTCGCCGACGCGCTGCGTCCGGTCACCGGCGCGCGCTTCCGCGTGCATTTCGTTTCCAACGTGGACGGCGCCGCCATGCAGCGCACGCTGGCCACGCTGGACCCGGCCACCACCGCCGGCATCCTGATTTCCAAGACCTTCGGCACCCAGGAAACCCTGCTCAACGGGCAGATCCTGCATGACTGGCTGGGCGGCAGCGAGCGCCTGTACGCCGTCAGCGCCAACCCCGAGCGTGCCGCCAAGGCGTTCTCGATCGCCGCCGGCCGCGTGCTGCCGATGTGGGATTGGGTTGGCGGGCGCTATTCGCTGTGGTCGGCGGTCGGCTTCCCGATCGCGCTGGCGATCGGCTTCGAGCGTTTCGAACAGCTGCTGGCCGGTGCGGCCGAAATGGATGCCCATGCGCTCAACGCGCCGCTGGCGCAGAACCTGCCGGTCCTGCATGCCCTGACCGACATCTGGAACCGCAACCTGCTCGGCCATGCCACGCATGCGGTGATGACCTACGACCAGCGCCTGGCGCTGCTGCCGGCCTACCTGCAGCAGCTGGTGATGGAAAGCCTGGGCAAGCGCGTGCAGCTCGACGGCAGCCCGGTCGGCAGCGACACCGTGTCGGTGTGGTGGGGCGGGGCGGGCACCGACGTGCAGCACAGCTTCTTCCAGGCGCTGCACCAGGGCACCAGCGTGATCCCGGCCGATTTCATCGGCTGCGTGCACAACGACGACCCCTATGAAATCAACCACCAGGCGCTGATGGCCAACCTGCTGGCGCAGACCGAAGCACTGGCCAACGGCCAGGGCAGCGACGATCCGCACCGCGAGTACCCGGGCGGCCGCCCGAGCACGCTGATCCTGCTGGACGCGTTGACCCCGCAGTCGCTGGGCGCGCTGATCGCGATGTACGAACATGCCGTGTACGTGCAGTCGCTGATCTGGAACATCAACGCCTTCGACCAGTTCGGCGTGGAGCTTGGCAAGCAGTTGGCCAGCCAGCTGTTGCCGGCGCTGCAGGGTGAAGCGCATGGCATCACCGATCCGGTGACGCTGGAGCTGTTGGAAAAACTGCGCGGTTGATCACCTTGGTTGCGCCGGCCGTTGGCCGGCCCAGGTAGTCCGTGGTCCGGCCAACGGCCGGGGCTACCGCCCTTCGCGCGACGGATCGCGCTCCGGGCTGGGCCGCTTGGCCAATTTGCGCTGCAGCGAGCGCCGGTGCATGCCGAGCAGGCGCGCCGCCGCCGATACATTGCCGCCCGTTTCATGCATCGCCTGCTGGATGTGTTCCCACTGCAGGCGGCTGATCGGGGTCATCGCGTCCGGTGGCTCCATCTCGCCATCGTCGGCCGGGCCATCGTCTTCCTCGCCCAGCGCACGCAGGATCATCGGCACGGTGGCCGGCTTGGGCAGGTAGTCATCGGCACCCAGCTTGATCGCCTCCACCGCGGTGGCAATGCTGGCGTAGCCGGTCACCAGCAGGATGCGCATGTCCTCGCGCAGTGCCCGCAGCGGCTGGATCAGCGCCAGGCCGGATTCCGAACCCAGCTTCAGGTCGATCAGGGCGTAGGCCGGCGGCTGCTGCCGCGCCAGCACCAACGCAGAGGCGATGTCGCTGGCGGTCACCGTTTCCAGGCCCTTGCGGGCCAGGCTGCGCTGCAGCGTGCGCAGGTACAGTTCGTCATCATCGACCAGCAGGCCGTGGCTGGAGGCGGGCAGGGTGGGGGTATTCATGGCGAAATCTCCGGTGCAGCCAGGGGCAGGCGGAAGCCGACGCGGGTGCCGGCGCCCTGCGCCGGCCGCATCCACAACTCGCCGTCCAGGCGCTCGATGGTGGCATGGGACAGGGCCAGGCCCACGCCCATGCCCTGGGTCTTGCCGCTGTTGAACAGGGTGCCGGGCAGCACCGCATCGCGTGCGTCGAAGCCGCGCCCGTAATCGCGCACTTCGCCGATCAGGTCACTGCCTTCGATACGCAGGGTCAGGTCCACCTGCGGCCGTTCGGCCTGCTCGCCGGCGTCGGCGGCGTTGTTGAGCAGTACCATCAGCAGATGGCCGATGCCCGGGTCCAGCGGCTGCTGCAGCGGGGCATCCTCGTTGCGCCGGAGGGTGATGGTCGGGCGCACCAGCTGCCACTGCTCCAGCACCTGCGGCAGGGTCACCGGCGCGTTGCCGCGGGCTTGGCCGGCGGCCGGGCGCGCCAGCGCCAGCACCCGTTCGCGGCACTGCACCAGCAGCTCGCGCAGCGTGTCGACATCGTCACGTACTTCCGGGTTGTCGGTCTGGTCGGCGATGTCGTCGGCCAGCAGGGTCATGGTCGCCAGCGGGGTGTTGAGTTCATGCGCTACCGAGGCGGCATGGGTGGCCAGCGCCACGATGCCTTCGTTGCGCGCGAAGCGTTCGCGCAGCAGGGCCAGTTCGTGTTCGCGCCGGCGCAGTGCCATCGCCAGCCGGGTGGCGAAGGCCAGCACCACCGCCGCCGACAGCAGGAAGTTGGCCACCACGCCCCATTGGTGCAGGTCCATGGCAGTGAAGTAACCATGCGGCAGCGGCTTGCCGAAAATGCCGCTGACCGCATAGCCGATCAGGCAGGCGGCGGCCACGGCCAGCGTCCAGCGCACCGGCAGGGCCAGCGCGGCCAGCGCGATCAGGATCAGGAACAGCGAGCCGAACGGATTGCCGACCCCGCCGCTCCAGCCCACCATCCAGGTCAGCACCGCCACGTCCACCAGGATGTGGCAGAACGCGGTCAGCGGCGCGGTATCGGCATCCAGCACGCGCAGCTGCGCGTACAGGTTGAACAGGATCAGCACCAGCACCCCGGACCACAGCGGCAGCTGCGGCAGTTCCAGCCCCAGGACCCAGCTGGCCACCAGGATGGTCGCGGCCTGGCCGGCCACGGCCAGCCAGCGCAGGCTGCACAGGGTGCGTAGGAAGGGGGCGTCGGTACCGGTCATCGGCTGCCATCGTATGCGCTTGCGCAGTTAACTGCCTGCGACAATCGGCCGCATCGGGCGCGCGCGGGTGCGGTAAAATGGGGAATGCACGACGCCGTCAGCCAACCGACCCAACCTTCCGACACCACCGTGTGGGCCCGCCGCCAGACCCAGCCTGTCCGCATCGGCGGCGTGGTCGTGGGTGGGGGGCAGCCCGTGGTGGTCCAGTCGATGACCAACACCGACACCGCCGACGTGGCCTCCAGCGTCAAGCAGGTGGCCGAGCTGTGGCGGGCCGGGTCGGAAATGGTGCGCCTGACCGTGAACAATCCCGAGTCGGCCGCCGCCATTCCGCGCATCGTGGAAAAGCTGCGGATGATGGGGATCGAGGTCCCGCTGATCGGCGACTTCCATTACAACGGCCACCAGCTGCTGACCCAGGAACCGGCCTGCGCCGAAGCGCTGGCCAAGTACCGGATCAACCCGGGCAACGTCGGCTTCGGCAAAAAGAAGGACACCCAGTTCGCGCAGCTCATCGAGTTCGCGATCCGCTACGACAAGCCGGTCCGCATCGGCGCCAACTGGGGCTCGCTGGACCAGTCGCTGGCCGCGCGCCTGATGGACGAAAACAGCCAGCGCGCCCAGCCTTGGGACGCCGGCCGGGTGCTGCGCGAAGCGCTGATCCGTTCAGCGCTGGATTCGGCGCACACCGCCGTGGAACTGGGCCTGCCGCGCGACCGCATCGTGCTGTCGGCCAAGGTCAGCGGCGTGCAGGAACTGATCGCCGTGTACCGCGACCTTGCCCAGCGTTCGGACTTCGCCCTGCACCTGGGCCTGACCGAAGCCGGCATCGGCAGCAAGGGCATCGTCGCTTCCTCGGCGGCGCTGGCCGTGCTGCTGCAGGAAGGGATCGGCGACACCATCCGCATTTCGCTGACGCCCGAACCGGGCCAGTCGCGCACGCAGGAAGTGATCGTCGCCCAGGAACTGCTGCAGACCACCGGCCAGCGCGCCTTCACCCCGCTGGTCACTGCGTGCCCGGGCTGCGGCCGCACCACCTCCGAGTTCTTCCAGGAGCTGGCCAAGGTCGTGCAGAACCACGTGCGCGGCAAGATGCCCGAATGGAAGGTGAGCCATCCCGGCGCGGAAAACATGACCCTGGCCGTGATGGGCTGCATCGTCAACGGGCCGGGCGAATCGCGCCACGCCAACATCGGCATCTCGCTGCCCGGCACCGGTGAAACCCCGGCCGCACCCGTGTTCGTCGACGGCGAAAAGACGGTCACCCTGCGCGGTGACAACATCGCCCAGGAATTCGTGGCGCTGATCGACGAGTACGTCGAACGCAAGTATGTCCGAAGCGTCGGATAAGCCCGCGGTGCTGGCCGCGCCGGAGCCGGCCGCCGGCGTCCGCCACTGGATGGCGCGCAATGCCTGGCGCTTCGTGCTGCTGTTTGCCGGCGTGTTGCTGCCGCTGGCCGGGTTCGTGGCCCTGGCCGACGAAGTGCACGAACTGGAGGCGTTCTACTTCGACGCCCCGCTGTTGTGGAAAATGCATGACGTGGCCCGGCCCAGCCTGGACGCCGCGTTCGTGTTCATTTCCCGGATCGGCTACCAGTGGGGCGTGATCCCGGCCGACATCCTGATCGTGGCCGTGCTGCTGCTGCGCCGGCGCTGGCGTGAAGCCAGCTTTGCCGCGCTCAGCTTCGCCGGCTCGGCCCTGCTCAACATCGGCAGCAAGCAGTTCTTCCAGCGCGACCGGCCGACCCTGTGGGAGTCGATCGCTCCGGAAAGTACCTACAGCTTCCCCAGCGGCCACGCCATGGGCTCGATGACCCTGGCCGCCGTGCTGGTGCTGCTGGCCTGGAATACCCGCTGGCGCTGGCCGGCGCTGGTCTTCGGCGTGCTGTTCGCCGGCTCGGTCAGCCTGTCACGCATCTACCTGGGCGTGCATTACCCTTCCGACATCCTGGCCGGATGGTGTGCCGCACTGGTTTGGGTGGTAGGGTGTTTCCTGGTGATGTTCCGCCGCCGCCATCCCTGGCGCCGCCGGCACTGACCGGCCTGCTGGGAGCGGGCCGGATGCGGCAGGGGTTTCCGCGGACCGTCATAGGTCCAATAAACCGATATGGCCTGGGGTGATAGGCATGGGGCAGGGGTAGCCCGGCACGGATGTGACGCGGGCATCAGAATGCGCTGATGGGGAAAATACTTCCTTGTTATCGTCCGACCCCGTCGCTAGGCTGGCCCCGGTTTGCAGCGTTTGGACGAAGGTGGGTGGGATGACGATTCGAGTGTATCTGGTGGACGACCACGCGCTGGTGCGAACCGGCATGAAGATGATCCTGTCCAACGAGACGGACATCGAAGTGGTGGGGGAAGCCGAATCCGGCGAAGATGCGCTGCCCGCGATCCGCTAGCTGCGCCCTGACGTGGTGCTGTGCGACCTGCACCTGCCCGGGGTAAGCGGAATGGAAGTCACCGAACGCGTGGTGCGTGGCGACCACGGCACCCGCGTGGTGATCGTGTCCGTGCTGGAAGACGGCCCGATGCCCAAACGCCTGCTCGAAGCCGGTGCCTCCGGCTACATCGGCAAGGCCTGCGATGCCCAGGAACTGCTGCGCGCCGTGCGCGACGCCGCGCTCGGCCGGCGTTACCTCGGCAGCAGCATCGCCCAGAACCTGGCCCTGTCCAACGTCGAAGGCAGCCAGTCGCCGTTCGACAGCCTGTCCCCGCGCGAGCTGGAAGTGGCGTTGCTGCTGACCCAGGGCCTGCGCCAGGAAGACATCGCCAAGCGCCTGAGCCTGAGCGCCAAGACCGTCAACACCCACAAGGCGCGCCTGTTCGAGAAGATGGGCATCCACGACAACATCGCGCTGGCGCGCATGGCCAGCCAGTACGGCCTGGTGGACCCGTCACGGCCGATGTAAGCCCGCCTCGCGCTCCAAAAAAAAAAAGCCCGGGAATTCCCGGGCTTTTTTTGTTCAGCGCGAGCGGACCCGGGCGACGATCTTCGCCGCCTGCGCCGCGCTGTCGCGCACCTTGTCCCACTCGCCGTTCTCGATCCAGGGGCCCGGCACCATCCACGAACCGCCGATGCAGACCACGTTCTTCTGCTCCAGGTACTCGGCCGCCGTGGTTTCCGTGATGCCGCCGGTCGGGCACAGCTTCAGGTCCGGGATCGGACCGGCCAGGCCCTTGATCATCGCCAATCCGCCGACCGCCGAGGCCGGGAACAGCTTGCACACCCGGAACCCGCGCGCATACAGCGCCAGCAGCTCCGTCGGCGACGCCGCACCCGGCACCACCGGCAAGGGCGCCTCCGCCAGCGCATCGGCCATGAAGCCCGGCGTGCCCGGCGTCACCAGGAAATCCGCGCCCGCGTCGATGGCCTGCTGCATCTGCTCAACCGTGAGCACCGTGCCCGCACCCACCACCACATCCGGCAGCTCGCGCTTGAGCATGCCCAGCGCTTCCATCGCGATCGGCGTACGCAGCGTCAGCTCGATCGCCGGCAGCCCACCTTCCAGCAACGCCGCGCTGACCGCACGTGCCTGGTCGAGGGTATGCACGGTAACGACCGGCAGGATGCCGGCGGCAAGCAACAGGGATTCAGCGCGTTTCTGATGATCTGCGATGTTCATAGGGAAGCCTTTCGGTTGTTCGAAGCATTGGATGGCAGGATTCAACGCCTGCCGATTGCCGGTGTGTTGTCGTAGACCCCGTGGGCCGACCAACGGTCGGCGCTACCGAGGGAGCGGTGCGCCGTTTGATTCCTGGGATAAGAAGGCGCCGCAATGTGTCGTGAGGCAGCGGCGGGGGTCCCCGTAGGGACCGTAGAAAACATGGATGTTTTCTACGAGCCCCCATGGATGGGTTCACGGCGTGTCCCGTAGGGGACCCCCGCCGCTGCCTCACCCACGCAGACCCAACCGCCGCCTTACGCGATAACCCGTCAGGCGTCCTTGGACTCATGCGGTGCGAGCGCAGCAGCAGCATCGTGCCCCAGCTCATACTCCGCGTCGTAATTCCACATGTCGCCGTCGTCAGCAGCCGGCCCGCACGAAATCGAAATCGCGCCCTGGTCAGCCGGACCCACCAGGCGGCGGTTCATCGCGAACAGGTTGCGGCCCAGATCGTTCGCCGCCGGTGCCGTGTTCGGTGCCTGCTCGCGCGCTGCCCATTCGGCCGCGTCCACCAGCACCTCCAGCGTGCCCGCCTCACCATCCAGCCGGATGATGTCGCCCTCGCGCACCCGCCCCAGCGGACCACCGCGCGAGGCTTCCGGTGTCATGTGGATTGCCGCCGGGAACTTGCCCGACGCGCCCGACAAGCGACCATCCGTCACCAGCGCAACACGCCGGCCCTGGTTCTGCAGCAGCCCCAGCAATGGCGCCAGCGAATGCAGCTCCGGCATCCCGTTCGCACGCGGGCCCTGGTAACGCACCACCGCCACGAAATCCTGCGGCAACATTCCCGCCGCATGCAGCTTGTTCAGCACCTGCGGCGCGTCCACCACCACCGCCGGTGCCTCGATCGTCCGGTACTGCGGCTTCACCGCCGACAGCTTGATCAGCGAACGGCCCAGGTTGCCGCGCAGCAGCCGCAGCCCGCCCTGTGCCTCGAACGGCTCGGCCACCCCGCGCACCACCTCACGGTCCGCGCTCTCGGCAATGCCCTCGATCCACGTCAGCGCACCGTCGCGCAGCGCCGGATCCTGCGTGTACTGGCGCATGCCGCCTTCGGCCACCGTCACCAGGTCCGCGTGCATCAGCCCCGCGTCCATCAGCTCGCGGAACACGAACGCCGTGCCGCCTGCCGCCGCGAAGCGGTTCACGTCCGCCTCGCCGTTCGGGTACACCCGCGCCAGCAGCGGCACCAGCTGCGACAGCTGGTCCATGTCGTCCCACGTCAGCACGATGCCCGCCGCCCGCGCCACCGCGATCCAGTGGATCGTGTGGTTGGTCGAACCGCCCGTGGCCATCAGCGTGACCACCGCATTGACGATTGCGCGCTCATCGATCAACCGGCCCAACGGCCGGAAATCATCGCCCAGCGCACAGATTTCCAGCGCACGCACCGCCGCATGCCGCGTCAGCGCATCGCGCAGCGGCGTTTCCGGATTCACGAACGACGCGCCCGGCAGCTGCACGCCCATCGCTTCCAGCAGCGTCTGGTTCGAATTGGCCGTGCCGTAGAACGTGCACGTGCCCACCCCGTGGTACGACGCCGCTTCGGCTTCCAGCAGCTCCTCGCGCGTGGCCAGGCCCGCCGCGTAGCGCTCGCGCACCTCGGCCTTCTGCTTGTTCGGAATGCCCGGCGTCATCGGCCCGGCCGGCAGGAAGATCGCCGGCAGGTGGCCGAACGCCAGCGCACCGATCAACAGCCCCGGCACGATCTTGTCGCACACGCCCAGGTAGACGGTGCTGTCGAACATGTCATGGCTCAACCCGATCGCCGTGGACTGCGCGATCACATCGCGCGAGAACAGCGACAGCTCCATGCCGCCACGGCCCTGCGTGACCCCGTCGCACATCGCCGGCACGCCGCCGGCGACCTGCGCCGTCGCGCCTACCGAACGCGCGGTCTCGCGCAGGATTTCAGGGTAATGCTCGAACGGCTGGTGCGCCGACAGCATGTCGTTGTAGGCAGTGATGATGCCCAGGTTCGGCGTGACCCCGCCGCGCAGGCGGCTCTTGTCGGTCGGGCCACAGGCCGCAAAGCCGTGGGCCAGGTTGCCGCAGCTCAGGCGCGAACGGAACGGACCGTCGCGCAGCGCGGCGTCGATGCCCGCCAGGTACGCAGCGCGCGACGCGGCACTGCGCTGGACGATGCGCTCGGTGATGGCATGGAGTTTGGGGTGCAGGCTCATTGGCTACCGGCTATGAGAGGGCGAACGGAATGACAGCGGCATCGAATCAGTCGCACCAGTGGATGCGCAGCGTCGGGCGGCCATCGAGATCGATCGCGTTGAGAATGGGATACAGCGCTGCGTTGTTGCTTTCCAGCGCCTGCTTGAGCACTTCCAGCTTCTGCTTGCCACGCAGCAGCAGCAGCCGCTGGCGGCACTGGCGCATACCGTGCGGCGTCAGCGTGATGCGCAGCGGCCACTGGTTCGATCCCGGGCAACCCGTGGCATCCAGCGCGGCGTAGGGCAGGGTGCTTTCCAGCGCGCGGGCCAGGTCCTTCGAGCCGGGGAACAGCGATGCCGTATGCCCGTCATTGCCCATGCCGAACACCGCCAGCGACGGTGCCTCGGTGTGCTGCGCCTGCAGGTTGGCGGTGTAGACACATTCCGGCAACGGCTTGCCCACCCGCACCAGCGGATCGAAGTGTGCGCCCTCGGCGCGGTTGAGCAGGCTCTGGCGAACCAGCCAGGCATTGCTGTCGCGGTCCTGCGGCGACAGCCAGCGCTCGTCGACCAGGCTGACTTCGACCCGGTCCCACTGCACGTCCAGTTCGGCCAGCGCCTGGTACACCGGTGCCGGCGTGGTGCCGCCGGAGAGCAGCATCCGGGCCCGGCCGGCAGCGTCGATGTCATGGTTGAGGATCTGCGCCATTTCGGCTGCGATCGTCTCGATCCACGCATCGGCGTCGGTGTGCCGGATCAGGGTGAAGCGGTTGGAATCTTCAAGTGCGTTCATGCGGCGCCTCCTGGCAGGTCGCGTTCGAGGTCGGCTGCGTAGGCGGCCGCGCCCAGCAGGCCCGCGTGCGGGTGCATCACCGCCAGCGACGGCACCCGGGCCATGATCGACGAGAACCGGCCCTTGTGCTCGAAGCGCTGGCGGAAGCCGGAATGCTGAAGGGAATCGAGCATCTTCGGCACCAGTCCGCCGGTCAGGAACACGCCGTCCCAGGCACCCTGGATCAGCACCAGGTCGCCGGCAATGGCGCCGAACACCGCGCAGAACAGATCCACCGTGCGCATCGCCTGCGGGTCGCCATGCAGGGCGCGCGCGGTGACGTCCACCGGCTGCAGCTGGCCCGGGTCGACATCGGCCATCTCGCACACCGCGCGATGGATGTTGACCAGGCCCGGCCCGCAGATCAGGCGTTCATTCGAGACCCGGCCGAACTGCTCGGACAGGATCTCCAGGATGCGGATCTCCTCCGGCGTGCCGGGCGGGAAGCTGACGTGGCCACCTTCGGTTTCCAGCGGGTAGCAGCGGCCGTGGCGCAGGATCAGCCCGCCCACGCCCAGCCCGGTGCCCGGCCCGATCACCGCGTAGTTGCGCGGCTGGCCGGGCTGGCCCGGTACCCACGCCGCGCCGCCGACCTGGACCACGTCCTGCGGCTGCAGCAGCGAGATCGCCATCGCCTGCGCGGCGAAGTCGTTGATCAGGTGCAGGCCATCGAAGCCGAGCATGTGCGCGGTGCGCATGCGCGAGATCACCCACGGATGGTTGGTGATGCGCGCCTCGTCACCATCCACGCGGCCGGCCACGGCGAACACGCCGCGGCGTGCTTCGGCGCCGATCTGCTCCAGGTAATGCCGTGCGGCATCGCCCAGCGACGGGAAATCAGCGACCACGAATTCGCGGATGCTGTCCTTGAGCAGCGGCGCGGCCAGGCTGGTGTCGGCCAGCGCGAAGCGGGCGTTGGTGCCCCCGATATCGGCCACCAGCGCCGGTTGGATCGACACCGTCATGCGCGATCCTTGCGGTTGGCCTCGGCATCCACATCGGCCGGCAGGAAGCCGAACGCCTGTTCCGGGCCCCATTCGCCGGCCGGGTAGGGCTGCAGCGGCAGCTGCGCTTCCTTCCAGGCATCGCTGACGCTGTCGATCCAGGCCCAGGCGGCACGCACTTCATCGTCGCGCACGAACAGCGCATGGTTGCCGTTGAAGGCATCCAGGAACAGGCGCTCGTAGGCGATGCGGCGGTGCAGGCCGGTCGGCACGGACAGTTCCAGTTCCAGCGGGTGCAGTTCCAGCGCGCCCCACTCCGGGCCGGCCAGGCTGCTCATCAGGCCCAGCTCGATGTTTTCCTGCGGCTGCAGCTGGAAGGTGATGCGGTTGGGCGTGGCGTTGGCGCGGTCGGGCCGTTCGAACAGCCAATGCGTGACCGGCTTGAGGTTGACCACCACGCGGGTGGTGCGCTCGGCCAGGCGCTTGCCGGTGACCAGGTGGAACGGCACCCCGGACCAGCGCCAGTTGTCGATATGCGCGGTGACCCCGGCGAAGGTTTCCACATCGCTGCCTTCCGGCGGCTGGTAGGCCTGCGCGGGCTGGCCGTTGATGGTGCCGGCGGTGTAGCGGCCGCGCACGCTGTCACGCGCGGCATGCTTGGCATCCAGCGGTCGCAGCGCACGCAGCACCTTGACCTTCTCATCGCGGATGCGGTCGGCTTCCAGCGACGCCGGCGGTTCCATCGCCACCAGGCACAGCAGCTGCAGGATGTGGCTCTGGACCATGTCGCGCAGCGCGCCCGAACGCGCGTAGTAGGCATCGCGGCCATCCACGCCTTCGCTTTCGGCGACCAGGATGTGCACCGATTCGATGTAGTTGCGGTTCCACACCGCCTCAAGCAGCGTGTTGCCGAAGCGCAGGGCGATCAGGTTCTGCACCGCCGCCTTGCCCAGGTAGTGGTCCAGACGGAACACGCGGTCTTCGTCGATCCACTGGCCGATGGTGGTCAGGATCTGTTCGGCGCTGGCGCTGTCGCTGCCGATCGGCTTTTCCAGCATCAGGCGTGCCGGCGCGGCCAGCGCGCCACCCAGGGCCAGGCCCTCGCAGGTGGAGATGTACAGGCCCGGCGGAATGGCCAGGTAGCTCACGCACTTGCGGTCGACCAGGTCGCTGACCGAGGCGGCCACCGACTGCGGATCGCGAAGGTCCACCGAACGGTAGTCGATGCGGTCCAGCAGCGACTGGATGTCATCCAGGCTGGCCGCCGGCATCGCCTGCTGCAGGCGCGGGCGCAGGATCTGGCGGAACGCGTCGGTGTCGTGCGGGGACAGTGCCAGTGCGCGGACCTTGAAGTCTTCCGGCAGCAGGCCGTCACCCAGCAGGCGCAGCAACGAAGGGAACAGGTAGCGCTGGGCGAGGTCGCCGGTGGCGCCAAACAGGAAGAGGGTATCGTGCATCGCTCGAGTTTCAGATCCGGGTGACATCGTTGTCAATCGCTTCTCGTCTATGTTCTCGGGGGTCAAGCTGGCCGCGGTGTCCGGTTGCTGCAATCGCAACATGAACAGGTGCGGGCCCGCCCATCATGGGGCATGTCACGTCCTGACGGCGACGCGGTCATGACCGACCATTGGATACTGCCACGTGAAAACGTTTACATGGCAGAATGAGCAGACTGTATTCGATTGCAGTGGTCGCCGTCATGCGGCACCACGCCATCGACCTGCCATCGGGAGGGCCGAAGGCAGTTCCGCATCAACAGCCCGGCAGCGGGCGGACTGGAATGGGTGATATGGCAAAAGTGCAGTTGCAGGGCGTGCGCAAGGTGTACGACAACGGCCAGGTGGCCGTCCAGGGCGCGACCTTTGAAGTGGCCGATGGGGAATTGATGGTCCTGGTGGGGCCGTCGGGGTGTGGCAAGTCGACCCTGCTGCGCATGGTCGCCGGCCTTGAGGAAATCAGCGGTGGCACGCTGAGCATCGGCGACCGCGTGGTCAACGACGTGGCGCCGAAGGACCGTGATATCGCCATGGTGTTCCAGAGCTATGCGCTGTATCCGCACATGACCGTGGCCGAGAACCTGGCCTTCGGCCTGAAGCTGCGCGGCCACGACAAGGCGACCATCGCCAAGCGCGTGAACGAAGCGGCGCAGACGCTGGGCCTGACCGAGATGCTCGACAAACTGCCCAAGGCGATGTCCGGCGGCCAACGCCAGCGCGTGGCGCTGGGGCGTGCGCTGGTGCGCGAACCGGCGGTGTTCCTGCTCGATGAGCCGCTGTCGAACCTGGATGCCAAGCTGCGCCACAGCGTGCGCACCGAGATCGCGCAGCTGCACCGCAAGCTGGGCACCACGATGATCTACGTGACCCACGACCAGGTGGAAGCGATGACCCTGGGCCAGCGGATCGTGGTGCTCAAGGACGGGGTGATCCAGCAGATCGACACGCCGATGGCGCTGTACGACCGCCCGGCCAACCTGTTCGTGGCCGGCTTCCTCGGCAGCCCGGCGATGAACGTGCTTCGCGGCACGCTTCAGCGCGTGGATGGCGGGGTAGTAGTGCAGGAAGGCACGCTGCGCGCGCCGCTGGGCGCTGCGACCATCGACCCGTCCTGGATCGGGCGGACGTTGGCGGTCGGGGTCCGGCCGGAGCATCTGCAGCCGGCCGTGCCGGGCGATGCCGGCGCGTTTGAAGCGACCATCGACGGCATCGAGCCGGTGGGCAACGAGATCTTCGTCAACATGACCCATGGCGACCAGGCGCTGGTGATGCGCGTGGCGCCGCAGGCATTGCCGGCGGTGGGTGGCACGATCCGCGTGGCGATCCAGCCGCAGGGGCTGCATTTCTTCGATGCGGATTCCGGCGAGCGGTTGAACCACGACGCGTGATGGATCCGGTCACGACCAACGGTCGTGACCTACCGGGAAATGGACAGTTGGTAGGACACGACCGTTGGTCGTGTCGCCCGTCAGCGGGCGAGGCCTTCCAGCAACGGAACGCCGTGGGCTTCGGCGCCGCCAACGCTCAATGCCCCCTCGGCCATCTCCAGCGGCAGCACCGCCAGGGCCAGGTCTCCGGCCACGCTCGCCACCGTGCCAACGGCGGCGCCGTTCTGCTCGACCTTCGCGCCACTGGCGGTGCCGTCGGCCACGCGCAGCAGCTGCAGGGCGCGCTTTGCCTTGCCCAGGAAATGGGTGCGGGCCACGATTTCCTGGCCCGGGTAGCAGCCCTTCTTGACGCTGTAGCCGTTCAGGCGGTCCAGCCCCAGCTGCTGCGGGGTCCAGGTTTCGCGCTGGTCGGCGTCCAGGCGCGGCACGCCGTAGCGCAGGTCGGACTGGCGCCAGGCCAGTTCGAACGCGGCATCGGCCGGCGATGCATCCGCGGGCGCGGGTGCGATCTTCAGGGTGCGCGGCAACGCATCGCTGCCCACATCCAGCTCCAGCGCGTCACCCTCCAGCGCAATTGCCGCGCCAGACGCCGCTTCCGGCGCGGTGAAGCTGCCGGCCACGGCCAGATCGGTGCGCACCTCGATCTTGACCTTGCGACGGAACACGAAGCGCTGTAACTGCGACGCAATCGCATCGGCGTCGCCGTCGGCCAGCACCAGCAGCACGTGCTCCTGGTCCAGCTTCAACAGCTGAAACACAGCAAGGGTGCGGCCCTTGGCGCTCAGCCAGGCGCTCCACTGCCAGTGCCGCACGGGCAGGGCGGTGACATCGCTGGCGAACTGGGCATGGGCGAACGCCGCCGCATCCACACCGCGCAGGCTGAGCAGCGCGTGACCGGAAAGGCGCGGAAAACCACTGAAATCGAAGGGCAGGTTGTCAGGCACGTGAACGGGGTCTAAAATTTGTGCGTTGCGAGACCACCCATGATAGGCCAAACAACCCCCACTCCCGATATCGATCCTGAAGCCCCGCTGGTACCGGAGGAGCAGCCGCTCGCCGTTACGCCGGTGGTGCCTGTGGAGATCGGTGGCCGCGGCGGACTGGATCCGGTGCGGTATGGCGATTGGGAGAAAAACGGACGCTGCATCGATTTCTGATCAGCATTGAGCCAACGCGGCAATTGTGCCGCCCAGCCGAGACAACGAGCCCAGCGAATGGCCGCCAGAGAACGTCCCCTTTCCCCGCACCTTCAGGTGTATCGCTGGCAGATTCAGATGGCCACCTCGATCCTGCATCGAGCCACCGGCATCTTTCTGTCTGTTGGAGCCCTGATCATCGCTGGCGGCCTGCTCGCCCTGATGATGGGTCCTGAATCCTGGAACTGCTTCACCGGCCACGCCGGCAGCTGGTACGGAAAGCTGTTCCTGTTCGCCTGGACCTGGTCCTTCGCCTACCACCTGTGCAATGGCATCCGCCATATCGTGCAGGACTTCGCGATCGGCTTCAGCATTCCGGCCTTCGTGCGCAGCAGCTGGATGTCGGTCATCGCCAGCCTGGTGATCACCGCGCTGGTCTGGGCCTATGTCTTCATGGGAGCGACCGCATGAACAAGTTCCGTACCCCGTTGAAGAACGTGCGTGGCCTTGGCGCGGCCAAGACCGGCACCGAGCACTTCGTGCTGCAGCGCCTGACCGCCACCGCGCTGGTCCCGCTGACCATCTGGTTCCTCATCTTCGTGCTGAGCCTGGTCAACGCCGATTACGTGACCGCCGCCGACGCGGTGTCCAAGCCGTGGAACGCGGTGCTGCTGGTGGGCTTCCTGGTGGCCATGTTCTGGCACGCCCAGCTGGGCCTGCAGGTCGTGCTGGAAGACTACATCCATAATTCGTTGCTGGCCCTGGCGCTGCAGACCACGGTGAAGTTCATTGCCGTGCTGGGCGCGATCGTCAGTGTTTTTGCGGTCGCCCGCATTGCGCTCGGCGTTGCCTGAGTCAGGCACCAAGACAGGAATCCAGAGTAGATGTCCGCTTACAAGATTACGGAACACAAATACGACATGGTCGTGGTGGGGGCCGGCGGCGCCGGCCTGCGTGCCACGTTCGGCCTGGCCGCCAAGGGCCTGCAGACGGTCTGCCTGACCAAGGTCTTCCCGACCCGTTCGCACACCGTGGCCGCGCAGGGCGGTATTTCCGCCGCGCTGGGCAACATGGGTGAAGACGACTGGCGTTACCACTTCTTCGACACCATCAAGGGGTCGGATTGGCTGGGCGACCAGGACGCGATCGAATACATGTGCCGCGAAGCGATTCCGGCCATCATCGAACTGGAACACTACGGTGTGCCGTTCAGCCGCACCGAAGACGGCAAGATCTACCAGCGCCCGTTCGGCGGCATGACCACCAAGTACGGCGAAGGCCCGTCCGCGCAGCGCACCTGCGCCGCCGCCGACCGTACCGGCCACGCCATGCTGCACACGCTGTACCAGCAGTCGCTGGCGCACAACGCGCGCTTCATGATCGAGTACTTCGCGCTCGACCTGATCTTCGATGAGGAAGGCGTGTGCCGCGGCGTGCTCGCGCTGGACATGGCCGACGGCTCGCTGCACCTGTTCCGCGCCCACGGCGTGGTGCTGGCCACCGGCGGCTACGGCCGTGCCTACTTCAGCGCCACCTCGGCCCACACCTGCACCGGCGACGGCGGCGGTCTGGTCATGCGTGCCGGCCTGCCGATGCAGGACATGGAGTTCGTGCAGTTCCACCCCACCGGCATCTATGGTGCGGGCTGCCTGATCACCGAAGGCGTGCGCGGCGAAGGCGGCATCCTGCGCAACAGCAACGGCGAGCGCTTCATGGAGCGCTACGCACCGCATTACAAGGACCTGGCCTCGCGCGACGTGGTGTCGCGTTCGATGACCATCGAAATCCGCGAAGGCCGCGGCGTCGGCGAGCACAAGGACCACATCCTGCTCGACCTGACCCACCTCGGCCCGGGCGTGATCGACGACAAGCTGCCCGGCATTGCCGAAAGCGCGCGGATCTTCGCCGGCGTGGACGTGCACAAGCAGCCGATCCCGGTCATCCCGACCGTGCACTACAACATGGGTGGCATCCCGACCAACTACCACGGTGAAGTGGTGCGCAAGGTCGGCGACAACCCCGATGCCGTGGTGCCGGGCCTGTACGCCATCGGCGAAGCGGCCTGCGTGTCGGTGCACGGCGCCAACCGCCTGGGCTCCAACTCGCTGCTCGACCTGGTCGTGTTCGGTCGTGCGGTGGCCAACCGCTGCGCCGACACCATCAAGCCGGGCCAGCCGCACAAGACGCTGGCGTCGGATTCGTGCGACAAGGCGCTGGGCCTGCTGGACAAGCTGCGTTACGCCAACGGCGACACCCCGACCTCGGTCATCCGCGACCGCATGCAGCGCACCATGCAGAACGACGCGGCGGTGTTCCGTACCAGCAAGACGCTGGAAGAGGGCTGCGCCAAGATGTCGGAGATCTTCGACTCCTTCCAGGACGTCAAGGTGTCGGACCGTTCGCTGGTGTGGAACTCGGACCTGATCGAAACCTACGAGCTGAACAACCTGCTGCTCAACGCGGTGGCGACGATCAACTCGGCCGAACAGCGCAAGGAAAGCCGTGGCGCACACGCGCACGAGGACTTCCCGGACCGCGACGACGTCAACTGGCAGAAGCACACGCTGGTCAATGTCGACGACAACGGCAAGTGCAGCTTCGATTACCGCCCGGTGCACATGTACACGCTGAGCAAGGACGTGGACGTGGTCCCGCCCAAGCCGCGCGTCTACTAAGCGCCATGCGGATCGACTTCCTCACCTTCCGAGCCAGCCGCGCCTGCATTGCAGCGCGAGCCGCCTGAGCCAACGAGAACAGCCATGGCCGAGTTTTCCCTCCCAAAGAATTCCAAGATCGGAAAGGGCAAGCACTTCCCCGCCAAGAGCGGTGCGAAGAACACCCGTACCTTCAAGATCTACCGCTGGAGTCCAGACGACGACAGCAACCCGCGGACCGATACGTACGAGATCGATCTGGACGCCTGCGGCCCGATGGTCCTGGACGCGCTGATCAAGATCAAGAACGAGATCGACCCGACCCTGACCTTCCGCCGTTCGTGCCGCGAGGGCATCTGCGGTTCGTGCGCGATGAACATCGACGGCACCAACACGCTGGCCTGCACCCGTGCCATCGCCGACTGCGGCAAGGCCGAAGTGCCGATCTACCCGCTGCCGCACATGAGCGTGATCAAGGACCTGGTACCGGACCTGACCCACTTCTACGCGCAGTACGCCTCGATCAAGCCGTGGATCCGCACCCAGACCCCGCCGCCGCCGGACCGTGAGCGCCTGCAGTCGCCGGAAGACCGCAAGAAGCTGGACGGCCTGTACGAGTGCATCCTGTGCGCGTGCTGCTCGACCAGCTGCCCGAGCTACTGGTGGAACGGCGAGCGTTACCTGGGCCCGGCGATCCTGCTGCAGGCCTACCGCTGGATCGTCGACTCGCGCGACGAAGACACCGGTGCGCGCCTGGACGACCTGGAAGACCCGTTCAAGCTGTACCGCTGCCACACCATCATGAACTGCGCCCGGACCTGCCCGAAGGGCCTGAACCCGGCGCTGGCGATCGCCGAGATCAAGAAGCTCATGATGGCGCGCCGCGCCTGATCGTAGAGCCACGCCCCGCGTGGCTGCCAAGGCATGACGGCGGAGCCGCGCCCCCTTGACATAGGGGGCGCCTTTGTTTTGAGCGCGTCGCCACGCGCCCGTGTACTGCCGCGCACCCGGATGACGTGCTCCAGTCTGGAATGACCGAAATGGACGAAGCCACCCTCCTCAAGAAACTCCGCTGGCGCTGCCGCCGCGGCATGCGCGAGCTCGACCAGCTTTTCGAGCGTTACCTCGACCGCGAATGGGCCACTGCACCCACCGAAGAGCGCGAGGTTTTCCTGCGGCTTCTCGACTGCGAAGACGATAAGTTGTGGCGCTGGTTCATGGGTTACGAGGTATGCCCGGATGCCGAGCTCACCGACCTCATCGCCCGGATCCGCGCCCTGCCGGCTTGAGTGGCGCCCCTCGCGCTGGCAGGTTGCCGCGCACGTTCTGTTTGCGCTGCTGATGCCTTGGGTAGCCACGGCCAGCGCGCTGCCGTCCGCCGCGCAGTGGCCGCTGGGCCTGGCGGCCGGGGCGGGGACCGCCTGGCAGGGCTGGCGCCATGCCCGCCGACGGCCGCAAGCCTTCGTGATTCCGCCCGGCGACAGCCCGGCCCAGGTCGATGGCGAACCGGTGGAAGGGATCTCCCTGCATGACCGCGGCCCGCTCCTGCAGCTCAGCTGGCGCCGGCACGGCCGCCGGCAGGCCTGTCTGTTCTGGCCCGACACCCTGCCGCCGCGGCGCCGACGTGAACTGCGACTGGCGATCCGGGCCCGTCCCATTCCGCGTTCACCTCCGTGATGGCACCATAGGGTGAATTGTCCGGCGTACCTGCATGTTCAAACCCATACCAGTAGCCATCGGCCTGCGTTACCTGCGGGCCAAGCGCCGCAACGGCTTCATCTCCTTCATCTCCATGGCCTCGATCCTCGGCATCGCGCTGGGCGTGACCGTGCTGATCACCACGCTGGCGGTAATGAGCGGTTTCCAGAAGGAAATCCGCGACCGCCTGCTGCAGATGACCGCGCATACCACGATCACCGCCGACGGCGCGCCCATGGCGGACTGGCAGCATGCGGTAGAGGTGGCCCACAAGGATCCGCGCGTGGCCGGTGCCGCGCCGTACATCGAGATCCAGGCCATGCTCAGCGGCGCCCGCGTGCAGGGTGCGATCGTGCAGGGCATCGACCCGGCGCTGGAGCCGGCAGTGTCGGTGATCAACACCAAGCTCAAGAAGGGCAGCTTCGACAGCCTGAAGGAAGGCAGCTACAACCTGCTGGTCGGCCAGGAACTGGCGATCTGGCTGGGCGTGGATGTCGGCGACACCGTGCTGGTGACCCTGGCTGAAGTGCAGGGCACCCCGATGGGCGCGATGCCCCGGCTGAAGCGCTTCACCGTCAGCGGCATCTTCGAGGCCGGCTACAACGAAATCGACCGCGGCGTGGCCTACGCCAACATGGCCGACCTCGAGCGCGTGCTGCGCATGGACGGGGTCACCGGCGTGCGCCTGAAGCTGCATGACATGGACAAGGCGCTGGACGTGGGCGTGGACCTGGCCCACAACCTCCGCGGCGGCTACCGGGTCAGCGACTGGACCCAGCAGAACGCCAACCTGTACCACTCGCTGCGCATGGAAAAAGTGGTGATGGGCATCCTGCTCTCGCTGATCATCGCCATGGGCGCGTTCAACCTGGTCTCCTCGCAGGTGATGCTGGTCACCGACAAGCAGGCCGACATCGCGATCCTGCGCACCCTGGGCCTGACCCCGGGCGGGGTGATGCAGGTCTTCATGGTGCAGGGCTCGCTGATCGGCATCTTCGGCACCGTGCTCGGCGTGGTCGGCGGCATCACCCTGACCTTGAACCTGGAGCGCATCCTTGGTGCGATCGAGACCCTGTTCAACGTCAAGCTGCTGCCCGAAGACGTTTATTACATCACCGGCCTGCCGACCGACATGCAGACCCCGGACATCGTCATCATCACGGTCATTGCGCTGGTCATGAGCTTCCTGGCCACCCTGTACCCCGCGTGGCGCGCTGCCCGCACCCAGCCGGCGGAGGCCCTGCGCTATGAATGAGCCGATCAACCGCGGCGACGAAGTGATCCGCGCGCAGGGGCTGGCCAAGACCTACGCCGAAGGCCGCATGCAGACCCCGGTGTTCAACGGCCTGGACCTGAGCGTGGCCGCCGGCGAGACGGTCGCCATCATCGGTGCCTCCGGCGCCGGCAAGAGCACGCTGCTGCACCTGCTGGGCGGGCTGGACACGCCGACCGCCGGCGAAGTGTTCGTGGCCGGCAACCAGATGTCGTCGCTGTCCGACAGCCAGCGCGGCCGCCTGCGCAACCGCGCGCTGGGCTTCGTGTACCAGTTCCACCACCTGCTGCCCGAATTCACCGCGCTGGAAAACGTGATGATGCCGGTGCTGCTCGGCGGCGAGGAGGTGGCCGATGCCCGGTCACGCGCAAAGGCACTGCTGGAATCGGTGGGCCTGGGCCACCGCCTGGAGCACAAGCCGGGCGAGCTGTCCGGTGGCGAGCGCCAGCGGGCCGCCGTGGCCCGTGCGCTGGTCAACCGCCCGGCCTGCGTGCTGGGCGACGAACCGACCGGCAACCTGGACGACAAGACCGCCGCAACCGTGTTCGAGCTGATGCTGGACCTCAACCGCGCCCACCACACCAGCCTGGTGCTGGTGACCCACGACCGCAGCCTGGCGCGCAAGCTGGACCGCGTGCTGGAACTGCGCGAAGGCCGGCTGCACGCCCTGGCCCACGCCGAGGTCTGAGCTGGCAGCTGAACAGCCGCCCGCCCGAACCTGCGGGCCGGCGGCAGCGGGTGCATGATCGCCTTGTTCCCTACTGCGGAGGTGCCATGAAAACGCTTGTCGCCATCGTTGCAATGGGC
This sequence comes from Stenotrophomonas sp. CCNWLW57, assembly GCF_037203925.1. Classification (NCBI taxonomy): domain Bacteria; kingdom Pseudomonadati; phylum Pseudomonadota; class Gammaproteobacteria; order Lysobacterales; family Lysobacteraceae; genus Stenotrophomonas; species Stenotrophomonas sp. CCNWLW57. The sequence continues at coordinate 28,813 of NZ_JBBCBJ010000005.1, forward strand.
CTGGTACTGGCCGGTTGTGCCACCGGCCGCCTGAGCAGCGCCGAACGCCTGGAGCTGTACCGCGCGCACGCCGGCCCGCCGCAACCGTCCATGCGGTACTTCGGCTCGCTCAATGGCTGGACCGAACTGGGCGACAGCGCGCTGGCGGTGTGGACCCGCCCCAGCGAGGCCTATCTCATTGAACTGCGCGGCCCGTGCTACGGGCTCAGTTACGCTACCGCGATCGGGCTGACCAGCCAGACCGGGCAGGTGTCATCGCGCTTCGACCGGGTGCTGGTCCGTGATCCCAACCACGGCCCGAGCGTCCCGTGCTTCATCGGCGCGATCCGCCCGCTGGACGTCAAGGCGCTGCGCTCATCGGAGCAGGAAATGCGGCAGGCCCAGGTGCAGGAGCGCGAAGCGGGGCAAACGCCGCCGGCGGAATAGGTCGGTCGCTGCTGTCAGGCCTCGGGGACGAACCCGGCCGGCTTCTCGGCGCCACCGCTGAAGAGGTACTTCACCAGCTCTTCTTCCAGGAACGCGCGATGCTTCGGATCGCGCGGCGACAACCGGTTCTCGTTGATCAGCATCGTCTGGTGCGCCAGCCACGCGGCCCAGGCGGTCTTGCCGATGCCGTTGAAGATGCGCTGGCCCAGCTCGCCGGGATAGGGCACGAAATCCAGCCCATCGGTGTCGCGTTGTTCGTACTGGCAGAAAACGGTGCGGGCCATGGGCTACTCGATCCTCTTCAAAGTCGTTGCAGCGCGTAGTTTACGGCTAGTTCCATTTTCCAGCAGTTTTCGGATCGGCGCGGGCAGGCCCAGACTGGGCAGCTCCTGCGCCGGGACCCAGCGCAGGCCGGGAATGTCATTGCGCAGGCCATCCACCTGCCGCGACAGGATCTGCAGGTGCAGGCGATAGTGGCTGAAGGTGTGCTGCAGCACCGGCAGCTCTTCGGCATCTTCCAGCGAGCCCAGCACATGCGCATCGAACCAGTCCTGCAGCGCGGTGCCGCTGTCGGCCTGCGGCAGCGTCCACAGTTGCGCCCAGATGCCGGTGTCCGGGCGCTTCTGCAGCAGCACGCGGCCCTGTGCATCGCGCAGCAGCAGCGCCACCGCCTCGCGTTCGGGCAGGATCTTGCTGGGCTTCGGGGTGGGCAGCTGGTCGCTGCGGCCTTCGCGGCGCGCCACGCAGTCGTCCTGCAGCGGGCAGATCACGCAGGCTGGCCGGCTGCGGGTGCAGACCGTGGCGCCCAGGTCCATCTGCGCCTGGGTGTAATCGGCCAAACGGCCGCCGGGAACATGCTCCACGTGCAGCTCTGCCAGCGCCCACAACATCTTTTCCACCGCCGGCAGGCCGGGGAATCCTTCGATGCCGTGGTAGCGGGTGAGCACACGCTTGACGTTGCCATCGAGGATCGCGAAGCGGTCGTTCCAGGCCTGGCTGAGGATCGCACCGGCGGTGCTGCGGCCGATGCCCGGCAGTGCATGCAGTGCATCGACGTCGCGCGGCAGCTCGCCGCCGTGCAGTTCGACACAGCGCTGCGCGGCGGCATGCAGGTTGCGCGCGCGGGCGTAGTAGCCCAAGCCGGCCCACTGCGCCATCACCGCGTCGTTGCTGGCGGCGGCGAGGTCGGGCAGGGTGGGGAACACGGCAAGAAACTTCAGGAAGTACGGGATGACCGTGGCGACCTGGGTCTGCTGGAGCATGATTTCCGACAACCACACCCGGTACGGCATGCGCGGATGCTGCCAGGGCAGGTCATGCCGGCCATGGCCGTCGAACCACGGCAGCAGCCGATCGACGAACGCATCGGCGATGGCGGGCGACATCAACCGCCCAGCGCTTCCGGCAGCAACGCATCCACGAACGCTTCCGGATCAAACACGCGCAGGTCTTCGGGGCGCTCGCCGATGCCGGCGAAGCGGATCGGAATGCCGAATTCGCGCGCCAGCGCGAACACCACGCCGCCCTTGGCGGTGCCATCCAGCTTGGTCACCACCAGGCCGGTCACATTGACTGCGGCATGGAACTGGCGCAGCTGCGAGAGCGCGTTCTGGCCGGTGGTGCCGTCAATGACCATCAGCACCTCGTGCGGCGCGCTTTCATCGATCTTGCCCAGCACGCGGCGGATCTTGCCCAGCTCGTTCATCAGCCCGCCCTGGGTATGCAGGCGGCCGGCGGTATCGGCGATCAGCACCTCGGTGCCGCGTGCCTTGCCGGCCTGCAGCGCATCGAATGCCACCGAGGCGGCATCGGCGTTCTGGCCCTGGGCGACCACGGCCACGCCGTTGCGCTCGCCCCAGGCCTGCAGCTGCGCCACGGCGGCGGCGCGGAAGGTATCGCCGGCGGCCAGCATCAGGCTGTGGCCATCGTCCTTGAAGCGCTTGGCCAGCTTGCCGATGGTGGTGGTCTTGCCGACGCCGTTGACGCCGACGGTGAGGATCACGAACGGCTTTGCGCTGCGGTCGATCACCAACGGGCGGGAGACCGGCTGCAGGATCGCGATCAGGTCGGCGCGCAGCGCCCTCAACAACGCGTTGGCGTCGGTGAATTCGCGCGCCTTCATGCGCTTGCGCAGGCCTTCCACCAGTGCGGTGGTGGCACCCACGCCGACATCAGCCGTGATCAAGGCGGTTTCCAGCTCATCGAGCAGGTCGTCGTCGAGCTTGGGGTTGCGCGAGAACAGGCCGCCGAAGCTGCGCGCGATGACGCTGTTGCGCAGGCGGTCTCGCCAACCGGTCTTGCCGGGCGCGGCGGGTGCCGCTTCATCGAAGGCGGTCGGGGCGGCCAGCGGCTGCACCGCTTCCTGCACGATATCGGTGGCTACCACGACCGGCGCGGGCGGATAGAGCGGGGTGGGTGCCGCCTGCACGGCTTCGATGCGGGGTGCATCGACCTGGGCCGCTGGCGTGCTCACGGGAGCGACTGCGTCGACGCCGGGCGTCGCCACCGGTGCTGCCGGTGCTGCGATGGGCGTGGGCTCGACGGCGGGCGCGGCAGCCGGTACGACCGGCTCGGCCTCAGTGGCGGCGGACGGGAACGCGGCGGCCAGTTCCTCAGCGGTGTAGTGCTGGGTCTTGGGCGCGTCCTGCGGAGCGTCCTGGGGCTTTTTGCGACGGAAGAAACTGAGCATGGGATTCGGCGCTGAAATCAGGGGGATATGCTACCACCCGGGCCCGTAAGGCCCGCGTGGAGCGGCGGACGGGTCGCACGGTGACGGACCGCCTGGGCCGGCCAACGGCCGGCGCTACCGAGACGCATCCGAAGCCCAGGGTTGGTTAACCGCGACCCCAAAGGCCACGCAGCAATTCGTAGCGCCGGCCGTTGGCCGGCCCAAGCGGTGCCGGCCACCACGTACCGCGTTAAACCGACAATTCCAGCAACAGCTTGTTCAACCGGCGCACATAAGCCGCCGGATCCTTCAGCGTATCGCCCGCAGCCAGCGCGGCCTGGTCGAACAGCACCCGGCTCAGGTCGCCGAAGCGGGCGGCATCGGCTTCCTGGTCCAGCTTGCCGATCAGCGGGTGGGCCGGGTTGAACTCGAACACCGGCTTGCTGTCGGGCACCTTCTGGCCGCTGGCCTCCAGGATCTGGCGCATCTGCAGGCCCAGGTCCTGTTCGCCGATGGCGAGGATGGCCGGCGAATCGGTCAGGCGGTGCGACACTCGTACATCGGCCACGTCATCGCCCAGCGCGCCCTTGATCCGCTCGACCAGGCCCTGCTTGTCCTTGGCGGCCTCTTCCTGCGCCTGCTTGTCTTCGGCCGTTTCCAGCGCGCCCAGGTCGAGGTCGCCACGCGCCACATCCACGAACGACTTGCCGGCGAACTCGGTCAGGTAGCCCATCAGCCACTCGTCGATGCGGTCGGTGAGCAGCAGCACTTCGATGCCCTTCTTGCGGAACACTTCCAGGTGCGGGCTGTCCTTCACCTGGGTGTGGCTGTCGCCGGTCAGGAAGTAGATCTTGTCCTGGCCTTCGATCATGCGGCCGATGTAATCGGCCAGCGACACGTTCTGCTCGCCGCTGGCGTCATGGGTGGAGGCGAAGCGCAGCAGGCCGGCGATCTTCTCGCGGTTGTTGAAGTCTTCGGCGGGGCCTTCCTTCAGCACCTGGCCGAACTGCTTCCAGAACCCGGCATACACCTCGGGCTTGTCGGCGGCCAGCTTTTCCAGCATGTCCAGCGAGCGCTTGGTCAGCGCCGACTTCATCGAATCGATGACCGGGCCGGACTGCAGGATTTCGCGCGACACATTGAGCGACAGGTCGTTGGAATCGACCACGCCCTTGATGAAACGCAGGTACAGCGGCAGGAACTGCTCGGCCTGGTCCATCACGAACACGCGCTGCACGTACAGCTTCAGGCCCTTGGGCGCGTCGCGGTGGTACAGGTCGAACGGCGCGTGGCCGGGCACGTACAGCAGCGAGGTGTACTCGAGCTTGCCTTCGACCTTGTTGTGGCTCCATGCCAGCGGGTCCTGGTGGTCGTGCGCGGCGTGCTTGTAGAACTCCTGGTACTCGGCGTCGCTGATCTCGGTGCGCGGGCGGGTCCACAGCGCACTGGCGCGGTTGACGGTCTCCCACTCGACTTCGGCCGGGGCGTCGTCGCCGTGGTGTTCCCTGGCCATCTGGATCGGCAGGCCGATGTGGTCGGAGTACTTCTTGATGATGCCGCGCAGGCGCCAGGCATCGGCGAAGTCCTGCTGGTCATCCTTGAGGTGCAGCACGATGCGGGTGCCGCGTTCCGGTTTGTCGATGGTTTCCACGTCGAACTCGCCCTCGCCACGCGAGGACCAGTGCACGCCTTCGCTGGCCGGCAGGCCGGCGCGGCGCGAGTACACGTCGACCTGGTCGGCCACGATGAAGGCGCTGTAGAAGCCGACGCCGAACTGGCCGATCAGCTGCGAGTCCTTCTTCTGGTCGCCGGACAGCTGGCGCAGGAAGTCGCCGGTGCCCGACTTGGCGATGGTGCCCAGGTGGGCGACGGCCTCGTCGCGGCTCATGCCGATGCCGTTGTCGTCGATGGTCAGGGTATGCGCCTGCGGGTCGACGCTGACCTGGATGCGCAGTTCACCATCGCTTTCGAGCAGGCCCGGCTGGGTCAGCGCTTCGAAGCGCAGTTTGTCCGAGGCATCGGCGGCGTTGGAGATGAGCTCGCGAAGGAAGATTTCCTTGTTGGAGTACAGCGAGTGGATCATCAGCTGCAGCAGCTGCTTCACTTCGGTCTGGAAGCCCAGGGTTTCTTTGTGGGTCTGCTCGGTCATCGGGGAGTGCTCCTTGGACGGTGCCGCGCCCGGCGCGGCGGCTGCACAAGGGGTAAGGACGGATTGTCCCGATTTCAAGATGGCAGCGTTTCAATGGGGTCACGGTATTCTTGGCGGATGAATTCACGTTCCCCCGCATCCCACCCCGTAGGCCAGGTCCGCATCATTGGCGGCAAATGGCGCAATACCAAGCTGCCGGTGCCGCTGGCGCCGGGCCTGCGGCCCAGCAGCGACCGGGTCCGGGAAACCCTGTTCAACTGGCTGATGCCGCGCCTGGGCGGGGCCCGGGTGCTGGACCTGTTCGCCGGCAGCGGCGCGCTGGGACTGGAAGCGGTGTCGCGCGGGGCGGCCCAGGCCACGCTGGTGGAGCGCGATGCCGCGCTGGCCCGCCAGCTGCGCGAATCGGTGGCCAGACTGGGCGCCCAGGGCCAGATCGAGGTGGTCCAGGGCGATGCGCTGCACTGGCTGGGCCAGCGGCCGTCGGGGCTGGCCGACATCGCCTTCATCGACCCGCCGTTCGCCGACGGGCTGTGGGAGGCCGTGCTGGCGGGGCTGGGGCCGCACCTGGCGACCGATGCCTGGCTGTACCTGGAGTCGCCGGCCGGGCAGACCCTGCGCCTGCCGCCGGGCTGGCTGCTGCACCGGGAGGGCGGTACCCGCGAGGTCCGCTTTGCCCTGTACAGGCGCGCCACTGCTACACTTTCACCAGATCAGAACGCGTAGCTTCCGCATGACCGCAGCCAACCGCCGCATCGCCGTATACCCGGGCACCTTCGATCCGATCACCAACGGTCACATCGACCTGGTGAACCGGGCCGCGCCGTTGTTCGAGAAGCTGGTGGTCGGCGTGGCGCAGAGCCCGTCCAAGGGTCCTTCGCTGCCGCTGGAGCTGCGGGTGTCGCTGGCGCGCGATGCGCTGGCCCACCACCGCAACGTGGAAGTGCGCGGTTTCGACACCCTGCTGGCACACTTCGTGCGCTCCGAGCAGGGCGGGGTGCTGCTGCGCGGCCTGCGCGCGGTCTCCGATTTTGAATACGAATTCCAGATGGCCAGCATGAACCGCCACCTGATTCCGGAGGTCGAGACGTTGTTCCTGACCCCGGCCGAGCAGCACAGCTTCATTTCGTCCTCGCTGGTCCGCGAGATCGCCCGTCTTGGCGGCGACGTGTCCGGCTTCGTGCCGGCCTCGGTGCTCGAGGCGCTGCGCAAAGTCCGCGAAGCGAAGTCTGGCCCCACGTAAACCCCAAGACCCACACATACCAAGCATCACCAAGAGGGAGACTCCATGAACAACACCATGCGTGCCATGTTGATCGCGTCGTTCGCGCTGGCGTTCACCGCCTGCAAGAAGGAAGAAGCCGCACCGGTCGCCGATGCCCAGCAGGCGCTCGTCGCCCCGGCCAAGGATGACGATGCGGGCTGGAAGAAGTACCTGCAGTCCGTCGCCGTGCAGAACATGGGCAACATCACCAACAGCCCGTTCCTGTACTACCTCTCGCCGGAATCGGATCCGGAGTTCCAGGCCAAGTACGACCGCCAGGTCGAGAGCGCCACCGCTGCTGTCGCCCGTGGCGTGCAGCCGGGCAACATGCTGGCCTTCGGTTCGTCCGCCTCGGGCAAGATGGCCGACATGATCCAGGCCGTGTTCAAGGACGTGTCCGCCGACTCGATGAAGGGTGTGCGCGTGGTGTTCATCGGCCAGGCGGCCGACAACGCCCGCGTCCAGTCGATCGTCCAGCCGACCGGCGCCGAGTACATCTTCGTCGAAGCCAAGTAAGCCGTGCCATGGCGGCCGCGCACGTGTGCGCGGCCCGGGCGGCGTCCTTCGTGGACGCCGCCGTTGACCGGCCCGCGCAGCTGCGCAGGCCGGTTTTCCTCTGCCGGCACTGGCGTGGAGTAACGCCATGTCGCTGAAAATCAATGAGCTCTGCGTCAACTGTGACGTATGCGAGCCCGCCTGTCCCAACCAGGCCATCTCGATGGGTGAAACCATCTACGTGATCGACCCTGCACGCTGCACCGAATGCGTGGGGCATTTCGACGAACCGCAGTGCGTGGTCGTCTGCCCGGTGGAATGCATCGATCCCGATCCGGACATTCCCGAAACCCAGGAAGCGCTGCTGGCCAAGCTGCATGGGCTCCAGCGCGATCATCCCGAACTCTATGTGGAGTCTGCGCCCGAATGAACACCCCCTCCCGTCGCTGGTTGCTGCTGCTCCTGCTGTGGACATCGGCCCTGTGGGCCGCCGAGCCTGCGCCGCAGGCCACGCTGGCCGCGCATCCTGAAGGCGCCGCCATCGCTAGTGGCCATCACCTGGCCACCGAAGCGGGCATGGAGATCCTGGCCAAGGGCGGCAACGCGTTTGACGCCGCAGTAGCGGTGTCGTCCACCCTCGCAGTGGTTGAACCGATCAGCTCCGGCCTGGGCGGCGGTGGCTTCTTCCTGCTGCACGACGCGAAGACCGGCAAGGACGTGATGCTGGACGCGCGCGAGACCGCGCCGGCCGCCGCGACCCCCGAAGCATTCCTGGACGGGAAGGGCGAGCTGGACCGCGACCGGTCGGTGAACGGTCCGTGGTCGGCCGGCATTCCCGGCCTGCCGGCGGCGCTGGTGGAGCTGTCGGCCAAGCACGGCAAGCTGCCGCTGCAGGCGTCGCTGGCCCCGGCGATCCGCATCGCCCGCGAGGGTTTCCCGGTGTATGCGCGCATGGCCAAGGGCTATGCCTCGCGCCGTGAAGTGATGGAGCGCTACCCCGGCACGCGCGAGGTGTACCTGCGCAATGGCAAGCCGATCGCCGAAGGTGATGTGTTCAAGCAGCCGGAGCTGGCGCAGACGCTGGAGCGCCTGGCCGCAGGCGGGTTCGATGGCTTCTACAAGGGCCAGACCGGCAAGCTCCTGCTGGCCGGGGTGAAGCAGGCCGGTGGCAAGTGGACGGCCGACGAGCTGGCCGGCTACCGGGTCAAGCAGCGCGAACCGATCGTGTTCAATTACCGCGACTGGAAGATCACCACCGCCTCGCCGCCGTCGTCCGGTGGCATCGCACTGGCCTCGATGCTGCAGATCCTGGAAGGGTGGGACCTGAAGGCGATGGATCCGGCCCACCGTACCCACCTGGTGGTGGAATCGATGCGCCGCGCGTTCCGTGACCGCACCTTCTTCCTGGGCGATCCGGACTTCGTGCAGATTCCGCAGAAAGTACTGACCAGCCGCGACTACGCCCAGGGCCTGCGCGCCACCATCCACCCGGAAAAGGCCACCCCCAGCGACCTGCTGTCGGGCAACCCGACCCCGCTGGAAGACGACGAGACCACCCACTTCTCGATCATCGACCAACAGGGCAACCGCGTGGGCGCCACCCAGACCGTGAACCTGCTGTACGGCTCGGGCCTGATTCCGTCGGGCACCGGCGTGCTGCTCAACAACGAGATGGACGACTTCGCGCTCAAGCCGGGCACGCCCAACGCGTTCGGCGTGATGGGCTATGCGGCCAACGCGCCCAAGCCGGGCAAGCGCATGCTCAGCTCGATGACCCCGACCTTCATGGAATCGGCCGACAAGGTCGTGGTGCTCGGCACCCCGGGCGGCAGCCGCATCATCACCATGGTGCTGCTGGGCGTGCTGGGCTACGACGATGGCCTCGACGCCCAGCAGGTTGCGGCGTTACCGCGCTTCCACCACCAGTGGCTGCCGGACGTGATCGAGGCTGAAACCGGTGCGTTCGATGCGGGCACCATCCAGCAGCTGCAGGCGATGGGCCACAAGATCGACCTGCCCGGCGACAGCGCCGAAGGCGGGCGCGGCTCCAGCCATGTGTGGGGCAACCTGCAGACGGTGGAGTGGAACCGCCGCAGCAACCAGCTCAGCGTGGGCAGCGACCCGCGCAACCCGGTCGGTTCGGGAGCGGTCGCTCCTGCGGCGGCACGGTAAACCAGAAACCCCGCCACGGCGGGGTTTTTCATGCCGGCGGATAGCGAATTATTAACGCAGCCCGCCGGATAATTTACCGATGAAACTATGGTCCATCCGCGGTAACTCACAGAAGCTCGATGGCGGCGCGATGTTCGGCAATGCGCCGCGTGCGGTCTGGGAAAAATGGGCGGCACCGGACGATCTCAACCGGATCGAACTGGCCTGCCGTGCGCTGCTGGCCAGCCCGTTGGCCGGCAGGACCGTGCTGTTCGAAACCGGTATCGGCGCGTTCTTCGAGCCGAAGCTGCGCGACCGTTATGGCGTGCAGGAACCCAGCCACGTGCTGATCGAATCGTTGCGCGAAGCCGGCTTCGAGCATGAGGACATCGACGTGGTGGTGCTCAGCCACCTGCATTTCGACCACGCTGGCGGCCTGCTGGCGCCGTGGAGCGAAGGCCGCGCGCCGGAGCTGCTGTTCCCCAACGCGACCTTCCTGGTCGGTGCCGAGCACTGGGAACGCGCGCTGGATCCGCACCCGCGCGACCGCGCCAGCTTCATTCCCGAACTGCCGCAGCTGCTGCGCGACAGTGGGCGGCTGGAGATCGTGCAGGGACCGTATTCGCGCACGCTGGGCACAAGCGTGCGTTTCAGCTTCAGCGACGGGCACACCCCGGGCCTGATGCTGGCCGAGATCGTCGGCCCCGAACAGGTGCAGGGCGAGCCGCGCGGTGGCGTGGTGTTCTGTGCCGACCTGATTCCCGGGCGTTCATGGGTGCACGTGCCGATCACCATGGGCTACGACCGCAACGCCGAACTGCTGATCGACGAGAAGCGCAGCTTCCTGGAAGACAAGCTGGCGCGCAACGTGCACCTGTTCTTTACCCATGACCCCGAATGCGCGCTGGCCCAGGTCACCCGCGATGAGAAAGGGCGGTTCGGTACCGCCCACGAACAGGGTGAATTGAAGGCCCGCGCGCTGGCCTGACGGCGCGCGGATCAACCGGCCACGCGGGTCCCGAAGATGCGGTCACCGGCATCGCCCAGGCCCGGCAGGATGTAGCCCTTCTCGTTGAGCCGCGCATCGATCGCGGCAGTGAAGATCTCCACATCGGGGTGCGCCGCCTGCACGGCCGCGATGCCTTCCGGCGCGGCCACCAGGAAAATACCCTTGATCCGCCGCGCCCCGGCGCGCTTGAGCATGTCGATGGTGGCGATCAGGGTGCCGCCAGTGGCCAACATAGGGTCCAGGATCAGCGCATCGCGTTCTTCCAGGCGGCCGGTGAGGCGCTCGAAGTAGGGCACCGGCTGCAGGGTTTCCTCATCACGCTGCAGGCCGACCACGCTGACCCGCGCCGCCGGAATCAGCGACAGCACGCCGCTGAGCATGCCCAGCCCGGCGCGCAGGATCGGCACCACGGTGATTTTCGCCCCCGCGATGCGCTGCACGGTCACCGGGCCGGCCCAGCCGGAAAGGGTGTGCGCTTCGGTGTCCAGGTCGGCAGTGGCCTCGTAGGCCAGCAGGCCGCCCAGCTCGTTGGCCAGCTCGCGGAAGTCCTTGGTGCTCAGGGACGCATCGCGCATCAGGCCGATCTTGTGCTGCACCAGCGGGTGGCGAACTTCGACGATTTTCATGGGAATGCCAACAAAACGGGGAGAACGCCATTTTGCCGCACCGGTGCCATGGCCGGCCATAGCCCGCCCCCGAGCGTCACAATCGCCACCGGTGTCACGTTCATGCAACCTCCCGGACATACCGTGCTGACCCAACCTTTACACCGTTGGGGAAGCCGTGCAGAACAAATCGCCGTTGGGGCTGGCCATCAGCCTGTCGTTGCTGGTCCTGTCCACCGCGCCTGCCGTGGCCGCCGCGAGCGGGGAGCTCGCCGGCGCTGCCGCAGCCACCGAGCTGGACCGGGTGGAAGTGCGCCCGCAGCTGGAATCGCAGACCCGCGCGGTCGACCTCAAGCGCAGCAGCGATGCCATCCAGGACGCGGTATCGTCCGATGCCATGGGCGTCTACCCGGACAAGAACGTGGCCGAATCGCTGCAGCGCCTGCCCGGCGTCAGCGTGACCCGCGACCAGGGTGAGGGCCGTTTCGTGGTGGTGCGGGGCCTGGATGCCAACCTCAACAGCGTCAGCATCGACGGCGTCGCCGTGGGCACGCCGGAAGACTCCAGCCGCGCCGCACCGCTGGACGTGATCCCCTCCGACTCGACCGAACGCCTGCGCGTGGTCAAGTCGCCGACCCCGGACATGCCGGGCGATGCCATCGGCGGCGCGATCCTGGTCGAGTCCGCCTCGGCCTTTGACCGCGACGGGCGCAGCCTGCGCGGCAAGATCGAAGCCAGCCACCAGGAGCTGTCCGGGCACACCAGCCCCAAGGCCGCGTTCAATTACAGCGAAGTGTTCGCCGATACCTTCGGCGTGGCGCTGGGCGTGAACTACCAGAACCGCAGGTTCGAGTCCGACAACAGCGAAGTGGAGTACGGCGAATTCGACGGCGGCAGCGAAGACGAGCTGTTCGCCAACAGCCTGCAGCACCGCAAGTACGAGATCGAGCGCAAGCGCATCGGCGCCAACCTCAACTTCGACTGGCGCCCCAGCGAAGACAGCCAGTACTACCTGCGCACCCTGTACAGCCAGTTCGACGACGCTGAAACCCGCCAGCGCACCATTTTCAACTTCGGCGATGGCGAGGTCACCGCGCTGGGCAACAACCAGTTCCGGGTCGACGACCTGCCGGCCGATGCGATCCAGAAGCGCATGCGCTACCGCACCAAGAAGGAAAACACCTTCGCCACCAGCCTGGGCGGCGAGAACCGCCTGACCAACGCCGTGCTGGATTACAAGGTCGGTTACACCCGTACCGAAGAACGCGTCAACGACGAGATGGAAGCGCGCTTCGAGTACAACGGCGATGACCTGGCCGCCACCGTGGACCAGAACAGCGGGATCCCGCGCTACACGCTCAGCGATGCCAGCTGGATGGACAACGGCAACTACGACTTCGACCGTTTCGTGGTCTCGCCCAAGCGCGTGGACGACAAGGAGCACAGCGCCCAGGTCAACATCCGCTTCGACGGCGACAACAGCAGTTACAAGTTCGGCCTGCTGGGCCGCTGGCGCGACCGCGACGTGGATACCGACGAGCGCGAGCTGCGGGTCGGCCCGGACGTGGCGTTGTCCGACTGGACCACCAGCACCCCCGAGCACCGTGGTGGCAGCCTGGGGCAGGGCATGAGTTCGGACGCGATGCGTCGCTACTGGGCCCGGTTCGGCAGCCAGTACAGCGCCCGCCCGCAGGACGTCGGCGCCAACGCGATGACCTCGCTGGAAGAGGACTACACCGCCAGCGAAGACATCTTCGCCACCTACGCCATGGGCACCTGGGACGTCGGAAACCTGCGCGTCATCGGCGGCGTGCGCGTGGAAAACACCCAGTTCCAGGGCACCGGCAACCAGGTGGACGTGGCCGCCAACGGCCGCAGCTACACCGTGACCCCGCTCACCGCCGACCGCAGCTACACCAACGTGCTGCCCGGCCTGCACCTGCGTTACGATGCCGGCAGCGACTGGGTGCTGCGCGCAGCCGCCAACAAGACCGTGTCGCGCCCGTCGTTCGGCGACATCGCCCCGCGCATCGGCTACAACCGCGGCGACGAGGAAGTGCGGCTGGGCAACCCGGAACTGGATCCGTACGAATCGAAGAACGTGGACCTGTCCTTCGAGCATTACATCGGCAGCACCGGCATCCTCTCGCTGGGCCTGTTCCATAAATCCATCGACGGCTACATCGTCAACACCGTCAGCGACAGCGATCCCGAATACCCCGGCTTCGACGTCACCCGCGTGATCAACGGCGACAAGGCCAAGGTCTACGGCGCCGAGTTCAACTGGCAGCAGCAGCTCAGCTTCCTGCCGGCCGGTTGGGATGGCCTGCTGGTCGGTGCCAGCGGCACCTGGCTGGACACCGATTTCGACCCGGGCCTGGACGGCCGTGCCGACGAGGACTTCACCCTGCCGCGTGCCTCCAAGCACGTGTACAGCGCACACCTGGGTTACGAGAAGGCCGGCTTCAGCACCCGCCTTGCCGCCGTCTACCGCAGCGAGTACCTGGATACGCTGGGCGACAGCCGCGCCTACGACATCTTCGTGGCCCCCAATACCCAGCTCGACTTCAGCCTGGACTACAAGATCACCGCCAACGTGAGCGTGTACGTCGAAGCGCAGAACCTGCTGGACAAGCCGCTCGAGCTGTACCAGGGCGTGCGTTCGCGCACGCTGCAGAACGAAGAGTACGGCCGCACCTACGCGCTGGGCCTGAAGGTGGCCCTGTGATGCGCGCACGCCCCGCACTGGGCCTGCTTGCGCTGGCGCTGCTGGCCGGCTGCAAGCCGGCTGCCGCCCCCGCGCCGACCGCGCCCGCCGTGGACGCCGCCGCAGCCACCACCGGCCGTAACGTGGCTACCGTGGCCGAGGCCTTCCTCACGCCGATGACGCCTGCCGACAACATCGACTCGCCGGCCAGCTGGACCAGCCCGGACGGGCAGGTGTGGCTGATCGCCACCGCCAAGGCCACCGACAAGCTGGTGGTCTATGACGGCCAGACCGGCGCGCACCTGCGCGATGTCGGCAGCACCGGCACCGCGCCGGGCCAGTTCGTCCGCCCCAACGGCATCGCCGTGGTCGATGACCTGGTGCTGATCGTGGAGCGTGACAACCACCGCGTGCAGGTGCTGCAGCTGCCGTCGTTCACCCCGCTGGGGACGTTCGCGGCCGATGACCTGCGCAAGCCGTATGGACTGTGGGTCAACAAGCAGGCCAGCGGCTACGACGTGTACGTGACCGATTCCTACGATGCCGGCGAAGATGCGCAGGGCAATGACGTGCTGCCGCCGCTGGCCGAGCTGGACAAGCGTGTTCGTCGTTACGCACTGCAGGTGGCGAATGGCAAGGCGCAGGCCAGCCTGGTCGGCAGCATCGGCGACACCAGCGAGAAGGGCGCCCTGCGCGTGGTCGAATCGATCTGGGGCGATCCGGCCAACGACCGCCTGCTGATCGCCGAAGAAGACGAAACCTATGCCAGCGAAATCAAGGTGTACTCGCTGCAAGGGAAATTCAGCGGCACCACCTTCGGCCGCGATGCGTTCAAGGCGCAGGCCGAAGGCGTGATGCTGCGCACCTGCGGCAAGGACGGCTGGTGGATCACCACCGAACAGGGCAAGGATCGCAGCGTGTTCCATCTGTTCGACCGCCACACGCTGAAGCATGTCGGCGCGTTCCAGGGCAACACCGTGGCCAACACCGATGGCATCTGGCTGAGCACGGCCGCCTCGCCGCGCTTCGCGCATGGCGCGCTGTACGCCGTGCATGACGACCAGGGCGTGGTCGCCTTCGACTGGGCCAGCGTGGCCAAACAGCTGTCGTTGCCGCTGGAGTGTGCAAAGTGAGCGGTATCCATGCATGCGCCCGCGCGCTCGCGGTAGTGCTGCTGCTGGGCAGCGCGTCCAGCTGGGCCAGGCCGGAGGGCAAGGCCGAGCCGAACACCCAGGTGCCGGCCGGAAACCGGCATTACGCGGCGACCGGCTTCCCGGACCGCATCGTGGCATCGCCGGCGCAGGACGCATCGCGCGGCTTCGCCGTGGCGTGGCGTACCGATACCAGCGTCAGCACGCCGCTGCTGGAATGGGTGGTTGCCGGCGACTCGCCCGATGTCGGCACGCCCCGGCGCGTTACCGCCGTGACCACGGCGCTGGACACCGAACTGGGCCCTTCGCACCATCACCGTGCCGACGTCGCTGGCCTGGCGCCGGATACGCTGTACCTGTGGCGGGTGCAGGGCAACGGCACCTGGAGCGCCTGGAACCAGCTGCGCACCGCCGGGCGGGCCGACCAGCCATTGACCCTGCTGTACTTCGGCGACACCCAGAACAAGAACGTCAGCCACGTCTCGCGCGTGCTGCGTGCCGGCATCAAGGCCGCACCGGATGCGCGCCTGACCCTGTTTGCCGGTGACCTCGTAAGTGGCGGTGACGGCGTGGACGACAGCGAGTGGGGCGAGTGGTTCGCTGCCGCCGGCTGGCTGCCGCAGGAAACCGCAGTGGCACCGGCGATCGGCAACCATGAGTACTTCGAGGAATTCGAAGACACCCCGCAGGAACGCCGCGTGCTGGGCCGGCACTGGCCGGTGACCTTCGCCCTGCCGCGCAACGGCGTGGATGCCGCGGCCACCAGCACCTACTGGTTCGACTACCAGGGCGTGCGCATCGCCGTGCTGGACGGCACCTCGGCGCTGGACCTGGGCACGGCCCAGGCGCAGGCGGCGTGGCTGGACAAGGTGCTGGCCGACAACCCACACCCGTGGAGCATCGTGCTGCTGCACCAGCCGTTCTATTCGCCGCGCGAAGGACGCGAGAACGCCGAGCTGCGCGATGTGCTGCTGCCGGTGGTGCGCCGCCACAACGTGGACCTGGTGCTGCAGGGACACGACCACGCCTACGGCCGCCGTGGGGAAGGGCAGGCCGCCACGCCGCAGTACATCGTCACCGTGGCCGGCCCCAAGCAGTACCGCCTCTCCGATGAAGCGCGCGCCACCATGGCGCCGGTCGGTGAGGACACCCAGCTGTACCAGGTGCTCACGATCGATCCACGGCACCTGCGCTATGAAGCACGCACGGTCACCGGCCGCCTGTACGACGGCTTCGAGCTCAACCGCGGGGCCGACGGCAGCAAGCGCAAGACCGAACTCACCGAGGGCCGCATCGCCCCCCGCGACTGCACGCGCACCCAGACCCTGAAGGGTCGCGCCGACCGCTGCTGGGAATAAGGACTGCCATGAACCCGCAACCCAAGCTTGCCCTGATCGCCCTGGCTGCCGCACTGCTGCTGCTCACCGGCGCCAGCCTCGCCAGCAACGCGGTGCTGCACCCGTTCCTGGCCGCCCAGCCGAAGGAAGCGCCGGAGGAAGCCAACCTGGCCGTGGAAATCCCGGCCGGCAGCTTCACCAAGTACGAAATCAAGGAGGACGGCCTGGTCCACGTCGACCGCTTCCAGTCGATGCCGGTCGCGTACCCGGCCAACTACGGCTCCATGCCGCGCACCCTGGCCGGCGACAACGACCCGCTGGATGCACTGGTATTGACCCGCGAGCCGCTGCATCCGGGCGTGATCGTGCGCTTCCGCCCGATCGGCTACCTGAAGATGGTCGACAAGGGCGAGCACGACGAGAAGGTGATCGGCGTGCCCACTGACAAGATCGACCCGACCTACGCCAACATCCGCGACCTGCAGGACCTGCCGCTGATCGAACGCCAGCGCATCGAAGCGTTCTTCCGCGTCTACAAGGACCTGCCCGAAGGTCGCAATCCGGTGGAACTCAGCGGCTGGGGCAACGCGGCCGAAGCGAAGGTGCTGATCCGCGAATCAATGCAGCGCTTCGACGCGCAGCAGCGCCGCGCCAAGGGCGATTGAGCTTCAGCACCGCGCGGGCCTACAGCAGGATCCCGCCGCCCACCTCGATCCGCTGCGCGGTCACCCAGTGGTTGTCGGGCCCGACCAGCGCGGCCACCATCGCCCCGATATCCTCGGCGTGGCCCGGGCGCCCGAGTGCGGTGTGGTCGCTGACATAACGCTGCACGTCGGGGTTGTCGCGCACCGCGCCGCCGAAGAAATCCGTCTGCGTGGGGCCGGGTGCCACCGCATTGACGGTGATGCCGCGCGGACCCAGTTCCAGCGCCAGGTAGCGGGTCATCACCTCCAGCGCGCCCTTCATGGCGGCGTAGACGAGGCTGCCGGCGGCGGTGTGGCGGGTGAGGCTGCTGGACAGGTTCACAATGCGCGCCCCGTCGGCCAGCAGCGGTGACAGCGCCTGGGTCAGCAGCAGCGGCCCCTTGAAGTGCAGCGCATGCAGAAGGTCGATGTCATCGGCGGTGATTGCACCGAACGGTGCCGGTGCGTGCGCGCCGGCATTGTTGATGAGCGCGTCGAGCTTCCGGCCCTGGCCTCGGGACTGCAGCCAACCGGTCATCGCGGCCAGGCATGCCGGGAAGCTCCCGCTGTCGGTGACGTCCAGCGCCAGGGTCATCACGTCGCGGCCCTGACGTGCGATGTCCGCGGCCACACTGCGGGCGGCGGCGGGGTCGCTGCGGTACGTTAAGATCACATCCCAACCGCGCGTGGCCAACTGCAGCGCGATGCTGCGGCCAATGCCCTTGTTGCCGCCGGTGACCAGGGCCACGCGGGCGGGGAGAAGTGGAGAGCCAGTGTGCATGCGATAACCAGACGAGTGGAACGAGCAGGCATGATCGCGGGGTGCCGCGCCGCGCTCTTGCAAGTTACGCGCAGGCATTTGCCTGATCCTGCACCCCTCCGCGCGGGGGTGGCATGCTGACGCGTCTGCATGACGCAGTGGAGAGCCTCCTGAGCCGTTCGGCCGGAGAGGGCGACCGTGTACTGTCGCCGCTGCCGGGCGTGATCGTTTCGACCACCCGCCGTGCCCGGATGCCCTCACATGCGCTGTACCGGCCTGCGTTGGGTGTGGTCGTGCAGGGGGCAAAGCAGGTTCTGGCCGGAAGACGCAGCCTCGATTACCGTGCCGGACAGGGACTGGTGACCGGGATCGCGATGCCGGCAACTGGGCGCGTGCTGACGGCCAGCAGGGCACAGCCGTTCATGGGCGTCTCGATCGAGCTGGACACGGGAGTGCTGCAGCAGGTGATGGCCGGGCTGGATCCGGGGCCGTCAGCCCTCGCCGCAGCCTCCGGCCTCAGCGTACATACCCTGCCAGCGCCGCTGCTGGACTGCGTGGCACGCATCGTTGAAGCGGTGCGTATCGACGATGCGGCGGCGGTGCTGGTGCCCACCTTGTTGCGCGAACTCAGCTACTGGCTGTTGACCGGGCCAACCGGCCCGGAGGTTGCGGCAATGGCGCGCCCGGAAGGCACGCTGCACCGGATTGCCGAAGCGGTGGTGCACCTCCGCCGGCATTTCCGTCAGCCGCTGCAGGTGGAGTCGCTGGCGGCGGCCAGCAACATGTCCGTGTCACTGTTCTACCGGCGCTTCCGCGCGGTCACCGGGGTCTCGCCACTACAGTTCCAGAAGCAGCTGCGTCTGCTCGAAGCACGGCGGCTGCTCGAAACCCAGGCCGTCAACGTGACCTCGGCGGCGCTTGCCGTCGGGTACGAGAGCCTGTCGCAGTTCAGCCGCGAGTACCAGCGCTGCTTCGGCCACACCGCGCGGGAAAGCCTGCAGGGGTCCGCGCTTTCCGTGGATTGACCCCTGGTTCGCGACCAATTAATATCCATCCGGACGGATATTAATTGGTAAAGGCATGGCCCGACCGCGCTCCATCGACCCGAATCACCTGCTGGACGCCGCCGAACGGGTGGTGGCCCGCCATGGCGTTCCCGGGCTTACCCTGGAGGCCGTTGCAGCCGAGGCCGGGATCAGCAAGGCCAGCGTGCTGTACGACCATGGCAGCAAGACCGCACTGGTGCAGGCCGTACTGGTGCGCGCGCTGCAGCGGGACCGTGCCCAGAACCAGGCCGCGATTGACGCGGTGCCCGCGCATGACAGTCCGGTCATCAAGGGTCGGCTGGCGGCCGCTGCACAGCCGCTGCCGGACGCCTTCCGACCGGTCGCCCTGAGCCTGGTGGCGGCCATGGCCGGCGACTCGAGCCTGCGCGGGCCGTTCCAGCAACACCAGCGCGAGGTGATCGAGGCGGTCGAAACCACCTCGCAGCAGCCTCGTGGCGCGACGCTGGCGTACCTGGCGCTGGAAGGACTGAAACTTCTCGAAGCGCTCGACTACCACCGCTGGCCCGTGCAACAGCGGGAACAGCTGCTGCGGGACATCGCGTGGCTGGTGGAGCAGGTACCGCCTGACTGATCCATCGGTTTGGGGCGACGTTACGCCCACCTGTCTTCTCTCCCACCCATCAATGCGGCCCGGCAGCGGCTGCAGGACCCCCCATGTCTTCTCTCCAGCGGATTTTCCTTACCGGCGGCAGTGGCTATGTCGGTCGCAACCTCATCACCTCACTGGTCTCCCAGGGCCACGCCGTGGTGGCCTTGGCGCGCAGCGAAGCAGCGGCGCGCGCAGTCGAACAGCGCGGCGCACGGGCATTCCGCGCCGACCTGCTCTCGGGTGACCTGGCCACGGGCATGCAGGGCTGCCACGCCGTTGTCCATGCGGCCGCCGATACCGACCATGTGGCCGGTGGGGGGCGCCAGCATCGTGTCAACGTCGATGGCACGCGCCGGGTGATCGACGCCGCCGGACAGGCGGGCGTCGCCCGCGTGCTCCTGCTCAGCACCGAGTCGGTGCTGGCCAGCGGGCGCGCGTTGCCAGGCGTGGACGAGCGCACGCCACTGCCACGCTGCTCCATCGGTGGCTACTCGCGCAGCAAGGCCGAGGCGGAGCGGGTTGCGTTGGCGGCCAACAGCGAACACCTTGCGGTCAGCGTGCTGCGCCCACGGTTCGTGTGGGGCCGCGACGACACCACCGCACTGCCACAGCTGTGCGACGCGGCGCGGAGCGGACAGCTGGCCTGGATTTCGGGCGGCAACTACCTGACCTCCACCACCCATATCGCGACCCTGTGCGCGGCTGTCTCGGCAGCGCTGCGCCATGCACGACCGGGCGAGGTCTATTTCATCGCCGACGAGCAGCCTGTCCAGTTCCGTGCCTTCATCACCGCGCTGCTGGAAACGCAGGGGATCGCCGCGCCGGAAAAGTCGGTCCCGCGCGCGTTGCTGTGGGCACTGGCATCGCTGGGCGATGCACTGGCGGCAGTGAGTGGTGGACGGGTACGCGGTCCGCTGACCCGGCAGCAGTTCGCTGCCTCGGCGGTTGAAGTGACGCTGGATACGCGCAAGGCGCGGCGTGAGCTGCACTTGCGCGACGCGATCACGCGCGAGCAGGGGTTGGATGAGCTTCGGCTCGTGCGCTCTGGCGTGCGCGTGTGAAGCTGCCACGCAGGGCGCGGCACTAAACGTTGGGTGCCGAAGGCTCGTGGATGGGGCAACGGTTGAACCGGGCGCGGAAGTCGCGCGAGGCGGCCATCACGATCCGGCGTGCGCGGTTGATGTTGCCCAGCGGTTGATGGGCCGCCAGCGCGTGCCAGGGAGCGAAGGCGAGGCGGTCTTCGCTGGCCTCGGCGTCGGCGTTCCAGGAAGACTGCTCGCTCACCACCAGCCGACCTACCGGCTGGAACGGGCTGAGTTCCTCCGGCCAGACCACCGAGGCGTCTTCGATCGGCATCTTTTCAAGATCGCGGCAGAGCTGCACGCGCAGCTCCCACTCAGCCACGGCGCCGGGCTGGGCGAAGAACGCGGCCACCGCCTCACGCTGCGTATCGGCTTCGGAAGGCAGCTTCTGCCCGGCCAGCGCGACCAGTGCCGGTGACACCGGCACCCACGAGAACTTGGCCATGTACGGCCCGTAGCGGAACGGGACCTGGGTGAAGAACGTTTCGCCGAGCGGATGATGCTGCGGTTCGCCACCGAGCGCCTTCAGTGATGCGCTCTGGCCACCCACCGCCTCCAGCGCCGCCTCGGTACCGCGCAGCGTGGCCGAGAGCACCTGCTTGGTCCGCGGCATGCGCTCGGTGGTGGCGGCCAGCAGCTTGGCCGAACGCAGGAAGCCGCTGATGCCCGGCGTGTTGAAGGCCGGGCCGTTGACCATCAGGAAATCCTGGCTGTGCTGCTCGTCGCCGCCTTCCACGCGCGCGCCGGGAACATCCAGGATCTTCACCGCCATCGCGCGCGGCGTGGACACCGTGTCGGGCAGCTGTTCGGCCGGGGGCGAGGACAACCGCACCAGCGCATCGTAGCCGGCAGGGCTGCTGAAGAGGCCGTGGCGCAGTTCTGGCGGGAGGCCGTCGAGTACCTGGAAGCGTCCGCGCAGCAGCGCGTGCCCCTTGGCGTGCACCGCACGGTGCGCATGGCCTTCATGCTCGGCAACCACGCCGGCCATGCGGATGAATACCTCCACCAGTTCGGCGATGGTGGCGTCTTCGTCAGGCGCGCGCTGTTCCACGTCAGCGGAATAAACAACAGCAGGCTGGATCGGCGTCATGGGCGTGGTTCCGGAAAGTGGAGAGAAGGCGCCGGCGACCACGAGGTGCTGCCTTGGCAGGGACCGGCTGGGGCATGTGCCCACCTTCCCGCTTGAGCCGTGCACGAGCGGTGCAGGGGACATCGCCGTGGCGCGAAGGGCGCGTGCAATGCCTTCACTCCAGATGGCTATCATGTGGCTCTCTTTCAGCGTAGGCAGTGCTTGTGTCGGTAGCTCTGGTCTGGTTCCGCCGTGATCTGCGTCTTCAGGACAACCCGGCATTGCAGGCCGCGCTGGAGGCCGGGCATACCCCGGTGCCGGTTTACATCCATGCGCCGGATGAGGAGGGCGAATGGGCGCCGGGCGGTGCGTCGAACGCCTGGCTGCACCGCTCGCTTGCCGCGCTGGATGCGGACCTGCGCGCGCGCGGGTCGGCGCTGGTGCTGCGCCAGGGCGACAGCCGGGCGCAGCTGCAGGCGCTGATCGAAGAAACCGGCGCCGAGGCGGTGTACTGGAGCCGGAAGTACGAACCGGCCACGCAACCGCGCGATGCCCGGATCAAGCGCGAACTGCGCGAGCAGGGCATCGAGGCGAACAGCTGCAACGGAAGCCTGATGTTCGAGCCGTGGGATATCGCCACGCTGCAGGGCGGGCCCTACAAGGTATTCACTCCGTTCTGGCGCAACGCGCTGACCCGCATGAATATTCCGGCGGCCACCCGGCTGCCGCAGACCCTGCCGCCGCACGCTGCAAAAGGCGTGGCACTGAACACCTTGGGACTGGCGCCGACGCTGGACTGGGACAAGCAGTTCTGGGAGCACTGGCAACCCGGCGAAACCGGCGCGCAGGAAGCGCTGTCGGTGTTCATCGACGGTGCGTTGAACGGCTACCGCCAGCAGCGCGACCTGCCTGACCGGGTAGGCACTTCGCTGCTGTCGCCGCACCTGCACTTCGGCGAAGTCTCGCCGTGGCAGATCGTGCGACGGCTGGAAGCAGAGCGCAGCGCCAGCCGCGATGCCGATATCGATGGCTACATACGCGAGCTGGGCTGGCGTGAGTTCTCCTACCACCTGCTGCACCACTTCCCGCAGACCCCCGAACAGAACCTCAACCCGCGGTTCGCGAACTTCAGCTGGGCCAAGCCGAATGCGACACAGTTGCAGGCGTGGCAGCAGGGCCGGACCGGCGTGCCGATCGTCGATGCGGGGCTGCGCGAGCTGTGGGCCACCGGCTACATGCACAACCGCGTGCGGATGATCGTGGCCAGCTTCCTGTGCAAGCACATGCGCCAGCACTGGCTGCACGGCGCGCGCTGGTTCTGGGCCACGCTGGTGGATGCGGACCTGGCCAACAACACCATGGGCTGGCAGTGGGTGGCCGGCACCGGTGCGGATGCGGCACCGTATTTCCGGATATTCAACCCGGTCACGCAGTCGCAGAAGTTCGACCCGCGTGCGCGCTACATCACCCGCTGGGTGCCCGAGCTGGCGCCGTTGCCAGTGAAGGCACGCTTCGCACCGTGGCAGTCGCCGTCGTTGCTGGCAGAGCTGGCGCCGGGCTATCCAGCGGTGCCACTGGTGGATCTGGCGGCCGGCCGCGAGGCGGCATTGGCCGCGTATCGGCACACCGGCTGATGCCCCAAAGCTGAACGAAATGCCGAATCCGTGCGTGTTCATCATGCCGGCATCGCGTCGGCGTGTTTATGCTTCTGGCCGTTCGCACGCCGACCGCCGGCACTTCAGGAGAAAACACATGATCCGATCCGCACCCCGCAACGTGGCCCTGGCCCTGATGACCGCTGCCGCCCTGTCGGCCTGCGCCACCGGTGGTTCCTACGTGCAGAGCGACCAGTACGGCAACCCGGTCGAGCAGCAGAGCCGCACCGGCCGCAACGCGCTGATCGGTACCGCCATCGGCGTGGCCGCCGGCCTGCTGACCGGTGACAGCGCGACCGAACGTCGCCAGCACGCGATGGTGGGTGCGGGTATTGGCGCGCTTGCCGGCGCCGGCGTGGGTGCGTATCAGAACAAGCAGGAACGTGAGCTGCGCGAGCGCACCGCCAACACTGGTATTGACGTGCAGCGTCAGGGCGACAACATCGTGCTCAACCTGCCCGATGGCGTGACCTTCGACTTCGGCAAGTCGCAGCTGAAGCCGCAGTTCTACGGTGCGCTCAACGGCGTGGCGAGCACGCTGAACGAATACAACCAGACCATGATCGAAGTGGTTGGCCACACGGACAGCATTGGCAGTGACGCGGTCAACAACAAGCTGTCCAAGGAACGCGCCGATTCGGTGGCGCAGTACCTGACCGCCCAGGGCGTGCAGAGCGTGCGTATCGAGACGCTGGGTGCCGGCAAGGCCTACCCGATCGCCGATAACAGCACCGACGCCGGTCGCGCCAAGAACCGCCGCGTGGAAATCCGCGTGATTCCGTTGCAGCAATAAAAGGCGCAAGCGCCTTTTATTGCTGCGTTGCATCGGCCATGCCGATGCAACGCAAAAATGCCGCCCCAACGGGCGGCATTTTCTGTAGCGCCGACTGTTAGTCGGCTGCACCGTCCGCCGCGCCGTCGGCATGCAGGAAGCCGCGCTTCGCGCGTAGCCGACTAACAGTCGGCTCTACCAGTCGGCTCTACCTGCCGGCTCCGCCTGCCGCACCACCGCGACGATCAGGCGGTCACCGTCTCCAGGATCCGCTTGCCAGTCTCCTGCAACTCCGCTTCGGCTTCCTTCTGCTGCTGCTTGGCCAGCTTCGCCGCCGGGCACTGGGCCAGCATGTAGTTGGCGTCGAAGTTGAGCTTTTCGACCAGGAAATCGACGAACGCGCGCACCTTCGGCGACACCAGCCGGCCGCCGGCGAACACCGCGTTGAAGTCCACTTCCGGGCCGGTCCAGCCCGCCAGCACACGGCGCACCATGCCCGACTCGATGAACGGCTTGGCCATCACATCGCCGGTGAGCAGCAGCCCCTCACCGCAGACCAGCGCGCCATTCAGCGCCGACGGATCATTGGCTACCAGCAGCGGATTGACCGGGAAATCGCGCAGGTCGCCGCCGTTCTCGCCCAGCTGCCAGAAGAACCGGTTGTTGTTGAGGTTGCGGGCCTTGCGCATCGCCAGGATGCGGTGGAACTGCAGTTCGTCCGGGTGCAGCGGCTCGCCGTAGCGTTCGATGTAGGCGGGGCTGGCAAACACCTGCGTGCGCAGGCTGCCCAGCTTGCGCGCCACCAGGTTGGAATCGGGCAGGGCGCCCACGCGCAGCGCCAGGTCCGCTTCACCCGCGATGAGGTCGAGCTTTTCGTTGCCCAGGTGCATGTCCAGCTGGATCTCCGGGTACTGGGCGTGGAACTGCCCCAGCAGCGGCGCGATCCAGGTGATGCCGATCGAATAGGGCACGGTGAAGCGCAGCCAGCCGCGTGGGCCGGACTGCAGCTGGTTGACCGCGCCTTCGGCCTCTTCCAGCTCGCGCGCGATGCGCTGGCAATGTTCGTGGTACACCGAGCCGGCCTCGGTCAGGCCCAGCCGGCGCGTGGTCCGGTGCAGCAGGCGTGCGCCCAGGCGCGTTTCCAGTTCCTGCACCTTGCGGCTGACGGTGGTCTTGGGCAGGCCGAGCGCGTTGGCAGCGGCGATGAAACTGCCTTGCTCGACCACCTTGACGAAGATCAGCGTGTCGTTGAGATCGTGGGCCATGACGGAGTCCATATCGGGGGATGGGTAGGGTGCCCGAAAGATTGTGCCGGGTACGGGACGATTATTCCCCTTAATTCGGACTAATCAAGGGGGAGTTCGAGGACTAATCTGGCGCCATTCCCGAATTGGAGGACGCCAACCATGTGGTTGCAGAACATTCTAGGCCGCGTCATCGGCGGCCGCACGCCCTCGCTGGACCTGGCCCTGACCGTTGAAAAGCGCCCCTCGGCCTTCTCCGGCAAGGCTTTCCGCGAGTTCACCCCGCCCGCCAACCTGCAGCGCGGCGGCAGCCTGCGCCTGGGTGCCCGCAGCGGCGGCCGACTGGGCCGAATTGGGATTATCCCGGCGACGGGAGTTAAAGTCCCATGAACGGGACACTGGCCCCCGAAGTGCTGGTGCTTGGCGGCACCGGCAGCGTCGGGCAGGGCATCGTGGCTGCGCTGCTGGAGGCCGGCAGCCCGGTCCTGGTGGTTGGCCGCGACCCGGGCCGGCTTGCAGCGCTGCGCGAGCAGTTTGCCGACGAGCCGGGGCTGGAAACGCTGTTGGGCTCGCTCGCCGACGATGGCTCGGCGCTGGCCCTGGCCGAACGCATTGCGCAGCGGCCGCGCACGCTTGCTGCGGTCATCGATGCAATGGGCGGCCCCTATAACCGCGGCCGTGTCATCGACCGCAGCGGCGATGCGCTGCTGCAGGCGCTGCAGGCCGACGTGATGCCGCACGTGCACGCCGGCCGCCGCCTGCTGCCGCTGCTGCAGAGTGAAGGCCACCCGCGCCGCTATGTGCTGGTCGGCAGCCCGGCCGGCTTCAAGCCGTGGGCCGGCTATGGCGAAAGCTCCATCACCGGCGCCGCCACGCGCATGTACGCGCAGGTGCTGCACCAGGAAGCGCAGGCCCTGGGCGTTCGCGCGCAGATGCTGGAGGTTTGCAACCCGGTGTGCACGCCGAGCAACGCCGCCAACGCGTGCATCGAATGGCCGAGCGCGCTGCTGGTCGGCCGTCGCGTGGTTTCCCTGCTCGACAACTGCGTCGACAACCGCGCCATCGTGCGCTGCGACACCCGCGATGCGGAACTTCCGCGTGGACTGCTGCAACTGGACCGACCTCCCGCCTGGCGCGACATCGCCGGCGTCGCTTGACCTTTACCTAGGTTCAGGTCCCAGGCTACCGCCCCCAGCAGTACCACGTGATTTTTGTTTTTCTTTGACCACCCCTACGTACGGATGCCTTTCATGACTTCCTCCAATTCCACTCCGCATCGCTTCTCCCGACGGCTGGCCATGGCCGGCGTGTCGATCCTGGCCGCCGCTGTGCTGACCGCGTGCAGCGGCAGCCAGGCCGAAACCGCCGGCCCGCCGCCGCCGCAGGTCAGCGCCGCGCCGGTGCTGGTCAAGCCGGTCAGCCAGTGGGACGACTTCAGCGGCCGCGTCGAGGCGGTGCAGAGCGTCGAACTGCGCCCGCGCGTGTCCGGCTACATCGACAAGGTCAACTACGTCGAAGGCGACGAAGTGAAGAAGGGCGATGTGCTCTTCACCATCGACGCGCGCAGCTACCAGGCCGAGTACGACCGTGCCCGCGCCGAACTCACCCGCGCCCGTACCCAGTCCACCCTGGCCCGCAGCGAGTCCGAGCGCGCCAAGAAACTGTCCGACCAGCAGGCCATCTCCACCGAATCCTGGGAGCAGCGCCGCGCCGCCGCCGACCAGGCCGGTGCCAACGTGCAGGCCGCGCAGGCCGCGTTGGATGCGGCGGCACTGAACCTGGAATTCACCAAGGTGCGCGCCCCCATCAACGGCCGCGCCGGCCGCGCGATGGTCACCGCCGGCAATCTGGTCACCGCGGGCGACAGCGCGAGCGTGCTGACCACGCTGGTCTCGCTGGATACCGTGTTCGTGTACTTCGATGCCGACGAGGGTACCTTCCTGCGGTACGCGCAGATGGCACGCAAGGGCGAGCGCCCGAGCGAGCGTGACAGCGAGCTGCCGGTGAAGGTGGGCCTGTCCGGTGAAGAGGGCTTCCCGCATGCAGGCAAGGTCGACTTCCTGGACAACCAGGTCACCCGGAGCACCGGCACCATCCGCGTGCGTGCACTGCTGGACAACGCCGACCGCGCCTTCACCCCGGGGCTGTTCGCCCGCGTACAGCTGCTCGGCAGTGGCGAGTTCCAGGCCATGCTGATCGACGACAAGGCCGTGCTCACCGACCAGGACCGCAAGTACGTGTACGTGGTCGACAAGGAAGGCAAGGCGCAGCGCCGCGACATCCAGCTGGGCCGCACCGCCGAAGGCCTGCGCATCGTGCAGCAGGGGCTGGCGGCCGGCGACCGGGTGATCATCGATGGCGTGCAGAAGGTGTTCATGCCGGGGATGCCGGTGCAGGCCAAGGCGGTTGCGATGCAGCCGGCTGCGGCTGCGGCGGCTGCGCCTGTTGCATTGAATTGAAGAGCAGCCGACCAACGGTCGGCTCTACCGTGTCTTTCAACGCCCCGTGGGGCACTGCTCCCGCTGTCGTCTTCGACAGCGGCAGGGGTGCTGCACGTCGGCGTTGGTGAAAACCCAGGAATCCCCTAATGGACTTTTCCCGTTTCTTCATCGACAGGCCGATTTTCGCGGCGGTGCTGTCGATCGTGATCTTCGCCGCCGGCCTGATCTCCATACCCATGCTGCCGATCGGCGAGTACCCCGAAGTGGTGCCGCCGTCGGTGGTGGTGCGCACCGTGTACCCGGGGGCGAACCCGAAGGTGATCGCCGAAACCGTGGCCACCCCGCTGGAAGAGGCGATCAACGGCGTTGAGGGCATGATGTACCTCAAGTCGGTGGCCGGTTCGGACGGCGTGCTGCAGATGACCGTCACCTTCCGCCCGGGCACCGACCCGGACGATGCGGCGGTGAAGGTGCAGAACCGCGTGGCCCAGGCCCAGGCACGCCTGCCGGAAGATGTGCGGCGGCAGGGTGTGACCACTCAGAAGCAGTCGCCCACCTTCCTGATGGTGGTGCACCTGACCTCGCCGAAGGGCAAGTACGACACCCTGTACCTGCGCAACTACGCCCGCCTGCACGTCAAGGACGCGCTGGCGCGCATCCAGGGCGTGGGCGACGCGCAGATCTTCGGTGGCGGCGACTACGCCATGCGTGCCTGGCTGGACCCGGACAAGGTGGCTGCGCGCGGCCTGACCGCCAGCGACGTGGTGCGCGCCATGCGCGAGCAGAACGTGCAGGTCTCGGCCGGCCAGCTCGGCGCCGAGCCGATGCCCAACAGCCAGTTCCTGACCCTGATCAATGCCCAGGGCCGCCTGCGCAGCGAGCAGGAGTTCGGTGACATCGTGCTCAAGGCCGGTACCGACGGCGAAGTGGTGCGGTTGTCCGACGTCGCCCGGGTGGAACTGGGTGCCGGCGATTACACCCTGCGTTCGCAGCTGGATGGCAAGAACGCGGTGGGCATCGGTATCTTCCAGGCCCCGGGTGCCAACGCGCTGGAAATCCGCGATGCGGTGATCGGCACGATGGACGAGATGCAGAAGACCTTCCCGGACGACGTCAAGTACGAAGCGGTGTACGACACCACCATCTTCGTGCGCGACTCGATCAAGGCGGTGGTCTCCACGCTGCTGGAAGCCATCGCGCTGGTGGTGCTGGTGGTGATCCTGTTCCTGCAGACCTGGCGCGCCTCGATCATTCCGCTGATCGCCGTGCCGGTGTCCATCGTGGGTACGTTTGCCGCGCTGTACGTGCTGGGCTTCTCGATCAACACGCTGAGCCTGTTCGGGCTGGTGCTGGCGATCGGCATCGTGGTCGATGACGCGATCGTGGTGGTGGAAAACGTCGAACGCAACATCGAAGAGGGCCTGACCCCGCTTGCCGCTGCGCACCAGGCCATGAAGGAAGTGTCCGGGCCGATCGTCGCGATCGCGCTGGTGCTGTGCGCGGTGTTCGTGCCGATGGCGTTCCTGTCCGGTGTGACCGGCCAGTTCTACAAGCAGTTCGCGGTCACCATCGCCATCTCCACGGTGATCTCGGCGATCAACTCGCTGACCCTGTCGCCGGCCCTGGCCGCGCGCCTGCTCAAGCCGCATGACGCGCCCAAGGATGCGCCGACCCGCATCATCGACCGCCTTTTCGGCTGGGTATTCCGTCCGTTCAACCGCTTCTTCAAGTCCAGCTCGGAAAAGTACGAGCGCGGCGTGTCGAAGATCCTCGGTCGTCGTGGCGCGGTGTTCGTGGTGTATGCGGTGCTGCTGGTCGCCACCGGTTTCATCTTCAAGGTGGTGCCGCCGGGCTTCATCCCGACCCAGGACAAGCTGTACCTGATCGCCGGTGTGAAACTGCCGGAAGGTTCGTCCATTGCCCGTACCGATGAAATGCTGCGCAAGGTGGCCAAGATCGCCCAGGAAACCGAAGGCGTGGCGCACACCATTTCGTTCCCGGGCCTGAACGCGCTGCAGTTCACCAACACGCCCAACACCGGCGTGGCGTTCATTCCGCTCAAGCCGTTCAACGAGCGCCATGGTCGGACCGCTGCCGAGATCAACGCCGAGATCAACCAGAAGATCGCCGGGCTGCAGGAAGGCTTCGCCTTCGCGATGATGCCGCCGCCGATCCTGGGCCTGGGCAACGGCAACGGCTACCAGATGTTCATCGAAGACCGCGGCAACCTGGGCTACGGTGCGTTGCAGACGGCGGTGAGCCAGATGCAGGGTGCGGTGGCGCAGACCCCGGGCATGGCCTTCCCGATCACCAGCTACCAGGCCAACGTGCCGCAGCTGGATGCCGAAGTGGACCGGGTCAAGGCCAAGGCGCAGGGCGTGCAGCTCACCGAGCTGTTCGACACCCTGCAGACCTACCTGGGTTCGTCCTACGTCAACGACTTCAACGAGTTCGGTCGTACCTGGCAGGTGATCGCCCAGGCCGACGGCCAGTTCCGCAACAGCGTGGAAGACATCGGCAAGCTGCGTACCCGCAACGACCGTGGCGAGATGGTGCCGATCGGTTCGATGGTGACCGTCAAGGAAACTTACGGCCCCGACCCGGTGCTGCGCTTCAACGGCTACCCGGCCGCGGACCTGGCCGGCGAAGCCGACCCGCGCCTGCTGTCGTCGGCCGAAGCGATGAACAACCTGACCGAAATCGCCGCCAAGGTGCTGCCGGTGGGCATGACCACCGAATGGACCGACCTGAGCTACCAGCAGGCCACCCAGGGCAAGGCCGCCTTCATCGTGTTCCCGGTGGCGATCCTGCTGGCGTTCCTGGTGCTGGCCGCCCTGTACGAGAGCTGGTCGCTGCCGCTGGCGGTGATCCTGATCGTGCCGATGACGCTGCTGTCGGCCCTGTTCGGCGTATGGTTGACCGGCGGTGACAACAACGTGTTCGTGCAGGTGGGCCTGGTGGTGCTGATGGGCCTGGCGTGCAAGAACGCGATCCTGATCGTCGAATTCGCCCGCGAGCTGGAAATGGGCGGCAAGGGGATCGTGGAAGCCGCGCTGGAAGCGTGCCGCCTGCGTCTGCGTCCGATCGTGATGACCTCCATCGCGTTCATCGCCGGCACCATCCCGCTGGTGGTGTCGCACGGCGCCGGTGCGGAGGTGCGCTCGGTGACCGGTATCACCGTGTTCGCCGGCATGCTCGGTGTGACCCTGTTCGGCCTGTTCCTGACCCCGGTGTTCTACGTGGCGCTGCGCAAGTTCGTCAGCCGCAATGGCGGCGGCAAGCTGGTCACCCATGGCGAATCCACCCTGCATCACTGATCCCGACCCCTACGAGGAATCACCCATGAATACCGCTACTTCCAAGATCGCCCTGGTCACCGGTGCCACCCGTGGCATCGGCCTGGAAACCGTCCGCCAGCTGGCCCAGGCCGGCGTGCACACGCTGCTGGCCGGCCGCAAGCGCGACACCGCCGTGGCAGAAGCGCTGAAGCTGCAGGCCGAAGGCCTGCCGGTGGAGGCGATCCAGCTGGACGTCGGTGATGCCGCCAGCATCGCCGCCGCCGTACAGGAGGTCACCGACCGCCATGGCCGGCTGGACATCCTGGTCAACAACGCCGGCATCCTGCTCGACGACCCCGCGCTGGCGCCGTCGGCGCAGACCCTGGACACCTGGCGGCAGACCTTCGACACCAACGTGTTCGCTGTGATTGCGGTCACCCAGGCGTTCCTGCCGCTGATCAAGGCATCGCCGGCCGGGCGTATCGTCAACGTGTCCAGCATCCTGGGCTCGCTGACCCTGCACAGCCAGCCGGGTTCGCCGATCTACGGTTTCGCGGTGCCGGCCTACAACGCGTCCAAGAGCGCGGTGAACGCCTGGACCGTGCAGCTGGCCTATGAGTTGCGCGAGGGCACCACCAAGGTCAACACCGTGCACCCGGGCTACGTGAAAACCGACATGAACCGGGGCGAAGGCGAGATCGAGATCGCCGATGGCGCGCGCTCCAGCGTGGGCATGGCGCTTATCGGCGCCGACGGCCCCAACGGCAGCTTCACCTACCTGGGCGAGGTGCTGCCATGGTGATCCGTGTGTTGACCGCCGCCGTTGCCAGCGCGCTGCTGGCCGGCTGCGTCAGCGTCGGCCCCAACTACCAGGCACCACCGGCGCAGCCGGTGGTCCTGCAGGGCGCCGCCGCGCCGGTGTTCAGCACCACCTCGCCGGTGGCCAGCTGGTGGGCGCAGTTCGATGACCCGGTGCTGGAACAACTGGTGCACGACGCACTGGGCGACAACCTGGACCTGCGCATTGCGATGGCGCGCGTGCGTGAAGCCCGTGCGGTGTTCGTCGAGCAGCGCCTGGACCAGCTGCCGCACGTGACCAGCGGCGGCAGCTACGACCGCCGCAAGCAGCCGGACCTGACCGCCGGTGGCGAGCGTGTCTTCAGCGAAACCTACCAGCTTGGTTTTGACGCCGGCTGGGAGCTGGATCTGTTCGGTCGCCAGCGCCGTGCCGCCGAAGCGGCGCGTGCGGACCTGGGCGCCGAGCAGGACAACCTGGCCGACGCCCAGGTCACGGTGGCCGCCGAAGTGGCGCGCAACTACTTCGAACTGCGCGGCACCCAGAAGCGCATCGAAGTAGCGAAGCGCACGCTGGTGAACCTGCGCGACACCCAGAAGCTCACCGAAACCCGGTGGGACCTGGGGGCGGGCAGCGAACTGGACGTGCAGAGCAGCCGGGCGCGGTTGAAGGCGATCGAGGCCGACATTCCGCTGCTGGAAGTGGCCGAAGTGCAGTCGCGGCATCGCTTGGCGGTGCTGCTGGGGCAGCGCCCGGACGCGTTGGACACGCTGCTGGAACCGCGTGATGCCGCACCGTATGCCAAGGCATTGCCGCTCGGCGATACCACCGACCTGCTGCGCCAGCGTGCCGACGTGCGCGTCGCCGAGCGTCGCCTGGCCGCCGCCACGGCGCGGGTGGGCGTGGCCACCGCCGATCTGTTCCCGCGGATCAGCCTGAGCGGGTTTGTCGGCTTCCTGTCCGGCGATGCCAGCGGGCTGGTCAACGGCAACAACAAGGCGTGGTCGGTGACCCCGTCGATCAGCTGGGCCGCGTTCGACTTCGGTACCGTGAAGGCGCGGCTGCGAGCCAGCAAGGCCCAGGCTGACGGCGCGGCGGCCGAGTATGAGAAGGCGGTGCTGTTGGCGCTGGAAGACACCGAAAACGCGTTGACCCGTTATGCCAAGCAGCAGGCTCGCCTGGCCATCGTCGCCGAGCAGGCGCAGGCCGCGCGGCGTGCCGAACAGCTGGCGCAGATCCGCTACCGCGAAGGGTCGGAAGATTTCCTGACCCTGCTGGATGCACAGCGCACCCAGCTGGCGGCTGATGACGCGTTGGCGGCCGCCGAGTCGACGGTGAACGTCAGCGTGGTCGGTGTGTACAAGGCGCTGGGCGGTTGGGGCCAGCAGCAGGATGCAACCCCGCCGGCGGTGGCCGGCACGATGCGGTGAAGGAACGCGGGGGGCGGCAACAGTCGCCCCCTGCACCTTTTGTAATGGTTCGCCGCAATGGCGTACCGGAGAACCCCGCGCTGACGGCTTTGCCTCTGCCGGGTAGGAGCGACCCGGTGCTAAAAACAGTCCCTGCCCGGGGATATGTGTAATGCAACGGAATTGCTGGAAGCCGCCACGTGCGGGAAAGGAAGAACAGGCATCGGCGTCCTCTGGACTGTCCCCAGGCGTGATTGTGTTGCTGGTTGTCGCCGCCCTCACCGTGAGCCTTGGCTTCGCGCGCTTGCCCGACAGCCTGCTCGGCATCGGCGTAGTGGGCGTCGGCGTATTCCTGGCCATCAGCGCCCGGATCTGCCAGGCCCGCGAACAGCATCAGGCCCTGTGCAAAGCACTCGAGGGCCTGCGCCGGGGGTAGCTTCGCATCCCGATCGACTGCCGTTGGGTTTCCGGGAACCGCCTGTGCTCCGTTGAGCGTCACGCGTTGCCGGTCAAGGCGTGGACGCGGCCGGGAACACCAGTTCTGCCAGGACCGGGTAGTGGTCCGACGGCACCACGCCGCCCGGTTTCTGGTCCAGCGTGGCGAATCGGTTCACACCAAAGCCGCGGACCAGGATCCAGTCGATCTCGGCGGTGGGCGTATCGCTGAAGTTCTGGAAGGTCAGGCGCGGGCCTTCGACCTTGCGTGCCAGCTTGCGTGCATCGCCCAGCGAGGCGGTGAACGCGGCATACGTGGTGCTGCCCGGTTCGCTGTTGAAGTCGCCGGTGACCACCACCGGAATGTCCTTCGGCAGCGCGGCCAGGCGCTGGGTGATCAGCTTGGCGCCCAGTACGCGGCGCGGCTCGTCTTCATCGCGGTAGGGCAGGTGGGTGTTGTACAGGTAGAAGCGCTTGCCGTCGGCGGCACGTTCGAACAGCGCCCAGGTCACCATGCGCGGCATCAGGTTGCCCCAGGTGATGCTGCCGGCCACCTCCGGTGTATCGGACAGCCAGAAATTGCCCGATTCGACCACCTTCAATGCGGCGCTGTCGTAGAACACGCCCATGTGCTCCTCATTGTCGCCGGGCCCACGCGGCTCGCCGAACCACCGGTAGCCGGGCAGCTGCTGCACCAGGTAGTCGGCCTGGTTGGTCTTGAGCTCCTGGGTGCCGAACACCACCGGGTGCTGCTCGCGCAGCAGCGCCACCATCGCATCGCGACGGTCCTCCCAGCGCTTGTTCGGCTCGGTGTCCACCGGGGTGCGGACATTGAATGACATCACCCGCAGCGGCTCGGGCGCCTTGGCCAGGGCGGAGCCGAGCGGCAACGCCAGCGCGATCAGGGCCAGCAGGGCCGGACGACGAAAAGCAGACAGCATGGGAATCCCTCCATTCCGTGAAATCGTTTGCAGAGGGTGCCATGGAATGACCGGGCCCGACTATGCGGACGTTGGCGGCAGCGGCGGGCAGCGGCTCAGCTGCCCAGCAGCACGATCCCGACCGTCATGTTGATCGCCGTCCCCAGCGCGAACACCCACAGCGCCGACAGTACCGAGTTCAGCCAGGAGCGCTGCAGGGCGACCTTCAGCCAGCCGGCCTGGACCACCAGGTACCAGCCGGCCGAGATCACGCCGGTGGCGATCCCGAGCGTGGTGGAGAGCTCGCCAGGCAGGCGCACGAACACCATGCTGGTGGACAGTGCCACCGCGAACGGCGCGGTCAGGTAGCACTGCATGAAGAACGGGCGGCGCAGCGATTCGCGGGTCATCGGCACGCGCTTGCGGCGCAGGAGGTGCACGGTGGCGATCAGCGGCCAGATCGCGAAGGTGATGGAGCGGTACAGCAGCAGGCTTTCCTCGTTGCCCATCACCGTGCGCGACAGCTCGCTGGTGCCGGCCACGGTCTGGTGCATCAGCAGCTCCACCCCGTGCGCGACCAGCACCGCCAGCATCAGGAACATCGGCGGGCTGATCGCATCGTCGAACTGGCGCTCCAGCTTCTGGGTCAGTTCGGTGTTCACGTACTGGGCCATCCGCCGCGGGTGGACGATCACCCGGTACAGCGTGCGCGGGAAAAACAGGAACCAGGTGCAGAGCTCGTACAGGAACTCTTCGAGCGAACGCAGCAGCTTGAGGAAATCCATGCAGGCCTCGGGCGCGGGGCAGGGTGCGACGCCGCAGGACGCGGCGCCGCCGATACCAGCATGGCCCAAGGCGCTATCTCATGCCAGCGTCCTGCCGCCACTGGTCGAAATAGGTGACCAACCCTGCGTCGGGCTCCAGCCGCTCCGCAGCGGCCGGCGGTGGTTCGGGCACGCGCGCGGGGGCTCCGTAGTCCACCATGTAGCGCACCGAGAAGGGTTCGGCGTCCGGGAACCGGTTGCGGAGCTGTTGCATCACTACCCCGCCGCATGAGCGGCAGGTGTCCTGCAGCGTCCACAGCTTGAACGAGATCGCGCGCGGGTGGTCCTTCATGGCGCTGGCGATCAGCGCCTCGGAATCCAGCTTGCGGCTGAACGGACGCCCTTCGAGATCGTCGAGGTTGCGCACCACCGGCAGGCTGGTGATCGTCTTCAAGGGTGCTACGCCCTGCATCGCCTGGCGGGCATCGACGAAGCGGGTGCCGTCACCGAGCGATGCGTCTTGCCGCAATTGAACGTTGCGGCCCCGCTTCCCACCGGAGAGCGCGTACTCGATGGTCCGCTTGCCGTCATCGTCGATGATCTCGGCAAACGCCAGGTTGGCGCCCTTCAGGTGTGCCTGGATCAACCGGCCGGTATCCGGCAGGGCCAGCGCGGCCGCGTCCACCGGCTGCCAGGTGCCCTTGCCACCGGTCGCCGGCAGCAGCGCATTGAGGACGTCGGCAACCTGGCCGCGTTCTTCTTCCGTGGCGCTGCCCATCGCCTTCCAGTCAGGGATGCGGCGACGCGCGATCTGGACGAAGCCGAGCTGTTCGCGCTCGCCGGTCAGCACACTGTCAGCGTAGCGCTTGAGCACATCCGGGCGCCCGCGCGCGGCGAAGTAGTCGACGTACGCGTCGTAGGTGGGGAACTGTGCCAGCTGGTCCTCGCTCAGGCCGGGGCGGACGAAGCTGTACGCCAGGCGCGCGATGTTTTCCCGGTCCTGTTCCAGGTACGGGCGCAGCA
Organism: Stenotrophomonas sp. CCNWLW57; assembly: GCF_037203925.1. Lineage (NCBI taxonomy): Bacteria > Pseudomonadati > Pseudomonadota > Gammaproteobacteria > Lysobacterales > Lysobacteraceae > Stenotrophomonas > Stenotrophomonas sp. CCNWLW57. The sequence goes on from NZ_JBBCBJ010000005.1 coordinate 64,759, forward strand.
GGTTCATCCGGTAGCCTTCTGAGGTGCGCAGGTAGGCATGGATGGCTGCCGCGTCGCGCTCGTTCTGCAGGCGGGTGAACTGCACTTCGGCGCCGGCCTCGAGGGTATCCGGCAGCGCGGCCTGGTAGAACACCCCATCATCGGGCTCGATGCACAACCCGCGCAGGAAGGGTGTTTCCACCCGGATCGCGCGCAGGCGGCGCGCATCCGCGATACCGGGAACCAGTGCGCCGAGGTCGACCACCGGCAGCGCCTGCCGCAGGCGCGTCAGATCTGCCGCATGCACCGACGCACCCAGGCCGAAGTCCGGCGCATCCACCAGCGTGCCGCGCAGCGTGTCGGGATAGCTCACGCTGGCGGGCAGGCCGAGCGCATCGCGCAGCGCCGCCGGCAGCGGGGGCAACGTCGGCGGTGCGCCCTTCGCCGACGGGGTCCACGCGCAGATGTCGCCCTTGTGCACCATCAGGCGCAGCGTTTCACCGGTGTCGGGGGAGACGTGGCCAAGGTCCAGGGTGAACTCGCGGGTGGCAGCGGCAAGGGCGTCCATGCGCTCCGGTGGAAGGGTGCCGACGTCCAGGTCGCTGGCCGCATCCGGGACGAAGCGCAGTCGCGACTGCCGCGCACACGGCAGCATCTCCAGCGAACGCCGCGGGCGGCAGCTGGCCGGCAGCGGCTGCCAGTGACCGGGCCCGGTGGGCCGCGCGTTGGCAGGCAGGGCTTCCAGTGCGTCGCCATCGGTGTTGAGGCGGTAGCGTTGGCCTTGCAGCAGCACGTCCCACTCGTCATCCCCGTGTGCGAGGAACTGCACGGGCGTATCGCCCACCGATACCTGCAGGCCCTGTTCCGTGCGGCGTGCCGGAATCGTGGACGGCAGCTCGTCTTCGAAGGTGAATTCCTCCAGTGGCGGCCCATAGGCGTGACCTGTGATCAGGTCGAAGCGGTGCCAGGACGTGCGCTGCGCGACAACCAGCGCCACGCTGCCGTCGGCCAGCCGGGCCTCGGCCAGCGATGGCGTTCGGGTCTTCAGGGCCTGCACCGCGCCTGCCGGCGCAGCGCCCTGCGAAACAGCGCGCTCCACGGCCAGCGCTGATCCGTCCAGCGCGGTGCCGCTGCGCAGCGCCCGGCGCAGCCAACCTGCGCCCTCCAGCGCACTGTTCCAGGCGTGGCTGCCTGCCCACAGCGCGCCCTTGCCAACTGTTTCGATCGTGCCCAGGCCGCCCTTGCGCGCGACGTCCTTGCCCAGCGTCACCAGCGCGCTGCCGGCCTCGGCGGCAATCGACTGGATGGTGCGCTCGCCGGCCGCTTCCGCGATGCGCACGGTGCAGGCGACGAACCTGCCCACCTCCAGCACGGGTGCGTCCATCGCACACTTGGCTAGCGTGCCCATTGACAGGTCACCGGCCTGCAGCTGCTCGGCGCAGCCGTACCCTGGCACGGCGAATTCGGCCAGCTCGTTCAGTACATGCAGCTCGCGCTTCCGCCGTTGTTCCAGCCCGGTCAGGTGGGCCAGCTCCTCGCTGCGGACGCGGTCCAGCACCGGCTGCCACAGATGCGTGGCGGCCAGTTTGGCGATGCCGGCCAGCTTCTGCGCATCGCTGCCGCGGATGGCCACGCCGGAGGACACCAGCGACAGACCCGGCAGCGGGTTGAGGCCGTTGCCATCGCGGGTGCGCCGCACCGCGCCGCTGATCAGTCCTTCAAAATCGATCAGCTGCCCGAGCACCGGGTCCGCCCATGCCCGGCGTGCCATGCCGGCCTGCGGCACGATTTCGTAATACACCGGTGCGTCATCGCTACCGGCCGGATCGCAGCGCAACAGCAGGCCCTGGTCGGCCTGGCGGCCATCGCAGCTGACCCGCAGCGTGCTGCACGTCGCCTCCTGCAGCAGCTGGCGGTCCTCCGCCGGCAGGCCTTCCAGTGCCGTGGTGATCAGGCCGGCCAGGCCGGACTCCACGCGCCGCTGGTAGGTATCGAATTCGGCAGCGTAGCGGTCTGCGGTGGTGGGTCCGGAGGTGGACAGATAGGCATCCGCCACCAGCAGTGCCTGCAGTGAATCATCGTTGGTGACCAGGATCCGCTGCTGCGGATCGTCGGGCGGATCACCGCCCGCAGCCGAGGGTTTGCCCAACGCGTAGAGATGCGATTCGAATGCCACCAGGTGCGACGGCACGATGCCATGCTGCGCCAGGTAGTCCTCGCCGATATCCGCCGGGCGCTGCGACCACAGCGCTGGCGGCACGCCGGCTTCGCGCAGCGTTTGTGCCGCAACGTCCATGCGTCGCGGTGCGGGGCTTCCCAGCTGCTCCACATGCAACGCGTGCTGGCCCTGCTGCGCCTGCAGGAAGTCGAGTGCGTCGCTGATCTGCTGCCCGCTTACCGCATCTAGCCGGGTGGCGGAGGGAATGGCGCCATGCGCGCTCGCATAGGCCACCGCCGCCGGCACCAGCGTGCGTGCCCACGCCACATGCAGTGCATCGTGCTCGCCTGCGGCATCCGCGGGCTTCGCCAGCTGCGCGGGCAGGGCGGTGACCGTGTCGAAGTCGAGTCGACCGCAGGCACCGGGCTGCATGGCATTCACGAACGTCGCGGCATGCAGCAGCGACACGCTCAGGGGCGAGCTTGCATAGCCCAGCCACTCCGGAATGCCGCTGACCAGCAGCGCGAGCTGCTCCAGCTCGCTGGCCAGCAGCCAGTACACGATCTCCAGTGCCGCCGGCGATGCGCCCGGGTTGGTCTGCAGCACCGCATCGCGCAGTTCCCGGGCGAGCTCGGTAAAGCGCGCATCGACCACGCTGGGCGAGGCGAATCGATCACGCAGGACGTCGATCCGATCAAGGCCCACATAGCGTTCCAGCATCAACCTTGCCAGCATCGACTGCGCGCCGCGCGGCGACGCTGTCTCTCCCACGCTGCCGCCGTACCAGCCGGCCTCGGCCAGCAGCGGCCGGCAGAACTCGGCGAACTGGCGGGTACGGCTCATCAGCGCCCACGCGTCCACGGCCGCCAATGGCGCCGCATCGCTGTCGCGCTCACTGCGTGGGTGCAGCAGCGAAAGCCCAAAACGGTCGAGCAGGGTATCCAGTTCGGGCAGGCGGGCCGGGTCGAGGCCGGACTTGGCCGGTGCGCGCGTTGGCGTTTCGCGCAGTGCGTACTCCGGCAGCGCCCGCTCGATGGCATCGACGGGTGCGGGAAGATCGTGGCGCGTCGCCAGCAGCGGGAACTGCAGGTGTGCGTCCGGCCCGCTTGCTCCACGCGCACCGGGCGGCAGCAGCACGGTACTGAAGGCGATGGCCTCGTCGGTGGTCAATGCCGGGTAACGTGCACGCAGCGCGATCGCCAACGACAATACCGGTGCGCCGTCGTCGGCAGCCGTGCGCTCGCCCCATCCGCCCAGTTCCGCAGGCAGTGCGAGCTGGGCCTGTGCCGAGGCCGACAGCAGCGCGGTACAGGTGGCGGCCGTCAGCGGAGCGGCATGGTCCAGTCGCGACGGCGCGGTGCCGCCCGGCAGCGGGCGCAGCAGATGGCGCCAGACCGTGCGGCGCGCGTCGTCGCTGCCGCACCAGTCATCGAGCGCAGCGGGTCCTTCCATGATCCGCGTCCACAATTCCGGCACGCCCTGCGCCTGGCGCGTCTGCACGCGCGAGGCGCTGGCGCGGTTCACCACGTTCACCAGGCCGCGCCGGTTGTCGTAGCCGTCCGGGGCGCGCCATAACGCGGCCAGCGCACTGGCCGGTTGCAGCGTCAGCCATTCGGCGGGTGACAGGTGCCAGGTCGAACCGCGCTCGAATGCAGTTCGCCAGCCGCCCAGCGTTTCACCACCGGCAACGCCGCCAGGGTGCGGAAGAAGCCGTGTGCAAGCTCCGGCGTGACCGCTTCCCTGGCAATGCCCAGCGTCGAGGCGATCAGCTCGCGGCTTTCATCGCCGCGCATGAGCCGCAGCAGGGCGCGCTCCTGCTCCGCTGCCGTGGCCGGGTAGCGCTCGCTGACCAGTAGATGGCGGATCACCGCACCAGGCAGCGGCCGGCCGATGCTGATCGGCGGCAGCAGCCGGCGCAGCGGCATTGGGTTGCCGCCCAGATCCATGCGTTCGAGCAGGTCCAGTGCCGGCGACGAACGGGTGTCGCCCACCCACGCAAAGAACGCCGCGCAGGTGCTGTACGCCACCGGGTACCAGGGATCGGCACGATCCATCGGCATGTCCAGTCCGGCATACAGCTGCACCACCGGTGCGATGAGCTCCCGGGTCAGCACGCGCAGATCGCTGCGGCGCGGATCGATGACCGACTGCAGCGCCGGTTCCAGGTCGTCGTAGCGCGCCAACGACGCGGCAATGTGATGGAACAGCGCGCCCAGTTCGGTCGCCCAGTGCGTGCCCGCCATCGCCGCGCGGCGTTCCAGATGATCACGCCAGTCGGCAACCGCGGGGGCACTGCCGCGCCACTCCCAGCCTTCGCCGAACCGCAACGGATCGACCATGCCGCGCAGGCTGACCAACAGGTCGGCCAGCAGCGCGTCGGCGGCATCCAGCACCTCGAAGCCGGCGGCATCCAGCAACGCGGGCTCTGCCTCGACCAGCCAGCGCCGGGTCTGTGCCGGGTCCCCAGGATGCGGGACCGGCATGCCGTACGCTTGGCGCATGCGACGATGGTGGGCGTCCAGCTTAGGCGCGGTCATCGGCAGCGCCAGGCGTCCGGCGACGGTATCGGTCTGCCAGGCCAGCGCATCGAAATACGCGTGCGCTGCAGCCAGCGGGACATCCTCCTGCGCCTGCAGATGGCCGACGGCAGCGCTGCCGATGCGGGCCAGCCGATGCAGCGCGGCAGCATCAGCGTCCTCGTGCGGGCCGTGGGTCAGCACGTCCAGCATGCGGGTAAAGGCATAGGCGCGGGCGGCAGCACTGTCGCCGCCTGCAAGCGTGCGCTTGGCGCCTTCGGGCAGCAGCGCGAAATCCTGCAGCGCGGCATACCATGCGCGCGCGGGAGCGGTATCGAAGAAGGCTGCCAACGCCGCCGGCGTCGGCGTGCGCTGCTGCAGGTCGAGCCCGGCAGCAGCGAACGCATCGGTCACGGCGGCATGCAGCCCGGCCGGCGTGCGCGGGACCTGCCAGTCCAGCGCCCTCCACCAGTCCCGCGGCGGAATGCGGTCCATCAGCGGGACCAGTACCGCCAATGGCAGCGCACCTTGCATCGGCACCATGGCTTGGGCGGCTGCGCTGCCGAGCAGCGACGGCGTGCCAGTCGGGACGAACGCCGGCACGCCCATGTCGGTGAGTGCACCGGACAGTGCCAGTGGCAGCACAGCGGGATGATGCACAGCGCGCGCCTCTGCAGTGGGTACCATCGCCTGCATTGGCGTCCGCTGTGAAGTTGCAGCAGGTTGTGCTTGGCGTGCCAGCAGCGCACCCATCGCCGCCGCCTGCGCGCGCAACAGGCCTGGCACGGTGCGCCGTTCTTCCCAGCACTGGCCCGGTTGCGCGAGCGCGGTGCCGGGGCGCTGCCGACCGAGCAGCGCATCGCTGTTCGATGCAGGCGTGGCGGCGCCAGCTGCCGGTGTACAGGCGACGGTCTGCAACGGAAGCATCCAGGCGCCATCGAGGTCCAGCGTCCGCGCGGCATCGACAACCGCATCCGCTGCCCGTGCGGTGTGACCCAGCAGGCGCGCACCCACCGCACCGGCATACGCCACGCCGAAGCCGGTGCCCAGCATCTGCGGCAACTGCAACGGCACGCTCAACAGGCTGACCAACGCGCGGGCGACGCCGTCATAGCGGCCCAGCGGCATTACCTGTGCCTGGCAGTCGAGGCTGGATTGATGGGATACCGCCAGCAGCTCCAGGGCCAGCGCGTGGGGTGTGACACCTGCGGACGATGCGTGGCCTTCATCGGTTGCACCCCCATGAAGCGCCGCCAGGCGCGCGTAAATCGCCTTGATCGAGGACGCATCCAGCGTGTCGAACACCTGGGGCAGGCCGGCGCGCGGCTCGACCAGACCGGCATCGCGCTGCTGGCGCACATGCCGTAGTGCCCGCTGCAGCGTTCGCGGCGATGCTTCCGGTGCCACCGCTTGAAGCTGGGCAAGGGCCCAGGCCCAGCGGAGGTTGTCATTCTTTCCGCCGAGACGGTCCTTCTGAACATCCAGCGCCACCGCGCGCGCGTCTGCCTTCCCGTCCTGCTGGCGACGTTCAAGCAGCAGTGCCTGCCACTGTACGGGTGTGACGTGCATCGGGCGGTATAGCGCATCGCGCAGTCGCTGCAGAAACGGGTCTGCAGCGGCGGTGGCCGCCGTCAGCCGCTGCCGTTCGGTGATGCATTCAACCTCCCAGTGGGCAGCTGACAGTCGAAGCGCATGCAGCAGCACGCATCGCCATGCCAGTGTTTCTTCTTTCGCGCACACTGGCAGCACGCAGCGCCCTGCAAGCCAGTCGGCGATGCCATCCCCAAGTGGCGTGCCCGGTAACCCCCCCTCGATCAGCGCCTGCAACAGCGTGGTGTCGATCGGTGCCGCAGCCAGGCGGTCGGCGAGCGCGCGCAGCTGCGTGTGGGGTACTCCACGCAGCGGCAGCGTGATCACTGATCCCATCACCGTGCGGTTGTGCACCTGGCCCGGGCTGGGCATGCGCGTTGGCGGCGACGGGATGGCGGGCACGCATGCCACCGCAGCTGAAAGAGTGGAGAGGACGGGGGAGGGAGACATCGTGGGCACAGGCAGGGCGTCGCGGCAGGCGCAGGGGGCGCGGAAGGGCGCCGATCCTACGCACGGGCTCTGCTGCTGCAATCGACTACATCAATCGAACCTGACCAAAGCATTCAAGCGCTGCTTCGAAGTCGTTGCAGGGCGCGGGATCCCGGCAGGCCATCATCACCCGTGCGCCATCGGGCCGCGGTGTCGGGATCGGAATTGTTGTAGTGACGTGCCAACCTGGGCAGACGCGGCGGACATCGCATTCAACTGCCCCGGTCGCCGGGCAGGTTCGCTGTTCCCGAACAGCAATACCCGGGTGCAGGAACAGGGGTACTCTGGGCAGTCCTCATTGCCAACCCCGGGCCCGCCGCATGGATTACCAGCTGATCATCAAGTTCTGGAGAAAGTCGCTGGACGACGAAGCGTTCCTGGCCACGCTCGAGGCCGAACTGGGCACCGCCCTAGGCAGCGCGGCCAAGCTGGACGGTTATGACGTCAGCGCCAAGGAGATCAACCTCTTCATGTTCACGGCCGACCCGCGCCCGGCCTTCCGTCGCGCCAAGGATGTGCTGGAACGGCTGGGCGTGCTGCACAGCGTGTCGGCCGCCTACCGGCTGGAGGGCGGTGCGCAGTTCACCTCGCTGTGGCCGACCCGCATGGCGCGGAAGTTCACGCTGCCCTGAAGGCAATAAAAAAGCCGAGAGTCCCAAAGGATCTCTCGGCTTTCCAGGGTCTTCTCAGACCCCGCATTGGTGGAGGTGGGCGGAATTGAACCGCCGTCCGAAGGCACTCCATCCCCAGTTCTACATGCTTAGCTCACCGTTTGGTGTCGTCCTGTGGCAGTACGGTGTGCGAAACGCACCCCAGGATCAGCCTGCTTTAGGTTAGGTCGCGACTGACAGGCAGCCATCACGACCGATTCCATGATAATGACCCTACACCGACGAGCATGGACACAAGTGGGTTCGGGGCTCCGCCTAAGTCGGCAGAAGGTAACTCAAACAGCTTTTAGGCTGCGAGAGCGACCGGAGCGTAGTTGTCGTCGTTGGCAACTAGAAGTTTGCTGCTGGATTAACGAGGAAAGCTGCCCCCTCGGCATGCACCAAGTGACTTCACAACCCCCGTCGAAACCAATGCACCCCCGGTTTCTTCAAGAACTGCAAGGCGTCTGGCGACCCAGACGTTACTTGATGGGACTGATCCTACTCCGATTCAGCTGAACAGTCACCTGAAAACGTCACGGCCCTGTCGGATCTACCGGCCTTCGCGCTGGCGCTTGCTGTCGGCCTGGTGCTTGGCCCGGACCTTGCGGTCGTGGTTCTGCGCGTTGCGCTGGGTCATGGCCTGCTTGCGGGCTTCGGGTTCGGCCCGGGCCATCAGGGCTTCGATCCGGGCGACCAGGCGGCGGTGCTCGAGCGAGTCGTAGCTTTGGGCCTCCGAGGCCACGCGCTTGGCGTTGCGCAGGGTGTAGGTCAGCACCTTGAGCAGGGCGGCCGGGTCCATGGCGCGGGCCAGTTCGCCGAAGATGGTCTCGTAGGCGGCGACGTCGGCCTGCAGCGTGGCGATGGAGTCCGCGCTCGGGGCGGTCTCCTGGGGGATTTCCTGGGTCACGCGGTGCTCCGGACAGTTGGGGCGGGTAGGGCAGCCGGGCAGGGCCCGGCTCTACGGATGGGGTGAATCTCAGGCGTCGCGGTTGTGGCGGCGCATGGTGCGCTGCTTTTCGCGGGCCCAGTCGCGGTCCTTTTCGGCGTCGCGCTTGTCGTGGGTCTGCTTGCCCTTGGCCAGCGCCACTTCCAGCTTGATCTTGTTCTTGCTCCAGTACATCGCCGTGGGGACGATGGTGTAGCCGTCACGTTCGACCTTGCCGACCAGCTTGTCGATCTCGCTGCGGTGGAGCAGCAGCTTGCGCTCGCGGCGGTCGTTGGCCACCACGTGGGTGGAGGCCTGGATCAACGGGGTGATCTGGGCGCCGATCAGGAAGATCTCGCCGCTTTTGACGTAGGCGTAGGCGTCGATGATGTTGCCGCGCCCGGCGCGGATCGATTTCACTTCCCAGCCCTGCAGGGCCAGGCCGGCCTCGAAACGGTCCTCGAGGGTGTATTCGTGGCGGGCACGCTTGTTGAGCGCGATGGTTTTGTTGGCCGTCGCGTTCTTTGCTTTATCCTTGCCGCTGTTCTTGCTCATTTACCTATTGTCTCCGATTCGGGCCCCCGCGGTCGATTCGCCAGCCAAGCCTTCGCATGCCAACCATCAAACGTAGTGCCCTGGTCGAACATTCGGCTGCCCGCATGTTCGACCTGGTCAATGATATCGAGGCCTACCCGCACCGCTTCCGGTGGTGCTCGGCGTCGCAGATCCTGGAATCCGGTCCGGACCGGCTGGTGGCGCGGCTGGACCTGGGGTTGGGGTCGTTTTCCACCTGGTTCATGACCGAAAACACCCTCCAGCGTCCGCACCACATCGACATGCAGCTGCGCGATGGCCCGTTCAAGTGCCTGCACGGCCGCTGGGAATTCCATGCGCTGGCCGAAGATGCCTGCAAGGTCACCCTCACGCTCGAGTTCGAACCCAACTCACGCCTGTTGGGGCCGGCGCTGGCACTGGGCTTCCAGGGCCTGGCCGACCGCATGGTCAATGACTTCGTCCGCGTCGCCGACGAGCAGGACTGAGCCGTGATCCGGGTGGAAGTGGTGTTGGCCTGGCCCGACCGGGCCGAGTCGCGCCCGTTGGAACTGGCTGAAGGCGCCACCGTAGCCGACGCCGTTGCCGCCGCCGCCATCGAGGGCAGCGCGGCCTGCCCGGCCGTGGCCGTGCATGGGCTGCTGGCCAAGGCCAGCCAGGTGCTCAACGACGGGGACCGCGTGGAATTGCTGCGGCCCCTGCTGGCCGATCCGAAGGACAACCGGCGCAAGCGGGCCCGCGCGCGCTGATGCCGCGTCGCCACCCGCCCGGTCAGTGAAGTGCCGGGCGGTGCGCCGGATCAGCGGCTGCGCTGCTTCTTCTTGTCCTTGGCCAGGTTGCGGCCGAACTGGCGCACCTGGTCCCGGGCCAGCTGGGCATCGTTGTTGGGGAAGTAGTCGCCTTCCCAACGGGTGACCTGGTCGCCTTCGAAGAACACCACGAAGTTCTTCACTTCGGTGCGGCCGAGGCGGTCGAGCCGCTGGCTGGCGGTGTAGTCCCAGCGCTGGGCGTGGAAGGGGTCGTCAATGGAGGGGGTGCCGAGCAGCGCGTTGACCTGCTGCTTGCTCTGGCCCACCTGCAGCTGACCGACGGCCTGCTCCCGGATCAGGTTGCCCTGATAGATGGGTTGCTTATAGATGATGCCGCAGCCCGTGGTGGACAGGGCAACGGCGGCGACCAGCAGGAGATTGCGCATCGGGGAATGGCGTTTTGGGAAATCCAGTCGATGATACACTCCGAACGTGTCGCCGCGACCCAATCCGAGGCAGCTGGCGCTAAATCGCCAATGAACGGAGACTTATGGAAACCCACGACCTGCGCAAAGTTGGCCTGAAGGTGACCCATCCGCGTATGCGGATCCTTGCCCTGCTTGAGCAGCGCGACGCCCAGAAGCACCAGCACCACATGACGGCCGAAGACATCTACCGCCAGCTCCTGGAGCACGGTGACGAGATCGGCCTGGCGACGGTTTACCGCGTGCTGACCCAGTTCGAGGCCGCCGGCCTGGTGCTGAAGCACAATTTCGAAGGCGGCCAGGCCGTTTACGAACTGGACCGGGGCGGCCACCACGACCATATGGTGGACGTGGACTCGGGCAAGATCATCGAGTTCGAAAGCCACGAGATCGAAGAACTTCAGCGCAAGATCGCCGCCGACCACGGCTACGAGCTGGAAGAGCACTCGCTGGTGCTCTACGTGCGCAAGAAAAGGAAGTAACGGCTTCGCCGTTGCCTTCCGATCTGAAAACCCGGGCCGCGCCCGGGTTTTTTATTGCCCGAACACCGCCAGGTCCACCGCCTCGGCCATCGCCCGGTTGCCGGCATCGCCCGGGTGCAGGTGGTCGCCGGAGTCGAACGCGGGTGCCATCCGGGCCGGGTCGACCGGATCGCGCAGGGCGGCGTCCAGGTCGATCACGGCATCGAACAGGGCCTCCTCGCGCAGCCAAGTATTGAGCTGCTGGCGCAGGGCGTCCTTGTCCACGGCGTAATAGTCGTCCAGCGGGGTGCCCGGCAGCGCCCCGGCAAACGGGGTCAGGGTGGCGCCGATGATCCGCACGCCCTGGGCATGCGCGCGTTCGACCAGCTGGCGGTAGCCGGCCTGGAGTTCAGCCAGCGACGGTCGCGGCTGCTCGCGGGCGAAGGCGGTACCGGGCCAGCTGATGTCATTGATGCCGACCAGCACCACCACGCTGGCCACGCCGGGCACGCCCAGCACGTCGCGCTGGAACCGGGCCAGTGCCGAGTCGCCCATCCCGTCACGCAGCAGCCGCCCGCCGGAAATGCCGGCGTTGACCACTGCCATGCCCTGCGGCGCCAGCCGGGCAGCCAGGTGGTCGGTCCAGCGCTGGTCGCGGTCGAGACTGGCGGTGGCGCCGTCGGTGATCGAATCGCCGATCACCACCACGGTGCGCGCCGCCGCCGGCGCCTCCACTTCGATCCCGGTCAGGAACAGCCGCGCGGTGGTGGGGGTGCTGCCGCGCAGCGCAACGCATCCAGTCTGGTCGCCCGGGGCGATCGCACTGGTCTGCCGGCCATCCCAGTGGAAGGTCTGCAGTGGCGTGGGACCCGCAACGTACACGTCGACCTGCACGGCCTGCTGGGCGGCAATGGGCAGGGCAAGCGGGTCGCTCAGACGGTCCTGGCCGGGCGGGATGTCCGTGCCCGGGTGTCCGTCAAAGGACAGCGCTACCGGCGCTGCCCCGGCGCTGCCGGCCACGCTGGCTGCGTCGATCCGCAGGGGCGTGGTGCCGTAGGCATTGCTCAAGCGCACGCGCAGCCGTGGCCCGCCCAGGCTGATCCGCGCGGTCTGGCGGAAGGTGTGGTTGTCCAGCACCTGCGGGATACCGGTCGGAAACAGGAAGTCGTCGCCCCAGACCGGCTGCGGGCTGGCCTGCCAGCTCGCAACCCAGTGCGGCGACGCGGGGGCACTAGACGCCGTGCCGGACGTCGCGGCTGAAATGGTGAGCAGAGTGCCGGTGGCAAAGCGAATCAAGCGGTTCATGCGGGCCATCCCGTGGAAGAGGAGGCCATGGTGCGCGGCGGACCATCTGTGAAATAGACTGGCCGTGGACAATCATCTGTGAACTGAATTCATCCAATGCCCACGCCCGACATCAATCGCTCCGGCCAGCTGGAGATCTTCGTGCGGGTGATCGAAGCCGGCAGTTTCTCGGCGGCGGCCCGCGCGCTGGACATGAGTCCATCGGCGGTCAGCAAGCTGGTAGCGCGGCTGGAACAACGGCTGGGCACGCGCCTGCTGCAGCGCTCCACCCGCCAGCTGCAGCTGACCCCGGAAGGCTGCGCGTTCTATGAGCGTGGCCTGCGCGTGCTCGCCGACCTGGACGAGGCCGAACGCTGCGCCAGCGCGCATGCCGAACCGCGTGGGCGGCTGCGGGTGAACAGCAACGTGCCGTTTGCCCACCATTTCCTGCTGCCGCTGCTGCCGGCCTTCCTGGAGCGGCACCCGCAGGTGGGGGTGGACCTCATGCTGACCGATGAGGTGATCGACCTGCTGGAGCAGCGTACCGATGTGGCGGTACGCGCCGGCCCGTTGAAGAGCTCCAGCCTGGTTGCGCGGCGGCTGGGCAGTACCCGGATGATGATCGTGGCGGCGCCGGCATATGCAGCCAGGCATGGGCTGCCCGGCGATGCGGCGGCGCTGTTGGCGCACAACCGGCTGGATATCGGTCATGCACGTGCGCAGACCGGCTGGCCGGTGCGCGAACACGGGCAGGTGCTGACGGTGCCGACCGGCGGCAACGCACGTGCCAGCGATGGCGAGGCGTTGCGGCGGCTGGTGCTGGGCGGCGCGGGCATTGCGCGGCTGGCCGCGTTCCAGGTGCAGGCCGATGTCGCCGCCGGACGGCTGTTGCCGGTACTGGAACAGGCCAACCCGGGCGACCTGGAAGATGTGCACGCGGTGTTCGTGGGGCAGGGCGGTTACCTGCCCCTGCGGGTTCGGGCGTTCCTGGATTTCCTGGTGGAACAGGTGGACCTGGCCAAGCCGTTGGCGTAACCCGGTCAGGCCATCGGCAGATACCCACCGTTGGTGGGTACGCCGTCAGGTCTCCTGCAGGAGTTTCCGCGCGGCCGCGCGGGCTTCCTTGCTGACTTCCACGCCGCCAAGCATGCGCGCCAGCTCTTCCTCGCGGGCCTTGGCATCCAGCTTCTCCACCGCGCTCTGGGTCATGCCTTCCACCGGTGCCTTGCTGACCCGGTAATGGGCGTGGCCCTTGGAGGCGACCTGCGGCAGGTGGGTGACGCACAACACCTGCCGTTTCTCGCCGAGCGCGCGCAGCTTCTGGCCGACGATATCGGCCACCGCGCCGCCGATGCCGGAATCGACTTCGTCGAACACCATGGTCGGCACCGCATCCAGGCCCAGTGCGGCCACTTCAATGGCCAGCGAGATGCGTGAGAGTTCGCCGCCCGAGGCCACCTTGCGCAGGGCGCGCGGCGGCTGGCCGGCGTTGGCCGCCACCAGGAATTCAACGCGCTCGGCGCCGTTCGGGTCCGGCCTGGCGGCCGCGTGCGGTTCGATCTCGATCAGGAACTGGCCCCCGCCCATGCCCAGCTCGCCGATCAGCGTGGTGGTGGTCTCCGACAGCGCCTTGGCCGCGGTGGCGCGGCTGGCAGTGAGCGTGTCTGCCACGGCCTGCCATTGCGCGGCCGCGCGGTCGATCTCGCCGGCCAGCGCCTGCAGGCGGGTATCGGCACCGCGCAGCTGCTCGACTTCGGCTTCCATCGCATCGCGGTGTTCGGCCAGGCCTTCCATCGGCACGCGGTGCTTGCGCGCCAGGTCGTGCAGGCGGCCGAGGCGGCGTTCGATGTCCTCGAACTGCTCCGGGTCGGCGTCGAGATCGTCGTGGACCCGGTCGAGCAGGGCCAGCGCTTCGTGCAGCTGGATGACCGCGCTGTCCAGCAGCGCGTCCACCTCGCCCAGGCGGGTGTCGTGTTCGGCCACGCGGGCCAGGTCATGCCGGGTCTGCTGCAGCAGCTGCAGCACCGATACCTCATCGTCGCCATTGAGCCGGGCGGCGGCCACGTCGCAGGCGCTGACCAGCGCCCCGGCGTGGGCCTGGCGGCGGTGGCTGCTGCCCAGGGCGGCGATCGAGGCCGGCTCCAGGTCTTCGCGCTGCAGTTCGCCCAGCTGGTGTTCCAGGAAGCCGATGCGGTCGCTGACATCGCCTTGTCGCGACAGCGACTCGGCTTCGTCGACCAGGGCCTGCCAACGGCCAGCGGCCTGGCGCACCTGGACGCGCTCGGCCTCGTTGCGGGCGTAGGCGTCCAGCAGCGCCAGCTGCGAGGGCCGTGCCAGCAGCGCCTGCTGTTCGTGCTGGCCGTGGATTTCCACCAGCTTGCCGGCGAGCTCGGTGAGCTGGGACAGGGTCACCGGGCGGCCGTTGATCCAGGCGCGCGAGCCGCCGTCGGCACGGATGATCCGGCGCAACTGGCACTGCTCCTCGTCATCCAGTTCGTTGTCGCGCAGCCATTGCCGGGCCGGGGCGTGTTCGCCCGGCGCGAACTCGGCCGACAGCTCCGCGCGCGCCGCGCCGTGGCGGACCACGCCGCTGTCGGCGCGCAGCCCGGACAGGAAGCCCAAGGCGTCAACCATCAGCGACTTGCCTGCGCCAGTCTCGCCGGAAACCACGGTCATGCCTGCGCCGAATTCCAGTTCGGTGGCGCGGACAACGGCAAAATCCTTGATCGATAGATGTCTGAGCATGGTATTGGGTTCTTGAGCCGCGCAACGCTAGCATGGGTGGGGCAGGCAGTGTTCCTGCCATTATCCAACGTCGCGTCTCACAGGTTGATTCCATGCACCCTTCCGCGCCCCATCTAGCGCCGCGCGCCCGCCATCTGCTGCGGACGCTGATCGCGCGCCACATCCAGGACGGCGAGCCGGTCGGCTCGCAGACGCTGGCGCGGCTGGCCGGGTTGGACGTCAGCCCGGCCACCATCCGCAACATCCTGGGTGACCTGGAAGACCTGGGCCTGCTCAGCTCGGCGCACGTCTCGGCCGGGCGGGTGCCCACCGCGCACGGCTACCGGGTGTTCGTCGACAGCCTGGTCAAGATGCAGCCGCCCGGCGAAAGCGAGCTGAGCCGCCTGCGCAGCGAGCTGTCCACCGGGGCAGGCACCCAGGCGCTGCTCGGCAGTGCCTCGGAGCTGCTGTCGGCGATGAGCCATTTCGTCGGCGTGGTCGGCGCGCCGCGGCGCGAACAGTTTGCGTTCCGCCACATCGATTTCGTGGCGTTGGATGCGCGCCGGGTGCTGGCCATCCTGGTGTTCGCCGACAACGAGGTGCAGAACCGGGTGATCGAGCCCAAGCGCAGCTGGGAGCCGGCCGAGCTGGAGAAGGTGGCCAATTACCTCAATGCCCATTGCGCCGGCCGCCCCCTGGCCGAGATCCGCGCCACCCTGCTGGTGGAGCTGCGCCAGGCGCGCACGGAAATGGAGCAGCTGCTGGCGCACAGCGTGGAGCTGGCCGAACAGGCGATGGCGCCGCCGGCCGACGACATGGTGCTGGCCGGGCAGACCCGGCTGATGGGGGTGCAGGACCTGTCCGACCTGGACCGCCTGCGCGAGCTGTTCGACCTGTTCGCCAGCAAACGCGAGATCCTGCAGCTGCTTGAGCGCACCATCCAGGCCCCCGGCGTGCGCATCTTCATCGGCGAGGAAACCGGGGTGATGCCGCTGGAGAACGTCTCGCTGGTGACCGCCCCGTACTCGGCCGGCGGCCAGGTGCTGGGCGTGCTGGGGGTGATCGGGCCCAAGCGGATGGCCTACGACCGCATGATTCCGCTGGTGGAGGCCACCGCCCAGGTGCTCGGCGCGGCCCTGGATGCCCCGGCCGGCGGCGGATTGTCCCGGGATCGCACCTAAACACGCCCCCAGCTCTTGAATCGGGTCCGGCCGCCCACATTGGGGTGGGTGGAGGCGGAGAGTCACCGCCAAGGATCCGGAAATGAACCAAGATCAGCCTGATATCGCATCCCAGACCCCGGCCGGCGACGCCGCCACGGGCGATACCCTGCAGCAGCAGCTCGACGCCCTGCACAACGAAGTGGCGCTGCTCCGGTCCGAGTCGCTGCGTGAGCGCGCCGACCTGGACAACCAGCGCAAGCGCGTGGCCCGCGACGTTGAACAGGCGCGCCGCTTCGCCAACGAAAAGCTGCTGGGCGAGCTGCTGCCGGTGTTCGACAGCCTGGACGCCGGGCTCAATGCCGCCGGCGCCGAACCCAGCCCGCTGCGCGAAGGCCTGGAGCTGACCTACAAGCAGCTGCTCAAGGTCGCCGCCGACAACGGCCTGACCCTGCTGGACCCCACCGGCCAGACCTTCAACCCCGAACACCACCAGGCCATCAGCCAGGTCGACGCCCCCGGCGCGGCGCCGGGCAGCGTGGTCCAGGTGTTCCAGAAGGGCTACCTGCTCAACGATCGCCTGCTGCGGCCGGCCCTGGTCGTGGTCGCCCGGGACTGACCTGAACGCGTTTGGCCGCCATCGGACACAGCGTTCGATGGATGGGTTGAAAGTGTCAGCAGCGTCCCACACATCCCATTCATAACCCGGCAGCTGCCGGATGTTCCCCAAATTTTCAGGAGTCTCCCTCATGGGCAAGATCATTGGTATCGACCTCGGCACCACCAACTCGTGTGTGGCGATCATGGACGGCGGCAAGGCCCGCGTCATCGAAAACGCGGAAGGCGACCGCACCACGCCGTCCATCGTCGCCTACACCAAGGATGGCGAAGTGCTGGTCGGCGCCTCGGCCAAGCGCCAGGCCGTCACCAACCCGAAGAACACCTTCTACGCCGTCAAGCGCCTGATCGGCCGCAAGTTCACCGACGCTGAAGTCCAGAAGGACATCGCGCACGTGCCTTACGGCATCCTGGCCCACGACAACGGCGATGCCTGGGTGCAGACCAGCGATGCCAAGAAGATGGCGCCGCAGGAAATCTCCGCGCGCGTGCTGGAGAAGATGAAGAAGACCGCCGAAGCCTTCCTCGGCGAGACCGTGACCGAAGCGGTCATCACCGTGCCGGCCTACTTCAACGACAGCCAGCGCCAGGCGACCAAGGACGCCGGCCGCATCGCGGGCCTGGAAGTCAAGCGCATCATCAACGAGCCGACCGCTGCTGCCCTGGCCTATGGCCTGGACAAGGGTGACGGCAAGGACCGCAAGATCGTGGTGTACGACCTGGGCGGCGGCACCTTCGACGTGTCGATCATCGAAATCGCCAACGTCGACGGTGAGAAGCAGTTCGAAGTGCTGGCCACCAATGGCGACACCTTCCTGGGCGGCGAAGACTTCGACAACCGCGTCATCGAATACCTGGTGGACGAGTTCAACAAGGACCAGGGCATCGACCTGCGCAAGGATCCGCTGGCCCTGCAGCGCCTGAAGGATGCTGCCGAGCGCGCCAAGATCGAGCTGTCGACCAGCCAGCAGACCGAAGTGAACCTGCCGTACGTCACCGCCGATGCCTCCGGTCCGAAGCACCTGAACATCAAGCTGACCCGCGCCAAGCTGGAAGCGCTGGTGGAAGACCTGATCAAGAAGTCGATCGAGCCGTGCCGCATCGCCCTGAACGATGCCGGCCTGCGTTCGAGCGACATCAGCGAAGTGATCCTGGTCGGCGGCCAGACCCGCATGCCGAAGGTGCAGCAGGCCGTGACCGAGTTCTTCGGCAAGGAACCGCGCAAGGACGTCAACCCGGACGAAGCCGTGGCACTGGGTGCCGCGATCCAGGGCGGCGTGCTTGGCGGCGACGTCAAGGACGTGCTGCTGCTGGACGTGACCCCGCTGTCGCTGGGCATCGAAACCATGGGCGGTGTGTTCACCAAGATCATCGAGAAGAACACCACCATCCCGACCAAGGCCTCGCAGGTGTTCTCCACCGCCGAGGACAACCAGTCGGCGGTGACCGTGCACGTGCTGCAGGGTGAGCGCGAACAGGCCCGCTACAACAAGTCGCTGGCCAAGTTCGACCTCTCCGGCATCGAGCCGGCCCCGCGCGGCCTGCCGCAGGTGGAAGTGTCCTTCGACATCGACGCCAACGGCATCCTGCACGTGTCGGCCAAGGACAAGAAGACCAACAAGGAACAGAAGGTCGAGATCAAGGCCGGTTCGGGTCTGTCCGAGGACGAGATCGCGCGCATGGTCGCCGACGCGGAAGCCAACCGCGAAGAAGACAAGAAGTTCCACGAGCTGGTCCAGGCCCGCAACCAGGCCGACGCGCTGATCCACGGTACCCGTACCGCGATCAACGAACACGGCAGCAAGGTCGGTGGCGATGTCATCGGCAAGGTCGAATCGGCCCTGGCCGACCTGGAAACCGCGATGAAGGGTGACGACAAGGCCCAGATCGAAGCCAAGTCGAAGGTGATGGAAGAAGCCGGCCAGTCGCTGTTCGCTGCATCGGCCGCGGCCGAGCAGGGCGGTGCCGCACCGGGTGCCGATGCCGGCGCCGGCAACAATGGCGGCGCGCACGACGATGTGGTCGACGCCGAGTTCACCGAAGTCAAGGACGACAAGAAGTCCTGATCCGGACACGACGCGGGACGTTGCGCAGGCAACGTCCCGTTGTCATTCCACTGGGTCCTGACCGCCGTACCCCGGTGTGCCGGGGCGCCCGACGAAAGAGCGGACCTGGTTCCGCTCTTCCGCTTTGACGAATCCCGACTTCCGGATACTGATTCACACCATGAGCAAGCGCGATTACTACGAAGTGCTGGGTGTTACCCGCACGGCGACCGAAGAAGAACTGAAGAAGGCCTATCGCCGTTGCGCGATGAAGCACCACCCTGACCGCAACCCCGGCGACAGCGCCGCCGAAGCGGCCTTCAAGGAGTGCAAGGAAGCCTACGAAACCCTGTCCGATGCCAACAAGCGTCGCATGTACGATGCACACGGCCACGCGGCCTTCGAGCACGGCATGGGCGGTGGCGGCGGCCCCGGTGGACCGGACATGGGCGACATCTTCGGCGACATCTTCGGCAACATCTTTGGCGGTGCCGGCGGCGGTCCGCGCCAGGCGCGTCGCGGTGCCGACATCGGCTACGTGATGGAGCTGGACCTGGAAGAAGCGGTGCGTGGCATCGAGCGCCGCATCGAGATTCCGACCCTGGCCGAGTGCGACGACTGCCACGGCAGCGGCTCGGACGATGGCAAGGTGGAAACCTGCAGCGTGTGCCGTGGGCAGGGCCAGGTGCGCATCCAGCGTGGCATCTTCGCCATGCAGCAGGCCTGCCATAACTGCAACGGCCGCGGCCAGATCATCCAGAACCCCTGCAAGACCTGCCACGGCAATGGCCGGGTAGAGGAAGACAAGGTGTTGTCGGTCAAGGTGCCCGCGGGCGTCGACACCGGCGACCGCATCCGCCTGGCGGGCGAGGGCGAGGCCGGTCCGGCCGGCACGCCGCCGGGCGACCTGTACGTGGAAGTGCGGGTGCGCGAGCACGCCATCTTCCAGCGCGATGGCGACGACCTGCACTGCGAAGTGCCGATCCGCATTTCGCAGGCCGCGCTGGGCGACACCGTGCGCGTGGCCACCCTGGGCGGCTATGCGGAAATCCGCATCCCGGCCGAAACCCAGACCGGCAAGCTGTTCCGCCTGCGCGGCAAGGGCGTGCGTTCGGTGCGCAGCCGCAGCGAAGGCGACCTGTACTGCCGCGTGGTGGTGGAAACCCCGGTCAACCTGACCGCCGAGCAGCGCAAGCTGCTGGAACAGTTCGAAACCACCTTCACCGGCGAAGAAGCGCGCAAGCATTCGCCGAAGTCGGCGACCTTCATCGATGGTGTGAAGGGCTTCTGGGATCGCATGACCTCGTAAGCGGTTGGTTCCATCGGTAACGAAAACGCCGGGCACGTCCCGGCTTTTTTGTGCCTGCGATTCAGCGGGCAGGTACCGGCCGTTGGTCGGTACGCTCTAAAATGGGCCATGAACGATACCCTCGAAAGCCATCTGGTCCATGGGCGCCGCCAGCGCCCGGACGGTCCGTCGCCGGTCGACGTCATCTCGGTCCAGTCGCAGCTGGTCTACGGCCACGCCGGCAACAGCGCGGCGGTGCCGCCGCTGCGTGCGCTGGGCGTGCGCGTGGCCGAAGTGCCGACCACGCTGCTGAGCAATGCGCCGTTCTATCCGACCACGCGCGGCCGCGTGCTGCCGGCCGACTGGTTCGCCGACCTGCTGTTGGGCGCCAGCGAGCGCGGCCTGCCGGCACGCGCGAAGATGCTGGTTTCGGGCTACTTCGGCAGCGTCGGCAATGGCGCGGCGTTCGCCGACTGGCTTGACACGGTGCTGCCGGCGTCGCCGCAGCTGCGCTACTGCCTGGACCCGGTGATCGGCGATACCCACACCGGTCCTTACGTGGAGCCGGGCCTGGAAACCATCTTCGCCGAGCGCCTGCTGCCGCATGCCTGGCTGGTCACCCCGAACGCGTTCGAGCTGGGCCGGCTGACCGGCATGCCCAGCCTGGCCGAGGCCGATGCGATTGCCGCCGCGCAGGCGCTGCTGGCACGCGGGCCGGAATGGGTGCTGGCGCACAGCGTCGGCGGCGACCCGGGTGAGCTGGTCACGCTGGCGGTCAGCCGCGATGCGATCTGGCGCTGGTCCTCGCCGCACCTGCCGGTGGACGTGGCCGGCACCGGCGACGTGCTGATGTCGCTGCTGGTGGCGTTCCTGCTGCGCGGTGAGCGCTTCGAGCAGGCGCTGTCGCGGTCGATCTCGGGCGTGCACGCCGCGCTGGAGGCCACCCTGGCCAACGACCACGAGGAATTCGACGTGCTGGCCGCCGCACCGGCCGCGCTGGCGCAGCCGCACCGCTTCCGCGCCGAGCGGCTGGCGTGAGCCTGCGCCCGGTTGTCGGCATCGTCGGCAGCGCCGGCGCGTATGGGCGCTGGCTGCGCACGTTCCTTGAGCAGCGCCTGGGGCTGGAAGTGATCGGGCATGATCCGGCCGATCCGCAGTCGGACGATCCGGAAACACTGCTGGAGCGCGCGGACGTGCTGGTGTTCTCCGCGCCGATCCGGCACACGCCCGCCTTGATTGCCGATTACGTGAGGCGTTCGGCCGGCCGCGAAGCCGGCCGGTTGTGGCTGGATGTGACCTCGGTGAAGAGCGAGCCGGTGGCTGCGATGCTGGCCTCGCGGGCCGAGGTGGTCGGGCTGCACCCGATGACCGCACCGCCCAAGGCACCCACGCTGAAAGGCAGGGTGATGGTGGTGTGCGAAGCGCGCTTGTCGCAATGGCAGCCGTGGGTAAGCGGGCTGTGCGCGGCGCTGGAAGCCGAATGCGTGCGCGCCACGCCCGAACACCACGACCAGGTGATGGCGCTGGTGCAGGCCATGGTGCATGCCACCCATCTGGCCCAGGCGGGCGTGCTGCGCGAATACGCGCCGCTGCTGGGGCCGCTGTCGGAACTGATGCCGTACCGGTCGGCTTCATTCGAACTGGATACCGCGATCATCGCGCGCATCCTCTCGCTCAATCCCGCCATCTACGAAGACATCCAGTTCGGCAACCCGCACGTTGCGCCAATGCTGGACCGCCTGCTGGGCCAGTTGCACGCTCTGCGCGGGCAAGTGGCGCAGGGCGATGATGCCGCGCGCGCCGCGTTCCGTGAGCAGCTGCTGCAGGACAACCGTGAGCACCAGGGCAAGGCTCTGCTGGAGGCGGGCAATTACACCTTCGAACGCGTGGGGTACCTGCTGGCCGACCTGACCGAGCGCAACGCGATCAGCGTGCACCTGCCGGAGGATCGCCCCGGCTCATTGCGCGAGCTGCTGCATGTGTTCGAGCGGCATGGGGTCAGTCTGGCGTCGATCCATTCGTCGCGCACGCCAGGCGGAGAAGTG
Source organism: Stenotrophomonas sp. CCNWLW57 (assembly GCF_037203925.1). Taxonomy (NCBI): domain Bacteria; kingdom Pseudomonadati; phylum Pseudomonadota; class Gammaproteobacteria; order Lysobacterales; family Lysobacteraceae; genus Stenotrophomonas; species Stenotrophomonas sp. CCNWLW57. Next base: position 86,480 of record NZ_JBBCBJ010000005.1, read on the forward strand.
CATTTCCGGATGGGGTTCGTGGCCGGCAGTGACCTGGATGCGCTGCAGCGGGCGGCGGTGGAAATCGACGCCACCAGCATCGGGCGGGTACTGCCGCGCTGACAGCCTGTCGCATTCATCCACAGGGGGTGTGGATGAAATGCGGACAAGCATGTGGATAACCGTGCGCAGCCCCCGTGGGGCAACGCTGTCAAGATGGGTGGCGAATAATTGACCAGTCAGGTGGTCAGGGTGAGCTCGCCACCGCTGGTCCGGAACACCCGGCCCTCGCGCACCAGGTGACGGCCATCGGCCAATTCGTAACGGACGTGCGGGTCGGCAGCGGTATCGCCGGCCTCGTCCTTGAATTCGATGACCACATGGTCTTCGCCATTGGCATCGGTCGCGGGAAACTGACGGAACGACATCAAACACCTCCTGCAGCAGGTTCATGGGGCGCTGCCACCATGCAACCTGCCGCGTTATCGGTGCGTCATCAATCGATGAACTGCAGCTTGGCCAGTTCAGCGTACAGTCCACCTTCGGCCAGCAGCTCGGCGTGGGTGCCCTGCGCGACGATCCGCCCATGGTCCATCACCACGATGCGGTCGGCCTTGAGCACCGTGGCCAGCCGGTGTGCGATCACCAGCGTGGTGCGCCCCGCCATCAGGCGCTCCAGCGCCTGCTGCACCGCACGCTCGCTTTGCGCGTCCAGCGCGCTGGTGGCCTCGTCCAGCAGCAGGATCGGCGCGTCCTTGAGCAGCGCACGCGCGATCGCGATGCGTTGCTGCTGGCCACCTGACAGGCGCGCACCGCGCTCGCCCAGCTCGCTCAGGTAGCCATCGGGCAGCGCCTGCAGGAACTCATCGGCTTCGGCGGCTTCCGCGGCACGCTGCACTTCCTCGTTGCTGGCTTCCAGCCGGCCGTAGCGGATGTTCTCCAGCGCGCTGCTGGCAAACAGCGTGGGCTGCTGCGGCACCAGCGCCATCTGTGCGCGCAGCTGCGCCGGATCGACCTGGCGCACGTCCACGCCATCCACCAGCACGCTGCCGGCGGCAGGATCATGGAAGCGCAGCAGCATCGACAGCACCGTGCTCTTGCCGGCGCCGGAGGGCCCGACCAGCGCCACGGTTTCGCCCGGGCGCACATGCAGGTCGAAATGGGCCAGTGCCGCGGTGTCAGGGCGCTGCGGGTAGTGGAAGACCACGTCCTGGAAGCGGATCTCACCACGCAGCGGGGTGGGCAGCGGCAGCGGGTCGGTCGGTGCGGTGATTTCGATGTCTTCGTGTAGCAGCTCGGCGATGCGGCCCATGCCGCCGGACGCGCGCTGCAGTTCATTCCATACTTCGGCCAGCGCACCGACCGAGCCGCCGCCGATCAGCGCGTACAACACGAACTGGCCCAGGGTGCCGGCCGTCATCCGGCCATCGTTGACGTCATGCGCACCCAGCCACAGCACGCCCACGATGGCACCGAACACCAGCACGATGGCGGTGGCCGTCACCAGCGACTGCGCGCCGATGCGGCGCCGCGCGGCGCGGATCGATTCGGCCAGTGCTTCGTTGAAACGGTTGCGTTCATACGGTTCGCGCGCGTGCGCCTGCACCGTGCGCACCGCGCCCAGCGTTTCGGCGGCCAGGCTGTTGGCATCGGCGATGCGGTCCTGGCTGGCGCGCGAAATGCCGCGCACGCGCCGCGCCCCGATGACGATCGGCAGCACCGCCAGCGGAATGCCGACCAGCGACCATGCGGCCAGGCGCGGGCTGGTCACGAACAGCATCACCAGGCTGCCGACCACGGTGACGCTGCTGCGCAGCGCGACCGACATGGTGGAACCAATCACGCTGCGCAGCAGCTCGCTGTCGGCGGTCAGCCGCGAGACCAGCTCGCCGCTGCGGCTGCGGTCGTGGAAGCCGGCGCCCAGTGAGATCAGGTGCGCATACAGGCGGCTGCGCAGGTCGGCCACCACCTTCTCGCCCAGCAGCGAAACGAAGAAGAAGCGCGCGGCCGTGGCCAGCCCCAGCACCACCGCCACCAGCAACAGCAGGGCGAACGCGCGGTTGATCTGCCCGTTGCCGCTGAACCCGTGGTCGATCATCAGCTTCACCGCCGGGGGCAGGCTCAGCGTGGCGGTGGAAGAGACGGCAAGCGCCACCAGCCAAGCCGAGAACAGCCCACCGTGCCGGCGCACGAACGGCCACAGCGTGCCCAGGCTGCCAAGCCGGCGCAGCGCCGGTTCCGGCGCGGAAGAGGGTTCAGTCATGGACAAGGCCTGGTTCGGTGCGCGGTTGCACGCGGATACGATCACGAGTGGCGTCGCGCAGGCGGGTTTTCAACGGGTCGGCCTGATCGGCGGGAAGGCGGACGTGCAGTTCCACGCCCGAGGCGGTGAACGTTTCGTCCAGTTTTTCGGCCAGGTGCGCTGCCAGGGCGGCATGCAGCGCGCCCAGGTCCTCGAACGCGGCCTGCACGGTCAACTCGGCCAGCGCCACCAGCGGCAGCCGTGGCGCGGTGCGCAGGCACTCGGCGGCAGTGCCGCCATAGGCCCGCACCAGCCCGCCCGCGCCCAGCTTGATGCCGCCGTACCAGCGGATCACCACCACCATGACGCGATCAAAGCCCTGGCCGTCGATCGCCGCCAGGATCGGGCGGCCGGCGGTGCCGGCCGGTTCCCCGTCGTCGCTGGAACGGTACTCGTTGCCGTGCCGGTAGGCCCAGCAGTTGTGCGTGGCATCGGGCACCGCGACCTGCTGCAGGAACGCCAGTCCGTCTTCGGCAGAGCCGATCGGCGCGGCATGCGCGACGAAACGGCTGTGTTTGATTTCCAGGCTGTGGTTGACGGCGGTGGCGAGTGTATCGGGCATCCCCGCCATTCTAGTGGGGGTCGAGCAGCTCGCGCAGATCCTCGGGAATACGCGCTTCCGGATACTGCTGCAGGTAACGCTCCAGGCTGGCCCGCGCGGTATCCAGGTCGCGGTCGTCGCGGCGCTCGCGGATGCGCTTGATCCACTGCCGGCGGGGCAACGCTGCGTCGGCATCCACCGCCACGGTGATCGCGCTGGCCGACAGCGGGCTGTAGCCCGGCGCCGCAGCGGGGGTCGGTGCAGCGCGCCGCATGACACCCGGGGCGCCCTTGGCCTGCGCACGTTCACGTGATTCGTCGACGCGGCTGCTGGTCACCACCACGCGGTCGAGTGCGGAGGCTTGATCGGCCTGCACGCTGGCATCGGGCGGACTGGGCGCTGCCATCGGCGCCGCCATGGGAGCCGGCGGTGCGGGCGCCTCGGCCCGAAGCGCAACCGGCGGTGCGGGCGGAGGCGGCGGCAAGGGCGCTGGCACGGCGTTCGGCGCTGGCGCGGCGCGCGCGGCCCGTGGTTTCGCCGCGGCAGCGGGCGGTGCCGGCTCGGCACTCACCGGCGCGGCGGCTTCAGCCGTGGCTGCGGCAGCGGCGTCTGCACCGGCAGCTGCCGGGGCACGGGCAGGCGCATCCGCAGCGGCTTGCGCAGCCGCGGGTACCGGGGCAGCGGGCGGCGGCGCCTCGGGTTTGAGCTGCCAGGCGATGCCCACCGCGAACACCAACGATGCCGCCAGGCCGAACACCGCAGGCAGGCGCGAGCGCGGGCGGGTCGCGCTGCGCATCGGGGCGGCGGCCGCGGGGGCATCCGCGGCGGCGGCGGGGCGCACTGCCGCGCGGGCGGCGGCCAGCACCGCCTCGTCCACGGCCGCAGGCGGCGCCGCCGGCGCAGGGCGACCGAGCAGGCGGGCCAGCTCGCGTTCTTCCGGCGTCAGTGGATCAGGGCGGTTCATGGGCTCAACTCCGCGCGCAGCTTGTCCATCGCGTAGCGCAGCCGCGATTTGACCGTTTCACGGCCGACACCGGTGATCTGCGCGATCTCCTCCAGGCTCAGTTCCTGCTCCAGCCGCAGCTGCAGCACCGTTCGCTGGTCATCGGGCAGCTGCTCCATGGCCAGCTGCAGCCGGCGCCGCTGTTCGAAATCAGAGAGCTGGCTCTCCGGGGTGCGGGTGTCGCTCATCCGCGCCACACGCTCCTCGGCATCGCCGGGCGCCGTGGGGCGATGGCGTGACGCCCGCCAATGATCATTGAGCCGATTATGGGCAATGCGGAACAGCCAGGTGGTGAAGGCCGCTTCGGGCTGCCAGCCGGCACGCGCCGCGATCACCCGCTGCCACACGTCCTGGAACATTTCGTCGGCCAGCGCCGCATCGCGCAGTTGGCGCAGCAGGAAGCTGTACAGGCGGTTGCGGTGGCGGGCGTACAAGGCCTCGAACGCAGGCAGGTCGCCGCCGGCCCAGGCCAGCATCAGCGATTCATCGGTTGGCAGGGCGGCGGCATCCACGGCGCACAGAGTAAGCGCTGAATGGGCCTGCGCATAGCGGCGCGGAGCGGGGGCTGCAGCGGAAATCACAAGGGTGGACCCGGCCGGAAGACACAGCGAACAACGGCCCAGGGCAGGCAATGGGGTCAAGGGCTTCCATTGCCCCCCGGGGAGCGCGTTATGCTCGGGGTACAGGGGAGGTGCCGGTTCTCCGGTGCCAGAAGAGATGAACATGTTGTCCAGCCAGGTAGTGACGACCTCGGGGCATCCGGACCGTGGCGCGGTGGTGTCCACCGCGCTTGCGCGGACGCTGTGCGCGTTGCTGCCCGAGGGGGCGCAGCTCACCTTGGGCTGGTCCGACGCCGCGCTGGGCGAGGGCTGCATCAGCCACCCGCCGTCGGCCCAACCGGAGCACGCGCTGCTGGAAGCGCTGCTGGGCACGCCGCCAGCGCCGGACACCGCTGCGCTGTACCGCTGGCAGCACCAGGGCGGCGAGCTCGCCATCCGCGTGGCGCTGCCCGACGGCGCCGCGCCCCATGGCGCCTGGTGGGCGGCGGCCCGCACCGGCCTGCAGGACGCCCTGGCGCTGGCCCGGCAACGTGAGCAGATCCGTTCGCTGGAAACGTCAAAGCGGTTGCAGCAGGCGCTGTACGAGATCGCCGACCTGGCCGGTGCCGATCTGGAAATGGCCGAGATGCTGCGGCACTTCCATCGCGTGCTCAATACCCTGATGTACGCGCAGAACTGCTACATCGTCGAGTACGACGATGTACGCCGCCGGATCCGCTTCCTGTATTTCGCCGACCAGCGCGACAGCTTCGTGGCCGATCCCGATCGCAGCTACGAAGAACACGAAATGCCGCGCAGCCTGACCTTCGCGCTGCTGCGCCATGGGCAGCCGCTGAGCGGGCCGTCCAATGAACTGCTGGCGGCGATGAGCGACGAATACGACCCCAGCCGCGGGCCGGAGAGCCTGGACTGGCTGGGCGTTCCGATGCTGCGCGAGGGTCGCGTGTGCGGTGCGATCGTGGTGCAGAGCTACGAACACCGGGTGCGCTACAACGAAGCCGACCGCACGCTGCTGGGCTACGTGGCCCAGCACATCCTCACCGCGATGGACCGGCGCCAGGCGCAGGTGCAGCTGGAGCGCCAGGTGGAGCGACGCACGCTGGAACTGCAGCGGGCCAACCACAGCCTGCAGGACGAGGTGATCGAACGCCGCCGCGCCGAGAAGCTGCAGCTGGCCCTGTTCAACATCGCCGAGATGGCGATGAGCGCTGAAAGCCTGGCCCAGTTCTACGTGCAGGTGCATGGGGTGGTGGGCACGCTGCTCGATGCGCGCAATTTCTACATCGCCCTGGTCGATGAATCCGGCGAAGGCCTGGAGTTCGTCTACTCTGTGGACGAGTACAACCCGGCGCGTGCGCCACGACCGTTCAGCAAGGGCCTTACCGAATACATCGTGCGCAACCGGCAGCCGCTGCTGGCCTCGCGCGAGCACATCGATGCACTGCGCGCGTCGGGCACGGTGAACGAGTTCGGTGCACGTTCGCACTGCTGGCTGGGGGTGCCGCTGCTGAGCGATGACGACGTGGTCGGCGTGATCGTGGTGCAGAGCTATTCGCCGGAGATCAGCTTCACCGCCCACGACCAGCGCCTGCTCACCTTCGTGGCCCAGAACATCGGCAACGGGCTGGCCCGCCAGCGCGACCAGGAGCGCCTGCGCAACGCGCATGCCGAGCTGGAGAAACGGGTGGAGGAACGCACCCGCGAGCTGGCCGACGTCAACGGCAAGCTGCTGGGCCAGATCGGCGAGCGCCTGCGCGCCGAACAGCGGCTCACCCACCAGGCGCTGCATGACGCGCTGACCGGGTTGCCGAACCGTGCGCACCTGCTGGACCGGCTGGAAGATGCCATTGCCCGCGCACGTTCGCGTGACGGCTTGCGCTTTGCCGTGCTGTTCCTGGACCTGGACCGCTTCAAGCTGGTCAACGACAGCATCGGCCACGCCGCCGGCGACCAGATGCTGGTGGAAGTGGCCAAGCGCATCGTCTCGATGGTGGGAAGCGATGACGTGGTCGCGCGGCTGGGCGGCGACGAATTCGCGATCCTGCTCGAATGCGAGCAGGGGCTGGCCTCGGCGCGCGAGTTCTCGCAGCGGATGCTGATGGCGCTGGAAGAATCGATGTGGGTGCAGGGCCGCGAGCTGTTCCCCTCCGGCAGCCTGGGCATTGCGATGTGGAGCCCACGCTACCGCAACGGCGAGGAAATGGTGCGCGACGCCGACGCGGCGATGTACCGGGCCAAGGCCCAGGGCAAGGACCGCTTCGCGGTGTTCGACGAAGCCATGCGGGAAGAGGCGCTGCGCAGCCTGGACCTGGAAGCGGACCTGCGCCGGGCGATCAACAACCGCGATTTCCTGCCGTATTACCAGCCGATCGTGCGCCTGGCCGATGGCCAGGTGGTGGGCTATGAAGCACTGTTGCGCTGGCGCCACGAACGCCGCGGGCTGCTGCTGCCCAGCGCGTTCCTGGACCTGGGCGAGGAAAGCGGGCTGATCGAGCAGGTCGACTGGCTGCTCTACGAAGACGTGATTGGCCAGCTCGCACGCGGGGGCGAGGGCTACCTGTCGGTGAACGTGTCGCCGCGGCATTTCCGTTCGGCCGATTTCAGCTCACGCCTGTTCGGGCTGATCGAAGCGGCGGGTGCCGACCCGCGCCGGTTGCGGCTGGAAATCACCGAGGTGGCGCTGCTGGACGACGGTCCGCGTACCCTGCGGATCCTGCAGACGCTGCGCGAACGCGGCGTGCTGGTGCAGCTGGATGATTTCGGCACCGGCTTCTCGGCGCTGTCCTACCTGCACCGCTTCCCGATCTCCACGCTCAAGATCGACCAGAGCTTCATCGCCGGCCTGCATGGGCAGGACCTGCAGAGCACCTACGCGCTGGTGCAGGGCGTGCTGTCACTGGCGCGCACGCTGGGCATCGAAACAGTGGGCGAGGGCATCGAGAACATGGCCCAGCGGCAGACCCTGCTGCAGCTGGGCTGTGACTACGGCCAGGGCTACCTGCTGGGTCGCCCCGCGCCGATGGACACGTTCGTTACGGGTTGATCAGCGCGGTACGGCGCTTCTCGTCGATCCACTTCGAGGCCTGCGCCGGCTCATAGGCGCGCATCCAGTCCAGCATGGCGTCGATGTCCGAGCCGTACCACAGGTCCGCGCGCTGGTCCGGGTGCAGGAAGCGTTCTTCGACCATGCGGTCGATCATGCCGATCAAGGGCGCGTAGAAGCCATCCACGTCGAGGAAGGCGCACGGCTTGTTGCCGATGCCGAGCTGGCGCCAGGTGAGCATCTCGAAGATTTCTTCCATGGTGCCGAAGCCGCCGGGCAGGGCCACGAACGCGTCGGACAGTTCGAACATGCGCGACTTGCGCTCATGCATGGAGCCGACGATTTCCAGTTCGGTCAGGCCGCGGTGGGCCACTTCCCAGTCCGCCAGCTGCTGCGGGATCACCCCGGTGACTTCGCCGCCGCCGGCCAGCACCGCATTGGCGACGGTGCCCATCAGGCCGACGTTGCCGCCGCCGTAGACCAGGCGCAGGCCATCGCGGGCGATGCGGTCGCCCAGTGCGATGGCGCGTTCGGTGTAGATGGGCTTGCTGCCGGCGTTGGAGCCGCAGTAGACGCAGATGGATTTCATGGGGAGGTTTCCGCTGGAAACCTCCCATTCTCGCACGGCCGTCAGGCGGCCTGCGATTGTTCCCGGCGCGGGCCCTCTTTCAGGGCGCGGCCGACCAGGTTTACAAGCAGGTCCAGTTCGTCGCTGTCCATCCCGAAATGCGGGGTGAAGCGCAGCGAGTTCTCGCCGCCATGGATCACGTTGATGCCATGGTTGCGCAGCCATTCCTCGGTGGAATGGGTGCCGTAGCACTTGAACTGCGGGGCCAGCTCGCAGGAGAACAGCAGGCCCGTGCCCTGCACCTTGGTGATCAGTCCGCCCAGCTCGGCCTTGAGCTGCTCCAGCTTGCGCACGGCCTCTTCGCCGCGCTGGCGGATGTTGTCGCGCACCTGCGGGGTCAGCAACGACAGCGTCGCGCAGGCCACGTCCAGCGCACGCGGGTTGCTGGTCATCGTGTTGCCATAGATGCCCTTGCGGTACAGCTGCGCGGCATGCTCGGTCACCGCCAGCACCGACAGCGGGAACTGCGCGGCGTTCAGGGCCTTGGAATAGGTCTCCATGTCCGGCACGTCCAGGCCTTCGAAGCCGGGGTAATCCACGATCGACAGCACGCCGTGCGCGCGCAGGCCGGCCTGGATCGAATCCAGCAGCAGCAGGCTGCCGTGCTGGCGGGTCAGTTCACGCGCCAGCGCATAGAACGACGGCGGCACCGCACGGCCCGGGTCGCCTTCGCCCATCACCGGTTCCAGGAAGATCGCTTCGATGAACCAGTGGTTCTGCTCGGCATCGGCGAAGACCCGCTTCAGGGCCTCCTCGTCGTACGGCGCGATCGCGATCACCGTGTCCTCGCCGCGGTAGCTGGCCAGGTGCTGCAGGTAGGTCCTGCGGCTGGAATCGGAGTACAGGCCGGGGCGGTCGGTACGGCCGTGGAAGCTGCCCTTGACCACCACCCGCTTGATCTTCGCGCCGGCGTGGCGCGCACCCGGGTCGGTCTGCAGCTTGGCGTTGACGTCGGCGATGCGCGCTGCCAGGCCGACCGCTTCGGACCCGGAGTTCAGGCACATGAACCGCGCATACGGGCAGCCGCCACGGCGGTGCCCGATCTCGGCACGCAGCGCCTTGATGAAGCGCTGCTGCGACAGGCTCGGCGTCATCACGTTGGCCATGACCTGCGGGGCGGCCATCGCCTCCAGCACCGCCTCCGGGGTGTGCCCGAAGCCGAGCATGCCGTAGCCGCCGGCGTCGTACAGCACCGCACCCTTGAGGGTCACCACCCAGGCACCGCGGGCGGCGAGGGCGACGTACGGGGTCACGGCGTCATCGGCGTAGAAATTGACGAAACCGTCCTGCATCGCATCGATCTGGGCACGCTCATCCAGCGCCAGCACCTCGTCCAGGTCGGCGCGGACGCGCTCGAATTCGGCCGCGGCGGCGTCAACGGCGGCCACCAGCTGCGGGTGGCCGGCAGCCAAGCGTTCAAGGGTGGCGTCATCCAGGCCGGCGGTGAGGCGGGTGCCGGGCTGGGCGCGAAGGGGGGCGAGGCGTTCGATGAAGCTCATTGCAGATCTCCTGAAACGATTGGCGGCATGGCGCAAATGCAAAACGCGCGACCGGGGGCGCGCGCCTGGGGCAATGCGGCTCATGCATCAGACTTCCGGTTCGATGCTATCACGCGGTTTTTCGCGCGATAACCCCGCAAAAAACTGTTGCAAAGCAGCATTTTGCGCGACGTTCAGCGCTTCTCGCGTTGCCACCGGGGGCCAGTCGTACAATGCCCGACATTGTCTACACGTTGCCGTGCGCTCCCTTGAAGAAGTCCGACTTCCATTACGACCTTCCCGCTGAACTGATTGCCCAGGCCCCGCTCGCCGAGCGCTCGGCCAGCCGCCTGATGGTGGTGCCGCAGGCCCCGGCCGCGTTCGAACACCGCCAGGTGCGCGACCTGCCGTCGCTGCTGCAGGCCGGCGACCTGCTGGTATTCAACGATACCCGGGTGATCCCGGCGCGCCTGTTCGGCCAGAAGGCCAGCGGCGGCCGCGTGGAAATCCTGATCGAACGGCTGCTTGGCGCGCAGCAGGCCCGGGCCCAGGTGGGCGCCAGCAAATCGCCGAAGCCCGGCAGCCGGATCGCGCTCGATGCCGGCGGCGAGGCCGAGGTGCTGGGCCGCGATGGCGAGTTCTACGTGCTGCGGTTCCACGTGCCCGAGCCGCTGGAACAGTGGCTGCTCCACGCGGGGAGGCTGCCGTTGCCGCCCTACATCCAGCGCGAACCGGGGCTGGACGACCGCGAGCGCTACCAGACCGTGTTCGCGCGCGAAGTGGGCGCGGTGGCCGCACCGACGGCCGGCCTGCACTTCGACGAAGGCCTGCTTGCGGCGCTGGCCGCGCAGGGCGTGGGCTTCGGCCACGTGACCCTGCATGTGGGCGCGGGTACCTTCCAGCCGGTCCGTGCCGACGACCTGAAGGACCACGTGATGCACCGCGAGTGGCTGAACGTGGGGCCCGAACTGGTCCAGCAGGTGCGCCGCACGCGCGCCGCCGGTGGCCGGGTGATCGGCGTGGGGACCACCGTGGTGCGCGCGCTGGAAAGCGCCATGCGCGACGGCGAGCTGCTGCCATACGCAGGCGAAACCCAGATCTTCATCACCCCGGGCTACCGGATCCGCAGCGTGGACGCGATGGTCACCAACTTCCACCTGCCCGAAAGCACGCTGCTGATGATGATTTCCGCCTTCGCCGGGCAGGCGCGGGTGTTCGAGGCCTACCGCGCCGCGATCGAGGAAAAGTACCGCTTCTTCAGCTATGGCGACGCCATGTTGTTGTTCCCGCAGGCGGATTGAGCGCGTCGGCGGCGGTTTTCGGCGATAATCGGCAATTATTTGCCCGAATGCCCGCTCCATGTCCCGACTCCAGTTCCAGCTCCAGACCACCGACGGGCGCGCCCGCCGTGGCCGCCTGACCTTCCCGCGCGGGACGGTGGAAACCCCGGCCTTCATGCCGGTGGGTACCTATGGGACGGTCAAGGGCATCCTGCCGGAGCAGATCCGCGCCCTGGGCGCCGAGATCATCCTGGGCAACACCTTCCATCTGTACCTGCGCCCGGGCCTGGACGTGATCGCCGACCACGGCGGGCTGCACGGGTTCGCGCGCTGGAACGGGCCGATCCTGACCGATTCGGGCGGTTTCCAGGTGTTTTCGCTGGCGCACCGCCGCAAGATCACCGAACAGGGCGTCACCTTCGCCTCGCCGACCGACGGTGCCCGGGTGTTCCTGGGCCCGGAAGAGAGCATGAAGATCCAGAAGGTGCTCGATTCGGACATCGTGATGATCTTCGACGAGTGCACGCCGTACCCGGCCACCGAGCCGGTGGCGCGCACCTCGATGGAGCTGAGCCTGCGCTGGGCCCAGCGCAGCCGCAACGCGCACGACGAACTGGGCAATGACGCGGCGCTGTTCGGCATCGTCCAGGGCGGGGTCCACCACGACCTGCGCAGCCGCTCGGCCGAAGGCCTGCAGCAGATCGGCTTCGACGGCTACGCCATCGGTGGCCTGGCCGTGGGCGAGCCCGAGCACGAGCGCAACGCGATGCTCGACCACATGCACCCGATCCTGCCCGCCGACCGCCCGCGTTACCTGATGGGTGTGGGCCGGCCGGAAGACCTGGTCGAAGGCGTCGCCCGCGGGGTGGACATGTTCGATTGCGTGATGCCGACCCGCAACGCGCGCAACGGCCACTATTTCACCTCGTTCGGCACCGTGCGCATCCGCAACGCCCGCTATGAGCGCGACATGGACACCATCGAGCCGGGCTGCGGCTGCCATGCCTGCACCAGTGGCTACACCCGCTCGTACCTGCGCCACCTGGACCGCTGCAACGAAATGCTGGCGCCGATGCTGGGCACCCTCCACAACCTGTACTACTACGAGAAGCTGATGGCCGACATGCGCGCGGCCATCGCGGCGGGAACCTTCGAGGCCTTCCGCGAGTCCTTCTATGCGGCCCGGGGCATGGCCACGCCGCCGCTGTAAGCGGCCGGCCCGGCCCCGATCCGGCGCGCGGACCCTGCCAAACGGCCCAAGGACGAACTCCCGGGGCCGTGGCATACTTCGCGGCTGACCCCTGTTTCGCGGCGACACCCGACCCCATAAAGGGTAGGGCGCCTCCCAACCCAAGGACACACCATGAACCTGATCGCCTTCCTGATTCCCGCCGCCCACGCCCAAGCCGCTGGTGGCCAGCCGCAGGGCATGGGCCTGACCACGCTGCTGTTCCCGATCATCCTGATCGCGATCATGTACTTCCTGATGATCCGCCCGCAGATGAAGCGCCAGAAGGAACACAAGGCGATGCTGGAGAAGATCAAGATCGGCGACGAAGTGCTGACCAACGGCGGCATTGCCGGCACCGTCAAGGCCATCGGCGACAACTTCGTCACCATCGAAGTGTCCGACAACGTGAACATCCGCGTGCAGAAGGGCGCCGTGGGCAACGTGCTGCCGACCGGCACCCTGAAGTCGGCCAACTAAGCCACTCCCTTTCCGAAGCACAACCGCGGCGCCGGGACTGGCGCCGCGCAGGAACCTGGCAATGCTTGAATTTCCACGCTGGAAGTACGTCGTCATCCTGATCGTACTGGCGCTCAGCGCGCTGTACGCGCTGCCCAACATCTACCAGAAGGACCCCGCCGTCCAGATCACCGCCAACCGTGGCGGCCAGGTCGATGACGCCCTTCGCACCCGCGTGCTGGCCGACCTGAAGCAGGCCGGGATCAACACCATCGGCGCGGACAAGGAAGGCGAGAGCCTGATCGTGCGCCTGCCGGACCTGCAGGCGCAGGCGGCGGCCAGCGCCAAGCTGCGCGACAGCGTGGGCGAGAACTACACGGTGGCCCTGAACCTGGCCTCGACCGTGCCGGACTGGCTGCAGCGCCTGGGCGGTCGCCCGATGGTGCTGGGCCTGGACCTGCAGGGTGGCGTGCACTTCGTGCTGCAGGTGGACCAGAAGGCGGCCATCGACAAGCGCATGGATGCCTACGCCGAAGACGTGCGCGGCACGCTGCGCGAAGCGCGCGTTCCGTTCCAGTCGGTGGAGCGCCGCCCGGACAATTCGATCGTCGCCACGCTGAGCCCGTCGACCGACGATGCCGCCGCCGAGCGTGCACGGCTGGCGCTGGTAAAGGCACAGCCGACCCTCGGTTATGACGTGTCGGGCAAGCGCCTGACGGTGACCGTGCCGGACGCCGAGCTGAGCCAGATCACCAACGGTGCGATCGAGCAGAACATCAACACGCTGCGCAACCGCGTCAACCAGCTGGGCGTGGCCGAACCGATCATCCAGCGCCAGGGTGCCGACCGCGTGGTCGTGCAGCTGCCGGGCGTGCAGGACACCGCCGAAGCCAAGCGCATGATCGGCGCGACCGCAACGCTCGAATACCGCGCGGTGGTCGATGGCAACGCGCAGGACGCCATCGACACCGGCCGCATTCCGCCGGAAGCCAAGGTCTACAAGCGTCGCGACAGCGGCGTCCCGATCCTGCTGAACAAGCGCGTGATCGTCACCGGTGACCAGATGGTGGCCGCGCAGGCGGTCAACGACGCCACCACCGGCACCCCGTCGGTGAGCGTGACGCTCAACAGCGTCGGCGGCCAGCGCATGTTCGATTTCACCAGCGCCAATGTCGGCAAGCCGATGGCGGTGGTGTACACCGAGCGCGTGCCGACCGTGACCATGGTTGATGGCAAGGAAGTGCGCAGCTTCCGCGTCAACGAGGAAGTGATCTCGGTGGCCAACATCAACGGCGTGTTCGGCAAGAACTTCCAGACCACCGGCCTGGAGAAGAAGGAATCGGAAGACCTGGCCAAGCTGCTGAAGTCCGGCTCGCTGGCCGCGCCGATGGACTTCGTGGAAGAGCGCGTGGTCGGCCCGAGCCTGGGTGCGGAGAACGTGGAGCGCGGCATCACCGCGGTGGTTTACGCCTTCATGTTCACCCTGGTCTTCTTCACCATCTACTACCGCATGTTTGGCCTGATCACCTCGGTGGCGATGCTGTTCAACCTGCTGATCGTGGTGGCGGTGATGTCGTTGTTCGGTGCCACCATGACCCTGCCGGGCTTTGCCGGCCTGGCGTTGTCGGTGGGCCTGTCGGTCGACGCCAACGTGCTGATCAACGAGCGCATCCGCGAGGAACTGCGTGCGGGCATGCCGGGCAAGACCGCGATCGTGACCGGTTATGAACGCGCCAGCGGCACCATCCTCGACGCCAACCTGACCGGCCTGATCGTCGGCGTGGCGCTGTTCGCCTTCGGCACCGGTCCGCTGAAGGGCTTCGCCCTGACGATGATCATCGGTATCTTCGCCTCGATGTTCACCGCGATCACCGTATCGCGCGCACTTGCGACGCTGATCTACGGCCGTCGCAAGAAGCTCCAGAACGTGGCCATCTGACGGGACGACACGCACAATGAAACTGTTTCCGCTGCACATCCTCCCGAACGACACCAAGATCGACTTCATGCGTTGGCGCCATGTCGCCATGGCAGTCACGATCGCGTTGTTCCTGGCCTCGGTTGCCATCATCGGCATCAAGGGCTTCACCTTCGCACTGGACTTCACCGGCGGCACCCTGATCGAAGCGCGCTTCGATCGCCAGATGGACGTCGAGGAGGTCCGCTCGCGCCTGGAAGCCAATGGCTTCGAGGGCACCCAGGTGCAGAGCTTCGGTGGCAACACCGACGTGCTGATCCGCCTGGCCCCGCACGGCGAACACGCACCGGGTACCGGTGCGGCCAGCGCCGAAGACAAGGCCACCGGTGACGCCGTACTCAAGGCGATCACCACCAGCGAGAACCCGGCCACGATCCTGCGCAACGAGTTCGTGGGCCCGCAGATCGGCAAGGACCTGGCGTTGAACGGCCTGTACGCGACGATCTTCATGCTGGCCGGCTTCCTGATCTACATCGGCTTCCGCTTCGAATGGAAGTTCGCGGTTACCGCGAGCATCGTGGCGCTGTTCGACCTGCTGGTGACGCTGGCCTACATGTCGCTGATGGGCCGCGAGTTCGACCTGAACCTGCTGGCCGGCCTGCTGTCGGTGATGGGCTTTGCCATCAACGACATCATCGTGGTGTTCGACCGCGTCCGCGAAAACTTCCGCAGCCTGCGTGCCGACCCGCTGGAAGTGCTGAACCGCTCGATCAACCAGACGCTGTCGCGTACGGTGATCACCGCGGTGATGTTCTTCCTGTCGGCACTCGCCCTGTACATGTACGGCGGTGCCTCGCTGGAAGGCCTGGCCGAAACCCACATGGTGGGTGCGGTGATCGTGGTGCTGTCCTCGATCCTGGTGGCCGTGCCGATGCTGACCATCGGCTTCCTGCGGGTGAGCAAGCAGGACCTGCTGCCCAAGGCCAAGGACATCGAGGCCCTGGAACGCCGGCCGTAACGGTTGCCGGCCCAAGCCGGCAACTCTGATGGCACCTGAAGAAACCGCGCGCTGCGCGGTTTTTTCATGTCTACCGTACCGGGGCGTCGGTTGTGCTGTCTGGCCGTGCGCACTACGATTCCCGGGTTGCGTGCGGCCGTTCCCGAGGCCCACCATTCCCATCGAGGTCATCATGGTCATCAAACCGCGTGTGCGCGGCTTCATCTGCGTCACCACCCATCCGGTCGGCTGCGACGCAGCCGTAAAGCAGCAGATCGATTACATCCAGGCCCAGCCGAAGGTGCCGAACGGTCCCAAGCGGGTGCTGGTGCTGGGTGCGTCCACCGGTTATGGCCTGGCCGCGCGCATCACTGCCGCGTTCGGCAGCGGTGCGGCCACGCTGGGCGTGTTCTTCGAGCGTCCGGGCACCGAAACCAAGCCGGGTACGGCAGGCTGGTACAACTCGGCCGCGTTCCAGAAGTACGCCGAGCAGGCGGGCCTGTACGCGCGCAGCGTGAACGGCGACGCGTTCTCGGACGAGGTCAAGGCCAAGGTGATCGAGCTGATCAAGCAGGACCTGGGCCAGGTCGACCAGGTGGTGTACAGCCTGGCGGCGCCGCGCCGCAAGCACCCGAAGACCGGCGAAGTGATCAGTTCCACGCTCAAGCCGATCGGCGCGCCGATCACGCTGCGCGGGCTGGATACGGACAAGGAAGTGATCACCGAAACCACGATCGAGCCGGCCACGCCGGAAGAGATCGCCGGCACGGTGGCGGTGATGGGCGGCGAAGACTGGCAGATGTGGATCGACGCGCTGCTGGAAGCCGGCGTACTGGCGGACGGCGCCACCACCACGGCCTTCACCTACGTGGGCGAAGAGATCACCCAGGCGATCTACTGGAACGGTTCGATCGGTGCGGCCAAGAAGGACCTGGACCAGAAGGTGCAGGGCATCCGCGCCAAGCTGGCGCCGATCAACGGCGACGCGCGCGTGTCGGTGCTCAAGGCGGTGGTGACCCAGGCCAGCTCGGCGATCCCGACCATGCCGCTGTACCTGTCGCTGCTGTTCAAGGTGATGAAGGAGCGCGGCACGCACGAGGGCTGCATCGAGCAGCTCGACACGCTCTACGACATCATCTACGGCGGCAAGGAAAGCGGCGCGGCGGCCGATCGCCTTCGCCACCAGCTGCTGGCCGATGGCCGCACGGTGGAGCTGGTCGACGAAGCCGGACGCCTGCGTGCGGACTACAAGGAAATGGCGCCGGACGTGCAGGCCGAAGTGGTGGCGCTGTGGCCGCAGGTCACCAACGAGAACCTGTACGAGATCAGCGACCTGGCCGGCTACAAGGCCGACTTCCTGCGCCTGTTCGGCTTCGGCGTGGAAGGCGTGGATTACGAGGCGGACGTCGCTACCGATGTGGCCATTCCGAATCTGGTTGATCTGACCTGAGTCTGGTCTGCTCAAAAGCTGAAAAGCTGAAAAGCAAAATGCCGCCCGGTCTGGGCGGCATTTTCGTTTGTGGCTTCCGCGTAGAGCAGCGTCTCGATCCCCGCGGGTGGGTCGGCTGGCGGGCAGCCCTCTACGGGACACGCCGTAAACCCATCCATGGGGGCTTGGCAAAAACATCCATGTTTTTGACAGTCCCTACGAGGGCTGCCCGCCAACCGACCCCGACAGATGGCCACGTGCGGTTGGAACATCAAGATCAAGATCAGCAGCAGCGACGCAGGGCGTTGCTCTACATCATTGGCCACCAGCCAACCGTCAATGGGTCGGCGGGGGTGGGTTTGCGGGACTGTAGAAAACATGGATGTTTTCTACAAGCCCCCATGGATGGGTTCACGGCGTGTCCCGCAAACCCACCCCCGCCGGCCCAACACAGTGAAACCGCAGGCCGCCGGTTTTGATTTACCGCACTACCTCACCCAAACTCAAAATTCATCACTGGCGCAGCCGGCCCAACGAACTCACCCTGCACGTAATCAACGCCTGCGCTGAACAGCAGGCTCATCGAGCCGTTGTCGGCGACGAACTCGGCGATGGTGCGGATGTTGGCTTCCTGCGCGCGCGTGGTGATTTCGGCGATCTTCTCGCTGTTCTCGCGGGTGCGGGCGAAGTCGCTGGTGAAGTCGCGGTCCAGCTTGAGGAACTGCGGCTGGAAGTGCGCCAGCAGCTGGAACGAATCCAGGCCCGAGCCGAACTGCTCCAAGCCGATCCGGCAGCCCAGCGGTGCCACGTCGGCCAGGAACTGCTGCGCGTTGCGCAGGTGGGTGAACACCTTTGCTTCCGGCGCATGCAGCCACAGCCGCTCGCCCGGTACGCCCTGCGCCTGCAGCTCGCGGCGGATGGTGGCCACCATCTGCGGGTCGTTGAACGACTCCGGCGTGATCTTCACCATCATGTGCGTGGCATGGCCCGCGCGCTCGCGCTCGCCCAGCACGCTGATCGCATGCGCCACCACCCAGCGGTTGATGTCTGCCAGCAGCCCATGTTCCTCGGCAATGCCCAGGAAAGCGGTCGGGCTGAGCAGCTCGCCGTTGTTGTCCAGGCGCAGGTACGCCTCGTACAGCTCCAGCGGTTCGCCGCCCAGGTTGAGCACCGGCTGGTAATGCAGCTGGAAGCCGTCGCCGGCCAGCGCCTCGTTGATCCGGGCCACCCAGCGCTGGATGCGTTCTTCTTCCACGCGGTCCACTGCCGCCGGATCGAAGATCCGGCTGGTGTTGCCCAGCTCCGATGCAGCCTGCTGGCATTCGGTGGCGCGCGCCAGCACCTGGCCGATGCTCGCGATCTTCTCGCCGACCTGCACACCGCCGATGCTGACCGTGACCGTGGCCGAACGCTCGCCGATGCTGAACACCTGCGCCGCGAACGCCTCGCGGATCCGGTCCGCCAGTGCCTCGGTCTGGGCGAACGCCCCTTCGGTCAGTACCGCCAGGCTGTGCTCGCCGAAGCGGGCCAGCTGCGCGGTGTCGCCGACGGTGTCGGCCAGCACCCGCGCCAGCGCTGCGATCAGGGCATCGGCCGAGTCCAGCCCGATATCCGGCAGCAGGCGCGCGTAGTGGTCCGGTTCAATCAGCAGCAGGCCGAACCGGCCCTCGCTGCGGCCGGCCTGGGCCACCGCGTTTTCCACGTGCAGCATGAAGGTCTGGCGGTTGAGCAGGCCGGTGACCTGGTCGCGCTGGCGCAGGTCCTCCACCTCGCGGGCCAGCTCCGGGTCGAATTCCATGCGGCGGCGGAACACCACCTGCAGGCAGCTTTCGCCTTCATAGGTGGCCGGGGTGAATTCCATCGTGGCCGCGAACACCGCCCCGTCCTGGTTGCGCGCGTCCACCTGGTACTGCGGCGGCGGCGCTTCGCCCTTGCTCAGCGACTTGAGCAGCTGCTTGAAGCCGTCCACGTGCTGCGGGGCGACCATGTCCAGCAGCGAAATGCCTTCCACGTCGTCGAACGATTCGAACCCGAACATCTCCAGGTACGCCTCGTTGGCGCGGATGTGCATGCCTTCATGGACGTAGGCGATCGGGTCGCGCGAGGAAGAGATCAGCGCGTCGCAGCGGCGCTCGGTCTCGCGCATCTGCGCCTCGATGCGGCGCAGGCCACGGCGCGCGTGCAGGTCGGTCCACTCGTTGCGCACCACCGCCAGCAGGTGCTCGGGGCGGCTGCGCAGGGCTACCGCGCGGATGCCGTTGGCACTGGCTTCCACCCATTCGGTTTCGTTGATGGTCTCGGCCAGCAGGATCATCGGAATGTCCTTGCCGCTGGCCGCGATCTGCTGGGTCACCTGCAGCAGCGGGATGCTCTGCGCGGGCGCAGCCAGCACCAGGTCGATCGGCTGGCCGCCGATGATCTGGCCCAGCTCCTCGGCGTTCTGCGGGCGCGCCGGGCGCACGGCAATGCCGCTGTTGCGCAGCATGCTGACGATGGTTTCGGCGTTCTCCCCGCTGTCATCCACGATCAGCAGGCGGACGGTGATGTCATTCGCGTTCTGCATTCACTACTCCCCGGACTGCAAACTTGATACACGATGCATGTGACTTCGTCCATGCCGGCGGCGGGCGCCGATCACGGAATGAAAGGGCCGCTACACAACCTGGCCGGCGGCATGGCCGCTGGCCCAGGCCCACTGGAAGTTGTATCCCCCCAGCCAGCCGGTGACATCCAGCACTTCGCCGACGAAATGGAGCCCCGGCACCAGCTGCGACTCGAACGTGCTGGACGACACCTTGCGGGTGTCCACGCCCCCCAGCGTGACCTCCGCGGTACGGTACCCTTCGGTGCCGCTGGCCACCAGTGGGAAATCCTGCAGCAGGGCGGCGGCCTGGCGCAGTTCGCGCTCGTCGATCTGGCGCACCGGGCGGTCCGGCAGCCAGTGTTCGCACAGGCGCAGCGCCAACCGGCGTGGCAACACCTCGGACAATACCGTGCGCAGCTCGGCCGCGCTCCGGTCGCGTTTCATGGTGCGCAGCCAGTCTTCGGCATCCTGTCCGGGCAGCAGGTCCAGGCGCAGGTCGTCGCCCGGCTGCCAGAACGAGGAGATCTGCAGGATCGCCGGGCCGCTGATGCCGCGATGGGTGATCAGCATCGAGTTGCGGAACTCCACGTCGTTGCAGCGCGCCGCGATCGGCAGCGCGACCCCGCTCAGGTCATGGAAGCGCTCCTGGTGCTTGCCGCTCAGGGTCAGCGGCACCAGCCCGGCACGGGTCGGCAGCACTTCGTGGCCGAACTGGCGGGCCAGTTCATAGCCGAAGCCGGTGGCCCCCAGGCTGGGGATGGACAGCCCGCCGGTGGCGACCACCAGCGAGGCGGCATGGAAGCGGCCCTGCGCGGTCTGCACGTGGAAGCCGTCGGCACCGCGCTCGACCTTCTCCACTGCGCAGTCGGTCCGGATCTGCGCGCCGGCGGCCGTGCATTCGTCCACCAGCATGCGCACGATCTGCTTGGACGAGATGTCGCAGAACAGCTGGCCCAGCTCCTTCTCGTGGTAGGCGATGCCGTGCCGCTCGACCATGTCGATGAAGTCCCATGGCGTGTAGCGCGCCAGCGCGGACTTGCAGAAGTGCGGGTTGGCCGACAGGAAGTTGGCCGGGGTGGTGCCGGTGTTGGTGAAGTTGCAGCGGCCACCGCCGGACATCAGGATCTTCTTGCCGACCTTGTTGGCATGGTCGATCACCTGCACCATGCGCCCGCGCCGGCCGGCGGTGAGCGCGCACATCAGCCCGGCAGCGCCGGCACCGATCACCAGGACATCGCAGCGGATCGTACTCATCGGCGCTGGATCAGGCCTGCGGCTTCTGCTTGCGCCAGGTCGGGGTGAAGGTCAGTTCCTTCTTGTCCGAGATCAGCCGCACTTCGCCGTCCTGGATCATCACGTCCCAGCGCATGGTGCGCTCGATCTGCTCGCCAAGCTCGGTGACGAGGTCGCCCGGCAGGTCCATGACCTCCAACGACGACAGCTTGTTCAACGCCGCGCTGTTGCGCTTCCACCAGGTGTCGGTGAGGTTGCTGCTGCCGTACATCACCAGCTGCACCGCGCGGGCACGCCCACTTGCCTTGCGCAGGCGGGATTCGTCCGGTTGGCCCAGGTCGATCCACAGCTCGATGTCGCCGGTGTAGTCCCGGCGCCACAGGTCCGGCTCGTCGTCCACGCTCAGTCCGCGACCGAATTCCAGCCGTTCGTCGGCGTTCAGGGCAAAGGTCAGCATGCGCACCATCAGGCGCTCATCGGTTTCCGACGGGTGCTGGGCCAGGGTCAGGTTATGGGTGGCGTAGTAGCCGCGATCCATGTCGCTGATCTGCAGTTCGGCCTTGCGGATGGTGGCGGTGAGGGCCATGGGGGTACCGTAAACAAAGAGCACCATGATAATGCGTGGGCTATGCACCCGTCCGATCCGATTACCGGCCACGTTGCCGCCAGCCGCCTGCAGTTGCCCCCGGGGGACTGGCGCTGCCTGTTGGATGGGCTGTGCGCGCGGTTCCCGCGCATCGACCGTGGCCAATGGCAGGACCGGTTCGCCCGCGGCCGGGTGCGCGATGCGCAGGGCAGGGCGCTGGCGGCCGACCACCCCTGGCAGGTGGGGCTGGAGATCCACTACTTCCGTGAGGTGGCGGACGAGCCGGTGATTCCGCACCAGGAGGCCATCGTGCATGTCGACGCGCACCTGCTGGTGGCCGACAAGCCGCATTTCCTGCCGGTGACCCCGGCCGGCGGGTACGTGCAGCAGACCCTGCTGGCGCGGCTGGTGGCCCGGACCGGCAATCCCGACCTGGTGCCGTTGCATAGGCTGGACCGGCTGACGGCGGGTCTGGTGCTGTTCTCTACTCGCCCTGAGACGCGCGATGCGTACCAGCGGTTGTTCCGTGAGCGGCGCATCGTGAAGACCTATGAGGCCCTCGCGCCGGGACTGCCCGGGCTGGCGTTTCCGCTGGAGCGGCGCAGCCGGCTGGTGCCGGGCGAGCCGTTCTTCCGCATGACCGAGGCCCCGGGCGAGCCGAATGCGCGGACGCGGGTCGAGGTGATCGACGCGGCGGGCCCGTTCTGGCGCTATCGCCTGCATCCGGAGACCGGCCGCAAGCACCAGCTGCGGGTGCATATGGCCGCGCTGGGGGCGCCGATCTGCGGGGATGACCTGTATCCGGAACTGAACCCTGCCGGGCAGGGCGCTGCCGCACCTGCGCTTCAACTGCTGGCCAAAGCCCTCGCCTTCGAGGATCCGTTGACCGGCGAGCCAAGACACTTCAGCAGCGGTCTGAACCTTTAGGCCCGGTGGGCCTGCCGTTTGGCTGAAATTAAGGCGGTAAATACATGAATAGGGTGTCGGAATTCGTGTAGGATTCCCCAATCCCTTGTCCTGTCAGGCGGGAGGGGGGAGGTGGCTGAATAACCCAGCTATCGCTTTTTCGGTAAAAGACGCGTATCGTCCCCCACACTGTGTTTGCTAGGGTCACCGTGAATCGTGGCCTGATGCGGTTGATCTCACGATCCGCTCATCGATCCGCTTTACCAACGCCTGCAACTCAGTCTCGGCTCCGGAAATCCGGTGGTCGCGATTATTTCAACTTATGTTTCAGGAGTTAGTTACATGTCTGATCGTCAGAGCGGTACCGTCAAGTGGTTCAACGATGCCAAGGGCTTCGGCTTCATCACCCCGGAAAGCGGCCCGGACCTGTTCGTGCACTTCCGTGCCATCCAGGGCACCGGCTTCAAGTCGCTGCAGGAAGGCCAGAAGGTGACCTTCGTCGCCGTGCAGGGCCAGAAGGGCATGCAGGCTGACCAGGTGCAGGCCGCCTAATAGGCTCCTGCCACCGCAAGGTGCCAATAAACGCCGGAAGCGAAAGCTCCCGGCGTTTTTTATTGCGGGTAGCATGGGCGTTTGCCCCCCTGCGGACCTGCCGATGATCAAGGTGCACCATCTGGACCACTCGCGCTCACAGCGCGTGCTGTGGATGCTTGAAGAGCTGAACCTGCCATACCAGCTGGTTACCTACCAGCGTGACCCGAAAACCTGGCTGGCCCCGCAGGCGCTGCGCGACATCCATCCGCTGGGCAAATCGCCCGTGCTGCAGGACGATGCCCTGGTCCTGGCCGAATCCGGCGCGATCCTGGAATACCTCGCTGACCGCTACGACAGTGGCCGCCAGCTGTCGCCCGAGCCGATGCCGGCGCAGGCCGCCGAGCGCGTGCGCTACCGCTACTGGATGCATTACGCGGAAGGGTCGGCGATGCCACCGCTGCTGATGAGCCTGGTGTTCGCGCGGGTACGCAAGGCGCCGATGCCGTTCTTTGCCAAACCCATCGCACGCGGAATCGCCGACAAGGTGATGAAGGGCTTCGTTGGCCCGCAGTTGAAGCTGCACCTGGACTGGATGGAGCGCGAACTGGCCAGCTCGCCCTGGTTCGCGGGTGAGCGCTTCACCGCCGCCGACATCCAGATGAGCTTCCCGATCCAGGCCGCGGCCTCGCGCGCCGGCAGCATGGAGCGCTACCCCAAGCTGCAGGCATTCCTGGCCCGGATCGCACAGCGCCCCGCGTTCCAGCGTGCCGTGGAGCGCGGTGGCCCGCTCGACCTGGGCGCGGGCGCGGCCTGAGCTTGCGGGGGCGTTCCGACGCCCCCACCTTGTCGTGATGAGCACTGAACCGCTGCGCTTCGACAACCGATTCATCCGGGAGCTGCCCGGCGACGACGAAACCGGCCCCCGCGTGCGCGAGGTGCGCGGCGCGGCGTGGTCGGCAGTGATGCCCACGCCGGTAGCCGCGCCCAGGCTGCTGGCGTACTCACCTGAACTCGCGGAGCAGTTGGGCCTGGGCCAGGATCTGCTGGACAGCCCGGATTTTGCCCGCGTGTTCGGCGGCAACGCCCTGTATGACGGCATGCAGCCCTGGGCCGCCAACTATGGCGGGCACCAGTTCGGGCACTGGGCCGGCCAGCTGGGCGACGGCCGTGCCATTTCACTGGGCGAGCTGCTGGCGCCGGAGGGTGCGCGCTGGGAGCTGCAGCTGAAGGGGGCAGGGCGCACACCTTATTCGCGCGGGGCCGATGGTCGTGCCGTGTTGCGCTCGTCGATCCGCGAATTCCTCTGCAGCGAAGCAATGCATCACCTGGGCGTGCCGACCACGCGCGCGCTCAGCCTGGTGGCCACGGGTGACAGCGTGGTGCGCGACATGTTCTACGACGGCCATCCCGAAGCGGAACCGGGTGCGGTGGTGTGCCGGGTGGCGCCCTCGTTCCTGCGCTTTGGCAGCTTCGAGCTGCCGGCGTCGCGCGGTGACGTGGCGTTGCTGCGGCAGCTGGTAAACCTGTGCATCGCGCGCGATTTTCCCGAACTGGACGATGCCGGCGAACAACGGTACGCCGCCTGGTTCGCGCAGGTCTGCGAGCGCACGGCGGAGCTGGTGGCGCACTGGATGCGCGTCGGCTTCGTGCACGGGGTGATGAACACCGACAACCTGTCCATCCTCGGCCTCACCATCGATTGCGGTCCGTATGGCTGGGTGGACGACTACGATCCGGACTGGACCCCCAACACCACCGATGCGCAGGGCCGCCGTTACCGCTTCGGCACCCAGCCGCAGGTGGCGTACTGGAACCTGACCCGGCTGGCGCAGGCGCTGTCGCCGCTGTTCGAGGACGTGGCCCCGCTGCACGACGGCCTGGCGCGTTTCCAGGCCGTGCATGCGCGCTGCGAGCGTGACGACATTGCCGCCAAGCTGGGCCTTGCCGAGTGCCAGGACGCGGACCTGGCGTTGATGGCGGACTGGCTGACGCTCCTGCACGATGGCGAGATGGACATGACGCTCGCGTTCCGTGGCCTGATCGACCTCGATCCGCAGGCGCCCCGGCTCGCCGTACTGGAAGAGGCGTTCTACAGCGAGGCACGACGTGAGGCCGTGCTGCCTGCGCTCCAGCAGTGGTTGCAGCGGTATGCGGCCAGGCTGCAGGCAGACGCCCTCGACCCCGTGCAGCGCCGGGAGCGCATGGCCGCGGCCAATCCGCTGTACGTGCTGCGCAACTGGCTGGCGCAGGAAGCCATCGAGCTGGCGGGGCAGGGCGACCTCAGTGGCGTGCACACGCTGCAGGAGGTGCTGCGTCGTCCGTATGAGGTCCAGCCCGGGCGTGAACACTATGCGGCCAAGCGGCCGGAGTGGGCGCGCAACAAGGCCGGCTGCTCGATGCTGTCCTGCAGTTCATGAGGCCGGGTTACCCTATGCCACCCATTCGTTGTCTCCCGCCATGACCGATCTTCCCGCCACGCCCGCATGGGCCAGCCGCCTGCGCGACGTCGCTGATTTCCCCAAGCCGGGCATCCTGTTCAAGGACATCATGCCGCTGCTGGCCGATGGCGATGATTTCGCCGCTGCCATCGACGCGATGGTCGCGCCGTGGCGCGAGGCACGGCTGGATGCGGTGATGGGCATCGAGTCGCGCGGCTTCATCCTCGGCGCGGCGATGGCCCGCGTACTGGGCGTTGGCTTCGTGCCCGTGCGCAAGCCGGGCAAGCTGCCCGGTCGCACGCTGAAGCAGGACTACACGCTGGAATACCGCACCGACAGCATCGAAGTGCATGCCGATGCATTGCCGCCGGGCGCGCGCGTGCTGGTCGTGGACGACGTGCTCGCCACCGGCGGCACGCTGCTGGCCGCGCTGTCGCTGGCCAGGCAGCTGCAGGTGGAGGTGCTCGGCGCCGCCGTGCTGGTCGAACTGGCTGGCCTCTGCGGCCGCGAACGCTGGACCAGCGATGTGCCGCTGGTCGCGAACCTGGTGTACTGATTACATCTTCCGCACGCGGAAACGCCGGCCCTTGATCTTGCCCGCTTCCAGGCGGGCGATGGCCTTGCCCACGTGTTCGCGGGCGATCGCCACGTAGGAACGGGTGGCGTAGATGTCGATCTTGCCGATCACCTTGGCCGACAGCCCGGCATCGCCGGTCAATGCCCCCAGGATGTCGCCGGGGCGCAGCTTGTCGGTCTTGCCGCCGTCGATGCGCAGCGTTTCCATCGCCGCCTGCGGCAGGACCGCCGGGCGCGCCGTGGCCAGCGGGGTCTTCTGCCAGTCCAGCGGCTTGCCCTGCGCCGCTTCCAGCGCGTCGGCGCGGTTGCGCTCGCGGTGGGTCACCAGGCTGATCGCCAGCCCGGTGGCGCCGGCGCGGCCGGTGCGGCCCACGCGGTGTTCGTAGGTTTCAATGTCGGTGGGCAGCTCGTAATTGATCACCGCCGCCAGGTCCTGCACGTCCAGCCCGCGCGCGGCCACGTCGCTGGCTACCAACACGTTGCAGCTGCGGTTGGCGAAGCGCACCAGCACTTCGTCACGGTCGCGCTGTTCCATTTCGCCATGCAGCGGCAACGCGGAGAAGCCGAACTGCTGCAGCGATACGGCCACGTCATCCACGTCGCGGCGGGTGTTGCAGAACACCACGGTCGATTCCGGCGTGTACTTCAGCAGCAGGCCGGCCAGCGCCTTCTGCTTGCTGGCCAGGTCCACTTCGCAGAACAGGTGGCGGATCGCCGGGGCGTGGTCGGCGCCTTCCACGGTCACTTCCACCGGATCGCGCAGCAGCACGCGCGCGATCTCGCGGATCTCGTCGGGGTAGGTGGCCGAGAACAGCAGCGTCTGGCGGTCCTTGCTGGTGCGCCCGGCGATTTCGCGGATCGGTTCTTCAAAGCCCATGTCGAGCATGCGGTCGGCTTCGTCCAGCACCAGCGTGGTCACCCCGCCCAGCTTCAGGGCGCGCTTGCGGCCCAGTTCCTGGATGCGGCCGGGCGTGCCGACCACCACGTGCGGGTCGTGTGCTTCCAGCGACGCCAGCTGGGGCGCCAGCGGCATGCCACCGGTCAGCACCACCAGCTTGAGGTTGGGAATGCCGGTGGCCAGCTTGCGGATCTGCTTGCCGACCTGGTCGGCCAGTTCGCGGGTGGGGCACAGCACCAGCGCCTGCGCGCGGATCACCGCCGGGTCCAGCGCCTGCAGCAGCCCCAGACCGAAGGCCGCGGTCTTGCCGCTGCCGGTGGGCGCCTGGGCGATCAGGTCGCGACGGGCGAGGATGGCGGGCAGCGCCTGCGCCTGCACGGGAGTCATCTGGGTATAGCCCAGCGCGTCGATGCCCGCCGCCAGCGAGGCCGACAGGGGCAGTTCGGAGAATTCGTTCATGCCACATTCTACCCGCTCAGCCGATCAGCCAGTGAACCGCCAGGTTGATCCCCAACCCACCGCCGAGCAGCCATGCAAACAGCAGCAGCGCCAGCAGCAGTGGCTTCGGCCCCGCCCGGCGCAGGGCGGACACGTGGGTGGTCAGGCCCAGCGCGGCCATCGCCATGGCCAGCAGCACGGTATCCAGGTCGATGGCCGCGCCGACCACGGCGGGCGGCAGCAGGTGCAGCGAGTTGATGCCCGCCACCGCCACGAAACCGAACGCAAACCAGGGCACCACGATCCTGGCCCGCGCCGTGCCGGGCTGCGTCGCATGGCCGCGGGCCAGCAGCAGCGACAGCGCCACCAGGAACGGGGCGAGCATCATCACGCGCACCATCTTGGCGATCACGGCGGTATCGGCGGCGCTTTCGCTGACCGCGCGCCCGGCCGCCACCACCTGGGCCACTTCATGCACCGTCGAGCCGGTGAACACCCCATAGGCCTGTTCACCCAGCGCCAGCCAGGCGTGTTCCAGGTTGAGCTGGTACAGCGCCGGATACAGGAACATCGCCAGCGTGCCGAACACCACCACGGTCGACACCGCCACGGTGGCCTGTTCGGCGCGGCCGCGTACCACCGGCGCGGCGGCCATCACCGCGGCCGCCCCGCAGATCGCGCTGCCGGCGCCGATCAGCATCGCGGTATCGCGGTCGATCCCAAGCCAGCGCGTGCCGGCCCAGCACGCCAGCCCGAAGGTGCTGATCAATACCAGTGCGTCAATCAGCACGCCGCCTGCGCCGACCTGGCCGATGTCCTGGAAGGTCAGGCGCATGCCGTACAGGACGATGCCGGCGCGCAGCAGCCAGTGCTTGGCGAAGCCCACACCGTCTGCCGACGATGCGGCCAGGTGCGGGTACACGGTGTTGCCCAGTGCGATGCCCAGCACGATGGCCAGGGTGAGTGCACTGATGCCGTGCGCCTGCAGCCATGGCACGGAGGACAGGCCGATGCCCGCTGCCGCCAGGCTGGCGGTCAGCAGCAGGCCGGGCACCCGGCTGCGCCAGCGTTGGAATGCACCCGCGGTGGGTGCGCTCACCATTGAGATGGTCACGGTTCGCTCTCGTCGAAACAGGGCTACAGCGTGCCCTTGACCATTCAACTGGTAAAACGCATTGTTTTTGTCGAATCAACCGACAAAGAAGGTTAATCCACGATGCGTCTGACGCTGCGCCAATGGCAGGTTTTCTTGAGCGTGGCCGATGCCGGATCCACCGCTGCGGCGGGCGCCCAGCTCCAGCTTTCGCAGTCGGCCACCAGCGCCGCCCTCAACGAACTGGAGGGGCAGCTTCCCGCACCTCTGTTTGACCGGATCGGGCGCCGGCTGGTGCTCAACGCCACCGGGCGCGCGTTGCTTGACCCGGCCCGCGCGCTGCTGGTGGCGGCGAGGGAGCTGGAACAGCAGGCCGGGGCGGGGCAGTCGCACGCGGCCGGCACGCTGGCCCTGCAATTGCGGATAGGCGCGAGCACTACCATCGGCAATTACCTGCTGCCGACCCGGGTGGCTTCGCTGCTGGCGGCAAATCCGCAGGCCCAGGTGGACCTGCGGATCGGCAACAGCGCCGACGTGGTGGCGGCCGTGCAGCGGTTGGAGGTCGACCTGGGCCTGATCGAAGGACCGTGCCACGAAAGCGGCCTGGAGGTGCTGCCCTGGCAGCGCGATGCCCTGGTCATCGTGGCGGCGGCCGCCTCGCCGTTGCCGGATGCGGTGGATGTCGCGTCACTGGCCGCGGCGCGCTGGCTGCTTCGCGAGCCCGGCTCGGGCACCCGCGAGGCGGTTGAGCAGGCCCTCCTGCCGTACCTGCACCACTTCGGGCGCGCCATGCAGCTGGGCAGCACCGAGGCGATCAAGCAGGCGGCGGCGGCGGGGCTGGGCCTGGCCTGCCTGTCGCGGCACGCCGTGGCCGATCTGGTCGCGCTGGGCAGCCTGCGGGTCCTGCAGACGCCGCTGCCGCCCCTGTCGCGTCAGCTGTGGGTGGTGCGCCACCCGGGCAAGCGGGTGCCGGCGGAACTGGCCGCACTGCTGGGACTGCCGGCATCCGCTTTTGCGTCCGGCTGAGCGACGCCGCAGGCCGCCAGCCCGTACAATGGCGGGATGCCTCTGATTACTCTGCAAAACGTCGACTTCAGCGTCGGCGGCCCGCTGTTGCTGGAAAAAGCCGAACTGTCGATCGAGCCGGGCGAACGCATCGCCCTGATCGGC
Organism: Stenotrophomonas sp. CCNWLW57; assembly: GCF_037203925.1. NCBI lineage: Bacteria > Pseudomonadati > Pseudomonadota > Gammaproteobacteria > Lysobacterales > Lysobacteraceae > Stenotrophomonas > Stenotrophomonas sp. CCNWLW57. The sequence goes on from NZ_JBBCBJ010000005.1 coordinate 115,781, forward strand.
CGCAACGGCGCCGGCAAATCCACCCTGCTCAAGCTGCTGTCCGGCGACCACAAGCCCGACGACGGAGAAGTGCGCGTGCAGCAGGGGGTGCGCATCACCCGGCTGGAGCAGGAAGTGCCGCACGGCGCGGCCGGCAGCGTGTTCGACGTGGTCGCCGATGGCCTGGGCGAGCTGGGCCAGTGGCTGGCCGAATTCCACCACCTCAGCGTGGCCGACGAGTTCGATGGCGATGCGCTGTCGGCGGTGCAGGCCAAGATCGATGCCGCCAACGGCTGGGGACTGGACCAGCGTGTGAGCGAAACGCTGACCAAGCTCGACCTGGACGGCGATGCCGAATTCGCGCGCTTGTCCGGCGGCATGAAGCGCCGCGTGCTGCTCGGCCGCGCGCTGGTGTCCGCGCCGGACCTGCTGCTGCTGGACGAACCGACCAACCACCTGGACATCGAAGCCATCGACTGGCTGGAAATGTTCCTCAAGAACTGGAACGGCAGCGTGGTGTTCGTCACCCATGACCGCCGCTTCCTGCGTGCGTTGGCCACCCGCATTGTCGAGATCGATCGCGGCCAGGTCACCAGCTGGCCGGGCGACTGGGCCAACTACGAACGCCGCCGCGAAGAGCGCTTGAACGCGCAGGCACAGGAAAACGCGCGCTTCGACAAGATGCTGGCGCAGGAAGAGGTCTGGATCCGCCAGGGCATCAAGGCCCGCCGCACCCGCGACGAAGGCCGCGTGCGCCGCCTCAAGGCGATGCGCAGCGAGCGTTCGCAGCGCCGTGAACTCGGCGGCAACGTGCGCATGGAAGCCTCGCAGGCGGAGAATTCCGGCAAGAAGGTCATCGACGTCAAGGACATTTCGTTCGCGTTCGGCGAGCGGGTGATGGTCAAGGATTTCAGTACCACCATCCTGCGCGGCGACCGGATCGGCCTGATCGGTCCCAACGGCAGCGGCAAGACCACGCTGCTCAAGCTGCTGCTGGGCGACCTGGCGCCGGACAGCGGCGAAGTGCGCGCCGGCACCAACCTGCAGATCGCCTACTTCGACCAGTACCGTTCGGTGCTGCGCGAGGACTGGACCGCGATCGAGAACGTGGCCGAAGGCCGCGATTTCCTCGAGGTCAACGGCAAGCGCAAGCACGTGCATGCGTACCTGCAGGATTTCCTGTTCACGCCCGAGCGTGCGCGCGCGCCGATCACCCGCCTGTCCGGCGGCGAGCGCAACCGGCTGCTGCTGGCCAAGCTGTTCGCGCAGCCGTCCAACCTGCTGGTGATGGACGAACCGACCAACGATCTCGACGTGGAAACGCTGGAGCTGCTCGAAGAGCTGCTTGGTGATTACACCGGCACGCTGCTGCTGGTCAGCCATGACCGCGACTTCCTCGACAACGTGGTGACCTCCACGATGGTGATGGAAGGCGATGGCGTGGTCGGCGAGTACGTGGGGGGCTACACCGACTGGCAACGGCATGCGGCACGCGTGGAAGCGGCAACGGCCGCGGCGTCGGTGCCTGCGGCCAGGCCGGCTGCCGCGCCGGCAGCGGCGGCACAGGCGGCATCGGCAGCACCCAGGCGCAAGCTCAGCTTCAAGGACCAGCGCGAGCTGGAGCAGCTGCCGTTGAAGATCGAAACGCTGGAAAAGGATGTCGAAGGCCTGACCGCCGCGATGAACGATCCCGCGTTCTACCAGCGCAGCGCGCCGGACATGGCCGCACACACCCAGAAGCTGGGTGCGGTGCAGGCTGAGCTGGATGCGTCGTACAAGCGGTGGGAAGAGCTGGATTCCTGACGCGCGTCCCCGGGTAAAGGCAGCCGACTAACAGTCGGCTCTACCGGCGCTGGCGCATCCGGATCGTCGTGCGTTCGTTCCGGACGCATCCGGATCGTCATGCGTTCGTTCCGGACGTATCCGGATCGTCGTGCGTTCGTTCCGGACGCATCCGGATCGTCATGCGTTCGTTCCGGACGTATCCAAATCGTCATGCGATCGCCAGCAATTCGTAGCGCCGACTGTCAGTCGGCGACCGCGCGCAGCGCGGCAAACCATCCCGGCGCGTGATCGACACGCGCTCAATATCCTGCCGGCGTTCAAACCCGACCGAAACCCTCCTTCCGGCGTTCATGACCCCGGAACGGAGAGCAGCCACGCAGGGCGTGGCGCTACTTCAGCCCGTGCAGATCCCGCAACTGGCTCGGCCGCGAACCGAAGTACGCGGCCAGGTCGGCAATGTCCTGGTCGCTCAGGTCGGTGGCCTGCCCGGTCATCAGCGGATGCTGGCGGTCCCCGGCGCGGTAGGCCTGCAGGGCGTGGGCCAGGTAATCGCCGTACTGCCCACCCAGCTTCGGGTAGGTAGGGTCGATCGGCTGGTTGCCGTCGGCGCCGTGGCAGTCGATGCAGCTCTGCCCGGTCGCCTTGCCCTTGACCTTGGCCCGCGCTTCACCGGCGGCGATGCGGCCCGCCGGCAGGCCGGCGGAGGAGCCTGACCCGTGCTCGCCACTGGCGTGGCCCGGGTCGGCGGCGGAATCTGCGCTGTTTTCCACCTGCGACTGCGAACAGGCAGCCAGCAGCAGGGCAACGGACAGGGCGATGGCGTGACGCTTGAAGGGCGTGGCTTTCGTCATGAGCGCGCTTATTTGACGGTGGACAGGTAAACAGCGAGATCGGCGATCTCCTGTTCAGAGAAACTCATGGACTGCGCCTGCATCGTGGGATGCCGGCGTTTGCCCTGGCGGTACTCGCTCAGGGCCTGGCTGAGGTACTGCTGGGTCTGCCCACCGATCTTGGGCACCCGGTAGCTGGGGTACGCGTTCTTGTAGCCGGTGATGCCGTGGCACCCCTGGCAGGTGTAGGCCAGCACGCGGCCATTGTCGAAGCTGCCGGTCAGGGCAGGCGGGGCGGCGGGCGCGGCTGCCGGGGCAGCGGCGGGTGGCGCGGGTACGGCAGGAGCAGGTGCGGCCTGGACGGCAACCCCGAAGGGCAGGAGGACGGCCAGAGCAAGACAAGCGGCGAGCGGCTGCGGGCGCATGATGTCGTTTCCGGTATACGGGTTCTGGTCGTTCCGGCGTGGGGTACGGAACTGTCCCGAGTATAGCCTGCGTTTTCATCTAGCTGAAACCGGGCAGTGCCGACGAGTGGTCGCAGGTCACCATGACCTTTGGGATATGGTGTTGTCGTGACGTGGTGCATTACTTTGCTACCACACCTGCTCACGCATCCTTCAGGGACACGACGATGTTGCGAATCTCTCTTCTGCCCGGCCGCACCGGAACCTGCGCCGCGGCGCTGCTGATCACTACGACCCTGCTGCTGGGCGGTTGCGGCGCCGGTGGCCCCGCCGGCGATGCCGCGGCGGCCGAGAAGGATCCCAAGGCCGAAAAAGCTCCCGACGCCGTCCCGGTGGAGGCGGTAGCGGCCAGCCGCCGTGCGGTCGCCGCCAGCTACACCGGCACCGCCGCGCTGGAAGCGCGCGCCGAATCGCAGGTGGTGGCGAAAACGTCGGGCGTGGCCCTGGCCGTAATGGTCGAGGAGGGCCAGCAGGTTCGCGCCGGGCAGCCGCTGGTGCGGCTGGACCCGGACCGGGCGCGCCTGGCCGTGGCCCAGAGCGAAGCGCAGATGCGCAAGCTGGAGAACAGCTACCAGCGCGCCCAGAAACTGGTGGGCCAGCAGATGGTCAGCGCCGCCGATGTCGACCAGCTGCGCTACGACCTGGAAAACGCGCGCGCGCAGTACCGCCTGGCGACCCTGGAACTGTCCTACACCACGGTGGTGGCGCCGATCTCCGGCGTGATCGCATCGCGCTCGATCAAGACCGGCAACTTCGTGCAGATCAATACGCCGATCTTCCGCATCGTCGACAACTCGCGGCTGGAAGCCACGCTCAACGTGCCCGAGCGCGAACTGGCCACGCTGCGTGCCGGGCAGCCGGTAACCCTGGTGGCCGACGCGCTGCCGGGTAAGTCCTTCCCCGGCACCGTGGACCGCATTTCCCCGGTGGTCGACGCCGGCAGCGGCACCTTCCGCGTGGTCAGCGGCTTCGGCGAAGATGCCGCCGGCCTGCAGCCGGGCATGTTCGGGCGGATCCGCATCGACTACGACCAGCGCGCCGACGCGCTGGTGGTGCCGCGCCTGGCGCTGCTCGACGACGGTGACCCGGCGGTGTTCCGCGTGCGCGCGGGCAAGGTTGCCCGCGTGCCGGTCAAGCTGGGCTACGCCGAAGGCCCGTGGGTGGAGATCCGCGAGGGCCTGGCCGAGGGAGACAAGGTGGTGACGGCCGGCAAGGTCGCCCTGCGCGACGGCACCGCTGTGCAGGTGATCGGCGACAAGCCGGCCACCGCGGTGGCCAGCAAGGCCGCCCCGGCCAAGGCGGAGACCCGTCAATGAGTTCGGCCGGGCACGACCACGGTAACGAGCCGCAGCCGGGCGAAGGCCCGGCGGCGCCTGGTGGCGGCCTGGTGGAATTCGCCACCCGCCGCCGCGTCACCATCTTCATGTTCATGATCACCCTGGTGCTGTTCGGCCTGATCGCGCTGGGCAACCTCAAGGTCAACCTGCTGCCGGACCTGAGCTATCCCACGTTGACCGTGCGCACCGAATACACCGGCGCGGCGCCGACCGAGATCGAAACGCTGATCACCGAACCGGTCGAAGAGGCGGTGGGCGTGGTCAAGAACCTGCGCAAGCTGAAGTCGATCTCGCGCACCGGGCAGAGCGATGTGGTGCTTGAATTCGCGTGGGGCACCAACATGGACCAGGCCAGCCTGGAGGTGCGCGACAAGATGGAAGCGCTGAACCTGCCACTGGAGGCCAAGGCCCCGGTGCTGCTGCGCTTCAATCCCTCCACCGCGCCGATCATGCGCCTGGTGATCGCGGCCAAGGACGACCCGGCCAGCGATGCCGACGCCGTGCGCCAGCTCACCGCGCTGCGCCGCTATGCCGATGAAGACCTGAAGAAGAAGCTCGAACCGGTGGCCGGCGTGGCGGCGGTGAAGGTGGGCGGCGGCCTGGAAGATGAAATCCAGGTCGACATCGACCAGCAGAAGCTGGCCCAGCTCAACCTGCCGATCGATACCGTCATCAAGCGGCTGAAGGAAGAGAACATCAACATCTCCGGCGGCCGCCTGGAAGAAGGGTCGCAGCGCTTCCTGGTGCGTACCGTCAACCAGTTCGCCGACCTGGAAGACATCCGCAACCTGCTGGTGACCACCCAGGGCAGCAACGGCAGTGCCGCCGACGCGGCCATGCAGCAGATGTTCGCCATCGCCGCCTCGACCGGTTCGGATGCCGCGGTCGCCGCCGCGTCCGCCGCGCAGAGCGCTTCCAGCAGCAGCTCCACCACCGTGGCCAACGGCGTGCCGGTGCGGCTGAAGGACGTGGCCACGGTGCGCCAGGGCTTCAAGGAACGCGAAGCGATCATCCGCCTGGGCGGCCGCGAAGCGGTGGAACTGGCCATCTACAAGGAAGGCGATGCCAACACGGTGGCCACCGCCGAAGCACTGCGCGCAAAGCTTGAGCAGATCAAGGCGCAGATTCCCGGTGATGCCGAACTGACCACCATCGAGGACCAGTCGCGCTTCATCGAGCACGCCATCAGCGACGTCAAGAAAGATGCGGTGATCGGCGGCCTGCTGGCCATCCTGATCATCTTCCTGTTCCTGCGCGATGGCTGGAGCACGTTCGTGATCAGCCTGTCGCTGCCGGTCTCGATCATCACCACGTTCTTCTTCATGGGCCAGCTGGGGCTGAGCTTGAACGTGATGTCGCTGGGCGGGCTGGCGCTGGCCACCGGCCTGGTGGTGGACGATTCCATCGTGGTGCTGGAAAGCATCGCCAAGGCGCGCGAACGCGGCCTGGGCATCCTGCAGGCGGCCATCACCGGCACCCGCGAAGTCAGCATGGCCGTGGTCGCCTCCACCCTGACCACCATCGCGGTGTTCCTGCCGCTGGTGTTCGTCGACGGCATCGCCGGCCAGCTGTTCCGCGACCAGGCGCTGACCGTGGCGATCGCCATCGCGATCTCGCTGCTGGTGGCGATGACCCTGATCCCGATGCTGAGCTCGCTCAAGGGCCGCCCGCCGCTGGCGTTCCCGGAAGAGCCCGCGCATGCCGCATGGCAGCCGCAGCGTCGCTGGCTCAAGCCGGTCGCCGGGAGCCGCCGCGGTTTCGGCGCGCTGGTCCGCTGGACCGTGTTCGGCATCGCGTGGGCCATCGTGCGCGTGTGGCGCCTGCTGGTGGCGGTGATCGGCCCGGTGATGCGCAAGGCCAGCGACCTGGCCATGAAGCCGTACGCCGGTGCCGAGCGCGGTTACCTGCGCCTGCTGCCGAACGCACTGGCCCACCCGGGTAAGGTACTGGGCATGGCGGCGCTGGCCTTCGTGGCTACGCTGGCGCTGGTGCCGATGCTGGGCGCGGACCTGATTCCGCAGCTGGCCCAGGATCGCTTTGAGATGACCGCAAAGCTGCCGGCCGGCACGCCGCTGAAGCAGACCGATACGCTGGTGCGCGAGCTGCAGCTGGCCCACGCCAAGGACGACAGCATCACCTCGCTGTACGGGGTGAGCGGCAGCGGCACGCGGCTGGATGCCAGCCCGACCGAGAGCGGCGAGAACATCGGCAAGCTCACCGTGGTGATGGCCGACGGCGGCAGTGCCCGCACCGAGGCGGCCATCACCGAGCGCCTGCGCGCTTCGATGCAGGGCCACCCGGGCGTGCAGGTCGACTTCGCGCGGCCCGCACTGTTCAGCTTCTCCACGCCGCTGGAAGTGGAGCTGCGCGGGCAGGACATGGCCACCCTGGAACGTGCCGGGCAGGCGCTGGCCGCGCGGTTGCGCAGCAACCCGCACTACGCCGACGTGAAATCGACCGTGGAAGAGGGCTTCCCGGAAATCCAGATCCGCTTCGACCAGGAGCGCGCCGGTGCGCTGGGCCTGACCACGCGGCAGATCGCCGACGTGGTGGTCAAGAAGGTGCGCGGCGACGTGGCCACGCGCTACAGCTTCCGTGACCGCAAGATCGACGTGCTGGTGCGCGCCCAGGAAGGCGACCGCGCCAGCGTGGAGAGCATCCGCCGGTTGATCGTCAACCCGGGCAGCACACGCCCGGTGACGCTGGACGCGGTGGCCGACGTGGTGGCCACCAACGGCCCCAGCGAGATCCACCGGGCCGACCAGACCCGCGTGGCGGTGGTGTCGGCCAATCTGCGCGACATCGACCTGGGCGGCGCGGTGCGCGAAGTACAGGACATGGTCGCCAATGACCCGCTGGGTGCCGGCGTCAGCATGCACATCGGTGGGCAGGGCGAGGAGCTGGCCGAATCGGCGCGCTCGCTGATCTTCGCCTTCGGCCTGGCGATCTTCCTGGTCTACCTGGTGATGGCGTCGCAGTTCGAATCGCTGCTGCACCCGTTCGTCATCCTGTTCACCATTCCGCTGGCGCTGGTCGGTGCGATCCTGGCGCTGATGCTCACCGGCAAGCCGATCTCGGTGGTGGTGTTCATCGGCCTGATCCTGCTGGTGGGGCTGGTGACCAAGAACGCGATCATCCTGATCGACAAGGTCAACCAGCTGCGCGAGGCCGGCGTGGCCAAGCATGAGGCGCTGGTGGAGGGCGCGCGCTCGCGCCTGCGCCCGATCATCATGACCACCCTGTGCACGCTGTTCGGCTTCCTGCCGCTGGCGGTGGCGATGGGCGAGGGTGCCGAAGTGCGCGCCCCGATGGCGATCACCGTGATCGGCGGCCTGCTGGTGTCCACGCTGCTCACCCTGCTGGTGATCCCGGTGGTGTACGACCTGCTTGATCGCCGTGGCGATGCCTATTACCGCGAACGTGGCCGCCATCACCACCGCGGTACGCCCGATGCCAGCACCGCCGGTGGTGCGGCCCAGGAGCCGGCATGAGCATCGCCGAGTTCTCCATCCGCCGTCCCATCACCACCATCATGTGCTTCGTCTCACTGGTGGTGGTGGGCCTGATCGCCTCGTTCCGGTTGCCGCTGGAGGCACTGCCGGACATCTCCGCACCGTTCCTGTTCGTGCAGGTGCCCTACACCGGCTCGACCCCGGAGGAAGTGGAGCGCACCATCATCCGGCCAACCGAGGAAGCGCTGGCCACGATGACCGGGATCAAGCGCATGCGCTCCCAGGCGACCGCCGAAGGTGCCAGCATCTTCATCGAGTTCACCGACTGGGACCGCGACATCGCCATCGCCGCCTCCGACGCACGCGAGCGCATCGACGCGATCCGCAGCGACCTGCCCGATGACCTGCAGCGCTACAACGTGTTCAAGTGGTCCAGCAGCGACGAGCCGGTCCTGAAGGTGCGCCTGGCCAGTGCGTCGGACCTGACCGGTGCCTACGACATGCTCGACCGTGAGTTCAAGCGGCGGATCGAGCGCATTCCCGGCGTGGCCCGGGTGGAGATTTCCGGGGCGCCACCCAATGAGGTGGAAATCGCGATCGATGCCGATCGCCTGACCGCGCACAACCTGAGCATCAACGAACTCAGCGACCGCCTGCGCACGCTCAACTTCTCGATCTCGGCCGGGCAGATCGACGACAACGGCCAGCGGGTACGGATCCAGCCGGTCGGTGAAATCACCGACCTGCAGGAACTGCGCGACCTGGTCATCGATACCAAGGGTCTGCGCCTGGGCGACATTGCCGACGTGCGGCTCAAGGCGGCGCGGATGAACTACGGCCGTCGCCTGGATGGCAATCCGGCGGTGGGCCTGGACATCTACAAGGAGCGCAGCGCCAACCTGGTGGAAGTCTCGCGAGGCGCGCTGGCCGAGGTGGAAGCCATCCGCCGGCAGCCGTCGATGCGCGATGTGAACATCAAGGTGATCGACAACCAGGGCAAGACGGTGACGTCCTCGCTGCTGGAGCTGGCCGAAGCCGGCGCGGTCGGCCTGCTGCTGTCGGTGACGGTGCTGTTCTTCTTCCTGCGCCATTGGCCGTCGACGCTGATGGTGACCCTGGCGATCCCGATCTGTTTCGTGATCACCCTGGGCTTCATGTACTTCGTCGGGGTGACCCTCAACATCCTGACCATGATGGGCCTGCTGCTGGCGGTCGGCATGCTGGTGGACAACGCCGTGGTGGTGGTGGAAAGCATCTACCAGGAACGCGAACGCATGCCCGACCAGCCGGTGCAGGCCTCGATCATCGGCACCCGCAACGTGGCCATCGCGCTCAGCGCCGGCACCCTGTGCCACTGCATCGTGTTCGTGCCCAACCTGTTTGGCGAAACCAACAACATCAGCATCTTCATGGCGCAGATCGCGATCACCATCTCGGTCTCGCTGATGGCCTCGTGGCTGGTGGCGGTGAGCCTGATCCCGATGCTGTCCGCGCGCATGCAGACGCCCAAGCTGGTGCACTCGCAGACCGGCGTGATCGCCCGCCTGCAGCGCCGCTATGCCCAGCTGCTGCAATGGACGCTGGAACACCGCGGCTGGAGCGTGTTCGGCATCATCATGGTGGTGCTGGTCAGCCTGGTGCCGATGAAGCTGACCAAGATCGACATGTTCGGTGGCGAAGGTGGCACCGATGTCTTCATCGGCTACAACTGGAAGGGGGCCTTCACCCGCGCGCAGATGTCCGACGAGATCCTGCGGGTGGAGCAGTACCTGGACCAGAACCGCGAGAAGCTGCACATAACCCAGGTGTATTCCTGGTACAGCGAACAGGAAGGCAGCAGCACGATTGTCACTCTGGACCAGAAGCACGCGGGCAACATGGCCGCCGTGCAGGAGTCGCTGCGCAAGGGACTGCCGCGCTCGGCGCGCGCCGATTACATCGTCGGCAACCAGGGCGGCGATGGCGGCGGTGGCGGTGGCAGCAAGGGCGTGGAAGTGCAGCTGGTCGGTGATTCGACCCAGATGCTGCAGGAGATCGGCGAAGACGTGGTGCCGTTGCTGGCCCAGCGCAAGGAACTGCGCGATGTACGCATCGACAATGGCGAGAAGGGCAGCGAGTTGTCCATCCACGTGGACCGCGAGCGTGCCGCTGCGTTCGGCTTCAATGCCGAGCAGGTTGCCAGCTTTGTCGGCCTGGCGCTGCGCGGTGCACCGCTGCGCGAGTTCCGTCGCGGTGACAGTGAAGTTCCGGTGTGGGTGCGCTTTGCCGGTGCCGAACAGAGCAGCCCGGAAGACCTGGCCAGCTTCACCGTGCGCACCGGCGACGGTCGCTCGGTACCGCTGCTGAGCCTGGTCGATGTCAGCATCAAGCCGTCCGCCACCCGCGTCGGCCGTACCAACCGCCAGACCACGCTGACCATCAAGGCCAACCTGGCCGAGAAGGTGACCGCGCCGGAAGGCCGCAAGGCGATGGAGGAAACCCTCAAGCCGATGAGCTTCCCGGCCGGGTACAACTTCACCTTCGACGGCGGTGACTTCGGTGACGACAACGAGGCCATGCAGCAGATGCTGTTCAACCTGGTCATCGCGCTGGTGATGATCTACGTGGTGATGGCGGCGGTGTTCGAATCGCTGCTGTTCCCGGCCGCCATCATGAGCGGGGTGCTGTTCTCGATCTTCGGGGTGTTCTGGTTGTTCTGGCTCACCGGTACCTCGTTCGGGATCATGTCCTTCATCGGCATCCTGGTGCTGATGGGGGTGGTGGTGAACAACGGCATCGTGATGATCGAGCACATCAACAACCTGCGCCGGCGCGGCCTGGCCCGCACCCAGGCGCTGGTGGAAGGCTCGCGCGAGCGCCTGCGCCCGATCATGATGACGATGGGCACGGCGATCCTGGCGATGGTCCCGATCTCGCTCACCGACACCCAGTTGCTGGGCGATGGCCCGCCGTACTATCCGATGGCGCGCGCCATTGCCGGCGGCCTGGCGTTCTCCACCGTGGTCAGCCTGCTGTTCCTGCCGACCATCTACGCCATGCTCGACGACATGAGCATCAACGTGGCCCGCATCGTGCGGCGGGCGAGGGGATTGCCGCCCAAGGGCAGCGGCGCGGTGATCGAACCGGCATGAATGAAAAGGGCCACGCAATGCGTGGCCCTTTTCGTATCGACCAACGGTCGATACCTACGGTTCCGATCCCCGTGGGTAGGTACCGACCGTTGGTCGGTACGGCGCCGTCAGCCGCCGACCTTGTTCCAGACCTGGAAGCCAGTGAGCCACAAACCCAGCATGCTGCCCAGGTTGGTCAGCATGAAGGTCAGCACCACCCGGGTGACCCGGTTGCGGTACCAGCCGCGCACGCTCTGCGCGTCATCGCGCAGCTTGAGGAAATCCTCGTACGCCGGCTTGCGCAGGCGCGCCTCGACCAGCGCGGCAAAGGCGCCCGTCGGGATGCTCAGGCGGAATGGCTTGAACGGTGCCACCACGATGGCGGTGAGGATGCTCAGCGGATGGCTGCCGGCCAGCAGGCAGCCCAACCCGGCCAGGCCGCCGGTGTACATCGCCCACACCGCCAGCAGCTCGGTGCCCACGCCCAGTCCACCGCGATAGAACCCCACGGCAATACCGGCCAACACCACTGCCAGGATGGTCAGCGTGATCCACGGAATGTTGCGCTTCTTCGGCACGTCTTCCAGCGACGCGCGCAGCGGGCCGGGCGCTTCGGTGTCCGATTCCAGGTACTTCGCCAGCCCGGCCAGATGGCCGGCACCGACCACGGCCAGCACTTCGCGCTGGGCCGGATCGTGCACTTCGCGCAGGCGGGTGGCCATGTAGCGGTCGCGCTCGCCGATGATGGTTTCGTACAGTGCCGGGCTTTCGCTGGCGAACTCGCCGAAGCTTGCTTCGAGCATGTCACCCTGCTTGAGCTTCTCGATCTCGTCTTCGCCGACGTCGTCGGAGGCGAACAGGCCGGCGCCCAGGCCCATGACCAGTTTGATCTTGCCGAAGAAGCCCAGCCGCTGCGAGGCGCGCTTGAAGGTCAGGCCCACTTCGCGGTCGATCAGGTGCACCGGCAGGTTGTGCGCGTTGGCCAGGCCGACTGCGCGCTTGAGCTCGGCACCGGGCTCGATGCCCAGCTGCTCGGCCAGCCGCCGCTGGTAGGCGGCCAGGGCGAGGTTCGCGGCGAACAGCGCCACGCGGCCCTTGCGGATCACTTCGACCAGGTCCAGTTTGGCCAACGCATCGGGATTGGTCAGCGCCTGCAGGCGCTGCGGATCAAGCTCCACCGCGACCGCATCGAAGCGGCCGCTGTTGATGGCCCGTTCCACCACCTCCACGCTGGCCTGCGAGACGTGCGCGGTGCCCAGCAGGGTATAGCGCACGCCGTCGCGCTCGACCACGCGCACGGGCTGGCCGGCGAACAGGGTGTCGCCGTTGTCGTCCATCAGGTTTTCAGTCATTTCATCATTCATTCGAAGGGGCGCTGTCGGCACCGTCGCCGAGCGCGCGCTGCATCTGCACCGTATCCAGCCAGCGCCCATGCTTGCGGCCCAAGCCACGGAAAATGCCGACCAGGTGGAAGCCGAAGCGTTCGTGCAGCTTGATCGATGCGGTGTTGGTCGGTTCGCCGATCACTGCCACCATCTGCCGGTAGCCACGCGCGACGCAGGCGTCGATCAGGCCCTGCATCAGCGCGGTGCCGACGCCCTTGCCCTGGAACGCGGCATCGACGTAGACGGAGTTTTCGACCGTCCACTGGTAGGCGATACGCCCTCGGTAGGTGTTGGCATAGGCGTAGCCGGCCACGTGGCCGTCAACCTCGGCCACGATGTACGGGAAACCGCGTGCGACGATGTCGTGCATGCGCCGCTGCATCTCGGCCGCATCCGGAACGTCGTACTCATAGGTGTTGACGAAGTCGGTTACTTCCACCGCATAGATGGCGGTGATGGCCGCAATGTCGGCATCGGTGGCGTCGCGCAGCAGCACGGTCACGGGGCAGGGTTCCTGTGGGAAGGTCAGTCGATGTAGCGCTTGAGCAGGTCGCCATAGGCGTCGATGCGGCGGTCGCGCAGGAACGGCCATATGCGGCGCACGTGTTCGCTGCGCTGCAGGTCGACATCGCAGACCAGAACGGTCGGTTCGCCACCGGCTTCGGCGATGAACTCACCCTGCGGGCCCAGCACGTGGCTGTTGCCCCAGAACTGGATGCCGGAGGCGCCCAGCGGCGACGGCTCATGGCCGACGCGGTTGCAGCTCAGCACGGGCACGCCGTTGGCCACGGCATGGCCGCGGTGGCTGAGCACCCAGGCATCGCGCTGGCGGCCCTGTTCGTCCTTCTGGTCATCCGGATCCCAGCCGATGGCGGTGGGGTAGAGCAGCAGTTCGGCACCGGCCAGCGCCATCAGGCGCGCGGCTTCGGGGTACCACTGATCCCAGCAGACGAGCACGCCAAGGCGACCCACCGAGGTATCGATCGGCTTGAAGCCGATGTCGCCGGGGGTGAAGTAGAACTTCTCATAGAAGCCGGGATCGTCCGGGATGTGCATCTTGCGATACTTGCCCAGCAGGGTGCCGTCCTTTTCGAAGACCACGGCGGTGTTGTGGTACAGGCCGGCGGCGCGCCGCTCGAACAGCGAGCCGACGATCACCACGCCATGCTTCTTCGCAAGCGCGCCAAGGCGCTCGGTGCTCGGCCCGGGGATCGGTTCGGCCAGGTCGAACTCATCCACCGATTCGTGCTGGCAGAAGTACGCGCCGTTGTGCAGTTCCTGCAGCAGGACCAGCTTGGCACCCTGGGCAGCCGCTTCAGCCACGCGCGTTTCGATCACGGCCAGGTTGGCGGCCGCGTCACCGTGGTTGCGCTCCTGGATCAGGGCGACGGAAAGGGTGTGGCGTGAGCTCATCCGGGGCGGGTCCTGCAGGGGGAAAAACGCAGTTTATCGCGGATGGGTGTGTGCGGCGTGCTGGGCGATAAATGGGGTGCGTCTCTGGTCGCGAAGAGCAGCTGTTCACCTTTACGGGCTGGGCCGGCCGACGGGCAGCCCACTACGGGACACGCCGTAAACCCATCCATGGGGGCTTGGCAAAAACATCCATGTTTTTGACAGTCCCTACGTGGGCTGCCCGCCGGCCGGCCCCGATAGTGGGTCGGCTACGCATGGAAGAGCAGCCACGCAGGGCGTGGCTCTACGGCTCGGCGAAACTCCCGGTAACGCGTGAACATGACCGGCACCGCCGTTGATCTCCCATGGCCACCAACACACCGTCGAGGGTCGGCGGGGGCGGGGGTACGGGGGCTTTGCGAAACATGGATGTTTCGCAAGAGCCCCCAGGGATGGGTTCACGGCGCCCCCCGTACCCCCGCACCCGCCGGCCCAGCTCAGACCATGCGAGGCCCACCGGCTGTTCGCCCAAAACAAAAAGCGCCGGGCAAAGCCCGGCGCCTGGGAAACTCGCGATTGCCGAAGTGCGTTACGCCGCCAGCAACCCAGCCGGCAACTGCATGGTGATGCAGTGCAGGCTGCCGTTCTGCCAGATCAGCGAGCGGCAGGGCACCTGCACGATCTCGTGGTCCGGGTAGGCCTGGGCCAGTACGTCGCGTGCCGCGTCGTCGGCCACGTCACCGTAGGCCGGCATCAGTACCGCGCCGTTGAGGATCAGGTAATTGGCGTAGGACGCGGCCAGGCGGCGGCCTTCGTCGATCACCGGGCGTGCCCACGGCAGCGGGAACAGTCGGTACGGCTGCCCATCGGCGGTGCGCAGCGCGGCCAGTTCCTTGCCCATCGCCTGCAGCTCGGCATGGTGCGAATCGCTGGCGTCATCGCAGGCCTGGTAGACAATGCTGTCCACCGACGCGAACCGCGCCAGCGTGTCGATGTGCGCGTCGGTGTCGTCGCCTTCCAGGTAGCCGTGGTCCAGCCACAGCACCCGGTCCTGCGCCAGCCAGCTTGCCATGTCCGCGCTCAGCGACGCACGATCCCGGTCCGGGTGGCGTTCGTGCAGGCACTTCCAGGTGGTGAGCAGGGTGCCCGCGCCGTCGGTCTCGATGGCGCCGCCTTCCAGCGCGAACGGAATGCTCTGCAGCTCCGCGTCGGCGAACAGGTTGGCGGCGTGCAGCACGCCCACCAGCTGGTCGTCCAGGCTGGCCTCGAACTTGCCGCCCCAGCCGGTGAAGCGGAAGTCCAGCAGGCGGAAGCCGCCGTCGGCGCGGCGCAGCGTGATCGGGCCCGAATCGCGCAGCCAGGTGTCGTCGTACGGCGCGGTGACGAAACGCACGCGGTCGGTGTCGATCCGGTTGGAGCGCAGGCGCGCGTCGGCGTACGCCTCCAGGTCGTCATCGGCCACGATGATCACCACCGGCTGGAAGCGGGTGATGGCCGCGACCAGCGCGATGTAGGTGTCCTCGACGTCACCCAGGCGGTCGGCCCAGTCGGTGTCGGCGTGGGGCCAGGCGATCAGGATGGCGGACTGGGATTCCCATTCGGCCGGAAAGCGGAGCGTATCGTTCATGGTCTCGGTGCGATGGCCCGCCGGGCGGCGGGCGTTCTGATGGATCAGCGGATCGGCGGCTTCGGGCCGACTTCGTTGCTGTCAGCCTTGTTGGCCACCACGTCGATCACCTTCTGCTTTTCGAAGTAGACGGTGAACATCGGGTAGACCCAGCGGTTGATGGTCGGCCACTGGCGCTTCTGGCCGCCGCGCGGCTCCAGCTTCTCGCTGGGCTCACCGAAGCGGCTCAGGACCTGGCTGGTGGTCTCGCCACGCACCGGCACCACCGGCGCCACCTGTTCCTTGGTGCGGTCGATCAACAGGGTGTCGGCGTGGGCGCTGGCGCAGGCCAGCAGGGCAAGCAACGGCAGTGTGGTCAGGTAACGCTTCATCTCGATCTACTCCCCAGTGGTCAAGAAAGGAACCACGACCGACGGTCGTGGCCTACCCGGCGATTACAACAAAATTGGCAATAAAAAACCGCCCGGAGGCGGCTTTTTATTCAGGCAGGTCGCGACCGGTGGCCGCGACGGCCCAGGCTCAGCGCTGGCGAGCCTTGAAACGCGGGTTCGACTTGCAGATCACGAAGATCTTGCCGCGACGACGGACGACCTTGCAGTCACGGTGACGGGACTTGGCCGACTTCAGGGAAGACAGGACTTTCATTGCATACCTCGGCGTAAACGTGGATTCGGTTGGAGCGCGGCCGCGATATGCAGATGACAATCGGCAGGTGACGCCCGTTCAAGCCCGCCATTCTACCGGGCTTTTTTCCATCCTTTCAAGTGCTTGCACTAAAAATGTCTTGGACGGGGCCGGGCAGGGGCTAGAATGGGGGGTCAAATCCACAGGGAACCCCATGAACCAGCCTTCTCCCGTGCTCACCATCGACGGCCCGTCCGGGGCCGGCAAGGGAACCGTCAGTCGCATTGTCGCACGCCGGCTGGGCTGGCATTACCTGGATTCGGGCGCCCTCTATCGCGCCGTGGGCGTGGCTGCCAGCTGGGCCGATATCGACACCTCCGACGCCTCGGCGCTGGTCCGCTGCACCTTCGACACCCATGTCCGCTTCGTCGAGGCCGACGATGGCAGCCTGCGTGTCATCGTCAATGAGACCGACGCCACCGACGAGCTGCGGCTGGAAACCACGGGGGCCCTGGCCTCGGCCATTGCCGCCATTCCCGAGGTCCGCGCCGCGCTTAAAGAGCGTCAACGCGCATTCAGGGTTCTCCCCGGCCTGGTGGCCGACGGGCGGGACATGGGGACCGTCATCTTCCCCGACGCCCCATTCAAGGTCTTCCTTACGGCCAGTGCCGAGGAGCGCGCCGAGCGCCGGCATAACCAGTTGAAAGACAAGGGGGTTTCTGTTAACTTTGATGACCTCCTGCGCGAGATCATGGCCCGCGACGCCCGTGATGCACAGCGCACAGTGGCGCCCCTGAAGCCGGCAGACGATGCCGTCGTCATCGACACCAGTGGTATCGGCATCGACGAAGTCGTTGTCAAGGTACTGGATCTGCTTCCGGTTTCGGGTGCCTGATCCGTGGCAAGGAGGCCGCCAATCCATCGGCGGTAGTCGCACCAATGCAATGCAGTAAAAGCTCCGTCCCGCAATGATGCGTGGCGGTTTTCCTACTTCACACACGACCTGCGTTTCCGGGGTCGACCAACAGGCGGGCAGTAAACGGAACCCTCGCGGGGACCAATGCCCATGTGTCCAACAGAGTAAATCTAATGACCGAATCATTTGCCGAACTGTTTGAAGCCAGCCAGGCCAATCTGGCCAAGCTGAAGCCGGGCGCCATCGTCAGCGGTGTTGTCGTTGAAGTCCGCGGCGACGTCGTGGTGATCAACGCCGGCCTGAAGTCCGAAGGCATCGTGCCGATCGAACAGTTCCGTAACGACGCCGGCGAAATCGACGTCGCCGAAGGCGATGTCGTCAAGGTCGCCCTCGACTCGATCGAGAACGGCTTCGGTGAAACCGTCCTGTCGCGCGAGAAAGCCAAGCGCGCCATGGTGTGGGACGAGCTGGAAGAAGCCCTGGAAAAGAACGAAACCATCACCGGCCGCATCAGCGGCAAGGTCAAGGGTGGTTTCACCGTGGACATCAAGGATGTCCGCGCGTTCCTGCCCGGTTCGCTGGTGGATGTGCGCCCGGTGCGCGACCCGGCCTACCTGGAAGGCAAGGAGCTGGAATTCAAGCTCATCAAGCTTGACCGCAAGCGTAACAACGTCGTGGTCTCGCGCCGCGCTGTCGTCGAAAGCGAGCACTCGGAAGAGCGCGAGCAGCTGATGGACAAGCTGCAGGAAGGCGCGATCCTGAAGGGTGTCGTCAAGAACCTGACCGATTACGGCGCGTTCGTGGACCTGGGTGGCATCGACGGCCTGCTGCACATCACCGACATGGCCTGGAAGCGCGTGCGCCATCCGTCCGAAGTCGTCAACGTCGGCGACGAGCTGGACGTGCGCGTGCTGAAGTTCGACCGCGAGCGCAACCGCGTTTCGCTCGGCCTGAAGCAGCTGGGCGAGGATCCGTGGGACAACATCGCCCGTCGTTACCCGGCCAACAGCCGCGTGTTCGGCAAGGTCTCCAACGTCACCGATTACGGCGCGTTCGTCGAGATCGAGCCGGGCGTCGAAGGCCTGGTGCACGTCTCCGAGATGGATTGGACCAACAAGAACGTCAACCCGTCCAAGGTTGTGCAGGTCGGTGACGAAGTTGAAGTCATGGTCCTGGACGTCGACGAGGAGCGTCGCCGCATCTCGCTGGGCATGAAGCAGGTTGCCGCCAATCCGTGGGAAACCTTCGCTGCCATCCACAAGAAGGGCGACAAGGTGTCGGGCCAGATCAAGTCGATCACCGACTTCGGCATCTTCATCGGCCTGGACGGCGGTATCGACGGCCTGGTGCACCTGTCCGACATCAGCTGGAACACCACCGGCGAAGACGTGGTCCGCAACTTCAAGAAGGGCGACAACCTGGACGCCGTCGTCCTGGCCGTCGATCCGGAGCGCGAGCGCATCAGCCTGGGCGTCAAGCAGCTGGAGCAGGATCCGTTCGGTCAGTACATGGCTGCCAACCCGAAGGGTTCGAAGGTCGAAGGCGTGGTCAAGGAAGTGGACGCCAAGGGCGCTACCATCGAACTGGCTGACGGCATCGAAGGCTACGTCGCTGCGCGTGACGTTGCCAACGAGCGCGTCGACGACGCGACCCAGTTCCTGAAGGTCGGCGACAAGGTTGAAGCGAAGTTCGTGGGCATGGATCGCAAGGGTCGTACCCTGCAGCTGTCGATCAAGGCCAAGGACGACGCGGAAATGCGCGAAGTGCTGGAGGAATACCAGTCCTCTTCGGCTTCCAGCGGCACCACCCAGCTCGGCGCGCTGCTGCGTGCACAGCTGAACGGCAACAAGTCCGAGTAATCGGCCTTACCCGTAGCAGTAGTTTCCTGGACGGCCCGGACAATTGTCCGGGCCGTTTCAGGGTTTGAGACCCTCGACGCGAGTCCGCAATGACCAAATCCGAGTTGATCGAAATCCTGGCGCGCCGACAGGCGCATCTGAAGTCGGACGATGTCGATCTGGCGGTGAAGTCGTTGCTGGAAATGATGGGCGGGGCGCTGGCCGGCGGGGATCGCATCGAGATCCGCGGGTTCGGCAGTTTTTCGTTGCACTACCGGCCGCCGCGGCTGGGGCGCAACCCCAAGACCGGGGAATCGGTCGCACTGCCGGGCAAGCATGTCCCGCATTTCAAGCCGGGCAAGGAACTCCGTGAGCGCGTAAGCGCCGTGGTACCGCTGGAAAGCGATCCGGCCTAGTAGAGCGGACGGTTAGTCCGCTACTCTCTACCTCAAAGGGAATGGGAGCTGCCACAATGAAAGTCGCACGTCTGTTGATCCTGCTCGCCGTGCTGGTGGCCGGGCTCGTCATCGGTGCCCTCAATTCGCAGGACATGACCCTCAACCTGGGGTTCACTGCCATCCATTCCAGCACCGGCCTGGCCATTACCGTGGCCCTGTTGACCGGTGCGATCATCGGTGCCGGGCTGGTCCTGGTCGGCGTCGTGATCCCGTTGTATTCCCGACTGCGCAAAGCGCAGAAAGCGGCTCCGGCCGCCGCCCCCGTGGCGTCTTCTTCTTCACCTTTCGACGGACGTTGAGCGCCGATGGAATTTGTATCCGAGTGGTTCTGGTTTTTCCTGTTCCTGCCGCTGGCAGCACTGTCGGGCTGGGTGATCGGCCGTCGCGGTGGCCAGCGCCATGGCGACAACCAGGTCAGCCACCTGTCCAGCACCTACTTCCGTGGCTTGAACTACCTGCTCAACGAGCAGCCCGACAAGGCCATCGAACTGTTCCTGCACATTGCCGAGCTGGACAAGGAAACCTTCGAGACCCAGGTCGCGCTGGGCCACCTGTTCCGCCGCCGGGGCGAGGTTGATCGCGCCATCCGCCTGCACCAGGGGCTGGTCAACCGGACCGACCTCAGCGACGCACAGCGCGTCCAGGCCCTGCTGGCGCTCGGCGAGGACTACATGAAGTCCGGCCTGCTCGACCGTGCCGAAACCGTCTTTACCGAACTGGCCCAGATCGACCAGCGCGCCCCGCAGGCGCTCAAGCACCTGATCGGCATCTACCAGGCCGAGCGCGACTGGGAAAAGGCGATCGACAACGCCACCCGTTACGAAGAAGTCACCGGCGAGCCGATGGGCAAGCTGGTGGGGCAGTTCGAGTGTGAGCTGGCCGAACGCTTCCGTGGCGCCGGCAAGATCGATGAAGCCCGCGCGGCCATTGCCCGTGCCTACCAGGCCGATGCGATGTCGGTGCGTGCCGGCATCATTGAAGGACGCCTGGAAACCGATGCCGGCAATGCCGAAGCCGCCGTGCGCGCGTTCGAGCGGGCCGCCCGCAACGATCCAGAATACCTGCCCGAGGTGCTGCAGCCGTTGATGCAGAACTACCGCAAGGTCGGCGATCTGGGCGGCGCGCGCGCGTTCCTGTCGGAAATGACCGAGCACTATCGCGGCATCGCCCCGGTACTGGCCCTGACCCAGCTGATGGAAGAGCAGGAGGGCGTGGCCCCGGCGCGCGCCTACCTGGGCCGGCAGCTGAAGGATCGCCCGTCGGTACGCGGCGAGTCGGCATTGATCGACCTGACCCTGGCCGAAGGCGCCGACTCCACCGCCACCCTGCATGACCTCAAGCACATCACCGACCAGCTGCTGGTCCGCAATCCGGCCTATCGCTGCACGCGCTGTGGCTTCGGTGCGCGCACCCACCACTGGCAATGCCCCAGCTGCAAGGAGTGGGGTACGGTCAAGCCGCTGTTGAACTACGCGGTGCTCTGAGCCATGCCGGCAGGGTGGTGGATGGGGCTGCCGGCCGTGCTGGCAGTGGCGGCGGTGCTCACCTGGTGCGCCCGCCGGTACGCGCTGCGGCGCAAGCTGTTCGACCAGCCCGGGGAACGCCGCAGCCATGTCGTGGCGACCCCACGCGGGGGCGGCATTGCCATCGTGGTGACCCTGCTGCTGGCGCTGGCCGCGGCGGCGGTCATCTGGCCGGGCGCCCGGACGCTGTTGCTGGTGTCGGGGCTGGGCCTGGTGCTGGTGGCTGGGATCGGCTGGTGGGACGACCACCGGCCGCTGCCGGCGGTGCGCCGGTTGCTGGTCCATCTGCTGGCTGCCGGCCTGCTGGCAGGTCTGGTGTGGGATGCAACGGGCAACCCTTGGCAGGCGCTGCTGGCGCTGCTGTTTACGACATCCCTGATCAACATCTGGAACTTCATGGATGGGATCAACGGGATCGCGACCAGCCAGGCCATTCTGGCCGGCGCCGCGTTCGCGCTTGTCCTGCCGGGTCCGCTGGCGTTGGCCGGGATTGTCCTGGCACTGGCCTGCCTGGGTTTCCTGCCGTTCAATTTTCCGAATGCAAGGATCTTCATGGGCGATGTGGGCAGCGGGGCGTTAGGTTATGCCGTCGCAGCCCTGGTCTGCCTGGCCAGCGTGGCAACCGACATCTCGTGGCTGCTGCTGCTGGTGCCGCTGACGGCGTTCCTCGTGGACGCTGGCTTCACACTGCTTTCGCGCATGCTGTCGGGGCAAAGATGGATGGAGCCCCACACCCAACATCTGTATCAACGTGCCGTCAAAAGTGGTGCAACGCACACTTCGGTTACAGGGACGTACTTTGTTTTTGGTCTGTTCAGTATTACAGTGTTTAATGCTTGCACGTATTTGCAGCCGAGGTGGGAGGCTGCCGTGGCCGTAGCGTGGATATTCTTCGCGACCGGTCTTTGGCTGCTCCTGCGCAAGGGAATGCGCTACTAGAAGGATTGCCCGCTTTATGACGCCTTGGCAGGACCGTTTCACGAGTCTGCTTCCCCGTGCCGCCATCGTGGCCCACGACCTGTTCATGGTCTGGGCGTGCTGGCAGTTGCTGCATGCCGGCCGCTATTCGATGCTGGCCGATGCGCCCTCGTTGCCGCTGTGGAACATCGATACCTCGCTGGTGCTGGTGATCCAGGCCATCGTCTTCTGGCGCGTGGGCCTGTACCGCGGGCTGTGGCGGTTCGCCAGCGTGGCCGACCTGCTGCACATCTTCAAATCCAGCTTCATCGGGTTGCTGGCCATCGTGGTGGTGCTGGCTTACAAGCGCTTCAATGGCGTGCCGATGTCGGTGCTGGTGATCTATCCCTTCGCGCTGTCGGCCCTGCTGGGCGCGCCCCGCCTGCTGTACCGGGCATGGAAGGACTACCAGGCGCTGCAGTCGGATGCGACCGCGCGCCGGGTGCTCATCCTGGGCGCCGGCCAGGCTGCCGAAGCGCTGGTCCGCGACCTTCGCCGGTCGGGAGATTTCGAACCGGTTGGCCTGCTCGACGACGCGCCGCACCTGCAGGGTGCGAAGCTTCAGGGCCTGCCTATCCTGGGCACGCTGGACGATGCCGCCTCGGTGGTACGCGAAACCGCGGCCAGGCTGCTGGTGATCGCCATTCCGTCGCTGGATGCCGCCGGCATGCAGCGGGTGGTGGCCATCTGCGAAAGCACCGGGGTGCCGTTCCGCATGGTGCCCAAGCTCAACGACGTGCTGCTGGGCCATTCGCTGCCCGGTGAGCTGAAGGAAGTGGCGATCGAGGACCTGCTGGGGCGCAAGCCGATCCTGCCGGACTGGTCGCTGATCCGCGGCTGGCTGGGCGGGCGCACCGTGCTGGTGACCGGCGCCGGTGGTTCGATCGGCTCGGAACTGTGCCGCCAGTGCGCGCGCCACGGGGCAGGGCGGGTCGTACTGCTTGAAATGAGCGAGCTGCTGCTGCTCACCATCGAGGCCGAACTCAAGCGCAGCTTCCCCGACCTGGTCGTGGAGGCGG
The DNA here is from genome assembly GCF_037203925.1 of Stenotrophomonas sp. CCNWLW57. Classification (NCBI taxonomy): domain Bacteria; kingdom Pseudomonadati; phylum Pseudomonadota; class Gammaproteobacteria; order Lysobacterales; family Lysobacteraceae; genus Stenotrophomonas; species Stenotrophomonas sp. CCNWLW57. The sequence continues at coordinate 138,477 of NZ_JBBCBJ010000005.1, forward strand.
TACTGGGCGACTGTGGCGACCCGGCGGTGATCCGCCACGCCTTGTCACTGTCGCAGGTGGATGCCGTGTTCCATGCGGCGGCCTACAAGCAGGTGCCCGTGCTGGAACGGCAGCTGCGCGAAGCGGTGCGCAACAACATCCTGTCCACCGAAACGGTGGCCCGGGCCTGCGTGGAAGCGCGGATCGAACATTTCGTGTTCATCTCCACCGACAAGGCGGTTGACCCGGTCAACGCCCTGGGTGCCAGCAAGCGCTACGCCGAGATGATCTGCCAGAGCCTGGACCAGAAGACCAGCCATACCCGCTTCGTCACCGTGCGCTTCGGCAACGTGCTCGCCTCGGCGGGCAGCGTGGTGCCGGTGTTCCGCGAGCAGATCCTCAAGGGCGGCCCGGTCACGGTCACCGACCCGGAAGTAACCCGTTACTTCATGACGATTCCCGAAGCCTGCCAGCTGATCCTGCAGGCGGCGGCATCAGCCTCGCACGGCGCGATCTATACGCTCGACATGGGCGAACCGGTGCCGATCCGGGTGCTGGCCGAGCAGATGATCCGCCTGGCCGGCAAGCAGCCGTACAAGGACATCGCCATCATCTACACCGGCCTTCGTCCCGGCGAAAAGCTGCACGAGACCCTGTTCTATTCGGACGAGGACTACCGCCCGACCGCGCATCCCAAGATCCTCGAGGCCGGTGTGCGCACCTTCGCCCGCGAGCAGGTGCTGGGCAACGTGCCGCGGCTGCGCGAGGCCATCGCCAACTACGATACCGATGCGATCAACAGTATCCTGTTCGCGACCATGCCGGAATTTGCGCCGTTGCAACACGAATCTCACGTCGAGTCGGCTAAGGTGCTTCCCTTTCCGGCACGAGAGGCCAACAGGCTGTGACGAACAAGCGCATTCGCAAGGCGGTTTTCCCGGTGGCGGGGCTGGGCACCCGGTTCCTTCCCGCAACCAAGACGGTTCCCAAGGAAATGCTGCCGATCATCGACCGGCCGTTGATCCAGTACGCCGTCGATGAGGCGATCGAAGCAGGGTGCGACACCCTGATCTTCGTCACCAATCGTTACAAGCACGCGGTCGCGGACTATTTCGACAAGGCGTACGAGCTGGAGCAGAAGCTCGAGCGCGCCGGCAAGACCGAGCTGCTTGAACTGGTGCGCAACGTGCTGCCGGAAGGCGTGCGCGCGGTGTTCGTGACCCAGACCGAAGCGCTGGGCCTGGGCCATGCGGTGCTGTGTGCCAAATCCGTGGTGGGCGACGAGCCCTTCGCGGTGCTGCTGCCTGATGACCTGATCTGGAACCGCGGCGACGGCGCCCTCAAGCAGATGGCCGATCTCAACCAGGCCACGGGCGCCAGCGTGATCGCGGTGGAAGACGTGCCCCACGAGAACACGGCCAGCTACGGCATCGTGGCGACCGAGGCCTTCGACGGCCGCAAGGGGCGCATCGCGCAGATCGTGGAAAAGCCCAAGCCGGAAGACGCGCCGAGCGATCTGGCCGTGGTTGGCCGCTACGTGCTCAGCCCCAAGATCTTCGAACTGCTTGAAGCCACCGGCAAGGGCGCGGGCGGTGAGATCCAGCTGACCGACGCCATTGCCGACCTGCTGAAAACCGAAGAGGTCAACGCGTACCGCTTCGAAGGTACCCGGTTCGACTGCGGCACCCACCTCGGGCTGGTGGAAGCCACCATCCGCTTCGCGCTGGAAAGCCACAAGCTGGGCAAGCCGGCGCGCGAGAAGCTGGCGCAGATGCTGGAAGAAGACGAGGGGTAAGCCCCGCGTCCCATGCACGCGCATGAAAAAGGCGACCCGGACGGGTCGCCTTTTTGCTTCTCCGCCCGCCTGCCAACGGCAGGCGGCCATCTCTTGCGGCCGGCAGGTACCGACCGTTGGTCGGTACCTGGATCCCGGATCACAGCGATTCGAAAATACCCGCTGCGCCCATGCCGGTGCCGATGCACATGGTGACCATGCCGTACTTCTGCTGGCGACGGCGCAGGCCATGCAGCAGCGTGGCGGTCCGGATCGCACCGGTGGCGCCCAGCGGGTGGCCCAGCGCGATCGCGCCGCCCAGCGGGTTGACCTTGGACGGGTCCAGCCCGCAATCACGGATCACCGCCAGCGACTGCGCGGCGAACGCTTCATTGAGCTCGATCCAGTCCAGCTGGTCCTGGGTCAGGCCAGCCTGCTTGAGCGCCTTGGGAATGGCCGCGATCGGGCCGATGCCCATCACTTCCGGGCGCACACCGGCGACCGAGAAACTCACGAAGCGGGCCAGCGGCTTCAGGCCGTAGTCCTTGACCGCCTGTTCCGATGCCAGCAGCACCGCACCGGCGCCGTCGCTCATCTGCGAGGAGTTGCCGGCGGTCACCGTGCCGCCGAACTGGCCGTTGCGGAACACCGGGCGCAGCTTGGCCAGGCCTTCGGCGGACGAGTCCAGGCGCGGGCCTTCGTCGGTGTCGACGATGCGGTCGCGGGTGATGATGCGGCGTCCGTCGGCCAGGTCCGGCTGGCGGGTGCGCACGTCGTACGGGCTGATCTCATCCTTGAAGTCGCCGTTCTGGATCGCGGCGATGGCCTTCTGGTGCGAGGCCAGGGCGAACGCATCCTGCTCTTCGCGGGAAACCTTCCATTCCTCGGCGACCTTCTCGGCGGTGATGCCCATGCCGTAGGCGATGGCCACGTGGTCGTTGTCGAACACGCTCGGCGCCATCGCGATCTTGTTGCCCATCATCGGCACCATCGACATCGATTCGGTGCCGCCGGCCAGCATCAGGTCGGCGTTGCCGAGCCGGATCTGGTCGGCTGCCATCGCCACGGCCTGCAGGCCGGACGAGCAGAAGCGGTTGACGGTCTGCGCGGCGATGGTGTCCGGCAGGCCGGCCAGCAGCACGCCGATGCGCGCCACGTTCATGCCCTGCTCGGCTTCGGGCATGGCGCAGCCGATGATGGCGTCATCGATGCGGTTGACGTCGATGCCCGGTGCCTGCGCGACCACGGACTTGAGCACGTGGGCCAGCATGTCGTCGGGACGGGTATTGCGGAACACGCCCTTGGGCGCCTTGCCAACCGGGGTACGGGTGGCGGCGACGATGTAGGCGTCCTGGATCTGCTTGGTCATTGTGGTGGTCTCTTATGGGTCAGTTGCGCAGCGGCTTGCCGGTCTTCAGCATGTGCGCGATGCGGGCCTGGGTCTTTTCCTGCTGGGCCAGTTCGACGAAGTGCTTGCGCTCCAGGGTCAGCAGCCACTCTTCGTCCACCAGCGTGCCGCGGTCCACTTCGCCACCACACAGCACGGTGGCAATACGCACGGCGATTTCGTAGTCGTACGGGCTGATGAAACGGCCCTCGAGCATGTTCACGAGCATCATCTTGAAGGTAGCGATACCCACGTCACCGGCCACCTGGATGCGGCGGGCCGGCATCGGCGGACGGTAGCCGCCTTCGGCCAGTGCCTGCACTTCGGCCTTGGCGATGTGCAGCGCTTCGAAGCTGTTGAACACCACCTTGTCGGTGGCGCGCATCAGGCCCAGTTCCTTGGCGTTGACCGCGGAGTTGGAGACCTTGGCCATGGCCACGGTTTCGAAGGTCTTCTTCAGTTCGGCGAACACATCACCGCCCGGGCCGGCGGCCTGGGAGGCGCGCACCGCCAGTTCCTTCAGGCCACCACCGGCCGGCAGCAGGCCGACGCCGGCCTCGACCAGGCCGATGTAGCTTTCCAGTGCGGCCACGCTCTTGGCGCTGTGCATCTGGAACTCGCAGCCGCCGCCCAGGGCCAGACCGCGCACGGCGGTCACCACCGGCACCAGCGCGTACTTGATGGCCTGGCTGGTGCGCTGGAAGTTGTGCACCATTTCTTCGAACTGGTCGACCTTGCCGGCCTGCAGCAGGCCGAGCGCGCCGGCCAGGTCGGCACCGGCGGAGAAGGGTTCCTTCTGCTGCCAGATCACCAGCCCCTTGAAGCCCTGCTCGGCGCGCTTGATGGCTTCCTGCAGGCCGTTGAGCACGTGGTCGGACACGGTGTTCATCTTGGTCTTGAAGCTGACCACGGCGATGCCGTCGCCGTCGTGCCACATGCGCACGCCGTCGTTCTCGAACACGGTTTCGCCCGGGCTGAAGGTTTCGCCCAGCAGCGGATCCGGGAAGCGCTGGCGCTGGTACACCGGCAGCGCCGAACGCGGCAGCTTGGCGTTGCGGGTCGGGCTGTAGCTGCCTTCGGCGGCGTGCACGCCATCGCGGCCATCGAACACCCAGTCCGGCAGCGGGGCGTTGCTCATGCTCTTCCCAGCCACGATGTCATCGGCGATCCACTGCGCGACCTGCTTCCAGCCGGCGGCCTGCCAGGTTTCGAACGGGCCCAGCGACCAGCCGTAGCCCCAGCGGATGGCCAGGTCGACGTCGCGCGCGGTTTCGGCGATGTCGGCCAGGTGGTAGGCGCTGTAATGGAACAGGTCGCGGAAGGTCGCCCACAGGAACTGCGCCTGCGGGTGCTGGCTTTCGCGCAGCTTGGCGAACTTCTCGGCCGGGTTCCTGATCTTCAGGATCTCGACCACTTCCGGGGCGGCGGTGCGATCGGCAGCGCGGTAGTCCTGCTTCTCCAGGTCCAGCACCACGATGTCCTTGCCAACCTTGCGGAAGATGCCGGCGCCGGTCTTCTGGCCCAGCGCACCCTTGGCGATCAGCGCGTCCAGCCACTTCGGCGAGGCGAAGTACTGGTGCCACGGGTCGTTGGGCAGGGTGTCGCCCATGGTCTTGATGACATGGGCCATGGTGTCCAGGCCGACCACGTCGGAGGTGCGGTAGGTGGCCGACTTCGGGCGGCCGACCAGCGGGCCGGTCAGGCCATCGACTTCATCGAAGCCCAGGCCGAACTGCTGGGTGTGGAAGATGGTGGACAGGATCGAGAACACGCCGATGCGGTTGCCGATGAAGTTCGGGGTGTCCTTGGCGTACACCACGCCCTTGCCCAGGGTGGTGACCAGGAAGCTTTCCAGGCCTTCCAGCACGGCGGCGTCGGTGGTGGTGGCCGGGATCAGCTCGGCCAGGTGCATGTAGCGCGGCGGGTTGAAGAAATGCACGCCGCAGAAGCGGTGGCGCAGCTGTTCGGGCAGCACGTCGGCGAGCTTGTTGATGCCCAGGCCGGAGGTGTTGGACGCCAGCACGGCATGATCGGCCACGAACGGGGCGATCTTCTTGTACAGGTCCTGCTTCCAGTCCATCCGTTCGGCGATGGCTTCGATGATCAGGTCGCAGTCGCGCAGCTGCTCCAGGCCGGTTTCATAGTTGGCCGGGGTGATCGCTTCGGCGTAGGACTTGCTGGCGAGCGGGGCAGGGCTGAGCTTGCCCAGGTTGGCGATGGCCTTGAGCACGATGCCGTCGGCAGGACCTTCCTTGGCGGGAAGGTCGAACAGCACGGTGTCGACGCCGGCATTGGTCAGGTGGGCCGCGATCTGGGCACCCATGACGCCGGCACCCAGCACGGCGGCGCGGCGGACTAGCAGGGAATTGGACATGTCGATAAGCCTTTGTTGGTCTGGAAGCCGGGCAGGGCCCGGCTCTACGGGGGTGATATGGGGCCCGGCGTTACGGGGTGGCAAGGGTCGCCGCCGCAGGGGCGGTGGCCGCGCTGGCGCGGAAACCGGCTTCGGCGAAATGGATGAGTTCCTGGGCTGCATGGGCACGATGCGCCGCTTCGGTGACACCGGCGGGTCGCTTGATCAGCCCGAAATCGGCCATGGCGTAGGTCAGTGCGCCGGCCAGGAAGTCAAGTCGCCAATACAGCTCTTCCTTGCTCAGGCCCGGCACGCTGGCGGCGATCGCCTTGCCGAACTCGCGCAGGACGTGGCCGTAGTGGTCGGAGAGGAACTTGCGCAGGTTGTCGTTCTTTTCCGCGTACGCGCGGGCGATGACACGCACGAACGCGCCCCCGGTCTGGCGGTCCTGGGCCATGGCCAGCGCCGGTTCGACGAACGCAGCCAGCACCGGCCGCAGCTGCCCGGGGTGGTCGCGCCGGGCGCTGTCCAGCTGCGACAGCCGGGCGGCGGTCATTTCGTCCATGCGCCGGCGGAACACCTCGTTGACCAGGTTTTCCTTGGATCCGAAGTGGTAATTCACCGCAGCGATGTTCACATCGGCCTGGCTGGTCACCTGGCGCAGCGACGTCCCGGCGAACCCGTGCAGGGCGAACAGCTCCTCGGCGGCGCCGAGAATGCGGTCCTTGGTGGAGAAGTGGGCGGGTTTGGCCATGGGCGGGGCAGGGGTTCAATCAAACGATTGTTTGATATTAGACCCCGGCATCCTCGGTGGCATGCTGCGGCGCACAAGATGTTGGTCCTCGTTCATGCCCATCAACCTGAACGGCGGGCAGTCGCCGCCAGCGCGAGGTTCCCGCGCAGGGCGTGGCAAGACGTACCGAGAGGTTGTAGAATCACGCCACGTATATAGGCTAAGCCCGCGTTTCGACGCGGGTTTTTTTCATGTTACTCTCGGGCCGATCAGTGGCCCGCCCAACGGAGAATTCCCATGGCGCTGGAGCGCACCCTTTCCATCATCAAGCCGGACGCCGTCGCCAAGAACGTCATCGGTGAAATCTACGCCCGCTTCGAAAAGGCTGGCCTGAAGGTCGTGGCTGCCAAGTACAAGCAGCTGTCGCGCCGTGAAGCCGAAGGCTTCTACGCCGTGCACAAGGAGCGTCCGTTCTTCAACGCGCTGGTCGAGTTCATGATCTCCGGCCCGGTGATGATCCAGGCGCTGGAAGGCGACAACGCCGTGCTGGCCCACCGCGACCTGCTGGGCGCCACCAATCCGAAGGACGCTGCGCCGGGCACCATCCGCGCCGACTTCGCCGATTCCATCGATGCCAATGCCGCCCACGGCTCGGACTCGGTCGAGAATGCCGCGATTGAAATCGCGTACTTCTTCGCCGCGACCGAAGTGGTCTCGCGCTGAGAGTAATGCCGTGAACGAGGTCGTACAGCCCAACGCCATCCCCATCGTGCTCGCCCAGGGCGCGCCGGTGGCCAAGCAGAACCTGCTCGACCTCGATCGCGAGGGATTGGAGCGCTTCTTCGCCGAGACACTCGGCGAAGCGCGCTACCGTGCCCACCAGGTCATGAAGTGGATCCACCACCACTACGTCACCGATTTCGACCAGATGACCGACCTGGGCAAGGCGCTGCGCAGCAAGCTGCAGCAGCATGCCGAAGTCCGCGTGCCGAACATCGTCTTCGACAAGCCGTCGGCCGACGGTACCCACAAGTGGCTGCTGGCCATGGGCACCGATGGCAAGAACGCGATCGAAGCGGTCTACATCCCGGACAAGAACCGCGGCACGCTGTGCGTGTCGTCGCAGGTGGGCTGTGCACTGAACTGCACGTTCTGCTCCACCGCCACCCAGGGCTTCAACCGCAACCTCTCCACCGCCGAGATCATCGGGCAGGTGTGGGTGGCGGCGCGCCACCTGGGCAACATCCCGCACAAGCAGCGTCGCCTCACCAACGTGGTGATGATGGGCATGGGCGAGCCGTTGATGAATTTTGACAACGTCGTGCGCGCCATGAGCGTGATGCGCGACGACCTGGGCTACGGCCTGGCCAACAAGCGCGTGACCCTGTCGACCTCCGGCCTGGTCCCGCAGATCGATCGCCTGTCGGCCGAAAGCGATGTGTCGCTGGCGGTGTCGCTGCATGCGCCGAACGATGCGCTGCGGGAGACCCTGGTGCCGCTCAACAAGAAGTACCCGATCGTGGAACTGATGGCCTCGTGCGCGCGCTACCTGCGTGCGAACAAGCGCCGCGAATCGGTCACCTTCGAATACACCCTGATGAAGGGCATCAACGACCAGCCCGAGCACGCCCGCCAGCTGGCGCGGCTGATGCGCCAGTTCGACAATGCCGTACAGGCCTCGCATTCGGGCAAGGTCAACCTGATTCCGTTCAATCCGTTCCCCGGTACCCGCTATGAGCGCTCCGGTGATGCGGAGATCCGCGCCTTCCAGAAGATCCTGCTCGACCAGCAGGTGCTGACGATGGTGCGGCGGACCCGTGGCGACGACATCGATGCCGCCTGTGGCCAGCTCAAGGGCCAGGTGATGGATCGTACCCGCCGCCAGGCCGAGTTCAACAAGACGCTCCAGGACGGGAAAAACCGGGATGCCGCTGCCTGACCGCCGATTGCCAGCCGTTTTTTTCGTCGCGCTGGCACTCGCCGGGTGTGGCAACAAAGGCGTCAAACCCATGACCGCCCCGCTGGGCGTAGCGCCCGAGTATGTGGCGCGCGACAACGCTGACACCCGTCGCCGGGTCAGCTACCAGGACCAGATGACATTGTCGGCCGAGGCGTTCCGCGCCGGAGCGCTGGATGCTTCCGAAAAGCGCGCCCGAAGCGCGCTCAAGCTCGACGCGGGCCGGCCGGATGCCTACATCATGCTGGCGGCGCTGGCCAACCGGCGCGGTGACGATGCCGCTGCCGGTCCGCTGTTCCAGAAGGCGGCCGAGCTGGCGCCGGACAGCGGCGAGGTGCTCAACAACTATGGCGCGTGGTTATGTGGTCATGGCCGCGCCACCGAAGCGTTGCCACTGTTCGACCGGGCCGTTGCCGCGCCGGGTTACCGCACGCCGGCCGCAGCCCTGGCCAACGCAGGCGGCTGTGCGCTTGACGCCGGCCAGCCCGAGCGCGCCGTGCGGGACCTGCGCCGGGCCCTGGCGCTGGATCCGGCCAACCCCTATGCGCTGGAGGCCATGGCCCGCAACGAGCATGCCCAGGGCCGCTTTTTCGAGGCCCGGGCCTTCGTGCAACGTCGTCTCGCGGCTGCACCGGCCACACGTTCCGTGTTACAACTTGCCTCTCAAATCGAGGCGCAGCTTGGCGACACAGTGGCATCCGGTCGCTATCTGCAGCGAATTCGCGACGAATTTCCGCAGGATGCGGCTCCTAATTCCCGGGGTTGAAGCATTGTGATTGATGACCAGACTGTGAACGCTTTTGACACCGCAGCCGGCTGTGGAGCACGTCTCCGGCAGGCGCGGGAAGCGGCAGGACTGACGCTCGAAGCAGTGGGGCAGCAGTTGCGCATGCCGGTGCAGGTGGTGAAGTCACTGGAAGCCGAGCAGTGGGACCGCCTGGGTGCGCCGGTGTTCGTCCGCGGCCAGCTCAAAAGCTATGCGCGCCTGCTCAAGGTCGACCTGGGCGATGTGCTGGACCAGGCCCACATCGGGCCGGTGGTGCCGCCGCAGCTGGTCAGCCACACCCATACCCCGCGGGCCCGCCGTATCGCCGAGAGCCTCGGCCGCCGTGCCCTGTATGTCGGCATCACCGCGGTGCTGGCCGTGCCGGTGTGGTTCGCCACCCGCGGCCACTTCGACAGTGCCTCGACTACCCCCAATACTGCTTCGTTGGATGTGATTCCCGCCGCCGTACCGGTGGCGGGCACCGCGCCGGCTGCCCAGGCGGCGCCCGTGGTGACGCCTGCGCCGTCAACCGCGCCGTCGGCCCCCTACCTGGCCTCGTTGACCCCGGTGCCCCGTCCCACGGCCGCCGCGCCGGCGCCGGCGCCGGCCGGTGCGCTCAGCCTGCAGTTCAAGGGCGACAGCTGGGTGGATATCGTCGCGCCCGACGGCAGCACCGTCGAGAAAGCCCTGATCAAATCAGGTGAAACCCGCGCCTTCAGCCCGGGCCAGGTGGCCCGCATGGTGCTCGGCAATGCGTCGGCGGTGGAGGTTCAGCAGGCCGGCACCATCATCGACCTTTCGCCCTACCAGCGAGCCAACGTGGCACGCTTTACGGTATCCTCTGACGGCTCCGTGGCTCCGGTTTCACACTGAGCCGCGTTTCCCGATTCATTTCGACAATCCAATTCAAACAGTCCCTCCTGACGGGCAGGGGCGAGAGTACGCATGGCGATCGACGACCTGCTCGACGAGCACGAACAAAGTGAACGCGTCCGCAGCTGGCTGCGGAAGAATGGTGTCAGCATCATCGCCGGCGTGGCGATTGCCATCGGCGGCATCGCCGGCTGGCAGTGGTGGCAGAAAGAACAGGGCAGCCACCTGGCGGGTGCCCACGGTGAGTACCAGGTGGTGCTCAAGCAGCTGGAGGACAAGAAGCTGGACGAAGCGGCCAAGGGCGTGAAGACGCTGGAAGGCGGCAAGGTCCAGGTCTACGGCGACCTGGCAGCGCTGCAGCTGGCCAAGGCGCAGGTCGATGCAGGCAAGAACGAGGAGGCCCTGGCCACCCTTCGTGCCATCAAGGCCGACCCGGAATACAAGGCGGCGATCGACCAGCGCATTGCGCGCCTGCTGATCGCCACCGGCAAGAACGATGAAGCCATCACGCTGCTGGGCAGTGCCACCGACAGTGCGAGCCTGGAAATCCATGGCGACGCCTTGATGGCGCTGGGCAAGCGTGACGAAGCCCGCGGGCAGTATGAGAAGGCGCTCAAGACGCTGGATGTGGCAGCGCCCCAGCGGCGCGTGCTGGAAACCAAAGTGATGGATGCCGGTGGCACCGTCACCGAGCCTGCGGAGTCGGTGTAATGAAGCAGATGGTCATGATCAAGCGCGTAGCCACCCTGGTGTTGATGGGCGTGGCGTTGTCCGGCTGCACCACCGTCAAGGGCTGGTTCGCCGGCAAGGACGCGGAGGCCAAGAAGGCGCTGGAACCGGCAGAGCTGGTCAAGTTCGAGCCGACCGCCAAGGTCGACCGGATCTGGAGCACCAACCTGGGCAAGGGCGAGAAGCGCATCGGCGTGCGCCAGGGCCCGGTCGTGGCCGATGGCCGCGTGTACGCGGCCGCGATCACCGGCGGCGTGCATGCGCTGGACCTGCAGACCGGCAAGACGGTCTGGACCTACGAGCCGGCCAAGGTCAAGAAGCAGCCGAAGCTGCGTCTGTCCGGTGGCCCGGGCGTCGGCGAAGGCCTAGTGGTGATCGGTACGCTGGATGGCCAGGTCATCGCGCTGGACGCCAACGACGGCAGCGAAAAGTGGCGCGCCAAGGTGCCGGGCGAAGTGATCGCCGCGCCGGCGATCGCCCAGGGCATCGTGTTCGTGCGCAGCAACGATGGCCGGGTGACCGCCTTCGATGCCGGCAACGGCACCCAGAAGTGGTTCAACCCGCGTGAGCTGCCCATGCTGACCGTGCGCGGCAACGCGCCGGTGGTGGCCGGCCCGGGCGTGCTGTTCATCGGCAACGATGACGGCAGCGTGGCCGCGCTGGGCATGCAGGACGGCCGTACCGTGTGGGACCAGATGGTCTCCAACGGTGAAGGCCGCACCGAACTGGAGCGCATGTCCGACGTGGACGGCGCGCCGGTGCTGGAAGGCAACACCCTGTTCGTGAGCAGCTTCAAGAACCAGACCATGGCGATCGAAGGCCCGACCGGCCGCCCGCTGTGGGCACGTGACCATGGCGGCGCCGGTGGCGTGGCCCTGACCTCGGGCAATGTGATCGTCACCGACAACAAGGGCGGCGTGTTCGGCCTCGACAAGGCCAGCGGCAGTGCCATGTGGTCGCAGACCGGCCTGGCCCGCCGCTCGCTGACCGGGCCGGCCATCCACGGCGATTACGTTGTGGTGGGTGACTACAAGGGTTACCTGCACTGGTTGCGGACAGACAATGGTGAACTGGCCGCGCGCGCCAAGAGTGGCGGCGATGCCCTGCTGGCGCAGCCGGTGGTCGCCGATGGGATTCTGCTGGTGCAGAACGTTGATGGAAAGCTGACCGCATTCCGGTTGGCACAATAAGGAGTTACCGCGATGCTGCCCTTGGTCGCCCTGGTTGGACGGCCGAACGTCGGCAAGTCCACCATTTTCAATGCGCTGACCCGTACCCGTGACGCCCTGGTCCATGACCAGCCCGGCGTCACCCGGGACCGCAACTATGGTGTTTGCCGTCTGGACGAGGACAACCCTTTCCTCGTCGTCGACACGGGCGGTATCTCGGAGGATGACGAAGGCCTGGCCGGCGCAACCGCCGACCAGGCACGTGCTGCCGCCGGCGAAGCCGATCTGATCCTGTTCGTGGTGGATGCCCGTGACGGGACCTCCGCGCTGGATGACGAGATCCTGTCGTGGCTGCGCAAGCTGTCGCGGCCGACCCTGCTGTTGATCAACAAGATCGACGGCACCAACGAAGACACCGTGCGCGCGGAATTCGCCCGCTACGGGTTCAGCGAAATGCTGACCGTGTCCGCGGCCCACCGCCAGGGCCTGGACGACCTGCTTGAAGAAGTGGTCCAGCGCCTGCCCGAAGAGGGCAGCGGCGAGGAGATGGACAACGATCCGAACCGGATGCGCATTGCCTTCGTCGGCCGCCCCAACGTGGGCAAGTCGACCCTGGTCAACCGCATTCTCGGCGAAGAACGGATGATCGCCTCGGAAGTGCCCGGCACCACCCGCGACTCGATCGCGGTGGACCTGGAGCGTGACGGCCGCGAATACCGCCTGATCGACACCGCCGGCCTGCGTCGCCGCGGCCGGGTCGAAGAGGTGGTGGAAAAGTTCAGCGTCATCAAGACCCTGCAGGCCATCGAGCAGTGCCAGGTGGCGGTGCTGATGCTGGATGCCAGCGAAGGCGTGACCGACCAGGACGCTACCGTGCTGGGCGCGGTGCTGGATGCGGGCCGCGCGTTGGTGGTGGCGATCAACAAGTGGGATGGCCTGACCGATTACCAGCGCGAACAGGCCGAAGCGCTGGTCTCGCGCAAGCTCGGCTTCGTGCCGTGGGCTGAAACGGTGCGCATCTCGGCCAAGCACGGCTCGGGCCTGCGCGAGCTGTTCCGTGCGATCCACCAGGCGCATGCCTCGGCGACCCACGAGTTCAGCACCAGCGAAGTCAACAAGGCGCTGGAAATCGCCTACGAGACCAACCCGCCGCCGGCGATCCGTGGTCACGTGTCCAAGCTGCGTTACGTGCACCCGGGCGGCTCCAATCCGCCGACCTTCATCGTGCATGGCACGCGCCTGAAGGAGCTGCCGGAGTCGTACAAGCGCTACCTGGAAAACTTCTTCCGCAAGCGCTTCAAGCTGATCGGCACGCCGGTACAGTTCATCTTCCGCGAGGGTGCCAACCCGTACGAAGGCAAGAAGAACGTGCTGAGCGAACGCCAGATTGCCAAGAAGAAGCGCCTGATCAAGCACGTAAAGGGCCGCTGAAGCCCGTGGCGTCCCGGCAAGCCGGGACGCCATCCCTCGGTAGCGACACGCCACGCGTGTCCCAGGCGGACCCAACCCGCCCATAATGGGCCATGACCGCAGTACCCGAACTCAGCCCCGAGCACGCCCGCCAACGCACCCTCCACGGCGCGCTGCTGATCGACGTGCGTGAACCGCACGAGCGCGCCACCGGTATGGCCGAGGGCGCAAGGGGAATCGCGCAGGGCGATCTCCTGAGCGAAGCCAGCACGCAGCTGCCAGCGCTCGACCGCGAGATCCTGCTGATCTGCCAGAGCGGCAAACGCTCGCTGGACACTGCTTCGGTGCTGCGTGACCTCGGCTACACCCACATCGCGTCGGTCCACGGCGGCACCACTGCCTGGCGTGCTGCGGGGCTGCCACTCGTGCAGCCGCTGCAGAGCGACGACGAGCGCGATTTCAACGAACGCTACTCACGCCACCTGCTGCTGCCGCAGGTCGGCGTTGCCGGCCAGCAGGCGCTGCTCGGCGCCCGGGTACTGCTGCTTGGCGCGGGCGGGCTTGGCTCGCCGGCCGCCTTCTACCTCGCCGCCGCCGGGGTAGGGCACCTGTGCATCGCTGACGACGACGTGGTGGAGCGCAGCAACCTGCAGCGGCAGATCCTGCATACCGACGCCAGCATCGGCGAACCCAAGGTGCAGTCGGCCCGCGCGCGGCTGCTGGCGCTCAACCCCCGGCTGGACGTGGAAGCGGTGCAGGCGCGGGTGACCTCGGACAACATCGACGCGCTGCTCGACGGCGTGGACGTGGTGCTGGACGGCTCGGACAACTTCCCGCTGCGCTACCTGCTCAACGATGCCTGCATCCAGCACGCGATCCCGCTGGTCTACGGCGCGGTCGAGCGTTTCACCGGCCAGGTGTCGGTATTCGACGCCGGCCGCCATCGCGGACAGGCGCCGTGCTACCGCTGCCTGTTCCCCGAGCCGCCGCCGCCGGAGTTCGCGCCCAACTGTGCCGAGGCCGGGGTGCTGGGCGTGCTGCCGGGCATGGTCGGCCTGCTGCAGGCCACGGAAGTGCTCAAGCTGCTGCTCGGGATCGGTGAGCCGCTGGTGGGGCGCCTGCTGACCTTCGACGCGCTGGGCATGCGGTTCCGCGAGATCCGCCTCGGGCCGGACCCCGCCTGCCCGCTGTGCGCGCCCGGGCAGGCGTTCCCGGGTTACATCGACTACGCCGCGTTCTGCGCAGGTCCGTAGGATGATATGGCGATTTGCTGACCGATCGTTCCATTCCCGGCACGATCTTGCGCACCTGCGTGCTATGTTCCTGCATCAACTTGTCCTATCGTGATGGCTGATCGGAGTTGCAAGGAACAAACCGCATGGCGGTGGAAGCAGGTGCCAGTGAACTGGTGAAAGTAGTCGCCCTGCTGGGTGCAGCAGTGGTGATGGTGCCGTTGTTCCGCCGGCTGGGATTGGGCTCGGTGCTGGGCTATTTCGCCGCCGGGTTGGCGATCGGTCCGTTCGGCTTCGGCTGGTTCTCCGATCCGCAGGCGATCCTGCATACGGCCGAACTGGGCGTGGTGATGTTCCTGTTCGTGATCGGACTGGAAATGCGGCCGTCGCACCTGTGGAGCCTGCGCAGGGAAATCTTCGGGCTGGGCACGCTGCAGATCGTGGTCTGCGGTGCGGTACTCACCGGCGTGTGCATGCTGTTCGGCTTCCCGCTGCCGGTGGCCTTCATCGGTGCGGCCGGTTTCGTGCTGACCTCCACGGCCGTGGTGATGCAGCTGCTGGCCGAGCGCGGGGATATCGCGCTGCCGTCCGGGCAGAAGATCGTCTCGATCCTGTTGTTCGAGGACCTGCTGATCGTGCCGCTGCTGGCAGTGGTCGCCTTCATGGCGCCGGTGCAGGCCGATGCCGGTACCGGCTCGCGCTGGATCAGCGTGGCCATCGCCGCCGGCGCGATCGTCGGGCTGGTGCTGGTGGGCCGCTTCCTGCTCAACCCGCTGTTCCGCATCCTGGCCGCCGCCAAGGCGCGCGAGGTGATGACCGCCGCCGCATTGCTGGTGGTGCTGGGCGCGGCACTGCTGATGCAGCTGGGCGGGCTGTCGATGGCAATGGGCGCGTTCCTGGCCGGCGTGCTGCTCAGCGAATCCACCTTCCGCCACCAGATCGAAGCCGACATCGAACCGTTCCGCGGCATCCTGCTCGGGCTGTTTTTCCTCAGCGTGGGCATGGCGCTGGATCTGACCGTGGTGGCCAACAACTGGCCGCTGATCGTGTCCGGCGTGCTGGCGCTGATGCTGGCCAAGGCGGTGTGCATCTACACCGTGGCGCGCATCCTGGGCAGCGACCACCGGCAGGCGCTGGATCGTGGCGTGGTGATGGCGCAGGGCGGCGAATTCGCCTTCGTGCTGTTCTCGGCCGCCGCTGCTGCCGGTGTCATCGGTATCGAGGTCAACGCCAACCTGACCGCCATCGTGGTGCTGTCGATGGCGCTCACCCCGCTGTTCGTGCTGCTGCACGACAAGCTGATGCCGGCGCGGGAAGTCTCGCTGGAAGGCGTGGACACCGCCGAGGGCATGTCCGGCAGCGTGCTGATGATCGGCTTCGGTCGTTTCGGCCAGGTGGCCAGCCAGTCGCTGCTGGCCCGCGACGTGGACGTGACCATCATCGACAACGACGTGGACATGATCCACAACGCCGAGCGCTTCGGCTTCAAGATCTACTACGGCGACGGCACCCGCCTGGACGTGCTGCATGCATCGGGCGCGGCCACCGCGCGCGCGATCGCGGTGTGCGTCAACAACGCACAGGATGCGGACCGCATCGTCGAACTGGTCGCGCACGAGTTCCCGCAGGCCAAGCTGCTGGTGCGTTCGTTCGACCGTGAACACTCGCTGCGCCTGATCCACGCCGGGGTGGACTTCCAGATCCGCGAAACCTTCGAATCCGCGCTGATGTTCGGCCAGGCCGCGCTGGTCGAGCTGGGCGCGGACGAGGACGACGCACGCGACATCGCCGAGCAGATCCGCGAACGCGACGCCGAGCGCTTCGAGCTGGAGATGGCCGGCGGCGACCTGCGTGCCGGTGCGCACATGGTATTCGGCAGCGCGCTGCCGGGCGTGCCCACGCCGACCCCGTTCACCGCGCCCAAGCGCAAGGCACGCACCCTCAACGCCGACGAAGTGCCGGAAGAAGAGGAATAGGGGACAATACCGTCCCCGCCGCCGCACGCCCCGCATTCGATGAACGATTCCGCCCCCCGTCATTCCGCCCGCATCCTGGACGGACGCCGCATCGCCGAAGACCTGCTGGACAGCCTGAAGGTGCGCGTCGACGCCCGCCTGGCGGCCGGTGGCAGCCGGCCGGGGCTGGCCGTGGTGCTGGTGGGCGGCGATCCGGCCTCGACCGTGTATGTGCGCAACAAGCGCCGTGCCGCCGAGAAGGTCGGGATCGAGGCGTTCGATTTCGACCTGCCGGCCGGCACCGGTGAAGCCGAGCTGCTGACCCTGATCGACCAGCTCAATGCCGACCCGAAGATCCACGGCATCCTGGTCCAGCTGCCGCTGCCGGGGATCCCCGACGCCAGCCGCCTGATCCACCGGATCGACCCGCGCAAGGACGTGGACGGCTTCCACCCGGAAAACGTCGGCCACCTGGCCCTGCGCGAATTCGGCCTGCGCCCGTGCACCCCGCGTGGCATCACCACGCTGCTGGGCCATACCGACCAGCCGGTGCGTGGTCGTAACGCCACCATCGTGGGCGTGAGCAACCACGTGGGCCGGCCGATGGGCCTGGAGCTGCTGATCGCCGGCTGCACCGTCACCAGCTGCCACAAGTTCACCCCCAAGGACGTGCTGGAGCAGTCGGTGCGCAATGCCGACATCCTGGTGGTAGCGGTAGGCCGCCCCGGCATCGTGCCGGGCGAGTGGGTCAAGCCGGGCGCGGTGGTCATCGACGTGGGCATCAACCGCCTGGACGATGGCCGCCTGGTCGGCGACGTGGGCTTCGAGGCAGCGGCCGCACGCGCCAGCTGGATCACCCCGGTGCCGGGCGGAGTAGGGCCGATGACCGTGGCTACGCTGATGCAGAACACGATAGAAGCCGCCGAAGCGTCCTGACGCAGGACCGCCGTGACGACCAATGGTCGTCACCTACCGGCAGCGCACGACCGTTGGTCGTGCGGCCCGGCCGCCGAACCGCTGCGTGAACGCGCTGCGCCGGCGCGACACAGCGTCGCATCCGCCCCCTGCCCAACGGGGCGAAATCAGGGTAAAATGTCGCGCTTCCCCACATCTCGGGTATGCCGATGCTGCGCATCCAGGCTGAAGCACTGACTTACGACGACGTCTCGCTCGTCCCCGCCCATTCCATCATCCTGCCCAAGGATGTCACCCTGGAAACGCGCCTGACGCGCGACCTGCGGCTGAAGCTTCCGATCCTGTCGGCTGCCATGGATACCGTCACCGAAGCACGCCTGGCCATCGCCATGGCCCAGCTCGGCGGCATGGGCATCATCCACAAGAACCTGAGCGTGGACCAGCAGGCCGCCGAAGTGGCCAAGGTCAAGAAGTTCGAAGCGGGTGTCATCCGCGATCCGATCACGGTCGGCCCGGAAACCACCATCCGCGACGTGCTCGCGCTGACCCAGGCGCGCAACATCTCCGGCGTGCCGGTGGTCGATGGCGGCCAGCTGGTGGGCATCGTGACCCACCGCGACATGCGCTTTGAAACCGAGCTGGACGATCCGGTCCGCCACATCATGACCAAGAAGGATCGCCTGATCACGGTCAAGGAAGGCGCCGCGTCCGAGGAAGTGCTGCAGCTGCTGCATCGCAACCGCATCGAAAAGATCCTGGTGGTCAACGATGATTTCGCCCTGCGCGGTCTGATCACCGTCAAGGACATCCAGAAGAACACCGATTACCCCAACGCCGCCAAGGACGTCGCCACGCGCCTGCTGGTGGGTGCCGCGGTGGGCGTCGGCGGCGATACCGATCGCCGCGTCGAAGCGCTGGTCGCTGCCGGCGTGGACGTGCTGGTCGTGGACACCGCGCACGGCCATTCGCAGGGCGTGCTGGACCGCGTCAGCTGGGTCAAGAAGCACTTCCCGCAGGTGCAGGTCGTGGGTGGCAACATCTGCACCGGCGAAGCCGCACTGGCGCTGCTGGACAGCGGCGCAGACGCGGTCAAGGTCGGCATCGGCCCGGGCTCGATCTGCACCACCCGCGTGGTCGCCGGTGTCGGCGTGCCGCAGATCACCGCCATCGACCTGGTGGCCGAAGCGCTGCAGGACCGCATCCCGCTGATCGCCGACGGTGGCATCCGCTACTCCGGCGACATCGGCAAGGCGCTGGCCGCCGGTGCATCGACCATCATGATCGGCGGCCTGCTGGCCGGTACCGAGGAATCGCCCGGTGAAACCGAGCTGTTCCAGGGCCGTTCGTACAAGAGCTACCGCGGCATGGGTTCGCTGGCGGCGATGGAGAAGGGGTCCAAGGACCGCTATTTCCAGGATGCTTCCAGTGCAGACAAGCTGGTGCCCGAAGGCATCGAAGGCCGCGTGCCGTATCGCGGCCCGGTCGGCGGCATCATCCATCAGCTGATGGGCGGCCTGCGCGCCACCATGGGCTACGTGGGCTGCGGCACCATCGAAGACATGCGCAGCAAGCCGAAGTTCGTCAAGATCAGCGGCGCCGGCCAACGTGAGAGCCACGTCCATGACGTGCAGATCACCAAAGAGCCGCCGAACTACCGCGCCTGACGCGGCATGAGCGAAGAGGAACGAGGAAGCTGATTCCCGTTCCTCTTTCTCTATCTGCCATTCGTTGCCTGATTTTCGTTCCTCCGTTTTCCATCCAGCATTGCCGGGCGCCATGACCAACATCCATAACGACAAGATCCTCATCCTCGATTTCGGCGCGCAGTACACCCAGCTGATCGCGCGCCGCATCCGCGAGCTCGGCGTGTACTGCGAAATCTGGGCCTGGGACCACAACCCGGCGGACATTGCCGCGTTCGGCGCCAAGGGCATCATCCTGTCTGGCGGCCCCGAATCGACCACGCTGCCGGGCGCGCCGGCCGCGCCGCAGGAAGTGTTCGACAGCGGGCTGCCGATCTTCGGCATCTGCTATGGCATGCAGACCCTGGCCGCACAGCTCGGCGGCGCTACCGAAGCGGCCGACCAGCGCGAGTTCGGCCATGCCGAAGTCAACGTCGTACACCCGGACGCGCTGTTCAAGGGCCTGAGCGACCATGGCGGCGAGCCGAAGTTGAATGTGTGGATGAGCCACGGCGACCACGTCTCGGTGGCGCCCCCGGGCTTCACCATCACCGCCACCACCGATCGCATTCCGGTGGCCGCGATGGCCAACGAGGAAAAGCGCTGGTATGGCGTGCAGTTCCATCCGGAAGTGACCCACACCCTGCAGGGCCAGGCGCTGCTGCGCCGCTTCGTGGTGGACGTATGCGGCTGCCAGACGCTGTGGACCGCGGCCAACATCATCGACGACCAGATCGCGCGCGTGCGCGAGCAGGTGGGCGATGACGAAGTGATCCTGGGCCTGTCCGGCGGCGTCGATTCGTCGGTGGTTGCCGCGCTGCTGCACAAGGCGATCGGCGACAAGTTGACCTGCGTGTTCGTCGACACCGGCCTGCTGCGCTGGCAGGAAGGCGACCAGGTGATGGCGATGTTCGCCGAGCACATGGGCGTCAAGGTGATCCGCGTCAACGCCGCCGACCGCTACTTCGCCAAGCTGGAAGGCGTGAGCGACCCGGAAGCCAAGCGCAAGATCATCGGCAACCTGTTCGTGGACATCTTCGACGAAGAGTCCAACAAGCTCAGCAACGCCAAGTGGCTGGCGCAGGGCACCATCTACCCCGACGTGATCGAGTCGGCCGGCAGCAAGACCGGCAAGGCCCACGTGATCAAGAGCCACCACAACGTCGGCGGCCTGCCCGAGCACATGAAGCTGGGCCTGGTGGAACCGCTGCGCGAGTTGTTCAAGGACGAAGTGCGCCGCCTCGGCGTCGAGCTCGGCCTGCCGCGCAGCATGGTCTACCGCCATCCGTTCCCGGGCCCGGGCCTGGGCGTGCGCATCCTGGGCGAAGTGAAGCGTGAGTACGCCGAGCTGCTGGCCAAGGCCGATGCGATCTTCATCGATGAGCTGCGCAAGGCCGACCTGTACGACAAGACCAGCCAGGCCTTCGCGGTGTTCCTGCCGGTGAAGTCGGTGGGCGTGGTGGGCGACGCCCGTGCGTACGAGTGGGTGATCGCGCTGCGCGCGGTGGAAACCATCGACTTCATGACCGCGCACTGGGCGCACCTGCCATATGACTTCCTGGGCACGGTGAGCAACCGGATCATCAATGAGTTGCGTGGCGTCTCGCGCGTGGTCTACGACATTTCCGGCAAGCCGCCGGCAACGATCGAGTGGGAGTAACCACCCGGTAGCGCGGGGCTCTGCCCCGCTGCGCCCTGCCGAAACGGGTCATGGCCCATCGGCGCGCATCGCTGCATCCAGACAGTCGAGCGCTTCGCCAAAGCGGATGGTGTCGATCAAGCGGGCCATTGGCGCCAACGCTGCCGCCAATGGATTGCCTTCTGCGTGCAGTTGATGCGTGAGGCGTTCGAATACCTCCTGGGCGTCGGCATCGTTCTCCGACAGCAGCGCGCGCAGTCGCGTCAGCAGCAGCGCTGCGGCTGGCCCGGAAGCGGCCGTTGGCACGCCAGTCACGGGAGCGTCGGCTGCTGTCCGGCGTTCATCGATGCCTGCCGACGCAATCGCGTCAAGTACCGGCTGCAGCCGCCCCGCCGTCTCGGCAAGGAGGGCTTCCAGGCTGTCCGTGTCGGCGCGGTCGAGGCATGCCCTTTCCAGCCTGGCCGCCGCTTCTGCAACGCCAGTGGCGCCCACGGTTCCGGCCGTCCCTCGAAGCGTGTGGGCACGGCGCATCGTGGCTTCGGCATCGCCCTCGCGCAGGGCCCGGGTGAAATCGCCCAGAAAGCTCATGTTCTCGGTCCGGAACAGGCCCAGCAGGCGCCGGTAGAACTTCACATCGTTATCGACGCCGGCCAGGCTCCGGGCGACATCAATGCCTGTGATGGCGGGGAACGCGGAAGCGGGTGGGTCGCTGACGCGTACCGCGGACGCCGCACTGAAGGCGCGGTCGGTGCCGATCCACTTTGCCATGCACGCAAACATGGCCTCCATGCGCAGGGGCTTGGCGATATGGTCGACCATTCCAGCGGCCAGCACCTTTTCGCGGTCGCCTGCCATCGCATTGGCGGTCATGGCGATGATGGGAAGGTGCTGGAACCGCGGCTGGGCGCGCAGGCGACGGGTCGCCTCGTAGCCGTCCATCACCGGCATCTGGCAGTCCATCAGCACGCCATCAAAGCTGGATTCGCGCGACAGGATGTCCAATGCTTCCTGCCCGTTGACCGCCAACGTGACCTCGATGCCGGCCTGGCCAAGGAATTCGCGCGCAACCTCCTGGTTCAGTTCATTGTCCTCGACCAGCAGCACACGCGAACCCCGCAGCTGCTCGAACCGCGTTGAACCGGCTGACGCCTTGAGTTCAATGCGGTCATCGCCCACGGTGCCCGTGCCGAGTGCCTGGCCGATCGACTCAAGCAGGGTTGACGGCGTAACCGGCTTGGTCAGCACACCCTTCAGGCGCGCCCCGGTGGTCGCCGCTTCGGCAATCGCTTCGTCCCGCCCGAAGGCGGTCACCATGATGACCGCCGGTGCCTCGCCCTCGCTGAGCGACTGCAGCCTGCGGACGACTTCCACGCCGTCCATCGCCGGCATTTTCCAGTCCATCAGTACCAGGTCGTAAGCAAGCTGCCTTGCGTAGGCCTGGCGCACCATGCGCAGCCCCTGCGTGCCGTTGCGCGCGGTATCCACCTCGAGCCCGAACTGCCTGGCCATCGTCGACAGGATCTCGCGCGCCGCCGCGTTGTCGTCGACCACGAGTACGCGCAGCCCCTGCAGTTCCTCCGCCCGGAACATGCGGCGCGGGGCAGGGTCCGCCTGCAGGCCAAAGTGCGCATGGAAGTGGAAGGTGGAGCCTTGGTCCGGCATGCTGTCCACCCAGATCCGGCCACCCATCAGCTCCACCAGGGTGCGCGAGATCGCCAGCCCCAGCCCGGTGCCGCCGTACCGGCGCGTTGTCGAACCGTCGGCCTGGCTGAAGGACTGGAACATGCGGGCGCATTGCTCCGGGGTCATCCCGATGCCGGTGTCCTTCACCCAGAAGTGCAGCGCGATACCGTCCTCGGTGCGGGCCGCGGTTTCAATGCCCAGGATCACTTCGCCACGCTCGGTGAACTTGAGCGCGTTGCTGCACAGGTTCAGCAGCACCTGGCCAAGACGCAGCGCGTCGCCGACCAGCGCGGTAGGGACGTCCGCAGCGCAGCTGAACAGAAGTTCGAGCCCTTTGTCCTCCGCCTTCATCGACACCAGATTGGCTACGTGGTCGAGTACGTCCTCCAGCCGGAAGTCGAGGCGCTCCATCCCCATCTTGCCGGCCTCGATCTTGGAGAAGTCCAGGATGTCGTTGATGATGCCCAGCAGGGCTTCGGCAGAGCGATTCACCTTTTCGATGTAGTTTCGCTGCCGTGGCGCGAGTTCGGTCTGCAGCGCAAGGTGGGACATGCCGATGATGGCGTTCATCGGCGTACGTATCTCGTGGCTCATGTTCGCCAGGAATTCGCTCTTGGCGCGGGTCGCTTCTTCGGCTGCTTCCTTGGCCCGAAGCGTTTCATCCTCCAGCTGCCTGCGCTCGGTCACGTCCTGGTGGATGCCGACCAGGCGTACGGCGCGTCCGCCGTGGTCACGTTCGGTGGCGCGACCCAACGAGTGGATCCAGCGCCACGCGCCCGAACGGTCCCGCATGCGGAAATGGGCGTCGAAGTCGTCGGCCTCGGGGTCGTTGATGCAATGGTCGAACTGCCGATGGACCTCGACGCTGTCATCCGGATGCAGCATCGCGTTCCACGCTTTCGCCGCACCACCGGCACTGCTCAGCTCATCCAGGGTGTATCCCAGCATCTGCGCCCAGATCGTGTTGACCTCGCTGGTGCCCGTGGCCACGTCCCAGTCCCACAGGCCAAGGTTGCCGCCGCGGAGGGCGAAGCCCAACCGTTGCTCGGTGGCACGCAGGCGGGTGACATCGCGCACTGCCGCGCATACGCAGACCCCGCCGCCCCCGAACGCGGGAAGCCGCGACAGGCCCACGTCGATCGGGAATGTGCTGCCGTCCCGGCGTCGCCCCGACAGTTCGTTGTTGCGCACCGCCATGGAACGCATGCCGCCGGCCTGCATGAAACCGTCTCGCAATCCGGGATGGGCCGCGCGCACGGCATCGGGCACCAGCGTTTCGATGAGCTTGCCGTGCAGCTCGCCAGTGGCATAGCCGAACATGCGCTCGAGTTGTGGGTTGACCATGGTGATGCGGCCGTCCGCGCCGGCCACCAGCAACCCATCGGGGGAGGAATCGAAGATGCCCCGGTACCATGCTTCGGTCGCCTGGATCGCATCCTTCTGTGCGGCCAATTCGGTGGACTGGATCTCCAGTTCCGAGGCCTGGGCCCGGGTTTCCTCAAGCAGCAGCTGGGTATGCTCGGCGCGTTGCATGATCTCCAGATTGCCCGCAAGCGTAGGCAAGGCGGCGTCGAGCAACGCCTGCCGCGCAGGGCTGGGTAGGTCGAGGCTGGCGACTTCGAGTACGCCGAGCAGTCGGGCACCCCGGATCAGTGGGATCACGCTTACGGACCTTGCCGCCGCGCTGCCCAGCGCGGAGCCGATGCGCAGGTAGTCGGCGGGCGGATCGGCAAGGAGGATCGGCGCTCTGCTTGCCGCGCACTGGCCGACCAGGCCCTCGCCCAGGCGGATCTGGCCCGGCGGGGCGTCATGGCGATCGTTGGCGAAGCCCGAGAGCAGGCGCAGCCTGTGATGCACTTCGTCATGGAGATACAGGGCGGCCCGGCCGACGCCAAGCAGGGGCGCCATGAACGCAAAGAAAACCTTGGCGAGTTCCTGGGTACTCGTCGCAGACTGCAGTTCGGCCGACAAGGCGGCCGACGATGCCTTGACCCACCGCTGGTCTTCCAGCTCACGCGCGGCCACCTGAAGGACGGCAACGGCGCGGGCGAGGGCGCCCATGTCATTGGGGTATGCGGTATGCGGTACCTCGTGCTGGAGGTCCCCGCCCGCAATGCGCTCCACCGCCTTCCTCAGCTCGACTGCGGGGATGCCGATCGAGCGCGTGATCAGCCAGGCGAAGATCGTGCTGAACACACCACCCAGGAGCAGGATCGTCCACACCCACCGCTTCGTATCAACGGCCAGTGCCTGCACCTTCTGCAACGACAGCCGCGCGCCTTCTTCCTTGGTCGTGGCGACCGCTTCCATGGCGTTGGCTACCGCATCCCCCATATCGGCGAACTGCGGGCTCGATGCTTGAGCACGCGCTTCCTGGAGCCTGCCTTGGCGCGCCAGTTGGAGTACGGCGGTCATGTTCCGCCGGTAGGTGGCGTAGTCCCGCTCGAACGCCGCCAGGTGCGCACGGTTGATGTCGCGGAAGACACGCTGGTGCAGCTGGTCCAGCTCTCGCTGCAGCTGCGCGTGCTCGCGTTCGATCTGCTGTGACGCCAAGGCCTGCAGCGACGGATCGGCGGTGAGCAGCGCCTGGCGCAGGTGGCGGCCCATGGTCGCGTAGTGGAACTGCACGGCGCGCGCGTTGGAGACCCCCTGCAGGTCTTTTTCGTACATGCGCTGGATCTCCGCGCTGAACCTGCCCAGCGCGTGGACGCCGAGGATGCCCAGCCCCACGGCCAGCAACAGCATGACGGCGAAGGCCGCCGCCAGTTTGTGGCCCAGCGACGCACCCTGCAGGTAGCGGCTCAGGGCGTTCATCGCGAAGTGTCCTCGAACTGACGGGATATCCGCTCCAGCTCGGGGAGCAGCCCGAGAAAAGCATCCAGGATGTCAGGGTCGAAATGCCTGCCGCGGCCCTCACGCATGATCGCGACCGCTTCTTCCTGGGACATGGCCTTCTTGTAGACCCGACGGCTGAGCAGCGCGTCATACACATCCGCGACCGCCATGATCCGTGCCGACAGCGGGATCGCCTCGCCTGCAAGCCCCTGCGGATACCCGCTGCCGTCCCATTTCTCCTGGTGCCCGTAGGCGATTTCCTTTGCGTACGCCAGGAACTCCACCGGCATGCCAAGCGCGTCTTCTGCGTGCTGAATCGCGTCGCGCCCCAGCGTGGTGTGGGTCTTCATGATCTCGAACTCGTGGGGTTCGAACGGGCCGGGCTTGAGCAGGATGCTGTCCGGGATGCCCACCTTGCCGATGTCATGCAGGGGGGCGGACTTGAACAGACTGTCGATGGTGGCGTCATCCAGCTGCGAACGAAAACGCGGGTGGTTCTGGAGCGCAGTCGCCAGGGCACGGACATAATGCTGGGTGCGGCGGATGTGATTGCCGGTTTCGTTGTCGCGCGTTTCGGCGAGCGACGCGAGGGCATGGATGGTGACGTCCTGGATCGCGGTCAGCTCGCGCGTGCGCCGCTGTACCTCGTTTTCAAGGAATGCGTTCTGGTCCCGCAGGAAATCGGCTGCTGCCTTGGCCTGCAGTTGCGTGGCGACACGGGCGATCAGGACCGGCGGATTGATCGGCTTGGTGATGAAGTCCGCCGCCCCGAGTTCCAGCCCTTTCTTTTCATCTTCGGGTTCGGCCATTGCCGTGAGGAAGATGATCGGAATGTGCCGGGTCACCGGTGATGCCTTCAGTGCCCTGCAGACATCATGTCCTGAGAGGCCGGGCATCATGACGTCCAGGAGAATCAGGTCGGGAAGCGGTTCGGTGCCAGCGGCCTCGAGGCCTGCCTCGCCGGAGTTGACCATCCTGATTCGATAACGCGACTTCAGCAGGCCGGAGATCAGCCAGAGGTTCTCCGGCGAATCGTCGACCGCAAGTATGGTCGGGCGGGAAGCGGCTTCCGTAACGGTATCCATTCCCTTACCCCCGGTTCATTTTCGGCACTATCCTCCAGCCGACGGGACACGTGCAAGCGGCCTTGATCAGCAGACTACCAACTAGTAGGATGAGGAATGGTTTACGATCTCTCCCCCAAAGCCGCTGAAATCGTCGCCCACGCCCGCACGTTGCTGGAGGCCGGCGGCTACAACGGCTTCAGCTATGCCGATATCTCGGCCAGGGTGAACATCAGCAAGGCCAGCATTCATCATCACTTTCCGAGCAAGGCCGAGCTGGTTCGTACGGTGGTGGCGCTGTACCGCGCCGAGGCCCGCGAAGGCCTGGCCATGCTGGACCGGCAGCTGGGTGATCCGCTGAAAGAGCTCAATGCCTACGTCGACTACTGGTCCAGCTGCATCGCCGGTGGCACGGCCTCGTTCTGCATCTGCGCCATGCTGGCGGCGGAGTCGCCGATGATTCCACCCGAAATTGCCGAAGAAGTGCGCGGGCATTTCGAGGATCTCAGTGGCTGGCTGACCGCCACCTTGCAAAAGGGCGTAGCGCAGGGGCAGTTCCAGCTGCAGGGCGCACCCTCGGACGAGGCCAAGGCATTCATGGCTTCCGTGCACGGGGCGATGCTGGCCGCGCGTGGGTTTGGTGATGCGCAGACGTTCGCAGCCCTGGCGCGGCTGTCGGTTGCGCGGGTGACTGCACAGCTTTGAACCGTTTTTCGTAAGCCCGCCTTGTGCGGGCTTTTTCATGACTGTCCACCCTACCTACTAGTAGGTTTACTCGAGGATCGCTCCCATGACACACCCGCTCTCCGCACTCGGTGTACTGCATACCGCCATCAGCCTCATCCCCGTGTTCGCCGGTCTGTACGGCTTCGTGCGCCATCGGAAAATCGACCCCGCCACCGGGGCCGGAAAGCTCTATCTGGTCGGCCTGGTGCTTGCTGTGGCGACCTCGTTTACCGTCTCCAGCACCGGTGGTCTCAACCCCGGTCA
Organism: Stenotrophomonas sp. CCNWLW57; assembly: GCF_037203925.1. Classification (NCBI taxonomy): domain Bacteria; kingdom Pseudomonadati; phylum Pseudomonadota; class Gammaproteobacteria; order Lysobacterales; family Lysobacteraceae; genus Stenotrophomonas; species Stenotrophomonas sp. CCNWLW57. The sequence goes on from NZ_JBBCBJ010000005.1 coordinate 165,602, forward strand.
CGCCTTCGGCATTGTGGTGCTGCTGGTGGCGTTCGGCGGGGTGCTGGTGAACCGGATCGGCTTCCTTGGGCGACTGCGACCGTACCTGTCCGCGTTCGCGCTGTCCTTCAGTTTCCTGCTCGGGTTGGTGCCTGCCGTCAATGAATCGCTGACCCGCCTGCCGGTGTCGCATCCGCTGGCCGCCGCACCGATGGCGCCGGTAGTGCTGCAGACCCTGCTGGGTTGCTTCGTCGTGTTCCTCATCGGCATCGCCGCGCAGGGCTGGATGATCCATGCGCGCAACAGGCGCATGGAGTGACGTGCAGCCGGGCAGGGCCCGGCTCTACCAGACTGCGTCCAGCGTCCGGAACGGCTTGCTGATCAGAACCCCTTTCGCATCAAAGTCCTGCACAGCGCGCCCATCCACCCGCACCTGGCTGGGCCGCGTGCGCGAAGGCCACCAGACCCGGACCGCAGCGTCCTTCCGCAGCCCCTTGCCCAACGTCACCTTGAGTGAGTTGCCACGCTGCACCGCGTCCATCTGCAGCGTCCCGAACGCCGTTGGCAACCGCTCCACGGCCAACCCGTCGCCCACCAGCCACGACGGCGGCGTACCCGGCAGCAGCGACAGCGCATCGTCGTCTTCGCGCATCAACATGCCGAACAACGTGCGCCCGTACTCGGCACCAATCCACGTGTGCGGCATGTCGCCCAGGTATCGCGGGAAGCGCAGCCGTGAGTGGACGACTTCCGCCAGCACCTGCCATTCCAGCGGCCGGCGGTCGCGCAGCAGGCCCTGCAGCAGTTCGTCTGCGGCGTCGGGCTGGTCCAGGTGCACGTAGCTGAGCACGTTGCGGATTTCATACGGGGTGTAGGCATACAGCGCGTCGGGCAGGTTGCGCTTGCGCACGTCATCCAGGTAGCGCGCGAAGGTGGTGCGCAGGGCCTGCTCGGGCAGCACGTCCTGCGCGCCGGTGGGGTCCAGCGCGATCGAAACGCCGGTAGGGTCGCCATCGCCCAGGTCGGCGGAGGAGGGGATGAAGTCGATGCCCTTCCACGCCATGGTGGCGCGGATCGAAGCGGCCAGCGCGTCGTGCAGCAAGCGGTACTGTTCGCGCGCCCACGCGGCGGTTTCGTGATCACCCAGCGATTCGGCCAGCCAGGCGCCGTCATGCCAGCCCTTCAGGCCCCAGTAGTCGTCCCAGTAACTGTGGGTCGGCGAGGGGTAGCCTTCGTGACTGATCGACGGTGCCAGGATGCCGGCGAACCGCTCCGGCGCGGGCTGGCTGGCCATGTAGCCGGGCACCAGCGTGCGCTCGCGCAGCTCCTGCAGGAAGCGCAGGGCTGCTTTCACCTTCGGCAGGTAGGCGCGCACCGATTCGGGGCCACCGTCCAGACGCGCGACATCGGCCACCAACGCAACGTATTGGCCTTGGCTGTCGTATTCGATGTCCGAACCGAAGCCGGTGTTGACGCTGCCGTCGTTGTTGAGGATCGGCGAAACCAGCCCGTTGGCGTGCACGCCATGTTCGGTGTACCAGGCCAGGTAGTCGCGCGCGATCTGGGATTCGCCCATGCGCAGCAGCACTGCCGAGGTGGCCATGCCGTCGCGGATGAAGGAGCGGTTGTAGTTGCGCGGCCCCGGTTGCATCGCCGGGCCGGTCTGGTTGATCAGCATGTACGCCGCTTGGGCGCGCAGCATATCCACCAGCGAAGGGTCGGGCAGGCGCAGGCCGACCTGGCCCAGGCGCGTCTGCCAGTCGTTGGAAACGCCGGTAGCGAGGGCGTCGAAGATCGCATCCGGGTTCTGCGTTTTCGTGCTGAAGGCTACCGCTGGCGGTTCCGGAAGCGCGCCGTCGCTGTTGGCAGCCGCGGTACCCAGCGGGAACGCGACCACGACCGACTGGGTGGCACCCGGGGCGAGGTCGATGCGGTAGGCCAGGGCGGCCGCTGCCAGGCCATTCGGGTCATCGGTCTGTTGCGCATTGGGCAGATCGCCCTGCGCCACCGCAGCGGTGATCTCGGTACTGCCATCGGGGCCGAACGGCGCCACGCCTGACGCATCCACCGACGTCAGCGAATGCAGCAGGGAGCGTCCGTTCACCCGCACCGTGGTGCCTTCGATGGCCACCGAACGGATCGGCGAGAGGCCGCCGTTCTGCCACGGGGGGTTCATCTGCATCGGGCGCGTCACCAGCGACAGGCTGCCCGCGATGGGCGCAGTGCCCACGTTGCGCAGGCGGTGGCGCACCAGCGTGACCGGTTGGCCACCCAGCTCCACGGCGAAGGCCTCGCTCTTCAATTCCAGGCCGGGTTGCGGTTTCCATGTCACCGACGGTATCGGCTTCCAACCGTCGCGCAGCGCGTGCTGCACTGGCTGGTCGGCGGCGCCGGCGGCGGTGCCATCGGCATTGCGCCAGATCGGCTGTACCAACGGTGCGCCCTTGAACGCTTCGATGTTGCCGTACTCGTCGAAGATCGATTTCTGCAGGCCGCCGTGCACGCCCACGGCGGTCCAGTAGGTCTGCTGCAGGTGCAGGGAGGCCGGGAACAGAGCGCGCTGCGCGCCGTTGGCCGCGTTCTGGTAGCGCTTCATCGGCGTCATCACTGCCGCCGGACCGAGCAGCCGCAGGCGCGCGATCTTCGGCGCATCACCCTGCACCTGCAGGCGCAGCGCCTGTGCTGTTACCGGCGCGCTTCCGGCCAGCCAGCTCTGCTGCCGGCTGCCGGCCTGCGGGTCATGCGCGAGTTCGCTCCAGCAGCCCTGTGCATCCTGTACCTGAAGGCGCGCGCCGCCGTGTGCGCCTGCCCAGTCCACTGCCAACCCGGTGGTGGAGAGGGCCCTCGGCAGGGCGATCTCCAATACGTGGCTGCCGTCTTTCCCGGCGGGGATGGCCACGGCGCTGCCGCCTTGCCACACGGCCGCTGCCTGGGTCGCGTCCAATCCGGGCATGCGTGCTGTCGCGCGCTGGTCGAGCGGCTCGAGTTCGAAGATGGACACGCCCCAGTCCGAGGTCCGCTCAGGACTGGCCAGCCGCAGGTAGCGGGCCTGGCGCGGCGCGAAGTAGAGGGTTTCGATGCCGCCGAGCGAGTCGCGCATGGTGTAAACGGTCTGCCACTGCCTCCCATCCAGTGAGGTCTGCAGGCTGTAGCCCTCCGGATTGGAGACGTCCCAGGTAAGGCGCGCGCCGCTGAGCGTGCTGGTTTTTCCCAGATCCACCTGGAACCAGTGGCCCGGGCTGAACGCTCCGCCGGTGACGGTCTTGGGATCGCCGTCGATGAGGTGGCTGACCGCCATGGCCGGGACTTGCTGGGAGGAACTGCTGGCACGCCACTGACCACGGCCAGGGAGGTCCTGGGCCAGGCTGGCCGAAGCGAAGGCCAGGCCGAGTACCGGAAGCAGCGCGGCGCGACGAGCGATGTGCAAACCCATCAAAAGGTCCTTGCCTGATATGCCTCGCCAATGAGGCAGCGCCAACGCTATCAGGCGCTGTAATCGGTTACACGACGCGATGCAATATCGGGACCCGCGTAAAGGTGCGGTACTCCACACATTCTTCACATGGCGGTGGAAGGAGGCCGACCAGCAAAGCACGATCAGGACACCTGTTCACGGAAGAGGGTAATGGTTGTCAGTTGACAACTGTTGCCCGCACCACCACACTGGAGCCGTCCGATGGCAAGACCGAAGCATCCAAAGCGGGAAGTAGAAGCTGCCATCGCGCACGCCGAACTGATGGGTTGGCGGGTAGTAGTTGGCGGGAGCCATGCATGGGGGCGCATCTACTGCCCCTTCAACGACAAGGACTGCCGCTGTGGTGAATTCTGCATTTCCAGCATCTGGAGTACGCCGAAAAATCCAGGCAACCACGCAGAAGCATTGCGTCGCGTCGTAAACAACTGCGCGAAACGCAGGTGATCAATGTCCGAGGAGCAGGATCATGGAGTACATCTTCACCCTGAAATACCAGTTGCCAGACGCCCATGGCGACCTGCAGGCGCTGGTTGAACAGCTCGGGGAGCAGGGGTGCGATGACGCCCTGGTCGGCACCGGATTGCCAGGCCGCATCGCGCTGGAGTTCACGCGTGAGGCCGGGAATGCTGACGCTGCGGTGCGCAGTGCGCTTGACGATGTGCGGCGTGCCCTGCCAGGCGCGACCCTGATCGAGGTGACGCCCGATCTGGTCGGCCTCACCGACGTCGCTGCCCTGGTCGGGGTGTCGCGGCAGAACATGCGGAAACTGATGCTGTCCCATCCAGACAGTTTTCCCCTCCCCGTACACGACGGCAGCACCTCGATCTGGCACCTGGCCGATGTCCTTGCCTGGCTGCAGGCACGCGGTGGCTATGCGTTGACCGAAGGCCTTGTGGAGGTTGCCCGGGCAGCGCTTGAAGTGAATGTCGCCAAGGAAGGGATGCGGCTTTCCCGGTCGAATCCTGCCGGAGCGAACTGAGCGCCTGCCTGCCTTGACGAATCGTCAAGTGGTGCAGGCCGCGACTTGACGGGCTGCTGGTTCATGCATGGCCGCGCTTTCCCCAGACTGGTTCACGAAGTCACAGCCACCCGGCTGTCGACGCAGTCGAACCATCAAGGGGAAAACCAGATGATCAGCATTCCAGTTTCAGACACCTCGCACGCCCGCCTGTCCCGCGTTTCGCGGTGGCTGTGCAGCATCGGCTACGCCTTCCTTGCAGTGTTCTTTGCCTGGTCGGCCCTGAGCGGACACCGCCAGGCCGAAGCCATCCTCAAGGATGCGGTGACCGTGCAGGCACCGGTACAGGTCGACCACATCGAGGAAAAGCGCCGCAAGGGGCGGGTGTCCTACCAGTACCACTTCCGCTACGACTTCAGCGTTGATGGCGTTCAGTACACCGGCCACTTCTCCACCTCCGAGGACAACGCCACGCCGTACCTGGGCGAAGCGCCGCAGGTCGACGTGGCTTACGCACGCAGCAACCCCGCGCAGTTCGACCGGCTTGATCGGCTCGAAGGCCAGAAAGGGCTGGGTTCGGTACTGGGCCGGGTGATCGTGGCGCTGGGCATGCTGGCGATCCTGGCCTTCGTGGTGCACCTGCTGGTGACGCGCAAGCTGTTCGTGCGCCAGGCCCCTGCGCTTCCTGCGGTCTGAGCCGGCGGCAGGCAGGGGAGCGCAGGCATGGTTGACAGTCCATACGGTCACGGTAGGGTGTGCGACTCTCTTCCGTTCTGGTCGTTTCCCATGCCTGCCCCTGAGTTCGCGGACCTGCTGTCTCGACACATGCGGCGGATCCGGGCCAGTGCCGGCGGCGTGGCCGCCGAGATCGGCATCAGCCGCGAGGCGGTCAACAACTGGCGGGCCGGCACCTCGCGGCCCAGCCGCCGGCACCGCGACCGGGTACTGGCCTGCGCCAATTACCTGCGCCTGACCGAAACCGAATGCAATGCATTGCTGCAGTCGGTGGGGTTCGAGCCGGAATTCCCGGTGGAGCCGGTCTCGGCACGGGAAGAGCAGGCCGATCCCGCCGTTTCAGTGCCGCCCACCGTCACCCGGTTGTTCGACCGGCTGCAGTTGCTGCGCCCGTATCCGGTGAGCCTGCTGTTGACCCAGGCCCATTGGGGGCAGCCCCCGGAGCGCGCGGCGATTCTCGCTGAAGCAGCCACACGCTATGGGCAGGAGCGCGTGCTGCACCTGCAGCCGCCGTTCCGCTCCGGCGAGGGCGACCAGGACTACTTTGCCTTGCTGGCCGCGCAGTGCGGGCTGGACGGCGTGGGCTCGGATGCCAGTTTCGAGATGGCGCTGGCGCGTCGGCTGCAGCAGCCCGGTGCGCTGTTCTGCCTGGTGAGCCGGTTCGAGCAGGGGGAGTCCGGGCCGCGCGACGTGCTGGCCGGCATCCTGCGCAGCCTCAGCGAAATGTACAGCGGCAAGCTGCACCTGCTGATCTGTGGCGGGGCCGCGCTGGCCGACCTGAAGTACCAGGGCGGCGATCTTTCGCTGCTCAACATCGCGGCCAGCGAGAGCTGGCCGGAGCTGGGAATCGAGGACATGCGGCGCAGTGCCCCTGGCATTGGCGATGACACGCTGTCGCGCGCGCTGCGGTTGTCCGGCGGGCATCCGCTGTTGGCGCAGGCGGCGTTGACGTTGCTCGTTGACACCACTCTCGACGATGAGGCGGTCACCGATACGCTGTCCAGCCATCCGCGCCTGTGGGAAGGGCTGGTACCGCTGTTGCGGGATGACGCGGCGCGTGCCGCCGTGCAGGGCTGGCTGGCACAGCCGGTGGTGGCACCGGCCCGGCCGTACCTGGCTGATCCGCTGCTTCGCCATCTGTACTGGAACAACCTGCTGACCGCGCGCCCGCAACCGCAGGGGCACTGCCTGGAATGGCGCTGCGAGGCGATCCGCCGCGCCGTGCGGCAGGTGATCGATGGCATGCAGGTGCAGACCGCATGAGCAGGCCACCGCGCCGGCAGCCGGTACTGCGCTGGTGGTGGCTGCTGCTGGTGGCCGGCCTGACGTGGTTCGTCGGCAGCTACCTGTTCGTGCCCTGGCTCAACCCGGTGCAGCTGCTGCGCATGCAGCGCGACGGCGAAAGCATGATGCTCATGCAGCGGGCGAACATCGACATGATGTTCCTGCGCGAAGAGGCGTTGTCGTACTGGCTGCAGCATGAAACCTGGCCGCAGCAGGTACACGTGCCGGGCGTGCATGATCCGGAAGAAACGCTGGTGGTTGCCGAACTGCCGCAGCCGTTCGTGCTGCGCCTGCGCTTCACCGACCGCTTCCCGGCCAACAGCGGACTGCGCGGTGCGGTGATCGAGCAGACGCTGGAGCCGCGCACCCAGTACTGGCGTTGCCGCCCTGGCGATCCTGCGCCACCGTCCCGCTGGCTACCGGCCAACTGCCGGGCGCAGGTACCGTGGGGCATCGTGCAGTGGCTGTCGGTGGTGCTGGGGCTGTCGGTGCTGGGCCTGGCCGGGCTTGGCATGCTCTGGTACTGGGTGCGACCGGCGGTGGCCGACATCGTGCGCGAGCCACAACGGCTGCTTGCCCAGCCGTTGCAGGCATTGCCCGCCATCGACCGCCAGCTGGGATGGCTGCGGCTCAAAGATCGGGTCCTCGCCGGTGCCGGGATCGCCACGGTGCGCTGGCGCGATGCGCTGCGCCACCTGCAGGCCACCCCAACCACACGCGCGTTGCAGCTGGCCGCGCGCATCGGTGCGATCGATGCGCCGGCAACGGGTTGGGCGCTCACCGGCCTGGTGCGCGAATGGACCCTGCCGGACAAGCTGCCGTTGGCCCTGGAACGGCTGTGGCTGTACCAGCCCGATCCGGCGTTGGCGGCCGATGCCATCGTGCAGCAGTTGCGCGCCATGCCCAACGGGCAGGACGTGGTGCTGGTGGTGAGCCCATCGCTGGCGGTCGAGGCCGAACTGGCTGCCTACGCCGAGGATCCGGCCAACCTGTGCGTGTGCCTTGGCCAGGCCGCCCAGACCCGCTGGCTGCTGCAGCCGGGCGCGCTGGACGCGCTGGTCGGGCTGCTGGCGCGGCAGCTCCGGGTGACCCGCATCTCGCCCTACCAGACCCACGGCGGCATCACCCGTCCGGCGGCCTTCTTTGGACGCGAGTCGCTGCTGGCGCGCGTGCTCAACCGCGAGCCCGGCAACTACCTGTTGGTGGGCGGTCGGCAGCTGGGCAAGACCAGTTTGATGAAGGCCATCGAGCGGCGCTTTGTCGGCCACCCGCGCGTGCACTGTGTGTACCTGTCGCTGCGCGATCATCGGCTGACAATGCGGCTGGCGCTGGAACTGGGTCTGGCCGAGGACACCGGGATCGATGCGCTGGTCGCCGAGTTGTCCGCGCGGGCGGCGGGGCGCGGCCTGCTGCTGCTGATCGACGAGACCGACCTGTTCCTGCGCGCGGAAGCGGCACAGGGCTACCCGCAGCTGGCGGCGCTGCGCGCGCTGAGCGAAGAGGGACGCTGCCACTTCATGCTGGCCGGGTTCTGGGACCTGTACGAAGCGGTCACCCTGGATTTCGCCTCGCCGTTGCGCAACTTCGGCGAAGTGATCCATATCGGTGGGCTGGAACAGGACGCCTGCGTGGCCTTGGCGACCGAACCGATGGCGCGCCTGGGCGTGCACTTCGCCAGCCCGGACCTGCCGCAGCGGCTGGTGGCGGCGTGTGGTCGCCGCGCCAACCTGGTCGCCATTGCCTGCCAGCAGCTGCTTGGCCAGCTGGACCGTGGCCAGCGCGTACTGGATGCAACGCAGGTACACGCGGCGCTGGTGAGCGAGCCGATGTTCGATGCATTGGCCGGCTGGGCGCGGCTGAGTCCCGATCCCCTGGCGTGCCGTATCGACCGCATCGTGGTGTACCAGGTCGCCGGTGCGCAGCTGGTCGGCAGCGGCGAGCGTGGCATCACCCTGGTGGAACTATTGGCTGCATTCGATGCGGCGGGTGCGCGGGTCGATCCGGAGCAGGTCCGCCACGCCCTGGCACGGTTGCAGCTGGCGTATGTGGTTCGCCGTGACGCCGATGGGTTGCCCTACGTGTTTGCGGTGCCGGTGTTCGTTACCCAGTTCCAGCGTGAAGAAGTGCAGGCACTGCTGCAGCGCGAACTGCAGGCGCTTGCGGCGGGCGCGGCGGTATGACTCCCGTATCAATATAACGAATGAGAGATTACGTCTCTTCGTGACGCATTTCCCTGTGTGTATCGACGCGATTCTGGGATAGTGGTGCGATGTTCGTGCGCCACGGCGGAGTTGATGCTGCATCCACAGGATTTGTCTTCGTCGCAGATCGGCGCCGTGCTGGCCCAGGCCTACGGCCTGCAGGTCAGCCACGTCATGCAGCGGCCGGCGGGTGCCGATGCGGGCGCCACGGTATACCAGGTGACCTCCGAAGACGGCACGCGCTGGTGGTTGAAGTGCCGCCGCTATGCCGTGGCCGATGCCGTGTGGGAGGTCATGCAGCATTTGCGCTGCGCGCTCGGCCTGGACGAGGTGGTGGACCCGCAGCCCGCGCTTGATGGTGCCCCGGCCACGTACGCCGAGGGCCTGCAGTGGACGCTGTTTGCCTATGTGGAGGGCGAGTCGGGGTTCGAAGTGGCCCTGTCGCAGGCGCAGTGGCACCGGCTGGGCCAGGTGTTGCGCCAGGTGCATGACACCGCGTTGCCGGCCCGGTTGGCGTCCGGTCTTGCGCAACCGGGGTTCGACGATGACACGGCGGTGGAGCGGGTGGGGTCGTGGCTGCAGCGCGGTGATGAGCGTTGGCCCATTCCCGATGCCCTGGCGGAGGAATACCGACGGGTCTGGCGGCAGCGGCAGGCGCGGGTGGTCGAGGTTTGGCAGCACTGCATGGCGCTGCGTGAGCGCCTTGCCGGGCAGCGCTGGTCACGGGGGTTGTGCCATGGCGACCTGCACGCCGGCAACCTGTTGCTGCGCGCCGATGGCGGGCTGCACCTGATCGACTGGGACGACATGGTGCTGGCGCCACGTGAGCGCGACCTGATGTTCGTCGGCGCAGGCGTGGGCGGTCGCTGGGGACGCGATGATCCGCCGCGGTTCCGCGAAGGCTATGGCGCCGTGGCGTTGGATCCGGTCCGGCTGGCGTACTACCGCCACTGGCGGATCCTGCACGACCTGCAGGAGTTCCACGACCTGCTGCTCGAGCCGGGTGCGGCCTCGCGTCCGCCCAGCCAGCGCCGCCAGGCGTTGCGTTTCATGGAGGAGCAGTTCGCGCCGGGCAACGTGATCGATGCGGCTGCCCGCAGTTGGGCTGCCGTGGCGTAGCGCGGGGCGTCGACCGTGCTTACTCGCCCGGCTTGGCGCCGGCCGTAGCGGCTTCGGATGCCGCGCGCCGCACCAGTACCGCCTCGCGGTGCGCGATGTAGGCATTTGCGGCAAGAATGATGCCCGCCCCGATGACGGTCCAGCGGTCCAGCGTTTCATTGAACAGCAGCCAGCCCAGCAGGCTGACCAGCGGCAGCTGCATGAAGCTGATCGGGGTCAGCGCCGAGACTTCGCCCAACCGCAACGCGCGGGTCCACAACAGCTGGCCCAACGTGCCCAGCACGCCGGTAGCGGCCAGCCAGGCCCACGCAACGCCGCTGGGCCAGACCCAGCCGAACAGGGCAGGCACCAGCGACAGCGGAACCCAGAACACGTAGGTGTAGAACACCACGGTATCGGCCCCGTCCACGCGGGTCAGCTGCTTGATCTGGATGGCAACCAGCGAACTGAGCACGGCGGCCAGCACCGCCACCAGCACGCCCGGGCTGAAGGTGGCGGCGCCGGGGCGAACGATGATCAGGACCCCGATGAAGCCACAGACCACGGCCGCCCAACGGCGCGCGCGTACCTTCTCGCCAAGGAACAGCACGGCTGCGATGGTGACGAACAGGGGCGTGGAGTACGACAGCGAGATCGCCTGCGACATCGGCAGGTGGCCGATGGCCCAGAACGCACAGAGCATCGAGGCCAGCCCGATCAGGCTGCGCACGAAATAGCGGGGCAACTGTGTCGTGCGGAACGGCGAGCTGCCCGGGCGCAACAGGAACGGCAGCAGCGCCAGCAGGCCGAACGCGTTGCGGAAGAACGCCACTTCCTGGGTGGGCACGTAGCGGGTGGCATAGCGGATCGCCACGGCCATCAACCCGAAGGCCAGGGTACTGCCCAGCATCAGCAGCGCCGCACGCATCGGTGTCGGCGCGGGAAGGGCAAGCTGGACGGTCACCACTGCGCGCCGATCAGGCGCGGCTCCGGTTCGATGGGAACGCCGAATTTCTCCAGCACCGAGGCGGAAATGCGCCGCGCCAGCGCGAGCAGTTCGGCACCGGTGGCGTTGCCGTGGTTGACCAGCACCAGGGCATGCTGGGGCGCCACGCCGGCATCGCCTTCGCGGAAGCCTTTCCAGCCGCAGGCTTCGATCATCCAGGCGGCCGAGAGCTTGCGCCGGTCGTCCTGGTCGGCCGGGTACACCGGCAGGCCGGGGAAGTGCTGCAGCAGCACCTCCACCTGTTCCAGCGGCAGTACCGGGTTCTTGAAGAAGCTGCCGGCATTGCCCAGCACATCCGGGTCGGGCAGCTTGCGCCGGCGGATGGCGATCACCGCATTGGCCACGTCGGCGGCCACCGGCAGCTCCACGCCCATCGCCTGCATTTCCTCGGCAATGCCTGCATAGCCCAGGCGCAGGTCATGCAACAGGGGCAGGCGCAGTTCGATGGCGCTGATCAGGTAGCGGTCCGCATCGTGCTTGAAGACGCTGTCGCGGTAACTGAAGGCGCACGCGTCGGCGTCCAGCCGCACCCATTCGTTGTTCTGGCGGTCCCAGGCTTCCACCGCCTGGATGAACTCATCAACCTGCACGCCATAGGCGCCGATGTTCTGGATCGGGGCCGCACCGGCCGTGCCGGGAATCAGTGCCAGGTTCTCCAGCCCGGACAGGCCGTTCTGCAGCGACCACATCACCAGCCCATGCCAGTTCACGCCGGCGCCGGCACGCACCACGGTGTGGTCGGCGCGGTGTTCCAGCACTTCGATCGAGCGGTTGGCGAATACCAGTACAGTGCCGGGCACGTCGTCGGCGATCAGCACGTTGCTGCCGCTGCCCAGTACCAGCAGCGGGTGGCCGGCGACCTGGGGCAGGGCCAGCACATCGGGCAGCAGGGCCGCGTCGTGCAGCTCCAGCAGCTGTTCGGCAACCGCGTCGACGTGGAAGGTGTTGAGGGCCTTCAGTGAGGCGTTTTCGGTCAGTGACCAGGCAGGCATTGCAGTACTCATAGGGGGGCCACCGCGCCACGGCTCGGTGCTTCGCGGCGTCGGCGGATCGCCTCCACGCAGTCGTGCACCAGCGCCGGGCCGCGGAAGATCAGGCCGCTGTAGCACTGCACCAGCGCGGCGCCAGCAGCCATCTTGGCCACGGCATCGGCACCGGACAGGATGCCGCCGACGCCGATCAACGGGGTGGATTCGGGCAGCCGCGCGCGCAGGCGGCGCAGCACCAGGGTGGACTGGCCCAGCAGCGGCGCGCCGGACAGGCCGCCGGCTTCGCTGGCATGCCGGTCGGCGGCAACCGAACTGCGGTCAATGGTGGTGTTGGTGGCGATCACTCCGTCCACCTTCAATTCGCCCAGCACGCGCGCTGCGGCATCGATGTCGCGGTCGCTCAGGTCCGGGGCGACCTTGACCAGCATCGGAACGCGCTTGCCATGCTTGGCCGCCAGCGCTTCCTGGCTTTCGCGCAGCTGCGAGACCAGCTGGCGCAGCGCGGTTTCTTCCTGCAGTTCACGCAGGCCGGCGGTGTTGGGCGAGGAGATGTTGACGGTGATGTAATCGGCCAGCGGGTACACCTTCTGCAGGCAGTGCTGGTAATCGTCGAACGCCTGCTCGTTGGGAGTGTCCTTGTTCTTGCCGATGTTGATGCCAAGCAGGCCGCTGCGGCGCTGCGCGCGTTCAACATTGCGCACCAGTGCATCCACGCCGAGGTTGTTGAAACCCATGCGGTTGATGATCGCCTGGTGGGCGGGCAGCCGGAACAGGCGCGGCTTGGGATTGCCTTCCTGCGGTCGCGGCGTGATGGTGCCGATTTCCACGAACCCGAAGCCCAGCGCGAACAGCGCGTCGATGTGTTCGCCGTTCTTGTCCAGGCCGGCGCCCAGGCCGACCGGGTTGGGGAAGCTCAGCCCGAACACATTGGTCGGCAAGGGGGCCGGACGGCGTGCCAGCAGCGGCGTGGTGCCGGTACGGTAGGCGAGGTCCAGCGCACTCAGGCCCAGGCCATGGGCGCGTTCGGCGTCCAGGGAAAACAGGAAGGGTCGGGCAAGCGAGTACATGGCGTCCAGTCAGTCCAGCGTGCCGATGAAGGCACGGGTTTGGTATTCAAAAGCGATTCTGCCATCGACCGCGTGCGCATCGAACAGCTGCTGCAGCGCCTCCAGCATGGGGGCGTGGCGGGGGTGGCCCGGCGGCGGGGCATAGGACGACGACAGCAGGCGACCGCGCAGGCCGTCGGCATCCATGTACTGCGCGTTCGGGAAGCGGGCGGTGCCGCGCAGGCCCGCGCCGAACCACGCGCGCATGGCATCGTCGTCCTGGTAGCGCTCGGCCACCTGGGTGTAATCGGTGCCGAACTCCAGCAGCAGCTGTTCGTAGCCGACCAGGAACGGCGAGGCGTCAAGCAGGCGCGAGTTCCAGAACACCAGCGCAACGCCCTGCGGGTGCAGGATGCGCTTCCATTCCGTGCGCACCGCATCGGTGTCGAACCAGTGGAAGGCCTGCGCCGCTGCGACCAGGCCGACGCTGTCGTCGGCCAGCGTGGTGGCTTCGGCGGTGCCGTCCACCAGCTTCAGGCGCAGGTACTCGGCGGCCAGCAGCTTCCCGGCCGCCTCGCGCATCGGCGCGTTGGGTTCCACCGCGATCACCGGATGCCCGGTGGCCAGGAACAGGCGTGTGGAGATGCCGGTGCCGGCGCCGATGTCGGCGACCAGGGTTTCGGTGGGCACGCCCATCTCGCCATGCACCCAGTCCAGCAGCGCCGGTGGGTAGTCGGGACGGTAGCGGACGTAATCCGCCACGCGGTTGCTGAAACGTCCGGTTGCGTCCGATCCGCTCATGGGCACCTCACGATTGCAGGGAAACGAACCAGGCCAGCCCGCCGAAGAACAGCACGATGGCCAGCAGCGCCAACAGGCTGCCGATCACCACCACCCAGCCCATGATCAGCCCGGCCAAGGCCAGGCCGTCGCCTTCCACTTCCAGCGGGCGGCGGCGGATTTCGGCGCGGGCCATGTGCCCGGTGACGATGGCGACCACGCTGCCCAGGAAGGGAAGGGCGGTCCAGCCGAGGATGCCGGCGATCAGGCTGATCAGGGCCATGGCGCTGGTTTGGCGGGGCGGGAGGCTCATGCGGCTCCTGGGGGAAGGTGGGACAAGGGAATCATAGGGCCAGCGACGGGTTTATCCCATCAGGACCTGGCCGCCATCGACATTCAAGGTATGCCCGGTGATCCAGCGCGCCATCGGCGAGCACAGGAACAGGGCGGCATCGGCGATTTCCTGCGGCTGCCCGAAGCGCCCGAACGGGATCCTGGCCAGGGTGCCGTGGTAGAGGTCGGGGTCCAGCTCGCGCCGGCGTGCCCACAGCCCGTCCTCGAACTCGATCGAGCCCGGGGCAATGGCGTTCACCCGGATCCGGTGCGGGGCCAGCGCCAGCGCCTGCGAGGTGGTGTAGTGCATCAGTGCGGCCTTGGCGGCGCCATACGGGGCGGCGCCGGGGCGCGGCTGCTGGGCGGCGATCGAGGCCAGGTTGAGGATGCAGGCCTCGGCCGACTGCTTCAGCCAGGGCAGGGCGAGGCGGGAGGCACGCACCGCCGACATCAGGTCGACGCCGAGGCTGGCTTCCCAGCCGGCTTCATCGTCGGTCATGCCGTAGCCGGTGGCGTTGTTGATCAGCACATCGATACCGCCGAGGGCATCGGCGGCACTGGCCAGCCAGTGCTCGATATCGGCCAGGCGCGAAAGATCGGCAACCGCGGTGTGCAGCGACAGTCCTTGGGCAGCGGCGTCATCGCGCAGTGCGGCCAGGCCGGGTTCGCCGCGGGCGCACACCGAGACACGGGCACCGGCGGCGGCAAAGGCCAGCGCCATCGCGCGGCCGATGCCTTTGCTGCCACCGGCCACCAGTACGCGGCGGCCGGTGTAATCCAGGCTGGGGCGTTCAACCATCACAGGTCGAACTTGATGCCCTGGGCCAGCGGCAGCGAATCGGAGTAGTTGATGGTGTTGGTCTGGCGGCGCATGTAGACCTTCCATGCATCCGAACCGGACTCACGGCCACCGCCGGTGTCCTTCTCGCCGCCGAACGCGCCGCCGATTTCCGCACCGGAGGTGCCGATGTTGACGTTGGCGATGCCGCAGTCCGAACCGGCTGCCGACAGGAAACGCTCGGCCACCTTCAGGTTCTGGGTGAAGATCGACGAGGACAGGCCCTGCGGCACGCCGTTCTGCATGTCGATGGCTTCGTCCAGGGTGCTGTACTTCATCACGTACAGGATCGGCGCGAAGGTTTCGTGCTGCACCACTTCGTCGCTGTTCTTCAGCCCGGTGACAATGGCCGGCAGCACGAAGTTGCCGGCGCGGTCGATGCGGGTACCGCCGGTTTCGATGGTGCCGCCGCTGGCCTTGGCCTTTTCGATCGAGGCCAGGAACTGCTGCACGGCGCTGTCGCTGTTGAGCGGGCCCATCAGGTTGGCCGCATCGGTCGGATCGCCGATCTTGCCCTCCACCTGCTTGTACGCCTTGACCAGCGTGGCCAGCACGTTGTCGTAGATCGATTCATGCACGATCAGGCGGCGCGTGGTGGTGCAGCGCTGGCCAGCAGTGCCGACCGCACCGAATACGATGCCCGGGATGGCCAGCTTCAGGTCCGCGCTCTCATCCAGGATGATGGCGTTGTTGCCGCCCAGTTCCAGCAGGCAGCGGCCCAGGCGGTGGGCAACCTTTTCGGCGACCTGGCGGCCGACCTGGGTCGAACCGGTGAAGCTGATCAGCGGCACGCGCTTGTCGGCCACCAGCTTCTGCGACAGCTCGGTGCCGGCGTCGTTGACCAGGAAGAAGATGTCCGGGAAGCCGGCGCCACGCAGTGCTTCGTTGCAGATGCGCATGGACGCGATGGCGGTCAGCGGCGTCTTGTTGGACGGCTTCCACAGGCACACATCACCGCAGATCGCGGCCAGGAACGAGTTCCATGCCCACACGGCGACCGGGAAGTTGAACGCGCTGATGATGCCGACCAGGCCCAGCGGCTGGTACTGCTCGTACATGCGGTGGCCGGGGCGCTCGGAATGCATGGTGTAGCCGTACAGCATGCGGCTCTGGCCTACGGCGAAGTCGGCGATGTCGATCATCTCCTGCACTTCGCCGTCGCCTTCCGGCTTGCTCTTGCCCATTTCCAGCGCAACCAGCGAACCCAGCGCATCCTTGTTGGCGCGCAGTGCTTCGCCGCACAGGCGCACGGCTTCGCCACGGCGCGGGGCCGGGGTGGTGCGCCACACCTTGAAGGCTTCCTGGGCACGGGCCACGATGGTTTCGTAGTCGGCGTCGGTGGTGGCGTGCACCTGGGCGATGGCCTCGCCGGTGGTCGGGTTGACCGAGGTGATCACGCCCGCGCTGGTGGCCGAGGACCACTCGCCGTTGCCGAGGTAGGTGCCAGCGTTGGTCGCGTCGAGGCCGAGCGCCTTGAGCAGGTCAGAGGACATGCAAACTCCTGTTGCGGATCGAAAAGGGCGCAGCCGCTGGCAGGGTGGGGGTGCGGCGTGCAGACCCGCCATTCTATCAGGAGCGTCCCGCCGGCATTGCCGCAGCGCCACACGGCGCCGCCCGCCCGGTCGCGGCGACCGCTAGAATGGACACCATTGTTCGCCCCCCAGGAATCTGAATGAACGTTACCGTTGCAGAAGGCGTGGTCGTCGGGAACCGTCTCCCGTTCGTGCTGTTTGGCGGCCTGAATGTGCTCGAAGACCTCGATTCGACCCTGCACGCGGCCGAACACTTCACCAAGGTCACGGCCAAGCTGGGCATCCCGTACGTGTTCAAGGCCTCGTTCGACAAGGCCAACCGCTCTTCGATCCATTCCTACCGTGGCGTGGGCCTGGACGAAGGGCTGCGCATCTTCGAGGAAGTGAAGCGCCAGCTCGGCGTGCCGGTGATCACCGACGTGCATGAAGTGGCCCAGGCCGCCCCGGTGGCCGAAGTGGTCGACGTGCTGCAGATTCCGGCGTTCCTGGCCCGCCAGACCGACCTGGTGGTGGCCATCGCCCAGACCGGCCGTGCCGTGAACATCAAGAAGCCGCAGTTCCTCAGCCCCACGCAGATCAAGCACATCGTGTCCAAGATCCGCGAAGCCGGCAACGAGAACATCATCCTGTGCGAACGCGGTTCGCAGTTCGGCTACGACAACCTGGTCGTGGACATGCTCGGCTTCCGCGAAATGATTGAATCCACCGGGGGGCTGCCGGCGATCTTCGACGTCACCCACAGCCTGCAGCGCCGCGATGCCGGCAGCGAAGCCTCCGGTGGCCGCCGCCGCCAGGTGGCCGAACTGGCCCGTTCGGGCATGGCACTGGGCCTGGCCGGCCTGTTCCTGGAAGCGCACCGCGACCCGGACCATGCCCGTTGCGACGGCCCCAGCGCGCTGCCGCTGAGCGCGCTGGAACCGTTCCTGGCCCAGATCAAGGCCGTGGACGAGCTGGTCAAGGGCTTCGCGGAGCTGGAAATCCGCTGACCCGGGCGTACCCGCGCGGCGCCATCGGCCTTGGTCCTGCCGCTGAATGTGGGTATCCTTCACCGCTGCACGCACGCAATGTGCGCGCAGCCTGCGGCCAGGCACGCTCGCCTGGCCCGCACATGGCCCCGTAGCTCAGCTGGATAGAGCGTCCCCCTCCTAAGGGGAAGGTCGCCCGTTCGAATCGGGCCGGGGTCACCATAAATCAATGAGTTAAGGCGACGGCACCTGTGGCTCAATGCCATATTTCTGCCCTTTTACGGCATGATTTGGCACAGTTGGCACAGCTAGTTTTTCAACATTGAGGAAGCAGGCAGGATGCTAAGCGACGTTCGCTACGTGCCAACCGCAGGGGCGCTGCTCTATCACTATTGCAGCCCATCAACCTTGCACGCGATCCTTAGCAATAGCACCCTTCGACTTTCCGACATTAGGGAAATGAACGACTCAATGGAGATGGATTGGGGGTTGGAAGCTTTGGACCGCCTGATCGAGGGTCATGCCGGGTTACCACAAGTGCTCGCCGAAAAAGTCGCCTCTGTACGAGCAGACGTTAAGTTTGATTCGATGTGCGTCGCGACTTGCTTTTCCACCAAGTGGGATGTGCTTAGTCAGTGGCGCGCCTATGCGGACAACGGGTCCGGCTTTGCAGTGGGGTTTGACCCGGAGTGTCTAACTGACCTTCCAATCAATTTATTGGAGGTCTGTTATTCAGTCGACAGGCAGGATCAGCTAATTGATGAATTCCTTGATTCGATCGAAGCCGACTACTCTAGGCTTGGGGATGCTGACTACGATCCTGGTCCCCTCTATGAAGTCGCCACCGAGGAACACCCAGATGATGCGACCGACTCGGATCGGTTGATCGCGCGCCAGGTTTCCAAGATTGCGCGGAAAGTTCACCATGCTACTTACGATCTGGCGTCCTTTAAGAGTCCTGCATTCGAGGAAGAGTCAGAGGTGCGCTTGGTGCACATTTTGAAAGTTGATCGAGAGGCGGGAGATGTGGTGTCTCTGTTTTCTAGCTCAGCGGAAGAGGATGCCTGGGTCTCGGGGCGCGATGCTTCGTTAGGGTTTCGCATGAAGGGTTCTGTCCCAGTTTGCTGTCTAGACATTCCGCTGCCGGCCGGAGCGATTAAGGAGATAGTGATAGGCCCGCGTGCAAACGTAAGCGAGTTGGCGATTCGTCGCATGCTAAGTACTGTGGGACACCGAGATGTCACGATTCGCCGCTCCCTCGCCTCATATCGATGAAACTTAGAACCGCGGCTTGGCAACAGCGTCATCGTCGCCCTCAGGTGTGAGATGTGTATAGTATTTTTCAGTATTAGCGCAGTCGGCATGGCCAGCAGTAGCTGTACCCGCCGTAGTGGAATACCAGCCATGACCATGTGCGCGCAGAAGGTGTGGCGAAGCCGGTGCAGGTGTCCGCCGACTCCTGCCAGCTCGGAATCCTTCTTGAACCAGTCCGACACATTGTCTTTGTGTACCGCCACCAGTGGATCCGGCAGGCGGCGCAACGCCCACCTGGCATAGCGGTTAAGCGGAACCTCTCGCCACTTCCCAGACTTTGTGCGTCCTGCTCCAGTCTCGTCGGGGTCGCTCTAGACCAGTAGACGGCCGGCCACCACTGAGCTCTTCTCCAAGCCGATGATCTCGCCACGGCGCAGGCCGGTGTGAGCCAGGAACAACCACAATGGCGCGCGCGCTGGATTGGCTCGGTATAGCCGGCGCATCGCGCTCGGTCGTAGAATCTGACAGCGACGCTCCGCACCCCGCGGGGTGCTTTCATTGATGCCGCCGGATTTACATCAAGCTCTACCCAGTCGAGGTAGGCCTTGCTGCCACGCCAGTAGAGTCGAACCTTTGCCATTCTTCAGCACCTTGGATCGCGGCGTAGAGCGCCGCCTTCTCATACAACCGCATTCCCATGAAGCGCCGGGGTGTGAGGCCGTAGTTCAGGGCGTTCTTGCGGCACTGGCTGTTGGAGACGCCGCAATAGTGGGCGGCTTCCTCGACCGTCAGCCAGTCCTTGCCGGACAGGTCGAGTTTTTCAGCGGCGCCCATGGGCACCTTCTGCAATGCGCTGCCAGGGCGGCGTGGGCGAGGCCAAGCCGAAATCGAGCTGCACCACGTTGTCCTGCGAAGGCACCGCGATCGCGGGCAGCACCTTCCGGGTGCCACGGAGTGTCCGGTTGATTCGCCGCCATGCGGCAAGGGCGGCCTCCGGCTCCGCGTGCTTGCTGGTAGCCCGGCAGCGGCATTCGACCAGGTGGCCGCCGCCGGCGGCGAGGCCTAGCAGATCTTGAATGTGGCGCGCGCTGTGGCCGGCTGCGCACTTGGGCAGGCCCTCAGGGTGGCTGATGTGTCGCGGGGTCATAAGGGGTTCCGATCGGCAGGGCGCTTGTGTTGCTGCAGGAAAAAACAGCGAGACGGTTTCGAAGTTAGGTGGGACAATCCGCCAACCTTGCGTACGGGGTTGGCTGATGCCGTTGAGGAATAACGTGGAGGGCTATGAGCTGTCGGTGTTCTCCCGGACCTGCGGGACGCACTGGCAGGGTTTCGTACGCATCGCTGGCCCTGGCGGCGAGCAGCTGCAAACGGTCGAAACTGCCGCTCGACACGCAACACGGGTAGATGCAGAGCGCGCCGCGTTGACGATCGCCACGGACTGGGTGCGATTGAGAGTCGCGAGCGAATGAAATGCGCGATCACGCCGCGATCGCCAGCGGAATGGATGCCAAGTCAAGGTTTGCCTCGGCAAGGGCCCGCAGTGGCGGCGGGCTGACGCTTACCCACCATGCGCACCGCAGCGCTGGTGTTGAGGGGAGTTCCGTTGGCCGTGCGATCGATGATGTAGCCAGCCGGGAAGCCCTGCGCGCGGTAAAGCTCGTGGGGCTTGAGCATGCGCAGGCCGATGTCTCTGGGTCATCCGACACCAGGCGCGGCTACGGGCGGAGATTCACCGGCTGCGGGTTGCCCGCGCCGCCGGCAAGCGGTGGCCCCAAACTGACCCCGCGCCACAGCTAACCCATTGATTCCGCGAGAGCGTACTTAATCGCGGGAGATCGGCTTAGTCATTGTTTTTATTGATCTTCCGCGACCTTGACAGGGCAGGGGACTGCCATGGCACGCTGAGCTTAGGTGCCGTCTCGGCACAACCTTTGGAGGCATGGATGGCAAAGCGGATCGACATTGAGTCTCAGGCTGGCTTTGAGCACTTGGTAGCCGCCTTGGAGACGGAAGACGTACTCGGTGCGGTCCTGAGGGCGCAGCTTCAGGTCGAGCAGACCATTGAGCTTTTCCTCAACGCGAATGTTGCAGACGACATGTGGGAGGTTGTCGATTCCCTCCCTCAGAGCTTTGCGCAGAAGGTAGCTCTGGCGGCTGCGCTTGGGTTCCCGAAGGAGCTGTGCTTTGCGGCGAACGCGCTGAATCAGATCAGGAACAAGTTCGCGCACAAGGCGGGTTGGGCTCTTAAGGATGAGGATATCCAGAAGTTGGTCGACAAGTACGAGGCGGCGCGAGCAGCTCTCGACCCTGCGTCCTATGAGATGCGCAAATCGTCTATCCAGCTCCACAGCCGGGGCGGCGAGAGAATTGACTTCGGAACGAAAGGCCCTGCATGGGACTTCAAGATGGTGTCTGGCGGAATCGCGACGCTGATCGTGAAGTATTTGGTGAAGCAGAATTTGGAGAACGGCTTCGGCCTCCCGTGATCCGGGTGGCTCCCTAGGCTAGGGCCTACCCCACCCCATTCCGCTCCGCAATCAGTTCCCCGCGTAGGAATTCACCGGGAAATAGCAAGCGCTTCAGTGAGCGATTGGGGGGGCGGAGATGATGTTAACTAGTTGATTGTGAAGCAATCCCCAAGAACTTCCCAAGCTACTGTGCAGTGACCCGTTTCAGCGCGAAGTTGGCCTGGTTTGACACAGCTCTGGCACACGGAAGGGCGCATCCCTTGGTGCATATAGGGGGGGCGCCCCCTCCTAAGGGGAAGGTCGCCCGTTCGAATCGGGCCGGGGTCACCAACATCTTCTGCAGGACACTTCCTGCACGCTCCCCTCGCCATCCATTGACGAGCGACGTGTCACGGTTGCTTCGACGCCACCGAAGGAACCCCCATGTCGACCTTGGACAACCGTCTCGAATTTCCGTGGCAACCGGTTTCACAGGTGCCTGCGCCCGAGCCGTCTCCTGCTGCGCCAGAGCCGCCGATGGAAGAGCCGCCTCTGCGCGAGCCGCCGGTCACTGAGCCACCCAGCGAAGCGCCGCCCGAAGGCGATCCTCCACCGGCGGAGCCGCCGCTGGAGGCACCGGTTCCTTCCCGCCAGGAATGACACGCTTGTTGCTGAGACGCCGCATTCAATGCGGCGTTTTTTGTTGTGGCGAGGATGGGTTGCACGTCGATGTGATTTCGCCGTCGCGGTGCGAACACGTCACGACGACGCCGGCTTTCCATGATGCAGACATCACTTAACGCCGCATTTTCCAAGCGCTCAAAGGTCACGCCGACTTCATTGCAGTTGCGGAAAAGTGGACTCACCCCGACACGGGTCAACACGAAATTCTTTCAGGAGTAGAAATCAGTGAGCACCGAATCCAAGACCGCGCATACCCTCAACGACATCATCGAGATTGCCCGCGATGGCCAGGACTTCTACACCGAAGCGGCCGACAAGGTAAAAGATGCTGAGCTGTCCGCGCTGTTTACCAAGATTGCCGGCGTCAAGTCGCAGATTGTCACCTCGCTGAGCAGCACCGTTGCCGCCACCGGCGCCAAGCCGGCCGAGCATGGCACCGTGGTGGGCTCCATGCAGCAGTTCTACGGCAAGGTCCGCGCCACGCTGGGCGATACCCAGTACGGCTACGTTGCCGAGCTCGAGGAATCCGAAGATCGCCTGCTGAAGGCGTTCAAGGACACCCTGACCGACAGCGATACCCCGCCGGCCGCCCGCGCGGAAGTCAGCCGCCTGCTGCCGCTGGTCCAGGAAACCCACGACGTGATGCGTAACCGCAAGCACGCGATGAAGCACTAACCGGTCGCGGCGACCCCGGTCGCCCCTCCCGTAAGCAGACGCCCCGGTTCAGCCGGGGCGTCTGCGTATCGGCCGTCGAAGCGACTCCACACACCCGCGTACGGCCCTGTCGGATATGGTGCATACTCGATCACAGTTACCGGCGGAATTGCTCATGGAACACATGCGTTGGCTCACGCTTCGTCTTGGCAATAACCAGTCCATCGGTCCTGGCGTTCTCAAGGACCTCTGGTCCAACGCGTGCGAGACGAACCAGTCGTCGGTGACCCGCGATACGGACGGCCGCTCGACCGCCTATGCGCTGCACGCGCCCACTTCGCTGGCCTACCCGAAGCGGGCCGAGCTGCGCATGCGGGAGCTGCTGGAAAAAGCCGGTTATACCTTCACCATGGGCTCGCTTGCCGATCGCCCAGCGCCGCAGCCGGTGCGCTTCCGCTGAGGTTCACGCCGGCGGCTTGCCCGTCAGTGGCAGCAACCTGCGCATGACCCGCACCGGCACACCGGTGCGATGGGTCTGCCGCTCCAGCGGTTCCCAGCCCAGCCGGGCATACAGGCCGCCGTCGTCGCGTTCGGTCTGCAGGAACACTTCACGTACGCCGTAGCCTTTCGCGCGCGCCATCAGTGTTTCTATCAGGCGTGCGGCCAGGTCCTGTCCGCGATGCGCTTCGTGTACGAACACGCCGCCCAGCCAGTGCAGGCGCTCGGGCCGTTCGGTGCGCTCGTGGAACTTCAGCTGCGCAGCGGCCACCGGCACGTCATCCTGCATCGCAATCAGCAGCATGGGCAGCTCGTTGTCGTGCAGGAACACTTCAAGGCGCTGCTGTTCGTCTTCCAGGGTCGCCCCGGGCGTTCGATGCCCCCAGGTGTCGAAGTACCAACGCGCGACATCGGGCAACAGGTGCGGGGCCTGGCTTAAGGTGATGAACGGCATCGAGTACTCCCTGTACTGGGCGACGGCATTGCGCGAACCTGCCATGCCGTTATACCACCCCTCCCACCGGCCCTTGCCGTGACGCGTTGCAGCTTTTGGCAACCGCGCGCAGACTCGCTACGGTCCGATCGGGTCATTCTGTGATGTCTTCACCTGCCTTCAACATTCGTCGCTATGGACCTTCGTCGAACGTGGACCAGCATGCGTTCGCGCAGTGGGTGGTGCCGTTGCGCGGCGAATTGGCGTTCGAACTGGAAGGGCGGGGCGCGCGGTTGGACCGGCTGCAGGGCGCGTTCGTGGCACCCATGACCGGCCATGCGCAGGCGGCGGGCGAGGATGACCGCTTCCTGATCGTGGATTGCCCCGCTGCGTTGTTCGACGACGACACGCTGGACCGGCTCAGGCGGCAGCCGGTGCTGGCGTTGCCGGCACCGGTCCGGGCCATGGCGCAGCGCGTCGGCGCAACGGCCCGGTCGCAGATGGATGCCGCTACGGTGCAACGGGAACTGCCCACGCTGTTGCAGGCGTTTTCGCTGTCCGGCAGTGCCACTCGGCTGCAGGCGGTGTGCGCGCGGGTGGAGCGATCGCCCGGGGAGGCCTGGCCGGTCGAACGCATGGCGGCAGCGGTGGGGGTCAGCGCCAGCCGGCTGCATGCCCTGTTCCGGGAGGCATTTGCACTCAGCCCCCAGGCATGGCTCAGCGCCAGCCGCCTGCGTTGGGCACGCGCACGCCTGGCCGACAGCGACAACGCCATCGCCGACATCGCCCAGCACGCGGGCTATTCCGAGCAGAGCGCGCTGACCCGCGCCCTGCGCAGGGAGTGGGGGATGACGCCGGCCGAGTATCGTCGTCGCCACCGGCCCGCGTAGTAGCCTGGGTCAATAACGCGCGCCTGCACGCGCTTACACTGCCGCGTCTTTCTGCTGCATGCGCGCAGGTGTTGATGAATCGTTCGATGGGCGTGGGTATCGCCAATGGCATTGCCGCGGGTGCGCTATGGGGCGTGGTGTTCCTGGCCCCGGCGGTGCTCAGCCACTTCAGTGCCGTGCAACTCTCTGCCGGTCGCTACCTGGTCTACGGCCTGATCGCCGTGGTGCTGCTGGCGCCGCGCTGGCGGGAGCTGCGCCAGCGCATCGGCATGGCCGAGTGGCGCGGTCTCCTGTGGCTGAGCCTTGCCGGCAACCTGGTGTACTTCGTGTTGCTGGCGCGCGCCGTGCAGTGGGCTGGTGGCG
The DNA here is from genome assembly GCF_037203925.1 of Stenotrophomonas sp. CCNWLW57. Taxonomy (NCBI): domain Bacteria; kingdom Pseudomonadati; phylum Pseudomonadota; class Gammaproteobacteria; order Lysobacterales; family Lysobacteraceae; genus Stenotrophomonas; species Stenotrophomonas sp. CCNWLW57. The sequence continues at coordinate 190,044 of NZ_JBBCBJ010000005.1, forward strand.
CGGCCGCCTCGCTGATCGTGGGGCTGATTCCGGTGGTGGTGACGCTGGTTGGCGTGCGCGAGCAGGGTGCGGTGCCGCTGCGGCAGTTGGCACCGGCGTTGGCGCTGTGCCTGCTCGGCGTGGCAATGGTGGGATACGAAGCGCTGCAGTCCGAGCATGCGCAGGGCTCGGCCAACCAGCGCCTGCTGGGCCTGCTGTGCGCGTTCGGTGCGCTGTTTTCGTGGGCGCTGTACTCCATCGGCAACAGCCGCTGGCTGGCGCGGCGCCCGGACATTTCCGGCCACGACTGGTCCTTGTTGACCGGCGTGGCCACCGGTGCGCTGGCGCTGCTGCTGGTGCCCAGCGCGTTTGTCGTCCCAGGCCCCTCGCACGCGCCAGTCGACTGGATGTGGTTCTGGGTCATCAGCGCGGGCGTGGCCGTGGTTGCCTCGGTGTTCGGCAACGCCTGTTGGAACCGGGCCAGCCGCAACCTGCCGCTGACCCTGACCGGGCAGATGATCGTGTTCGAGACGCTGTTCGCGCTGCTGTACGGATTCGGCTGGCAGCGGCGCTGGCCGACCCCGATGGAATCGCTGGCGATCGTCTGCCTGGTCTCCGGGGTGCTGTTGTGCGCGCATGCACACCGGCCGCCACGCGCGGTGGCCGAGCACGCCGGCTGATTCCGTTGCGCGGCCTGGATGGTCACATTCGCAACTTTTTGGCCGACGATGTCTGCTGTTCGTCGCGTTTGACTTTTTGCGGTGCAACACTTGACAAGCACCCGGTCGGCGTAGTTTTCTTGGTCCATGGTCATTACCGCCGCCACCGTCACGCTTCGCTCCACCGCCCTCATCGGCGGCATGCGCAGCGGTGCCCTGGCCACCGGTACCACCACCATTACCACCGTCACCACTCGCCTGGTGCGGCCCGTCGTCTTCGCGTAATTTCCGAAAACAACGGCCCCGCACCAGATCAGGTTGCGGGGGATCTCCTTCAGCCTGAATGACGCGGGGCCTCGAATCGAGGTCAGCATGTCTTCTGTCGCCGCTTCACCCGATGCCGCTGCATCGCCTGCCTCCTCCGCGCCGCTGCGCGCGGCCACCTCGACGGTCGTGCACAAGTTCGGCGGCACCTCCGTGGCCGACGCCGACCGCTACCGCCACGTGGCCCAGCTGCTGCTGGCCCGAGACGAAGCGGTGCAGGTCACCGTGGTATCGGCGATGAAGGGCGTGACCGACGCGCTGATCGCGCTGGCCGGTGCCGCTGCCGACAACGCGCCGCAGTGGCGCGACGACTGGCATGCACTGCGCGCCCGCCATCGCGGTGCCGCCGTTGCGCTGCTGGGCGAGCATGCAGGCGACACGGTGGAATGGCTGGATGCGCGCTTCGACCACCTGGCCGAGGTGCTGGGCGCGCTGGCGGTGATCGGTGAGCTGCCCAGCGAGGTACTCGACCGCGTGCAGGGCCTGGGTGAGGTGTATTCGGCGCATCTGCTGGGCCACTACCTGCGCAGCATCGGCGAGGACTGCGCGGTGCTGGATGCGCGCGAGGTGCTGGTGGTGGACCGTGGCGAACTCGGCGTGGACGTGGACTGGGTGCAGAGCGCACAGCGCCTGGCGGTGTGGCGTGACGCGCATCCGGCGGCGCGCGTGGTGGCCACCGGGTTCGTGGCCCGCGACCGCCGCGACCGGGTGACCACCCTGGGGCGCAACGGTAGTGACTACTCCGGTGCGATCTTTGCCGCGCTGTTCAACGCCGATGAGCTGCATATCTGGACCGATGTAGACGGCGTGCTTTCGGCCGACCCGCGGGTGGTGCCCGAAGCCGTGCAGCTGGAAGCGCTGAGCTACGATGAGGCTTGCGAACTCGCCTATTTCGGGGCCAAGGTGGTGCACCCGCAGACCATGTCACCCGCCATCGAGCGCGGCCTGCCGATCATCATCCGCAATACCTTCCATCCGGACCATCCCGGTACCCGGATCACCGCCGAACGCACCAGTTCCGGCCCGATCAAGGGCCTCACCCTGAGCCCGGAGCTGGCGCTGCTGAACCTGGAAGGCACCGGCCTGATCGGCGTGCCCGGCACGGCCGAGCGCGTGTTTGCCGCGCTGCGCAACGCGCACGTGTCGGTGGTGATGATTTCGCAGGGCTCGTCGGAACATTCCATCTGCTGCGTGGTGCGCCAGGCTGAAGCGCAGCGGGCGCGCGATGCGCTGCTGCAGGCGTTCGCGCACGAACTCAGCCTGGGCCAGGTGCAGCGCGTGCAGCTCACCGACAATGTCAGCGTGCTGGCGGCGGTGGGCGATGGCATGGCCGGGCAGCCAGGCGTGGCCGCGCGCCTGTTCGAATCGCTGGGACGCGCGCAGGTGAACATCCTCGCCATCGCGCAGGGTTCCTCTGAACGCAACATCTCGGTGGCGGTGGACAGCCGCCACGCGACCAAGGCGCTGCGCGCGGCGCACGCCGGGTTCTGGCTGTCGCCGCAGACCTTCTCGGTCGGCGTGATTGGCCCTGGCAACGTGGGCGCGGCGTTGCTTGACCAGTTGCTGGTCGCGCAGCCCACCCTGCTGACGCGCGCCAACGTGGACCTTCGCGTGCGTGCGGTGGCATCGCGCAGCCGCATGCACCTGGATGCGCGGGGCGTGAAGGGCGACTGGCGCGCTGCGCTCGCCGGGCAGGCCCAGGCGACAGACCTGGACCAGTTCACCGAGCACCTGCTGTCGGCGCACCTGCCGCACGCCCTGATCGTCGACTGCAGCGGCAGTGCCGATGTCGCCGACCGCTATGCCGGCTGGCTGGCGGCCGGCATCCATGTGGTCACTCCCAACAAGCAGGCCGGCGCCGGCCCGTTGCAGCGCTACCACGCCATCCGCGAGGCGGCCGCTGCCACCGGCGCGCGGTTCCGCTACGAAGCGACGGTCGGCGCGGGGCTGCCGGTGATCACCACGTTGCGCGACCTGGTCGATACCGGTGATGAAGTGCTGGCCGTCGATGGCATCTTCTCCGGCACGCTGGCCTGGCTGTTCAACAAGTACGATGGCCAGGTGCCGTTCTCCGAACTGGTCGCGCAGGCGCGCGGCATGGGCTACACCGAACCGGACCCGCGCGACGATCTGTCCGGCGTGGATGTGGCGCGCAAGCTGGTCATCCTCGCGCGTGAGGCCGGCCGTGAACTGAGCCTGGAACAGGTCAGCGTGGAAAGCCTGGTGCCGGAGGCCCTGCGCCAGGCCAGCGTGGACGACTTCATGAGCGGGCTGGCATCGGTGGACAGCGTGTTCGCCGAACGGCTGGAGCAGGCGCGTGCGCGCGGTGCGGTGCTGCGTTACGTGGCACGGCTGTCAGCGGGTGCGGCGCAGGTGGGGCTGGTGGAGCTGCCGGTTGGCCATGCGTTTGCCAACCTGCGCCTGACCGACAATGTGGTGCAGTTCACCACGCGTCGCTACTGCGAGAACCCGCTGGTGGTGCAGGGCCCCGGTGCGGGTCCGGAAGTGACCGCTGCGGGCGTGTTTGCCGATGTGCTGCGGGTCGCTGCGGGTGAAGGAGCGCGCCTGTGAATCCAGACGACGTACTGGAGGCGCGCGCGTTCTCACCGGCATCGGTGGGCAATGTCGCGGTGGGGTTCGATGTCCTCGGCCATGTCATCGCGGGCGTAGGCGACACCGTGACCGTGCGCCGCACTGACGTGCCGGGCGTGCGGATCCTCGCGATCCGCGGCACCACGGTGGATCTTCCGCTGGTGGCGGCCGACAACACTGCAGGGGCGGCGCTGCTGGCGATGATCGACGTGCTTGCGCTGCCGTTCGGCTTCGAACTGGAGATCGACAAGGGCATCGCGCTGGGCTCGGGCATGGGCGGCTCGGCGGCGTCGTGTGTGGCCGCGCTGGTGGCGGCCAATGCGCTGCTGGATACGCCGCTGTCGCGCGAGGCGTTGTATCCGTTCGCGCTGACCGGTGAGGCGGTGGCCAGTGGCGGCCGGCATGGCGACAACCTCGGGCCGATGCTGCTGGGCGGGTTGGTGCTCAGCACGGCGGACCGGCTGGTGAGCATCCCGGTGCCCGCCGGGTGGTACAGCCTGCTGGTGCATCCAGACGCCGTCCTGGAAACCCGCCGTGCGCGCGCGGCGCTGCAGGGCAGCTACCGCCTTTCCGAATTCGTCACGCAAAGCGCGAACCTGGCGCTGGTGTTGAGCGGCTGCTTCCGCGGTGATGCCGATCTGGTGCGCGCCGGCCTGCGCGACGTGCTGGTGGAACCGCGTCGCGCCGGCCTCATCGAGGGCTTCAACGCGGCGCGCGACGCTGCGTTGGCGGCCGGTGCACTGGGCGCCAGCATCTCGGGGGCCGGCCCCAGCGTGTTCGCGTGGTTTGACAGCCAAGCGGCGGCGCAGGCCGCGCAACACGCCGTGCAGGCCGCTTTTGCCGTGGCTGGTTTCGACAGCCAGGGCTGGGTATCGCCGTTGGACGCGCCCGGGGCATGCCTGCTGTGAGCGCGCTTTCCACTCTTCTGCCAGGATCTTCCATGCAATTCGTTTCGACCCGTCACGCCGCCCCTGCAGCCACCCTGAGTGCGGCCATCGCCGCCGGCCTGGCCCCCGATGGCGGGCTGTATGTTCCGCAGCAGCGACCGCAGGCGCAACGCTGGCAGGCGCAGGGCAGCCTGGCGCGCAACGCCGAAGCGGTGCTTGCGCCGTTCTTCGCCGGCGACGCGCTCGCGCCGCACCTTGCCACGTTGTGCGGGGAGGCCTTCAACTTCCCGGCACCGCTGCGTGCGCTGGCTACCCCGGGCGACCACGTGTTGGAGCTTTTCCATGGGCCGACCGCCGCGTTCAAGGATTTCGGCGCGCGTTTCCTTGCGGCCAGCCTGGCCCAGCTCCAGCGTGACCGTGCCCGCCCGCTGACCATCGTGGTGGCCACCTCGGGCGACACCGGCGCGGCGGTCGCGGCGGCGTTCCATCGCCAGCCGGGCATCCGCGTGGTGGTGCTGTATCCCGATGGCCGGGTATCGCCGCGCCAGGCGCACCAGCTGGGCTGCTTCGGCGACAACATCCACGCGCTGCGCGTGGCCGGTTCGTTCGACGACTGCCAGGCGATGGTGAAGCAGGCCCTGGGCGACCGCGAGCTGCAGGCAGAGGTTCCCCTGAGCTCGGCCAACAGCATCAGCCTCGGCCGATGGCTGCCCCAGATGAGCTACTACGCCGACGCGGCGCTGACCCACCATGAGGCGACCGGCGAGGTACTGAACCTGGTGGTGCCCACCGGCAACCTCGGCAACGCGATGGCAGCGGTACTTGCCCGCGCGATGGGCCTGCCGCTGGGGCAGATCGCACTGGCCACCAATGCCAACGACGTGCTGCCGCGCTTTTTCCACGGCGGTGGATACCGGCCGCTGCACAGCGTAGCCACCCTGGCCAATGCGATGGACGTCGGCGCGCCCAGCAACTTCGAGCGGCTGCGCTGGCTGTATGAAGACGACGACGATGCACTGCGCGCGGCGTTCCGCGTCGAGGCGGTCGACGATGCGGCGATCCGCGAACTGATCGCCCGGCGCCATGCGGCAGCGGGCGAGGTCTTCTGCCCGCATACCGCCACGGCGGTGAAGCTGCTGGAACACCTGCGCGCCGAAGGCGTGCAGGGCGATTGGGCGGTCGCCGCAACCGCTCATCCAGCCAAATTCGAATCGGTGGTCGAACCGCTGATCGGCCGCCCCATCGAAGTACCGCCAGCACTGTCGGCGCTGTTGGAACGCCCCGCGCACGCCGAACCCTGCCCACCGCATTACGCGGCGCTGCGCGAATTCCTGCTGTCCTGATGTAACCAGATCCCAACCCGGAACGTAACAATTCGTAGGGTCGACCGTTGGTCGACCACCGCGCAACGCGCGGCGCAAGCCTCAAAAACCGTGCTGTTTCGGCTGATCCACACCCGTCCGGAGTTTAAAGATGACCGAAGCCGCCCCTCAGCCCCCGCAGAGCACCTGCAACCCAGCCTCATCCAGAATCTCGACGGTGTTCAGGTGGGGCAGGGCAATCAAGCCCTGCTGCCGCAGCTTGGTGAATGTGCGGCTCACCGTTTCCATGGTCAGGCCAAGATGGTCGGCAATGTCGCTGCGCCCCATCGGCAGGATCACCCGCAACCCATCCCCGCCCAGCCGCGCTTCACGCGCGGCCAGCCGCAGCAGGAAATCGGCCAGCTTTTCGGCGGGCTGCAGGCGGCCCAGCGCCAGCGCGGCATCGGCTGCTTCGTCCAGCGCCTGGCAGGCGCGCTGCAGCAGCTTGCGCTCCAGGTGCGGGTAGCGTGCGCGCAGGTCCTTCATCGGGGCCAGGCCCACGCGGCAGACCCGGCTGTCGGCAATGGCTTCGATGTCGTAGCGGTGATGGTCGCTGCCGGTCAGCCCGAGATAATCACCGGGCAGCACGAATCCGCTGACCTGGCGGCGGCCATCTGCCAGGGTACGGACCAGCCGCAGCGCGCCTTCGGTCAAGGTATAGACATGTTGGCGGGCCTCGCCAGCGCGGACCAGGGTGGCCCCCAGCGGCAGCGGCTGCGACACCGTGACCCGTTCCAGGGCCTGGACTTCATCGGGAGACAGCGCCGAACACACGGCCAGGTGGCGCACCGAGCAGTGCAGGCAGTCACGCAGCGGCGAGCAGCCCGGTGCGGGATCTTCTACAGCGGCAACGGCGGTTCCGGAGTGGGGCCGGGTCATGTCGAACCAGGGAGCGGGGCCTGCCTATGATACGTCATGCGGCTGTTGGCCAAGTTCGGCGCAGCCGATGACGGCCGCGCGGCCCGGCTGCGGCTAGAATATGCAGCTCGCTCTTCCCCCAAGTTCCCCCGCAGGAGTCCCGCAAGTGATCAAGCCCCGTACGCCGCCCGGCATCATGGAACTGCTGCCGCGCGAGCAGATCGCGTTCCAGCGCATGCTGGACGTCATCCGCCGCAATTACGAGCGGTTCGGGTTCCTGCCGGTGGAAACCCCGGTGTTCGAGCTGTCAGACGTGCTGCTGACCAAGTCCGGTGGCGAGACCGAGCGGCAGGTGTATTTCGTGCAGTCGACCGGCGCGTTGGCCAATGCAGCCGAAGCGGGTGACAAGAGCCTGCCGGAGCTGGCGCTGCGCTTCGACCTGACCGTGCCGCTGGCGCGTTACGTGGCCGAGCACGAACACGACCTGACCTTCCCGTTCCGCCGTTACCAGATGCAGCGGGTGTACCGCGGCGAGCGCGCCCAGCGCGGCCGCTTCCGCGAGTTCTACCAGTGCGACATCGACGTGATCGGCAAGGACAGCCTGAGCACGCGCTATGACGCCGAAGTGCTGGCGGTCATCCATGCGGTGTTCGCGGAGCTGCGCATCGGTGATTTCTCGGTGCAGCTGAACAACCGCAAGCTGATGCGCGGTTTCTTCGAAAGCCTCGGCGTGGCCGACGGCGAGCGGCAGATGGCGGTGCTGCGCGAGGTCGACAAGCTCGACAAGCGCGGCCCGGATTACGTGCGCGAAACGCTGACCGGCGAAGGCTTTGCGATCCCGGCCGAACAGGTGGACCGGATCCTGGCGTTCGTGGCGGTGCGCTCGAGCAGCCACGCTGACGCGCTGGCGCAGCTGGACGCGCTGATCGCCGATGGCACTGCCAGCGAGACGCTGAAGCTGGGTGTGGCCGAGCTGCGCGAGGTGCTGCAGCTGGTGAAGGCGCTGGGCGTGCCGGAAACGGCGTACTGCCTGAACTTCTCGATCGCGCGCGGCCTGGATTACTACACCGGCACGGTGTACGAAACCACGCTCACCGACCACCCGCAGATCGGGTCGATCTGTTCGGGCGGCCGTTACGAGGACCTGGCCAGCCACTACAGCAAGTCCAAGCTGCCGGGCGTGGGCATTTCCATCGGCCTGACCCGCCTGTTCTGGCAGCTGCGCGAGGCGGGGCTGATCGCAGGCATCGAAGACAGCAGCGTGCACGCGCTGGTGGCGCTGATGGACGACAACGGCCTGGCCGATTCGCTGGATATCGCCCGTCGCCTGCGCGTGGGCGGGATCAACGCGGAAGTGCAGATGGAGCCGAAGAAGATCGGCAAGCAGTTCCAGTACGCGGCCAAGGCAGGCATCCGCTTCGTGGTGCTGGCCGGTGAAGACGAGCTGGCGCGCGGCGTGGTGGCGGTGAAGGATCTGCTGCGCGAGCAGCAGTTCGACGTTGCCCGCGATGAGCTGGCCAGTGCATTGCAGGTGGAGCTGGAGCAGACGCGCGCGATGGCGTGAGTCTGGTTTGGTTGATGCTTGTCTGGCAACGGCACCTTCGGGTGCCGTTGTTGTTTTTGGGTGTCTGATTGCGGGATTTCACTGTGCACTGGGCGTTGCCCGGTGCTTCCATGCATCCCGGCGAACAGCCTGTTTGCACGTGGCCATGGGTAACGGCGAAAGCGTCTTCGTTTCCGGGTCATGCGTTATCGCATGTGGATGGCTTCCTGGCAGTCGTCTTACGACCGACCCTACCGCTGCGGACGTCATGGATAGCAGCGGCAGGGTTGGTTTCCAGACGACCGCACTGAACAACTCAACGTCCGGTAACGCAAGAAAAACATCGAACCCGGCCTTTGACGTTCCGTGGCCACCAACACACCGTCGAGGGTCGGCGGGGGCGGGTATGCGGGACCGTAGAAAACATGGATGTTTTCTACGAGCCCCCATGGACGGGTTCACGGCGTGTCCCGCATACCCGCACCCGCCGGCCCAGCTCGGGCCATGCAAAGGCCACCAGCTGTTCGCGCAGATCCATCGCCAGCCGGGCAGCGCCCGGCGACGGATCGCTTAGCTCGCTCCCCGCTGGAATGAGGGCCTTAACCTGAACGGAGGAACCAGAAAGCTCAAGCCGATTTGGCATCAGGACGCTTTTGCGCTAATGTAATAGCACGCTATTACATTGATACGATGAAAATCCGCCCCGTCCCCCGTGAGAAAGACCCCCAAGCCGACCTGGACAGCCTGGCTGGCGCCTTTGCCGGCCTGTCCAGCGCCGAGCAGGTCACTGCGTTCCTCCGCGACCTGTGCACCCCGGCCGAGTTGGAGGCGCTGTCCGACCGCTGGAAGGTGGTGCCGCTGCTGCGGCAGGGCGTGCCGTATCGCGAAATCCATGAATTGACCGGTGTCAGCGTGACCACCACCGGGCGCGTGGCGCGCTCGCTGGACCATGGCCACGGCGGCTATGCCGCCGCCATTGCCGCGACCGCCACGCCTGCAGCCCCCGAATCCGAGTAGAGACCTCCCCCATGAGTGCAACCCAGACCGCCCCGGCACGTGACCGGCTGCGTATTGCCATCCAGAAGAGCGGGCGCCTGGCCGAACCGGCGCGCAGCCTGTTGACCGCCTGCGGGCTGAGCTGGCGGCAGAGCCGCGACAAGCTGTTCTGCTACGGCGAATCGCTGCCGGTGGACCTGCTGCTGGTGCGCGATGACGACATCCCCGGCCTGATCGCCGACGGCGTCTGCGATTTCGGCATCGTCGGCCGCAATGAACTGGACGAGCAGGGCGCCGCGCGCCGCCGCATCGGCTTGCCCGATGCCTACCAGGCGCTGCGCGGCCTGAACTTCGGCCAGTGCCGGCTGATGCTGGCCGTGCCCGAGGAATGGAACTGGCAGGGCGTGCAGCAGCTGGCCGGCAAGCGCATCGCCACCAGCTACCCCGCGATCCTGGCCGACTGGCTGGCCGAGCGCGGCGTGGATGCCCAGGTGGTGGAGCTGTCCGGATCGGTGGAGATCGCTCCCCGGCTGGGCACCGCCGACCTGATCTGCGACCTGGTCTCCAGCGGCGCCACCCTGGCCGCCAACCAGCTCAAGCCGGTGGAAACGCTGCTGGAAAGCGAAGCCGTGCTGGCCGGCCCGGTGAAAACCCCCGACGATGCCCGCGCTGGCCTGATGGCCATGCTGCTGCGCCGCCTCGACGGCGTGGTGAAGCTGCAGGACAGCAAGCTGCTGATGTTCCGCGCCGAACTGGACCGCGTGTCTGAACTGGCCCGCCTGTTGCCCGATGCCGACCCGCTGGTGCAGTTGCCCGATGATGGCGGCCACCTGCGTTTGCAGACCATGTGCCACGGCGCATTGACCTGGCAGCGGTTGGAAGAGCTGGAGCGCGCAGGCGCCCAGGGGTTGATGGTGTTGAGCGTGGAGCGGTCGCTGGCATGAATCGTCTGCAATGGTCCCAGTTGAGCGACAGCGAACAGGCACAGGCGCTGCAGCGTCCGGTGCAGGCCGTGGCCGCGCGTACCCGCGAATCGGTGGCCGCGCTGATCGCGGCGGTGCGTGATGATGGTGATGCCGCCCTGCGCGAAATCAGCCTGCGTTTCGACGGCGTGGCCCCGGCCTCGTTTGAAGTGAATGATGAGGAATTCGCCGCCGCCGAGCGTGCGGTACCGGTCGAGCTGCGCCAGGCGATGACCGAGGCCGCCGAGCGCATCCGCCTGTTCCACAAGGCCGGCATGAGCCAGGGTTATGCGGTGGAAACCGCGCCGGGCGTGCGCTGCGAACGCATGGTGCGGCCGATTGGCCGCGTCGGCCTGTATGTTCCGGCGGGCAGCGCGCCGCTGCCGTCCACCGCATTGATGCTCGGCGTGCCGGCGCAGCTGGCCGGCTGCCGTGAAGTGGTGCTGTGCACGCCGCCGCGCCGCGATGGCAGCGCCGATCCGGCCGTGCTGGTGGCCGCGCGCCTGACCGGCGTGCACCGCGTGTTCAAACTGGGCGGTGCGCAGGCGATTGCCGCCATGGCCTACGGAACGGCCAGCGTACCTGCCTGCGACAAGCTGTATGGCCCGGGCAACAGCTACGTGACCGAAGCCAAGCAGCAGGTGGCCCAGGATGGCGCGGCGGCGATCGACATGCCGGCCGGCCCTTCCGAAGTCCTGGTGATCGCCGATGCCGGCGCCAACCCCGCCTTCGTCGCCGCCGATCTGCTTTCGCAGGCCGAACACGGGCCCGATTCGCAGGTGCTGCTGCTCACCGATGATGCCGACATGCTGGCCAGGGTCGAGGCGCAGGTGCAGGTACAGCTGGCGCAGCTCTCGCGCGCCGACATCGCCGCGCAGGCACTGCAGTCCTCGCGCCTGATCCTGGTCGATTCGCTGGTACAGGCCTTCCAGATCAGCAACCGCTACGCCCCCGAGCACCTGATCCTGGCGCTGCGCGAACCGCGCGACTGGCTGGCGCAGGTGGAAGCAGCCGGTTCGGTGTTCCTGGGCGATTACACCCCCGAAGCGCTGGGCGATTACTGCAGCGGCACCAACCACGTGCTGCCCACTGCCGGCGCCGCGCGCGCCTACAGCGGGGTGAGCGTGGCCAGCTTCCAGAACATGATCAGCGTGCAGGCCGCCACCGCACAGGGCATCGCCGCCATCGGCAACTGCGCGCGCGTGCTGGCGCGTGCCGAAGGGCTGGACGCGCACGAGAACGCGGTGGCACTGCGCATGGAGACGGCCGCATGAGCGACGGTACCGTGCTCGACCTGGTGCGCAGCGACCTGCGCGCGTTCGCCGGGTATTCCTCGGCACGCAGCAGCGCGCTGGTGGGTGACGTATGGCTCAACGCCAATGAATCGGCTTGGGCCAATCCTGCCGACGCGCAGGGCATCGCCCGCCGCTACCCCGAACCGCAACCCGAAGCGCTGCGCGCGCGGCTGGCCGCGCTGTACGGCTGCTCCGCCGACCAGCTGCTGATCGGCCGTGGCAGCGATGAAGCCATCGACCTGCTGGTGCGCGCACTGTGCGAACCCGGCCGCGACGCCGTGCTGGTCACCCCACCGGTGTTCGGCATGTATGCGGTGTGCGCGCGCCTGCAGAATGCACCGCTGCTGGAAGTGCCGCTGCGGGATGCCGGGGATGCGTTGGAGGCGGATATCGACGCCATCATCGCCGCCGCCCTGGCCGGCAATGCCAAGCTGGTGTTCCTGTGCACGCCGTCGAACCCGGCCGGCAGCACGATCTCGCTGGACGACATCGAACGCGTTGCCCGGGCGCTGCAGGGCAGGGCACTGGTGGTGGTGGATGAGGCCTACGGCGAGTACGCGGAGCAGGCATCGGCCACCAGCCTGCTGGCGCACCGTGACAACGTAGCGGTGCTGCGCACCTTGTCCAAGGCCCACGCCCTGGCCGCCGTGCGGATCGGCAGCCTGATCGCCGCCCCCGCGTTGATCCAGACGCTGCGCCGTTGCCAGGCCCCGTACCCGGTGCCCGCGCCGTGCACTGCACTGGCCCTGGCTGCGCTGGAACCGGCCGCGCTTGAGGTCACCGCGTCCCGCGTGGCCCAGATCAAGGCCGAACGTGGCCGCCTGGCGGCGGCCCTGCAGCAGGCTGCCGGCGTGGTCCGCGTGTACCCCTCGCAGGGCAACTACCTGCTGGTGCGGTTCAGTGACGCCCAGGCCGCGTTCGACGCGCTGCTCGCCGCTGGCGTGGTGGTGCGCGACCAACGCGCCGCGCCGCAACTGCACGATGCACTGCGCATCACCGTTGGCAGCCCGGAGGAGAACGACCGCGTGCTCCAGGTACTCAGCGCCCGGAGGGCCGCCGCATGACCCCCATCCTGTTCGTCGACCGCGACGGCACCCTGATCGAAGAGCCCGCCGATTTCCAGATCGACGCGTACGAAAAGATCCGCTTCGTGCGCGATGTGATCCCCGCGATGCTGAAGCTGCGCGATGCCGGCTACCAGTTCGTGATCGTCAGCAACCAGGACGGGCTGGGTAGCGAAGGCTATCCGCAGGCCTCCTTCGACGGCCCCAACGACCTGATGCTGCAGATCTTCGCCAGCCAAGGCATCGTGTTCCGTGACGTCTTGATCGATGGCACCTGGCCGCACGACAACGCGCCCACGCGCAAGCCCGGCATCGGCATGATGCTGCCGTACCTGCAGGACCGCAGCATCGACTGGGCGCGCTCGGCCATGGTCGGTGACCGCCCGACCGACATCCAGTTCGCGCAGAACATGAACATCCGTGGCTTCCAGCTGCGCACCGGACAGTTTGGTGGTGAGTGGGACTGGAACGGCATCGCCCATGAACTGGCCGATGCGCCACGCCGCGCCACCGTGCAGCGCAACACCAAGGAAACCCGCATCCGGGTCGAGGTCGACCTGGACCGCACCGCCGAACCGCAGACGCACACCGGGCTACCGTTCTTCGACCACATGCTGGAGCAGATCGGCAAGCACGGCGGTTTTGCATTGAGCGTGCAGGCTGAAGGCGACCTGCACATCGACGAGCACCACACTATCGAAGATACCGGGCTGGCGCTGGGCCAGGCCCTGCGCGAAGCACTGGGCGACAAGCGCGGGATCGGCCGCTACGGCTTCACCCTGCCGATGGACGAGACCCTGGCCAGCGCTGCGCTGGACTTCAGCGGCCGCCCGTACTTCGTGTTCGAAGGCGAGTTCAAGCGCGAGCGCGTAGGCGACATGCCGACCGAGCTGGTGCCGCACTTCTTCCGCTCGCTGTGCGATGCCTCGGGCCTGAACCTGCACCTGAGCGTGCGCGGCGACAACGACCACCACAAGGTGGAGGCCTGCTTCAAGGCGCTGGCCCGCGCACTGCGCCAGGCGCTGCCGCGGCAGGGCACGGCGCTGCCCAGCACCAAGGGGGCGCTGTGACTGACATTGCCCTCATCGATGCCGGCGGCGCCAATCTCGGCTCGGTGCGCTACGCATTGGAGCGACTGGGGGCACGCGTGCAACTGGTGCGAGATGCGGCGGGCCTGCGCGGCGCATCGCGGGTGATCCTGCCCGGCGTGGGCGCGGCGCCGCACGGCATGGCACGCCTGCATGCGCAGGGCCTGGTGCAGCCGCTGCGTGAGCTGCAGGTCCCACTGCTGGGCATCTGCCTGGGCATGCAGCTGCTGTTCGAACACTCCGAAGAGGGCAACGTGGAATGCCTGGGCCTGCTGCCGGGCGTGGTCCGCCACCTGCACCCGGCGACCGGCATCCGCGTCCCGCACATGGGCTGGAACCGGCTGCTCCCGCTGCGCCAGGCCGCGTTGATGGACGGCGTTGCCGACCGCGCCAGCGCCTACTTCGTGCACAGCTATGCCGCCCCCTTGAACGAACACACCGTGGCCGCCTGCGATCACGGCGGCCTGTTCGCCGCGGTGGTGCAGCGCGGCCGCCACAGCGGCGCGCAGTTCCACCCCGAGCGTTCCGCCGCCACCGGCGCGCGGATCCTGCGCAACTTCCTCGAGAACGAACCCGCATGAGTTTCACCGTCTATCCCGCGTTGGACATCCGTGAGGGGCGCGTGGTGCGCCTGCTGCAGGGCGACTACGCCCAGCAGACCACCTACGGCGACGATCCGCTGCCGCGCGCGAAGGCGTTCGCTGCAGCGGGCGCGAGCTGGATGCATCTGGTCGACCTGGACGCCGCGCGTGCCGGCGGCTACACCCTGGCCCCGCTGCTCAACGCAATTGCCAGCGAAAGTGGCCTGAAGGTGCAGACCGGTGGCGGCATCCGTCGCCGCGACGATGTGGCGCGGCTGCTGGATGCCGGCGCGGCGCGCGTGGTGGTGGGCTCGGTGTCGGTACGCGAGCCGGAGACCGTGATCGGCTGGCTGCAGGCGTTCGGCGCCGACCGCCTGACCATCGCCCTGGACGCGCGCCAGGCCGACGACGGCCGCTGGCTGCTGCCGGTACATGGCTGGACTGAAACTGCCGACGTGACCCTGGACGAGCTGGCCCAGCGCTATGCGCAGGCCGGGATGCGCCACCTGCTGTGCACCGATATCGCCCGCGACGGCATGCTGTCCGGCCCCAACATCGGCCTCTACCGTCATCTCTCCAAGCTGCTGCCTGGCGTAGCGGTGCAGGCCTCGGGCGGGGTACGCAGTGCCGCTGACGTAGCCGACGCCAAGGCGGTCGGCTGCGGCGGGGCGATCCTGGGCAAGGCGCTGCTGGAAGGCCGCATGACCCTGCAGGAGGCGCTGGCATGTTGAGCCGCCGGCTGATTCCGTGCCTGGACGTGCGCGATGGCCGCGTGGTCAAGGGCGTGCGGTTCCGCGATCACGTGGACATGGGCGACATCGCCGAACTGGCGCTGCGCTACCGCGACCAGGGCGCCGACGAGCTGGTGTTCTACGACATCGGCGCCAGCCCGGAAGGGCGCGCGGTGGACGTGGGCTGGATCGAGCGCATCGCGCGGCTGATCGACATTCCGTTCTGCGTGGCGGGTGGCATCAGCGAAGTGGAGACCGCCCGCCGCGTGCTGTACGCCGGCGCGGACAAGATCTCGATCAACTCGCCGGCGCTGGGCCGCCCCGCGCTGATCGAAGAGCTGGCGGATGCCTTCGGCGTGCAGTGCGTGGTGGTCGGCATCGATTCGGTACGGGAGCCCGATGGCGAGTGGCGAGTGCGCCGCTTCAGCGGCGACCCGGACAAGACCCAGGCGGTGCCGGTGCGGACCCTGGACTGGCTGGTGGAAGCCCAGCGCCGTGGCGCCGGCGAGATCGTGCTCAACTGCATGGACAGCGACGGCGTGCGCCGCGGCTACGACGTGGCCCAGCTGCGCCAGGCGCGGGCGCTGTGCAGCGTGCCGCTGATCGCCTCCGGCGGTGCCGGCGACATGCAGCACTTCGCCGATGTATTCGACCAGGCCGATGTCGACGGTGCGCTGGCCGCCAGCGTGTTCCACAGTGGCGCCATCGCCATTCCCGCGCTCAAGCAGTTCCTGCGCGAGCAGCAGATCGAGGTTCGTGATGTCTATTGAAGTATTGCCCTCCCGTGAGTCGCTGGAACAGCTGGACTGGGCCAAGGGCGATGGGCTGTTGCCGGTGGTGGTGCAGGACGCCGATACGCTCGCGGTGCTGATGCTGGGCTACGCCAACGCCGAATCGCTGGCCCTGACCCTGGTAACCGGGCACATGACCTTCTACAGCCGCAGCAAGCAGCGGCTGTGGACCAAGGGCGAATCGTCCGGCAACGTGCTGGCGGTGGTGGCCGTGCGCGTGGACTGCGACCGCGACACCCTGCTGGTGAGCGCGCGCCCGGCCGGCCCGACCTGCCATACCGGCAGCGAAAGCTGCTTCGCCCAGGCGCCCGGCAATTTCCTCGGTCGCCTCGACGCGCTGGTACGCGAACGCGAACAGCAGCGCCCGGCCAACAGCTACACCACCACCCTGTTCGAGCAGGGTCTGCGCCGGATCGCGCAGAAAGTGGGCGAAGAGGGCGTGGAGACGGCGCTGGCCGGCGTGGTGCAGGACGACGGCGCATTGCTTGGCGAATCGGCGGACCTGCTGTTCCACCTCACCGTGCTGCTGCGCGCCCGTGGGCTGTCGCTGCAGGATGCGGTGGGCGTGCTGGTGGCCCGCCACGCCGGTTGAGCGGGAAGCACGTCATTTAACGTCGTTGAAACGGGCCACAGGGGATGATGTGCGGCTTTACAATCGCCCACCTCCAACGGAACGCCTCGATGACCCGCACTGCTGCCTGGCTGGCCTGCCTGCTGTTGATGTCCGCACCTGCCTGGGCCAGCGAGGCCACCGTGACCGGCAAGGTCTACCAGGAGCGCGACGGCAAGCCCGGCCGCGGCCCTACCGACCCGGCGCTGGCAGGGGTGCAGGTCTCCAACGGTGAGCAGATCGTGCGCACCGCCGCCGACGGCAGCTACAGCCTGCCGGTGCGCGATGGCCAGACCGTGTTCGTGATCAAGCCCGACGAATTCCGCTTCCCGGCCGCCGCCAACGGCATGCCCAGCTACTGGCGGCACTACGCCCCGCAGGGGTCGCCGCGGCTGAAGTACGACGGCATCGCTGCCACCGGCGGCAATGTGCGCAACTGGGATTTCGCGCTGGAGCCGGTCAAGGACGCCGACGCCGCACGCGCCGGTTTCGAGATGCTGGTATTCACCGATTCGCAGACCGCCAGCCGCCAGGACGTAGGCTATTACCATCGCGCCATCGTCGAACCGATCATCGGCAAGCATCCGGCGCGGCTGGGCACCACGCTGGGCGACATCGTCAACGACGATCTGTCGCTGTACCCGCAGATCAACAAAGCCACCGCACAGCTGCAGGTGCCGTGGTTCCATGTGCCGGGCAACCACGACCTGGACATGGATGCCGGCGATGACCGCCATTCGCTGGACAGCTGGCGCGCGGTCTATGGCCCCGACACCTATGCGGTGGAGGAGGGCGGCGCCAGCTTCGTGTTCCTGGATGACGTGGTGTATGACCCGGCTGCGAAGCCGAAGTACGTCGGCGGCCTGCGCCCGGACCAGTTCACCTTCCTGGCCAACTACCTCAAGAGCGTGCCGCGTGACCGCCTGCTGGTGCTCGGCATGCACATTCCGCTGTTCGATGCCGCGCCGGGCCGCGAGACCTTCCGCCACGCCGACCGCGCGCGCCTGTTCGCCCTGCTCAAGGATTTCCCGAACGTGCTGGTTCTCAGTGGGCACAGCCACACCCAGCAGCACTACTACCACGGTGTGGCCGAAGGCTGGGAGGGCAGCAAGCCACTGCATGAGTACAACGTGGGCGCGGCCTGCGGTGCGTTCTGGTCAGGCGTAAAAGACAGCAGCGGCATTCCAGATGCGACCATGAGCGACGGCACCCCGAATGGGTACGCAGTGCTCTCGGTGAAGCCGGGTGGCGAGTACGGCCTGCGCTATTACGTGGCGCGCGCGCCGGATGATTACCAGATCGCCCTGCACGCGCCCAAGGTGCTGCGCAAGGGCGCCTACCCGGCCTGGGGCGTGTACGCCAATGTGTTCATGGGCCAGGCCGACACGCTCGTGGAGTATCGCGTCGACGATGGCGCGTGGCAGAGCATGAAGCGGGTGGAGCAGCCGGACCCCCGCCTGGTGGTCGAGAACGTCGCTGACGACACCGCCGAACGCCTGCGCGGTTTCGACCGCTCGCCCGAAGCCACGCCCTCGCCGCACCTCTGGCGGGGCGCGCTGCCGACGGATCTGGCCGCTGGCGCCCACAAGGTGGACGTCCGCGCCGTCCACGCCGACGGCCCCACGGCAACGGCCAGCACCACCTACCGTCTGCAGGTAGCCAACCCGTAACGGTCCAGCACGCACACCGCAATACGCCCGGGTACGGCAAACCCCGGCTTTGCAAAGCCAGCACGATCACCGAAAATCCCGGCAATGACATCGAATCCACCCAAGGCCTGCGCGTGAGCGTTGCAATACCGTTCCCGGACGCGCATCCGGTCCACCCGCGCCCGGGTTCCCAAGGCGACACGTTGATCGTCGCCGATGTCGGCGGTACCTACGCACGCCTCGCCCTGGCCGACGTAGTGCCCGGCCAGGCGCCGCGCATCCGCAACCTGCGTCGTTTTGCCTGCGCCGAGTTCCCCAGCCTGGCCGCCATCCTCGCCGCGTTCCGGGCCTCGCAGCACCTGGCGCCGGCCAGCGCCGTGGTCGCCATTGCCGGGTTGCTGGAAGGCGACCACCTGGTCAACACCAACCTGCCGTGGCCGGTCTCGGTGGCGGACACGCGCCGGGACGCAGGGCTCGCCACGCTGGACCTGATCAACGATTTCGAAGCCGTCGCCTATGCGATTCCGCACGTGGCAGCGGAAACCCTGGTGGCGTTGAACGGCGAGCCGGCCGACGGCAACCGCTGGCCCGCCCTGGTGCTGGGCCCGGGCACGGGGCTGGGCGGCGCACTGCGCTTCGAGGCCGGTGCACGCGCGGTGCTGGCGAGCGAGGCCGGACATGCCGCGCTCGGCGCCGGCACCGCACTGGAACTGCAGGTGCTGCAGCAGATGCTGGCGCGCTGGGACCACGTGGACAACGAACGCATCCTGTCCGGCAGCGGCCTGATGAACCTGTATCCCTGCCTGTGCGGCATTCGCGGGGCGGAACCGCAGTGGACCACGCCGGAAGCCTTGATCGCCGCCGCGCACGCGGGCGACGACGCGCTGGCGGTCGAGACGATGGAGGTGTTCTGCGGTTGGCTGGGCAGCCTGGCCGGTGACCTGGCGGTGACCTTCGGGGCGCGCTCGGTGTACCTGGCCGGCGGCATCTCCAGCCACGTGGCCCGTTTCCTCGACGATGGCCATTTCCGCACCCGTTTCCTGGCCAAGGGCGTGATGCGCCGGGTGCTGGAGCAGGTGCCGGTGTGGCGGGTCGAACATGGCGAGCTGGGCGTGGTGGGCGCGGCCGTATGGCACGCCGAACATCGCTGCGCGGCCGCATAAGCATTTTCCCGGCCCTCCCGGGCTGGTTCACGGCGTTGGGAGAGCAACCAGTGACTGATCGTAGACAGTTCCTACAGGCCGGTGCATTGGCCGCAGGCGTGATGGCGTTTCCGCGCGTGCAGGCCCGGGCCAGCGGGCGCGCGCGGGTGGTGTCCACCTGGGATTTCGGCGTAGGCGCCAACCAGGCCGCGTGGAAGGTGTTGTCCGCCGGCGGCAGTGCGTTGGATGCGGTGGAAACCGGAGCGCGCTGGGCGGAAAGCGAACTGTGCAATCCGACCGTGGGGCGCTGCGGCAACCCCGACCGCGACGGGGTGCTGAGCCTGGATGCCAGCATCATGGCCGGCGACGGCCGCTGTGGTTCGGTTGCGGCACTGAGCGAGATCCTGCACCCGGTATCGGTGGCCCGCAAAGTGATGGAACAGACCCCGCACGTGATGCTGGTAGGCGAGGGTGCCCAGCAGTTCGCGGTGCAGCAGGGTTTCAAGCGCGAAAAACTGCTCACTCCGGCCGCGGAAAAAGCCTGGCGGGAGTGGTTGAAGACCGCGCAGTACACCCCCGAGATCAACGCCGAACGGCGCACGCGGCCGGGCGACAGCAGCAACCACGACACGCTCGGCATCCTCGCCATGGATACGCAGGGCCAGCTGGCCGGGGCCTGCACCACCAGCGGCATGGCGTGGAAGCTGCATGGGCGGGTGGGTGACAGCCCGATCATCGGTGCCGGCCTGTACGTGGACAACGAGGTAGGCGCGGCAACCGCGTCGGGCGTGGGCGAGGAAATGATCCGCAACGCAGCGTCATTCCTGGTGGTGGAACTGATGCGCCAGGGCCGCTCTCCGGCAGAAGCCTGCCGCGAAGCGATCGCACGGGTGGTACGCAAGCGCCCCGAAGCCAGCAGGACGCTGCAGGTCTGTTTCCTGGCGCTGGACCGCAATGGTGAGGTCGGCGCGTACGCGCTGCATCGCGGTTTCGTCTACGCGGTATGCGACAAGGACCGCCAGGACGACCTGCGCGATTCGGCCTCGGTATACACCAGCGAGCAGACCTGAGCATGCAGCGGCGCACCCTCGAGATCGCCTCGAACTCCGTTGCATCGGCCCTGGCGGCGCAGCAGGGCGGTGCCGACCGCATCGAACTGTTCGACAACCTGGCAGAGGGCGGCACCACGCCGTCCCACGGCAGCATCGCGGTGGCGAGGGATCGGTTACGGATTCCGCTGTTCGTGCTGATCCGCCCGCGCCCGGGCGACTTCCGTTACGACGCCCTCGAAACGGACATCATGCTGCGCGATATCGCACAGTGCCGGCAGCTGGGGTGCGACGGGGTGGTGATCGGCGCGCTGGATGCCGACGGCAACATCGACACCGCGCTGTGCCGCGAACTGGTCGCCGCTGCCGGCCCGCTGGGCGTCACCTTCCACCGGGCGTTCGACGCTGCGCGTGACCTGCCCACCGCGTTGGAGCAGGTGATCGCGCTGGGCTGCCAGCGGGTGCTGAGCTCCGGTGGCCAGTCCAGCGCCGAAGCGGGCAGTGACATGCTGGCCAGGCTGGTCGCCCAGGCACGTGATCGCCTTTCAGTGATGGCGGGCGCGGGTATTGGTCCGGGCAACGTTGCGGGCATTGCCACGGCTACCGGATGCCGTGAACTGCACGCCTCTGCAAAGGCGGTCCGCGTCTCGGGCATGCGTTATCGCAATGACGACCTGCGTGGCCTGGACAACGACTGGACGCAAACGGATGCCAACATCGTGGCTGGGTTGCGCGCTGCGCTGGACGGTTTCGTCTCGTAAGGCAACAGCAACAGCAGCGTCTTCAATGCTACGAGCAGGGAGGCAGTCGGGCAGCCCCTTACGGGACACGCCGTAAACCCATCCTTGGGGGCTTGGCAAAAACATCCATGTTTTTGACAGTCCCTACAGGGGCCACCCGCCTGCCTCCCCGACGGATTGCGTGTGCGGTTGGAAGAAGCAGCCACGCAGGGCGTGGCTCTACGCAGTTGCCGTTGCCTTTCCGATGGCCACCAACACACTGTCAGAGGGTCGGCGGGTGTGGGGGTACGGGGGCTTTACCAAACATGGATGTTTGGTAAGAGCCCCCATGGAAGGGTTCACGGCGCCCCCCGTACCCCCACACCCGCCGGCCCTGCACGCGTACCCGGGCAAACGACGGCTTTTGCTTTGGCTGTTCCGTTGGCTTCGGCTTCGGCTTTGGCCTCTACATCAAACCCCAAAAAAAACGACAACCGCCTATGACAGCGCGGTTGCCGTGGAGGAGCGTTTCCCCTGCCCGAAGGCAGGGGTGGGTTGACGCTTAGAACTTGTAGGTCGCGCCGAAGTACAGCTGGCGGCCCGAGTACAGGCTGGAGATCAGACGGGCATCGGTATCGTTGCCGAGGTGGATGCGCTGTTCTTCCTTGGTGGCGTTCAACACAGAGGCGGTGAAGGTCAGCGCGTCGGTGAAGTTGTAGGCCACGTTGAGGTCGAGCTGTGCGTACGGCTCGGTGTACTCGGTCATGCCGCCGTTCAGGCCACCGACCACTTCACCGCGACGGTTGTACGAGGCACGTGCCAGGAACTTCTCGTTCTCGTAGAACACCGTCACGTTGGCCTGGTTCTTGGCGCTGCCGACCAGCGGCGACGAACCGATGCTTTCACCGTCGAGCACGATCGAGGCCAGGTTGGTGTCGTTGTAGGTGTAGTTGGCCTGCACACCGAAGCCCATGTCGAACGTGTACTGACCGTACAGCTCCACGCCCTGCGACACGCCATCGCGGCCATTGGCCTGGGTCTCGTAATCCTGCACCGTGACCGACTCGCCGCCGACCACCATCTGCACGTCACGCACCACCGGCACGGTGAAGTTGTCCACGTTCTTGCGGAACAGGCCGATACCCGCGACCGCGCCCGGCTTGAAGTACCACTCCAGGCCCACGTCGAACTGGGTGGCCTCGAACGGCTCCAGGTCCTTGTTGCTGCCGTGGCCCTGCCAGCCTTCCTGCGGCGCGCCACCGGCGACGCGACGGTCATTGACGTACTCGGCGCTGTAATAGCTCAGTGCGCCCGGTGCGGCAATGCTGGTGTAGCTCGGGCGCGCGATCACCTTCGACGCCGCGCCGCGCAGCACCAGGTTCTCGGTGATGTCCCAGGCGATGTTGAAGCTCGGCAGGAAGTCGGTGTAGGTCTTGTCGGTGCCGATCAGCTCGAACGACTTCTGCCGCGCCAGGCTGTCAGGCAGGCGGACGAAGCCGCTTTCGCAACCGTAGGTCGGGAACGCTGCCGCCGCCGGGTCGGTACACGACATCGGTGCACCGGACGCGTTGTCGAGGAAGTAGTCGTTGAAGCGTTCGATCGCATCGCTGGACTGTGCGAACTGCTCGGTACGCACCACGCGCAGGCCGACATTACCGCGCAGGCGGTCGGTACGGAAGTTGGCCTGGAAGTAGCCGGCGTAGACCTTCTCGTTGACGTTGTAGACGAAATCTTCTTCGGTGCGGTTGTGCGAACCGCCGTAGCGGTCGTTGAGGTAGTTGATGTACGCCGGGTAGTTGATGCCCGGGAACACGTTGGCGTTGAAACCGCCGTTGATGCCGCTGATCGGGTTGGACAGGAAGAAGCCCGGCTGCGCAATGCCGGCCGTGTTGTCGCAGCCCGCCTGGTAGCGGTTGTTGTCATAGTCCGCCGGGTCGGTGCCCGGGCAGACCCAGTAGGTGTTGCCGGTATTGCGGTGGACCTTGCCATCGCTGTACTTGGCGCCGAACTGGAACGAATCCAGCCAGCCGGTCTCGAACAGCTTGGTGAAGTCGGCCTGGAAGTGGTTCTGCTTGATCTCGGTCTGCATCCAGGACGAATCGGTCGAGCCGGTGTCCACTTCAGCAATGCCGTTCATCAGCTGCTGCTGCAGGTCGGGCGAGAACGTGGCCGACGGCGTGCCGGTCAGGTCCCATGCCGAGTACTGGTTGCCGGTCTGCCACACGCCATCGACACGGCGGCGCGGCTTGGCCGACATGCGGAACTTCATCGACGGGCCACCTTCGGACCAGGTGCGGCCGCCGCTGAAGGACGCCTTCCACAGCGGGCTGATGTCCCAGTCGACGCTCAGGTCGGCGGTCTGCGACAGCGCCTTTTCGCGGCTGTAATCGCCGGTCAGCTGCGGGGTGGGGATGGTGCAATCGTCCGGACCCCAGCCACCCGGCGGCAGGCCGGCGGCGGCAGCTTCGTCTTCACTGCAGTAGTAGGTCTTGCCCGGGATCTTCTCGAACTGCGCGCCGGTGACGATGGAGCCGCTGGGATCCATGGTCAGGCCGTTGAGCAGGCGACCGCCGGCCCAGTTGCCGTCCTGGTTGTAGCGGGCCATGTTCCATTCCGGAATCTTGAGCATGTTCTGGGTGTAATCACCCTCCAACTCGAAGCGGAAGTAGTTCGCCGTCAGCGTTACGTTGTCGGTCGGCTTGAACTGGAAGGTGAGCTGACCGCCCTTGCGCTGGCGCTCTTCTTCCTTGACCGCGAAGTTCACCGAGGTCGGCATGTAGAAGTCGGTGTAGTTGCGGCCGTTCTGGTCGTTGAAGCCCGAGTTGCCCCACCAGTAGTTGACACCTCCCTGGTTCATGTCATTGCCGAACACGTCGCGCGCGGTGGTGTCGGTGCCATACCACTGGTAGTTTTCCGTGGTGGCTTCCATGGTGCGGCTGGTGCGCTTCTGCTGGGTCACGCCGACCAGCACGCCGAAGCGCTCGTCGTCGCTGTGCCAGGAGTAGAGCGCCGACGCCTGCGGGTCGACGTCGCGGCTGTTGTCCGAGGAGGTGCCTTCCAGGGTCACGTAGCCGGAGTTGGACTCCATCTCCAGCGGGCGGCGGGTGTGCAGGATGACCGTGCCGCCGATGCCGCCTTCGTCGATGCGCGCTTCGGGCGACTTGAACAGCTCGGCGCTGGACAGCATGTTCGACGGCAGCAGGGTGTAATTGAACGAACGGCTCGCCTCGTCATTGGTTTCCGAGGTGGCGATGTAATTGCCGTTCAACTGGGTCAGGGTCAGGTCCGGGTCCAGGCCGCGCACGCTGACGCTCTTGCCTTCGCCGCCGTCACGGGTGATCACCACGCCAGGCACGCGCTGCAGCGAATCGGCGACGTTCTTGTCGGGGAACTTGCCCACGTCTTCGGCCGTGATCACTTCGACCACGGCGTTGGCGTCGCGCTTCTGCTGCAGGCTCTTCTCGATGGCGTAGCGGTAGCCGGTCACCTGCACGCTGTCGAGCGTGGTCGCCGAGGGGGTCTCGGACGGGGTGGTGGCCTGCTGGGCGAACGCGGCGGCCGGCACGAAGGCGGCGGCGGCCAATGCGAAGGTGATGGCGGCCGACAACGCGTCGCGGCCGTGTTTGCGGGACATCTGGTTCATTCCACTCTCTCCCTTGGATTGAAGCGTATGGCTGACACGTTGTATCGATCTAAATTCGGAGGCCGAATGGCGTGGGGTTACAGGGTTCCACGCCCGCCGTGGCCGGTTCTGTGACGGTTTGGAGTTGGATCGATCTAAACCGCTGGCGGCGAATTTTTAACACGGCCGGGCGCGGGACGCATGCTGCTGCGCAATATGGACGGGCAGGGGGCAGATGTGCCTATGGCCCCTGGTGGGTGGTTTGTTATGTTGCGCCGCAGAATGCATCCCGCAATTTGTCCATGGTTTACTTAAATCGATCTAAATTCACGTCGTCGTGACTTTGGAGCGATCCAAACCATAGGACCCACTGCATGCGCCGATTGCCGTCCCGCCTTGCCCTTCCGCCCCTGCGCCGCCCGCTGGCGGGCCTGGCCTGCCTGGCCGTGCTGGCCTTCACCCCGATCCTGCAGGCCGCCCCGGCCGCGCTCGAGCGGGAGGTCAACACCTTCATCGGCAGCAAGGATGACGGCAATACGTTCCCGGGCGCCTCGGCCCCGTTCGGCCTGATCCAGGTGAGCCCCATCGGCGAACACTATGCCGGCTGGCGCTATGACGATCCCAAGATCCGCGGCTTCGGCCATTCCTTCCTGTCCGGCGCCGGCTGCTGGGAGCAGGGCGGCCAGGTCTCGGTGCTGCCGGTGACCGGCACCATCGGCCCGGGCGGTGATTTCGATACCGACAACGCCAAGAGCTTCGACCACAAGGCCTACGCCTCCGGTTACACCCACGAAGGCGAAGTCGGCCAGGCCGGCTACTACAAGGTGCGCCTCACCAGCTACGGCGGCATCGACGCCGAAGCTACCGCACGCACCCGCGCCGCCGCCGAGCGCTACACCTTCCCGGCCGACGCCGGGACCGGCCACGTGCTGGTCAACGTGGGCCAGGCCAACGAGCGCCATTCGGTGATCGGCAGCGTGATCGACGTGGTTGGCGACCGCGTGGTCGAAGGCAAGCTGGTCACCAAGAGCTTCTGCGGTGGCCACCAGTACACCACCTGGTTCCGCATCGAATTCGACCGCCCGTTCAAGGCCCATGGCACCTGGGGCGAGGGCGGTGGCCTGCCCGGCGCCCGCCATGGCATGGAAGGCGAGCTCAAGCCCAGCGGCGCGTGGCTGAGCTTCGACCTGTCCAAGGGCCGCGCGGTCACCGCGGTCAGCGCGATTTCGCACGTGGATGCCGAAGGCGCACGCGCCAACCTGCGCAGCGATGGCATGCAGGATGGCCGCCTGCTTGGCTTCGAGCGCATGCGCAGCCTGTCGCAGCAGCAGTGGCGCAAGGAACTGTCGACCGTGCGCGTGGACAGCAAGCATGCCGACGATCGCACCGTGCTCTACACCGCGCTGTACCACGCGCTGCTGCAGCCGCTGACCGGCAGCGATGCCGACGGCCGCTACCGTGGCTACGACGACAACATCCACCGCGCCGAGGGCTGGACCTATTACGAGTATTTCTCGCTGTGGGATACCTACCGTGCGCAGAACCAGTGGCTGGCGCTGACCCGCCCGCAGGTGACCAGGGATATCGGCCGCAGCCTGCTGGCGATCAACGAGCAGGGCGGCTGGCTGCCGCGCTGGGGCTACGCGAACTTCGAAACCAACATCATGACCGGCGACCCGGTCACCCCCTTCATGGTGGACCTGTGGCGCTTCGGCGCGCTGGCCGGGCGCGAAGGCGAGGCCTACACCGCACTGCGCCGCAATGCCTTCGAACTGCCGCCGATGAACTCGCGGCATGCCGGCCGCTCGGGCAACCCGGGCTATGTGGAGAACGGCTACGTCGCCTACGACCGCGCCTTCCCGTCCAAGGGCATGGATGTCGATCCGCACCACGGCGGCTCGGCCACCCTGGAGTACGCCCTGGCCGACTGCGCGCTGGCGCAGATGGCTGATGGCCTGGGCCATGCCGACGATGCCGGCGTGCTGCGCCAGCGCGGCCGCAACTGGCAGAAGGTGTGGGACCCGAGCGTGCGTGACGAGGAAACCGGCATGAGCGGCTTCCCGCGCCCGCGCATGGACGATGGCAAGTGGTACCTGCCGGCCGACGGCCACTACAGCCCGCGCTCGCACCATGGGTTCCATGAAGGCACGGCGTGGCAGTACCAGTGGCTGGCCCAGCAGGACATCCCCGGCCTGGTCCAGGCCATGCACGGCCGCGAGAACGCCGGCAAGCGCCTGGATGCGTTCTTCGCCTACGACGCGCTGCTGCAGTCGCCGCTGCAGGCCGCCCGCAAGGAATGGGTGGTGGGCCCGTACAGCTATTACAACCAGTACCGCTACAACCCCAACAACGAGCCGGACCTGCATGCGCCGTGGATGTACACCCTGATCGGCCAGCCGTGGAAGACCGCCACGGTGGTGCGCGCCGCGCAGCAGCTGTTCACCAACGCGCCCAATGGCGTCACCGGCAACGATGACCTGGGCACCATGTCGGCCTGGTACCTGTTCAGTGCGCTGGGCCTGTACCCGGCGGTGCCGGGCAGCGGCGAGTTCCTGCTGCATACCCCGCGCTTTGCCAAGGTCGAGGTCGACCTCGGCCAGGGCCGCACGCTGCGTCTGCAGGCCCCGGGTGCCGACGGCCGCAAGCTGCAGTACGTGCAGGGCGTGCAGGTCGATGGCCAGGCGCATGCCCCGGTCTGGCTGGACTGGAACCGCCTGCAGCAGGGCGGCACCATCGCCTACACCCTGGGCGACACGGCACCGGAAACCGGCTGGGGTACCCAGGTAGACGCCCTGCCGGTGTCGTACTGCGCCACCCCGGGGGCCGCGCTGGAATGAGCCCGCCGGCCGCGATCCGTTGACCGATGTGATCGTTTAGGCTTGCAGGACCATGAGGACGCCGACGCCACGATGAAAAAGGACACTTCCGCTGCCAAGGGAACCCGCGCCAGCACGCCCCGTGCCGGCGCCGCACGTGCGGTCACCGTGACCGACATCGCCGATGCCATCGGCGTGTCGCGCGCCACGGTGTCGCTGGTGCTGCGGGGCAGCCCGCTGGTCAATGTCGACACCCGCGCGCGGGTGGAAGCCGAACTGCGCCGGCAGCGCTATGTGTACAACCGCGGCGCAGCCAACCTGCGCCGCCGGACCTCGACCAGCGTGGCACTGGTCATCAACGACCTGTCCAACCCGTTCTTCGCCGAATTCGCTTCCGGTGTAGACGAGGCGCTTGGCGCGAAGGGCTACGTGACCCTGCTGGGCAGCACCGGCGAATCGCCGGTGCGGCAGCAGGCGGTGTTGACCACGCTGATGGAACACACCCCGGCCGGCCTGATCCTGTCGCCGGCCGAAGGCAGCGATGCCACCGAAGTGCGCCAAGCCGTGGGCTATGCCAACGTGCTGCTGTTCAACCGCGAGCTCAAGGGCGGCGACTGGGATTTCCTCACCCTGGACAACCAGCAGGGCGCTTACCTGGCCACCCGCCACCTGATCGAGCAGGGCCATCGCCGCATCGCCTTCTTCGGCGGCCATGCTGAGTCCAGCTCCTGCCACCAGCGCCGTACTGGCTACGCGCAGGCCCTGGCAGAGGCGGGGTTGTCGGTGAAGCCGGACTGGCTCATTGAATCGGCGCCCAACCGGTTGGAAGCCGCAGCGCGTTCGGGCGAACTGTTCGCCGGCGACGTGCCCACCGCAGCGGTCTGCTACAACGACACGGTGGCCCTGGGCCTGATGCTGGGCCTGGCGTCGCGCGGTGTGCAGCCGGGCCGCGATTTCGCGGTGACCGGGTTCGATGATATTTCCGAAGCAGCGGTGGCGTTGCCGCCGCTGACCACGCTTACCGTCAATCCGCGCGAGCGCGGCCGCCAGGCGGCCGAACTGCTGCTGCAGCGGCTGGACGATCCCACCGCCGCACCGCGCCATACCGTGGCCCCGGTGCAGCTCCGTATCCGTGACAGCAGCGGCCCCGCCGTCGGCTGATTCCGTTCCCTTTCACCTGCCCGCACACTGAGGCGCGTTACGCATGCCCATTTCCCCAACGCATCGCCTGCCCACATCGTCATCCACCGCGCCCGTGGTCAACACGCGCATGGCGCTGGCGGTGGCCACCACGATCTTCTTCATGTGGGGGTTCCTGACCTGCCTCAACGACATCCTGATTCCGCACCTGAAGGCGGTGTTCGAACTGAACTACGCCAAGGCGATGCTGGTGCAGTTCACCTTCTTCGGCGCGTACTTCCTGATGTCGCTGCCGGCCGGTCGGCTGGTGGCGCACCTGGGCTACAAGAAGGGCATCGTGGCCGGCCTGGCCATCGCCGCCGTTGGCGCGCTCGGCTTCTGGCCGGCCGCCGAACTGCGGGTGTATGAAGCCTTCCTTGGCGCGCTGTTCGTGCTCGCCACCGGCATCACCGTGCTGCAGGTGGCGGCCAATCCGTACGTGGCGCTGCTTGGCCCGGAACAGACCGCCTCGAGCCGCCTGACCCTGGCGCAGGCGTTGAACTCGCTGGGTACGGCAATCGCGCCGATCTTCGGCGGCCTGCTGATCCTCGGCAACACGGTCAAGAGTGCCGATGAACTGGCCGCACTCGGCGCGGCCGAACAGCTGGCCTACCGCACCCAGGAAGCTCAGTCGGTGCAGGGCCCTTACGTGGGCCTGGCGATCGCGCTGGCGCTGCTGGCGGTGTTCGTCTACCTGTTCCGCCTGCCGGCGTTGAATGAAACCACCGAACAGGCCGACCCGGTCAAGCACACCCTGATGGATGCGCTGCGCCACCGCCATGTGACTTTCGGGGTGCTGGGCATCTTCTTCTACGTCGGTGCGGAAGTCTCGATCGGCAGCTTCCTGGTCAATTACCTGTCGATGCCGAACATCGGCGGCCTGACCGAACAGCAGGCCACCGGCTACGTGTCGGCCTACTGGACGATGGCGATGATCGGCCGCTTCGCCGGTTCGGCGATCATGACCCGCTTCTCCCCGCGCCTCCTGCTTACCCTGTTTGCCACCGCCAACGCCGTGTTGCTGGCAGTGACCATGGCCAGCGAAGGGCAGGTGGCGATGTACTCGGTGGTGGCCATCGGCCTGTTCAACTCGATCATGTTCCCGACCATCTTCGCGCTCAGCATCGAGCGCCTGGGCGCGCTGACCAACAAGGCCTCCAGCCTGCTGATCATGGCCATCGTCGGTGGCGCGATCATCCCGTTCCTGCAGGGCCTGCTGGCCGACCGCATCGGCCTGCACCTGTCTTTCATCCTGCCGTTGCTGTGCTACGGCTACATCCTCTTCTACGGCGTGTGGGGCTCGCGCCCGCGCGCCGGTTTCAGCCAGGGGGGCTGAGCGCGTCATGACCAAGATTGTTTGTTTCGGCGAAATTTTGATCGATCTACTTGCGCAGCCGCCGGCCACGCCGGACACGCCTCGCGCGTTCCTGCAGTACGCCGGCGGTGCCCCGGCCAACGTCGCCGTGGCCGCCGCGCGGCTGGGGGCAGACACCCATTTCGCCGGCATGCTCGGCCAGGACATGTTCGGCGACTTCCTTGCCGAGAGCCTGGCCGGTGCCGGGGTCGCCACCGACTGCATCGTGCGCACCGACGCGGCCAAGACCGCGCTGGCGTTCGTGGCACTCGACGCGCACGGCGAGCGTAGTTTCAGCTTCTACCGGCCGCCGGCCGCGGACCTGCTGTTCCGCGCCGAGCACTTCAGCCCGGCCTGTTTCGACGGCACCCGCAGCTTCCACGTCTGCTCCAACAGCCTGACTGAAGCGGCCATCGCCCAGGCCACGCTCGACGGCATGCAGCGCGCCCGCGCCGCCGGCGCGATGGTCAGCCTGGACCTCAACCTGCGCCCGGCGCTGTGGCCGGCCGATGTCGACCCGACCGCGCAGCTGTGGGAAGCGCTGGTGCTGGCCGACCTGGTCAAGCTCTCGCGCGAGGAACTTGAATACCTGGCCGCGCCGCTGGGCGCCGACGGCAATGCCGTGGTCATCCAGCGCCTGCTGGCGGCCCATGCGCAGGCCGTGGTGGTCACCGATGGCGCCGCCCCGATGCGTTGGCACACCCGCCATGGCAGCGGCGTGGTCACCGGCTTCCAGGTGCCTGCCGTGGACACCACCGCCGCAGGCGATGCGTTCGTGGGCGGGCTGCTGTTCGCGCTCGGTGAGCGCGGTGCCGATGGCGATGCGTTCGTCGACTTCTGCCGCGACGCGGCCAGGCTGCAGGACGCCATCCGTTTCGGCGCCGCCGTCGGCGCGCTGGCCGTGACCCGCAAGGGCGCGTTCGCCGCGATGCCGAGCCTGGCCGATGTCCAGACACTGCTGCAGCAACAACAGGAAACCGCCGCATGACTACCGCCATTCCCGCCCAGCCTGATTTCCGCTCGCCGGAATTCCTGCGCGCGCACATCGCGCAGAGCATGGCGTTCTACCAGCCGCACGAGATCGACCCCAACGGCGGCTTCTTCCACTACTACCTGGACGATGGCACGGTCTACGACGCCAGCCACCGCCACCTGGTGAGCAGCACCCGCTTCGTGTTCAACCACGCCATGGCCTACCGCGAATTCGGCAAGGCGGACGACCTGAAGGCGGTGGAACACGGCATCCGCTACCTGCGCGAGGTGCACCGCAACCCGGCCACCGGCGGCTACGCCTGGACCCTGCGCGACGGCGTGGTCGAAGATGCCACCAACCACTGCTACGGCGTGGCCTTCGTGCTGCTGGCCTACAGCTGCGCGCTGAAGGCCGGCATCGGCGAAGCCCGTGCGTGGATGGATGAAACCTGGGCCCTGCTGGAAACGCGCTTCTGGGAACCCGAATTCGGCCTGTACAAGGACGAAGCGGACGCCGACTGGAACTTCAGCGACTATCGCGGCCAGAACGCCAACATGCACATGTGCGAAGCGATGCTGGCCGCCTTCGAGGCCAGTGGCGAAGCCCGCTACCGCGACCGTGCGCTGCTGCTGGCCGACCACATGACGCGCCGCCAGGCCGCGCAGGGCGAGGGGCTGGTGTGGGAGCACTACGACCGGCAGTGGCAGATCGACTGGAACTACAACCTCGACAACCCCAAGCACCTGTTCCGCCCGTGGGGCTTCCAGCCCGGCCACCAGACCGAGTGGGCCAAGCTGCTGCTGATCCTGGACCGCCATGTGCAGGCCGACTGGCTGGTGCCGACCGCGCGCCACCTGTTCGATACCGCCGTGGCGCGCAGCTGGGACCAGGCGCGCGGCGGCCTGTACTACGGCTTCGCGCCGGATGGCACGGTGTGCGATGACGACAAGTACTTCTGGGTGCAGGCCGAATCGCTGGCCACCGCCGCGCTGCTGGCCGCGCGTACCGGTGACGCGGTCTACTGGGACTGGTACGACAAGCTCTGGGCGTACGCCTGGCAGCACATGATCGACCACCAGTACGGCGCGTGGTACCGCATCCTGGATGCGGACAACCGCAAGTACAGCAACGAAAAGAGCCCGGCCGGCAAGACCGACTACCACACCATGGGCGCGTGCTACGAAGTACTCAACGTGGTGCGTTGAGTTGACCTTACAGTGAGGCGATGCATGAAGCGTTGGGCGTGGAGCGTTGGATTGGTTCTGTTGCTTGCGCTTCATGCGCTCCCCGCGGGCGCGGCGCAGCTGCGTGCGCAATGGTCGTTCCGGCTGCTGCCGGTCAACGCGCAGCTCAAGGCGCATCCCGAGGCAGGCCAATGGCGGCCCGCGTCGGTGCCGGGGTCGGTGCATACCGACCTGCTGGCGAGCAAACTCATTCCGGACCCTTACGCCGGTGCGCCCGAAGCCGGACTGCAGTGGATCGGGCTGGCCGACTGGGAGTACCAGGCGCGTTTCGACGTGGACGCCGCCACCCTGGCCGACGCGCATGCCGAACTGGCATTTGAAGGCCTGGATACCTTTGCGGAAGTGAGCCTCAACGATCGGGCGCTGCTGCGCGCTGACAACAGCCACCGCACCTGGCGGGCGCGGGTGGATGGTCAACTGAAGGCCACCGGCAACGTATTGCGGATCGTGTTCCGTTCGCCGATCACCACGCTGCTGCCCGGCGTGCAGGCGATGCCGCACAGGATCGCCGGCAATTACCCGTCGCCGTATGGCGATGAGCCGCGCGATGCGATGGTCGGCAACTTCGTGCGCAAGCCCGGGTACCACTTCGGCTGGGACTGGGGCCCGCGTTATGTGACCGCCGGGATCTGGCGCCCGGTGCAGCTGGAGAGCTGGAACGCGCAGAGGATCACCGACGTGGCCGTGCAGACGCTGGCGCTGGATGCGCGCCGCGCGGATCTGACGGTGGCGGTGGAGGTGGACAGCGCGGCAGCGCGCAACCTGCCTCTCGGTGTGTCGCTGATTGATCCGGATGGGCAGGTGGCGGCGACGGTGAAGCAGACGGCGTTGCTGCGTGCAGGCCAGCAGGTGCTGTCGGTGCCGGTGACGTTGGACCGGCCGCGGCGCTGGTGGCCGGCAGGCCATGGCGAACAGGCGCGCTACACCGTGCGCGTCGTTGCCGACGCGGGAACCACCGATGAGGTCGAATACCGCATGCGCACCGGGCTGCGCACGGTGGAGCTGCGCCGGGAGAACGACGCCAAGGGCGGGCAGGGCTTCGCCTTCGTCATCAACGGCGTGCCGATCTTCGCCAAGGGCGCCAACGTCATTCCGTTCGACATGTTCCCCGCGCGGGTCGATCCGGCGCGCATCCGCCGCGAGCTGACCGCCGCGCGCGACGCCAACATGAACATGCTGCGCAACTGGGGCGGTGGTTATTACGAGGACCAGGTGTTCTTCGACATCGCCGACGAACTGGGCCTGCTGGTCTGGCAGGACTTCATGTTCGGCGGCGGCATGCAGCCGGGTTACGACCCGGCGTTCCGCGCCAACGTCGTGGCCGAGGCGCGCGACAACGTGCGTCGGCTGCGTGCGCATCCCAGCGTGGTGCTGTGGTGTGGCAACAACGAAGAAGAGACCGCGTGGAAGGACTGGGGCCACGGCCGCGACCTGAAGGCGGCCGATCCGGCATTTGCCGAACGTGTCTGGCAGGGTTACGTAGACCTGTTCGGCAACGACCTGCGCAAGGTGGTGGCCGAGGAAGGGTTGGGCGTGCCGTACTGGTCCAGCTCGCCGAGCAACGACCTCGATACCGTGGCCAACGACTCCACCCGCGGCGACAAGCACTATTGGCAGGTATGGGGCAATCCGGCGCTGCCGGTGCAGGCCTACCTGCGTGAGACCCCGCGTTTCATGTCCGAATACGGCCTGCAGGCGTGGCCGGTGCTGCGCACGCTGGACGGCATCATTCCCGCGGGCGAACGGAAGGTCGACAGCGCTACCGTAAAGGCCCACCAGAAATTCATGGCAGGCGAGGGCAACCAGCGCCTGCTCCAGTACGTCGAGCGGGAATTCGGCACGCCGCGCGACTTCGCTGATTTCGTTTACCTGAGCCAGGTGATGCAGGCTGAAGGCATCGCGCTGGCCGCGCTGCACCACCGTGCCTCACGCCCGTACACGATGGGTTCGCTGTACTGGCAGCTCAATGACGTGTGGCCGGGTGCGTCCTGGTCCAGCATCGATTACGCCGGGCGCTGGAAGGCGCTGCATTTCCATGCGAAACGGTTCTTTGCGGACCATGCGGTTGCGGCATTGCGCGATGAGGGCGTCACCCGCGTCAGCCTGCTCAATGACCTGCAGCAGCCGCTGGAAGCGCGGTGGCGGTTGCGGGTGATGGATGTGGATGGTCGCCAGGTTTCGCAACAACAGCATGCGGTGACGGTGCCGGCACTGTCGGCGCTGGACGTCGGGCGTTTCACCGACGCGCAGCTGCTGGGCAGGGCCGATCCCGCGCGTACGGTCGCGGTGGTGGAACTGCTGGAAGGTAAGCGTGTGCGGTCGCGCCAGGTGGTCTACTTCGCGGCGGCCAAGGATATGCAGCTGCCAAAGGTGCAGATCGACAGCCGCTGGATCCAGGACGGCGATGACATCGTGCTGGAGCTGCGCGCGGCGCAGCTGGCCCGCGGCGTGTGGGTGGATTTCGATGGAATGGACGCCACCCTGGACGACAACGCCATCGACCTGGTGCCGGGTGAACCGGTGCGGATCAAGGTCAAGGCCGATGCCGAACTCGAAACGCTGCGCAACGCGCTGCGGATCCGCTCAGTAGCCGACGCGATGGCGGTTCAGTGACCATCCGGCATCGTGCGGGATGGGCGGCGTGATGGATTTGGGGCTGGGGATCGGTAGGGTCGGTTCCCAAACGACTGCACGTAACGATGATCGGCGCTGGGACGCATGACCTCAAACGGAGAGACGTTTTCGCCGGAGGTCATGCGTTAAAGAAGTCACGACCGCTATCGGCAGTCGTTTGGGAACCGACCCTACCGAAATCGTTCGTGCGATATTCCGATACTGATCGCGTGGCCTGGATTACAGCGTGATCTGCTGGAAATTTTCCACGCGGTCGTGGCCGTGCGTGGCTTCGCCGGTGCGCGGCAGCGGGTAATCGTCCAAGCGGTCCAGCAGGCGGGTCTGCAGGCCGGCTTCACGGGCTGCATCCAGCTCTTCCACCACGTCCGACAGGAACACGATCTGCCCGGCCGGCACGCCGATGGCCTTTACGATGTTGCGGTAACTTTCCGCCTCGCGCTTGCCGCCGATCTCGGTGTCGAACCAGCCCGACACCAGCCCGGTCAGGTCGCCGGCCTCGCTGAAGCCAAAGAACTGCTTCTGCGCCGGCACCGAACCGGAGGAGTACACATACAGCGGCTTGCCCTCGGCATGCCAGCCGCTCAGCACTGCCGCCACTTCCGGATAGAAGTGCGCCTTGTACTCGCCGTTGCGGTAGCCATCTTCCCAGATCATGCCCTGCAGCGCCTTCAGCGCCGTGTGCTTGCGATCCTGGTCGATCCAGCCCTGCAGGGTTTCCACGATGAGGCTGTCCTGGCAGGCACCGCCGATCTCCACCGCCACCGCATCCAGCCAGCGACGCACCTCCGGCTGCTGGCCATGCGCGGCGACAAACGCCGGCAGCGCCTTGCGCGCATACGGAAACAGCACGTTCTTCACGAACGAAATGCTGCTGGTGGTGCCTTCGATGTCGGTGAGGATGACAGTGGGGTGGGGCATGGATCAGGACGCCTTGGTCGGAACGTAACGGGGGAATTTCTGGGCGATGTCCGTGCCGGTGAAGTGCCCGACCCAGCCATCCGGCTCTGTGAAGAAGCGGATCGCCACGAAGCTGGGCTCATCGCCCATGTCGAACCAGTGCGTGGTGCCATCCGGCACCGCGATCAGGTCGTTCTTCACGCACTCGATCTCATAGACCTTGTCGTCCACGTGCAGCGTGAACAGCCCCGAGCCGGCCACGAAGAAACGGACCTCATCTTCCTTGTGGAAGTGCTCGTCCAGGAACTTTTTCCGCAGCTCGGCGCGGTTGGGGTTGTCCGGCGCGATCGAGGCCACGTCCACGCTCTTGAAGCCGTGCTGGGCCACCAGCCGGTCGATGTCGCTGCGGTAGGCAGCGAACACCTCGTCCTGGCTCGCGCCCGGCGAAACCTCATGGGCCGCCTGCCAGCGTTCGAAGGTCACCCCGATCTTCTCCAGCTCGGCGGCAATCAGCGCGCCGTCCTGGGTATCCAGCAGCGGGGATTGGGGTTCATCGTGATCGTAAATGCGCAGTCGGCTCATGGCGGCAGCTTGAACGGCGAGGGGGACCTCAAAGAGTATCAGCGGCCGGCCCTGAATGGGGGCGCGACCTGATGACGCTGGAGTATGTAGCTCAGGGCCCGCGCAGCTTACGCAGCTCCAGCTCGCAGTACAGCAGGAACTCGAACGCCTCCATGTGGCGGCGTGCTTCGGCCATGTCCCGGCCCCAGGCGTACAGGCCATGCCCGTCGATCAGATAGCCCCACATGCAGCCTTCGTCGAGCTTCTGCTCGACCTTGGCGGCCAGCTCGTCCATGTCCTGGGTGTTGGCGAACACCGGCACGTCCACGGCGGTTTCATGGGTACTGTTGCCATGGAAGGCCTTCAGCAGCTCATACCCCTCCAACCGGATATGCCCATTGGCCGCATACAGCCGCGAGGCAATGGTCTGCACCGGCGAATGGGTATGCAGTACGCAGCCAATCTCCGGGAACCGGCGATACAGCTGCGTATGCAGCAGCGTCTCGGCAGACGGACGCAGCGGCCGGCCGACGGCCTTGCCGTCGAAGTCCACCACCATGATGTCGTCCTCGATCAGCCGGCCCTTGTCCTTGCCGGACACCGTGATCGCCGCATGCCGGTCATCCAGCCGGTGCGAGAAATTGCTGCTGGTCGCCGGCGTCCACCCGGCCTGCGCCAGTTCGCGGATGTTGTCGATCAGCACCTGGGCCAGTTCGCTCAGACGAGCCGTGTCGTAAGGGGTGTCGTTCATGGCGGGCATTTTAACGGCGCAGCGCGTTAAAAGCAGGTTCCGAGCGCAGGCCCGGGCGGCAAAAAGGCCGCCGGACCCCGATTTTGCCTTTGGCACCGTCACCCGTAGCGTGTCGAAGGGTGGGGCGGTGGGGGTTTGCGGGGGTGTGAGCGGCATGGATGCCGCGACCAAGCCCCCATGGATGGGTTTACGGCGTCCCCCGCAAACCCCCACCGCACCGCCAAACCGACGGTAAAGGCGGAGCCAACGCTCTGGCTCTGGCCTTTGCAGTCAGCTCGGGCGTTCAGCCGCGCAGGCGGCTGTGCTTGAAGCCGTAGCCGAAGTAGATGG
Organism: Stenotrophomonas sp. CCNWLW57; assembly: GCF_037203925.1. NCBI lineage: Bacteria > Pseudomonadati > Pseudomonadota > Gammaproteobacteria > Lysobacterales > Lysobacteraceae > Stenotrophomonas > Stenotrophomonas sp. CCNWLW57. Next base: position 227,285 of record NZ_JBBCBJ010000005.1, read on the forward strand.
CGAACCCGATCACGGTCCAGATCCCCATCAGCATCCAGTTGTGCATCGTCATCGCCGACAGCAGGGCCAGGCAGCTCAGCACGCCCAGGCTGCAGATCAGCCAGGCCGCCGGAATGCGGAACGGGCGCGGCAGGTCCGGCTGCGTGCGGCGCAGGATCAGCACGCCCGCGCAGACCGCCGCGAACGCGATCAGCGTCCCCATCGAGGTCAGCTCGCCCAGCACGTCCAGCGGGAACAGCGCCGCCAGCAGCGCAATGCCGATGCCCGTGATCACCGTGTTGATGTGCGGCGTGCGGTACTTCGGGTGGATCGTCGTGAACACCTTCGGCAGCAGACCGTCGTTGGCCATGATCATGAAGATGCGCGGCTGCGCGATCACCATCACCAGCACCACCGACGACAGCCCGATCAACGCACCGATCTCCACCACCACCCGCAACCAGCCCAGCGTCGGGTGCGCCGCCACCGCCGTCACCACCGGCTCGTCCGTGCCCAGCAGCGTGTACGGCACCAGCCCGGTCATCACCGCCGCCATCGCGATGTACAGGATCGTGCAGATCACCAGCGACAGCAGCATGCCGATCGGCATGTCGCGCTGCGGCCGGTGCGATTCCTGCGCCGCCACCGACACCGCCTCGAAGCCGATATAGGCGAAGAACACCATCGCCGCACCGCGCAGCACGCCCTCGAACCCGAACTTGCCCGGGCCCTCATTGGCCGGAATGAACGGCGTCCAGTTGGCCGGGTCCACGTACTTCCAGCCGACCACGATCACCAGAATGATCAGGCCTGTCTTCAGCACCACCATCGCCATGTTCATCGCCGACGACTTGCTGATGCCCACATAGCACAGCCATGTCAGCAGCAGCACCAGGATCGCCGCCGGCAGGTTCGCGATCGCCCCGGTGGGGCGCAGCTGCCCATCCAGCGGCGCACTGACCAGCGCCGATGGCAGGTAGATATCGAAATGACTCAGCAGGCTCAGGAAGTATCCGGTCCAGCTGACCGCCACCGCCGACGCCGACACCCCGTATTCCAGCACCAGCATCCAGCCGATGAACCACGCCGCCAGCTCGCCGAAGGTCGCATACGTATAGGTATAGGCGCTGCCGGAGACCGGCACCATCGACGCGAACTCCGCATACGCCATCGCGCAGAACGCGCAGCAGATCGCCGCCAGCACGAAGCTCAGCATGATCGCCGGGCCCGCATGGTTGGCCGCCGCCTGCCCGGTGATGACGAAAATGCCGCCGCCGATCACCGCGCCGATGCCCAGCGCGGTCAGGCCCCAGGGCCCCAGCGTGCGCTTCAGGCTCAGCCCGTTCGCATCTTCATGGGCGGCGTGCGGGTGCTTGGTGGCCCACAGTTGCTTCAGCATGGGATCACGACACCTTGTTGAGCTTGCTGTGGCGGATGCCGTAGCCGAAATAGATCACCAGGCCCAGCACCGTCCAGCCCACGAACAGGTGCCAATGCACCACGAACGCCTGCCAGAACAGGAACAGGCACGACAGCGCGCCCACCGGGCAGATCACCCACACCAGCGGCACCCGGAACGGCCGGGTCAGCTCCGGGCGCGTGTAGCGCAGCACCAGCACGCCGATGCAGACCGTGGCGAAGGCCAGCAGGGTGCCCATCGAGACCAGCTCGCCCAGCACGTTCAGTGGCATCAGGCCCGCCAGCGCAGCGGCCAGCACGCCCACCACGATCGTGGCCCAGTACGGGGTACGGAAGCGCGGGTGGACCTTGCCGAACAGCTTCGGAATCAGGCCGTCGCGCGAGATCGTGTAGGCGATGCGGGTCTGGCCCATCATCATCACCAGCACCACCGAGGACAGGCCGGCGATGGCGCCGATCTCCACGGCGGTCTTGAGCCAGGACAGGCTGGCATACGGCTCCAGCGCGGTCGCCACCGGCTTGTCGGTACCCAGCAGGTGGTACGGCATCATGCCGGTCAGCACCGCGCACACGATGATGTAGACGATGGTGCAGACCGCCAGCGAGCCGAGCAGGCCGATCGGCATGTTGCGCTGTGGGTCCTTGGTTTCACCGGCCGCAGTGGAAACCGCATCGAAGCCGATGTAGGCGAAGAACACGATGGTGGCTGCACGGAACACACCGCTCCAGCCGAACTCGCCCGGCACGCCGGTGTTTTCCGGAATGAACGGGGTCCAGTTGGCCATGTCGATGTGCTGCGCGCCAAAGCCGATGAACAGGCAGATCACCGTGACCTTGATCGCCACGATGATCGCGTTGACGAACGCCGACTGGGTCACGCCCACGTACAGCAGGCCCGACACCGCCGCCACGATCAGCACCGCCGGCAGGTTGAACAGCTTGCCGGAGGAGATGAACTCCTGCCCGGTCCAGCTGATCGGCGCCGCGCTGAGCGCGTCCGGGAATGGCATGTGCAGCGTGGTGGTGATGAAGCTGATGAGGTACGCCGACCAGCCCACCGCGACCGAGGCCGAAGCGAACAGGTATTCCAGCACCAGGCACCAGCCGATGAACCAGGCCATGCCTTCGCCCAGGGTGGCGTAGGAGTAGGAGTAAGCGCTGCCCGAGACCGGCATCATCGCTGCGAACTCGGCGTAGCACAGGCCCGCCAGGGCGCAGGCGAAGCCGGCGATCACGAACGACAGCATCACCGCCGGGCCGGCGTGATTGGCGGCCGCCTGGCCGGTCAGCACGAAGATACCCGCACCGATCACGGCGCCAATACCCAGCATGATGAGATGTTTCGCCGTGAGGGTCCTTTTCAGCGAGGCTTCGCCGTCCAGGCTGCCTTCAATCGGTTCGCCGGCATCGACGTGCCCGGCCGGCTCGACCGGTTTGACCCTCAACAGAGACTTCAGCATGCAGTGCTTCCCAGGTGGACGTTGGTGCGGGGCGGGCCCAGCGAAATCGAAAGGCAAGTGCGCGATACGTTGCCGCGCCCTTGAGTGGTGACCGGCCGCCCCAAAGGAACGGCCCGCTGTACCTTAGCCAAAGCTGAAGCCTGCGCACAAGCGCAAATGCAGCATGCCGGGCGATAATCTGCCAAATCCGTCCGATTGCCCGGTTGCCATGTCGTCAAACCCTGAATCCGTTGTAGCACTTGACGCCGCCCTGCGCGGCCAACTTGCCGATTACGCCCGCCGGCACCCCGAACACGCCGCCTTGGCTGACGAATTCAGCACATTGCTGGACGACCCGGAAAACCCGTTCCTGCGCGACCGGCTGGCCGGCCATTTCACCGGCAGCGCCTGGCTGGTCAGCGCCGATGGGGCGCGGGTGCTGCTGACCCACCACCGGAAGTTGAACCGCTGGCTGCAGTTGGGCGGGCATGCCGATGGCGTGCGCGACCTGGCCAGGGTGGCGCTGACCGAGGCCGAGGAGGAATCCGGCCTGGCCGGGCTGGTGCTGGAGGACGGGGCGGTGCTGTTCGATATCGACAAGCACTGGATTCCGGAACGGCATGACGTGCCCGGCCACTGGCACTACGACGCGCGCTACGTGGTGCGGGCGGTGGGAAGCGAGGCCTTCGCGATCAGCGAGGAATCGCTGGCGCTGGCCTGGCGCGACATCACCGATGTTGCCGATGCCGCGATCGAGACGCCGGACGGGGATGATTCGCTGCCGCGCATGGCCAAGCGCTGGCTCGCACGGTGACCCTGTAGGGTCGCATCCCGATCGACCGCCGACCGTGTTCGAACGTCCGGTTGTGGCATGACCGTTGGCGGAAAAAACGCGTTTCGTTCGGAGGTGATGCCTTCGTCGCGCTGATCACCGTTATCGGCGGTCGATAGGGATGCGACCCTACCAATGCGTCATCGCACGAACCGTCGTTCCGTCCCGTTCGCGTCATCGCACGAATCATCGTTGCGCCGCCTTTGGGTAATCGCACGAAATCCATCGGCACGCATCGGTAGGGGCGCATCCCGATCGACCGCCGACCGTGGTGCAACGTTCGGTTGTGGCATGACCGTTGGCGTAAAAAACGCGTTTCGTTCGGAGGTCATGCCTTTGTCGCGCCGATCACCGTTATCGGCGGTCGATAGGGATGCGACCCTACCAATGAGTCGCCGAACGTGATCGACCAGCACGCAATGCACCGGTAGGGTCGCATCCCGATCGACCACCGGCCGTGTTTCCACGTTCGGTAGGGCATGACCATTTGGCGAAGAAGCGCGTTTCGTTCAGAGGTCATGCCGCCATCGCGCCGATCACCGTTATCGGCAGTCGATTGGGATGCGACCCTACCGCGGAGCGAAACGTGCGCGTTGATGCGCACGTCCGCGGCCGGCAGTGCGATCAATACAGAACGCGCGTACGCAGCGTGCCCGGAATCGCCGCCAGCTCTTCGCGCACGGCCGCGGCCTGTGCTTCGCTGGCGGTGATGTCGATCACCACGTAGCCGACCTTCGGGTCGGTGCGCAGGAACTGGCCATCGATGTTGACGTTGTGGCGCGAGAAGATCTCGTTGACCTTCGACAGCACGCCCGGCACGTTCTGGTGGATGTGCAGCAGGCGCAGGCTGTCTTCGTGCTCGGGCAGGGTCACTTCGGGGAAGTTGACCGCCGACAGGGTGCTGCCGTTGTCGCTGTAACGCACCAGCTTGGCCGCCACTTCCACGCCGATGTTGTCCTGCGCTTCCAGGGTGCTGCCGCCGACGTGCGGGGTGAGGATGACGTTGTCGTGCGCGGTCAGCGGCGACACGAAGGCATCGCCGTTGCCCTTGGGCTCCACCGGGAACACGTCCAGCGCCGCGCCACCGATGTGGCCAGAGCGCAACGCCGCATCCAGCGCATCGATGTCGACCACGGTGCCGCGTGCGGCATTGATCAGGTGCGCGCCCGGGCGCATGCGGGCCAGCTGCGGCGCGCCGATCAGCCACTGGGTGGCCGGCGTTTCGGGCACGTGCACGGTGACGATATCGGCGCGGGCGAGCAGGTCGTCCAGGTCGATGGCAGCGCGGGCGTTGCCCAGCGACAGCTTGGTTTCGATGTCGTGGAAGATCACCTGCATGCCCATGGCTTCGGCCATCACGCCGACCTGGGTGCCGATATGGCCATAGCCGATGATGCCCAGGGTCTTGCCGCGCACTTCATGGCTGCCGGCGGCCGATTTGGACCAGCCGCCACGATGGCATTCGGCGTTCTTCTGCGGAATGCCACGGGTCAGCATGATCGCTTCGGCGATCACCAGCTCCGCCACGCTGCGGGTGTTGGAGTAGGGCGCATTGAACACCGGAATGCCGGCCAGCTCGGCCGCTTCCAGGTCCACCTGGTTGGTGCCGATGCAGAAGCAGCCCACCGCCATCAGGCGCTTGGCATGGGCCAGCACGTCGGCGCTGAGCTGGGTGCGCGAGCGGATGCCGACGATGTGCGCTTCGGCGATGCGCGCCTTCAGTTCGTCTTCGGGCAGGGCCTTGCTGTGCAGTTCGATCTGCGAATAGCCGGCCGCACTGAACACGTCGATGGCCGTCTGGCTCACCCCCTCCAGCAACAGCACGCGGATATCCTGCTTCGGGAATGAGGTCTTCTTCGGCGACATGGGCAAGCGGCAGCATGTTGGGCGGGAGCTGCCCACTATGCCAGATCGGGGCGGCGATGGTGCGGTGCGCCATGGGGAGGGTTGACGGTTTCAGATGCGACCAATTGTTGGCGAGGTCGCACGACTAACAGTCGTGCGCTACCCTTTTGGATTGTCCTCGTTCCCTTGTCCATATGACTGATCCGCGCCTTGATTTGCTGTTGCAGGACTGCCCCGGGCTGCGGCTCACCACCGAGCCGGCCGAGCTGGAGCATTACGGGCGCGATTGGACCCGGCGCTGGACGCCGGCGCCGCTGGCCATCGCGCTGCCGGGCAACGTGGAAGAGGTGCAGGCCATCCTGCGCTGGGCCAGTGCCCAGGGCGTGGCGGTGGTGCCCTCCGGGGGCCGTACCGGCCTGAGCGGCGGCGCGGTCGCGGCCAATGGCGAGCTGGTGCTCAGCCTGGAGCGGATGAACAAGCCGCTGGCCTTCGATGCCGTGGACCGCACGCTGACCGTGCAGGCCGGCATGGCGTTGGAGGCCGTCCACAACGCGGCGCTCGAACACGGCCTGATCTATCCGGTCGACTTCGCCGCACGCGGCTCCTGCTCGATCGGCGGCAATATCGCCACCAATGCCGGTGGCATCCGGGTGATCCGCTACGGCAACACCCGCGAGTGGATTGCCGGCCTGAAGGTGGTCACCGCCAACGGTGGGCTGCTCGAGCTGAACAAGGGGCTGATCAAGAATTCCAGCGGTTACGATTTCCGCCAGCTGCTGATCGCCTCCGAGGGCACGCTGGGTGTGATCGTGGAAGCCACGCTCAAGCTCACCGATCCGCCGCCGGCCAGCAACGTGATGCTGCTGGCGCTGCCGTCGTTCGAGGTGCTGATGCAGGTGTTTGCCGCGTTCCGCGAGCGCATGCAGCTGCAGGCCTTCGAATTCTTCACCGACCGGGCCTTGGAGCACGTGCTGGCGCATGGCGCGCAGGCGCCGTTCGCCGAGGTGCATCCGTTCTACGTGGTGACCGAGTTCGCCGCCGGCGACGAGGTGCAGGAGGCTGCGGCGATGGCCGCGTTCGAGGCCTGCATGGAGCAGGGCTGGGTCAGCGACGGCGTGGTCAGCCAGAGCGATGCGCAGGCCGCGCAGCTGTGGCGTCTGCGCGAAGGCATCACCGAGGCGGTGGCGCGCTACAAACCGTACAAGAACGATGTCTCGGTGCGGATTTCGGCGATGCCGGCGTTCATGGCGCGCACCCAGGCGTTGATCGGGCAGGCCTACCCGCACTTCGACGTGGTCTGGTTCGGCCATATCGGCGACGGCAACCTGCACATCAACGTGCTCAAGCCCGATGCAACCGACGATGCGCAGTTCCTGCAGCAGTGCGAACACGTGACCAAGCTGCTGGCGCGGGTGCTGAAGGACTTTGATGGCAGCATCTCGGCCGAACATGGCATCGGCCTGGTCAAGAAGGGCTACCTGGACAGCACCCGCGGCGAGGCGGAAATCGCGCTGATGAAGGCGGTCAAACGTGCGTTTGATCCCCAAGGGTTGCTGAATCCGGGCAAGGTATTCGACCTGTAGCAGGCGACAGAATTTCACGCAGCCGATACGCTTTGCCTCTTCCTGTCCTCAACGAACCCAAGATGAAGCGATCGATCCTGCTGTTTGCCGTGCTCGCCCTGCCGCTTTCGGCATTCGCCTCCAGCTTCGCCGGCTCCTCGGCGGGTTCGGCGTCCGGTGCCTCCTCGGCCGGTTCGTCCAGCTCGGACGATGACAAGGTGGTGGTGGACGCCCGCGAAGACGCAGCTGCGTTCGTGGCCACCGACGGCGCCATCCGTGGCGCCCGCCTGGAAGCGGCGCTGCTGCACCTGCGCGAAACCGGTGCCGCCCAGCGCGACGCCAGCGACATGCAGCTGGCCCAGGCCCTGCTGGCCCGCTGATGCAACTGCGCCGCTGGGCCCTGCGCCGATGCGCGGCGGTCCTGGCGGCGTTGTTGGCCGCCCCGGCCGCCCATGCCGCCCTGCAGCTTCAGCTGCAGGCGGACGGGCTTGACCCTGGCCAGCGGGCGAACGCCGAGCAGGTGCTGCAGCAGGCACCTGCGCTGCTGCCTGCGTCATGGCAGGCGCGCTTCGTCGCCCCGGTGACCCTTTCCTGGTCGGACCAGCTTCCCGACACGGTGCATGGCCGCACCCGCAGGAATGCGATCACCCTGCGGCGCAGCCTGCTGGACGAGGTACAGCCCGGCCAACCACTGCCGCGCGCGGTGCAGGCGGCGCTGATCCATGAATTGACCCACGTGCTGGACCGCGCCGCTGGGGGCGGATGGTCGTACAGCAGCCGCTGGCGTGACCTGGCCGGCTGGCAGCAGCACCCGTGGCGATGGGGACGCGGTGGCAACGCGTTCACCGAACGCAGTCCCGACCCGTACGAACGCCACAGCCCGGCCGAATACCTGGCGGTGAATGCCGAGCATTACCTGCTCGATGCCGATTTCGCGTGTCGCCGCCCGGCGCTGGCGGCGTGGTTTGCAGATCACATTGGCCCCGGGCCGCAGGCCGCGTGCGACCCGCGCGTTGCGCTGGTGCAGGCCGGCGATGTCACCGGCGAAGCCTCGTTGCTGGAGCTGGATCCGCAGCGGGTATATGCGGTGGACTACCTGCTGGCCGAGGGCAACGACCAGCTGATGAGCCGCTGGGGTCACAGCATGCTGCGCCTGGTGATCTGCGCGCCGGGGCGCCCGCGTGGCCCGGCGTGCCGGCTGGATCTGGCGCATCACCGGGTGCTGTCGTTCCGCGCCTTCGTCGGCGATGTGCAGATTTCCAGCTGGCGCGGGCTGACCGGCGCGTATCCGTCGCGGCTGTTCGTGCTGCCGCTCAACCAGGTGATCAACGAGTACACCCAGCTGGAGCTGCGCGGGCTGAAGTCGGTGCCGCTGGCGCTTGATGAAAGCGACATCGCGGGTCTGCTGGAACGCGTAGGCCAGGTGCACTGGAGCTATGCTGGGCGGTATCGCTTTGTCAGCAACAACTGCGCGGTGGAAACCGGCAAGCTGCTGCAGGAAGGCGTGCCACGCTGGGCCGATCCCGGCCTTAACCGGCTCAGCCCCGGTGGCCTGCTGCGTCGGCTGGAGCGGCAGGGCCGTGCGGATGGCGCGGTGTTGGAGGACAGGCGCGACGCGATGCGCATGGGCTACTACTTCCCGTCGGCGCAGTCGCATTACCAGCAGCTGTTTGATGTGGCGCGCGCGGAACTGGCATTGCCGACGGCGAAAGTGACCGCGTGGTTGGCATTGCCGGCGGCGCAGCGTGCGCAATGGGCGGACCGCGGCGGATTGCGGGCCACTTCGGCATTGTTGTTGCTGGAGCAGGCGGCGCGGTACCGCGAAGAACTGCGTGCGCGCGATGGGTTGAAGCGGACGCTGGGCGGTTCGGATGCGGGCGATGATGCAGCGCATGCGGCGTTGCTCGCGCTGCTGGACGATGCCGGGCAGCTGGTGAATCCGGCCGGGTTGGTGGGCGGTGACGGCTATGGCTTGCCGAGCCCGGAGGAGCGCATCATTGCGGCCGAGGCTGCAAAACAGATCAGCGCACGCGGCGTTCCGGCATGGACGGCGTTGCAGACGCAGATGCGCGCGCGATTGCCTGCGGCGCAGCAGCAGGAGCTGGCCACGATCGACGACACGCTGGCCCGGCTGGGAAGCCGTATGCGCCAGATGGCACGCGAACAGGCGTAAAGCGGCCGCGTTTCACCTCCGCTCACACCTGCAGGGCTACGATCCTTGGTTGAACCAGAACATCGGCAAGGAGTCGAACATGCGCGCATCTCCCCTTATTCTCAGCCTGGCCATCGCCACCGGCCTGGCCGCGTGCCAGCCGGCGCAGCAGGCCGACAGCGCGGCACCCGATCCCGTCGCGGCCGGCAATGAAGCTCCCCCGCCGGCGGCCGCACCGACTTCCGACGAACGCGTGTACGCCTTCCAGTGCGGCGATCTGCCGGTGCAGGCGACCTATCGCGGCCAGGATTCGGCCACGGTGGTCGTCGGCGGGCGTACTTTCGTGATGGCCTCGGACACTGCCGCCTCCGGCGCGAAGTTCAGCGACGGGCAGGGCAACGTGTTCTGGACCAAGGGCACCACCGAAGGCACGCTGACCCTCAAGGGCGAGCCGGACCGCAGCTGCACCGGATCGGGCAAGGAAGGGGAGATCGCTGCCGCCGCCGCGAGTGCGGCCGCGTCGCCCGGGTTCCGTGCTACCGGCAACGAGCCGGGCTGGCTGGCGCAGGTCAGCGCAGGCGAAAAGCCGGTGCTGCGCGTGGAGACCGGTTACGGCGAGCAGAAGTTTGAAGTGGTGTCGCCGACCCAAGGCAAGGATGGCTGGTCGGGCAAGGCCGCCGATGGCACCGACATCAAGGTCAGCTTCCAGCGCACGGTCTGCCATGACGACATGAGCGGGCAGGCCTTCGGCGCCACGGTGATGCTCACGGTGGGCGCACGCCAGTACCACGGCTGTGGCGATTTCGCAGGGGCGCCGGCCTTGGCCGAGCGCCCCTGATTCAGCGCGCTACCTCAGTCCGCGCGGCCGGCGAATTCACCGGTCGCGGTATTGACCAGCACGCGCTCGCCGTTGGAGATGTACTCCGGCACCATGATTTCAATGCCGGTGTTGAGCTTGGCCGGCTTCGGGCGCTTGGTCGCGGTGCCGCCCTTCAGTTCCGGCGGGGTCTCGACCACTTCCAGTACCACGCTGCTCGGCAGCTGCACGGCCACCGGCTGGTCATCGATGACCTGCACGTAGATGCCGGTCAGGCCATCGGTGATGTACCCGGCGTCATCGCCGATGACATCGGCATCGAGGGTGTACGGGGTGTAATCCTCATCGTCCATGAACACGAACGCATCGCCGTCCTTGTACGAATAGGTGGACTGGCGGCGCAGCAGTTCGACTTCCGGCAGGTTGTCGTCGGCATCGAAGCTGGCGTCCAGCTTGTTGCCACCGGGCACGCTGTACATGATGAAACGGAAGCGGACGTTGCCGCCGCGACCCTGCGGCGAGCTGCGCTCGATGTCGCGGATCTGGTACACGCCGTTGTTGTATTCGACGACGTTGCCTTTCTTGATGTCGTTGGCTTTCATGTAATGAAGGTCGGTTCGTGGGAGGTAGTGGTGCTTGCTTACTTGGGTGCCAGGCGCACCGCACCGTCGAGGCGGATGGTCTCGCCGTTGAGGTAGGTGTTGGTCAGGATGTGGCCGACCAGGCCGGCGAAATCTTCCGGCTTGCCCAGGCGCGGCGGGAACGGGATGGAGGCGGCCAGCGATTCCTGCACGGCCGGTGGCATGCCATCGACCATCGGGGTCCAGAAAATGCCCGGGGCGATGGTCATTACGCGGATGCCGAAGCGCGACAGCTCGCGCGCCATCGGCAGGGTCATGCCGACCACGCCACCCTTCGAGGCGGCATAGGCGGCCTGGCCGATCTGGCCTTCGTAGGCGGCCACGCTGGCGGTGTTGATGATCACGCCGCGCTCGCCATCGTCGCCGGCGGCGTTGTGCTGCATGCGGTTGGCCGCGGCCTTGGCCACGTTGAAGCTGCCGACCAGGTTGACCATGACGGTGTTCTGGAAGGTGGCCAGCGGCATCGGCGCTTCCTTGCCGAGCACGCGGCCCGCGCCGAGGATGCCGGCGCAGCTGACCACGGCGTTGAGGCCGCCCAGGAAGTCGTGCGCGGCGTCGATCTGCGCGGCCACGGCGGTTTCGTCGCTGACATTGGTGCTGAAGTAGCGGGCGTTGGCAGCGCCCAGCTCGGCAACGGCGGCGGCGCCCTTGTCGTCATTGAGGTCGAACAGGGCCACCTTGGCGCCCTGGGCGACCAGGTGCTGGGCCACCGAAAGGCCGAGGCCGGAAACACCGCCGGTGACGACGGCGCGGACGGAAGACAGCTGCATTGCACGATCCCGCAGGTTCAAGAGCCGCCGATTCTAGCGGATGCCGGCCCGTTCGCCGTTGTGCAGCGCAGACGGGCGCTCAGCGGCGCGGCGGCAGGCGGCGGGCGAATTCGTCCGGGGACAGTCCGGGCGCGAACAGGAAGCCCTGGCCGACGGTGACCCCCATGCCGTGCAGGAAGCGGCGCTGCTCCTCCGATTCGATGCCTTCGGCGACCAGCCCCAAGCCCAGGCTGCGGGCGATGCCGCAAACGGCCTCGCACACCGCCACGTCCGAGCGGTTGCCGGGCACGCCCTCGACGAACATCTGGCTGAGCTTGAGCCCGTGGATGGGCAGCCGGCGCAGGTAATTGAGCGCGCTGTAGCCTTCGCCGAAATCGTCGATGGTCAGCAGCACCCCCATCTCGCGCAGCCGCGCGAAGGTCTGCAGGGTGTCGGGCGCGTCCTCGATCAATACCCGCTCGGTGAATTCCAGCTCCAGCGCGCTGCCGGGCAGGCCGTACTGGTCCAGCGCCTGGCGCACGTTGCGGGCCAGGTCCTCGCCGACGAACTGGCGGTAGGACACGTTCACCGCCACCCGCACGATGCCCAAGCCGTCGTCCTGCCACTGGCGTACCTGGCGGCAGGCCTCGTTGAGCACCCACAGCCCGATCCGCACGATGTCGCCGGTGCTTTCGGCGTGGCCGATGAAGATGTCCGGGCGCAGTTCGCCCAGCTGCGAGTTGCGCCAGCGGATCAGCGCTTCAGCGGCTACCAGCTGGCCGGTATGCAGGTTCACCTGTGGCTGGTAGACCAGGTGGAACTCGTCGTCGTCCAGCGCGCGGTGCAGGCGGCTTTCGATCTGCAGCCGGTCGTGCTGGCGCTGCGCCAGCTCCGGGGAAAACACCTGCCAGCCGTTGCGGGTGCGCCGCTTGCAGTCATACATCGCGATGTCCGCGTTCTGGATCAGCTGCTGCGGGCGCAGCCCGTCCTGCGGCGCACGGGCGATGCCGATGCTGGTGGTGACCGAGAACTCGTCGCTGCCGAACCGGAACGGGGTGGAGAAGGCGCGGGTGATCGCCTCGGCCAGGCGCTCGGGCTGGTCGGGCTGGTCGCGGGTATCGCACACCACCAGGAATTCGTCGCCGCCAAACCGCGCCACCAGCCCTTCGGTGCCGATCGCCGTGGAAATGCGCCGGGTGGCATCGATCAGCAGTTCATCACCGGCGTTATGGCCGAGCAGGTCGTTGACGGTCTTGAAGCGGTCCAGGTCGATGTACAGCACGCCCACCTTGCAGTGGGTGGGGCTGCCCATGCGGGTGGCCAGGTCGGTGAGCACCGCATCGCGGTTCATGATGCCGGTGAGCGGGTCGGTCCGGGCCTGGATGCGCAGGGTTTCCTCGGCATGCTTGCGCGAGGTGATGTCCTGCACGGTGCCGGCGATGCGCGCGGCATTGACGTCGCCGGCCTCGGCCTCGCCGATCATGCGAACCCAGAACGAATGCCCGTCGCTGCGCTGGCCCTGCAGCTCCAGCTCGAAAGGTACCTGGCGGTCGATCACGTCCAGCAGCGCCTGCTGCAGCTGCGAGCGGTCGTCCAGGCGCAGGCAGTCCATCAGGTGCGCCATGTCCTGCAGCGGCAGCTCCTGGCCAAGAATGCGCGCGGCTTCATCGGTGAGGTACAAGCGCTGCAGGCCGCGGTCCCATTCCCAGCCGCCGATGTGGGCCAGCGACTGGGCGCGGTCGAACAGGGTGTTGTTGCGCTTGAGTTCGGTGATGTCGCTGAACAGCCCGAACACGTGATCGGGGCAGTCGCGTCCATTGCCGTACACCGGCACGTTGGTGGTGGAAATCCAGATCATCCGCCCGCGTGGGCGGTGGTACAGGCCGACAATGGTGCTGCGGACGATGCGCCCGCGCAGCAGTGCTTCTGCTGCCGGCCACTGGTCGCGGGTCAGCGGATGGCCGTGCTCGTCCACGCTGATCCAGTCGTCCGGGCTCAGCATGGCGGCCAGGCTGCCGCCATTGCCCTGCGTGCCCAGGATGCGGTGCGCGGCCGGGTTGGCCGAGATCACGCGCAGGTCGCGGTCGAACAGGATCACGCCCTTGTCGATGGATTCCATCAGCAGCCGGTAGCGCGATTCGGCCTGCCAGCGGCTGCTCAGGTCGCGCGCCACCGCCACGATGCAGTGCTCGCCCTGGTGCTCGAAGCCGGCTGAATGCACTTCCACCGGGAAGCGGCTGCCGTCACCGCGCATGTTGGTGACTTCGATGACATAGGTTTCGCCCCGGCGCAGGGCTTCCCAGACCGGATCGAGGTGGTCGTTGGGCAGGTCTGGATTCAGCAGCTCGATCGGCTGGCCGATGATGTCTTCGCGGGCCCGGCCATAGGCGCGGATGCCGGCCTTGTTGAGATCCAGCACCACGCCGGATTCGCTGAGGATGCTGACCGGATCAGGCACCGCATCAAACAGTGCCGCGTAGCGGCGCAGCGCCAGCTGGCGTTCGTCCATCGCTTCCTGCAGCGCCTGCTGCACATCGCGCAGCAGGGCGTGCAGGTCGTCGCCGGGCGGCTGCGCCAGCGCCTCCTCCAGGGCCGCCAGCGCGTCGACGTGCCCGGTGAGGTGATCACCGACCGCTGCATCCGTGCGCGGGCGGCGTCGGCTCATGTCGCGGCCAGGGCCCTGCCGGCCTTGCTGCCGGTTTCGCGGCCGAGCCGTGCGGCCAGCCAGCGGCCGGTGGCGGCCAGCGCCGGCAGATCGATGCCGGTGCGCATGCCGATGCCATGCAGCAGGTACACCACGTCTTCGCTGGCCACGTTGCCGCTGGCACCCTTGGCATAAGGGCAGCCGCCGGCACCGGATACGGCCGAATCGACCACGCGCACGCCTTCCTCCAGGCATGCATCGATGTTGGCCAGCGCCTGGCCATAGGTATCGTGGAAATGCACGGCCAGGGCCGGCATCGGCACTTCGCTGGCCACCGCGCGCAGCATGGCGCGGGCCTTGCGCGGGGTGCCGACGCCAATGGTGTCGCCCAGCGAAATTTCGTAACAGCCCATGTCGTGCAGCGCGCGTGCAACGCGCACCACTTCGCTGACGGCAACCTCGCCCTGGTAAGGGCAGCCGAGCACGGTGGACACGTAGCCGCGCACTTTCACCCCGTCGACGCGGGCGCGCTCGAGGATCGGTGCGAAGCGCGCCAGCGACTCGTCGATGCCGGCATTGGTGTTGGTGCGGTTGAAGGTTTCCGAGGCCGCGGTGAACACCGCCACTTCCTCCACGCCCACCGCGCGGGCCCGGTCGTAGCCCTGCTCGTTGGGCACCAGCACCGGGTAAGCAATACCCGGGCGGCGTTCGATGCCGGCATAGACCTCGGCCGCATCGGCCAGCTGCGGTACCCAGCGCGGGCTGACGAAACTGGTGGCTTCGATGGTGCGCAGGCCGGTCAGCGAGAGCTGGCGGATCAGCTCGATCTTGTCGGCGGTGGCCACCGGCTGGGCTTCGTTCTGCAGTCCGTCGCGCGGACCGACTTCGACGATGCGTACGAAATCATCCATGCCGATGCTCCCCATGGGAGGGAAGACGCACAGCCTGCAGTGGACGGGTGGGGGATGGAGTCACGAACGTTCCTGGCGAAGTGGAGCGACCCAGGTTTCCCTGTGGGCCATGAAAGGGGGATACGCGGGATGGGCGGCAAAGCGGCCAGCCCGCGGGTGCGTGGGCCCGGGGCCCTTCAGTCCTGGGTAACCCAATGGGGCGCGCGCTTGTCCAGGAAAGCGCCGAGACCCTCCTGGCCTTCCTCGGACACCCGCAGGCGGGCGATCAGGGCGGCATTGTCGCGGTCGGTTGCGTCGCGGTCGCGCCCAAGGCTGACCCGGCGCACCAGTTCCTTGGCCGACGAAGAGGCGATCGGGCCGGCCTTGTCGAGCAGGCCCAGCTGGCGCTGGACCGCTTCGTCGATCCGTTCAGGTTCGATCAGCTGGTGGACCAGGCCGATGCGCAGGGCGGTGTCGGCGTCGAAATGCTCGCCGGTGGCGAACCAGCGCCGCGCCTGGCGCGGGCCGATCGCATCGATCACATAAGGCGAGATCACCGCCGGCAGCAGGCCCAGCCGGCTTTCGGTCAGGCCGAAGCGGGCGGTGGTGCTGGCAATGGCGATATCGCAGCAGGCCACCAGGCCGACCCCGCCGCCGAACGCCGCCCCGTGCACGCGGGCGATGGTCGGCTTGGGCAGCTCATCCAGGGTGCGCATCAGCCGGGCCAGCGCCAGCGAATCCTGCCGGTTGTCCTCCTCGCTGGCCGCAGCCATGCCGCGCATCCACTGCATGTCCGCGCCGGCCGAGAAAGAAGCCCCGGTGGCGGCCAGCACCACCGCGCGGACCTGCGCGTCGCGGCCGGCCGCTTCCAGCGCGGCGGTGAGCTGCGCGATCAGCCCGGCGTCGAAGGCGTTGTGCAGGGTAGGGCGGTTCAGCCACAGGGTCAGCACGGCCGCGCTGCGTTCAATTCGTAAAGCGTCACTCATCGGGGGCCTGCGCCTGCTCCATACATGTATGGATCATAGCGGCCCATGCGGCCCGGGCCATGACGCGGCGCGGCGATGCTAGAATTGATAACCATTCTTATCGACCGAAGGCGACCTGTGACGTTGTCCGATCTGCCGCTGCACGGCTCCGCTCTGGTGGAATCGGTGCGCGACCTCCATGCAAACGACGCCATCGCCCGTCGGCTCAGGGAACTGGGCTTCGTCAAGGGTGAAGATGTGCGTCTGGTAGCCCGTGGTCCCATCGGCGGCGAACCGCTGCTGGTGCAGGTCGGGTTCACCCGTTTCGCCCTGCGGATTTCCGAAGCCAGGCGCATCGACATCACTGCCGTTGCAGATGGAGCGGCCGCATGAACGCCGCCACCCTGCGCATTGCCCTGGTCGGCAACCCCAACAGCGGCAAGACCGCGCTGTTCAACCAGCTCACCGGCAGCCGCCAGAAGGTCGCCAACTACACCGGCGTGACCGTGGAGCGCAAGGAAGGCCGCCTGCGCGCGCCATCTGGCCGTGAATTCGCCGTGCTCGACCTGCCGGGCGCCTACAGCCTGCAGCCGGCCAGCCTGGACGAAGCAATCACCCGCGACCTGTGCCGGGGTTTCTACCCGGGCGAGGCCGCCCCCGACGTGCTGCTGTGCGTGATCGACGCCACCAACCTGCGCCTGCACCTGCGCTTCGCGCTGGAACTGCGCGAGCTGGGCAAGCCGATGATCGTGGCGCTGAACATGGTGGATGCGGCCGAGCGCCGTGGCATCAGGATCGACGTGCCGGCGCTGGAGCAGGCCCTGGGCGTGCCCGTGGTGGAAACCGTGGCCGTGCGCCGCAACGGCGCCCAGGCGCTGGTCGAACGCCTGGATGCGATGGTGCCGCACCTGGATGCCCCGCTGGTGGCGGCGGTCGCCGGGGAAACGGATTACCACGCCCAGGTGCGCGGCATCCTCGCCGCCGCGGTCAGCATGCCCACCCGCACTGCGAAGATCGACGACGCACTGGACCGCTGGCTGCTGCACCCGGTGTTCGGGTTGATGACCCTGATCGTGGTGATGTTCCTGATCTTCCAGGCGGTATTCGCCTGGGCCACGCCGATGATGGACGGCATCGAGGCCGGCTTCGGCTGGCTGGGCGAGGTGGTGGGCGCCAACCTTCCGCCCGGCCCGCTGACCAGCCTGCTCACCGACGGCATCATCGCCGGCGTGGGCGGGGTGGTGGTGTTCCTGCCGCAGATCCTGATCCTGTTCGCCTTCATCCTGGCCTTGGAAGAGTCGGGCTACCTCCCGCGTGCCGCGTTCCTGCTCGACCGCATGATGGCCTCGGCCGGCCTGTCTGGCCGCTCGTTCATCCCGCTGCTCTCCAGCTTCGCCTGCGCGGTGCCCGGCATCATGGCCACCCGCAGCATCCAGGACCCGCGTGACCGCCTCGCCACCATTCTGGTCGCCCCGCTGATGACCTGCTCGGCACGCCTGCCGGTGTACGCCCTGCTGATCGGCGCGTTCATCCCGCAGAAGACCCTGTGGGGCTTCGTCAGCCAGCAGGGCCTGATCCTGTTCGCCCTGTATGCGGCCGGCATCTTCAGCGCACTGGCGATGTCGTGGGTGATGAAGAAGTGGCGCCGCGACAAGAGCGAACACCCGCTGATGCTCGAACTGCCGTCCTACCGCATTCCGCACCCGCGCGACCTGGCCGTGGGCCTGTACGAGCGCGGCATGATCTTCCTCAAGCGCGTGGGCGGCATCATCCTCTCGCTGACCATCCTGCTGTGGGTGCTGCTGTCGTTCCCGGGTGCCCCCGAAAACGCCACCATGCCGGCCATCGACTACAGCTTCGCTGGCCAGATCGGCCATGCCATGGCCGTGTTCTTCGCCCCGCTGGGCTTCAACTGGCAGATCTGCATCGCACTGATCCCCGGCATGGGTGCCCGCGAAGTGGCTGTGTCCTCGCTCGCCACCATCTACGCCCTGTCCGCCGCCGACGATGACGCCGCCATCCAGGCCCTGACCCCGGTGGTCGCCAACGGCTGGTCGCTGGCCACCGGCCTGTCCCTGCTGGTGTGGTTCATCTACGCCCCGATGTGCATCTCCACCCTGGCCACCATCAAGCGCGAAACCAACTCCTGGAAGCAGGTCGGCTTTGCCACCTTCTACCTGTTCGCGGCCGCCTACGTCGCCGCGCTGGTCACCTACCAGGTGACCGTGGCCCTGGGCGGCGGCTGATGAGCACCGGCCTGCTCCTGCAGTACATCGTGGTCGCGCTGATCGTCCTGATCAGCGCCTGGGTAGTGCTGAAGAAGCAGTTCCCCGGCACCGTGCGCAAAGCGCGCGGCGCGATAGCGCTCGGGCTGATCAAACCCCAGCGCGCCACCTGGCTGCAGGCACTGGGCCGCCGCATAGCACCGCCGGCCACCGGCAGTGGCGGCGCCTGTGGTGGTTGCGACAGCTGCGGCCCCACTCAGCCCAAGCAACATTGATCGAGTAAAGCTCCAAGCTCTTGTTCTCCGTCACCGACAATCTGTAGAGGGCGGGCCTGCCCCGGACCCGCCCTGCCAGACGGCAACGCAGAGCCGACGCTTTTGATGTTGGCGTTGACGTTGGCGATTGCCCAATCCAAACCCATTCGCTAGCCTGCGGGCATGACTACTCCTCCCATTCGTTTGCTCATCCACGGTGCGTCCGGCCGCATGGGCCAGGCCCTGCTGCGCCTGGCTGCCGAACGCGACGACCTGCAGGTCGTTGCCGCCGTCACCCGCCGCTCGCCCGCCCAGCGCGTGGTCGACGGCGTCCCGCATTTCGCCGCCAGTGAACTCCACGGCGCGCCCCAGTTCGATGTCGCCATCGACTTCAGCCTGCCCGAAGGCTTCGACCCCGTGCTGGCCCTGTGTGTCGAGCGCGGCGCAGGGCTGGTCTCCGGCACCACCGGCATCAGCGAAACCCAGCGCCAGGCCCTGATCCAGGCCGCCACCCGGATCCCGCTCGTGTGGGCTTCCAACTTCAGCCTCGGCGTGGCCGTGCTCGATGAACTGGTCGAACGTGCCGCCGCCGCCCTGGCCGGCTGGGACTGCGACATCGTCGAATCCCACCACGTCCACAAACAAGACGCCCCCTCCGGCACCGCACTCACCCTCGGCGCCGCCGCCCAGAAGGGCGGCGCCCAGCCGCACTACGCCAGCCTGCGCGCCGGCGACATCGTCGGCGAACACCTCGTCCAGTTCACCGGCCTCGGCGAGCGCATCGAACTGACCCACCGCGCCACCAACCGCGACATCTTCGCCCGTGGTGCCCTGTTCGCCGCCGTGCAGCTGAACGGGCGCGCCCCCGCCAGCTACCGCGTGCGCGACCTGCTCGCCGCCAGCGCAACCTGAACGCGTACACCGGCCACGCCTGAACCCCAGGGTGGCCGGACGCTCCCGTACGCTGCCCATTGCAAGCAAACGCTGGCGTTGGAGGGGGGTTGCCTTTACAATTCCCGCTCGCCGAATCACGACAGCCGGACCGGTCCCGCACCGCAGTCCGCGCTTTTTTGCAACCGCTTTTCCGTGAAGCGTGGCGTGACTTCGGTGACCCCTCGGTAGCCAAAGTGAGATTCCCGTGACCCAAGCCGCAATCCTCGTCCTCGAAGACGGCACCGTATTCGAGGGCGAATCCGTAGGCGCGCCCGGCCTGTCCGTCGGTGAGGTGGTGTTCAACACCGCCATGACCGGTTACCAGGAAGTGCTGACTGATCCCTCCTACGCCCGGCAGATGGTCACGCTGACCTACCCGCATATCGGCAATACCGGCCTCACCGACCAGGACGACGAAGCCCACAAAGTGTGGTCGGCGGGCCTGATCGTGCGCGACGTGCCGCGCCGTCCCAGCAACTGGCGCAGCCAGGTCTCACTGCAGGACTGGCTGCTGCAGCGTGGCGTGGTCGCCATTTCCGGCATCGACACCCGCAAGCTCACCCGCATCCTGCGCGAGCGCGGCGCGCAGAACGGCGCGCTGATGGCCGGTGACGACATCAACGTCGACATCGCCCTGGAAGCCGCACGCAAGTTCCCCGGCCTGAAGGGCATGGACCTGGCCAAGGTGACCAGCACCGACAAGGCCTACAGCTGGAACGAGGGCCAGCTCGACCTGGATTCCAACACGTTCGTCAGCGCCGCCCCCCAGTACAAGGTGGTGGCCTATGACTTCGGCGCCAAGCTCAACATCCTGCGCATGCTCGCCGAGCGCGGCTGCGACATCACCGTGGTGCCGGCCCAGACCCCGGCTGCCGAAGTGCTGGCGATGAACCCCGATGGCGTGTTCCTGTCCAACGGCCCGGGCGACCCGGAACCGTGCGACTACGCCATCGAAGCGATCAAGGTGTTCCTGGACAGGAAAGTGCCGGTGTTCGGCATCTGCCTGGGCCACCAGCTGCTGGCGCTGGCCTCCGGCGCCAAGACCGTCAAGATGGGCCACGGCCACCACGGTGCCAACCACCCGGTGCAGGACCTGGACGACGGCCGCGTGATGATCACCTCGCAGAACCACGGCTTCGCGGTGGATGAAGCCACGCTGCCGGCCACCCTGCGCGTGACCCACCGCTCGCTGTTCGACGGCACCAACCAGGGCATCGCCCGCACCGACGTGCCGGCGTTCTCCTTCCAGGGCCACCCCGAAGCCTCGCCGGGGCCACACGACGTCAGCCCGCTGTTCGACCGCTTCATCACCCTGATGGCGCAGGCCAAGGCCTGATTCGAGACGCCGCTGCCTTCGGCGCGGCGCTGCGACCCCTGACACGCTGTACTGACTTAGAGAAGACAATGCCCAAGCGCACTGACCTAAAGACCATCCTCATCATCGGTGCCGGCCCGATCGTCATCGGCCAGGCCTGTGAGTTCGATTACTCCGGCGCCCAGGCCTGCAAGGCCCTGCGTGACGAGGGGTACCGCGTGGTGCTGGTCAACAGCAATCCGGCCACCATCATGACCGACCCGGAGATGGCCGACGCCGTCTACATCGAGCCGATCAACTGGCAGACGGTCGAAAAGATCATCGCCAAGGAAAAGCCCGACGCACTGCTGCCGACCATGGGTGGCCAGACCGCGCTGAACTGCGCGCTGGACCTGGCCGACAACGGCGTGCTGGAGAAGTACAACGTCGAACTGATCGGCGCCAAGCGCGAAGCGATCCGCATGGCCGAAGACCGCGAGCTGTTCCGCGTGGCCATGGGCGAGATCGGCCTGGAGTGCCCGAGCGCGGCCGTGGCCCACACGCTTGAAGAAGCCATCGAGATCCAGACCCGCGTCGGCTACCCGACCATCATCCGCCCCAGCTTCACCCTGGGCGGCAGCGGTGGCGGCATCGCCTACAACCGCGAAGAGCTGGTCGATATCGTGACCCGCGGCCTGGAACTGTCGCCGACCACCGAAGTGCTGGTGGAAGAATCGGTGCTGGGCTGGAAGGAATTCGAGATGGAGGTGGTGCGCGACACCGCCGACAACTGCATCATCGTCTGCTCCATCGAAAACCTGGACCCGATGGGCGTGCACACCGGTGACTCGATCACCGTCGCCCCGGCCCAGACCCTGACCGACAAAGAGTACCAGCGCCTGCGCGATGCCTCCATCGCCGTGCTGCGCAAGATCGGCGTGGATACCGGCGGTTCGAACGTGCAGTTCGGCATCAGCCCGACCACCGGCCGCGTCGTTGTCATCGAAATGAACCCGCGTGTGTCGCGTTCGTCGGCGCTGGCCTCCAAGGCCACCGGCTTCCCGATCGCCAAGGTCGCCGCCAAGCTGGCGGTCGGCTACACCCTGGACGAATTGAAGAACGAAATCACCGGCGGCCTGACCCCGGCCTCGTTCGAACCGTCGATCGATTACGTCGTCACCAAGATCCCGCGCTTCGCGTTCGAGAAGTTCCCGGCCGCCGATGCCCGCCTGACCACCCAGATGAAGTCGGTGGGCGAGGTGATGGCGATGGGCCGCACCTTCCAGGAATCGCTGCAGAAGGCCCTGCGTGGCCTGGAAACCGGCAAGATCGGCCTCGACCCGACCGGCCTGGACCTGGCCAACGAAGACGACATCACCACCCTGAAGCGCGAGCTCAAGGCCCCGGGCCCGGAGCGCCTGTTCTTCGTGGGTGATGCGTTCCGCGCCGGCTTCAGCGTGGAAGACGTGTTCGCGCTGTCGCACATCGACCCGTGGTTCCTGGACCAGATCGAAGAGATCATCCAGGCCGAAACCCAGCTGGCCGCCGATGGCCTGGACGCACTCGATGCCGCCCGCCTGCGCAAGCTCAAGCGCGCCGGTTTCTCCGATGCGCGCCTGGCCGAGCTGACCGGCACCAATGAAGCGGGCGTGCGCGCACTGCGCCGTGCGCTCAAGGTGCGCCCGGTGTACAAGCGCGTGGATTCCTGCGCCGCCGAGTTCTCCACCAGCACCGCCTACCTGTATTCGACCTACGAGGACGAGTGCGAAGCGGCGCCGAGCAACCGCGACAAGATCATGATCCTGGGCGGCGGTCCGAACCGCATCGGCCAGGGCATCGAGTTCGACTACTGCTGCGTGCACGCGGCACTGGCGCTGCGCGATGACGGTTACGAAACCATCATGGTCAACTGCAACCCGGAAACCGTCTCGACCGACTATGACACCTCCGACCGCCTGTACTTCGAGCCGCTGACGCTGGAAGACGTGCTGGAAATCGTCGAGCTGGAACAGCCCAAGGGCGTGATCGTGCAGTACGGCGGCCAGACCCCGCTGAAGCTGGCGCGCGCGCTGGAAGCCAATGGCGTGCCGGTGATCGGCACCTCGCCCGATTCCATCGACCTGGCCGAAGACCGCGAGCGCTTCCAGCAGCTGGTGGACAAGCTGGGCCTGAAGCAGCCGCCGAACCGCATCGCCCGCAACGACCAGGAAGCCCTGCTGCTGGCCCGCGAGATCGGCTACCCGCTGGTGGTGCGCCCGAGCTACGTGCTGGGCGGCCGTGCGATGGAAATCGTCTACGGTGAGTCCGACCTGGCGCGTTACGTGCGCGATGCGGTCAAGGTTTCCAACGATTCGCCGGTGCTGCTGGACCGCTTCCTGGACAACGCCGTGGAAGTGGACGTGGACATCATTGCCGACAAGGACGGCAACGTGCTGATCGGCGGCGTGATGGAGCACATCGAAGAAGCCGGCGTGCATTCGGGCGATTCGTCCTGCTCGCTGCCGCCGTACTCGCTGTCGGCCGAGACCCAGGCCGAGCTGCGCCGCCAGGTGGTGGAGCTGGCCAAGGCCCTGAACGTGGTCGGCCTGATGAACACCCAGTTCGCGATCCAGGCCGGCGACAACGGCGAGGACATCGTGTACCTGCTGGAAGTGAACCCGCGTGCCTCGCGCACCGTGCCGTTCGTGTCCAAGGCCACCGGCATGCCGCTGGCCAAGATCGCCGCGCGCTGCATGGCCGGCAAGACCCTGGCCGAGCAGGGCGCGACCAAGGAAATCGTGCCGGACTACTACTCGGTCAAGGAAGCGATCTTCCCGTTCGCCAAGTTCCAGGGCGTCGATCCGATCCTCGGGCCGGAAATGCGTTCCACCGGTGAGGTGATGGGCGTGGGCCGCAGCTTCAGCGCCGCCTTCGCACGTGCGCAGGAAGCCGGCGGCATCAAGGCCCCGCCGCTGGGCAAGGCATTCGTGTCGGTCCGCGACCCGGACAAGAAGCGCGTGCTGCCGGTCGCACAGGCACTGCTTGAGCGCGGTTACAGCCTGGTCGCCACCCGCGGCACCGCGGCGTGGCTGCAGGAGCACGGCATGCAGTGCGAGATCGTCAACAAGGTCGTTGAAGGCCGCCCGCACATCGTCGATTCGATCAAGAACGGCGAGATCGTGTATATCGTCAACACGACCGAAGGGCGTGCGGCGATCAACGACTCGTTCTCGATCCGTCGCGAGGCGCTGCAGCACCGCGTCACCTATTCGACCACCATTGCCGGCGCCAAGGCGCTGGTGCAATCACTGGAATTCCGCGGTACCGGCCCGGTCTGGTCGCTGCAGGAGCTGCACAAGGAGTTGAACGCATGAGAGCACCGATTACCCTGAAGGGCGCGCAGCGTCTGCGCGAAGAGCTTGACCAGCTGAAGTCGGTCAAGCGCCCCAAGGTCATCGCGGCCATTGCCGAGGCACGTGAGCACGGCGATCTCAAGGAGAACGCCGAGTACCACGCCGCGCGCGAAGAGCAGGGCTTCATCGAAGGCCGCATCAAGCAGCTGGAAGGCGAGCTTTCGCATGCCGAGATCATCGACATCACCAAGCTCAATGCCGGCAGCAAGGTCGTGTTCGGCGCTACCGTCAAGCTGGCCGATGTGGAAAGCGATGAAGAGAAGCGCTACCAGATCGTGGGCGACCTGGAGGCCGACATCAAACTCGGCCTGATCGCGATTTCCTCGCCGGTGGCGCGTGCCATGATCGGCAAGAACGAGGGCGACAGCATCGTGATCGACGCCCCGGCCGGGCAACGCGAGTACGAAATCGTCAGCGTCGAGTACCTGGACTGACCTGACCATGGCCACGGCAACCCTGTTGCTGCCGGCGCGCAGCCGCTTCCCGGCGGCGGCGTTGCCTGATGACGTGGCCAAGGCGCTCGGCCGTGCCGAGCGCAGCCGGGTCGATGCCGGCGAGCGCGCCCAACTGCAGCGGCATTTCCAGCTGCAGCCGGCCGATTGGCCGGTGGCGGCACTGACCCGGCAGCTGGATGTGGGCGATG
Organism: Stenotrophomonas sp. CCNWLW57; assembly: GCF_037203925.1. NCBI lineage: Bacteria > Pseudomonadati > Pseudomonadota > Gammaproteobacteria > Lysobacterales > Lysobacteraceae > Stenotrophomonas > Stenotrophomonas sp. CCNWLW57. The sequence goes on from NZ_JBBCBJ010000005.1 coordinate 251,960, forward strand.
CCCACGATGGCGTGTGGCTGCGGGCGGACCCGGCCAACGTGGTGCCGGACATGCACGGCGCACGGATGATGGGCCACGGCGACACGTTGCGGCTTGAGGCCGACGACGTGGCGGCGTTGCTGCCGGCGCTGCAGCCGCTGTTTGCCGGATATGGATTCACCCTGGATGCGCCGACGCCGTCGCGCTGGTACCTGCGCTTGCCGCCAGGCACCACGCTGCCGGCGTTTGCCGCGCCCGATGACGTGCTGGGTGATGACCTGTTCGCGCACCTGCCCGAAGGCGACGCCGGGCGTCGCTGGCGGGCGTTGTTGACTGAAGCCCAGGTGGTGCTGCACCAGCACCCGTGGAACGTGCAGCGCCTGGCAGCCGGCAAGCGGGCGGTCAATTCGCTGTGGTTCTGGGGTGGCGGTGAGCTGCCCGGGGCGGTGCGTACCGCCCACGCGCAGGTCCGCAGCCGCGACGCGCTGCTGCAGGCCTTGGCCAAGGCGGCCGGCGTGCAGGCCGATGGCGACCAGCAGGTGGATGCGCTGGTAGACCTACGCCAGCTGCGTTCGCTGGAACAGCTGGGCAACGATGCGATCCGACCGCTGTTGTCGGCATTGCAGCGCGGCGAACTGCGTCGGCTGGTGCTGGATTTCGAGGATGGCGCCCGGTTCGAACTGGACAAGGCCCAGCGCTGGCGGTTCTGGAAGAAGGCGGTACAGCTGCACGATTGATGCCGGGTATCATGGTGGCCATCGGCGTTCGCGCTGTTCATCGAGCCCGCCTTGACCTCTGCTGATTCCCTCCAGATCCAACGCCGTCCTGTTGCCATGCCCGGCGACTGGCCGGGCGACATGCTGCCGCTGCTGCAGCGCCTGTACGCGGCGCGCGGGGTTACCGATGCGGCACAGGCGCAGCCGAAGCTGGCCCAGCTGCACGCACCGGAACTGATGGGCAGCATGCAGGCCGCCGTGGACCTGCTGGCCGCGGCGATTGCGGCCGATGAGCGCATCCTTGTCGTAGGCGATTTCGATTGTGATGGCGCCACCGCCTGCGCGGTCGGCGTGCGCGGCCTGCGCATGCTCGGCGCACGCGACGTCGTGCATGCGGTACCCAACCGCATGCTGCACGGTTACGGCCTGTCGCCGTCGCTGGTAGCCGAGCTGGCGCCGCTGCAGCCCGGTCTGCTGGTCACCGTCGACCATGGAATTGCCTGCCATGCCGGCGTGACCGCGGCCAAGGCGCTCGGTTGGAAGGTGCTGGTCACCGACCACCACCTGCCGGGCGAACAGCTTCCGCCGGCCGATGCGATCGTCGATCCCAACATCAACGGTGATGCGTTCCCGAGCAAGGCGCTGGCCGGTGTCGGCGTGATCTTCTATGTGTTGATGGCCCTGCGTCGGCACCTGCGCGTGCAGGGGGCGTTTGCCACGGGTGCCGAGCCGGACCTGCTGACCCTGCTGGACCTGGTCGCGGTTGGCACCGTGGCCGATCTGGTCGCCCTGGATGCGAACAACCGGGCGCTGGTGTCGGCGGGTCTGCGCCGGCTGCGGGCCGGCCACGGCTGTGTCGGCCTGCAGGCGCTGATCGAGGCCAGTGGCCGCGATGCGGCGCGGCTGAGTGCCACGGATATCGGCTTCGCCCTTGGCCCACGCCTGAACGCGGCCGGCCGGCTGGAAGACATGGCGCTGGGCATCGAACTGCTGCTCACCGAAGACCGCAGCCAGGCCCGCGAGATCGCGCAGACGCTGGAGCAGATCAACGCCGAGCGGCGTGCCGTGCAGCAGCTGATGACCGATGATGCCGAGCTCGCGGTCTCCCGCGCGGTGCTGACCGCCGAAGGCGAGCGCCCGATTGCGGCCTGCCTGTTCGATGCCGAATGGCACCCGGGCGTGGTGGGCCTGGTGGCATCGAAGATGAAGGATCGCCTGCACCGGCCCGTGATTGCGTTTGCGCCCGCCGAACCCGGCAGTGATTCGCTGCGGGGGTCGGCGCGGTCGATTGCCGGTTTCCACATCCGTGACGCGCTGGCGCTGGTCAACGCGGGCCACCCTGGACTGATCGACAAGTTCGGCGGCCACGCGATGGCGGCCGGCCTGAGCCTTCCGCACGCACGGCTGCAGGAGTTCCAGCACGCCTTCGTCGCCGTGGTCGAAGCCAGCATGGATCCGGCTGCGTTGCAGCAGTTGCTGATGAGCGATGGCGAACTTGCCCCGGCCGAGCTGGATTTCCAGCACGCCGAAGCGTTGCGCCTGGCCGGCCCGTGGGGGCAGGGCTTCCCGGAGCCGCTGTTCGATGGCCACTTCCAGGTGGCGCGCTGGCAGGTGCTGAAGGAAAAGCATCTCAAGCTCAGCCTGCGCGTGCCCGGCCGCGCCGAGCCGATCAACGCCATCCACTTCAGTGGCTGGCGCGGCAACGCGCCGGCCAACAACGTGCACATCGCCTATCGCCTGGTCAGCGACGACTACCGCGGCGGCGGTGCGATCCAGCTGATCATCGAGCACTGCGCCGACGCGTGATTGGGACTGCGCCTACTGTGGCGCCGGATCGAGACACGTAGTGTCACGCCATTGCCCGCCATGTTGGCTTGGGGAGTGGCGAAAGACATGTCGCATGTTCGCTGGACCTACCTGGTTGCCACGCTGTTGGTCTGCGCATCGCTCGTCCATCTGAAGGGGGAGTGGGGCAATTCCGACAGCATCAACGTCTTCAATTACTGGTGCGGAGGCGCGACATTGGTGGCGCTGGTTGTTGCCATCGGGGAGATCGTGCATGCCGGAACCGCTGGAAAGGCAGTAAGGAAGGCCTTTGCGCGTGCCGCACACCAGCAAGCAAAGGTTCTAGCTATCGAAGTCATCTCTTTGATAGATGACGTGAGCTCGAAAGTTCAGCGAAAAGACTATAGTGCGGCCTTGAGGGCGCTGCAGATGGCGCGCCGCTTCCTGGCGCGGCTGGATGCGCGTTACGCGAAGGACCTCACCCAGCACCCTTCGCTCACGCCCCTGTTGAACGATGCGGAAATGATCATCCTGAAGGCAATCCATAACACGACAAGCGCGACGATGAGCCGGGAGGCCCGCCACACGCTCAGCGATTATCTGGTCAGGATCAAGTCAAGCGTGGAGACGCTGGAACGAAGAGGAGTTGAAGAATGATGCTGCCGACCGGTCTATTGACGTTCCTGGAAAAGGTCCTCCTGAAGACGGAGGCTGGCGAACTGGCGTGGCTGTTCGATGCGGAGGGTGACGATGTCTCGGTGGGCACACCGGAGTTCAGCATGACGGTTCGGCACGACTTCAACCGGAATCTGGAAGCCAACCAGTTCATGGTCTTCTATCGAGGCGGCATGGATCAGCAGGCCCATCGCTTTGTCACCAACGACAGTGCCGAGGGCGATTACCTGCTGCTGCAGCGCCTGTTCAATGCCGCGCAGGCAACCTCGACCGTGTTCCCGTTCTGACCCTGCGGGCGGCTCAGGGAGCCTCCTTCACCTCGGTTACCAGCGTGGGCAGGTCCCAGGCACCGCCTGCGGCGACCAGGCGGCACAGGCCGGTGGTGCTGTCTGATGTCTTGACGTATGTGGTGCCGTTCCACGCCCAGCTGGCGCTGGACCAGCAGTCGCCCAGGCCGCGGCCCTTGTGCGAGGCCGAGATGGTCAGCACGTCGTCGTCCACGCCCAGGTTGGTGATGTAAGCGGGTTGGTAAGGTGCGTAGTCGTTGACCACCCAGTAGCCGCTGCCCGCGTTGTAGGCACCGCGCCAGCAGGTCATGGACACCAGCAGCCGGCGGTTGTCCAGGCGCTTGACCGCGATTGCCTGGGGGCCTTCGTCCGCATAGGTGCCCTCGGTGGGGTGCAGTGATTCGCAGTCGTCCTGCGAGGTCGCGGCGGCCAGTGCGGCACGAAGCGCCGGGGCGTTCGCCAGGGCTTCGTCGGCCGGGCGCGTGGCCACGCGCCGGGGCAGGGTCACCACCGGTACCGGCAGTGAGGCGGGCACGCTGGCTTCGGCCCGGCTGCCTTTGCGCAGGATCGCGCCCGGCGTGCCGAGCCGACCCTGGAATTCGTCCATCTTCAGCAGCACCGCCGATGCGCCACGGTCGGAGAGGGTCCATTGGCGGCCGTTGTCGCCGATCAGCTCGATGCTGCTGTCCTTCACCAGGGCCTTGAGCAGTGCCGTCACCTGCGCCGCAGAGAAGCGGGTGTTGTCCGCCACAGTGCCCAGCGCGGTGCCGTTGATGCGCAGGGTGACAGTGCCCGGCAGGTCGCTTTCCTCGTAGTCGCCCAGCATCAGCTCGGCCCCGATCGGCTGGTCCGGCCCGCCGCGCCGGGTGAGCAGCACGGAGACCGGATCGCCGCCGGCGTCCTCGTTCTGGTATCCGGCAGCCCGGCAGGTGCGGGTGTTGTCGCAGGCCAAGGTCCAGTCCTCATGGCTGAATGCCACGCCGGGCGTGATCGCGCCGGCCGGTGCGGCGTGTGCGACCGGGAGCAGGCCGGCAATAAGCAGGGGGATCAGGGACAGGCGCATGCGGACATCCTTCTTCGACAACATTCCATGGGGGAAGGATCGTGGACCAGCAGGGGGCGTGCTGTCCAACCCCGTTTCCGGTGCTGGTGCGTTCAACCCTTCGTCATCGGATCAGGAGCGTCACATGGACAGCGTGCTGCGCGGTATTGGCTTGGGGTTGTTGCTGTGGGTGGGCGGGGGAGCGGGTGTGCCGACGGCGGCAGCGCAGCGCGTGGTCGAGCCGCTGCTGAAGGTGGCCGGTGCGGAACAGCCGGTGCAGCTGGAGCAGGCGCGCATCGACAGCCATGTGGCGGCCGGTCTGGCCGAGACCCGCATCGAACTGGTGTTCCGCAACCCGAACCGGCGCGTGCTGGAGGGGGCGCTGGAATTCCCGTTGGCCGAGGGCCAGCAGGTGACCGCGTTCGCGCTGGATATCGACGGCGTGCTGCGCGATGCGGTGCCCGTGCCCAAGGCGCAGGGACGGCAGGTGTTCGAGGCAATCGAGCGGCGCCGGGTTGACCCGGGCCTGCTGGAGCAGACCGCCGGCAACCAGTTCCGCCTGCGCATCTACCCCATTCCAGCGCTGGGCACGCGCCGGGTCGCGCTGACCGTGCGTGAGGCCCTGCCGGTGGACAGGGAGGGCCTGCGCTGGACGCTGCCGCTGCAGTTCGTGGGCCAGGCCAACGCGGTGCAGCTGCAGCTGGACGCGGTCGCCACCGGCGTACCGGTGACGCACGGACCGCCGACGCTGGCCCTGGCCCTGCGCGACGGCGCCTGGCGCGCCCAGTGGCAGGGCAGCGGCAGGCAGTTGCCGGATCAGCTGGGCTGGACCCTGCCGCTGCCGCGCGGGCTGGATGCGGTGCGGGGTGACTTCGATAGCGACCACTACGTGATGGTGCAGGTGCCTGTGCCGGTGCAGACCCGCGACCGCACCCTGCCGCATCGCGTCGGCTTGCTGTGGGATGCGTCCGGCTCGGCCCGCCATCGCGACACGGCTGCGGAACTGGCCCTGCTTCAGCGCTACTTCGCCGCCATCGGCAATGGCGAGGTACAGCTGACCGTGCTGCGCGATCGCGCCGAGCCGGCCCGTCGTTTCGCGATCCGCAACGGCGACTGGAGCGCGCTGCGCCGGCACCTGGAGGCCTTGCCCTACGACGGTGCCAGTGCGCTGGGCGATTGGACCGCGCAGCCCGATATCGACGAGTACCTGCTGGTCAGCGACGGGCTGGCCAACTACGGCAAGCGCGAGCGCCCCGCATTGCGTGCGAACCAGCGCCTGTATGCGCTCAGTGGCGCCGGTGCGCGCACCGACAGCGACCGGCTGCGTGCGTGGGCCCGTGCAGGGCAGGGCCAGCTGCTGGTGTTGAACGGCAGCCATGATGTTGAATCGATGGCAGCGCGCCTGCTGCGGGACAACCCGGGCAACGTGCAGGCCGAAGGCGACGGGCTGAACGACCTGATCGTGGATGCCGAACGCGCTGGCCAGGGCTGGGTGCGCGTGCTGGCCCGCATGCAGCACGCGAACGGCGTGCTGCGGCTGCAGGTGCCGGCTGCGGGCGGTGGCCGGCAGACGCTGACGGTGCCATTGGCGCAGGCGCGCGATACTGGAGGTGCACTGGTCGCCCATGCCTGGGCGGACGCGCGCCGTCGCGAGCTGGCCGCAGACCCCGCAGGCAACCGTGCCGCCATCCAGGCACTGTCGCAGCGCTTCGGGCTGGTGGGCCCCGATACCTCGCTGCTGGTGCTGGAAACGCTGGACGACTACCTGCGCTACGGCATCCGCCCGGCTGCACCGTTGCAGCGGGACTACGACCGGCTGCACGCGGTGAAGCTGGATGACGAGGCCAGCGCCCGCCGCGCGCGCCTGGACACGCTGGCCCGGCAGTTCGCCGAACGCGAGCACTGGTGGAACCGGGCCTGGCCGAAAGGCGCACCTCCGGCGGCGGCGTCGAGCAAGCAGTTGATGGCGCCGATGCCGGCTGCCGCGCCGGCACCGCCCGCCCCGGCCATGATGGTGGCGGCCGAAAGCGCGCAGCGCGAGCGGGCGGAGGCCGCGTCCACTACGCTGGATCGCGTGGAGCTCACCGCCGCCCGGCGCACGCAGGCCGATGCTGCAGCCGATATGGCGGTGGAAGGCGATGCCGATGACCGGGCAAACCAGGGCGGCCTGCGCATCACGGTCGCCGCCTGGGCACCGGACTCGGCCTACGCACGCCGGTTGCGCGCGGCACGCCCGGAGGCGGTGTACGCGCTGTACCTGCAGGAACGCGAACAGCACGCTGACAGCAGTGCCTTCTATCTGGACGTGGCCGACATGCTGTTCGCCCACGGCCAGCGCGACCTGGCGCTGCGGGTGCTGTCCAACCTGGCCGAGATGCAGCTGGAGAACCGCCATGTGTTGCGCGTGCTGGGCTATCGGTTGATGCAGGCCAAGGCACCGGCACTGGCGGTACCGGTGTTCCGCGACGTGCTGGCGCTGGGCGAGGAAGAGCCGCAGAGCTTCCGGGACCTGGCCCTGGCGCTGGAAGCCGACAACCAGCCGCAGGCGGCGCTGGCCGCGTTCAACGAGGTGGTGGTGCGGCCGTGGGACGAGCGCTTCGATGGCATCTCGCTGATCGCGCTGGACGAGCTGACCACGCTGGTGGCGCGCACCGGGGTGGATGCACGCGCAGTGGACCCGCGCCTGCGCCGGCCGATGCCGCTGGATCTGCGCGTGGTGCTCAGCTGGGACAGCGACAACAGCGACATGGACCTGTGGGTGACCGACCCCAATGGCGAGCGCGCCTACTATGGCAACCGGCTGACCTTCCAGGGCGGACAGATGTCGCGCGACTTCACCGGCGGCTACGGTCCGGAACAGTTCTCGCTGCGCCAGGCCAAGCCCGGCCGCTACAAGGTGGAGGCGAACTACTTCGGCAGCCGCGAGCAGCTGGTTACCGGGGCCACCACGCTGACCCTGCGCCTGAGCACGCACTGGGGCAGCCGCCGCCAACAGGACCAGCAGGTGACCCTGCGCCTGAAGGACAGTGCCGACACCGTGCTGGTGGGCGAGTTCGACGTGCGCTGAGCCGCAGCCCGTAGAATCGGGCGCTGATTCCCCGGCGCCCGCTGCATGGACCCGAACGTGCCCCACCGAAGTTCCCCGCGCTGGCGGCCCACCAGCCGCCTGCTGGTATGGGCCGCCATCCTGCTCGGCAGCGGCGTGGCCAATGCCGTGGTCGAGGTGATGGACGCCCAGCGCCGGGGCGAAGTGCTGGCGCTGTGGGAGCCGATGACCTGGGAGTTGAGCAGCGCCGGCATGATCCTGCTGACCCTGCCGCTGCTGTGGTGGGGCTGCCAGCGCTGGCCGCTGCATGCCGATACCTGGAAGCGGCGGCTGCCGCTGTACCTGCTGGCCAGCGTGGGCTGGTCGCTGCTGCACGTGGCCGGGATGATGCTGCTGCGCCACCTGGCCTATGCCAGCGTGGGCGAGCACTACGTCGACGGCTCGGCCTGGCCGACCCGGCTCCTGTATGAGTATCTCAAGGACGTGCGCGCGTTCTTCAGCTTCGTGGCGCTGGAGCACTTCTTCAGCTGGTTCGGCCGCCGCCGGCAGGGCGAGGCGCACCTGCTGGCCGCGCCCGACGATGCCCCGCCGGAAGAGCCGGTCGAGCGCCCCGAGCGTTTCCTGGTGCGCAAGCTGGGCCGGGATTTCCTGGTGGCCACCGCCGACATCGAGTACGCCCAGGCCGCCGGCAACTACATGAACCTGCACGTGCGCGGCCATGAGTACCCGCTGCGCAGCACGATGGCGGCGCTGGAGGCGCAGCTGGACCCGGCCCGGTTCGTGCGCATCCACCGCAGCTACGTGCTCAACCTGGGCTTCCTGGTCTCCATCGAGCCGCTGGACAGCGGGGAGGCCCGGGCCCACCTGAAAGATGGCAGCACGCTGCCGTGCAGCCGCCGCCAGCTGCCGGTGCTGCGCGCCGCGCTGGGGCAGGGGCCCGCGCCGGCCGAGCCTGCAGCGACGCCGACAGCAACATGAACAAGCGCTCTGGGCTACAATTCCGGTCTTGTCCCAAGCCTTCATTACCGCCGATATGATCGAGCTCAATCCCGTGCGCCAGCGAATCACCGATCTCACCGATCGCGTGCTCTCGCTCAGGGGGTATCTTTGACTACGACGCCAAGAAAGAGCGTCTGGAAGAAGTAACCCGGGAACTGGAAAACCCCGATATCTGGAACAACGCCGAATATGCCCAGACCCTGGGCCGCGAGCGTTCCAGCCTGGAAAAGACCGTGGGCGGCATCGCCACCATCCTTGATGGCCTGACCGAATCCGGCGAACTGCTGGAACTGGCTGAAAGCGAACAGGACGAAGACACCGCCCTGGCCGTGGTCGCCGACCTGGACAAGTACCAGAAGCACGTGGAACAGCTGGAATTCCAGCGCATGTTCTCCGGCAAGATGGACAACGCCCCGGCGTTCGTCGACATCCAGGCCGGTGCCGGTGGTACCGAGGCCCAGGACTGGGCCGAAATCCTGCTGCGCATGTACCTGCGCTGGTGCGAATCGCGCGGCTGGAAGACCGAACTGATGGAAGTGTCCGGTGGCGATGTTGCTGGCATCAAGTCGGCCACGCTGCGCGTGGAAGGCGACTATGCCTACGGCTGGCTGAAGACCGAAACCGGCGTGCACCGCCTGGTGCGCAAGTCGCCGTTCGATTCGGACAACCGCCGCCACACCAGCTTCACCTCGGTGTTCGTGTCGCCGGAAGTCGACAACAACATTGAAATCGACATCAACCCGGCCGACCTGCGTACCGACGTGTACCGTTCGTCCGGCGCCGGTGGCCAGCACGTCAACAAGACCGAATCGGCGGTGCGCATCACGCACATCCCGACCAATACGGTCGTGGCCTGCCAGACCGGCCGCAGCCAGCACCAGAACCGCGACAACGCGATGAAGATGCTGGCCGCCAAGCTGTACGAGCTGGAAATCCAGAAGCGCAACGCCGAGCGCGATGCGGTGGAAGCGACCAAGTCCGACATCGGCTGGGGCAGCCAGATCCGCAACTACGTGCTGGACCAGAGCCGCATCAAGGACCTGCGCACCGGCATCGAACGTTCGGACACGCAGAAGGTGCTCGATGGCGACCTCGACGAATTCGTCGAAGCCAGCCTGAAGTCGGGCCTGGAAGTCGGTTCCAAACGCCTCGACGCCTGACGGTCGGGCCGCCACGTGCGGCCCGATCCGCTCCATCCCGGCACCCCGGGTTTCGTATTTCCCGTCCATATCCCCCCAGACATAGACCCACGCCATGAACGATCAGATCCCCGCGCCGCAGACCCCCGTCGACGAGAACAGCCTCATCGCCGAGCGCCGCGCGAAACTGACCGCGCTGCGCGGGCAGGGCATCGCCTATCCGAACGACTTCCGCCGTGAGGATTTCGCCGGCACCCTGCAGGGCGAGTTCGCAGATGCCGAGCAGTGGACCGCCGAAGCGCTGGAAGCCACCGACCGCACGGTGAAGATGGCCGGCCGGCTGATGGCCAAGCGGGTGATGGGCAAGGCCAGCTTCGCCCAGATCCAGGACGAATCCGGCCGCATCCAGCTGTTCCTGCAGGGCAACGCCTTGGGCGATGTGTACACCGCCTTCAAGGGCTGGGACGTGGGCGACATCATTGCCGTGGAAGGCGGGCTGACCCGGACCAAGACCGGTGAGCTGTCGGTCAAGGCCACCAGCATCCGCCTGCTGACCAAGTCGCTGCGCCCGTTGCCGGACAAGTGGCATGGCCTGGCCGACGTCGAGCAGCGCTACCGCCAGCGCTACGTGGACCTGATCGTGACCCCGGAGTCGCGCGAGGTGTTCATCAAGCGCTCGCGGATCATCCGCGCCATGCGCGCATGGTTGGACAACCGCGACTTCCTGGAAGTCGAAACGCCGATGATGCATTACATCCCCGGCGGCGCCACGGCCAAGCCGTTCACCACCCACCACAACGCGCTGGACCTGGACCTGTACCTGCGCGTGGCCCCGGAGCTGTACCTCAAGCGCCTGGTCGTGGGCGGCCTGGAGCGCGTGTACGAGATCAACCGCAACTTCCGCAACGAAGGCGTCAGCACCCGGCACAACCCGGAATTCACCATGATGGAGCTGTACGAGGCCTACGCCACGTACAACGAAGTGATGGACCTGACCGAAGGCGTGATCCGTGACGTGGCCAGCAAGGTGCTGGGCACCACCACGGTGGAGTGGGACGGCGCCACCATCGACCTGGCCCCGGCGTTCCGCCGCTGGCGGATGGACGAGGCGGTGCGCCACCACAACCCGGAAATCAGCCTGGCCGACTGCACCGACCGCGAGGCGCTGCTGCGCCATTGCGAGCGCCTGAAGATCCGGGTCAAGCCGTCCTACGGCTGGGGCAAGCTGCTCCTGGAGATCTTCGAAGCCACGGTCGAGCACACCCTGGTGCAGCCGACCTTCATCACCGACCACCCGGTCGAGGTCTCGCCGCTGGCCCGCGCCAACGACGACCAGCCCGGCTACACCGACCGCTTCGAGCTGTTCATCAACGGCAAGGAGCTGGCCAACGGCTTCTCCGAGCTGAACGACCCGGAAGACCAGGCGGCCCGCTTCCAGGCCCAGGTGACGGCCAAGGAAGGCGGCGATGACGAGGCCATGCATTACGACGCCGATTACATCCGTGCGCTGGAGTACGGCATGGCCCCGACCGGCGGTCTGGGCATCGGCATCGACCGCCTGGTGATGCTGCTGACCGGCAGCAGCTCGATCCGCGACGTGCTGCTGTTCCCCTACATGCGTCCCGAAAACTGAGACGTAGGTCCGGATGGCCCCGCAGGGGCCGTCCCGGCGGGCTTCCGCTGCGGTGGCCGGACGCGTATGGTTTCCCCGTGGCCCTAGATGGCGCAATCCGCGCCGGCCATGGAGCATGAGGTGGACGGGGCATGCGTGACACGCGCATCACACTGTGACCACGATCATGAACTGGGGAATCGTGACCGGAGGTGGTTCCATGCAAGGTGCCGGTATGCAGAGCGGCGGGGTATCCTTACCGCAGCATGTGCCAGTGTGGTCCAGGAAGACGACGGAAACAGCCTTGAATATTGTCATCGTTGACGATCAGACGTCCGCGCGCACGATGCTGCGGCATGTCATCGAGGACATCGCGCCGGAACTGAGCGTGCATGATTTCGGCGACCCGCTGACGGCCCTTGCCTGGTGCGAATCGCACGGGGTGGACCTGCTGCTGCTCGACTATCGCATGCCGGAAATGGATGGGCTGGAATTCGCCCGGCGTTTCCGCCGCCTGCCCAAGCACCGCGACATTCCGGTGATCCTGATCACCGTGGTCGGCGATGAGCCGATCCGCCAGGCCGCGCTTGAAGCGGGCGTCATCGACTTCCTGGTCAAGCCGATCCGCCCGCGCGAGCTGCGCGCGCGCTGCTACAACCTGCTGCAGCTGCGGCAGCAGTCGGAAAACGTGAAGCAACGCGCGCTGTCGCTGGAACAGCGGCTGCTGGCCAGCATGCACGAGGTCGAGGAACGCGAGCGCGAGACGCTGTCGCGACTGGCCCGCGCGATCGAGTTCCGTGATGCCGGCACCAGTGCCTACCTCGAGCGCATGGCGCACGTGGCCGGGCTGATCGCAGAGCAGCTCGGGCTGCCGGAAGAAGAAGTCAAACTGATCGAGATGGCCGCGCCCCTGCACGACATGGGCAAGATCGCCATTCCCGATGCCGTGCTGCTCAAGCAGGGCAAACTCAACGACGAGGAGCTGGCCATCATGCGCCGGCACCCGCGTATCGGTTACGAACTGCTCAGTGGCAGCCAGAACCGTTTCATCCAGGTCGGCGCGTTGATCGCGCTGCGCCACCACGAACGTTACGACGGCAGCGGGTATCCCGACGGTCTGGTCGGTGAAGCCATCCCGCTGGAAGCGCGGATCGTGGCCGTTGCCGATGTCTTCGATGCCCTGATCTCGCCGCGCCCATACAAGGAAGCATGGACGATGGAAGCCACCCTGGCCTATCTGTACGCACAACGCGGGCGCCTGTTCGACCCGCGCTGCGTGGACGCACTGCTGCGCGGCCGCGTGCAGCTGGACGACATCTGCGCGCAGCATTCCGTTGCGTCCTCCCGCCCGGGGATGTGACATGGCAGGTCTGTTCCAGGTGTTGAAGCAGCGGCTTGGCGCGCTCCCGGGCCTGGCGCTGCTCAGGCGCCAGCTGGGCAACCGCCCTGACAGTGAGCATGGCCAGGCGATCGTACGCATCGTCCTGATCGTGCTGATCCTGGGCTACGTGCTGATGCCGGGGGTGCGCAACGACCTGCCGCACCACCAGTACCAGGTGGTGCTGGGCATCGTGCTGACCGGGCTGACCCTGTCGGTGCTGCTGTTTTCGTGGCTGCTGGCGCGCCCCGGTCGTTCGGACCCGCGCCGGGTGGCCGGCATGCTGGCCGATTACGGGCTCATTGCTGCCGGCATGGTGCAGATGGGCGAGCCGCTGTCGTGGGTCTACATCGTGGTGATGTGGGTCACGGTGGGCAACGGCATGCGCTACGGCAACAAGTACCTGTACGCCGCCGTGGGCATGGCGCTGGTCAGTTTCGGGGTGACCGTGCTCGCCACGGGCTACTGGCAGGCCAATGCGCGGCTGGGCTTCGGCCTGTGGCTGGGCCTGGCGGCAGTGCCGCTGTACTTCGCCAGCCTGCTGCGCCAGTTGACCCATGCGATGGACGAGGCGCGCCGCGCCAGCGAGGCCAAGAGCCGCTTCCTGGCCAACATGAGCCACGAGTTCCGCACGCCGCTCAATGGCCTGTCGGGCATGACCGAGGTGCTGGCGACCACGACGCTGGATGAAGAGCAGCGCGAATGCGTCAATACCATCCAGGCGTCCTCGCGCAGCCTGCTGGCGCTGGTGGAAGAGGTGCTGGACATCTCGGCCATCGAAGCGGGCAAGCTGCGGGTGGTGGCCGAGGACTTCTCGCTGGACGACGTGGTGCAGTCGATCGGCCTGATCCTGATGCCGCAGGCGCGTTTGAAGCACCTGGATTACCAGGTCAAGGTCGCCGCAGGCGTGCCGCGCCTGCTGCGCGGCGACCTCGGTCACCTGCGCCAGATCCTGCTCAACCTGGCCGGCAATGCGGTGAAGTTCACCGAGCACGGCAGGATCGAGATCCGGGTGTCGCAGGTGGGCGAGGAGGGCCACGGCCAGGTCCGGTTGCGCTTCGACATCCTCGACACCGGCATTGGCGTGGGCCCGGAAATGCGTTCGCGCCTGTTCCAGGCCTTCGAGCAGGCCGATGTCAGCCTGGGCCGCCGCCACGAAGGCAGCGGGCTGGGTACCTCGATCTCGCGTGGGCTGGTCGAAGCCATGGGGGGACAGATCGGCTATGCCGAGAACCCCCCGCAGGGCAGCTGCTTCTGGTTCGAACTGCCGTTCGCATTGCCACCGGTGGTAGCCGGCGAGTTCACCCCGGCCGTGCTCGGCAATGGCCTGCAGAGCGCGCAGGACAATGTAATCGCTTTCGCCGACCCGTTCCTGCGCCACCGCGCTCGCGTGCGCAGCATGAAGGTGCTGGTGGCCGACGACCACCAGGCCAACCGGCTGGTGCTGCAGCGGCTGCTGCAGAAGGCCGGGCACAAGGTGGTGTGCGTCAACGGCGGCGAAGCGGTGCTCGATGCGATGGCCGAAAGCGATTACGACGTAGCCATCGTCGACCTGCACATGCCGGGCATGAGCGGGCTGGACATGCTCAAGGAGCTGCGCGTGCTGCAGGCCGGTGGCGCCCCGCGCACGCCGGTGCTGGTGCTCAGCGCCGACGTCACCCCCGAGTCGATCCAGCAGTGCACCCAGGCCGGCGCGCACACCTTCTTCGGCAAGCCGGTGGTGCCGGTGAAGCTGCTGGACACCCTGGCCGAGATCGCCGCCAACGATGGCCTGAAAGCCCGCACCGCCGTGGTGCCGTCCACACCGGTGGCCGTGGGCGTGCTCGATACCGGCGTGCTCGATGAACTGGCCGCGCTGGGCATGGGCGATGGCTTCGAGCAGGAGTTCATCCGCCAGTGCCTGGCCGACGCCACGCAGTGCGTCGGCGTGGCCATGGAAGCGGGCGAACGTGGCGACTGGGTACACCTGCGCGAGCAGGCGCACGCGATCAAGGGCGTGGCCAGCAACCTGGGCCTGGTGCGGGTGGCTTACCGTGCCGGAGAGGTGATGCACATGGCCGACTGGCAGCTCAAGAGCGAATGGCGCGAGCGGATGAAGCTGATCCGTACGGCGGTGAAGGAAGGCAAACAGGCGCTGGAAGCGCGCAGGCGTCCGGGTGCCTCGTCCACGGACGACGGTGGCATCGACATGCGTTGAAAAAAAGCCCGGCTCCAACCGGGCTTTTTTACTGGAACCCCCTGCTTGCGATGGCGCAGTTACGCGGCATCGGACTGGGCACGACGGGTCTGCGCCTTGATCAACCGATCCATGGTGCGCAGCGACTTGTCTTCCAGGGCCAGTGCCGAATCCACCCAGATCTTGGTAATTTCCAGCAGTTCGTCATAGCCCACCGCCTGGGCCAGGTTGCGTGCAGCGTTCATCGCCAGGTAGGTGCGCGGGGTGCGCTGCTGCTGGCGGATCAGGTCTTCGGCGGCCTTGATGCCTTGTCCCTTGGGCACCAGCACGTCGACCACGCCCATGGCGTACATCTCTTCGGACGAGTAGACGCGGCCTTCGAGGATGATCTTCTCGGCCAGCTGCGGGGCCACGCGGCGGCACAGGAACGAGTACGCACCCATGCCCGGGAACAGCCCGAACAGTACTTCGGGCAGGCCCATGCCGCAGCCTTCCTCGGCGATGATGGTGTGGCAGGCCAGTGCCATCTCCAGGCCGCCACCCAGCGCATCGCCCTGGATCACGGCGATGGAACGCACGTCACCGCCGAAGCCGGTGTGCAGGTGATGCACACCTTCAACGCAACGCTGGGCGTAGGCCAGCAGGCGGTCGCGGTTGCCTTCGCGGATCAGCTGGGCGAACAGGGCCAGGTCGCCGCCCAGGTTGTAGGCGGTGGCGTCGGAGGCGAGCACGAAGTGGCGCAGTTTGCCGCTGTTGCGCTCAGCCGGAGACAGGGTGATCTGGCTCATCACGCTCCACATCTCGTCCAGCATGTCCTTGCGGCAGCAGGGACGGATGCCGGTGGCGGCATCGGCGTGCATGAAGAGCCAGTGGGCGGCGTTGTCGGGGGTCGATTCGGTGCGGATGGTCGCATAGCCGTGGGAATACGGGAGCTTTTCGATGGATTGCATGGGGATTACCTCGGCGGGTTGGCCTGCAGGGAGGACGGTGGGCGGCAGGCCGGACGGGTCCACACGCCGCGATCCTACACCGCCAACCCGGGCCGGAATGCAAACGCGATTGATAATGTCCAAGGGGACCGGAATACCGGCCAGAATCTCGTTCAGCCTTATGCCGCAAGGGCATCCGGCGATTCACATCGCGCTGCACCCGTGGGGTCCAAGTTAATCGGCGGACATAGGAATTGGACGAATCTCAGAAAAAGAAAACGCCCGCAGGGCGATGCCGTGCGGGCGTTCGATTTCTCGCTGGGAGCTTCTGCTTACGCGGCAGGTGCGTCGCGCAGTTCGCGGCGCAGGATCTTGCCGACGTTGGTCTTCGGCAGTTCCTTGCGGAACTCGACGATGCGCGGGTGCTTGTAGCCAGTCAGGTTGGCGCGGGCGTGTTCCTTGACCATTTCGGCGGTCAGGTTCGGATCCTTCTTGACGATGACCACCTTGACGATCTCGCCGGACTTTTCATCCGGCACGCCGACTGCAGCTACTTCGAGCACGCCGGGCATCATCGCGATGACGTCTTCGACTTCGTTCGGGTACACGTTGAAGCCGGACACCAGGATCATGTCCTTCTTGCGGTCCACGATGTAGAAGAAACCGTGCTCGTCCATGCGCGCCATGTCGCCGGTGTGCAGCCAGCCGTCGGCGTCGATCGCCTTGGCGGTTTCTTCCGGGCGCTGCCAGTAACCCTTCATTACCTGCGGGCCACGGATGCACAGCTCGCCGACGTCGCCCGGGGCGAGGGTCACGCCGTTGTCGTCCTTCACGCAGGCGTCGGTGGACGGGATCGGCAGGCCGATTGCGCCGTTGTACTCGGCCAGGTTCAGCGGGTTGATGCAGGCCGCCGGCGAGGTCTCGGTCAGGCCGTAGGCCTCGACCAGGGTCACGCCGGTGACCTTCTTCCAGCGTTCGGCCACGGCACGCTGCACCGCCATGCCGCCACCCAGGGTGACCTTCAGCGAGGAGAAATCCACCTCGTCGAAGCCGGGGGTGTTGAGCAGGCCGTTGAACAGCGTGTTGACGCCGGTGATGGCGGTGAAGCGGGTGGCCTTGAGCTCCTTGACGAAGCCCTTCATGTCGCGCGGGTTGGTGATCAGGTGGTTGCAGCCGCCGAACTTCATGAAGACCAGGCCGTTCGCCGTCAACGCGAAGATGTGGTACAGCGGCAGGGCGGTGATGATCCACTCCTTGCCCATTTCGATGCCCGACGCGGAGATCCACGCCGAGGCCTGCTGCATGTTGGCCACCAGGTTGCGGTTGGTCAGCATGGCGCCCTTGGCCACGCCGGTGGTGCCGCCGGTGTACTGCAGGAAGGCCACGTCGTCGTGGTCCAGCTCCACCTTCGGCAGGGTGTGGCCGCTGCCCAGCTTCAGCGCCTGGTTGAAGCGGATCGCGCCGCGCAGGGTGTAGTTGGGCACCATCTTCTTGATGTACTTCAGCACGAAGTTCACCACCACGCCCTTCAGGCCGAGCATGTCGCCCAGGCCGGTGGTGATGACCTGCTTGATCGGCGTATCGGCGATGACCTGCTGCACGGTGTCGCCGAAGTTGTCCACCACCACCAGGACGGCGGCGCCGGAATCGACCAGCTGGTGCTTGAGCTCGCGGGCGGTGTACAGCGGGTTGACGTTGACCACGGTAAGGCCGGCGCGCAGCACGCCGAAGGTGGCCACCGGGTACTGCAGGCAGTTGGGCATCATCAGGGCGACGCGGTCGCCCTTCTTGAGCTTCAGCTCGCCCAGCAGGTAGGCGGCGAACTGCTCGACCAGGGCGTCGGTTTCACCGTAGGTGAGGACCTTGCCGAAGCTGGAGTAGGCGGGACGGTCGCGGAACTTGGCCACCGACGCATCGAACACGGCCGACACCGAATGGAACTCGTTGACGTCGATTTCGGCGGGTACGCCGTTGGGATAGCTCTGCAGCCAGGGACGTTCCAGACTCATTATTCCCCCTCCAGGAAACGTTGATGGTGTGATGCTGACGGAGAGTATCCGTCGATTCGGTCCCCGGCAGCATACCGGGCCGAATGGAAAACGCGAAGGATTCGTGAAAATCGGGCGTGGCGGCCGCCGGAAGCCCCGCGTGGCGCGGGGTTCCGGGGAGGGCCGGCCGGGGGCCGGCGCCTCGGGGAGCCGGCTGGGGTCAGGCGGCTGCGAGCTGGCGCAGCACGTACTGCAGCAGGCCGCCGTGCTTGAAGTACTCCACTTCCTTGGGGGTCAGCAGCATCACGTGGGCCTGGAAGGTCTTGGCGGTGCCGTCGGCCTTGGTGGCGGTCACGGTGGCGGTCTTGCTGGCCCCATCGGCCAGGCCGGTGATGTCGACCGTTTCCGAGCCGTCCAGGCCCAGGCTCTGGGCGTTCTCGCCGGCCTGGAACTGAAGTGGCAGCACGCCCATGCCGACCAGGTTGGAGCGGTGGATGCGCTCGAAGCTTTCTGCGATCACCGCCTTCACGCCCAGCAGGTTGGTGCCCTTGGCCGCCCAGTCGCGCGAGGAGCCGGTGCCGTATTCCTTGCCGGCGAACACCACCAGCGGCACGCCCTCGGCCTTGTACTTCATGGCCGCGTCATAGATGGCCAGCTTCTGCGGCTCGCCGCCCGCCTTGGGGAAGTACAGGGTGTTGCCGCCTTCCTCGCCGCCGAACATCAGGTTTTTGATGCGGATGTTGGCGAAGGTACCGCGCACCATCACATCGTCGTTGCCGCGGCGGCTGCCGTAGCTGTTGAAGTCGGCCGGCTGCACGCCGCGCTCCTGCAGGAAGCGGCCTGCCGGTGAATCCTTCTTGATGTTGCCGGCCGGGGAGATGTGGTCGGTGGTGATCGAATCGCCGAACAGGCCCATCACCCGCGCCCCGTGCACGTCCTCGATGTGGCCGACCTGCATGGTCATTCCGTCGAAGTAGGGCGGGTTCTTGATGTAGGTGGAGCTTCCATCCCACTCATACAGGTCGCCATCGGGCGACTGGATGGTGTTCCAGCGGCTGTCGCCCTTGAACACGTCGGCGTAGTTCTGCTTGAACATCTCCGGGCCGATGGTGGCGGCGATGACATCACCGATTTCCTTGTTGCTCGGCCAGATGTCGCGCAGGTACACCGGCTGGCCATCGCTGCCGGTGCCCAGCGGTTCGGTGGTGAGGTCGATGTCGGTGGTGCCGGCAATGGCGTAGGCCACCACCAGCGGCGGGCTGGCCAGGTAGTTCATCTTCACTTCGGGGTGCACGCGGCCCTCGAAGTTGCGGTTGCCCGACAGCACCGAAGTGACCACCAGGTCGCCGCTGGCGATGGCGGCACTGACTTCGGTGGGCAGCGGGCCGGAATTGCCGATGCAGGTGGTGCAGCCGTAGCCGACCACGTAGAAGCCGACCTTTTCCAGCTCGGTAAGCACGCCGGCCTTCTCAAGGTAGTCGGTGACCACGCGCGAGCCTGGGCCGAGCGAGGTCTTCACCCACGGCTTGCGGTCCAGCCCCTTGGCGGCCGCGTTGCGGGCCAGCAGGCCGGCGCCGATCATGACCGCCGGGTTGGAGGTGTTGGTGCAGGAGGTGATGGCGGCGATGACCACCGCGCCGTCCTTGAGCCGGTAGCGGGTGCCGTCATGCTCGACATCGGCATAGCCCTTGGCCAGCTGCTCGTTGCCCACCGCCGCGCCGCCGCCTTCGTTGACGAACGTGGAGATCTCTTCGTTGCGCTTGTCGCGGTTGGTGGTCAGCCCGCCCAGGTTGTCGCGGTAGTTCTGCTTGACGTCTTCCAGCAGCACGCGGTCCTGCGGGCGCTTGGGGCCCGCCAGCGACGGCTTTACCTCGCCCATGTCCAGTTCCAGCGTGGCGCTGTAGCTGGCGTGGGCGGTGTTGGTGTCGTGCCAGAGGCCCTGGGCCTTGGCGTAGGCTTCCACCAGCGCGATCTGTTCCTCGCTGCGGCCGGACAGGCGCAGGTAGGTCAGCGATTCGTTGTCGATCGGGAAGATGCCGCAGGTGGCGCCGTACTCCGGCGCCATGTTGCCGATGGTGGCGCGGTCGGCCAGCGGCAGGTGCTGCAGGCCTTCGCCGAAGAACTCCACGAACTTGCCCACCACGCCGTGCTTGCGCAGCATCTGGGTGACGGTGAGCACCAGGTCGGTGGCGGTGGCGCCTTCGGGCAGGCGCCCGGTGAGCTTGAAGCCGACGACCTGCGGGATCAGCATGGAGGAGGGCTGGCCCAGCATGGCCGCCTCGGCCTCGATGCCGCCCACGCCCCAACCGAGCACGCCAATGCCATTGATCATGGTGGTGTGGCTGTCGGTACCGAATACGGTGTCCGGATAGGCCACCTGCTTGCCGCCCTTGTCGGCGGTCATTACAACGCGGGCGAGGTTTTCCAGGTTCACCTGGTGGACGATGCCGGTGTTGGGCGGCACCACCTTGAAGTTGTCGAACGCCTTCTGGCCCCAGCGCAGGAAGCCGTAGCGCTCCTGGTTGCGCTGGAATTCGATCTTGCCGTTGAGATCCAGCGCATCGGGGGTGCCGAACACGTCGACCTGCACGGAGTGGTCGATGACCAGTTCGGAGGGGATCTGCGGGTTGATCTGCTCCGGGCGGCCGCCCAGCTTGACCACCGCATCGCGCATCGCGGCCAGGTCGACCACGCAGGGCACGCCGGTGAAGTCCTGCAGGACCACGCGGGCGGGCATGAAGGCGATTTCGATGTCCGGCTCGGCCTTGGGATCCCAGCGCGCCACTGCTTCGATGTGATCCTTGCCGACGGTGACCCCGCCGTCCTCATGCCGGAGCAGGTTCTCCAGCAGGATCTTCATCGAATAGGGCAGGTGGGAAATGTCGAACTGCTGTCCGAGCTTGGGCAGGCTGAAGTAGTCGTAGGTGGTGCCGCCGACGTTCAGCTGGCTGCGTGTGGAGAACGAATCGCTCATGCGGGGTGACTCCTCTTGCGGATGGCTTGCAGTGGCCCGTGGGGGCCTGCTTGCGGTTGCCGGTGTTCCGATGGCCCGGCCGTCGGACTGAGTATGAACGATTCAGTCGGGCATGGTCGGTGGCAGGTGTCTCAGGCTACATAGAAATATGTATCGCCGATGTCATCGATAAGGCGGATCCTTTGCGCGGCAAGGGACTTGGCTGGCTTAACCGCGCTGCAGTGGAAGTATGCCCGGGTAAGTATGTATAATTTGTGCATACTTTGGAGGTCCTACCGATGGAAGCCACCGTTGCAGAACGCGGACAGATCACCTTGCCCAAGGCGGTCCGCGATGCGCTCGGCCTGACCAAGGGCACCCAGTTGAAGGTGGAGCTCGATGGCAGCCGCATCATCCTGCGCAAGAGCGTGGATGACGCCATTTCCCGTGCCCGCGGCAAGTTCGCGCTGGACGGCTTCGAGTCGGCCGAGTCGGCCGTGCGTGCGGTGCGCGACGAAGCATGAGCCGCGCATGATCGCCGTCGATTCCCCGGTCCTGATCGAACTGCTCAGCAACGGCCCCCAGGCCGATGCGGTGGAAGCCTGCCTGCGCCAGAGCCTGGTCGGCGGGCGCGTGGTGATCTGCGGGGTGGTGCTGGCCGAGATCTGCGCCGCACTGCGCGGTGGTGCCGAAGTGCAGGAAGCGCTGGAAGAGATGGGCATCCACTTCAGCCCGCTGGAAGCCAAGTCGGCGCTGCGCGCCGGCGAGATGCACCGCCGCCACCGCCAGCGCGGTACCGGCAGGCGTGGCATCGACGATTTCATGGTCGGCGCGCACGCACTGCTGCAGTGCGACGGCCTGATCACCTGGAACGACAAATTTTACCGCGACTACTTCAAGGGCCTGAAGCTGATCGTGCCGCAAGCCTGAGCCCGTAACTCAACCGCCGTATTCAACCGAAGTCTTTTCAAAGAATTTCCCGGGAGTTGTCATGTTGGAAGCCTACCGCCACCACGTAGCCGAGCGCGCCGCGCTTGGCATCCCGCCGCTGCCGCTGAGCGCCCAGCAGACGGCCGACGTCATCGAGCTGCTGAAGAACCCGCCGGCGGGCGAGGCCGAGTTCCTGCTCGACCTGCTCACCCACCGCGTGCCGGCCGGCGTCGATGACGCCGCCAAGGTCAAGGCCTCGTACCTGGCCGCCATCGCCTTCGGCAGCGAAACCAACGCGCTGATCTCGCGCGAGCGCGCCACCGAACTGCTGGGCACCATGCTGGGCGGCTACAACGTCGCGCCGCTGGTGCAGCTGCTGGACGACGCCGTGGTCGGCGCGATCGCCGCCACCGCGCTGAAGAACACCCTGCTGGTGTTCGATGCCTTCCACGACGTGCAGGAAAAGGCCAAGGCCGGCAACGCGAACGCCCAGGGCGTGCTGCAGAGCTGGGCCGATGCCGAGTGGTTTACCAGCCGCCCGGAAGTGCCGCAGAGCCTGACCATCACCGTGCTCAAGGTGACCGGCGAAACCAACACCGACGACCTGTCGCCGGCCCCCGACGCGACCACCCGCCCGGACATCCCGCTGCACGCCCTGGCGATGCTGAAGAACAAGCGCGATGGCATCGAGCCGGAAGAAGACGGCAAGCGCGGCCCGGTCAAGTTCATCGAATCGCTGAAGGACAAGGGCCACCTGGTGGCCTACGTGGGCGACGTGGTCGGTACCGGTTCGAGCCGCAAGTCGGCCACCAACTCGGTGCTGTGGTTCACCGGTGAGGACATTCCGTTCATTCCGAACAAGCGTTTCGGTGGCGTGTGCCTGGGCTCGAAGATCGCACCGATCTTCTACAACACCATGGAGGACGCCGGCGCGCTGCCGATCGAGCTGGACGTGTCGCAGATGAACATGGGCGACGTGGTCGAACTGCGTCCCTACGACGGCAAGGCGCTGAAGGATGGCCAGGTCATCGCCGAGTTCCAGGTGAAGTCCGACGTGCTGTTCGACGAAGTGCGCGCCGGTGGCCGCATTCCGCTGATCATCGGCCGTGGCCTGACCGCCAAGGCGCGCGAAGCGCTGGGCCTGGCCCCGACCGACCTGTTCCGCCTACCGATGGACCCGCCGGATACCGGCAAGGGCTTCTCGCTGGCGCAGAAGATGGTCGGCCGCGCCTGTGGCCTGCCGGAAGGCCAGGGCATGCGCCCGGGCACCTACTGCGAACCGAAGATGACCTCGGTGGGCTCGCAGGACACCACCGGCCCGATGACCCGCGACGAGCTGAAGGACCTGGCCTGCCTGGGCTTCTCGGCCGACCTGGTGATGCAGTCGTTCTGCCACACTGCCGCGTACCCGAAGCCGGTGGACGTCAAGACCCACCACACGCTGCCGGAGTTCATCTCCACCCGTGGCGGCATCTCGCTGCGCCCCGGCGACGGCGTGATCCACAGCTGGCTCAACCGCATGCTGCTGCCCGACACCGTCGGCACCGGTGGCGATTCGCACACCCGTTTCCCGGTGGGCATCTCGTTCCCGGCCGGCTCGGGCCTGGTCGCCTTCGCTGCTGCCACCGGCGTGATGCCGCTGGACATGCCCGAATCGGTGCTGGTGCGCTTCAAGGGCAAGATGCAGCCGGGCGTGACCCTGCGTGACCTGGTCAACGCGATTCCGCTCTACGCGATCAAGTCGGGCCTGCTGACCGTCGCCAAGGCGGGCAAGAAGAACATCTTCTCCGGCCGCATCCTGGAAATCGAAGGGCTGCCGGACCTGAAGGTCGAGCAGGCGTTCGAACTGTCCGACGCCTCGGCCGAGCGTTCGGCTGCCGGCTGCTCGGTGCACCTGAGCAAGGAGCCGATCATCGAGTACCTCACCAGCAACATCACGCTGCTGAAGTGGATGATCGCCGAGGGTTACCAGGACGCCCGTTCGCTGGCGCGTCGCATCGAGAAGATGGAAGCGTGGCTGGCCAACCCGGAGCTGCTGGAGCCGGATGCCGACGCCGAATACGCCGCCGTCATCGAGATCGACCTGGCCGACATCCACGAGCCGATCGTGGCCTGCCCGAACGATCCGGACGACGTCAAGACGCTGTCGGACGTGGCCGGTGCGGCCATCGACGAAGTATTCATCGGTTCGTGCATGACCAACATCGGCCACTTCCGTGCGGCCGCCAAGCTGCTGGAAGGCAAGCGCGACATCCCGACCAAGCTGTGGGTGGCCCCGCCGACCAAGATGGATGCCTCGGAGCTGACCAAAGAAGGCCATTACGGCACCTTCGGCACTGCTGGCGCGCGCATGGAAATGCCGGGCTGCTCGCTGTGCATGGGCAACCAGGCACAGGTGCGCGAGGGCGCGACGGTGTTCTCGACCTCGACCCGCAACTTCCCGAACCGCCTGGGCCGCAACTCCAACGTGTACCTGGGTTCGGCCGAGCTGGCCGCGATCTGCTCGCGCCTGGGTCGCATCCCGACCAAGGAAGAGTACATGGCCGACATCGGCGTGCTGGATGCCAGCAGCAAGGACATCTACCGCTACATGAACTTCGACCAGATCGAGGACTACCAGGACGTGGCCAAGACGGTCGCTGCCTGAGCCTGATCGGCTGATGTGTTGAACGAAAACCCCCGGTGAGAACCGGGGGTTTTTGTTTGGTCGCCCGTGGGTGAAGATGTATCCGGGTCACATACCGTCAGCCAACGATTCGTATTGCCACGCCGTGCGTGGCAACCGCGCAACGCGCGGCTCAAGCATCCGGCACCGCGATAACGTGGGCCCGAAGAAATCAGCGACGCGAAGCGATCGTTTCAGTTGTCCCACGCCTCGGGCGTCCAGTTGGCGGTACCCTCAGCGCGCCTGCCCTCGTAGAGCAGCACTCCCTTGTTGTCCACTACATCCACCTCGAACCACGGCAGCCCTTCTCGCTTGCGCGGTCGCACGTAGGCCCGCTTCTGCGCGCGGTTGAACTCCACGTAGTACTTGCGATGGGGCATGTAGCCCCTGAACTCACTGGAGCTGATCTGGATGTAGCCGACGTCCTCCCGGCCGGTCATCTCCAGCGAGAAATGGAATGCCCCCTGAGAGGCCTCGAAGTAGAAGAGGCTGCCGCTGGCGTTGATGCTGGAGGGCAGGCAGCAAAGAAGCGTGGACAACAGGAGCTTCAAGGTTGATGGCAAGCGCCTTTCCATGGCATTTCCTTTCGTAGCATTGAACGTGCATCTCAGCACAGGGAAGGACGACAGGCAGCAACGGTGATCACAGATGTTCCAGGAAGCGGCATACCAGACAGCCCACGACATAACCGACACTGGAACCCGCCGGTAGGGTCGCATCCTGATCGACCGCCGGGGTGGGGATCGGTTCATTGGGGCGTGGACCTGTAACGGAGCGAATGTGCCGAAGCCGAATTCTTTTCAGGTCATGCGTTACCGAGCGTTGAGCCGTTATCGGCGGTCGTTTGGGAACCGACCCTACCGCAAGCGATCAATGTCAGCGCCCTGGATAACGGAACGGCCACGCGTTGCAGTTCCACTCCTGGAGAACCCCTGCAGGCAGTACTTGGGAATGCCACTGAGAACCCATTACTCTGGACTTCCGGCGCCAGACCCCCCTGGTCGGAGGTAATCAAGATGATCGACATTACTGCCTACTTGATGATGGCGACTGCTGCAGCATCTGGATCCGATTGCAGGTCCGGGAGCTGGGACAAGGTTGTAGAGAACACAGAGGCGCGTGTTGTCCACCAGCAGCCGTTAAAGGTGCCAAGGGATCCTCTTGGCTCGAAGTACCCCGATGCCTGTGTCAGGATTGGATTCCAGATCGATGGGAGCGGGCGCCCCATAGATGTCAGAATTGATAGAAGCTCCGAAAACAGGTCGCTGGATGTTGCAGCAAGGGAAACCTTGAAGAAGTACAGATTCGAGGTTCCTTCTAACGAAGCTGCAACACCGTTCGCGCTTGTTTTCGTTTCCCCCTCATCTGAATCGCCGTAGCGCGCAGGTGATGCGGTCTGCCGTGTCAAATCCTGTCGCCACAAAACGGTAGGGTCTCATCCCAACAACTGCTGGGGGTTGATCGATTCATGTGCTCATGGAGCTGTCACTTGGATTGTATGAGAAGGACATTTAGTCTTGCGATCCTTGCCGCTGTGGGGCTGACGTGCTCCATCTCGACCAGCGCGGCCGAGCGTCAAGGCGGTAGATGCCAGGCGATGAGTGGTGCTTACAAGGGTGTGCAGTACTGTCAAGTACCCATCCACGCCTTGCTGGCAAATTCGGAGTCCTACGATGGCAAGGCAGTGGCAACCTTTGGATATCTTCTCCATGAAGGTGGGCCTAGAGATGTCATCGGCCCTGCAGTGGATGCGCTGCGTCGCATCGATTTCATAGGATGTGTCGACGTTGACCGTCGTGGTGCTACCTATGAAGATTCGACCGCCGGCCTGGCTGCCGGTGTTTACTTTGTGATGATTCAAGGTAAGTACACGGAGGGCGCGGTGAATGGTGCTTGCGTGGGCTCGTTCTCGGAAGTGTACATCTCCAGAATTTCCAAGGTCCTGGAGGACGACTGATGGGCTGGTTGCTTGGCCTGGACCAAAGTAAAGCCAAGAGCCGGGGTCAGTTTCGTTGCGTAGCTTTGAGCTCGATCTTCGTCTTGCTTGCGACTCAGTTCGTCCCCTCGACAGCCTATCCTCAGGCGGATTCCAGATGCTCGGCTATCGTCGAGCGCTCGGATGATGGGTCTGTCATTCGCGTATGCGAGGTGCTTTTTCAGCGGCTGTGGTCGCAGGACGCGGAGAAATTGACGGGGAGTTATGTCCAGATCACAGGATACGTTGCTTATCTCGAGGAGATGCCTTATCTCTTTGCCTCAAAGGATATGTATCTGTATTCCGGTGGAAGAGGCGGGATCTGGTTGAGGCTGCATCCCTCGGAGAAGGAGCGCTTTGACAGAGTGGCTTCGCGAGGATTGCCTGTGACCGTTGCCGGGCGATACTCAAGCGGTAAAGGTGGATTCAAAGCGCTTGGAATGATCGAGGTAGTCGGTAGGCATTATTGGGAGCAGGAGGTGCCAGGCAATCCTCCCCGTCTTCCCGAAGACTGAGTTGTGTTGCGTCCGACGGTCGACCAGATCGAACAACGCCCAGACGCGGCCAAGGCGGTTGGTGCATTTGGCTGATGGGCTGATGTGTTGAACGAAAACCCCCGGTGAGAACCGGGGGTTTTTGTTTGCCGGGACGAATCGCCGCCAGCCCAGGCTGATGCTTGGTTGCCCGTTGGTGATGTATCCGTGTCTTATCGCGTTCGCCAGCAATTCGTAGCGCCGACCGTTGGTCAGCGACCGCGCGACGCGCGGCGCAAGCATCCGAAGCCACGGCAATGCGGCGGGGATGAGATCACCGGTGCTGACATGTGTCCGAAGCCGTCGGGTCGGTGTTCATGGCGTCGGAACGGAGAGCCGTTTTCGTTCTTAGGTCATGCGTTACCGGGCGTTGAGCCGTTATTGGCGGTCGTTTGGGAACCGACCCTACCGCCGGGGCAGTCTTCAGGGTGTCGGATAGCGGAAGGGCCACGCGTTGTCGGCATCGTTGCTGCGTTCGGCGCAGACGGCGCGGAAGGTTTCAACGAACGCCTGCTGCAGGCGGGTGGGGTGCCAGTCGGCGCGGGTGGTGAGGCCGATGCGGCGGCGCAAGTCGTCGCCGGCGCTGCCGATTTCGCTGAGCAGGCCGGCGCGGCGTTCGATCACGAACTGGTCGCGTGACATCAGGGTGAGCCAGTCGTCTTCCAGCAGCAGGCCGCGGGTGATCAGGACCGAGCCGCATTCGATGCGCAGCCGCGGCGGTTCGTGGCCATGCTGGCGGAACATGCGTTCCCAGCGGGCGCGCACAGGCGCGCCGGTGGCGGCGATCACCCACGGGAACGCCAGCAGCCGGTCGAAGTCGAGCGGGTCGCTGCCGGCCAGCGGGTGCCCGCTGCGCGCGACGATTACCGGGTCATCGTCGAACAGGCCCTCCTGCGCGACATCGCGTACGGGCAGGGTGTCGCGCATCGCGCCAATCAACAGGTCCAGGCTGCCGGCGCGTAGATCGCCCAGCAGTTCCGCATAAGGCCCTTCGATCACATTGACCGATGCACCCGGGTGGGCGCGGGCAAAGCGCGCCAATACCTGCGGCAGCAGGATCGCGCGGGCCAGCGGCATCACCCCGAGCGTGACCTTGCCGCCCTGTTCGGAGCGCAGCAGGGCCACTTCGTCCAGGCCCGCTGCCAGTTCGGACAGGGCCAGCCGCACCAGCCGCAGCATGCGGGTGGCCGCCGGGGTGGTCTGCACGGTCTTGCCGTGGCGTTCGGTCAGCGGGGTTTCGATGGCGGTACCCAGCTCATGTACGGCGCGGTAGATCGCCGGCTGTGAGATGCCGGCACGCGCTGCGGCCAGGGTGAAGCTGCCGGCGTCATCCACCGCCACCAGTGCGCGCAATTGGCCGAGCGTGACGCGTCGTTCAACGGCAGGCAACGCAGGCAGGCGCTGTGCACGCCTTGCCACCCGCACGCCATCGGCGATGTACCCCAATGCGCGCTCGATGCGGGGCACCAGCAGCTCTGCCGCTTCGGTGGGCGCCATCCCACCCGGCTGGCGGTCGAACAGGGTTGCATCCAGCTGGGTTTCCAGACGGGCAATGGCCTGGGTCAACGCCGGCTGAGAAAGATTCACGTGCGGCGCAGCGGCGCTGATGCCGCCGTGGTGGTGCACGGCGACCAGCGCATGCAGATGCTTCAGGTTCAACTCAAAGGGCCGGTTCATGGATCAACTATAACCAAACCAAATGGCTGTTGCGGAAATCGATCTTGAGGGGGTAGGCGCTGGCGGACAAGACTTCATCATCGTCATAGAAGGATGGATGGATGTCCCGCGTCGTCACCCGTGTCGAACGCGCCGCTGCCGGCGCACTCCAGCTCCTGGCCCAGGCAGGCGTGGCCACCGCGCATGAGGCGCAGGGCCGCGGTGGCCTGCTGCACCCGCGGCTGCGCCCGATCTTCAGCGGCGCCCGCGTTGCCGGCAGCGCCATCACCGTGTCGGTGCCCCCCGGCGACAACTGGATGATGCATGTGGCCATCGAGCAGCTGCGCGATGGCGATGTCCTGGTGGTGGCGCCGACCAGCGACTGCACCGACGGCTACTTCGGCGACCTGCTGGCCACCTCGGCGCAGGTGCGTGGCTGCCGTGGGTTGGTGATTGATGCCGGGGTACGCGATGTGCGCGACCTGACCGCAATGGGCTTCCCGGTCTGGAGCCGGGCGATCCACGCGCAGGGTACGGTCAAGGAGACGCTGGGATCGGTCAACGTGCCGGTGGTGTGCGGCGGCGCGCTGGTCCACCCCGGCGACGTGGTGATCGCCGACGATGACGGCGTGTGTATCGTGCCGCGTGCCGACGCGGCACGTGTCGCCGCCGAATCGCAGGCGCGCGAGGCGCGCGAGGCGGAGAAGCGCGAACGCCTGGGCAAGGGTGAGCTGGGCCTGGACATCTACGCGATGCGCGAACGCCTGGCGGCCAAGGGCCTGCGCTATGAGTAAGGGTGTGCCGGCCATGTGGATGCGCGGTGGCACCTCCAAGGGCGGCTACTTCCTGGCCACCGACCTGCCGGCCGATGCGGCCGCGCGCGACGCGTTCCTGCTGCGCGCGTACGGCTCGCCGGACCCACGCCAGATCGATGGCATGGGCGGCGCCGATCCGCTGACCTCCAAGGTCGCGGTGGTTTCGCCCTCGCGCCACCCCGGCGCGGACGTGGACTACCTGTTCCTGCAGGTGTTCGTCGACCAGGCCGTGGTGAGCGACGCACAGAACTGCGGCAACCTGCTCGCCGGGGTCGGGCCGTTCGCGCTTGAACGCGGGCTCGTGCAACCCACGGGCGAAAGCACCGACGTGCGCATCTTCATGGTGAACACCGGCAAGGTAGCCATCGCCAACGTACAGACCCCCGGCGGCCAGGTGCGCTACGACGGCACGGCGCGGATTGACGGTGTGCCGGGCACGGCAGCGCCTGTTCCGCTGACCTTCGCCGACATCGCCGGTTCCAGCTGCGGCGCGTTGCTGCCGACCGGCAACGCGGTGGATGTGATCGACGGGGTGGAGCTCACCCTGATCGACAACGGCATGCCGTGCGTGGTGCTGCGCGCCAGCGATGTGGGCGTGAGCGGGTACGAAGACCGCGCCACGCTGGATGGCGACGACACGTTGAAGGCGCGGCTGGAGGCGATCCGCCTGCAGGCCGGGCCGTTGATGAACCTGGGCGATGTCAGCGCGCAGTCGGTGCCCAAGATGATGTTGGTGGCTGCCCCGCGCGACGGTGGCGCGATCTGCGTGCGTTCGTTCATACCTCACCGCTGCCACGCCTCCATCGGGGTGCTGGGCGCGGTCACCGTGGCCACGGCCTGCCTGCTGCCCGGTTCACCTGCGAGCGCCCTGGCGGTGGTACCCGACGGCAGCCGCCTGCAGCTGGACATCGAACACCCCAGCGGCAGCACCGGCTGCGTGCTGGAACGCGATGCAGACGGGCAGGTGGCCGCGGCGGCCATCCTGCGCACCGCCCGAAAGCTGTTCGACGGCGTGCTGTTCGACTGAATACGCGCGACGTCCCTATTCTTATGACCTGGGAGGGTTGTTATGACTGTTGTTGAGAAGCGGCAGGGCCGCTTCGGCGTCTTTGGCCAGTTGTGGTTCCAGGTGCTGGCCGGCACCATCATCGGCGTCGTGCTGGGTTGGCTGCAGCCGGACTGGGGTTCGGCGATGAAGCCGTTCGGCGATGCCTTCATCAAGCTGATCCGCATGATGATCGGCCCGATCATCTTCGTGACGGTGGTGCATGGCATCGCCGGCATGCGCGACATGCGCAGCGTGGGCCGTCTCGCGTTGAAATCGCTGATCTATTTCGAGGTGATCACCATCCTGGCGCTGATCGTCGGGCTGGTCGCGGTGGATCTCTGGCAGCCCGGCGCCGGCATGAACATCGACCCGGCCACCATCGACATGGCCAGCATCCAGGGGTATGTGCATACCGCGCACGACCAGTCGATCGTGTCCTACATCATGGCGATCATCCCGAATACGCTTGTGAGCGCGTTCACCGAGGCGCACGTGCTGCAGGTGCTGTTCGTGGCGGTGCTGTTCGGCGTGGCGCTGGCCTCGGTCGGTGAGCGCGGCGCGCCGGTGATGAAGGTCATCGAAGGCACGTCGTCGGTGCTGTTCAAGATCATCGGCTACGTCATGTATTTCGCTCCGATCGGTGCGTTCGGTGCCATCGCCTTCACCGTGGGTCAGTTCGGCGCGGGTTCGCTGTTGTCGCTGGGTGAGCTGATCATCGAGTTCTTCGTGGTCTGCGCGGCGTTCACGGTGTTCGTGCTCGGCGCGGTGTGCTGGTGGACCGGCGCGAGCCTGTGGCGCCTGCTGGCCTACCTGCGCGATGAAATCGTGATCGTGGCGGCCACCACCTCCACCGAAACGGTGCTGCCGCGCCTGATCGAGAAGATGAAGAAGCTGGGCTGCGAAGAGGGCGTGGTGGGTTTCGTGATTCCGGCCGGCTACTCGTTCAACCTCGATGGCACCTGCCTGTACCTGACCACGGTGGCGCTGTTCCTGGCCCAGGCGACCAACACCGAGCTGACCGTGTGGCACCAGCTGGGGCTGATCGCGGTACTCCTGCTTACTTCCAAGGGCGCCGCCGGCGTGGCCGGTGCGGCGTTCGTGGTGCTGGCGGCGACGCTGGGCACCACCGGGACGATTCCGGTGGCCAGCATCGCGCTGATCCTGGGCATCCACCGCATCCTGGCAGAAGGCCTGACCTTCGTGAACCTGGTCGGCAACGCTATCGCGGTGCTGGTGATCGCCAAGTGGGAAGGCAAGCTGGACGAGAAGGTGATGGCCGAACAGATCGGAACCCGCCGCGCCCGCCTGCGCCATCTCGGCGTCCGCGAAGCCTGACCGACGCGCCGCGGGCTGCCCGCGGCGCCCCCCCCGAATGCATTGAACCCGCTGCCCACGGCAGCGGGGAGGGAGATTTCATGTCCATCCTCCGTCACACCCCGCTGGCGCTGCTGCTGAGCGCTGCGCTGGCCGCACCGGCCGCCGCCGAGGGCACCGTGCCCAAGGGCGTCGACCTGACCCTGGATTTCGTCGGCAACGTCGCCTCCAACCCCGTGGGCGGGGTGGAGCAGGGCACCGAAGGCTCGTACTGGATCATGGCCCAGTCGAAGTTCGATCTGGACGAACTGTTCGGCGTGCACAACACCGATGTAGACGCGCAGTGGGCCTGGTTCGCCGGGCGCAATCTCGCGCGCGAGAAGATCGGCAACTCGATCAGCGCGCAGCAGACCTGGCGCCCGGTGGCCGGGGGGCGCCTGACCCGGCTGACCGTGCGCCACCGCTTCGACAACGGGTTGAGCATCACCGCCGGCCGCGCGCCGGTGAACAGCTACTTCAACAACTCCGCGCTCAACTGCGTGTTCATGAGCAACGCCATGTGCCTCACCCCGTATGGCGCGATCACCGACCTGGGCATTACCGCGTTCCCGAACTCGTCCTGGGCCGGCATCCTGCGCTACGACGTGAATGATCGCTGGTATGTGCAGGGCGGCGCATTCGACTACAACAACGAGCTGAACAAGGCTGGGA
The DNA here is from genome assembly GCF_037203925.1 of Stenotrophomonas sp. CCNWLW57. Taxonomy (NCBI): domain Bacteria; kingdom Pseudomonadati; phylum Pseudomonadota; class Gammaproteobacteria; order Lysobacterales; family Lysobacteraceae; genus Stenotrophomonas; species Stenotrophomonas sp. CCNWLW57. Next base: position 284,311 of record NZ_JBBCBJ010000005.1, read on the forward strand.
AGAACGGCCTGGACTTCTCGGTGGGCGAGGGCACCGGCACCATCACGGCCTATGAGGCCGGCTACCAGACCAGCTTCGCCAATGACCGGCTGCCGCGCACTTACCGGTTGGGCATGTACCGCAACACCGATGGCGGCAAGAGCTCCTATTTCGACGCCAACGGCAACTCCGCCGCGCTGACCGGCAAGCCGACGGCGATGCAGGAGGGCGCCCGCGCGGGCTGGTACGCGATGGCCGACCAGACCATGTGGCGCGGGGAGGGCAAGCGCAACCTGGCGCTGTTCGCCCGCGCCTACGTCAACACCGGCAATGAAGCGCCGGTGGACCAGTTCGCCGCGGTCGGCTTCGTCAAGACCGGCACCTTCGCCGGACGCGACCAGGACACCCTGGCGATGTTCGTGTCCAACACCCACTTCAGCGACGAGCAGATCGCGTTCCTGCGCGACCGCCGCGTACGCAACGGCGGTAGCGGCGCGCCGAATGCCGACGAGATCATCGCCGAGCTCAGCTATGGCTGGGCGGTGCACAAGGGCATCCGGCTGATGCCCAACCTGCAGTACGTGATCAACCCGGACCCGATCTACGCGCCGACCCGCACCACCGACATTCCCGACGCGCTGATCGTCGGGCTGCGCGTGGATGTCCACTTCGCCCAGCTGTTCGGCTGGTGATTCCTCCCCCACGAGGCCCCACATGATCATCGATTGCCACGGTCACTACACGACCGCTCCCGCCAGCCACGATGCGTTCCGCAAGGCGCAGGTGGCCCACTTCAACGACCCCTCGCTGCCGGCGCCGGTGTACCCGGTGATCAGCGACGACGAACTGCGCGAGAGCGTGGAAGGCAACCAGCTGCGCCTGCTGCGCGAGCGCGGCGCGGACATGACGATCTTCTCGCCGCGTGCCAGCACCATGGCCCACCACATCGGCGACGAGGCGGTGAGCGCGGAATGGACCCGGCGCTGCAACGACCTGATCGCGCGGGTGGTGGCGCTGTACCCGGAGACCTTCATCGGCGTGTGCCAGCTGCCGCAGTCGCCCGGCGTGCCCATCGCCAACTCGATCGCCGAGCTGGAGCGCTGCGTCAACGAGCTGGGCTTTGTCGGCTGCAACCTCAACCCGGACCCATCCGGGGGCCACTGGAACGGGCTGCCACTGACCGACCGGGCCTGGTACCCGTTCTTCGAGAAGATGGTGGAGCTGGACGTGCCGGCCATGGTGCATGTGTCGGGCAGCTGCAATGCCAATTTCCACGCCACCGGCGCGCACTACCTCAATGCCGACACCACCGCGTTCATGCAGTTCCTGCAGGGCGACCTGTTCCGTGACTTCCCGGAACTACGCTTCATTATTCCGCACGGCGGCGGCGCGGTGCCCTACCACTGGGGTCGTTTCCGCGGGCTGGCCGACATGCTGGGCAAGCCGCCGCTGAACGAGCATGTGATGAAGAATGTGTTCTTCGACACCTGCGTTTACCATCAGCCCGGTATAGACCTGCTGTTCAAGGTGATCGACATCGACAACATCCTGTTCGGCTCGGAAATGGTCGGTGCGGTGCGCGGCATCGATCCGGAAACCGGGCAGTACTTCGACGACACCCTGCGCTATGTGGAAGCGCTGGGGCTGTCGGCAGCGGACCGCAGCAAGGTGCTGTCGGGCAACGCGCGTCGGGTGTACCCGCGGCTGGACGCGCAGCTGAAGGCGAGGGGGCTGTAATGGCGGATTTCGTGAAAGATGCCGATTGGCTTGATTTCTGCCCGGACCCGAGCCGGCCGGGGTTCGTGCCGCCGCCGGGCGCGGTGGATGCACATTGCCATGTGTTCGGCCCGGGGGAACAGTTCCCGTATGCGCCCGAGCGCAAGTACACGCCCTGCGATGCGGGCAAGGCGCAGCTGTTCGCGCTGCGCGATCATCTTGGGTTCGAGCGCAACGTGATCGTGCAGGCGACCTGCCACGGTGCCGACAACCGGGCACTGGTGGATGCGCTGCGCAGCGCCGACGGTCGGGCACGCGGCGTGGCCACGGTGCGCGATACGGTCACCGATGAGGAACTGCGCGAGCTGCATGAGGCGGGCGTGCGCGGGGTGCGCTTCAATTTCGTGAAGCGGCTGGTGGATCCGAAGCCGGATGCGTACTACCACGCCATCATTGAACGGATCGCGCCGCTGGGTTGGCATGTTGTCGTGTACTTCGAGGCGGCGGACCTGGCCGAGCGCTGGAATTTCTTCACCTCGCTGCCGACCACGGTGGTGGTGGACCACATGGGCCGGCCGGACGTGGCCCAGCCTGTGGACGGGCCGGAGTTCCAGCGTTTCGTGCGGTTGATGCGTGAGCACCCTAATGTGTGGAGCAAGGTGAGCTGCCCGGAGCGGCTGTCGCAGTCCGGGCCGCCCACGTATGACGATGTGGTGCCGTTCGCACGGCACCTGGTGGAGCAGTTCCCGGACCGGGTGCTGTGGGGGACGGACTGGCCGCACCCGAACCTGAAATCGCACATGCCCGATGACGGCAAGCTGGTGGATTTCATTCCACGGATTGCCGTCACCGCCGACCAGCAGCAGAAGCTGCTGGTGGACAACCCGATGCGGTTGTATTGGGCGTGACGGTTGAGAGCGTCACGACCAACGGTCGTGACCTACCAGGTCGGCCCGGTAGCGCACGACCGTTGGTCGTGCGGCGACGCACAGCGTCGGTGCGTTATCCCCGCGCGAGCGCCATCAGGCGTTCAGCGATCCGCTCCAGCGGAACCTGCTCCTCGGCGGCGCCGAGCTTGAAGGCGGCGCCGGGCATGCCCCAGACCACGCTGGTGGCCTCGTCCTGGACGAGGGTGGGCGCGCCGACGTTCTTCAGTTCCAGCAGACCACGCGCACCGTCGTCGCCCATGCCGGTGAGGATCGCGCCGATGGCGTTGGCACCGGCGCTTTCTGCCACCGAACGGAACAGCACGTCCACCGCCGGCTTGTGCCGGTTCACCGCCGGGCCGTCATCCACCCGGCAGCGCCAGCGCGCACCGTCACGGATCACCCGCAGGTGCTTGCCGCCCGGCGGCAGGTAAGCATGGCCCGGCAGCACGGCTTCGCCGTCGCTGGCTTCGCGTACGGACATCGCCGAATGGCGGTCCAGGCGTTCGGCAAAGGCGGTGCTGAAGGTGGCGGGCAGGTGCTGGGTGAGCACCACCGCCGGGGCATCGGCCGGCAGGCCTTCGAGCACCACGCGCAGCGCTTCGGTACCGCCGGCCGAGGCGCCGATGGCGATCAGGCGGTCGGTGGTACGGAACTGGATCGAACGTGCGGGCGAGGGCGCCACGGCGTCCAGGGTGATGCGCGGGGTGATCGGGCGGGCCAGGGTGCGCACGCGCGAGCGCGCCGCCATCTTGACCTTGCCGATGATCTCTTCGGCATAGCCCTGCAGGCCACGCGCCACGTCGAACTTGGGCTTGGAGATGAAATCCACCGCGCCCAGCGCCAGCGCCTGCAGGGTGGTGTCGGCGCCGCGCTCGGTCAGCGAGGAGATCATCACCACCGGCAGCGGGTGCAGGCGCATCAGGTTTTCCAGGAACGCCAGCCCGTCCATGCGCGGCATTTCCACGTCCAGCGTGATCACGTCCGGGGCGAGGCGCTTGATCTTCTCGCGCGCCAGCAACGGATCGGCCGCCGTGCCGACCACTTCGATGGCCGGGTCGCTGGCGAGGATCTCGCTCAACATCTGCCGCACCACCGCCGAATCGTCGACGATCAAAACCCTGCAGGGTGAACCGTTGATCATTCGAACAGCTCCACGCCGCCGGTGACCGGGGCCTTGGACAGGCGGGCACGCACGGCCGATTCGGTCGCGGCCACTTCGGCCTCGTGCGCATGCGGCAGGCGCTGCACCACCACGCGGCCGGTGTCGGCGAAGAACCACACCTTGCGCGGGTGGATGCCGCACAGGTCCTCGGCGAGCACCGGGATATGTTCGGCCTGCAGGTACTGGCGCACGAATTCGGCGTTGCGGGTGCCCACCGGGTTGCTGGTGAAGCCCTTGAGCACGTTGGCGCCGCCGAACACCTTGGCTTCCAGGCGCTTGCGGTGCGCGCCGCGCTTGAGCAGGTCGTTGATCAGCAGTTCCATGGCATAGCTGCCATAGCGCGCCGGGGCACCATCGCCCACATTGCCTTCGGGCAGCAGGAAGTGGTTCATGCCACCAATCTTCAGCACCGGGTCGCGCAGGCACGCGGCCACGCAGGAACCCAGCGTGGTGGTCAGCGCGGTCTCGTCGTCGACCACCAGGTATTGGGTCGGCAGCAGCTTGGCGGCGGTGACCTTGAAGCGGCTGTCGAAGTAACGCATCACGTCATCAGGACGGGCGGCCAGGTTCATGCCGGGGCTCCGGGCGCGCGCTTGTACAGGGTGCGCCCGCACGGCTGGATCAGGTCGGCGGCGTGCAGGTAGTTCTCCGAGTGGCCGGTGTAGAGCAGGCCATCGTCGCCCATGTGCTGGATCAGCCGCGACAGGATGCCGCGCTGGGTGGGCTTGTCGAAATAGATCATGACGTTGCGGCAGAACAAAGCGTCGAACGGGCCGCCGACGTCGTAACGCGGAGCCAGCAGGTTGAGTGGGCGGAAGTCGATCAGCTCGCGCAGCGCCGGATGCACGCGGCACTGGCCTTCATTGGGGCCGCTGCCGCGCTGGAAGTAGCGCTTCTTGATCGCCGGATCCAGACCGGACACGCGATCGATGGCGTACACGCCGCGGCTGGCGGTGGCCAGCACCTGGGTGTCCACATCGGTCGCCAGGATGCGCACCGGCGGCTTCAGCGTGCCGAATGCCTCGCAGGCGGTGATGGCCATGGAGTAGGGCTCTTCACCGGTGGAGGCCGCACACGACCACAGCTGCAGGGTGCCATTTCCAGCCCGCGCGCGCAGTTCGGTGTCGAGCTTCTCGAAGTGGTGCGGCTCACGGAAGAACGCGGTCAGGTTGGTGGTCAGCGCGTTGGTGAACGCCTGCCACTCATCGCCACCGTGGTTCTCCAGCTGGTCCAGGTACTCCTGGAAGCTGCGCAGGCCAAGCGCACGCAGCCGCCGGGACAGCCGGCCGTACACCATGTCACGCTTGGCCGGCGCCAGCGAGATGCCGACGCGCTGGTAGATCAGGTCGCAGATGCGGCGGAAGTCGCGGTCGGCGAACTCGAATTCGCGTCCGGTCGAGGAGGCAGCGGAAGCAGGTGCGGTAGGCGTGGTCACGGGCGAACTCGATCGAAGAAGGGAGGCGGCGGCCGCGCGGCCGCCGCCGGCGCTCAGAACTCTTGCCAGTTGCCGTCATCGGCGGTGGTGCGCGGTGCACGCGCGGCCGGGGCCGGCTTCACCGGGCTGGGCTTGGCCGGCGCCGCCGGCTTCACGCTGCGCAGCGGGGCCGGTGCGGCGATGCGGGCGGTCACCGCGCTGACGGCCGCCGCCACCTGGTTGTCGAGGCGGAAGATCGACACCGCGTCGGCCAGCTGGGTGGCCTGCTCTTCCATGGCGCGGGCAGCGGCGGTGGCTTCTTCCACCAGTGCAGCGTTCTGCTGGGTGGTTTCGTCCATCTGCACCACGGTCTGGTTGACCTGCTCGATGCCGGCCGACTGCTCCTGCGAGGCGGCCGAGATTTCGGCCATGATGTCGGTGACGCGCTGCACCGAGGCGACGATCTCGCCCATGGTGCTGCCGGCCTTGTGCACCAGGGCCGAACCGTCGGCCACGCTGGACACGGATTCGTCGATCAACCCCTTGATCTCCTTGGCGGCACCGGCCGAGCGCTGGGCCAGGGTGCGCACTTCGGAGGCCACCACGGCGAAGCCGCGGCCCTGTTCGCCGGCACGGGCTGCTTCCACGGCGGCGTTCAATGCCAGGATGTTGGTCTGGAAGGCGATGCCGTCGATGACCGAGATGATTTCGGCAATGCGCTTGGAGCTGGCTTCGATCGCGCTCATGGTGGTGACCACCTGGCCGACCACGTCGCCGCCCTGCGAGGCCACGCTGTGCGCACCGATCGCCAGCTGGTTGGCCTGGCGGGCGTGTTCGGCGTTCTGGCGCACGGTGGAGGTCAGTTCCTCCATCGAGGCGGCGGTTTCTTCCAGGTTGGCGGCCTGCTGTTCGGTACGGCGCGACAGGTCGCTGTTGCCGGTGGCGATTTCGCCCGCGGCCAGGTTGATGTTGCCCGCCGCTTCCTGGATCTGGCCGACGATCTGGGTCAGCTGGGCCACGGTGGCATTGGCATCGTCGCGCATGGTCGCGAACACGCCCTGGAACTCGCCCTGCATGCGCGCGGTGAGGTCGCCTTCGGCGATGGCCGACAGCAGCTGCGAGAGCTTGCCGAGGTTGTCGTCGCTGACCTGCATCATCGCGTTGAGGCTGGCGATCATCTGGCCGAAATCGTGGGCGAAGCGGGCGGCATCGCCACGCTGGCTGAAGTCGCCCGCGGCCGCGGCAGCGCCCAGGCGCTTGATCTCGGCGTTGATGCTGGCCAGATTGTGCTTGACGGTGTCCACGGTGGTGCTGATGGCGGCCTTTTCGCCCGGGTAGCGGGCGATGTCGGCGCTCAGGTCGCCCACGGCGTAACGCTGCATCACGGCCAGCACATCCTGCATGGTCTGCACGTGGGCGCCGACCAGGGTGTTGGTTTCGTGCACCATCCGGCCGTACTCGCCCGGGAAGGCGGTTTCGTCCATGCGGTAGCCGGTCTGGCCGGCGTCGTGCTGGCTGGCCATTTCGCGCTGCGCGCCGATCACGGCGTGCAGCTGCTGCTGCATGCGGCCCATGCTTTCCAGCAGGCGGCCCGGTTCGTCCTGGGCCTGCGGGCCGATGCGGCTGTCGAGCTTGCCGCCGGCGATGCTCTCGGCCACGCCGGTCGCCTGGCGCAGCGGACCGGTGATGCGATTACCGATCAGCCAGCTCAGGGCCAGCACGATCAGCACCAGCGCGCCACCGGTGGCGGCCATGACGCCGGTGAATGCCAGCGCATCGGTCTGCACGTCGTCCATGTAGACGCCACTGGTGACCACCCACTGCCACGGCGCGTACATGCCGGCGTACGTGGCCTTTTCAATCAGGTCGTCGCCGGCGCCCGGCTTGGTGGTGGAATAGTAGGTGAAGCCACCGCCGGTCTTGGCCATGTCCACCTGCTGCAGGTAGATCGGCACGCCATCCTTGGAGGTGTAGTCCTTCTGCACCTTGCCGACCCGCGCCGGGGCGAAGGGGTGCATGAGCAGGGTGTAATCGGTCGCCAGGACGTTGTAGTACGCGCTGTCGCCGTCGGCGCGCATGCTGTTCAGTGCCTGCAGCGCGGCCGCCTTGGCCGCTTCTTCGGTCAGCTCGCCGGTGCCGGCCAGGCGCTTGTAGTGGTCAAAAATGCCGTAGGTCAGTTCGACCTGGGTCTTCAGGCCTTCTTTGCGCGTCTCGGCCAGATCGAGGTACTGCATGCGCGCGGCAATGATGGCCAGGGCGATTACGCCGACGGCGATCAGGGCGGTGAGCAGGTTCAACTTGCCCCGGACGGACAGGTTGGAGAAGCGGCTGGAAAGATTCATGGGCGTGGGGTCTTTTCGAACGGGGGCGTACTGCGTGGGGGCCGACATCGACGAACGTGTCGTGGCAATGCTGTTATCGGCAGAAAACCGCAGCTATTGAGGTGCGTGAGCTGAGCGCATTCAGCTTCAGAAATGGAAAGGCCCCGATGCCGGGGCATCGGGGCCTGCGTTTTCCAGCGCTGCGCTGCTGCGCGGTGCGGCTTAGAACTCCTGCCAGTCGCCTTCGGCGAGCTCGGCGGCTACCGCGCGGCTGGCCGGCTTGCGCGACGGTGCCGGGGCGGTGGCCGGGCGGCTCACGGCGCGCGGTGCCGGTGCGAACACCGGTGCGGCAGCCACCACGTCCTGCTCGTCGAGACGGAAGATCGACACGGCGTCGCTGAGCTGGCCGGCCTGTTCTTCCATCGAGCGGGCAGCGGCCGTGGCTTCTTCCACCAGCGCGGCATTCTGCTGGGTGGTTTCGTCCATCTGCACCACGGTCTGGTTGACCTGTTCGATGCCGGCCGACTGTTCCTGCGAGGCGGCCGAGATTTCGGCCATGATGTCGGTCACGCGCTGCACCGAGGCGACGATTTCGCCCATGGTGGCGCCGGCCTTGTGCACCAGCGCCGAACCGTCGTTGACCTTGCCGACCGAGTCGTCGATCAGGCCCTTGATCTCCTTGGCCGCACCGGCCGAACGCTGGGCCAGGGTGCGCACTTCGGAGGCCACCACGGCGAAGCCGCGGCCCTGTTCGCCGGCACGGGCCGCTTCGACCGCGGCGTTCAGCGCCAGGATGTTGGTCTGGAAGGCGATGCCGTCGATGACCGAGATGATCTCGGCGATCTTCTTGGACGAGGTCTGGATCGCGCTCATGGTGGTGACCACCTGGCCGACCACTTCACCGCCCTGCGAGGCGACGGTGTGCGCGCCGATGGCAAGCTGGTTGGCCTGGCGGGCGTGCTCGGCGTTCTGGCGCACGGTGGAGGTCAGTTCCTCCATCGAGGCGGCGGTTTCTTCCAGGTTGGCGGCCTGCTGTTCGGTACGGCGCGACAGGTCGCTGTTGCCGGTGGCGATTTCGCTGGCGGCCGAGCTGATGGCCTGGCTGGACTGCTTGATGCGGGTGACGATGCCGCTGAGCTGTTCGGCGGTGGCGTTGGCGTCGTCGCGCATGGTGGCGAACACGCCTTCGAACTCGCCGTGCATGCGCACGGTCAGGTCGCCCTGCGACAGCGCGGTGAGCAGGCCGGAGATCTGTTCGATGCTGGAAGCGTTGGCGTCGAGCAGGCCGTTGATCTGCTGGGCCAGCTGCAGGAAGAAGCCATCCTTGCCTTCGGCGCTGATGCGGCCGGACAGGTCGCCGGCGGCGGCCTGGGCGATGACGCGGGCCACTTCGGCTTCGACAAGCGCTTCGGGGGTGCGGTCACGCCATTCGACCACGTGGCCGACGCTCTCGCCGTCTTCGTTGCGGATGGTGGAGACGACCTGGGCGAACTGGGCATCGCCGAACTGCATGGCGCGGCGCGCCACGCCGTGCTGCTTGAGGTTGGCCAGCAGGCTGGCGTCCATTTCGCCGCGGTGTTCGAGCACGGTCAGCGGGCGGCCGACCAGCGAAACGGAGGCGTCGAAGTCCGGCAGGTTGCGGCGCAGGTCGTCCTGGTACTGGGACAGGGTCTGCTCCAGCGCACGGTTGGCGTAGACGATGTTGAGGTTGTTGTCGGTCAGGTACACGCCAGTGGAGCTGTAATCCAGCGCGGTACGGATGCGCAGGTTCTCGCGGGCCACGGCCTGTTCGGTTTCGGTGCGGTCGCGCAGGTCGCGCTGCATGCGCTGCATGGCCTGCATGAGGTCGCCGACTTCGTCCTTGCGGGTGACGTCGATATGGCCGTCGAGCTTGCCACCGGCCACTTCGTTGGCGACCGAGACGGCGCCACGGACGCTGCCGACCAGCGAGCGGGCAAACAGGTACACCAGCACCAGGCCCATGGCGGCACCGCCGAGCAGGGCGATGAGGGTCAGGGTGGCGGAGGTGGCGTAGGTGCTTTCGGCCTCTTCGCGCGAGGCGCGGGCAAGGCGGTTGTCTTCGGCGATCAGCGTTTCAAGCGCGGCTGCGGCCTTGAGGTGCTTGGCGCGGGTTTCGCCGACGAAGGTATCGACGGCATCGTCCGGCAGGTCCAGCTCCAGCATTTCGGAGACGGCATCGTAGGAGGTCAGCGAATCGGTCCAGTCCTTGGCGAAGGCGTCGAACAGCTTCTTCTGCTGCGGGCTGTCGATCAGGGCGGGGTACTTCTTGATCGAAGCATCGATCTTGGTGCGCAGGTCGGCGGCGCGGGTCTTGGCTTCGGCCTTGACGTCGTCGCTGGCGCGGATCAGGCCCTGGTAGGCCGAGTTGCGGTATTCACCGAGCATGCCACGCATTTCGCCGGCCATGCGGATGCTTTCCATCCGGTTGCCGGCCAGTTCGGTGGTCACGTTGTTGAGGGAGTGCAGGCCACGATAGGCGACCACGCCCTGCAGCAGCATCACCAGCAGGATTACACCGAAAGTCAGCATCAACTTCGGCATCAGTTTGAGGTTGTTGATCCATTGCATGGTGGTGCACTCTCCGGTGGCAGACGCGTCCGGGCGTGGCGCCCGGTTGCAGCGGCCACGCCGGCCTGGGCCGGCGTGGCAGGGCGTGTGGCGATTACTTGATGTTGGCGAGCTTCAGGCCGGCCGGCGAGCTGACTTCGATTTCAGCGCGCGAGGCGTCGCGGGCGATCTTGCCGATCACGCAGACGGTCTTGCCTTCCAGGGTTTCCAGCGGGAAGCTGAACTTGCCGCGGTTCTCACCGGCGATGCGGGCCGAGAAGGTGTGGCGCGGGAAGGCGCCGCCCATGTACAGGAAGGTCGGCTGGCCTTCGGAACCTTCGGCGTAACGGGCCTTTTCGACCTTGCCGCAGACCATGCCATCCTTGCCAACGGCGCGCGCGGCCAGCTCCGGCGGGATCATTTCAGCCGACTGGGCGAAAGCGGACGAGGCGGACGAGGCGAGGACAGCGACCGAAAGCAGAGCAAGCAGGGACTTCATCGGGAGATTCTCCGGGGGATATGGATAAGTGGTCCGGGGCGTGGCGGGGCCGCGCGTCCGGTTCCTGAATCCAGCTATCGGCCAGTTGCGACACAACTTAAGGACTTTGTTGAACGAAAGTCGTTCCGATCTGTCGCAGCGGCCGGATCAGGCGGCGGCGTCTTCGACAACGGCCGGCTGGCCCATGTCGGCGCTGTCGAGCAGGGTTTCGATATCGAGCAGGATCAGCATGCGATCGTCCTGGGTGCCGATGCCGGAGATGAAGCGGGTATCGACGGCGGCGCCGAACTCGGGGGTGGGGCGGATCTGGTCGGCGTTGAGCGGGATCACGTCGGAGACGCTGTCCACGACGATGCCGACCACGCGGTTGTCGACGTTGAGGACGATCATGACGGTGAAGGCGTCGTAGCGTGCTTCGTCCAGGCGCAGCTTGAGGCGCAGGTCGATGACGGGAACGATGGTGCCGCGCAGGTTGATCACGCCCTTGATGTAATCGGGGGCATCGGGCACGCGGGTGACGGAGTCGTAGCCGCGGATTTCCTGCACCTTGAGGATGTCCACGCCGTAGTGCTCGGCGCCGAGGGTGAAGCTGAGGTACTCGCCACCGCTGCTGGCGGCGTTGGGGTTGCTGTCGTTCATGGAAGGAATCCTGGGTCGGGCGTGGCGGTCGGAAAACCGGGGCGTCATTCCGGATATCGGCCTGGATGGCGACGACTTTAGGAAAGAGCGTCCGACCAACGGTCGGACCTGCGCGGGCCTCCCAATCGGTTCCGACGTCGCTGTCATTCCCCGTTCTTGCGGGCGCTGCGCTGGCGGTCGATGCGGAAGATGTAACGCTGGATGGCGCTGTCGCCGCCGCGCGGGAGGCCATCGAAACGCATGCCGATGCGCTTCATTTCCACGCCGCTGGGGAGCTTGACCGCCAGCTGGTTGCAGACGATCAGCGAGATCTGCAGCGGGCCGCTTTCGGGCATGTCCAGGCGGGCGTCGTAGCGCTTCTGGATGCTGAAGACGTTGCAGTCCACCGGCACGGTCACGGCCAGGCCGCCGCCGCTGATGTCCACCACGCGCAGGTGCAGGGCTTCGCTGCGGTCCTCGTTGATCGGGAACAGCAGGTGCGGGGAGTCGGTGAACGGGGTTTCCAGCCGATAGAGTTCGCGGCGCTGCAGGTGCACCAGCTCGGTGGGGAAGGGTACGCGGAAGGCGACGTGGCGGTGGCCGCCAGTGCGTTCCAGGTGGTCCAGCCGGAAGCGGACCATGACACGGTCCAGCTGCGCGAAGCAGAGCAGGTGGCCGGCGTCTTCGGCGGCGCGGTTGGCCGGCTCTGACGGGCTGCCATCGAGCAGCAGCCAGTCGTCGTCTTCGTCCAGTTCCAGGATCGCGGTCGGGAAGGACTGATCGCGACCGCCCAGGTGCGCGTTGATCAGCGAGCGCTGGTCGATCAGCGCCTGCAGCAGCTGGCGGATCTGCCGGGGGTTGCGGACCAGGTAACGATCGTCCGTGCCGTCGTCATGGGCGGCATGGGATGCGTCATGGGGGTCAAGGCTGCCTTCGGACATGGACTCTGCTGCGTTGGGCGGGTACGGATATCGTGCGATATCAGGTCTCTGTCCGTTTATCGGCAGCAGTTCACAATAATGTAGGGCCAATGTGTGTAGCGGTACGTTCGGCCAAAAAGCACCACCCCGCCGCAGCGGGGTGGTGTCAGGGGCGTCCGCTGGCGACGATCAGAACTCCTGCCAGTCGCCTTCGTTGGCCAGTACGGGTTCGCGCACCGCCGCGCGGCGGACCGGCGCGGCCGGGGCACGCGGGCGGGCCGGGGCGGCGTGGCGCGCGGCCGGTGCAGCGGCGACGACCGGGGCCGCCTGGCCCTCGAGCTTGAACAGCGACACCGCATCGGTGAGGTGGCCGGCCTGTTCTTCCATGGAGCGGGCGGCGGCCGTGGCTTCTTCAACCAGCGCCGCGTTCTGCTGGGTGGTTTCGTCCATCTGCATCACAGTCTGGTTGACCTGCTCGATGCCGGCCGACTGTTCCTGCGAGGCGGCCGAGATCTCGGCCATGATGTCGGTCACGCGCTGCACCGAGGCCACGATCTCGCCCATGGTGGCACCGGCCTGGTTGACCAGGGCCGAGCCCTCGGCGACCTTGCCGACCGACTCGTCGATCAGGCCCTTGATTTCCTTGGCCGCGCTGGCCGAGCGCTGGGCCAGGGTGCGCACTTCGGAGGCGACCACGGCGAAGCCGCGGCCCTGCTCGCCGGCACGCGCCGCTTCGACCGCCGCGTTCAGCGCCAGGATGTTGGTCTGGAACGCGATGCCGTCGATGACGGTGATGATGTCGGCGATGCGGCGCGAGGAGGCGTCGATCTCGTGCATGGTGCTGACCACCTTGCCGACCACTTCGCCGCCCTGCGAGGCCACCGAGTGCGCGCCGATGGCGAGCTGGTTGGCCTGGCGGGCGTGTTCGGCGTTCTGGCGCACGGTGGAGGTCAGTTCCTCCATCGAGGCGGCGGTTTCTTCCAGGTTGGCGGCCTGCTGTTCGGTACGGCGCGACAGGTCGTTGTTGCCCGAGGCGATCTCGCCGGCGGCGGTGCTGATGCTGCCCGAGGCGTGCTGGATGCGGCTGACGATCTGGGTCAGCTGGGCCACGGTGGTGTTGGCATCGTCGCGCATGGTTGCGAACACGCCGTGGAACTGGCCGTGCATGCGTGCGGTGAGGTCGCCGTTGGCGATGGCCTGCAGCAGGTGGGACAGCTGCGACAGGTTGCCGTCGGCGACTTCCATCATGGTATTGAGGTGCTCGATCATGACCCGGAAGTCGTGGTCGAAGCGCAGGGCATCGCCGCGCTGGCTGAAGTCGCCGGCGGCCGCAGCCTGGGCCAGGGTCTGGATCTGGGTGTTGATCGCCAGCAGGCTGGCCTTCGCTGCGTCCATCGATTCGTGCAGGATCGCGCGGGTGCCCGGCAGGCGGCGCGCGTTCTGCGACAGGTCGCCGGCCGCGTACTGGTTCAGCACGTTGATGGCGTCCTTGATCGAGTCCAGGTGCTCGAAGATCACCGTGTTCACGCCCACGGCCAGCTGGCCGTACACGCCCGGGAAGTCTTCCGGGATGCGGTGGCTGATGTCCGGGCCGGCGTGCATTTCGACTATCTGCTGGGTTTCGCTGGAGTAGCGGCGCAGCATCAGGGTCATGTCGCGGGTGGCCGCCAGCATGCGGCCGGCTTCATCTGCGGTGGTGCTGGAGGCGATGTTCACCGACAGGTCGCCACGAGCGACGGCCTGGATGGCCTGCATGGCCTGGCGGATCGGCCGGGTCACCGCGCGCGAGATCACCACGCCCATCGCCACGGCGAGCAGCGACAGCAGCACGATGCTGGTGATGATGGCCACCACGCTGCTGCGGTGGGTGGCGTTGGCTTCAGCGATCTTCGCCTGCATCAGGCCGCTGCTGAAGGCGCCGAGCTCCTTGAGGTCGTCGAACATCTTGCGGCGCGCCGGGCGCGACTTCTCATCGGAGATCTGCTGGGCCAGCACCCCATCAGCGGCGGCAACGGCCGCGCGCATCTCGGCGTTGGCGGCGAAGTAGGCCTCGAGGTCGGCGGCGACCTTGCTGTAGAGGCCCTTCTCCTTCTCGCCGGCCGGCAGGGCGGCGTAGGCGCCCAGCTCGTCGCGCACGGTCTTGGCGGTGGCATCCATGCGCTTGTTGTAGTCGGCGACCTTGTCTGGCTGGTCCAACATGCTCAGCTGGGCCAGTTCAAAGGTGCGGAACTCACCCAGCTGCGCGCGGACTTCGCCCAAGTGCTGCACGGACGGAATGTCGTTGCTCGCCATCGCGGCGAGCTCGGCGTTGAGGCTGTTCAGCCGCACCAAGGCGAACACGCCCAGCGCGACCGTCATCAGGGTGGTGAGGGCAAACCCGACCGCGAGTTTGCGACTGATGGGCAGATCATGGAACCACTTCATGCGGGAAACTCCGGGCAGGGCAGGGGCGCACAGCCGTGGGAACGCTGGGCGGAAGGGCAAGGGGCGAAGGCTGCAAAGCGGTAGGGCGTCAGGCTGGCGATGAATGTGTCATCGCTATTGCGGATAACGGCGGCGCGGGCGGGTTTCTTGAGTGCGCGATGTCACATTTTTTCAAGGTCCACGCAGCGGCGCGCTTTGCAGCCGATGGTTGCGAAAGCAAGCAATGCCAACGGTTTCGCCGTGCGGTGGCGAATGGCCCGTCGATACGCGGCCGTATCGGTGTCGACCGACATCACGCTTTTCCATCAAACGTTCATGGCATCGGAACGAAGAGCATCCGGCCAACGGCCGGGGCTACCGCTTCTGGTTGATTGATCATGATCTGGATGGGCCCGTAACAATTCGTAGCCCCGGCCGTTGGCCGGACACCGCGCGCAGCGCGGCCCAAGCATCCGAAGCCCACGTCCGAACGGTTGCCGTCGTGGGTCCAACGTTTAGAGCAAACCGAAGCCACCCATCAGGCGTCCGGCACAAAAAAACGCCCCCGTCACCAAACGGGGGCGTTTCGAGCCGGCAGCGCCAGGGACGCTTACGCCGCCTGCGGCACCCGCAGCGAGCGCACCAGGCCACCGATATCCACGATCAGCGCAACGCGGCCGTCGCCGAGAATGGTCGCACCGGACACACCGCTGATACGCCGGTAGTTGTTCTCGATGTTCTTGACCACCACCTGCTGCTGGCCGACCAGTTCGTCCACTTCCAGCGCGATCTTCTGGCCATCGCCTTCCACCACCACCACCAGCGAATCATCGGTGGTGCGGCGGCCGAAGCCGTAATACTCGCTCAGCGACAGGATCGGCAGGTACTCGCCACGCACGCGCAGCACACGGCCTTCGCCGGCCATCGAACGCACGTCTTCCGGCTGCGGCTGCAGCGCTTCGAGCACGTACGCCAGCGGCAGGATCACGGTTTCGCCCGCCACCGCCACGGTCATGCCGTCGAGGATGGCCAAGGTGAGCGGCAGGCGGATCAGCACGCGGGTGCCATTGCCGGCCCTGCTTTCCAGCTGCACTTCGCCACCCAGCGCCTGGATGTTGCGGCGGACCACGTCCATGCCCACGCCACGACCGGACAGATCCGTGACGGCATCGGCGGTGGAGAAGCCAGGCTGGAAGATCAGGTCCCAGACCTGCGCATCGGTGGGGTTGTCCGGCACGGCCAGGCCGCGTTCGAGCGCCTTGGCCAGGATCTTGTCGCGGTTCAGGCCACGTCCGTCATCGCTGACTTCGATGACGATGTGACCGCCCTGGTGCGATGCGGCCAGGGTAATGGTGCCGGTTTCGTCCTTGCCGGCGTCGCGGCGGACGTCGGGCATTTCCAGGCCGTGGTCGATCGAGTTGCGCACCAGGTGCACCAGCGGATCGGCGATCTTTTCGATCAGGCCCTTGTCCAGCTCGGTGCCTTCGCCGATGGTGCGCAGGCGCACGTGCTTGCCCAGGCGCGAGGAGAGGTCGCGGACCAGGCGCGGGAAGCGGCGGAACACCGCGTCCACCGGCAGCATGCGCACGCCGATCACCGCTTCCTGCAGGTCGCGGGTGTTGCGTTCCAGCAGGTCCAGGCCGGCGAACAGCTGCTCGGCATGCACCGGGTCCAGGGCGTGCGAGACCTGCTTGAGCATGGCCTGGGTGATGACCAGCTCGCCGACCAGGTTGATCAGCGCATCGACCTTTTCCACGGCGACGCGGATGGAGGTTTCCGCCTCGCTGGTAGCGGCCGGTGCGGCTGCGGCGGTAGGCGCTGCCGGGGCGGCCACGGGGGCGGCAGGCGCGGCGGCGGCCGGGGCGCTGGTGGCCAGGCTCGGCGGTGCGGCCGGGCGGATGTCCAGTTCGCAGTCGTCCACGACCCAGGCGAAGGTGTCTTCGATCTTGCTGCGCGGCACCTTGCCGACCAGGCCCAGGTCCCATGCCAGGTGGGCTTCGAGCGGGTCGAGCTGGTCGAAGCCGGGCAGGCGTTCCAGTCGCGCGGCGACCTGCAGCGAGCCCAGGTGTTCCAGTTCGCGGATGATGCGCAGCGGATCGTTGCCGCTCATGAACAGCGACGGCGCCGGCACGAAACCGATCTGCCACGCTTCAGGGGTGTCATCGACCTTGGCGGCAACCGGCGCGGCGGCGCTCGGCGCCTGGCCGGACAGCACCGCTTCCAGGCGTGCCTTGACCGCGGCCACCGCCTGCGGGTCGGCCGGCTGGCCGTGTTCGGCTTCGCGCAGCAGGGCGCGCAGCACGTCCACCGACGACAGCATGGCATCCACGGCCGCCGCTTCCAGCGCGCGCTTGCCGGCGCGCAGTTCGTCCAGCAGCGTTTCCAGTACGTGGGTCAGCGCGGCGATGGCGTCGAAGCCGAAGGTGCCGGCGCCGCCCTTGATGGAGTGCGCGGCGCGGAACACCGAGTTGATGATTTCCGGATCCTGCTGGCCCGATTCCAGTGCCAGCAGGCCCGCTTCCATCGCGTCCAGGCCCTCGCGGCTTTCCTCGAAGAAGGTGGCGTGGAAGCGTTGCAGGTCCATGCTCATGGGCGTTCGGGTCCGGTTACCAAAGGGGGAGGGGAAGGCGGGTGGGGATCAGCCCAGGACTTTCTGGACGGTCGCGACCAGCTGTTCCGGGTTGAACGGCTTGACCAGCCAGCCGGTTGCACCGGCCGCCTTGCCTTCGGACTTCTTGTCGGCGGCCGATTCGGTGGTCAGCATCAGCATCGGGGTGAACTTGTAGTCCGGCAGCTGGCGCAGCTCGCGGATCAGCGAGATGCCGTCCATGTTCGGCATGTTCACGTCGGTCACCACCGCGTTGAAGCGCTGGCCCTTGGCCCGGCCCAGGGCGACGGCGCCGTCTTCGGCTTCCTCGACGGAAAAGCCGGCCGAGGTGAGGGCGAAGGAAACCATCTGGCGCATTGACGCCGAATCGTCCACCACCAAGATACGTGCGCTCATGCCGCGTTCTCCACAGATTTCAGGTTGTCATGGGTTGCGTCCAGGCCCAGGGCCTGGGTGACACCGAGCAGGCGCGCGGCATCGCGGAAGGTGGCCGTGCAGCCGTCGAACGCGGTCGGGTGGCCGGCCAGGCGGCGGGCCTCGACGAACGCGCACAGGACCTGCACCGACGCGGTATGGATACGGCCCACCTGGCTGGCATCCAGCGTCAGGTCGCCGCCCTGGTCCACCAAGGGGGCCAGGCGTGTTTTGAGCTCGGTGCTGGTCTCGATTCCGAGATCATCACCCAGGGCCACAGTGCTCATCGTTGCTCCGGACAAACGGTTCCGAGGTCTATAACGGCGTATTTCTGGAAACCTTTAGGGGCGGTCCGGCCACGCTGGATCAATTCAACAGCTGCGTGGCATCCAGCAGGATCATCGGCTGGGCCGTGACCCGGGCCACGCCGCGGAACAGGTCGTTGGAGATCTGGCAGATCCGCGCCGTATCGGGCGGTTCGATCTGCGAATCGGTGAGGTTGGCCACGTCTTCCACGGCCGATACGCGCAGGCCCATGGTCTCGCCGTCCTCTTCCAGCACCACGATGCGGGTGTTGGCGTCGTCGCTGGCGGGACCGGTGCCCAGGTGGATGCCCAGGTCCATCACCGGCACCACCTGGCCGCGCAGGTTCATGATGCCCAGCATCGCCGACGGGGTGCCGCGCAGCGGCAGCAGCGGTACCGGCAGCACCACCTCCTGCACCTTCAGCAGTTCCAGCGCGTAGGCCTGGGGGCCGCAGCGCAGGCGCAGCCAGCGCGAGGTGCGCTCGGCGGCGCGGCGATCGCCGCGGGGGCTGGAGGCCGGGTTGCGGGCCTGGGCCTGCAGCTCCTGCCAGCTGCTGGGGCGGCCGGAGGGGGCGGGAACGGGAGCGGGTGCCACCGGGCGCGGTGCTGCCACGGGTGGGGGCGGCGGCGGTGCAGTGCGGGCGACCGGTGCCGGGACAGCGGCCGGGACCGGTGCGCGCACGGGCGCCGCCACGGCCACCGGCACAGTGTCGTGGAGCGCTTCCGCTGGCAGATCGTCCCAACTGGGGCGCGAGGCGTCCGGCGTCGCGGCCACCTCGACCGGGCCCAGGGCCGGGTCGTTGAGCAGTTCATCCAGCAGGGCAAGATGGGCCGGCGCACCCGGCGAGGTGGGCGTATCAAACGCCGCCGCCGGAGCAGCAGCCTCCACCACGGGACCCAGTGCCGGGTCGTTCATCAGTTCGTCCAGCAACGCCATGGCGGCCGGTGCGCCCGGTGAGGTCGGGGTATCGAAGGCGGGTGCGCCGTTGGCATCTTCCGCGTCGGCGATCGCCACGGCGGTCACCGGCACGGCATCGCCGAGCAGTTCCTCGAGATAGTCGTCGAGTACGCCGGTGCTGTTCATGCCGCGCGCTCCATCTGCAGCGCGTCGTCGGCGAGGATCCATTCCAGCGCACGCCGGTAAGCGGCCAGGCCACGGCCCGGGTACTCGTCGGAGGTCGCCGGCACGGTCAGGCTGGCGGCGTTGCAGATGCGCGTGTCCACCGGAATGGCGTCTTCCCACACGCGGTGGCCGTGGCGGTCCTGCATCTGCTTGACGGTTTCGTTGCCGGCGCGGGTGCGGCGGTCGAACAGGGTCGGCAGGATCGACATCGGCAGCGGGCGGCGGCGCGAACGCTCGACCATCTCGCCGGTCCGTACCATGCCATCCAGGCCGTGCAGGGCCAGCGGCTCGGCCTGGGTCGGAATGATCAGGCGGTCGGCCGCGGCAAGTGCGTTGATCATCAGCAGGCCCAGCGTGGGCGCGCAGTCGAGCAGGATGTAGTCGTGCTGGCCCTGGTGGCGGGTCATCGCGTGCTGCAGGGCCAGGCCCAGGCCGGGCTGGTTGGCGCTGCGCCGTTCGAGCGTAGCCAGCGCGGCCTGCGCGCAGATGAAGTCCAGGCCGGGCACCTGGCTGTGGTGGGCCAGGCTGCCCAGTTCCGCAGGCGGGGTGCCGAACAGCTCCAGCACGCCGGCCGGCGGCGGATCCAGCGGCACGCCGAAGGCGCGGGTCAGCGAGGAGTGCGGATCGAGGTCGATCAGCAGCACGCGGTGGCCCAGGGCGGCCAGGCCGCGGCCGAGCGCGAGGGTGGTGGTGGTCTTGCCCACGCCGCCCTTCTGGTTGGCGATTGCCCAGATACGCATCGGCTTACTCCTTCATTGCAGGGGGAACGGCGGCGCCAACGCGGCTGCCGGCCGGCACCGGTGGCAGCTGCACCGGGGCGAGGGGGGAAACAGGGGAGGGCGTGGCCGGGGCCGGCGCGGTGCCGGTTTCGGCGGTGAGCTGCGGGCCCAGCGGGTCCGTGCCCTGCGCGGTGTCGGCCAGGATGATGACCATCACCCGGCGGTTGCGGTTGCGGCCCTGTGCGCTGGTGTTGTCTTCGCGCGGGCGGAACTGGCCATAGCCGACCATCGCCAGCCGCGCCGGCTGCACGCCCTGGTCGGCGAACAGGTGCACCACGCTGGCCGCACGCGCGGCCGACAGTTCCCAGTTGGACGGGAACAGCGCGGTGGCGATCGGCACATCATCGGTGTGGCCTTCCACGCGCACGCCGTTGGGCGCGTCGTGCAACACCTGGGCCAGCGAAGACAGGGTGTCGCGTGCGTGGACGTCGAGCGTGGCCGAGCCGGTGGTGAACAGGATGTCGCTGTTGATCTCCACTTCGATCCACAGCTCGGTGCGGCGCACGGTGATCATGCCGCGGTCGATCAGCGGTGCCAGCGTGGCGGTGAGGCGGTCGGCGATGCTGTTGAGCTGGCGCTCTGCGGCCTGCAGCTGTTGCTGGTTGTGCACCGACACCGGCATGCGCATCTGCGAGGCCATCGCCGGCAGCAGGGTGGGGTCGTTGCTGGGCGACGGTGCCGACGGGCCAACGCGGTTGCCCGCCTTGATCACCGAGGGGCTGTCCCAGCCGCCGCCCTGCACCTGCTGGTTGCCGACCTGCACCGGGTTGATGGTGCGCGGCGCGCCACCGAAGGCGGTGGTCAGGGCGTCGGCCATGACCCGGTACTTGCCTTCGTTGAGCGAGGAGATTGCGTACATGACCACGAAGAAGGCAAGCAGCAGCGTCATGAGGTCGGCGTAGGGAATCGCCCAGGCCTCATGGTTGGCATGCTCTTCGTGGGCTTTGCGGCGGGCCATGTCAGTGCAGGAACCCCGACAGGTTGGTCTCGATGTTGCGCGGGTTCTCGCCCTGGGCAATCGAGATCAGGCCTTCGATGATCATTTCGCGGTCGCGGCTGTTGTGGTGGATCACGCTCTTGAGCTTGGCCGACACCGGCAGGAACAACAGGTTGGCCGAGGCGATGCCGTAGATGGTGGCGGTAAACGCAGCGGCGATGCCATGGCCGAGCTTGCTCGGGTCGGCCAGGTTCTTCATCACCGCGATCAGGCCGAGCACGGCGCCGATGATGCCCAGCGTGGGCGCGTAGATGCCCATGCCTTCGAACACCTTGGAGGCGGCCAGGTCCTGGCTTTCCTGGCTGCCCAGTTCGATTTCCATCATGTGCCGGATGGTTTCCGGCTCCACGCCGTCCACCAGCAGCTGCAGGCCCTTGCGCAGGAACGGGTCGTCCTGGGCGTCGACCTGGGCTTCCAGGCCGAGCAGGCCTTGGCGGCGGGCGATGTTGCTCCATTCCACGATCTGGCGGATCAGCTCGGCACGGTCGCTGGCTGGCGGGCGCACGACCCAGCGCACGATCCTGAAGGCGTGCTTGAACACAGCGGGCGAGGTGTGCAGCAGGATGGCGGCCAGCGTGCCGACGATGACGATCACGAAGGCGGCAGGGGACCACAGCGACGCCAGCCCGGCACCCTTGAGGATGCTGCCGCCGACCAGCGAGGCCAGGGCGAGGAAAAGTCCAATGAGGCTGAGTCTGTCCATTTGTCCGATATCGGCTTGCGGCTGGGGGACTTGAATTGCAGGGCTATCGGCGGTTCAGCCACGCATTTCAATCGTGCGGGGTGCGCAGGCCGTCCACGTCGAGGATGAGGGACATGCGGCCGTCGCCGATCAGGGTGGCGCCGGCATAGCCACGCAGGCCGCGCAGGGCCTTGGGCAGCGGCTTGATCACCACTTCCTCGCGGCCACGCACCTGGTCCACCACCAGCCCGAAGCGGGCTTCGCCGGCCTGCAGCACCACGATGGTGAGCAGGGGCGAGGGTGCCGGATCCACATCCAGCCAGTGGCGCAGGTCCACCAGCGGCAGGGTGTGGGTCCTGCGGTCGAGCACGGCGCGGCCGTCGAACCAGCCCAGCGAGGTGTTCGGCGCGTGCAGCACTTCCATCACGCGTGCCAGCGGCAGTGCGTAGACGTCCTCGCCGGCCTGCACCAGCAGGGTCGGCAGGATCGCCAGGGTGAGCGGCACGCGGATCATGAAGCGGCTGCCACGGCCCAGTTCGGACTGGATCTGGATCTGGCCGCTGAGCTCGCGGATGCGCGACTGCACCACGTCCATGCCGACGCCACGACCGGAGATATCGGTGACTTCCTGCTTGGTCGAGAAGCCGGGCAGGAACACCAGGTGCAGGCATTCCTCGCTGGTCAGGCGGGCGGCGGCTTCGGGATCGATCAGGCCCTTTTCGCGGGCCTTGGCGCGCAGGCGCTCGGGGTCGATGCCGGCGCCGTCGTCCTGCACTTCAATGCTGACGTAGTCGCCTTCCTGCTGCGCGGACAGGCGTACGTTGCCGCTGCGGGTCTTGCCCTGGGCTTCGCGCAGCTCGGGCATTTCAATGCCGTGGTCGATCGCGTTGCGCACCAGGTGCACCAGCGGGTCGGCCAGGGCTTCGACCAGGTTGCGGTCCAGTTCGGTTTCCGCACCGATCAGTTCCAGCTCCACTTCCTTCTTCAGGTTGCGGGCCACGTCGCGGGCGACCTTGGGGAAGCGCGAGAACACCTTGCCCACCGGCTGCATGCGGGTGCGCATCACCGCCGACTGCAGGCGCGCGGTGGCGATATCCAGCGTGGACACGGCGCGGTCCAGTTCTTCGTCGTGCAGGCGCGCACGCAAGGTCTTGAGCCGGTTGCGCGACAGCACCAGTTCGCCGATCAGGTTGACGATGGCATCCAGGCGCTTGGTATCCACGCGCACGGTGTGTTCGGCTTCGGCCACCGGCTTGTTGGCGGCCGGCTTGGCCGGGGCCGGGGCGGCGACCGGGCGCGGCGCGATGGCCGGGGCGGGGGCCGCTGCGGCCACGCTCTGCGCGCCGGGAGCGGCGCCGCCATGCAGCTGGTCGAGCAGGGCTTCGAATTCGTCTTCGCCGATCAGGCCATCGTCTTTCTTTTTCGCCACGGCAGTGGGAGCCGCGCCGCCGTGCAGGGTATCCAGCAGGGCTTCGAACTCATCGTCGGTGATCAGGTCGCCGCTGGAGGCGGTTGCCGTCGCGACCGGTGCCGGCGTGGCCGGTCCGTTGACGTCGAACTGCGCGATCAGTTCCGGCGGGGCATAGCCCGGCTCGGTGCCGGCGGCCACCGAATCCAGCATCGACTGCAGGTAATCCAGCGATTGCTGGCCGGCGTCGAAGTGGTGGGCCTGCAGCACGGCCTGGCCTGAGCGGGCCATGCCAAGGGTTTCTTCGGCGGCGTGGCACAGCTCGACCATGGCCTGGATGCCCAGGAAGCCGGCACCGCCCTTGAGCGTGTGGAAACCGCGGAACACCGCGTTGAGCTGGTCGCTGTCCTGGGGCGACTGCTCCAGCGACACCAGCTGTTCGCCGAGGCGATCCAGGATCTCCTGGGCCTCGAGGATGAAGTCTGCAGCAATGTCGTCTGGAACAGCACTCATGGTTTCAAAGCCCCAAATCGGAAAGCAGGTCGTCGGCGTCGACCTGTGACACCTGATGGCGGTCCAGGCCGCTCACGGCCGGACCGGCCAGGCCGTTGTCGCGCTTGTGGGCGCTGTCGTCCGGCGGCGGCAGGCCGAGCGCGCCGAAGCCTTCGTGCACGCGGCGCACGATGCCCACCACGCGGCGGATGATCTGCCCGGTGAGATCCTGGTAGCTCTGGGTGAGCGCGATCTCGGTGAGGTTGTGGCGGATGCGGTCCAGCTGCTGGTCCTGGTCCGGGCTCAGCCCGTTGGCACGCAGCTGCTCGGTGAGCGCGCGGCATTCCTCGGCCAGGTCCAGGGTGCGGTGGGTGGCCTGTTCGGTCATCGCCACCACGTGGTCCAGGCGCGCGCAGGCATCGTCCAGCTCGCCGGCTTCGCTGGGCAGGGTGGGCAGTTCGCCCAGCGCCTGGCCCAGTTCGCGGGCAAGGCGGTTCAGCCCGGCCATCATCGGCTGGGTGCGCAGCGCGGCCAGGGCGTCGATTTCCCGGCGCCAGCCCGCTTCGTCGCCGCTTTCCAGCGCAGCCAGGGCATCCTGCAGGCGCTGCACCAGCGCCGATTTGTCGCGAAGGGTTTCCATCACGCGCTGGCCGCCAGGCGCTCGAAGATCTTGCCGAGCTTTTCTTCCAGGGTCTGGGCGGTGAACGGCTTGATGATGTAGCCGTTCACGCCGGACTGGGCGGCTTCAATGATCTGCTCGCGCTTGGCTTCGGCGGTGACCATCAGCACCGGCAGGGTCTTGAGCTTGGCGTCGGCGCGGATCGCCTTGAGCAGGTCGATACCGGTCATGACCGGCATGTTCCAGTCGGTGACCACGAAATCGAACGACTGGCTCTGCAGCAGGGCCAGCGCAGCATGCCCGTCCTCGGCTTCGGCCGTATTGGTGAAGCCCAGATCGCCCAGCAGGTTCTTGACGATACGACGCATGGTCGAGAAGTCGTCGACGATCAGGATACGCATGTTCTTGTTCAAAGCACTTTCCTCGGTATCAAGTGTTCTCGAGGCCGGCGTCGGCCGCCTCGAAGATCTTCAGTCGGCCACGCAGGCGCAGCACTGCCTGGCCATGGATCTGGCAGACGCGCGACTCGCTGACGCCGAGCACCGCGCCGATCTCTTTCAGGTTCAGTTCCTGCTCGTAGTACAGCGACAGCACCAGCTGTTCGCGTTCGGGCAGCAGGCCGATCGCATTGCCCAGCTCGCGGCCGAACTCGCCGCGCTCCAGCACCTGCTGCGGGGTCGGGCCGCCCTGGGCGACGGTATCCAGCTCGCCCTGGTCTTCGATCCGCGATTCCAGGCTCAGCACCTGGCCACGCGCGGCGTCTTCCATCAGGCGCAGGTAGTCGGGCAGCGGCATGTCCATCGCGGCGGCCACTTCGGTGGCGCTGGCGGCGCGGCCGGTGGTCTGCTCCAGCCGGCGGATGGTGGAGGCGGCGTCGCGGGCACGGCGGTGCACCGAACGCGGCACCCAGTCGCCGCGGCGGATCTCGTCGATCATCGAGCCGCGGATGCGGATCGAGGCGTAGGTTTCGAACGAGGCGCCCTGGTCGGCGTCGTAGCTGCGCGAGGCCTCGATCAGGCCCATCATGCCGGCCTGGATCAGGTCGTCGACTTCAACGCTGGCCGGCAGGCGTGCGGCCAGGTGGTGGGCGATGCGCCGGACCAGGTCCGAGTGCTGGGCAATGCACTCGTTGGCAGCGGCGCGCTGCACCTCTTTGTATTGTGCGGCGCCTTTCATGCGGTCACCCCGCGTTGCTTGAGGATGCGTTCCAGGAAGAATTCAACGCCGCCGCGCGGCTCGGTCGGGGCCTGCCAGCGGGCGGTGCGCCGGGCGATCTCGGCGATCGCCTGCGCCGACGGGCTGGACGGGTAGGCCTTCACCACCGGCTGCTGGCGCTGCACCGACAGGCGCAACCAGTCGTCCTGCGGCACGCAGCCCAGGTAGTTCAGCGACACATCGGCCAGGAACTTGTCGCAGACCCGGCTCAGCTTTTCGTAGAGCACGCGGCCCTCGTTGGGATCCCGCACCATGTTGGCGACCACCTGGATGCGGTCCACGCCACGTTCGCGCGAGAGCACCTTGATCAGCGCATAGGCGTCGGTGATCGAGGCCGGTTCGTCGCAGACCACCACTACGGTGTCCTGGGCGGCCTGGCAGAAGGTGAGCACGCCGTCGGTGATGCCGGCGGCGGTGTCGACCACCATGAAGTCCAGATCGCGTTCCAGTTCGGAGAACACGTTGACCAGGCCCACGTGTTCGGCCGGCTGCAGTTCGGCCATGTGGCGGCGGCCGGACGCGGCCGGCACCACCAGCACGCCACCCGGGCCTTCCAGGATCACTTCATCCAGCGTGCAGCGCCCGGCGACCAGGTCGGCCAGGGTCAGCTTGGGCTGCAGGCCCAGGATCACATCGATGTTGGCCAGGCCCAGGTCGGCATCCAGCAGCAGCGTGCGCTTGCCCATGTCGGCCAGCGCCACGGCCAGGTTGGCCGACACGTTGGTCTTGCCCACGCCGCCCTTGCCGCCGGTGACGGCGATGGTGCGGACCGGGCCCAGCGGCTGGCTGCGGGTGGCCGACAACGGGAAGGTCCTGGTCAGGTTTTCATACTCACGCGACGGCATGGTTCAACTCCGGGTAGCAGGGCATATCGGCCGCGCGGCGCAAATCTTCAAGGCGAAGTACAAGATTGGCTGCACTGGCCCGGTGCAGGTCTTCGGGAACGTCCTGCCCGTCGGTGACCCAGGTGATCGGCAGGCGGTGGTCGACGGCCACCGACAGGGCGGTACCGAAGCGGCCGGTCTCGTCCAGCTTGCTGAGCACCACGCCCTGCGGGTTGGCGCCGCTGAAGCGGCGGACCACCTCGTCCATGTCGCCGAAGCTGGTGTTGGCCGGCAGCACCAGCAGGGTGCGGATCTGCGGGGCGGCGCGCAGCCACTGCAGCTGGGCGGCCAGGGCGCGGTCACGCGGGCCCAGGCCGGCGGTGTCGATCAGCACCAGCTTGTAGTCCTTCAGGCGCTCCAGCAGCTGGGCCAGGTCGCTGCCACTGTTGGCTTCATGCACGGCGATGCCGAGCTGGCGGCCGAAGCCATACAGCTGTTCGCGGGCGCCGATGCGGGCGGTATCGGTGGTGACCAGGGCCACGTCGCGGGCGGCGTGGGCTTCGGCGAAGCGCGAGGCCAGCTTGGCGATGGTGGTGGTCTTGCCGGCACCGGTGGGGCCGACCAGGGCGATCACGCCGCCGGCCTCCAGCGGGTCGACCGGGGCGATCGGCAGCTTCTTCGACAGCAGCCCCAGCATCAGGCCACGGCCACGGTGGGCTTCGGTGTCCAGCGGGATCTGCAGGGCCACGTCGCGGCAGATGCCGGCGTCGAAACCGTATTCGTCCATCAGGTCCAGCGCGGCGGCACGCACCGCCGAGCCGCGCAGGCGCTCGTCGGTGAAGCGGTTCATTTCGCGCTCGATGACGGTGCGCATGCCGGCCACTTCATTGCGCAGCTGGCGCAGTTCCTCATCGTCGCGGACCAGGGTCACCGGGGCGGCAACGGCAGGCACCGGGGCGGTGATGACCTCGGCCGGCACCGTCGGTTCGTTGGCGGCCTGCAGCGACGGCTCGACCGGTGCAGCAACGGTCATGGCGGCGACCGGCGCGGCGATGGCGTCCACAACCACCGAAGCGGGAGCGGCAAACACCGCCGAATCGTCGATCTGGATGGCCGGGCTGGCCGCGGCCGGGACCACCGGCACGGTTTCCCACAGCGGAGCCGCCGGGGCCTCAAGGGGAGCCCGCTGCATCTGCTGCGCCGGCATCTGCGGCAGCTGCGGCGGGACGCTGGTGCGGCCTGCCGGAGCGTGCATCTCAAACAGCGGTGCTTCGTCCAGCGGCGGGTCGATGATGAAGCGGGCGCGGTTGGCCGGGGCCGGCGCAGCGGCGCGGACCGGTGCTTCCACTGCCACCGGTGCGGCGTCGGCGACCGGCGCAGCCACGGCGCGTTCGGCGGCGGCAGCCTGTTCAACATTGAACGGGGCGAAGATCTGTTCCGGCAGCTGGGTGGCCGGCTGCACGTTGGCGCGGGCCAGGGTGGCGGCGAAGCCGCTGCTGCCCGGCGGCGGCACGATTTCGTTGGCGCTGTCCAGGGTGCGGCCGGTGGCGCCCACGGCGGCGCGGGCGAGGGCGGCCACGGCCGAGGTGGTGGCCGCCACCGGTTCCGGCGCGGCGGCCGGTGCCTTGCGGCGGGTCACCGCGGCGATCACCGCATCGGCGGCGTTGCGCGGGCGCGGGGCCGGCGGCGGCGGCGCCACGTCCTTGCGCGCCGCTTCCAGCGCACGCTGTACCGCGCCTTCGTCATAGTTCGCCGCGGCCACGATTTCCACGCCTTCCTCGATCCGGCGATTGGACAGGATCACGGCATCCGGACCGTGTTCCTTGCGCACCAGGTTCATGGCAGAGCGCATATCGGGAGCGACGAAGCGTTTGATTTTCATGCTGTGGTACCGGGACTGGGGCGGCTGGGGGGGGGAAGGGAAGCGCTGGTTGTCGGTGGTCTGCACGGTCCGGGTTTCCCTTCTTGTCCTGCTGCGGTGATTGCGAAATGGGGGTGTCTGTTTTCTGACGCGTTGCTGTCGGAGTTCCGGCTCAGCTGATCGTGCCGACCAGCTTCAGCCGCTTGTCCTCGGGGACCTCGCTGTAGGCCAGCACGGACAGCGACGGAACGCTGTGGCGTACCAGCCGTGCCAGCGCGGCACGTACCGGACCGGGCACCAACACCACCGCGGGCTCGTTCTTCGCTTCCTGCTTGCTGACACATTCGGCCAGGCTCTGGTGCAGTCGCTCAGCGAGTCCGGGTTCCAGCGCGGCGCCGTTGCCCTGAGTGGACTCCTGCAAGACGCGTTCCAGTTGCGGGTTGAGGGTGAACACCGGCAGCTCGGCGGACATGCCGGCGATCTCCTGGACGATGAAACGGCCCAGCGCATTGCGCACGGCGGCCGTCAGAACGCCGGGGTCCTGGCTCATCGGCGCGTTCTCCACCAGCGATTCGGCGATCTTGCGCAGCTGGCGCACCGGGATGCGTTCGATCAGCAGGTTCTGCAGCACCCGCACCACCACCGACAGCGGCAATGCCTTCGGGGTGAGGTCCTCGACCAGCTTCGGCGCGCTCTTGGCCAGGTTGGCCAGCAGCTGCTGCACCTCTTCGTGGCCAAGCAGTTCCGGGGCGTGTTCGCGGATCAGGTGCGAGAGGTGGGTGGCGACCACGGTGGCCGGGTCGACCACGGTGTAGCCCATCGATTCGGCGTGGGCGCGCTGGTGCGGCTGGATCCAGGTGGCATCCAGGCCGAACGCCGGGTCCTTGCCGGCGATACCTTCCAGCGCACCGAGCGCGCTGCCCGGGTCCAGGGCCAGTTCGCGGTCGGGGTGGATTTCGGCGGTGGCCACCGGGACGCCGTGGATCAGCAGCCGGTAGGCGCTGGCGCCCAGTTCCAGGTTGTCACGGATGTGCACCGAGGGAATCAGGAAGCCGATGTCGTGGGTGAGCTTGCGGCGCACGCCCTTGATGCGCGCCATCAGTTCGCCGCCCTGGTTCTTGTCCACCAGCGGGATCAGCCGGTAGCCCACTTCCAGGCCCAGCGGATCGACCGGGCGCAGTTCGTCCCAGGTCAGTTCGGCGGTGGGCGAGGGGCTGCTGGCGCCGGGCAGGCCCAGCGCATTGGTCGGGCCCGCCGCAGGCGCGGCGGCGGCGCGCTCGGCCGCCTGGCTCTTCTGCCAGAGCTTCCAGGCGATGAAGCCGAGGATGGCGGCCAGCGTCAAGAAGGCGACGTTGGGCATGCCCGGGACCAGGCCGACCAGGCCCAGGATCGCCGCGGCGATGGTCAGTGCGCGGTGCTGTCCGAACACCTGGCCCATCATGGCCTGGGCCATGTCCTGCGAGCGCGAGGCGCGGGTGACCAGCATGGCCACGGCCGAGGACACCAGCAGTGCCGGCAGCTGCGCCACCAGGCCGTCACCGATCGACAGCAGGGTGTAGGTGGCTGCGGCTTCGCCGAACGGCATGCCGTGCTGGAGCACGCCAACCGCCAGGCCGCCGATCATGTTGATGAAAAGAATGAGGATGCCGGCGATGGCATCGCCGCGGATGAACTTGCTGGCACCGTCCATGGCGCCGTAGAAGTCGGCTTCCTCGCGGACTTCTTCACGGCGCAGCTTGGCTTCTTCACGCGTCAGCAAACCGGCGTTGAGGTCGGCGTCGATCGCCATCTGCTTGCCGGGCATGGCGTCCAGGATGAAGCGCGCGGTCACTTCGGACACGCGGCCGGCACCCTTGGTGATCACCACGAAATTGATGATGGTCAGGATCGCGAAGACCACGATGCCCACGGCGTAGTTGCCGCCGATGACGAATTCGCCGAACGCGGCGATCACCTTGCCGGCTGCTTCGTGGCCATTCTGGCCGTTGAGCAGGATCACGCGGGTGGAGGCCACGTTCAGCGCCAGCCGCAGCATGGTGGTGATCAGCAGTACGATCGGGAAGATGGTGAAATCCAGCGGGCGCTTCACGTACACCACCGCCAGCAGCACCATCAGCGAGATGGCGATGTTGAAGGTGAACAGCGCATCCAGCACCGGGGCGGCCAGCGGCACCACCACCATGGCCAGCAGGGCCAGCACGATCAGCGGGGCGCCAAGGCCCTGGCGGATCATGTCCAGGGCGCGGCGGGTGTTCATGCCGGCGGGCTGGGCGCTCATGGGCGGCCTCCCTTGCCGAACTCATCCACGTCGATGCTGGGCGCGGCCGGCATCGGTCCACCCCGCCAGGTACGCAGCTGGTAGACGTAGGACAGCACCTGGGCAACGGCCGAATACAGTCTCACGGGAATTTCCTTTCCAAGTTGACCTTCCCGATACAAGGCGCGTGCCAAAGGCGGGGCCGAGACGATGGCGACCTTGTTGCCGTCGGCCACCTGGCGGATGCGCAGGGCGGTTTCGTCCACGCCCAGGGCCACCACGGTGGGGGCGCCCATCCTGCCGCCGTCGTATTTGAGCGCCACCGCGTAGTGGGTGGGATTGACCACCACCACGTCGGCGGTAGGCACCGCTTCCATCATCCGGCGGTTGGACATCTGCTGCTGCAGCTGGCGGATGCGGCCCTTCACTTCGGGGCTGCCCTCGCTTTCCTTCATTTCCCGGCGCAGCTCTTCGCGGGTCATCTTCAGCTTGCGCATCCAGTTCCAGCGCTGGTACGGGGCGTCGATTGCGGCCAGCAGCATCATGGCCCCGCCGGTGGCCAGCATCAGTTTCAGGGTGAAGCCCAGGCCGTGGACCATGGCCGCCTCCAGCGGTTGGTGGACCAGGTCGCGCAGCCCGCGGATGCCATGCCAGACCACCAGCCCGGCGGCGGTGCCGACGAACACGATGCGCAGCAGGGATTTGGTGAATTCGCCGATGGCTTCGGCGCCATACAGGCGCTTCATGCCGGCCATCGGGCTGAGCCGGCTGAACTGCGGCATCAGCGATTTGTTCGACCAGCGCAGCCCGCCCATGGCCACAGGGGCCAGGAAGCTGGCCAGCAGGCAGACCAGCAGCAGCGGCCACAGGGCCAGCATCAGCTGCAGGAACAGGTGCCCGAAATGGTTGAACAACCCCAGCGGCTCGAAGCGCAGACCTGGTTCCGGGGTCAGGGCCAGCTTCATCCAGTCCTTGGCGCTGCTGGCCATACCCCCGGAAAACGCCATCAGCGCAAGCACCGAGGCACCGAACACGGCGGCGGTGGCCAGCTCGCGCGAACGCGGGATGTTGCCCTGTTCACGGGCGTCGCGCAGGCGTTTTTCGGTAGGTTGTTCGGTTTTTTCGCCGGCTTGTTCTTCGTCGGACATCGGGAGCAGGGGACCACGGGGATTCCCCGGGGTGGTGCAAGAAGTGTTCCATTGCGGACGACGTGCCGGGAGCAGAGCACGTGACAGGGACAGTGCTCTGGCTCGGGACCGGGATCGGGATCGGGATCGGGATGGTGACGGCGACGGGAGAGTAGGGTCGGTTCCCAAACGACCGCCGATACGGGGTCAACGTCCGGTAACGCATGACGGGAAGCGCAGAAGCGTTCCCCGACGGAGGTCATGCCGCCATCGAACGCGGGCAATCCACGTGCAGTCGATCGGGATGCGACCCTACCAGCAACAGCCCAACGGCCCGGCGCCACCGGCATCATCAATGGCATCATCCAGGTCCAACTGGCTGCTGCGGTAATCGATGTCGCCTTTCCTGTTCTGCGTTGTCCTGTTGGCCGGGCTGCTGCATGCCAGCTGGAACGCCATCGTCAAACGCGGGAGCGATACGCTGTTCACCACGATCCTGGTGACCGGCTCGGCGGCGTTGATCGCGGCGCTCTGCCTGCCTTTCGTGACCGCACCGGATCCACGCAGCTGGCCGTGGCTGGCGGCGTCGACCGTGCTGCAGGCGGGGTATTACCTGCTGGTGGCGCGTACCTACCGGGTGACCGACATGAGCGCGGCCTATCCGTTGATGCGGGGTTGCGCGCCGATCCTGGTGGCGGTGGTGGGCGGGGTCGTTCTCGGCGAGCGCCTGCCGGGATTGGCATGGGCCGGCATCGGGCTGATCTGCTTCGGTATTCTGTGCATGTCGCACGGGATCGTGCGTCGGCAGATGTGGCTGCCTCTGCTCAACGCCGGAGTGATTGCCACTTACACGCTGGTAGACGCCTTGGGGGCGCGCCAGTCCGGTTCGGCGCTGGGCTACACCTTGTGGCTGTTCCTGCTGTCGGGGCTGCCATTGCCGGTCTGGGCCCTCGCTACCCGCGCGCCGCAGCTTTTCGCCTATGCACGATCGAACTGGGGCTATGGCCTCGTCGGCGGCGTAGGTACGCTGACATCCTACGGCGTGGTGCTCTGGGTGATGACGCAGGCGCCTGTGGCGATGGTCTCGGCGCTACGCGAGACCTCGATCCTGTTTGGCGTGCTGATCTCTGCGTTGGTGTTACGCGAACGGGTCGCCCGACAACGATGGGTCGCCGCCGGATTGATCGTTGCAGGAGCGGTGGTGTTGCGCGTGTGCGGCTAATCCAGGAAATGCCCGCCCTGCGAGGCTTTGTGGTCCTGTGACACCACCATCCGTGGGCGTGGCAGGTCGTGGAGCTGCAGGAAGCGCTCGGCGTCGACCGGGCGGCCGAGCAGGTAGCCCTGCAGGAAGTCGCAGCCCAGCCGCTCCAGGTAGGAACGCTGGCCGGCGGTTTCCACGCCTTCGGCCACGATGTCCATGTCCAGCGCATGCCCCAGCGCCACGATGGCCGAGACGATCACCACGTCTTCGGAGCTGTTTTCCAGGTCGCGCACGAAGGCGTGGTCGATCTTGATCTCGGTGGCCGGCAGGCGCTTGAGATACAGCAGGCTGGAATAGCCGGTGCCGAAATCGTCGATGGAAATGCCCACGCCCAGCCGCGCCAGGGCCTGCAGCAGGCGCAGGCTGGTCTCGGTGTCGCGCATCACCGCGCTTTCGGTGATCTCCAGGACCAGCCGGCGCGGTTCCACCCGGTGCAGTTTCAGCGCGTCGCTGATCTCGCCGAGCAGGTTCGGGGAGCCGAACTGGATCGGCGACAGGTTGACCGATACCGACCAGCTGTCATGGCCGGCGTCATGCCAGCGGCGCAGCTGGCGGCAGGCTTCGTTGAGCACCCAGCGCCCGATCTCGTGGATGACCCCGCTGCGTTCGGCCAGGCGGATGAAACGATCCGGTGGAATCAGGCCATGCTCGGGGTGGTTCCAGCGGACCAGGGCCTCGGCGCCACAGACCTGGTGGGTGCTGACCCGCACCTTGGGCTGGTAGTGCAGGAACAGCTGGTTGGCCTGGATCGCGCGGCGCAGGTCGGCCAGCAGCCGGAACTGCTGTTCGGCGCTGTCGCTCATCCACTCGGCGAACACCACGAACGCGTTGCGTCCGGCCTCCTTGGCCTGGTACATCGCCGCGTCGGCATACCCCATCAACTGGCGTTCGGTGGTGGCGTGGTCGGGACAGATGGCAATGCCGATGCTGGCGGTGACCTGCAGCTCATGCCCGGGCACCAGGTTGCCGGTGCCCACGGCCTGGATGATGCGGCCGGCCAGGCTGGACACGTCCTCGTCGTTGTCGATGCCGACCACCAGCACGAACTCGTCGCCGCCCAGGCGGGCCATCACGTCGGCGGCACGCAGCAGCTGGCGGGTGCGGGTGGCCACCGCGACCAGCAGGGCGTCGCCGGTCTGGTGACCGTAGGCGTCGTTGACCTGTTTGAAGCCATCCAGGTCCATGAACATCACCGCGAAGCGCCCGCCGCGCTGTTCGGCATCCACCAGCGCCTGTTCAATGCGCTGCTGCAGCAGCAGGCGATTGGGCAGGTGGGTCAGCGGATCGTGCAGGGCGGCCTGGCTGAGCTCGGCATGCGCATCGTCCAGCGACGTGCGCAGGTGCAGGTTGCGCAACCGCAGCAGCTGCGCCTGCTGCCGCTGGTCCAGCCAGGACACCAGCAGCACCACGGCCAGGATGCCGATGGTGAGCACCATTACCAGCGCCCCCAGCCACTGGGTCTGCAGGCCGGTGCC
The DNA here is from genome assembly GCF_037203925.1 of Stenotrophomonas sp. CCNWLW57. NCBI lineage: Bacteria > Pseudomonadati > Pseudomonadota > Gammaproteobacteria > Lysobacterales > Lysobacteraceae > Stenotrophomonas > Stenotrophomonas sp. CCNWLW57. The sequence continues at coordinate 318,287 of NZ_JBBCBJ010000005.1, forward strand.
GGCGGCGGCGCCGCACACGCTGTCAGCGGGGAACCGTGCCGCGGCCATGCCGGTGTAGTGCATGCCGACGATCGCCGCGCCCAGCACCACCGCCGGCGCCACGCGATGCTGCAGCCGGGTGTCGTTGTGGCGCAGGCGGAAGGCGACGTACAGCGCGACCCACGACGCCGCCACTGCAATGAGGAGAGAGAGGGTGAACCAGCCCGGGTGGTATTCAATGCCCGGGCGCATGAGCATGGCCGCCATGCCCAGGTAGTGCATGCTGGCGATGCCGCTGCCCATCAGCAATGCACCCAGTGCCAGGCGCGAATGCGGCAACGTGGCGCGTGAGACCAGCCAGAGCGCGAAGATCGAAGAAGCGATCGCCGCCAGCAACGATACTGCGGTCAGTTCAAGGTCGTACCCCAATGGGATGGGCAGCTTGAAGGCCAGCATGCCGATGAAGTGCATGGACCAGATTCCCAGGCCCATGGCGCAGCCACCGCCCAGCAGCCACAGCACGCTGATCCTTGGCGATGGCGCGGTGGTGACCCGATTGGCCATGTCCAGCGCGGTGAAGGACGCCATGATGGCAACCAGCAGCGAAACCACGACCAACCATGGGGTGTAGCTGCCGACGAGCATCATGACTCTCCCTGGCGTACACAGCTGCAATCTAAAAAAAGACTGGACCACGCTTCTGCGTGGACTGCTCAGGCACGTTCCCCCTGCCGTAAGCGCATGTTAACGACAGAGGAGGGGGCGAAAGCAAGCGCAAATCCGGCCAAATTTCATGCGGCCATCACGCAATCGTCACTCGTTTTGCATACGGGCGCGTACGCGCAGGGGTCGGCGCTAGCGGGTGAGGCCGTCGGCGGTCTGGAACGCGGCATCGAACAGGCGCTGCACCGGGGGACCCATTTCACCGGCAAGCACGGTCAGCAGGAACAGGCCCAGCAACAGGGCGACCGGCAGGCCCAGCTGGATCGGGTTGAGCGCGGGTGCGGCACGCGCCAGTACGCCGAAGGCCAGGTTCACCGCCAGCATGGCGACCGTGATCGGCAGCGACAGCGTCAACGCACCGCGCAGCACCTGCAGCAGGAACGTGGGCGCGGTGCTGATGAACGCATCGAGGTCGGGCAGCGATGCGCCGATCGGCACGGCCTTGTAGCTGTCCATCAGCAGTGAGATCAACGCGAGATGCCCGTTGGCGGCAAAGAACAGCAGGCCGAACAGAAGATAGAACCACTGCCCGATCACGCCCGAGGTGCCGCCGCGCATCGGATCGCTCATCTGCGCGAAGGCCAGGCCGGTGCCTTGCGAAACCAGTTCGCCGGCCATGGCACCGGCTTCGAACACCAGCCGCAGCAGGAAGCCGATGGAGATGCCGATGGCCAGTTCGCGCGCGATGCTGAGTACGGTGGCCGCGTCAAAACCGGTCCAGGCCGGGACGGGCGGCAGCATCGGCGACAGCGCGATGGCCAGTGCGCCGGACAGCATCACGCGCACCCGTGCCGGCACCGCGCGGCTGCCGACCAGCGGCATGGCCATGATCATGGCGCCGATGCGCAGCATGGTCCACAGCACGGTGCCGATCATGCCGAAGGCGTTGAGCCCGTCGGCGGCCATCTGGGTTGCCGAATCCATCGGGGGGCTATCCGATCAGGTGCGGTATGCGCTGGAACAGCAGCGTGGTGTATTCGACCAGGTGGCCGATCAGCAGGCTGCCCAGCGCGAACAACACGGCGGTGAGCGCGGCGGCCTTGGCCACGAAGGCGATGGTGGGTTCGTTGAGCTGGGTGGCGGCCTGCACCACGCCGACCACCACGCCGACGATCAGGACGGTCAACAGCAGCGGGCCGGCCACCCACAGCACGGTGATCAGGCCGCCGCGCAGTTCGGTCAGGGCAAGTTCGGGTGTCATGGCGACCTCAGACGGCGTTGAAGCTGGCGGCAAGGGTGCCGACCACCAGCACCCAGCCGTCGACCAGCACGAACAGCAGGATCTTGAAGGGCGCCGAGACCAGCATTGGCGAGAGCATCATCATGCCCATCGACATCAGCACGCTGGCCACGACCAGGTCGATGATCACGAACGGGATGAAGATCAGGAAGCCGATTTCAAAGGCGGTTTTCAGTTCGCTGGTGACGAACGAGGCGACCAGCACCGGGAACGGAATGGCATCGGGGCTGGCATAGGTGCCATGCCCGGCCATGCCGGCGAAGGTCATCAGGTCGGTTTCGCGGATCTGGGCCAGCATGAAGGCGCGCAGCGGCTGGGTAGTGAGGGTCCAGGCGGTCTGGAAGTCGATCTCGCCGTTGAGGTAGGGCGCCATGCCGCTTCCCCAGGCTTTCTGCCACACCGGCAGCATGACCATGGCGGTCAGGAACAGGGCCAGGCCCAGCAGCACCTGGTTGGAGGGGGTCTGGCCGGTACCCAGTGCCTGGCGCAGCAGGCCCAGGACGATGATGATGCGGGTGAAGGCGGTGAGCACCAGCAGCATCGACGGGATCAGGGTGATCGCGGTCATCAGCAGCAGGGTCTGCAGCGGCAGGCTGACCGGGGTGCCGCCGATCTTGCCGACATTCACGTCGGGCAGGTTGGGCACGGCGGGCGCGCCGGGCGCGGCCATGGCCAGCGCGGGCAACGCGCACAGCAGCAGGGTCAGCAGCAACGGCAGGTAACGGGTCCAGGATGCACGGGGGCCACGCATGATCATTTTTCCTTGCGCAGCCGCTGTTGCAGCAGCTGGGCGAAATTCGGCAGGTTCTTGAAATCCGGCAGGCGCGCCGGTTCCGGGGTGGGCAGCGGTTCGGGCAGGCGGTGTAGGGTGTTGATGCCGCCGGCGGTGACGCCGAGCAGCAGCTGTTCGCCATTGACATCGACGACGACGACGCGTTCCTTGGCACCCACGTTGAGGCTGGCCACCACGCGCAGGCCGTCGGCGGGCTTGAAGCCGCTGCCGGGCATGCGCTTGAGCACCCAGCCCAGGCCGACGATCAGCGCCAGCACGGCCAGCAGTGCGAGCACTGCGCCGAACATGCTGGGTGCCGCGGCGGCGTGCTGGCCGACCTTGGCCGCCGGTGCACCGGCGGCAATGAGTGCCAGGGAAATCAACGCAGTCTCCGGATCCGTTCGCTGGGGCTGACCACGTCGGTCAGGCGCACGCCGAAGCGGTCGTTGATGACCACGACTTCGCCGTGGGCGATGAGGGTGCCGTTGACGAACACGTCGAGCGATTCGCCGGCGCCGCGTTCCAGTTCCACCACCGAGCCCTGGTTGAGCTGCAGCAGGTTGCGGATGGGCAGGCGGGCGCGGCCGACTTCCAGCGACAGGGTGACCGGTACGTCGAGGATCACGTCGAGGTTCAGATCCGGGCCGCCGCTGGCCTCGTCGGAGTGCAGGGTGGTGAACTGCGCCGGTGCCGGTTCGTTGGTTTCGATGTCGTCGTTCATTGCGGGTCTTCCTGGATAACGGGAGCGCGCGGGCGGGTGCCCGGGGGATGGGTAGCGGTGATCTTCACGGCGTTCATGCCGTTGGCGACGCCGAACTGGCCGGTGAACACGGGAATGTTCTCCACGCACAGCGGCACGTGGGGAGGCAGGTCGATGGGCAGGATGTCGCCGATCTTGAGCTGGGTGAGGTCACGCAGGCTCATGCGCTTGGTGGCGAGCACGCTGGAGAGGGTGACTTCGGCGATGTTGAGCTGTTCGCGCAGCATGGTGCCCCAGCTTTCGTCGCGGTCGTTGCGGTCGCTCTGGATGCCGGCGTCGAGCAGTTCGCGGATCGGTTCGAGCATCGAGTACGGCAACGTGACGTGGATGTCGCCGCCACCGCCGTCGAGTTCGACATGCAGGCGGCAGACCACGACGTATTCGCGGGGGGTGACGATGTTGGCGAAGTGGGGGTTGATTTCGGAGTTGATGTATTCGAGTTCGACATCCATCACCGGGGCCCAGGCTTCGCGCAGGTCGGCGAAGGTCTGCTTGAGCAGGAGGTGGATGACGCGCATTTCGGTGGCGGTGAACTCGCGGCCTTCGATGCGGGTGGGGTAGCGCCCGTCGCCGCCGAAGAAGTTGTCGACGATGGCGAACACGAGGGTCGGTTCGAAGACGATCAGGCCGGTGCCGCGCAGGGGCTTGAAGCGGATCAGGTTGAGGTTGGTCGGTACATACAGGGAGTGCATGTAGTCGTTGAACTTGATCAGTTCGATGCCGCGCACGGACAGTTCGGCGGAGCGGCGGATCAGGTTGAACAGGCCGATGCGCCAGAGGCGGGCGAAGCGCTCGTTGACCATTTCCAGGGTCGGCATGCGCCCCCGGATGATGCGGTCCTGGCTGGCAAAATCGTAGTTGCGCGCTTCGCCGGGGGCGATGGCGTCGACTTCGGTTTCGACGGCGCCGGAATCGACGCCATGCAGCAGGGCATCGATTTCGTCCTGGGAAAGCAGGTCATTCATGGGATGCCCTTACTGGGTGACGAAGCTGGTGAACAGCAGTTCGTCGACGCCCTTGCTGCCGGTTTCGGCTTTGAGCAGTTTCTGCACTTCGGCCAGGGAGTCGGCCTGCAGGCGTTCTTTGCCGGCGCGGTCGGCGATCTGGGCCGGTTCGACCTGGGAGAACAGCATGAGCAGCTTGGCGCGGATGGCGGGGGCGTGAAGCTTGATGGCTTCAAGGGCGGCCGGGTCGCGGGTCATGAGCTGGACTTCGACCTGGAGGTAGCGGGGGCCGTCGAAGCTGCTGCTGAGGTTGACGACGAACGGGGGTTCAAGACCGAAGTACTGGGCGGGGGCGGGCACGGCCGATTTGGCGGTGGCGGCTTTGGCGGGGGTCTTCTCGTCGTGGGACTGGGTGAAGTACCACACGCCGCCACCGGCGGCGCCAGCGGCGACGACGGCGATCAGGGCGGTGACGAGGAGGGGGCTGCGCGGCTTGGCGGCCTTGTCCTTGTCGGTGGATTTCTTGGTTTTGTCAGCGGCTGCGGCCACGAGGGGAAGCTCCATAGGATTGCTTCCTGGCTACATGCAAAGGGCGTGCCGTAATGCGCCGGTGTTTCGTTGTCGGGAATTTGACGTTTCAACGGCAACGGTAACGGCAACGGCAACGGCAACGGCAACGGCAACGGCAACGGCGTGGGCTGTGCTCTGTCTGTGGCTTGGCGGGTCGGTGCCGGTTTGCGGGGGACGCCGTGAACCCATCCCTGGGGGCTTGGTCGCGGCATCCATGCCGCTCACACCCCCGCAAACCGGCCCCGACCCACCTATGACAGTGTGTCATTCACGGAAGGCAAGAGCGGTAGGGCCCGACCGTTGGTCGGGTCGCTTTATGCGTACGCGTCGACCAATCCGCGCTGGCGCATCAATTGCGATGGGGAAATCGTTGTTTCGATCATTGCCGGATCTCCGTCTCCGGTTCCGTGGCCTGCCTGGCCGCCGTTTGCCTTGCCGTCCTGCGCGGTCTGCTGGTGGCCAACGTCGGCATTGCCCAGCTGGAATCCGTGGTCGTTCAGCATTTCACGCAGGCGCGGGATGCTGGATTCGAGGGCGTGGCGGACGTCGGCGTGGGCGCTGCTGAAGCTGGCGTGGACCTTGTCGCCGTCCATCTGGAGGCGGACTTCGATCTGGCCGAGGTCGTGGGGGGTGACTTTGATGGTGGCGTGGCCGATTTTCTGGTCGGCCAGCCAGCCGATGCGGGCGCTCATGGCGTCGTCGAAGTCGTCGCCGCCGACGTGCGGGGTGGCGGTGGGGTCGCCCTGGAACGGGGTGCTGGCGGTGGCGGCGGCCTTGAGTTCGGCGGCGGCGTGCAGGGCGTGCAGGAGCGGGGTGGTGGGGGCGTCGGTGTCGCTGCCGGCGTTGGCGATGGCGTCTTTCAGCGAATCGGGCAGGGCGACGTCTTCAGTGACCTGGGCGTCGGCCGGCAGGGCGATGGGCGCGGCGCTGTTGGCAGTGGCGGCGGGGGCGACGCCGGGCAGCGTGGGTGCGGGCAGTGCGCTGGTGGGGGTGGTGGGCGCGGTGGGGAGTGCCGGGTCGGCCTTGGCCAGGGCGGTGTCGGCATTGGCGGCCGGGGCGGCCATGACGCTGACGGCTTCGACGCCGGCCAAGGCCAGGCCGGCGAGGCCGAGCGGCGGCCATGGAGCGGCGTCGGCGTCGTCGGTGGCGTCGCTGGCGGTCGGCTTGTCGCTGGCGGCAGTGGTGGGCGCGGCGGCCGGGTCGGTGGCCTCGGCTGGCGCGTCCGCGCCGGGGCGGCCGGGGGCGTCGCCCGTGCTGCTGCCGCCGGCGTCGGCGGTCGTGGGTTTGTCTCTGCTGGCCTTGGCGGGCGCGTCTTTAGGGCCGCCGTCGGCTTTCAGCAGGGCGTCAAAGTCCCGACGGTCGCTGCCGCCGCTGGCGGTGTTGCGCGCGCTGGGGCTGGTGGGGGTGGCGCTGCTGCTGGCGGTGGGGCCGGCGCTGCTGCCGAGCAGGCTGGGGGGCATCACGGGGTGTCTCCGCTGTCGGTGTCTTCGGCGCGGGCCAGGCGGCTGCGGCGGGCGCCGAGGTCGTCCATTTCGCGCTGGTCGCGGCGGTCGACCAGGACTTTTTCCTGGGCGCGGTAGCTGGCGGCGAGCTGTTCGAGCACGGCTTTGTCGCGGCTGGCCAGGATCAGGCGGGCGCGTTCGGCTTCGACCTTTTCGCGGTTGCTGTCGACGGTCTGGCGCTGCTGGGCGACGGCGGTGTCGAGGCGGTCGAGGAAGGCGCGGCGGTTGAGCAGCTGGGCCGGGCTGGTGGCGGCCATCTGTGCGTTCGCGTACTCCTCGGCATAGCGCCGCAGCTCTTCCAGGCGTGAGAGGTGGGTGTCGAGCACGCGCTGGCGTTCGGCGAGGTCGCGGGCGACTTCGTCTTCGTGGTCCTGGGCCCGCTTGAGCAGGGGATCGATGCGCTTGGATTGCATGGGTTAGCCCTCAGGTTCCACCAGGCGCTTGAGCGCGGCCTGGCTGTGCGGCAGGTCGGCGGCTTTGCCGACGTCCTGGCCGAGGAAATCGACGATGTCCGACCAGCGTTCCAGTGCTTCGTCGGTGGCCGGATCGTTGCCGCGCTGGTAGGCGCCGATGGCGATCAGGTCGCGGTTGCTGGAGTAGGCGGAGACCAGGCGCTTGAGCTTGCGGATGCGCAGGCGCCAGGGTTCGTCGGCGATTTCAGTGACGACGCGGCTGACCGAGGATTCAACGTCGATGGCCGGGTACAGGCCGCTGTCGGCCACGCGGCGGGAGAGCAGGATGTGGCCGTCGAGGATGGCGCGGGCGGCGTCGGCGATGGGGTCCTGCGGATCGTCGCCTTCGGTCAGCACGGTGTAGAACGCGGTGATGGAGCCGCGGCCCTTGGCGCCGTTGCCGGCGCGTTCGACCAGCGCGGGCAGTTTGGCGAACACCGAGGGCGGGTAGCCGCGGGTGGTCGGCGGTTCGCCGACGGACAGGCCGATTTCGCGCTGGGCCTGGGCGAAGCGGGTCAGCGAGTCCATCAGCAGCAGCACGTTCAGGCCCTGGTCGCGGAACCATTCGGCAATGGCGGTGGCGCGGTAGGCGCCGTGCAGGCGGGCCAACGGTGGGCGGTCGGCGGGGCTGGCCACCACCACGGCGCGGCGCAGGCCTTCTTCGCCGAGCGTGCTTTCGACGAAGTCGCGCACTTCGCGGCCGCGTTCGCCGATCAGGCCGACCACGATCACATCGGCGGCGGTGTAGCGGGTCATCATGCCCAGCAGGGTGGACTTGCCGACGCCGGAACCGGCGAACAGGCCCACGCGCTGGCCACGGCCGATCGGCAGCAGGGCGTTGATGGCGCGCACGCCGACATCGAGCGGCTGGGTGATCGGTTCGCGGGCGAGCGGGTTGATCGAGACGCCGGCCATGCCGACGGTGCCTTCGGCGCGGATCGGGCCCTTGCCGTCCAGCGGCACGCCGTCGCTGTCGATCACGCGGCCGAGCAGGCCTTCGCCGACTTCCACGCCGCCACGGCCCAGCGAGGGCACCACGCGGGCATTGGGCAGCAGCCCGTGCAGCTCGGCGCTGGGCATGAGGTAGGTGCGTTCGCCGGCGAAGCCGACCACTTCGGCATCGACCCAGCCGCCATCGGCCACTTCGACCTTGCAGCTGGCGCCCATCGGCGATTCGCAGCCGACCGCTTCCAGGGTCAGGCCGACCGCGCGGCGCAGCACGCCTTCGCGGATCAGGCCGCGACCATGTGCGCCGTCGGGCTTGATGCCGTCCAGGCGCGCGGCCAGGCGCAGGTTGCGCGCGGCGGACCAGTCCGCGGCGGGCGGGGGCGGGGACTCGGTGGTCATGCGCTGGCTCCGGATTTGCGCAGCACTGCATCCAGCGCGCCGCGCAGACGCGCCTCGAGGGTGCCGTCGATGCGCACGGCTTCGGCGTGTACGCGCAGGTCGCCACGGCTCAGGGTGAGGTCGGCGGTGAGGCGCTGGGTGGGCGAGAGCTGCAGCAGCGGGGCGAGTGCGGCGATGTCGTCGGGGTGCAGGCGCACTTCGACGTCGCGATTTGCACCGCCCACCGCGTCGACCGCTTCGCCAACCAGCTGTGCGAGCAGGGCGGGGTCGGCCTCGTAAGCGCGGCCGACCAGAGTGCCGGCAATGCGCACGGCCAGTTCGCCGAGCGCGGCCACCACTTCGTTTTCGAGACGTGCCAGTGGACGGCCGAAGTTGTCCAGGATGCCTTCGATCTGCGCGACCAGGCGGCGCACTTCGGCCTGGCCCTGGGCCTGGCCATCGGCGTGGCCCTGTTCGAAGCCGTCTTTTTCCGCAGCGTCCTGGATCGCCTGGATGTCTTCCAGGGTCGGCAGCTGCAGCAGCGGCTCGGGCTCGTGTTCGGCAACCGGTTCGTCAAGGTCGTAATGGTCGTCCTGCGGGGCGGCAGGGGCCGCCAGCAGGTCCGGGGCAAGCCAGCGCACGGCGTGGTTCACAGCATCGCCTCCGCGTTGCCGCCGAGAGTGACGGTGCCTTCATCGGCCATGCGCTTGACGATGGCCAGGATCTCGCGCTGCGCGGTTTCCACGTCCGACAGGCGCACCGGACCGCGTGCTTCCATGTCTTCAAGCAGGATTTCGGCGGCACGCTGGGACATGTTGCGGGTGATCTTGTCGCGCACCTTGATGTCGGCGCCGCGCAGGGCCAGGCCCAGCCGCTCGCCACTGACTTCGCGCAGCACCAGCTGCAGTTCGCGGTCTTCCAGGTCGATCAGGTCGTCGAACACGAACATCTTTTCCTGGATGCGCGCGCTCAGCGGCGCATCGATGCGCGAGATCTCGCCGAGGATGGCCTGGTCCTGGCCACTGTCCATGAAGTTGAGGATGTTGGCCGCGCACTGCACGCCGCCGATGTTGGACGACTTCAGGTTCTGGTTGCCGGCGAACTGGCGCTCCATGATTTCGTTCAGTTCGTTCAACGCGTTGGGCGGTATGCCGTCCAGGGTGGCGATGCGCAGCAGCACGTCCACGCGGGTGCGCTCGGGCAGCAGCTTGAGCGCATCGGCGGCCTGGTCGGTTTCCAGGTGGGCCATCACGATGGCGATGATCTGCGGGTGCTCGTTGCGCACCAGGTCGGCCACCGCACGCGGGTCCATCCACTTCAGCGCGTCCAGGCCGGTGGTGTTGCGGCCGAGCAGGATGCGGTCGATCAGGTTGCCGGCCTTCTCGCTGCCCAGGGCCTGCACCAGCATGTTGCGGATGTAGTCGTCCGAGCCGACGCCAAGCGAGGTCTTGGAGCCCAGTTCGTTGCTGAACTGGTCCATGACCCGCTCGACCTGCTCGCGGGTGATGTCGCTCATGGTCGCCATGGCGATGCCGATCTTCTGCACTTCCTTCGGTTCCATGTGGCGCAGCACGTCGGCCGCTTCCACTTCACCCAGGGACAGCAGCAGCACGGCGGCGCGCTGCACGCCGCTCAGCGGGGCAGGGGGGGCGGCGGGATCAATCATTGGCCACCCAGCCCTTGACCACCTGGGCCACGCGCTTGGAATCGGTCTTTACAGCTTCACGCGCCATGCGCAGTCGTTCCTCGTAGGAGTCCACGGGCAATGCCAGCGGCTCTTGGCCAGAAAGGTGTACCCGGTCCGAACCGAGCTGGGGCAGGCCTTCGCCATCGTCCACCAGCTGCACGTCGGCGCTGTGCGGTTCGAGGCTGTCGTCCCGGCTGGGCTTCTTCGGGGTGCCGGTGATCGAGCGCAGCGCCGGGCGCAGTACGCCGAACACCAGCGCCAGCACCACGATGGCACCCAGCAGCAGGCGCAGGCCGTCCTGCACCTGCGGCAGTTCCCACCACTTCGGCCCTTCGACCGGGGTGACTTCACGCACGAACGGAGCGTTCATCACCGACACGGTGTCGCCACGCTCGGCGTTGAAGCCCACTGCCTGCTTGACCAGCGCTTCGACGCGGGTGAGTTCAGCGGCCGACAGCGGCTGCTCGGTGGTCTTGCCGTTGGCGCCCGGGCGCGGCACGTTGTCCAGCAGTACGGCTACGGAAACGCGCTTGATGCGGCCGGCCGGCTGGCGGCTGTGCTGCAGGGTGCGGTCCAGTTCGTAGTTGCGTGTGGCGTTGCGCGCGGTTTCGGTAGGCGTGGCAGCGGTGGCCGGTGCCGCAGCCGGACCCGGCGGCGTGTTGCTGGCCGCACCCGGTACGCCCTGAGGGCCCGGGGTGGTCGTGCTGTTTTCGCTGGTCTGTTCGCTGCGCAGCTTCTGCGGCTCGCCGTTATAGATCTCGCGGGCTTCTTCGGTGACCGAGAAGTCCATGTCCACGCTGACCTCGGGGTTGACCCGGCCCGGGCCGGTCATCGGCTCGAGCAGCTCGCGGATGCGCTGGTTGAACGAGGTTTCCTGGCGGCGCACCTGGTCGAACTGGGCGGCGTTGACTGCCGCTTCGCTGTTGGGGTCGGACACGCTGAGCATGCGCCCGCTCTGGTCGACCACGGTGACGCGCTCGGCGGCCAGGTCGGGAATGCTGGCGGCCACCATGTGCACGATGGCATCGATCTGGCCGCGTTCCAGCTGCTGGCCACCGCGCAGTTCCAGCACCACCGAGGCGCTGGCAACGTCGCGCTGGCGGGTGAAGGCGCTGGGCTTGGGAATGGCCAGGTGCACGCGCGAATCGCGCACCGGGCGCAGGGTGTTGATGGTGCGCGACAGCTCGGTTTCCAGCGAGTGCTGGTAGCGGGCATTTTCCATGAACTGGCTGACGCCGAAGCCGGGGTCGCGCTCCATCAGCTCGAAGCCGAGCCGGCCGCTGTCGGTCAGGCCGGAGCCGGCCAGCTTCAGGCGCGCATCGTGCAGGTTCTTTTCCGGCACGGTGATGCCGCCGGTGGCGGCATCCAGTTCGAACGGAATCTGCGCCGCACGCAGCAGGTCGGTGGCTTCGGCGGTGGCCTTCTGGTCCAGGCCGGTGTACAGCGGCACCATCCCCGGCTTCTGCGACCAGAAGAACACGAACAGGCCTGCCGCAACGGCCACGGCGATCATCGCCATCAGGCCAAGCCGACGGGTGATCTGCAGGCTTTGCAGCCGATCGAACCACTGGCCCGCCTTTTCGGCGTTCAGGGATTCCTTGGTGAGCGACAGGGCCATGCGTTTCTATCCTTACAGCGGCATGTTCATCACGTCCTGGTAAGCCTGGACGAGACGGTTGCGGACTTCCACGGTGGCGCGGAAGGCGATCTGGGACTGCTGCGAGGCGACCATCACCTTGGCCAGGTCGGCGCCGGGTTCACCCAGTTCGAAGGCGCGGGCGAGGGCGCCGGATTTCTGCTGCGCCTCGTTGACGCCGGCGATCGCGCCACGCAGGGTTTCGGTGAAGCTCGAGCCCTGCACGTCCTGCGGTGCCGCCAGCCCCTGCAGCCCTTGCAGGGCGTTGGTCTGGGGGGTCTCAACAGACTGCCCGACCTGGGTCTGGTAGGTGCGGATCTGGGAAAGAATCGAGGTGACGGAGTGTGACATCTGGAACGTTCCGGCTGTTTGGGGGTTTCGAGTGATGACGCTGCAAGCCCCGTGCCGAAACGGCTGAGTGGTTCAGCGATGTCGTGATGGCGGGCTGCAGGGACCCGCGGCGCAACCGGTTACATGCCGGGCGTGGCGGAAAGCCGGTGCGTCAGCAGGTCGCAAAGGGGACGTCGGAACCCCGGCGTCGGGAAACCGACGCCTGACCCGTGACGGTGGCTGGACGTTGTTGCGCTGCGCATCGCCGGCCATGGCGTGGGCCGGCCAACGGCCGGCGCTACCGGAGACAAAGACGCCCGGGCTGGCCGGGCGTCGGAAACGTTGAAGCGGTGCGGCGCTACCAGCTCACGCCGGCGCCCACCCCCCAGGAACTTTCATCGCCGCTGCGCGCATAGCCTACCGACCCGGTGAAATGCTGGTTGAACTTCCGGCGGAAGGTGGCGGCGATGGCACGCTCGCCCTCTGACCCACCGACGCCGGCGCCCAGGTAGTTCTCACCGGGTTCCGGTGTGACGCTGCTCTGGGCCAGCGCGGCGGACATTGCCGCCTGCCGGCTGATCCGCCGGTCCATGGTGCGCAGCGCGTTATCCATGCCATCGAGCCGCGCGTTGACGTTGGCGAACTGGTCGCCGACCTGGGCGCGGAACTGTTCCAGCGCGGCTGCGGCACCGCTGGCCATTCCGCCGATCTGGTCTATCTGCTGGTCGGTGTAGGTATTGGCCGCCGTCAACGTATCGCCGGCCACCTGGTCGGCATACGTGTTGGCCTCGGTCAGGGTGGCATCGGCCTGTTCGTCGGTGTAGGCGTTGGCAGAGGCCAGGGTGGTCGCTGCCGACTCCTTGAGCTGGCTGACATTGACCCCATCCGTGTCCGCCACGCCGGCCGCCATGTTGGTGAGCTTGCGCTCGGCGCCGGCGGCGCCGATGGAGACGGTGTTGGCTTCATTGGCTACAGAACCAGCACCTAATGCGATGGCATTGGCGGCCGATGAGTTGGCGCCTTGGCCGATGGCGATGGAGTTCTGTTGACCGGCCTGGGTCCCCACGCCGAAAGCCATGCCGCCTTCGCCCACCGCACTGCTGTTGACGCCAATCACTACCGTATCGCGACCCGATGCGGTGTTGTTGTAGCCAATGGCCGTGGAGGCAAAGCCGCTTGCGTTCGCGTTGCGGCCGACGGCGGTTGCGAACTGATCACCTGCGCTTGAACCGCCGCCGACGGCGGTGGCATTGGCGCCAGCCGCGGTGGCACCGTCGCCGCAGGCGAATGCGGCGGCGCCCGTTGCAGTGGGTGCAGCGCCACCGGTCTGGGTGCAGACGGTCTGGGCTGACGCGGGTGAGGTCAGTGACAGGAATACGCCCAGCGCGGCGCCGAACGGGACAAGGGAACGAGCGAAGGGAACGCGCGAAACACCACGCAATGCGATGCGGTACCAGGAACGGTCCATGGCGGAGATCCTCGGGTGGCAGCGCGCCCGCCGGGGCAATGCCGGTCAGGCGATCTGCATGAATCCCCCGATTCCCCGTACGCGTCTCCCCCGCGTACGGCTGCTGGCGACGCTATGCCCGGTGCCGTCACGGCGGAGTGAAGGAAGAAGGTCCCTTGGTAATGACGATGCTCGCAGGCCCGGCCCGAAGGACGGGCCTGCGTGAACTGCGATGGACTAGAGCGACTTTTTCGTCAGATCCGGCGGAGGCGTAGCAGATGCGATGGGTGCCGCCTTTGCCGATGGCAGCTGCTGGGTGAACTCCAAGAGCAACTTCTTGTCGGCTTCTGACAGGTTTGCGAACGCCTGCGCAAACGCTTCTTCGGAGAGTTCCATGGTGATGTCCTGGTATGCAAGCGCGCATCGCGACGGCGCGAGACGGCATTGCTGATACCCCCGATTTCCCGCGCGAAGAAAGGGTGCGAAACGCCTCCGGCGAGCGCGGTGATTGTTGCGCCCGGCTCTGTTCGAGATCGGTGAAATAACTCACCAACGTATTTCAGACTCAAAACGGACAAGGCCCGGTTCGACCGGGCCTTGTCCGTTCCACGCATTGCTCCGGCATCAACCCGCCAACTCAGCCTGGTCCCGCTCGATCCCGTACTTGCGCAGCTTCTCCACCAGCGTGGTACGCCGCAGGCCGAGCAGCTGGGCAGCGTGGGCGACCACGCCCTGCGTGCGCTCCAGCGCCTCGTTGATCAGGGTCAGCTCGATGTTGGCCATGTGGTTGCGCAGGTCCAGGCCGGCGTCGGGCAGGGCCGGGGATTTGTCGGTCGGGGCGGCGCCGTTCGCTGCCGCCGCACCCGTCGCCGGGGCGTGGAACGAGAAGCTGCGCAGGTCCAGGCGGTCCTCACCAGCCGGTGCCGGCGCCGCTACCGAAACCGGCGCTGCCACCGCGAAATCACCGCGATACCGTGCCGGCAGGTCCTGCACCCGAACGTTGCCGCCCGGATGCAGCACGGCCAGGCGCTCCACCAGGTTGGTCAGCTCGCGCACGTTGCCCGGCCATTCGTAGGCGGCCAGGGCCTGCAGCGCTTCCGGGCTGAAACGCACTTCGCCACGCCCGGTGCGCGCCAGCTGGCCGGCAATGGTGGTGACCAGTGCGGGCAGGTCTTCGCTACGGTCGCGCAGCGCCGGCACTTCGATCGGGAACACATTGAGCCGGTAGAACAGATCCTCGCGGAACTTGCCATCGGCAATGCGCGATTCCAGGTCGCGATGGGTTGCGGCGATCACCCGCACGTTGCAGCGGATGGTCTGGTTGCCGCCCACGCGCTCGAAGCTGCGTTCCTGCAGCACACGCAGCAGCTTCACCTGCATCGGCAGGCTCATGTCGCCGATTTCGTCCAGCAGCAGGGTGCCGCCTTCGGCCATTTCGAAACGGCCCTTGCGTGCGCTGAGTGCGCCGGTGAATGCACCCTTTTCGTGACCGAACAGTTCGCTTTCCAGCAGGTCGGCCGGAATCGCGCCGCAGTTGATCGCCACGAACGGGCCATCGCGGCGCGGCGAGCGCTGGTGGATCGAACGCGACACCACCTCCTTGCCGGTACCCGATTCGCCCAGCACCAGCACGGTGGTGTCGAAGGCGGCCACCTGCTCGATCATCTGGCGCAGCGCACTCACCGCCGCACCGTCGCCGGTGGGACCCTGGTCCTGGCTGGCGCCGGCCTGGTGTTCGGCATCGAGCCGCTTCAGGCTGGCACGGCGCAGCAGGGCTTCCATCTGCGCATGGCGCAGCGGGGCTTCCAGCGGCCACACATTGGCCTCATGCAGGCCGTGGCGCTGGGCAAATGCGGCAGCATCGCCGTCAATCAGCATCACCGGCGGTGGCAGGGCGCCCTGGCCGGCCCACGCGAACAGCGCTTCACTGCGCGCGCCCGGCTCCAGGCCGCCGATGATCACGGCCATCCAGTCGGTGGCACGGTGGCGGGTGGTATCGAAATCGGCCGCGTCGGCAATCCAGCGCGGGTTGAAGTCCATGAATTCCAGCAGGCCAACGGTGCGCTCGGCGCGCACGGCGTCGTTGTCCAGCACCAGGATGCGCGACTCGCTCATGGCGTCGGCTCCTTCAAGCCCTCCAGGATCGGCATGACCTCCTGGATGTAGGACAGCTTGCTGACGAAATTGTCGGCACCGGCACGCAGGGCGTGCTCGCGGTGTTCGACGTCGTCGAAGTGGCTGGCGATGACGATGTACGGTGCATCGTCCTGGGTCTTGATCAGGCGGGTGGCCTGCAGCCCGCCCATTTCCGGCATGGCCAGGTCCATCAGCACGACCTGCGGGCGCAGCGACTCCGAACGCTCGATGGCTTCCAGGCCATTGCCGGCGCTGCCGACCACATCCAGCCAGTCGACCTTGCGGAAGTGGCGCATGGCGGCGTTGATGAAGCCCTCGTGGTCATCGACCAGCAGGACGGTGAGCTTGTTCATGTCGTGTACTTCCTTCAGCCCACCCGGGCCAGTAGCGGGGTGCGGGCATTGTGCCGGCGGCGTTCCCGGGCCGGGGCGATGTCCAGTTGTTCGCGGTATTTTGCAACGGTTCGGCGGGCAATGTTCACGCCCTGGCGTGACAGAAGTCCCGCAATGGCCTCATCAGCCAGCGGACGACCGGCCGGTTCGGCATCAATCAGGCGCCGGACCATGGCCTTCACGGCCTGGCCGGAGACGCTGGCGCCTTCCAGACGCACGGCAAAGAAGTGCTTCAGCTCCAGGGTGCCGCGTGGGGTCTGCAGGTACTTGCCGGTGGTGATGCGCGAGACGGTGGACTCGTGCATGCCGATGGCATCGGCCACTTCCTTCAGGGTCAGCGGGGCCATGGCCTCTTCGCCGCGGGTGAGGAAGCCGGCCTGGCGTTCGATGATGACGCGGGTGGTGCGCAGCAGGGTGTCGTAGCGCATGGACAGGCCACGGGTCAGCCAGCGGGCTTCCTGCAGCATGTCGCGCAACGGCTGGGCACTGTCGCCGGCATCGGCCAGGGCACTTTCGTAGGTGGGGTTGATGCTCAGGCGGCGGCTGGTGGCCGGGTTGAGCGCCACGCGCCACTGGCCATCGGCGTGCCAGGCCACCACGTCGGGGATGACCGCGCCGGACGTATCCGGCAGCAGGCTGTCGCCCGGGCGCGGCTGCAGCGAGAGGATCAGGCGCACCGCTTCGTGGATGTCGGCGACTTCCGCATCCAGCTGGCGGGCCAGGGCGGGGTAGTCGTGCGCGGCCAGAGCGTCCAGGCCGTGGTCCAGCACCCGCAGGGCCAGGTGGCGGGCCGGCACGCGACCGTGCAGGGCGCGCAGCTGGACCGAGAGGCATTCGTGCAGGTCGCGGGCGGCCAGGCCGGCCGGGTCGCCGTGCAGGATCTGCTGGCGCACCGCTTCCACACCGGCGGCGTCCACATCGCAGTGGGCGCTGGCCAGCAGGGTCAGCTGCTCCAGCGGCGCGTCCAGGTAGCCGGCATCGTCGCAGTGCTCCAGCCAGAAGCGGGCCACGGCCAGTTCGCGCGCATCCAGCTCCAGTGACAGGCGCTGCAGGGCGCGCAGCTGCGGGTCGCTGGATTCGTCGGCGGCAATGCGCTGCAGGCGGTCGTCGTCGCCATCGTGCCAGCTGGCCCCGGCCACGTCCCACATTGCAGGCTCGGGCAGTTCGTCGAAGGCGGCCACTTCCACGGTGGTGCCGGCTTCGCCGGTCTCGGCGGTGTCGGGCGCGGGCGCTTCTTCCAGCTCCAGCAGCGGGTTGGTGTCCAGTGCGCGGCGGATTTCCAGCTCCAGCTGCATGCCGTCCAGCTGCAGCAATCGGATCGACTGCAGCAATTGCGGCGTGAGGTGCAGCTGCTGACCCATCTGGGTCGACATCATCGGCTTCATGTGGTGTATCCCCGTCGCCCCGAGCCCCCGGTGCGTTATGGAACACATCTTGCTTGTGATCCCGTGGGGGCGAAATCAGGGGGTTCCCTAGCGGGGTCGTCAGGTTCCCGACAGCGTGTGGGGAGATTCCTGACGGTATGTCTGGTTATTTGACGCTGGGCGCGGCGGGGATCGCTGTTTCCGCGGTGTCTTCGGCTGCGTCCCGATCAAAAACCCGTCGCTCGTGGCCGCTGTGGCAGGCAGATGTCGGGGAATCGACGCCGGTTATTCCAGTTCGTGCTGGTGACGCGCGGCCAGCAACAGCAGATCGTTGGCGCGGCGGCAGCCCAGCGATTCCATCATGCGCGCGCGGTGGGTTTCCACCGTCTTGACGCTGATGCCCAGGTCGGCGGCGATTTCCTTGTTGCTTTCACCCTTGCCGATCTGGCGCAGGATCTCGCGCTGGCGCGGCGAGAGCGCGGCAATGCCGACCGGCTTTTCCCTGCCCAGCATGGGCGCCAGCATCTTGGCCGAGATCTGCGGGCTCAGGAACACCTGGCCGGCATGGGCGGCGCGCAGGGCCAGGTCGAGCTCCTGGGGGGCGGCGTCCTTGACCACGAAGCCCACCGCACCGCGGTCCAGTGCATCGCGCACGTGCACGGCGTCGTCGTGCATGGTCATCATCACCACGCGGGTGCCCGGCGCGCGGACCAGGATGTCGCTCAGGGCTTCCAGCCCGGTACGCCCGGGCAGGGACAGGTCCATCAGGATCACATCGGGGGAATGCAGCAGGGCCATTTCAAGCGCCTCCTTTGCATTGCTGGCCTCTGCGGCGACCTCGACGTCGGCAAAGCCCTGGAGCAGGCGGCTTAGGCCGGCGCGGACCAGGGTGTGATCGTCGACGATGAGAACGCGCACGGGCAGAGGAGATGTGAAGAAAAGAAGTTCTTCACATTATCCTAGCGCGGCTCTTTATTAAAGACCGCGCCGCCGGGAATCCGCCACCTGCCGCCGGTGCAGCCGGAACAGGTGCCGCTCCAGCGCCATTTCCAGCCCGTCGCTCATGGGCGCGAAGCGCAGCCAGAGGAAACAGGAGCCGGCACCGGTGGCCGCTTCGGCCAGCACGGTGACGGGCAGGTCGATGTGGTCGGGCAGCCAGTCGCAGGGCTGCAGGCGGATCACCCCCAGGCTGCCGGCCGCGGCACCGGTGCGGGCGCCCAGTTCCAGGCGGATGCCCCGGCGCGACCAGCGCAGCGGGCGCAGGTCCAGATCCTGGGCGCTCTGCCGCACCAGCCGGCCGAGCAGCACCATGGTCAGGTCCAGCTTGGCTTCCAGGCGCTGCAGCTGGGTGCTGGACTCGCCACGGTCGTCATGGCCATCATCGCCCCGGGAATCCTCGACCAGGGCAACGCTGCGCAGCAGGGTTTCGGCGCTGCCGGGGCGGATCACGCTGCTGCCCAGGCGGAATTCGGCGGGCAGGGCGACATCGCAGCTCAGCGTTTCATCGAACAGCTCGCTTTCGGCCGGATGATGGATGTCGCTGGGACGAAGTTCGCTCATGTCAGGGATTCTGCCCGGAGGTAGGCGAGGGACGCGCGAACGGCGCGTCGGTCGGCGGTGAGGTGGCTGCCCGCTTCGTCGCGGCGGGCCGCCATGCGGATGCTGACCTGCTGCTGGCGCGCGATCAGCCCGCGCAGCGAGCCGGCGTCGATGCGGGCCTCGTGTTCGTCCAGGTACGCACGTACCTGCTGGTCGTAGGCGTCCATCAGGCGCTGGGTCAGGTCGTGGTCATCACCTTCAACCGCGCCCGACAGCCTGTCCAGCGCATCATGCAGGAGGTGAAGGACGTCGGGGGCGAGTGAGGCGTGCATCAGGCGCCTGCCACAGCGGGCTGGCGCTGGTCGTGCGGGATGGCATTCCACGCAGAATCGATCTCGGTCAGCAGCTGCAGGGCTTCCTGCAGGGCAGCGCCGTCGTTGTGCAGGTTGGCATCGGTCAGGCGCTGCATGACGTAGTCGTACAGGGCCGACAGGTTGCCGGCGATGTCGCCGCCGGCCTCGTGGTCGAGCGAGCCATTGAGGTGGCCGACGATGGCGCAGGCCTCGCCGATGGCCTTGCCCTTGCGGGCCTGGTCGTTGCGCTCCAGGCAGGCCTCGGCCAGGCGGATGCGCTCGCAGGCGCCGGTCAGCAGCATGGCGACCAGTTTATGCGGGTCGGCATCGTTGACGGCGCTGGAAACGCCGACCTTGCGGTACTGCTCTGCGTACTGACGGCTGGAACCGTACATTGGAACTTCTCCTCTGGGACCCACGCCAGACATCAGGTGGTGGGTGCTGCCATGAATATCGGCGGTGCGGTGCGGAAACTTGAGCGTTGCCGCGCGGCGGGTCAGCTGCTGGTCTTCTTGGCCAGTGCCTGGGTCAGGCTGTCGCTGGTGGTCTGCATCTGGGTAACCAGGGTCTCCATGGCGGTGAACTGCTTGGTGTAGCGGTCGGAAACCTTTTCCATGCGCGCGTCGAGCGCGTCCAGGCGGCTTTCCAGGTCCTTGATCTGCTTGTTCAGCGAATTGGTGCGCTGGGTGAGGGTGCCGGTTTCCTTGTCCAGGTTGCTCTTGATGAGCGTGTCCATGGGCTTGCCGATGGCGCCGTCCTTGCCGAACAGGCGGGACACGGCATCGGGGTCCTTGCCGATGGCGGTCTCCATCTTGCCGCTGTCCAGGGTCAGGCTGCCGTCGGCCGCCATGGTGACGCCCATGTCCTTGAGGCCGTTGATGTTGCTGCTGAACTGGCTGCGCAGCTGCTGCTGCAGGCCGCGCACCATGGCGTCGCCGGTGAGTGCGGCGGCGGTCTTGCTGGTGGCGTTGTAGGCGCTGGTGGACTTCAGCGCGCTGTTCATGGCGTTGTAGGCGGCCACGAACGCGGCCATGTCGGTCTTGACCGCGGTGTTGTCGCGGGTAATCGTCAGGGTCTGGGTCTTGCCCGCTTCAGTGCCGGCCTTGGTCAGGGTCAGGTTCACCCCGGGCACGATGTCGCTGATCGTGTTGGAGCTGGAGGTTCGGGTGAACCCGTCGACGACGACCACGGCATCCTTGGGCTCGACGGTCTGGGTCATCGGGGAGCCGGCGGTGCCGTCATAGGTCAGGGCCGCCAGGCCGCCGTTGCCACCGCTGGCGGTGATCTTGACGGCACCCGACAGGCCGGTATCGACGGCACTGAGCATCAGATGCTGGCCATCGTCGGCGGTGATGACGCTGGCGCTGACCACTTTGCCGCCGGCTGCTTTGTTGATCGCCGCGGCGATGTCGCTGAGCTTGCTGTCGGCGTTGATGGTGACGTCGAGGGTCTTGTCGCCATAGGCGATGGTCAGGGTGCCGTCGCCGATGACGGTGTCCTTGGCGAAGGCGCCGGAGCTGAGCTTCTGGCCCTGGGCCAGGGATTTGACTTCCACCTGGTGGGTGCCGGCAGAGGCGGAGGCGGCGCCTTCGCTGGTGTCGATGCTGGCGGTGAAGTTGGAGTCGGTGATGGTGCTGGCTTTGAAGGACGGCTTGTCGGCGTTCTTGATCAGGCTGGCCAGGGTGGTCTGCAGGTTGGTCATGCCACTGGTCAGGGTGGCCAGCGCCGACAATTTGGCACTGGCGGCGGTACCGGCGGAATTGATCTGGTTTTCCTGCGGTTCGCGCTCCTTGGCGACCAGCTGGGCCACCAGGGTGGGAATATCGAGGCCGGTACCAATGGTGCCAATCGCCATGTCTGCAGTCCTGTCTTGAAATGTGGGCACGCAACTGCCTGCGCTTCCTGCAGGTGGTATCGGCCCGGAACGGGGAGGCTTGAGGCCCGTCCACCTGGCGGTGGGCGCGCTGATGCCAAAGCAGGTGCAAGCGGCATGCCAGAGCTGCGCCGTGGTCAACAAAAAACCCCGCCGGAGCGGGGTTCCCTGTTTCGCAACGCCAATGACGCTTAGCCGTTCAGCAGGCTCATGACGCTCGAGGGCGACTGGTTGGCCTGGGCCAGCATCGCGGTGCCGGCCTGCTGCAGGATCTGCGTGCGGGTCAGCTCGGCGGTTTCCTTGGCGTAGTCGGTGTCGCGGATACGGCTGCGCGAGGCCGACAGGTTTTCCGAGGTGGTGTTGAGGTTGGCGATGGTGGAGGTGAAGCGGTTCTGGATCGCACCCATGTCGGCGCGCGAGGAGTTCACCGCGGTCAGCGCCTTGTCGACGATCGACAGGGCCTGCTGGGCGCCGGCGACCGAGGAGATGTCCAGGTCGCTGGCGAACTTGTTGGCCAGGGCGGCGCCGGCAGCGGCAGTGGTGGCGGTGTACGCGGCCGGGGCGGTGGCGCCACCGGTGTAGGTGCCGGCGGTCAGGCCGATCGCGTTGAAGGTGCCGTCCGAGCCCACGCTGTTCTGCACGGAGGTCAGGTTGACCTTGCCGGCGGCGCCGTCGACCGAGGCGTACACGCCGGTCTGGTCCATCTTTTCGTTGATCGCGGCGGTCACCGCGGCCACGGTGGCCTTCTGGGTGGCAGCCGAGTCGACGCCGGCCTTCACGTTGATGTCGGACAGGGTGTACGACTTGCCGTCGGCGCCGGTGATGGCCATGCCGGTGATCTTGACGTCGGCGTTGGCGGCCGCAGCGACCGCGCCGACGGTGAAGCTGTTGCTGTCGAACTTGGCGCCGCCCAGCGCGTTGGCGCTGGCGTTGACGATGCTGTTGATGCCGATGGTCTGGCCGGAATCCGCACCGACCTGGAACAGCGCGCCGGAGAAGGAACCGTCCAGCAGCTTGGTGCCGTTGAAGTTGGTCTGGCGGGAAACGCGGTCGATTTCCGAGGTCAGCTGCTTCACTTCGGCGTTCAGGGCTTCACGGTCGCTGTCGGAGTTGGTGGCGTTGGCCGACTGCACCGACAGTTCGCGGATGCGCTGCAGGTTGTTGCCGATTTCGACCATCGCGCCTTCGGCCGTCTGGGCCAGCGAGATGCCGTCGTTGGCGTTGCGCACCGCAACGTCCAGGCCGCGGATCTGGGTGCTGAAACGCTCGGAAATCGCGAGGCCTGCGGCGTCGTCCTTGGCGCTGTTGATGCGCAGGCCCGAGGACAGGCGCTGGATCGTCGTGGCCAGGCTGGAGCCGCTGGTCGACAGGTTGCGCTGGGCGTTGAGCGACATCACGTTGGTGTTGATGACTTGTGCCATTTTCTTGCTCCTGGTGGCGATGATGTCGCCGGGTGATAGAGGTGTTTCTCCCGTGTGGGAGCGCCAAGCGATGTCGATCTGCCGTGGCTGGAATCAATAACGACCCAATGTCAAGAAGCTTTAATCAATGGGGTGAAAAAAACGCTGAATCCGTCACGTTTCATGAACGCCGACGCAAACAAAAAGCCCCGCTTTCGCGGGGCTTTTCGTTACACATCCTCCGCAGGCATCAACCCTGCAGCAGGCTCATCACGCTCGACGGCGACTGGTTGGCCTGGGCCAGCATCGCGGTGCCGGCCTGCTGCAGGATCTGCGTGCGGGTCAGCTCGGCGGTTTCCTTGGCGTAGTCGGTGTCGCGGATACGGCTGCGCGAGGCCGACAGGTTTTCCGAGGTGGTGTTGAGGTTGGCGATGGTGGAGGTGAAGCGGTTCTGGATGGCACCCATGTCAGCGCGCGAGGAGTTGACCGAGGTCAGCGCCTTGTCGACGATCGACAGGGCCTGCTGCGCACCGGCCACCGAGGAGATGTCCAGGTCGCTGGCGAACTTGGTGGCCAGGGCAGCGCCGGCGGCGGCAGTGGTCGGGGTGGCCGGGGTCGGCGCGGTGATGCCGGTCCAGGTGCCCGCGGTGACGGTGATGGCGTTGAACGTGCCGGTGTCGGAGACGCTGTTCTTGACCGAGGTCAGGTCGATCTTGCCGGCAGTGGCATTGACCGATGCGTACACGCCGGCCTGGTCCATCTTCTCGTTGATGGCGGCGGCAACGGCGGCGGTGGCGGCCTTCTGGGTGGCGGCAGCGTCGACGCCGGCCTTCACCGAGATGTCCGACAGCGTGTAGGCGGTGCCGTCGGCGCCCTTGATGGTCATGCCCTTGATGGTCACGTCACCGTTGGTGGCGGGCACGCCGATGTCCAGGGTGCTGGTGTCGAACTTGGCGCCGCCCAACGCGCTGGCGCTGGCGTTGACGATGCTGTTGATGCCGATGGTCTGGCCCGAATCGGCGCCGACCTGGAACAGCGCGCCGGAGAACGAACCGTCCAGCAGCTTGGTGCCGTTGAAGTTGGTCTGGCGGGAGACGCGGTCGATTTCCGAGGTCAGCTGCTTCACTTCGGCGTTCAGTGCTTCACGGTCGCTGTCGGAGTTGGTCGCATTGGACGACTGCACCGACAGTTCGCGGATGCGCTGCAGGTTGTTGCCGATTTCGACCATCGCGCCTTCGGCGGTCTGGGCCAGCGAGATGCCGTCGTTGGCGTTGCGCACGGCAACGTCCAGGCCGCGGATCTGGGTGCTGAAGCGCTCGGAAATCGCCAGGCCGGCGGCGTCGTCCTTGGCGCTGTTGATGCGCAGGCCCGAGGACAGGCGCTGGATGGTGGTGGCCAGGCTGGAACCGCTGGTCGACAGATTGCGCTGTGCGTTCAGCGACATCACATTGGTGTTGATGACTTGTGCCATTTCCGTGCTCCTGGGTGCGGTGATGCGGATTCAGTGGGCGCCTCGCGGGGGAGGCGGTGGGCAATGTGCCCGGGTTGAAATCATTAACGACAACCCGCAGGGAACCTTTAGGGCTGGGACGACCGAATTTCGCGTTTGTCAACAAAAAACCCCGCTTTCGCGGGGTTTTCCGTTACGCACCCTCCGCAGGCATCAGCCCTGCAGCAGGCTCATCACGCTCGAGGGCGACTGGTTGGCCTGGGCCAGCATCGCAGTGCCGGCCTGCTGCAGGATCTGCGTGCGGGTCAGCTCGGCGGTTTCCTTGGCGTAGTCGGTGTCGCGGATACGGCTGCGCGAGGCCGACAGGTTTTCCGAGGTGGTGCCGAGGTTGGCGATGGTGGAGGTGAAGCGGTTCTGGATCGCACCCATGTCGGCACGCGAGGAGTTGACTGCGGTCAGCGCCTTGTCGACGATCGACAGGGCCTGCTGCGCACCGGTGAAGGTGGAGATGTTCAGGTTGCTGGCGAACTGCGCGGTCAGGCCGGTGGCGTCGGCGGTCGGGGTCGGCGCGGTCGGTGCGGTGGCGCCGGTCCAGGTGCCCATGGTCACGGCGATGGCATTGAAGGTGCCGTCGTCGGCGACGTTGTTCTGCACCGAGGTCAGGTCCAGCTTGCCGGCGGTGGCGGCATCGACCGAGGCGTAGACGCCGGTCTGGTCCATCTTGGCGTTGATCGCGGCGGCGATGGCGGAGGCGGTGGCCTTCTGGGTGGCGGCGGCGTCGACGCCGGCCTTCACTTCGATGTCGTCCAGCTTGTACGACTTGCCATCGGCGCCCTTGATTTCCATGCCCTTGATGGTGGCGGCGGCATTGGTGCCCGGGGCGGCGACGGTGAAGGTGTTCTTGTCGAACTTGGCGCCGCCCAGTGCGCTGGCGCTGGCGTTGACGATGCTGTTGATGCCGATGGTCTGGCCCGAATCCGCACCGACCTGGAACAGCGCGCCGGAGAAGGAACCGTCCAGCAGCTTGGTGCCGTTGAAGTTGGTCTGGCGGGAAACGCGGTCGATTTCCGAGGTCAGCTGCTTCACTTCGGCGTTCAGCGCCTCACGGTCGCTGTCGGAGTTGGTGGCGTTGGCCGACTGCACCGACAGCTCGCGGATGCGCTGCAGGTTGTTGCCGATTTCCACCATCGCGCCTTCGGCGGTCTGGGCCAGCGAGATGCCGTCGTTGGCGTTGCGAACCGCAACATCCAGGCCGCGGATCTGGGTGCTGAAGCGCTCGGAGATCGCCAGGCCGGCGGCGTCGTCCTTGGCGCTGTTGATGCGCAGGCCCGAGGACAGGCGCTGGATGGTGGTAGCCAGGCTGGAACCGCTGGTCGACAGATTGCGCTGTGCGTTCAGCGACATCACATTGGTGTTGATGACTTGTGCCATTTCCGTGCTCCTGGATACGAAGGTACTGCTGGTTTTTGGGGTGCCCCGGGGGAGGCAATGGGCGATGTGCCCGGGTTGAAATCATTAACGACACCCCGGCCGGAACCTTTAGGGCCCAGCGGGCGAAATTTGCGTTTGTCAACAGAAAACCCCGCCGGAGCGGGGTTTTCTGTGACGCGTGCTTGTGCGGGATCAGCCGTTCAGCAGGCTCATGACGCTCGAGGGCGACTGGTTGGCCTGGGCCAGCATCGCGGTGCCGGCCTGCTGCAGGATCTGCGTGCGGGTCAGTTCGGCGGTTTCCTTGGCGTAGTCGGTGTCGCGGATACGGCTGCGCGAGGCCGACAGGTTTTCCGAGGTGGTGTTCAGGTTGGCGATGGTGGAGGTGAAGCGGTTCTGGATCGCACCCATGTCGGCACGCGAGGAGTTCACCGCCTTCAGGGCGTCGTCCACGATCGACAGCGCCTTCTGGGCACCGGCGACCGAGGAGATGTCCACGCCGCTGACGGTGTCACGGGCGTCCGCATCGGCGGTGGCGCCAATGCCCGCCATGGCCACGGTCAGGCCGGTGGCATCGGTGGTGGCGGTGGTGAACTCGAAATCCTTGCCCGACTTCAGCGAGGTCAGTTCCAGCTTGCCGTCCTTGTCCAGCGAGGCGTACACGCCGGTCTGGTCCATCTTGTCGTTGATGGCATTGACCACCTTCTTGCTGACGTCGGCGGCCTTGTCGCCCACGGCAACGTCCACGGCAGCAATGGCAACGCCATTGATTTCCATGTCGCTGACAGTGCCCGCGGCCGTCGCGGTGCCGGTCAGGGCCGCTGCGGTCGAGGTCTGCTTGGCAGCGTACAGGCCGTTGCCCAGCTCCGAGGTGCTGGAGTTGACGATGCTGTTGATGCCGATGGTCTGGCCCGAATCGGCGCCGATCTGGAACAGCGCGCCGGAGAACGAACCGTCCAGCAGCTTGGTGCCGTTGAAGTTGGTCTGGCGGGAGACGCGGTCGATTTCCGAGACCAGCTGGTTGACTTCGGCGTTCAGCGCTTCACGGTCGCTGTCGGAGTTGGTGGCGTTGGCCGACTGCACCGACAGTTCGCGGATACGCTGCAGGTTGTTGCCGATTTCCACCATCGCGCCTTCGGCGGTCTGGGCCAGCGAGATGCCGTCGTTGGCATTGCGAACCGCAACGTCCAGGCCGCGGATCTGGGTGCTGAAACGCTCGGAAATCGCCAGGCCGGCGGCGTCGTCCTTGGCGCTGTTGATGCGCAGGCCCGAGGACAGGCGCTGGATCGTGGTGGCCAGGCTGGAACCGCTGGTCGACAGGTTGCGCTGAGCGTTCAGCGACATCACGTTGGTATTGATTACTTGTGCCATTTTTCTCTTTCCTGTGGGCAAGTTCCGGCCGCGGCGTGCACCCGGAGTTGACGCAGAGACCGCACCCGTGGCGGATGCAGCTGTTGCAGGAGAGATAACGGCGGTTGGCGCGAAGCCTTGAGAAAAAATACGCAGAAAACATCACCCGGGTAGGGTGATGGTCGGTGGTTGCGCGCGTCCGGCAGGGGCCGGAACACGCGCAACAGCCTGCAGCGCGGGGCGTTTTGCGCCCGGCGTGCGCGCTATGTCAGCGGATCGCGTTGAACAGCGACATCTGCTGCATCTGGGTGAAAATGGTCTGCGCGGCCTGCAGGGAAATCTGTTCCAGCTGGTACTGGCCGATGGCTTCGGCGTAGTCGAGGTCGCGCATGGCCGACAGGGTGGTCTTCAGGGTCACGCCGTTGGCGTCGCGCAAGGCGCCGGCATCGTCGATGGCCTTGAGCTGCGCACCGCCGGCGGCGCGGGCGTCGATGAATTTCTCCGAGGCACGGGCCACGTCACGGATGCCGGCCTGCAGGATGTTCTGCTGGCGGGCCACGGCGGTCGGATCGTCGGCGGCGTTGTCCAGCGCGTTGATCATGCCGTCCAGGGTGGAGAAGATGTCGCGGGCGTCGGCGGCGCCGATGCCGAAGCTGTCGCCGGCCTTGGGTTCGCCTTCGATCCGCATGGAAACGCCTTCGAACGTGATGTCTTCGCCGGCCTTGAAGGCGCCGGTCTTGACCACGGTATTGGTCGCATCCACCACTTCATAGGCGTCCGGGCCGGTGAAGCGCAGGGTGTAGCTGGCCCCATCCCAGTTGCCGGAAGCCGGGTCGCGGCCAAAGGTGGTGAGCACGCCGGTGCCGGTGTTGGTGCCGGCCGCGCCGCCGTCCAGGGTGCCATCGCCGGTGCGGATGCGCAGGAAGATCTCGCTGCCGGGCAGGGCGTCCTTGACGAAGGTGTCCGGCGCTACTTCCACTTGGCGCTGGGTCTGGTCGCCGTTGTAGGTGACCACGCCATTGCTGAGCTTGAACGGCGCATCGGCGTCGTCGGTGCCACCGAACAGGTAGCGGCCGGTGCCGTCAGTGGAATTGGCCAGCGACAGCAGGCCGTCGCGCACGCTCTTCAGTTCCGAGGCGATCGACTTCAGGTCGGCCGCCGACAGTGCCGGGTTGTTGGCCTGGATGGTCAGCTCGGTGATATGGGCCATCATTTCGCCGGCCTGGGCCAGTGCGTTTTCCTGCAGGCCGAGGCGGTTTTCGACCACATCGCCATTGCGGGCGAAGCGGTCCAGCTCGGCCACGGCGCGGTCCAGGCCGACCGCGGTGCCGGCGGCGACCGGGTCGTCCTTGGCGCTGACCAGCTTCTTGCCGGTGGCCAGCTGCTGCTCCAGGTGGTTCATCTTGCTCTGCTTGGCCATCATCATCGAGATGGACTGGTTGAACATCATCCCGGTGGAGATTCGGTTGTTCATCGCGAAACGGCTCCCAGGATGGTCTGGAACATGGTGTCGGCAGTGGAAATCAGCTGCGAGGCGGCCTGGTAGGCCTGCTGCAGCCGGAGCATGTCGGCGGCTTCTTCGTCCAGGTTGACCCCGGACACCGAGTCGCGCGAGGCCTGCGCCTGGTCGGTGATGACCTGCTGGGCCTGCAGCGAGTAGTCGGCCGCGCGTGCGGCCGAGCCCACCAGCGTGGTCAGGCCGCCCAGGGCACCGTTGAGGGTGACCGTGCCGGCGTTGAAGGTCTTGGCGTCTTCCACCTTGGCCAGCAGCAGCGCGTTGCTGTTGTCGCTGGAGCCGGCCGGGGTGGGGCTGATGTTGAAGCTGTCGCCGACCTTCGGCGCGCCATCGAGCACGAAGCTCCAGCCATTGGCGCTGATGGTCTGCCCAGCGGTATAGGTAAACGGCCCGGTGCCATCGATGGTGTATTCGGTGGCGCTGGTGAACACGATCGCGGCCGGATTGCGCAGGTTGGCGTTGGTGTAGTCGCTCACCGCCACGCCGCTGACCTTGCCGGTGCCGGTGTTGCTCAGGCCTGCGGCGGCCTTGATCGGCGCAGCCGCAGCAATGCGCGAGGTATCGGTGATCGCCACCGACAGGGTGCCGGCCACGCCGGCGGTGGGCTGCAGCAGGAAGCGGTCGTTCTGTGCCGGAGTGCCGGACATCACCATTTCCACGCCGTTGAGCACCAGCGGGTCGGCTGCGGTGCCGGTGCCGGTCATCGGCACGGCCGCACCGGTGTCGGCGCGCGTGGCCTGCCACGCACCGCCATCGAACTTCAGCACGATGTTCTGGCCGTCCAGCTTGGACAGGTCGCCGAAGCTGGCGCTGAAGCTGGCGGTGCCGGTATTGCCGGTGTTGCCGGTGACGCGCGGGTTGCCGTAGTTGAAGAAGTCGCCGCCCATGTTGCCGTACAGGTCAACGCCCTGGTGGTGGGTGTCGTTGAAGCTGCTGGCCAGGCCCACGGCGAGCTTGCCCAGCTCGGCCTGGGTGGGGGTGAGCACTGAATCGCGGAATTCGAGCAGGCCGCCGATCTGGCCGCCCAGGCTCTTCGGATCCAGGGTGATCTTCTGGCCCTGGGTTTCCATCGCCAGCTGCAGGCGCTCAGGCTGGTAGGGGTCGGTGACGGTGGTGACCTTGCTGGCGGTGGTGCCCACCACCACGGCCTGGCCGCCAGCGGTATAGACGTTCATGAAGCCGCCGTCCTGGATCACTGCGGTGCCGCCGGTGTAGCCGATCAGGTTGGCCACCAGCTGGTCGCGGCGGTCGAGCAGGTCCGGTGCGGCGGTATTGGCATTGCTGCCGATGGCGCCGTTGAGCTGGGCGATTTCCGCTGCCAGCCGGTTCACTTCGGAGGCGCCGGCGATCAGGCCGTTGTTGACCTCGCCATTGAGCGAATTGAGGCTTTCGTTGAGCTGCTTGAAGCGGCTGGCGAGGGTGCCGGCGTTGTCCAGCACGTTCTGGCGGTCGGCGGTGCCCGAGGCGTTGGAGGACAGGCCGCTGACCGTGTCGAAGAAGTTCGACCACACGCCGGACACATTGGTGGCGGTATCGGAGAACAGTGAATCCACGCGGTCGGCCAGGGTGGACAGCTGCTTCAGCCGCGCCAGTTCGCCGCTGCTGTCGAGCAGCCGCGAGATCGCCAGCTGGTCGGCCACGCGGCGCACGTCGGTGATGCGGGTGCCGTTGCCGATATCGCCATAGCCCAGGTTCTGCGGGCTGGCGGTGGCGAAGTCCACCTTCTGCCGGCTGTAGCCTGGCGTGTTGATGTTGGCGACGTTATGGCTGGTGGTGGCCAGTGCGCGCTGGAAGGCGAGCAGGGCGCTGGTGCCGGTGGAAAGTACGGACATGGGTTACCTCAACGACGGATTGCCCCCAGCCCGGCGGGGCTGGCGGTGCTGGCAAAGGTGCGGCCCAGGCGCTGGCTGGCATCGCCCACGGCGGCGATGGCGCGCTCGATGGTCGGGCCGCCGGCGATCGCGGCGATCTTGGCCGCGTAGCTGGGGTCGGTGGCGTAGCCGGCCTTCTGCAGGCCCTGGGCGAAGCCACGGACATCGCCGCCGGCCTGCAGCGCGTTCTGGTAGCGCGGACTGTTCTTGAGCAGTTTCACGTAGTCGGCAAAGCTGTCGCCGACCGAGCCGTAGGCCCGGAAACTGGCGGTTTCATTGCGGCGCACGCCATCGACGTACTCGTGGGTGCCGCTGGTGGCGCGCTCGCCATTCCAGCCGCTGGCCTTGATGCCGAACAGGTTGTGCGAGCTGCCGCCGCCATTGCGCTGCACCAGCTTGCGGCCCCAGCCGGTTTCCAGCGCGGCCTGGGCGACCAGCGCCTTGGCGTCCACGCCCAGTTCGCGCGCGGCCTGCTGCGCGTGGCCCCAGATGCTGGCCACGAAGCCTTCGGGGGTATGTGCGCCAAGCTGGGCGGCGGCAGTGCTGCCGGCCAGCGTGTCCACGGCGCTGGGGCCGGTGGTGGCGGCGGTGGTGCCGACGTCGCGCCAACGGTCGTCGGCCATTGCCCAGTTTTCGCCGGACGTATCGGTGGCGGGCGCGGCGCCGTACGGATCGCTGCGGCCGATCGCTTCATGCATCTGGCTGCTTTCACGTCCGGCAATCAGGTCCAGCGCACGCTCCATCGGCTGCAGCACCGCCGACGGTGCCTGCCCGCCAAGCTGCTGCAGCAGGTCCACTTCGCTCGGTGCGGAAGGCGCCGCACCGGAAGCGGGCAGGGCCATCGGCGCGGCGGCCGGCGCGTTGAGCCGGTAGGCGCGCAGCGCCGCGGCGGGATTCAGGCTGGTGTCGGTGGGCTTGGTGGCCTCGGTCCCGCCACCGCCGAGCTGGCGCGAGATCATCGCCGACAGCCCCAGGCCACGGCCCTTGGTCATCGCTTCGGCGATCTTCTGGTCGTACATGTCGCGGAACATCTGGTTTTCGCCGGGCAGCAGCGAATCGCCGAAACTGGCATCGCGCATGCTCTTGACCAGCATCTGCGCGAACTGGCCTTCCAGCTGGCGCGCGACCTTGTCGACCTTGGCCGGGCTGTTGGCCTGGGCCGGATTGAGCTCCAGTGACGGTTGGATGCGCATCAGATCACCTCGAGTTCGGCACTCAGCGCGCCGGCCTGCTTGAGCGCCTCCAGGATCGCGATCAGGTCGCCCGGGGCGGCGCCCACGGCATTGACCGCGTGCACGATCTCATCCAGGGTGCTGCCGCCGTTGAACTTGAACATGCGGCTGCCGTCGTTGGTGGCGGTGATGGTGGACTGCGGCGTGGCCACGGTCTGGCCACCGGCGAAGGCATTGGGCTGGCTGACGTTGGTGTTTTCGTTGATCGTCACGGTCAGCGAACCGTGCGAGATGGCCGCCGCGCCAACCCGCACCTGCGCGCCGATGACCACGGTGCCGGTACGCGAGTTGACCACCACCTTGGCCGGCGCGGTGCCGGGGGTGAGTTCCAGGTTTTCAATGCGGGCCAGCAGGCCGATGCGCGCGCCCGGGTCGTTGGGCGACTGCACCGCCACGGTGACGCCGTCCACGGCGCGCGCGGCGCCATCGCCGAAGGCGTTGTTCAGCGCGGCGACCATGCGCGACACCGTGGTGAAGTCGTTCTTGTGCAGGTTGAGCGTGATTTCGCCGCCAGCGCTGAACACGTCGGGCAGGGCACGCTCGACCGTGGCGCCATTCGGAATGCGGCCGACGCTGGGCACGTTGACCGATACCCGCGAGCCATCCTTGCCCTGTGCGCCGAAGCCGCCCACCACCAGGTTGCCCTGGGCGATGGCGTAGACCTGGCCATCGGCACCGCGCAGCGGCGCCATCAGCAGGGAACCGCCACGCAGCGACACCGCGTTGCCGATCGAGGACACGGTGATGTCGATCGGCTGGCCCGGTTTGGCGAACGGCGGCAGCTCGGCGTGGATCGCCACGGCAGCCACGTTCTTCAGCTGCGGATTGACGTTGGCCGGCACATTCACGCCCAGCTCGCCCAGCAGGTTCTTCAGGCTCTGCACGGTGAAGGGGGCCTGGCTGGTGCGGTCACCGCTGCCATCCAGGCCGACGACCAGGCCGTAGCCGACCAGCGCATTGCCGCGCACGCCGCCCACCTGCGCCAGGTCCTTGATCCGCTCAGCGGAGGCCGGCGCTGCGACCAAGAGCGCCAACAACGCAACGGCGATGTGTGGGAACCGGGAAAATTTCATATGCATCTCAGAACGGCACCAGCGCCGAGTTGAAGAAACGACTCAGCCAGCCCATCGCATTGGACTGGGCGACCGGGCCACGACCGCCGTACACGATGCGTGCATCGGCCACGCGGCTGGAGGGAATGGTGTTGTCCGGGAAGATGTCCGCCGCGCGCACGATGCCCTGTACCTGCACCAGCTCGTCGCCCTGGTTCAGCCGCAGGTTCTTGGCACCCTGCACGACCAGGTTGCCGTTGGGCAGGCGCTGCATCACGGTAACCGTCACGCTGCCCTGCAGGCGGTTGCTCTGCGCGCTGGTGCCCTTGCCGGTGAAGTCGCGCGAGCCGGTCGCGCTGGCGCCCAGGATGTCCTTGCCGCCCAGCGTCACCGGCGCACCGAACAGCGTGGGCGTGCCCAGCGCGAGGTTGGATTCCTTGTCGGTGCTGGTGTTGGCGGTGGTCTGCGCGGTGGTGCTTTCGGTCAGGGTGATGGTGAGCAGGTCGCCGACATCACGTGCGCGGCGGTCCGAATACAGCTGCAGGCCGGGGCCCGAGGCGTAGATCGCCCCGGCGGTGGCCGGCGCGCTGGGCGCGACCACGGGCACGACCGGCGCCATTGCCGGATACGGGCGCACATCGCCCGCGATGACGCAGCCGCCGAGCAGGGCGGTCACGGCGCTGGCGAGCAGCAGGCGAAGGGTAGGGCGCAGAGGCGACATGGCAGGTTCCCGGTTCAACCGATCAGACGTTGTTGTTGAGGTAGCCGAGCATGGAGTCGGTGGTGGAGATCGCCTTGGCGTTCATTTCGTAGGCGCGCTGGGTTTCGATCATCGACACCAGCTCTTCGACCACGTTGACGTTGCTGCCTTCCAGCGCACCCTGGACCACGCTGCCCAGGCCGTTCAGGCCGGGGTTGCCGTTCTGTGCGGGGCCCGAGGCGGTGGTTTCCAGGAACAGGTTTTCACCGCGTGCCTGCAGGCCGGCCGGATTGACGAAGTCGGTGAGGGTCAGCGCGCCGATTTCGACCGAGGCGGCGTCGTCGGCCATCTTCACGCTGATGGTGCCGTCGGTGCCGATGGTGAGCGACTGCGCGCCCTCGGGAATCTGGATGCCCGGCTGCACCGGGTAGCCGCTGTTGGTGACCAGTTCGCCCTGCTGGTTACGCTGGAACGAGCCGTCGCGGGTATACGCCGACGAACCATCGGGCATCTGCACTTCGAAGAAGCCGCGACCGTTCACCATCATGTCCAGCGCCCGGCCGGTCTGCTGCTGGCTGCCCTGTTCGAAGTTCTTGGAGGTGGCCACCACGCGCACGCCGGTACCCAGCTGCAGGCCGGTGGGCAGCTGCGTCTGGGCCGAAGAGGAACCGCCGGGCTGGCGCACCTGCTGGTACAGCAGGTCTTCGAAGCTGGCACGGTCCTGCTTGAAGCCGGTGGTGTTGGTGTTGGCGAGGTTGTTGGAAACCACCGACATGCGCGTCTGCTGCGCATCCAGTCCGGTCTTGGCGATCCACAATGCCTGGTTCATGGCCTTGTTCCTGTGTTGATGCGGGTGGCCACGTGAGGTGGCCGTTGTCCTGGCTGATGCATGGCGCGTGCCACAACCGCGCCGGAATTACGTCGGGGCGGCCGGTCAGCTGCCCAGGCGCAGCAGGGAGTTGGCGCTGCGGGCGTTTTCATCGCCGTGCTTGATCACCTTCACCTGCATTTCGTATTGCCGCTGCAGCTGGATCATCTGCACCAGTGCGCCGGCGGCATCCACGTTGCTGCCTTCGAGCTGGCCACTGTCCAGCGACTTGCCCTGGGCCTGCACGAACGGCTGCTGCGGGTCGGTGTTGCGCATCAACCCGTCCAGCCCGCGCTCCAGCCGCGCATCCTCGGCGGCGACCACGCGCAGGCGGCCGATCACCGCCATGGTCTGCGGGCCTTCGCCCTGCGGGATGATCGAGATGGTGCCGTCGTTGCCGATGTCCATCGCCTGGTGCGGCGGAATCGCGATCGGCGCCCCGTTCTCGTCCAGCACCGGATGGCCGCCGGCGGTCACCAGCTGGCCATTGGGCGTGATCGACAGCGATGCACCGCGGGTATAGGCCTCACCGCCCCCGGTCGGCGCCTGCACCGCCAGCCAGTTGCCTGCGTCCAGCGACAGGTCCAGCGCGTTGCCGGTGATGTGCTGCGCGCCCTGGCGCCGGTTGAAGCCGGCGTCCACGTGCAGGGCATCCACGCGCGAGGCGTAGCCGGCACCCTTGATCGGGAAGGCCTCGGTATTGGCGAGGGCTTCCTTGAATCCAGGCGTATCGGTGTTGGCCAGGTTGTGCGACAGCGTCCCCTGCGCCTGCAGGGACGCACGTGCACCGGTCATCGCGACGTAGAGTGCCTTGTCCATCGTTGTATTCCCGTGCTGCTGCGATCAGTGGCTCATCAACGGATGTTGATGATGGTCTGGGTGATCTGGTCCATCGTGGAGACCATCTGCGAGTTGGCCTGGAAGTTGCGCTGGGCGGTGATCATGTTCACCAGCTGCTCGGTCAGGTCCACCGTGGAGGCTTCCAGCGAACCGGCCTGCACCTTGCCAAGGTTGGAGCTGTCGGGCGCGCCGGTACGCGGGGTGCCGGAGCTGAAGGTTTCCACCCACAGGTTGTTGCCCTTGGCTTCCAGGCCCTGCGAGTTGTTGAAGGTGGTGAGCGCGACCTGGCCCAGCGGCTTGTCGTCGCCGTTGGTGTAGCGGGCATAGACCACGCCCTCTTCGGACACGGTGATTTCGTTGAGCTTGCCGGCGGCGTAGCCGTCCTGCTGGGTGTTGCGCAGCGCGAACTTCTCGCCGTACTGGGTCGACCCGGTGACATCCAGGGTCATCGCCAGGGTGCCGGCGCCGGTGGTCGGGGTGAACGGGTCCATCACGATCTGGCCGTTGGCCGGGGTGGTCAGCGCGCCGGCATCGTTGAAGGTCAACGTGGTCGGGGTGCCCACGGCCTGGCCATCGACGTAGTTGTAGACCTGCCATTCGTTGGCGGTGGCCGTCTTGACGAAGTACGAGGTCTGGGTGTGGCTCACGCCCAGCGAGTCGTACACGGTGATGCCGCCGGTGGACTGGTTGTAGCTGTTGGAATCGGTCGGGTCGAACGTGGCCAGGGTCGGCTGCTTGGCGTTGGCCGGCAGGGTGAACGCCACGTTGACCTTGCCGGTCTGCTTGGGCGGGCTGTCGGTGGTGAGCAGCTGCAGGTCGGTCAGGCGGCCGCTGTCGAAGCTGGTGCCGTCGGCGTTGGGCGCGAACACCTGCAGGCGCGCACCCTGCGGGTTGGTCACGTAGCCGGCCTGGTCGGTCTGGAAGTTGCCGGCGCGCGAGTACACGCGGGCGCCGTTCATGCTCATGGTGAAGAAGCCTTCGCCGGAGATCGCCATGTCCAGGCTGCGTCCGGTCTGCTCGTTGTTGCCCTGCGAGAACTGCTGGGCCACGTTGGTCAGGCGCACGCCCGAACCTACTGCATTCTTGGACAGGCCATAGCTGGTGGCCGAGAACAGGTCGGCGAACTCGGCGCGCGATTCCTTGAAGCCGGTGGTGTTGACGTTGGCGATGTTGTTCGCGGTGACGTTCAGGTCGGCATTGGCGGCATTGATGCCGGACAGCGAGATGTTGAAGCCCATGGGATTCTCCTTGGATGCGTGACGAAGGGACTCAGCTGACGCGCAGCACGTAGTCGATCGGGGCCGTGCCCAGGCCCTTGAGGTTGAGGTAGAGGCCGTCCGAGCCGACGGTGACGCTTTCCACCGGTGCTTCGACGTAGGTGTTGATCTTGGTCTGGGTACCGGCGCTGTCGGTGTGGGTGGCGGCGATGGTGTAACTGCCGGCGGCCATGCGGTTGCCGTTGGCATCCTTGCCATCCCAGTTGAAGGTCACTTCGCCGGCTTCCTTGGCTTCCACGCTGAGCTGGGTCACCTTCACGCCGTTGGCGTCGGTGATGTCCACGGTGACGTAGCCGGCGCCGGGCGCAGCGACCATGCCGCTGGTATCGCCTTCGGTTTCCAGCTGCCACTTGGTGGAGGGCACCAGCACGTCATGGCCGACCAGCGCCGCGCCGCGCAGCACCTGGTCGCCGGCCATCGATTCCTGGAAGCCCTGGACGGTGCTGTTGAGGTCATTGATGCCCTGCACCTGCGACAGCTGCGCCATCTGCGCCACCATCTGGGTGTTGTCCATTGGCTTGAGCGGATCCTGGTGCTGCAGCTGCTCGGTCATCAGGCGCAGGAAGTCGGCCTGGTCCAGGGTGTCCTTCTTCTTGGTGGTGCTGCTGTTGGGTGCGTTCAGGCCCAAGGCGCTGTAGATGTCGGTGTTGCCGACGCCGCTGGTGCTGCTCATGACGGTATGTCCTGCAATAAGAAGGGTCAGCGACCCATGGTCAGGGTGGCCAGCGCCAGTTCCTTGGCGGTGGTGAGCATCTCCACGCCGGCCTGGTAATTGCGCGAGGTCGAGATCAGGTTGACCATCTGGGCGACGGGGTCGACATCGGGCTGGTAGATGTAGCCATCGCCATCGGCCAGGGGGTGGCCGGGCTCGTAGCGCTTGATCGGCGCGGCGTTGCTCTGGCTGATTTCCTTGACCTGGACGGTGGTGATGTTCGGGTCGGTGCGGCTGGTGACCGACTGGAAGATCGGCTCGAGCGGCTTGTACACGGCATCGGCCGAGCCGGCGACGGTGTCGGCGTTGGACAGGTTGGAGGCCAGCGTGCTCATGCGCACGGACTGGGCCTGCAGCGCGGAGCCGGCGATATCGAAGATGGGCAGGTTGCTCATGGCTTATTGCCCCGTGATCGCGGTGAGCATGGAGCGCACCTTGGATTCGACGAAGCTCAGCGAGGCGCGATATTCCAGCGCGGCGCGGCCATAGGCGGCGCGTTCGGCATCGGGATCGACGGTATTGCCGTCGATGCTCGGCTGCACGCCTTCCTTGGTGATCTGGAACGGGTTGAGCCCACCGCCGATGCTGAAGTGCTGCTCATTGGTGGTCCGCATGAGCCCGTTGCTGTCGGCACCCTGGGCGTTGCGCAGGGCGGCATCGAAGTCCAGGTCCTGGGCCTTGTACCCGGGAGTATCGGCATTGCTCAGGTTGCTGGCGATCAGCTTCATCCGCTGCTCGCGCAACGGCATGGCCTGGGCATGGACACCCAGATAGTCGGAAATCAGGTTGGGCATGGCGCTCTCCCACGGGACGATGTGGGGGAGGCTGCAAGGGCCGTGCCAGAACGGGCAACCGCGCCGAACCGAAGGCCTTGGTTGATTGACCGGGATCCCCATGGGGCCGTAAAAATTCGTAGCCCCGGCCGTTGGCCGGAAACCGCGCGCAGCGCGGCCCAAGCGTCCGAAGCCGGCGGGTTATCGATCGCGGCCAACATCCCGGCGTTTAGTGGTTCCGAAGCCGCCCGTCACGCGCTCATGTCGCCTGATACACGGTTTCGTTCTGGTTGCACACCCGGACGTACGGTCCCGACCGACAGCCTGTCAGGCTCCGGACCCTTGGGCCGCGCTGCGCGCGGTGTCCGGCCAACGGCCGGGGCTACGAATTTTTACGGGCCCATTTGGGTCCGGATCAATCAACCAAGGTCAACGGCCGGTCAGGCCGCCAGGGCGACCTTCCGGAGGCGATCCAGCACGAAATCGGCCAGTTCGTGTGGGGAATACTTGGCCACGAAGGCGTTGGCGCCGACCCGCTCGACCATGGCGTTGTTGAATACGCCCGAGAGGGAGGTGTGCAGCAGCACGTACAGGCCGGCCAGGCCCGGATGGCGACGGATTTCCGTCGTCAGGGTGTAGCCGTCCATGGCCGGCATTTCGATGTCCGAAATGACCATGGCGTAACGCTCGGCCGGGTTTTCGCCGGCGGCGTGGATCTGCAGCAGGTGGTCCAGCGCCTGCTTGCCGTCCGAGAGCAGGGTGGCGCCCACGCCCAGCTGGTCCAGCACGCTGCGGATCTGCTGGCGGGCAACCCGCGAGTCGTCCACCACCAGCACCTGCAGCTGCGGGGCGTCGGCCGGCAGCGCCATCGAGGGGTCCAGCACGGCCTCGCCACGCACCTGGGCAATGTCGGCCAGCACGCTTTCCACGTCGATCACCTGGATCAGCTCGCCCTGGAAGCGGGTCACGGCGGTCAGGTAGCTCGATTCGGCGCCCAGCTCCGGCGGCGGGTGGATGTCTTCGACCGCGATGTTGACGATGCGCTCCACGCCGCTGACCAGGAAGCCCTGGATCGAGCGGTTGAATTCGGTCACCACCAGGTAGCCCGGCGACTTGTCGGCGTCCGGCTCGCGCTCGGGGTGGCCGATCGCCAGGCCCAGGTCCAGCACCGGTACCGAGCGGCCGCGCACGTCGGCCACGCCGGCGAACTGGCTGGGCAGCCCGGGTACCTGGAACAGGTCCGGCCGGCGCAGGACTTCCTGCACCTTGAACACGTTGACGCCAAAAAGCTGACGTCCGCCAAGGCGGAACAGCAGCAGGGCCAGGCGGTTGTGGCCCGCCAGGCGCGTGCGCTGGTCGATGCGGTTGAGCAGGTCATGTGACATGGGGGATGTATCGGCGGCATTGGCAATCACTTGAGCGCCGCGCGCCGTGCATGAACGGCACGGCCCTTGCAGGGTGCTGCGCATGTGCCTTGCCCCGGAGCCGCCATGCGTATCCTTCCTATAGTTGTCGCGCTGATCGCGTTGGCCGGTGCGTCCCCGCACGCCCAGGCCGCTGGCGGCTGGCAGCCGGTGGACAGCATCCGTGCCGCCGCGCTGTCCACGTTGCCGGCGGGCAGCGAAGGCGACACCACCCTGGATTCGGCGCTGCGCCTGCCGGCCTGCGGCCAGGACCTGCGCGCCCAGCCCACCGGCACCAGCACCGTGGAGGTGAGCTGCCCCGACGCGGGTGGCTGGCGCCTGTTCGTACCGGTGAAGGTGCGCCGCAACCAGACCGTGCTGATCCTCAATCGGGGCATTGCCGCTGGAGAAACGCTGGGGGTGGCCGATATCACTACGGCACAGCGAGACGTAGCCCGCATTGCCGGTGCCGCCCTGGCCGACCCGGCCGTGGCGGTGGGGCGGGTGGCGCGGCGTACGCTGAGTGCCGGCAGCCTGCTGTCGGCCAACGACCTGGTCGCCCAGCGTCTCATCCGCCGCGGCGACAGCGTTGCCCTGGTCTCGCGTTTTGGTGGGGTCGAAGTCCGGGTGGCGGGGAAGGCTCTGGCCGATGCAGGTGAAAATGAACGCGTATCCGTGGAAAATCTGTCGTCACGCAAGGTGGTCCAGGGCACGGTGGCGGCCAGCGGCGACGTTTTTGTGACGCGCTGACCACTCCAGCACGCAAAATCTCCTAAAGATGCCGGCCCCCGTGCCGTTATCCCTTGTGAACCGTAACTCCCAGGACAACCCATGAGCCAGAAAATCGACGGCAACCTGCAGGCGACCGCCCATCTGCGCAGCATTGCGCCGGGTAACAAGCCCAGCGTGAGCACCGATGCCCCGGCGCGGCCGGTGGAAGCGGCCGACAGCCTGAAGCTGACCGGCGAGGCCACCAGCCTGCAGGCACTGCAGCGCGAACTGAGCACCGCCCCGGCGATCGATGCCGGCCGCGTGCAGGCCGTGCGCGAGTCGCTGCAGAACGGCACGTACAAGATCAATCCGGACGCGATCGCCTCGCGCATGCTTGAGCTGGACCAGCAGCTGCAGAAATGAAGCTGGCCATGAGCGAGCCATTGCAGCGCCTCAGCGATGCCTTGGACGTCGAACGCCAGGCCTTGGTGGAGCATGACGTCCAGTCCCTGATCCGCGCCACCAGCGCCAAGCTCGATGCGCTGCGTGCGCTGGAGCAGGTGTTGCCGGTGGGGCAGAACGAACGCCTGCAGGAGCTGGCCGAGCGCAACCGCGCCAACGGCGTGCTGCTGGCGCGCCGCCGCCGCGAGGTCAACTGGGCACTGCGCCAGCTGGGCCGCAGCGAAGCCTCCTCGGCGTACGACGCCAAGGGCCAGGCCAACACCCTGCACACGCGCAGGCCGCTGGCCGTCGCCTAGGCGCCAACACGGATATAGTGGGCACCTGTTTCGACTGCCCCGATGTGACCGTGACCGCGCCCACCACTTTTGTCACCGCACCGCTGCCGCCGCAGCCGGTTCTGCTTGCGCTGTTCGAGCGCATCAATGAAGGCGTGCTCCTGTTCCGTGATGACGGCAGCGTGGCCGTGGCCAACGCCGCCGTGCGCGGCATGCTCGGCCAGGCCGAGATCGATGCCGGCGTGGATCCCGCGCAATGGCTGCGCCAGCTGCTGCCGCCCGATGCGCTGGAGCATGCGCGCCTGCACGGCCACTGGAACGGCAGCCTGCCCGTGGGCGAACGCATGGTCATCGCGCATGTCTACCAGCAGGAAGACGCCGGCCGGCTTCATTACCTGGCGCTGTTCCGTCGCATCGAAGGCCAGGAAGACTACGAACGCGAGCTGCAGCAGCGCCACGCCGAGCTGCGGCAGGCCTACCTGCGCCTCAACGGCACCCAGGAAAAACTGCTGCAGTCGGAAAAGATGGCCTCCATCGGCCAGCTCGCCGCCGGCGTCGCGCACGAGATCAACAATCCCATCGGCTACGTCCACTCCAACCTGGGCAGCCTGCAGGAATACCTGCGCAGCCTGTTCACCGTGATCGAAGCCTACGAGCGGGCACTGCGCGCGCCGGACCCGAAGGCGCTGATTCCCGAGATCGACGATATCCGCAACCGCTTCGACATCGATTTCATCAGCCGCGACCTGCCGCAGCTGATGGCCGAATCACGCGAAGGCATCGAGCGGGTCACCCGGATCGTGCGTGACCTGAAGGACTTCTCGTACTCGGGCCGCGACGAATCGTGGAAGCTGGTCGACCTGCACTCGGGTCTTGAGTCCACGATCAACATCATCTGGAACGAGCTCAAGTACAAGGTGACGCTGCACCGCGAGTTCGGCCAGCTGCCGCTGGTGGAATGCCTGCCGTCCGAGCTCAACCAGGTCTACATGAACCTGCTGCTCAATGCGGGCCACGCCATCGCCGAGCGCGGCACCATCACCGTGCGCACCGGCGTGGACGGCGACTACGTCTGGGTGGAATTCGAAGACACCGGTGGCGGCATTTCGCCGGACCTGCGCCAGCGCATCTTCGATCCGTTCTTCACCACCAAGCCGGTGGGTAGCGGCACCGGGCTGGGGCTGTCGATTTCCTACAGCATCATCAACAAACACCACGGGCGGATCGACCTGGACAGCACCCCGGGCGTCGGGTCGCGGTTCCGGTTGGTGTTGCCGATCAAGCAACCGCGCTGACGGAACCGGTGGCCCCGGCCGTTGGCCGGATGCCTTTCGTTCCGGGTTCATGAACGCCTGATGGGCGGCTTCGGATGCTCTACACGTCGGACATTTCACTGATTGCGGTGTTCTTGCCGCCTTCGGATGCCTGGGCCGCGCTGCGCGCGGTGTCCGGCCAACGGCCGGGGCTACTAGTTTTTACGGGCCCATTGGGATTGGGATCAATCAACCAGTTTCATTCGCCTTCCGGCGCCGGTATCGCAACAGGTTGGGCGGTATTGGCGCGCCGTTGCTCTTCGTGCGTGCGGAACGCCTGGTGGATGTGCTTGCGCAGCTCGTCGTCGTTCCAGGGCTTGGTCAGGAAGCGGTAGATCGCGCCGCGGTTGATCGCGTCGGTGACCGTGTTGAGGTCGGTGTAGCCCGACAGGACCAGCCGGATCGTGTCCGGGTACAGCATCTTCACCCGGCCCAGGAACTCCGTGCCGCTCATGTCGCTCATGCGCTGGTCCGACAGGATCACCTGCACGTCGTTGATCGCCAGCAGGTCGAACGCATCGCGCACGTTGCCCGCCGCCAGGATCCGGTAGCCATCGCGGCGGAACAGGCGCACCAGCGAACGCAGCACGTTCTCCTCGTCGTCCAGCAGCAGCAGCGTGCGGTCCGGGCGGGTTTCGGCGAACGCTTCCGGGCGCAGGTAGCGCCGGCGCAGGGTCATGCCCGCCGCGTCGGCCGACATCGGCTCGCCGAACAGGTAACCCTGGAACACGTCGCAGTCATTGCGGCGCAGGAAGCCCAGCTGTGCCTGCGACTCCACCCCGTTGGCGATCACCGTCATGCCCAGCTGGTGGCCCATGGCGATGATCGCGCGCGCAATGGCCGCCTCGCGGTTTCCGGCCGGCGCGCTCTTGATGAAGCTGCGGTCGATCTTCAGCTTGTCCACCGGATAGCGCACCAGCGCGCTCAGGCTGGAATCGCCGGTGCCGAAGTTGTCCAGGCTAAGGCTGATGCCTTCATTGCGCAGGTTCACCAGCGTTTCGTGCACGAAGTTGACGTTGTTGGTCAGCGCACTTTCGTTGATTTCCAGCGTGAGCATCTGCGCCGGCACCCCGGCGGTCTGCATCAGCGCCATCACCTCACCGAAGAAGTTCGGACGCAGCAGCTGCAGCGTCGACACGTTCACCGCGATGGTGAAGTCATCGAAGCCCAGGTCCCGCCAGAGCCTGGCCTGCTTCAGTGCGCCCTCCAGCACCCACGTGCCGATCTGCACGATGATGCCCAGCCGCTCGGCGGTGCGCATGAAACGCTCCGGCACCAGCATGCCCAGCGTCGGTGACTGCCAGCGCAGCAGCGCCTCCATCCCGACCACATGGCCATCGCGGGCGCTCACCAGCGGCTGGTAGCGCAGCTTCAGCTCGCCATTGGGAATGGCGTCCACGATCTGGCGCGCGATGATGCTCTCGCTGTGCGCGCTGGACGGGGTATTGACCGCGTGGATGCGCACGGCATTGCCGCCCTCGCGGGCGGCCTGGTACAGCGCGTCCTCGGCATGGTCGAGCAGGCGCGAGGTCTCTGTCGCATGCTCCGGACACAGGCTGACGCCGAGCTTGCCGGTCATGAACAGCGTATACGGCAGCACCGAGAGCGGCAGCTCCAGCTGCTGCCGGATCTCTTCGGCCAGGTCGTCCGGCAGTGGCAGGTCGGCGGTGCGGGGTACCGCGATCAGGAATTCATCGCTGCCATGCCGCCACAGCTTGCCGCGCCCGCGCAGGTGGTGCTGCAGGCGCTGGGCCACCAGCACCAGCGCCTGATCGCCGACCTCGGCGCTCATGTTCTCGTTGACCGACGCGAAGTGGTCGATATCCACGTGCATCAGCATCAACGGCGTGCCACCGGAGGCGGCCTCGGCCACCATCGCCTGCAGCGCAGGATTGCCGGCACCCAGCCGGGGCGGCGCGTCCTCGATGCTGACCAGGGGCAGGGAAGGGTTCCACATCACTCAATATTCCACGGTATCGGGGGTGGCCACGCCATCGCTGCGGTAAGGCAGGAACAGGTCGACCAGGGTGCCGGCGCCATGCGCCGACTCGATCTTGAGGGTGCCGCCGGCGCTCTGCGCGCGTTCGCGCATGACGATCAGGCCCAGTCCGCGCGGGCCGTCGGGGTCGAAACCTTCGCCGTCATCGCGCACCTGCAGGTGCAGGCCATGGTCCTGCACGTCCTGCAGCGTCAGGTGCACCTGGCTGGCGCGCGCATGGCGCAGCACATTGGTCAGGCTTTCCTGGGCGATGCGGAAACAGGCCTGCTCGATCTCACCCTGCGGCCGTCGCGGCAGCGCCGCGATGTCGGCCAGCAGTTCGATCGGCGAGGAACGGAACAGCACCCCGGCCTGCCAGCGCAACGCCGCCTCCAGGCCCAGTGCGTCCAGCTGCGGCGGGCGCAGCAGGGTGGAGATGTCGCGCAGCTTGCCCACCGTGGTGTCGGCCAGCTGGATGATCTGCTCCAGGTCTTCGCCGCGCCGTTGCGGATCGGCTTCATCCTGCGCCGCATATGCCGACAGCTTCATGGCGGTGATGGCCTGGCCGATATCGTCGTGGAGGTCGCGCGAGATCGCGCGGCGCTCGTCTTCCTGCAGCGAGAACAGGCGCCCGGCCATGGCCTGCAGCTCGCGGTTGCTGGTTTCAAGCGCCTCGCGGA
Organism: Stenotrophomonas sp. CCNWLW57; assembly: GCF_037203925.1. Classification (NCBI taxonomy): domain Bacteria; kingdom Pseudomonadati; phylum Pseudomonadota; class Gammaproteobacteria; order Lysobacterales; family Lysobacteraceae; genus Stenotrophomonas; species Stenotrophomonas sp. CCNWLW57. The sequence goes on from NZ_JBBCBJ010000005.1 coordinate 362,603, forward strand.
TACGCTCCGGCTCGCTCAGGTCGCGCACGATCAGCAGCTTGCAGTTGCGCCCGCCGTAACGCACCTCGCCCACCGCCAGGCCGGCCTGGAAGCCTTCGCCGTCCAGCCGGCGCATGCCGATGACTTCACTGCCGCTGCTGGGCAGGGGAATGGTGGCGAACAGCTGCGCGCGGACCCGGGACAGGTCGGTGGCGGCTACCAGCGCCGACAGCGGCTCGCCCAGCAGCGTGTGTTGCCCGTAGCCGAACTGGGCCGCGGCGCAGGCATTGGCATACAGCACGTGTTCGTCGGAGAGGATCACCACGCCGTCGGGCAGCACCCGGACCAGTTCGCGGAACTGCTCCTCACGCTCGCGCAGCAGGCGCCGCGAGTGTTCGCGCTCGGTGACATCCTGCAGGGTGCCCAGCACGCGCGGGCGCCCGGCGTCGTCGGTGCCGCTCTCGGCGCGCAGGTGGACCATCAAGGCGCGACCGTCCATGGCCAGCAGCGGCAGCAGTACGTCGATCTGCACCTGCTCACCCCGCATGTCCTGCAGCAGCTGTTCGCTCAGTGCGGCGGTGGACGGATCGGCCGGCACCAGCAGCTCGTCGAAGCGGTGCCAGCGCCGCGCTTCCGGCGGGCGCCGGCCCAGCAGGTGGTAGACCTGGTTGGAGTACTGGCCCATACCCGTGGCGGGGTCGACTTCCCACGCGCCGATCCGGGCCATTTCATGGGCTTCCTCGACACGGGCCAGGGCCTGGTCGCGGCGGCGCAGCGCCTGGTCTTCGCGGGTCCGGTCGATGGCGATCAACAGCCGCGCCGGGCGGCCGGCGTAATCGAGGTAGTTGCTGCGCATTTCGATCCGCCGCGGGCTGCCGTCCTTCAACAGCAGGTCGGCGGTAAGCACGCATAGCTGGTCCGGCTGGGCCCGGATCTGGTCAAGCTTGGCGGCCAGGACTGCTTCGTCGCCCGCTGGCCACAGCGCGGTCATCGGCAGGGCAGTGAACTCCTCGCGCGTCCAGCCGAACAGGCTGCACGCGGCCGGGTTCACGTCCAGGATCTCCAGCGTGTCCAGGTCGTACACCAGGATCGGCCCGGGGTTGCCCTCGAACAGCTGCCGGTGGCGCTGCTCGGAGTGCTCCAGCTTCGCGTGGGTCTGCAGCACGTGGTGGGCCAGCGGGCGCAGCAGCAGGTAGATCAGCGCGCCGCTGAGGATGACGAAGAACGCCCCTTTGGCGGTCTGCCAGCGCGCGGCCGTGGCCAGGTCGGCGGTGAGCACCTGCACGGCGGCGTCGCTGCACAGGATCCAGACCAGGGCCAGCACCAGATAGCCGAGCACCACCCGCCAGCGATCGCGGCGCAGGGCCTGGGCGAGCGGGTGGTCACGGCGGTGCGGTGCGGGCGGGCCGGGCGGGACGACAGGCATGGGGCGCGACGGGAAGGGGTTGGGTGGGCGGTCCATAGTAGTGGCTGGGACACCCCGGGCGCACGCGAGGCTCAACTATCGACCAGAACAGCCGCTAACGATTGCGTTCCCGGCTGTCGGGTGCGTTATCGGAGTCATACCGCGTGGACCAAGGCATCATCGCGAGTCTGCTGCAGCACCCCCTGGCCTCGGCCCTGGTCATCCTGGACCGGACCGGGCGCCCGCTCGCCGCCAATCCGGCCGCGCGCGAACATGGGTTGCCGGCTACCGTGGCGGCCTACGGCGAGCTGCTGGAAGACCTGCGGCTGCTGGCCGCCGATGGCGGCCTGGTGCCGTGCCAGCTGCCGGGCGGGCCCCGTGGACGCTTCGATGGCTGGATGCGCGCCGTGCACGACGCCGACGGCAACCTGCTGGCCTTCACCCTCAGCGTGCCCGAACCGGTCGCCGCCTACGCGGGCAGCCGCTGGGAAGTGGCGCTGGACCACGCCGGGCACGGCTTGTGGGACTGGGACCTGCCCAGCGACGCCGTGACCCGTTCGCAGCGCTGGCATGACGTGCCGGCCGGCGTGGACGAACACGCGGCGGCAGAGGCCGGGCAGGCGCTGCTGGCGCCTGTGCATCCCGATGACCAGGCCGCGGTGCGCGCGGCGCTTGACGCGCACCTGCGCGGCGAAGGCGAGGTGTACACCGCCCAGTACCGCCTGCGCCATCCCGAAGGCGAGTGGCGCTGGGTGCTCGATCGCGGCCGCGTGGTGGCCCGAACCGTCGACGGACAGCCGCTGCGCATGGTCGGCACCCACACCGACATCCAGGCACAGAAACAGATGGAAGCCCTGCTGCTGGAACAGCAGGTGCACCTGCGCGAGGCGCAGCGCATCGCCAGCATGGGCAGCTGGTCGTGGGACCCGGACAGCCGCCAGTTCTGGTGGTCGCCGGAGTTCCGGGCGCTGCTCGGCGTGGGCGATGCCCCGTTGAACAGCCGCCGGCACTGGCTGCGCCTGCTGGAACCGCGTTCGCGCGGCCTGCTGCGGCAGGCCTGGCGGCGCATGCTGCGCGATGGCAAGCCCAGCACGCTGGCGCTGGAGCTGCCGCGCGGGAACGACAGCGCGCTGCACCTGCGATTGTGGATGCAGCCGCTGTTGGGCCCGGACGGGCGCATCCAGCGCCTGCTGGGCCAAGTCCAGAACATCACCGAACAGCACCAGACCGATGCGCTCATCCGCTGGCGGACCGAGCTGCTGAACCGGGTCTCGGCGCTGGGCAGGATCGGCGGTTGCGAGATCGACGTGGCCACCCGCCACATGCAGTGGACCGAGGAGTGCTACCGCATCCACGGGCTGCGCAAGGAACCGATCACCCTGGACCAGGCGCTGGCGCTGTACACGCAGGATTCGCGCGATGCATTCGAGGCCGCACTGGCGCGCATTGCCGCCGGCGGCCTGCCCGAACAGCTGGACCTGTGTTTCTACCGCCAGTCCGGGCTGCGCGTCTGGGTGCAGGTGCTGGTCGAGCTGGACCATCGCGATGGCCTGCCAACCCGCTTCGTGGTGCTGTTCCGTGACATCACCCGCGAACGCGAAGCCAACGAGCGGATCGAGCTGCTGGCCCATTATGACCTGCTCACCGGCCTGCCCAACCGCATGCTGCTGCGCGAGCAGACCGCCGACGCCATCGAGGAAGCGCGCGATCGCGGCGCGCCGTTGGCGATGCTGTTCATCGACCTGGATGGTTTCAAGACCATCAACGACACCTTCGGCCACGCCACCGGCGATGCGCTGCTCAAGGCAGCGGCGGCGCGGCTGCACCAGAACCTGCGCAACGCCGACCTGTTCGGGCGCTTCAGCGGCGATGAGTTCATCGTGGTGCTGCGCGATCTGGCCGATCCGGAAGATGCCGGGCACGTGGCGCGCAAGCTGATCGCATCGCTGGCCGAGCCACTGCAACGGGGCGACCACACCCTGAAAGTGGGCGCCAGCGTGGGCATCGCGATGCTTGACGAAGGACGCACCGATTTCGATTCCCTGCTGCGCGCAGCCGATGCGGCCATGTATGCCGCCAAGGAAGCCGGCCGCAATACCTACCAGTACTACAGCCAGGACGCGCTGCTGCGGATCCAGCGCAAGCTGGAGATCGAGCATGCGCTGCTGGGCGCCATCGAGCGCGAAGAGTTCAGCCTGGCCTACCAGCCGCTGCTGCATGCCGCGCAGGACCAGCCGCCGGCCATCGAGGCGCTGCTGCGCTGGCACCGCCCGGGGATTGGCTACTGCAGTCCGGCCGAGTTCATTCCCATTGCCGAGAAGTGCGGCGAGATCGTGCGCATCGGCGACTGGGTGCTGGCCGAGGCCTGCCGCCAGGCGGCGGCGTGGGACCGGGCCGGGCTGACCTTCGACCGGATCGCGGTGAACGTGTCGGCCGTGCAGCTGCGCGACCGTGGTTTTGCCGAGCGGGTGATCGGCATCTGCCACGCCCATGGCTGGGCACCGCAGCGGCTGGAGCTGGAGCTGACCGAATCGGCGCTGATCCGTGACACCGACGTGCTGCGGCATTGCTTCGATGTGCTGGAGCGGCACGGCGTGCCCTTGGCGGTAGACGATTTCGGTACCGGCTTCTCCAACCTGCACTACCTCAACCGTTTCCCGGTGGGCCGCCTGAAGATCGACCGCAGCTTCGTGCAGGGCATGCTCCACGATGCCGGTACCGCCGAGGTCACCCAGGCCATCGTGCACCTGGGCCACGCCCTGGGCATGAAAGTGGTGGCCGAAGGCGTGGAAACCGAGCAGGAAGAAGCGATGCTGCGCCGCCAGGGCTGCGATGAGATCCAGGGCTACCTGTATTCGCGTCCGCTGACCCCGCGTGACCTGGCCCAGTGGCTGAAGCACGGTGGCGGACAGATGCAGGCGATTCCCGCCCCGGCTGGTGACGCGTTGCGGATTCCGGTCGCCCCCTGACGGTGCGTGGGCCGGCCAACGGCCGGCGCTACCGGTGTCCGGTGCCCGTTGATGATCCCGATACCGTCGTGTCCATGACCGTTGACGAGCCTGTGGTGGGTTGATTCCGATCCACGGATTGTCACGGGCCCATCGGGACCCGTATCAACCAACCCTGTCGCCGCTCAATCCCAGGTCCCACGCCAATCCCGCCAATGCGGGATCCAGCGGCGTTGCCGCCGGTGCGGTCGCCATCATTCCCGCCAGTTCCCGTTGCGCCTGCTGTTCCAGCGCCGCCAACAGCGCACGCCCGCTCTTCGGCACTACGGGCGCCAGAGCAGGGGGCATGACGTCGCCCGCAGCGTCGGGCAACGCGCCGTTACCGGCAGGAATCAATTGGGAGGGGGCAGCGTTCAACAGCATGCGGCAGTCTTCAGCAGATGGGTCAGGGTGCTACACGCACGAAAGCCCCGGCAATGCCGGGGCCCTCGTGGAATGCCGTTGCCGGCACGAATGGCAGGTCAGAACAGTTCAACCGCACCGGCTGCCATGCTCTGCTGGCTCACCGGCTTGTGCGGCGGGCGTTCCCACTCGCTGCGCATTTCGCGCAGGCGGTTGCCGGTACGCTGCAGCGCGGTGGCCACTTCGGCATCGAACACGCCGCCGTTACGGTGCAGCAGCTCCTGCAGGCCGACCGCTTCACGGTTGATCGAGGTCAGGCGGTCCAGGTGGGTGTGCACGCCGCCCAGGGCCTGGGTGGCGATGTCCTCGAACTGCAGGGCGCGCACGGCTTCGGCCACGCTGCTGTCGATGGCACGGCCGCACTCGGAGATCTCGCGCATGCCTTCGCCCAGCGACGCGTTGATCTGCGCCACGTTGTCGAGCATGGCCGCCGCTTCGTGACGCGCTTCGCGGGAGCGGTCCATGTCCCGCGAGGCCATGTTGGAGACCGTCTCGCGGACCTTGGCGATGGCGTCCTTGGAGCTGTGCGCCAGCTTGCGGATCTGCTCGTTGAAGGTGGTGGAGCGCTCGGAGAGGTTGCGCACTTCGTCGGCCACCACCGCGAAGCCGCGACCGGCTTCACCGGCACGGGCTGCTTCGATGGCAGCGTTCAGCGCCAGCAGGTTGGTCTGGTCGGCGATCGACTTGACGTCTTCCAGCAGCGCGAAGATGCCATCCAGGTGCTGCGCCATCTGGTCGATGTGCTGCACGGTGTTGCTGCTCTGGCCGCTGACCTGTTCCAGCGCTTCCACCAGCTGTTCCATGCGGTGGCTGGCGTGCTGGGCGAAACGGGCCACGTCGACGCCGGCGCCGCCGTCTTCACCGGCGCGGTCAACGATCCGGGCCAGTGCCTGGCTCTGCTGGCGGGACTTGCGGTTCATGGCATCGAAGCTGCCACCCAGGCCGGCCACGGCCTGGCGGATCAGGTCACGGGCGCGTTCGATTTCGCCACGGGAACCGTCGATTTCGTTGCCGACGAACGAGCGCAGCTCGGTCAGCAGCTGGTCCTGTTCCCGCATCATGCGGGCATGCTCGGGCGAGCGCTGGGTCTGGGCGCGGGCGGTCCACCACGCGAACCCCAGCCAGCTGAGCGTCATCGTGGTCAGGATCGCCCAGCGCAGGGCGGCCGGCCATTCAAAGCCGATGGCGAAGGGAAGCAGCAGGGTCAGGACCAGGGGGGCGGCCAGACTAGTGAAGAGGCGTGAGTACATGGACGTTCTCGGGGAGGTGCACAGAGGATGTATCGGCCGTACCCCCGTTTGCTTTAGCCGCCGTGCACCATTTTTTATCGAAGCTGACGGTCCACCGCTTCGATCATCGCCTTGCGCGAGATCAGGAAATCCCAGTACTGGCCGCCGGTCTGGCGCCACAGCACCGCCGAACGCACCGCCGCCAGCAGCAGTGCGCGGATCTCGGCCACCACCCCGGCCTGGCCCAGGTAGTGCGGGTTGCCCTGGACCATCACCCGCGGTTTGAGGTGGCTGATGGTGTCGGCATACAGTCCACCCAGGCTGGACAGCACGTCCGGGTGGGCACTGTCGTTCAGCTCGGCGGCCTGGCGCTGGGCACGGGCGATGCCCTGGCTGACCTGCTCGACCACGGCGTTCTCGCGCACGAAGCGGCGCTCCAGCTGCAGCACGGCCAATGCCAACCGCGGCAGGATCTCGTCCTGGCCCTGGTTGCGGAAATAGTTGTGCAGCAGGCGCAGGCCCGGGGCCAGGTTGGCGGCGCTGCCATAGATGGCCTGCGGGCTGTCAGCGTCGATCCGGAACACGCTGTCGATGGCGGTGCGGACCACGCTGGCCTCGGAATGGCCGGTTTCGGCGATGCGGCGCACCTGCTGCAGCGCCTGGGCGATGCCAGCCAGGGCAAGGACGCGGTCGTCGATGGAAAAACTCATGCAGCAGATACCTCGAAGGGGGAAGGGGCGGTGCGCAGGCGCTGCTCCAGCGGCGCATCGGTGGCGGCGATCACCGCGCCACCCAGGCAGACCTCGTCGTCATACAACACCAGGGATTGCCCGGGGGTGACGGCACGCTGCGGCCGCGCGAAACGCACGTCCACGCTGCCATCGTCGCGCACCCGCACCGTGCAGGGCTCGTCCGGCTGGCGGTAGCGGGTCTGCGCGGTGCACTCGAATTCGCGCGCAGGCGGTGCGCCGGCGATCCAGTGGGCAGTTTCCGAATGCAGGCGGGTCGACTGCAGCCAGGGGCTCTCGCGGTCCTGGTCCACGTACAGCACGTTGCTGGCCACGTCCTTGCCCACCACGTACCACGGGGCCGCCGGGCGGCCCCGCACGCCGCCGATGTTCAGGCCTTCGCGCTGGCCCAGGGTGAAATAGAACACCCCGGGGTGCTCGGCGATGCGGTTGCCGTCCGGGTCCTGGATTTCACCGGTACGCGCCGGCAGGTAACGGCCCAGGAACTCGCGGAAGTCCCGCTCGCCGATGAAACAGATGCCGGTGGAGTCCTTCTTGGCGTGGGTCGGCAGGCGCGCATCGCGGGCAATGCGGCGCAGGTCGTTCTTCTGCAGGTCGCCGATCGGGAACAGGGTGGCGGCCAGCTGGGCCTGGCCCAGTTGGTGCAGGAAGTAGCTCTGGTCCTTGCTGCGGTCGGCGCCGCGCAGCAGTGCCCAGCGCCCACCCACCTGGGCCACGCGGGCGTAGTGGCCGGTGGCGATGCGTTCGGCGCCCAGCTCGCGGGCCGCGTCCAGGAAGTGCTTGAACTTCACTTCGCGGTTGCACAGTACGTCCGGGTTGGGGGTGCGCCCGGCCGCGTATTCGGCCAGGAAGTGTTCGAACACGCCCTGCCAGTATTCGCTGGAGAAGTCGCGGAAGTGAAACGGAATGTCGAGCAGGCCGCACACCGCGACCGCATCGCGGCGGTCGTCTTCCGCGCGGCAATCGCCACTGCCGTCGTCGGCCCAGTTCTGCATGAACAGCCCGGCCACCGGCTCGGCCTGCTGGACCAGCCGCCAGGCGGCCACGGACGAATCCACGCCGCCGGAAACGCCGACCATGATGCGCGGGGTGCTCATGCAACCTCCTTCACGATCGACAGCGGGTGGCGCTGGCCGGCCAGGAAGTCGGCAACGACCTCCCAGACCAGCGGACTGCGCAGCCGCGAGGGCTCGGCCTGCAGCTCGGCCGGGTCCAGCCACAGCGCGCGCAGGATGCCGGTGTCCAGCGGTCGGGCAGGGTCATGCGAGATCGGCTCGGCCGCGTAGGCGAAGCGCAGGAACGGCGTGCCGTCGGGCGCGGTCCACTGGTAGGTGCCGATGAAGGCGGTCAGCCGCACCGTCCAGCCCGATTCTTCCAGGGTCTCGCGCACGGCGGCGGCGGCCAGGCTTTCGCCCGGCTCCAGGTGCCCGGCCGGCTGGTTGAGCACCGCGCGGCCGTCGATGGCTTCTTCCACCAGCAACAGGCGCCCGTCCCGCACCACCACGGTGGCCACGGTCACGTGCGGCGCCCAGCGCAGGTCCTGCACTTCGTTCACGTCAGTATTCGTCCGTTCCAGTCAGTTCAAGTTCCATCGCATCGGCGGTGTTCATCGCCGCCTCGATGGCCTCGCTCAGGGCGTCCGCGCTGGCGTTGGCATCCACCTTCACCACGAACATGGCCAGCTGCTCCTGCTTCACCCAGCCGCCCAGCTTGGCGTCCTGCGAGTCTTCCAGCAGGCGGTTGGCCACCGCGGCGGAGAACTGCTTGCCCGGCGCGTTGTAGCCCGGCGACCAGATCTCGCGGATGCGGTGCTTGCCGTACTCTTCCACGGCCGAGCGCACGAACACCAGCTGGGTGCGGTCGCCTTCGACGTCGAACACCAGCTTGTAGTCGCCGTCCTCGTCGACCTCATAGGGGTACTTCAGCGTGTCCAGTACGCGGCCGACGGCCTTGTCGGGCGTTGCGGCCTGGGCCCCGAACACGGTGGCGGTCAGCAGCAGCGCGGTGGCGATCCTTTTCATGAAATCCCTGTGAAAGTATGTATCCATGAGTGGATTGTGACGGGGCCAGGGGGCCAACGTCCAATCCGGCCGGTGCGGCGTCTATAATGTCCGGATGCCCCGCGAGCCTTCCCAAGAACCCCACCACGACCACGGCGTAGCGCTGGAACCAGCCCGCCCGGAGGTCGCGCCGCCGCCGTTCTACCAGGTGATGCTGCTGAACGACGACTACACCCCGATGGACTTCGTAGTGACCGTGCTGCAGCACTTCTTCTCGATGGATCTGGAAAAAGCCACCCAGGTGATGCTCAACGTGCACACCCGTGGCCGTGGCGTGTGCGGTGTGTTCACCCGCGAGGTCGCCGAGTCGAAGGTCGCCCAGGTCAATGAGTTCTCGCGCATGAACCAGCATCCGCTGCTGTGCACGATGGAAAAAGCCGGGTAGAGCGGCAATACCGGCGCCTGAGGGGCGGCTTCGGTGGGTTGAAACGCCGGATGGTGTGTTCCACCCGGCAGGTAACCGGCTTCGGACACTTGGGCCGCGCTGCGCGCGGTGTCCGGGCAACGGCCGGGGCTACGAATTTGTACGGGCCCATCAGGATCTGGATCAATCAAATGCCCGCCCGCGCATGGCCCGGGTGTGGCCGTTTACAGTCCGCTTGCCCGTCCCTGTCTGAAGCAACGCCGGGAGCCGTCGGGCAGGCGGGGTACTTGCCACGGCGAAATGACGTCGCCATCACGGGTGGGCAGCCAATGCTGGCGGTGTCTGAGGCATGATCGCGCAAGTGATAACGCCATCTGAACGCACCGATCCAGTAGGGTGATGGAAATTGTGCAGGTAGGCCGCATATTGTTCTCAACTGCCGCCGGAGTAGAACATGTTCAGTAAAGACCTCGAACACACCATCGGTCAGTGCTACAAGCGCGCCCGTGAGGCCCGCCATGAGTTCATGACGGTGGAACACCTGCTGCTGGCACTGCTCGACAACCCGTCCGCCCAGGCCGTGCTCAAGGCATGCGGGGCCGACGCCGACCGCCTGCGCCAGGAGCTGGAGCAGGCCATCGACGCCTCCGTCTCGCGCCTGGCCGAAGATGACGGCCGCGACACCCAGCCCACCCTGGGCTTCCAACGCGTGCTGCAGCGGGCCGTGTACCACGTGCAGTCCTCGGGCAAGAAGGAGGTCACCGGCGCCAACGTGCTGGTGGCGATCTTCGGCGAAAAGGACTCCCATGCGGTCTATTACCTCAACCAGCAGGACGTGACCCGGCTGGATATCGTCAATTACCTCTCCCACGGCATCGCCAAGCTGGGCGAGGAGGGCGAAGTGCCGCCGTCGTCGGACGCCGAAGGGCGCGCCGAGGGTGGGGATGGCGAGGGCAAAGGCGACGCCCTGGCCGAATTCGCCAGCAACCTCAACGAAGCGGCGCGCAACGGCCGGATCGACCCGCTGGTCGGCCGCCGCGACGAAATCGAGCGCACCATCCAGGTGCTGTGCCGCCGCCGCAAGAACAACCCGCTCTACGTGGGCGAGGCCGGCGTGGGCAAGACCGCCATCGCCGAAGGCCTGGCCAAGCGCATCGTGGAAGGTACGGTGCCCGACGTGCTGGCCGATGCGGTCATCTACTCGCTTGACCTGGGCGCGCTGGTGGCCGGCACCAAGTACCGCGGTGATTTCGAGAAGCGCCTGAAGGGCGTGCTGACCGCGCTGAAGAAGATGCCCAACGCGGTGCTGTTCATCGACGAGATCCACACCATCATCGGTGCCGGGTCGGCGTCGGGCGGCACCATGGACGCCTCCAACCTGATCAAGCCGGCGCTGGCCTCCGGCGAGCTGCGCTGCATCGGCTCGACCACCTTCCAGGAATACCGCGGCATCTTCGAGAAGGACCGGGCGCTGGCCCGTCGCTTCCAGAAGATCGACATCGTCGAGCCGACCGTCGGCGAGACCTACGAGATCCTGCAGGGCCTCAAGCCCAAGTACGAGGCGCACCACGGCGTGACCTATGCCGATGATGCGCTGCAGGCGGCGGTGGACCTGTCGGTGAAGCACATCGGCGACCGCCTGCTGCCGGACAAGGCCATCGACGTGATCGACGAAGCCGGTGCCCGCCAGCGCCTGCTGCCGGAGGGCGAGCGCAAGGAGCTGATCGACATCGAGGAAATTGAAACGATCGTGGCCAAGATGGCGCGCATTCCGGCCAAGCAGGTCAGCGCCACCGACAAGGACGTGCTGCAGCACCTGGAGCGCAACCTGAAGATGGTGATCTTCGGCCAGGATCCGGCCATCGAGACCCTGTCCTCGGCGATCAAGCTGGCCCGTTCGGGCCTGGCCAATCCGGAAAAGCCGATCGGCAACTTCCTGTTCGCCGGCCCCACCGGCGTGGGCAAGACCGAGGTGACCAAGCAGCTGGCGCTGCAGCTGGGCATCGAGCTGGTGCGCTTTGACATGAGCGAATACATGGAGCCGCATTCGATCAGCCGCCTGATCGGTGCGCCCCCGGGCTACGTCGGCTTCGACCAGGGTGGCCTGCTCACCGAAAAGATCGTCAAGACCCCGCACTGCGTGCTGTTGCTGGACGAGGTGGAAAAGGCCCACCCGGACATCTTCAACATCCTGCTGCAGGTCATGGACCGTGGCGTGCTCACCGACACCAACGGGCGCGAAGCCAACTTCAAGAACGTGGTGCTGGTGATGACCACCAACGCCGGCGCGGCGCAGGCCTCGCGGCGGTCGATCGGCTTCACCCGGCAGGACCACGCCACCGACGCGATGGAGATCATCCGCAAGAGCTTCACGCCGGAATTCCGCAACCGCCTCGATGCGGTGGTGCAGTTCCAGCCGCTGGGCTTCGAGCACATCCTGCGCGTGGTGGACAAGTTCCTGATCGAGCTGGAAATGCTGCTGCAGGAAAAGCACGTCAGCCTGTCGGCCACCCCGACCGCGCGCGACTGGCTGGCCCGCCACGGCTTCGACCCGCTGATGGGTGCCCGGCCGATGGCGCGGGTGATCCAGGACAAGGTCAAGCGGCCGCTGGCCGACGAGCTGCTGTTCGGCAAGCTGGTCAATGGCGGCCGGGTCAGCATCGACGTGCGCGACGACGAGCTGTTCGTCGAAGCGCAGGCCGAGCCGGAGCGGCTGCTGCCGGCAACGGTCGAATGACCGGTAGGCCACGACCGTTGGCCGTGGCTTCTTGAACGCAAAAACGCCCCGGATGGGGCGTTTTTGTTGGGCCTCGCTCAGCGCTTGGCGCGGGATGCGAACGCCTCTGCGCTGATCGGCTCAAGCCGGGCGACATCGCAGCTGCCGGTGTCGGTGCGCAGCTTGCTGGCGCGTGCCCCGCACAGCTGGCCCTCGTTGCTGGGGGTGGCAAACTCCAGCTTTCGCGAGAAGCTGGCCTGGCTGCAGCTGTTCTGGAAATGGACGATGTAGTGATCGGTGCCGTTGCGCAGCAGGATGCTGCGATCGGCGCCCTTGCGGACCAGCTGCTGGTCGCTGGACAGGGTGATGCAATCGGAGGCCGCCGGGGTGGCGGCAGCTGGCGCAGTCTGCGCCGATGCCGTAGCGGCTGCGCTGGAAACAACCAACAGGCAAAGCGCGATCAGGGTCTTCATGGCGGGGGCCAGTGGGTCACGATCCGGAGTGGACCGTAGACCACAGTGCCTGCGTTCGGCCGGTGGCGAATCTGCATCAAGGCAGGCTGACTGATGTCAGGGTGCCGTGGGGCAGGGTGACTGCCGGCACGGTGGGCACAGCTGAATGGCGCCCACGCAAAAAGGCCAGCGCAGGGCCGGCCTTTGATCGCGTCTTCCGGAGAAGCCGCCCTGCCGCTTACTTCATGCGGTAGGTGATGCGACCCTTGGTCAGGTCGTAGGGCGTCATTTCAACCTTGACACGGTCGCCCGTCAGGATGCGGATGTAGTTCTTGCGCATGCGGCCGGAGATGTGGGCGATGATTTCATGCCCATTTTCCAGTCGAACGCGGAAAGTGGTGTTCGGCAGCGTCTCGCTGACGGTGCCTTCGAACTCGATGGAGTCGTCTTTCGACATGTAGTCCTGTGCAGTTCTATAAACGGCCGAGCTGGCCTTAAGAGCGGGCATTTTACGCGCATCTCCCCCGGGATGCAAAGATTGCGTTAACCGTCCGCCTCAGGCCAATGATGCGGCGGAAACGTCGCCAAACCGCTCCGTCCACCCCCCGGGCGGCGCTGCGGCCTGCACCTGCTCCCGCACCACCCCCAGGAACCGCTCCCGCGGCCAATGCTCGGCGCCCATCCGCAGCAGGTGGTCGTTTTCCACCTGTGCATCGATCAATGGCCACCCCCACGACGACAGCCGGTGGGCCAACCCGGCCAGCGCCACCTTGGAGCCGCCGCTGGCCGCGCTAAACATGCTTTCGCCGAAGAACATCCGGCCGATGGCCACCCCGTAGATCCCGCCCACCAGCCGGTCGCCGTCCAGCACCTCGATCGAATGGGCGAAGCCGAGGGCATGCAGCGCCACATAGGCCTCGATCATGTCCCGGGTAATCCAGGTCCCGTCCTGCCCCGGGCGCGGGCTGGCCGCGCAGGCCTCGATCACCTCGCGGAAGCGGGTATCGGCACGCAGCACCCAGCTGCTGGCGCGCAGGCTGCGGCGGAAGCGCGAGGACAGGTGGACGCCCTCGGTGCGGAACACCATGCGCGGGTCCGGCGACCACCACAGCAGCGGCTGGCCCTGCGAGAACCACGGAAAGATGCCGCCGGCGTAGGCATTGAGCAGGCGCACCGGTGAGAGGTCGCCGCCGAGTGCCAGCAGGCCATCGGGATCGCGCAGCGCGCTCTCGGCTGGCGGGAAGGGGGCGTCGGGCCGGTCGTCCAGTCGCCAGGGCAGATGCCGGCTCATGCGGACTCGATGGCTTTGAAGGGGGTGTGCTCGGCCAGCAGCTGCGCATAGCGCTGCACTTCCTCGCGCTCCTGCGCGCACCAGCCTGCAAGGGCGGCGGCGAACGCGGGCTCGGCCAGCCAGTGCCGGCTGCGCACCGGGTGCGGCAGGAAGCCGCGCGCCAGCTTGTGTTCACCCTGCGCGCCGGGCTCGAAACGGGCGAGCCCTTCGCGCAGGCAGTATTCGATGCCCTGGTAGTAACAGGTTTCAAAGTGCAGGCCGGGCAGGGTGGCGCCGCCCCAGTAGCGCCCGTACAGGGTGTCGCCACCGCGCAGGCACAGCGCGCCGGCGATCGGCTGGCCCTCCAGCATGGCCAGGAAGATCACCAGCTGGCGCGGCATCGCCGTGGCCAGGTGCTGCAGGAAGGGCAGGGTCAGTGCCGGCGAATTGCCGTACTCACTGAAGGTCTGCAGGTAGAAGTCGTGCATGGCCTGCAGGTCGGCGTCGGTGGCTTCATCGCCGTGCACGATCCGGTAGCTCACCCCGGTGCGGGCCAGCTTGGCGCGCTCCTGGCGGATGTTCTTGCGGTGCTTGTGGTCCATCGCGGCCAGGAAGCTGCTGAAGTCGGTCCAGTCGCCCGGGTTGTGCCACTGGAACTGGATGTCTTCGCGCAGCAGCCAGTCCGGCCCGAACGCGGCGTCGTCTTCAGCCAGGTGGAAGTTCACGTGCGCCGACGACCAGCCCATGCGGGCGACTTCGGCGCGCAGGGTCTCCACCAGCGTGCGAGCGGTTTCCGCATCCTTCGCCAGCAGGCGCGGCCCGCTCACCGGCGAATACGGAACTGCGCCCAGCCACTTCGGGAAATACGCCAGCCCGTGGCGGGCATAGGCGTTGGCCCAGGCGTGATCGAACACGAACTCGCCATGCGAGTTGTCCTTCAGGTAACCCGGTACCGCCCCGATCAGCTGGGCGCTCTCCCACAGAGTGAAGTGGCGTGGCCGCCAGCCCCATTCCGCACGCAGGCAGCCGTGTTCCTCCAGCCCCTGCAGGAACGCGTAGCTGACGAACGGGTTGCGGCCGTCGTGCAGCGCATCCCAGTCGGCGGCGGGCAGGTCGGTGAGGCGATGAAGGAAGCGTATATCGGGCATGGCTGAAGGATAGGGCAGGCCGATGGAAAACGGGGTGTTTTAGGCGGCGTTGATCGGCTTGAGGTAACCGATAAGAAAGTCGTTCAGTAAACGCCGGGAAGCGTGCGTTGGCGCGCGTTCGTGTGGCCTTGAAGGGAGGAGATTTCAAGTCGCGCCGAACTGTTGGCGCGAATCTCAGTCGACTCAGGAGCTTCGTCGTGATCAAGTGCAGTGGCCTCAACCGTCTCTTCTCCGCTTCAATGCTTGCCGTCGGCGCGTGTTGCGGCTTCGCCCCGACCCCGCTTCATGCAATTGAGGTCTTGGCGCCAGAAAGCAATATGGAGCTGGATATGCTCCTCACGCGTGCAGCCAGCGATCTGGTGGGGCGTATAGAGCTGCTTGAGGGGCAGGCGAGAAGCAGGCATGTCAGTGCGTCGGTGGATCTTTCGCAAAAGGTCATCACCGTGAACCTGGATCGCGGGTTCATCCCGCAGGACTACGGCCCTGCATTTGAAGATCAACGCAGCATCATCAACAACGCGCTGTTGTCAGTCACCGATCGATTCCTGCATGTTTCGCAGGTCAAATACCTTTACGGTGGATTCGACGTCTACCACTATTTTCCAGAGGTCAAGCAGGAGGATGATGCGGCTCGAAAGGCCGGGGAGCGCATCCGCCGTGAAAAGCAGGAACGAGAGCGATCGGGGCAGGTCGCGGGGTCTGGCGTGGCATTCGTGGCGGCAGGGCATGGATACTACTTCGACCACAAGGACCGAGCATGGAAGACGCAACGAGACCCCCATAACGGCGTGATGGAGGGCATGCTGACGCCCACCTATGCCGCTGAGCTGAAAAGCGTCATCGAACTTCGCTCTCAGATGCCTGTGATCCGGCCTCGCGTCCAAGATGGGATGGGGACTCACCCGGAGAGTGGGCAGGAGTGGTGGCGGATGGCTGCGCGCTATTCGGTCGCGGCGCAGTACCCGGGCAATCCTGAGATATGGAATACCCATGAAGGGAGTGCTGCAAGTGATCGCGAGTACAAAGAGGACATCAACACTCGACCACTGCTTGCCAATCATCTGGGTGCAGAATTCGCCATCCACCTGCACAGCAATGCAGATGATCACGGTACGGCAAGGGGTGCCCGTGTCATCGTCCAGCCCGGGCGCCCCTCAGATGCAGCGCTGGGAGCGAGCGTTCTATGTGCAATGAAAGAACTGATTCAAAGTACTCCCGGCTACGAGTCGTTCGTCGTAGCGCCTGCGCCTCATTCCGAGGATAAGGGCGAAAACCGTCTGGCCACCATGCCCTCCATCATCGTCGAGACGGCGTTCCATACGCATCCGGAAGATGCGGCGGCACTATTGGACCCGGTGTTCCGTGCGGCTTCGATGAAGGGGGTTGAGAAGGGCCACCGTCTGTTCCGTGATGGCAAGGACTGTACGCCGCTGGCCCTGTCAAAGATTGATCGCGTTACTGTTCCTGCGAATGGGGCGGCAGAGACCAGCGTTCGTTTCGAAGGCCATCCACAGTTCCCGGTAACCCTCACCTTCACGCCTGTCTACTGCACCCAGCCGGGCGCCTGCAGGGCGGAAGTGAAGACGATTACGGAGGCGTCTGCCTCACCCATCAAGGTGCAGATGTCCTGCGAAGGGAGCGGCTACGGCATGGTCAACTGGAGCACGGTCATGCGCGATGCCGACGGCGTCAGTTCCGGCCCCGTCGAGCACTGGATGACATGTGAGAGCAGCAGTTGATTTAGCAGCTCCATTGACATGCAGAAGGTCGGCGAGGTGCGCCGGCTTTCGCAGAACAAGTGTGACTCAGTCTTGGGCGCGGGCAATGTCCGCTAGCGCCTTGGTGATGAACGCAGGGTCGCCGTCACTCTCAAGGATGCAGGCATCTAGATAGGCCGCCATTTCTTCGGGGGTGCGTAGATGATCTGCTACGTCGAACGCTTGTGTATCGATCTTCTCTGTCACAGTTGTCTGGCTCCGAGGTGCTTGTCGATGCGCCGATGCTTCACCTGTACAGCGTAGCCTTAAGGTCGTCTGGTGAGCATTGCAAACAGTTGTGTATGACCAGAAACGAAGAAGGTCGGCGCTGGGCGCCGGCCTTCTTCGGGTGCTTCAGGTGCCGCTGATCAGCTCAGCTCGCCCTTGGCATCCAGGTAGCGCTCCGCGTCCAGCGCGGCCATGCAGCCGAAGCCGGCCGAGGTGATGGCCTGGCGGTAGTGCTGGTCGGCCACGTCGCCGGCGGCGAACACGCCTTCCACCGAGGTCTGGGTGGCGTTGCCGCCCAGGCCGGAGCGGATGTCAAGGTAACCGTTGTTCATGGTCAGCTGGCCTTCGAACAGGCTGGTGTTGGGGTGGTGACCGATGGCCACGAAGAAGCCGTGGGCGTCGATGTCGCGGGTGCTGCCGTCCAGGGTGGACTTCACGCGCACGCCGGTGACGCCGGCTTCGTTACCCAGCACTTCGTCCACCTGGTGGTGCCACACGGTTTCGATCTTGCCCGAGGCGACCTTGGCGAACAGCTTGTCCTGCATGATCTTTTCCGCCTTCAGGGTGTCGCGGCGGTGGACCAGGTAGACCTTGCGGGCGATGTTGGACAGGTACAGCGCCTCTTCCACGGCGGTGTTGCCGCCGCCGACCACGACCACGTCCTGGTCACGGTAGAAGAAGCCGTCGCAGGTGGCGCAGGCCGACACGCCGCGGCCCTTGAAGGCCTCTTCGGTGGGAATGCCCAGGTACTTGGCGGTGGCGCCGGTGGCGATGATCAGCGCGTCGCAGGTGTACTCGGCGCTGTCGCCGATCAGCTTGAACGGGCGCTGGGTCACATCGGCGGTGTGGATGTGGTCGAAGATCACTTCGGTCTCGAAGCGCTCGGCGTGGGCCTGCATGCGCGCCATCAGGTCCGGGCCCATCAGGCCGTGGGCGTCGCCCGGCCAGTTGTCCACTTCGGTGGTGGTCATGAGCTGGCCGCCCTGCTGCAGGCCGGTGATCACCACCGGGTTCAGGTTGGCGCGGGCGGCGTAGACCGCTGCCGTCCAGCCGGCCGGGCCGGAACCGAGGATGACGAGCTTCTGGTGGCGGGAAGGCTTGGAATTGCTCATGTAGACTCGCAAAGAGATGATGGGGCGGGGCGCTGGGGAAAGATTGCCCGGCGTCCAAGACAGGTCATAGAGTGGCGGCAGGGGTCGCCCGATTCAAGGCGAGCGGTGGAACGGCGCAACCCAGCCGGTGGTGGTTGGCGTGCCGTCAGTCGTTTATTATCAAGCACTAACAGTGCATTCCCAAGGTCTGGTCTAAGGTGGCGAAACAGGTCCCGGAACGATCCAAGTCTCCCGACGGCAAAGCGGCGTCGCGCCGTGCTGCGGCTGCGGCGCCGGTCGAAAATCCCCGTCGGCAGCGCCTGTGGCGCGACCTCGGCCTGATCGCGATCGCCCCGGCGTTGCTGTATCTGGTCGCCAGTCTGTTCACCTATTCGGCAAGCGACCCGGGCTGGTCGCACACCGGCAGCGTGGTGGCGCCCATCCACAACATGGGCGGCCGGGTCGGCGCCTGGGTGGCCGACGTGCTGCTGCAGCTGTTCGGTTACATGGCGTTCCTGCTGCCGATCGTGCTGGGCGCGCTGGCGTGGTTCGCCATGTTCGGGCTCAAGCGTGAGAGCAAGGGCGAGCACGACCTGGACCCGGCGCTGCGGCTGGTCGGCCTGGTTGGCTTCCTGATTGCCGGCACCGGCTTCCTGCACCTGCGGCTGTTCAGTGGCGATGTGGGCCATGCCGGCGGCATCCTCGGCCGGCTGGTGGGCAATTCGCTCAGTGCCGGGTTCGGCGCGCTCGGCGCGAACCTGTTCGTGCTGGTGCTGCTGCTGGCCTCGATCACCCTGGCCACCGGCATTTCGTGGTTCGTGGTGATGGAGAAGATCGGCCGCGCGGTGCTGGCGCTGCCGCCGCTGCTCAGCAAGAAGAAGGAACAGGCCACCGAGTGGCAGCAGACCCGCGCCATGCGCGAGGAACGCCAGGAAGTGCGCAAGGTGGACGCCGAGGTGCGCGCCAAGCGCGAGCCGGTCAAGATCGAGCCGCGTCCGGAGCCGGTGCTGGAAAAGAGCGACCGCGCCAAGCGCGAAACCCAGATTCCGATGTTCCGCGGCGTCAATGGCGATGGCTCGGACCTGCCGCCGCTGGCGTTGCTGGATGATCCCAAGCCGCAGCCCAAGGGTTACGACGAGGAGACGCTGGAAACGCTGTCGCGCCAGATCGAGTTCAAGCTCAAGGACTTCCGCATCGACGCGCAGGTGGTCGGCGCATATCCCGGCCCGGTGATCACCCGCTTCGAGATCGAGCCGGCACCGGGCATCAAGGTCAGCCAGATCAGCTCGCTGGACAAGGACATCGCCCGCGGCCTGTCGGTCAAGTCGGTGCGCGTGGTGGATGTGATTCCGGGCAAGTCGGTGGTGGGTCTTGAGATCCCCAACGTCACCCGCGAAATGATCTACCTGTCCGAACTGCTGCGCTCCAAGGAGTACGACAAGTCGGCCAGCCCGCTGACCCTGGCCTTGGGCAAGGACATTGCCGGCCGTCCGACCGTGGCCGACCTGGCGCGCATGCCGCACCTGCTGGTGGCCGGTACCACCGGCTCGGGCAAGTCGGTGGCGGTCAACGCCATGGTGCTGAGCCTGCTGTACAAGGCCTCGCCCAAAGACCTGCGGATGTTGATGATCGACCCGAAGATGCTCGAACTGAGTGTCTACCAGGGCATTCCGCACCTGCTGGCGCCGGTGGTCACCGACATGAAGGAAGCCGCCAACGGCCTGCGCTGGTGCGTGGCCGAAATGGAACGGCGCTACAAGTTGATGAGCGCGGTGGGCGTGCGCAACCTGGCCGGCTTCAACAAGAAGGTCAAGGACGCCGAAGACGCCGGGCAGCCGTTGATGGACCCGCTGTTCAAGCCGAACCCGGAGCTGGGCGAAGCCCCGCGCCCGCTGGAAACGCTGCCGTTCATCGTCATCTTCATCGACGAATTCGCCGACATGATGATGATTGTCGGCAAGAAGGTCGAAGAGCTGATCGCGCGCCTGGCACAGAAGGCGCGTGCGGCCGGCATCCACCTGATCCTGGCCACCCAGCGTCCGTCGGTGGATGTGATCACCGGCCTGATCAAGGCCAACATCCCGACCCGCATCGGCTTCCAGGTCAGCTCCAAGATCGATTCGCGCACCATCCTGGACCAGTCCGGCGCCGAAACGCTGCTGGGCCACGGCGACATGCTGTACCTGCCGCCCGGCACCGCATTGCCTGACCGTGTGCACGGTGCGTTCGTTTCCGACGAGGAAGTGCACCGCGTGGTCGAACACCTCAAGGCCAGCGGCCCGGCCGACTACATCAGCGGCGTGCTGGACGAAGTGCAGATGATGGGCGATGGCGTGGTGGTGGGTGCCGGTGGCCTGCCCGAGTCCAGCGGGGCGGCAGGGGATGAATCGGATCCGCTGTACGACGAAGCTGTGCGGATCGTGACCGAAACCCGCCGCGCCTCGATTTCCGGTGTGCAGCGCCGGCTGAAGATCGGCTACAACCGCGCCGCGCGTCTGATCGAAGCCATGGAGATGGCCGGCGTGGTCAGCCCACCCGAACACAACGGCGACCGCAGCGTGCTTGCGCCGCCCCCGCCGAAGTAACGCCGGAACCGCAATGATCCGCATGACATGGATGACCGCGTGCGCGCTGGCGTTGGCGCCCCTGCTGGTGTCGGCCCAGGCGGTCGCCCCGGCCCCGGTTCCGGCGCCTGCGATGGCACCGGCACCGGCCCCGCCGGCCGCCCCCAGCGATACCCAGGCCAGCAACAACTTCAGCTTCGTCAGCTACCGCGCCGATTACGTGGTGCGCGCTGACGCCGGCAACGTGCAGACCGAGTCCTACGACATCCTGCTCAAGACCAAGGCAGCGGTGGAGCAGTTCAGCCAGGTGCGGCTGAGCTACAGCGAGAAGATGGAAACGCTGGAGGTGCTGTCGGCCTACACCCTGACCGCCGACGGCCAGCGCCGTGACGTGCCGGCCGACCGCATCTACACCCAGGAAAGCTATTCCAGCGCCGCGGCGGCCATGTACGCCGACCGCAAGGTGCGGGTGGTGGTGTTCCCCAACCTGGCACCGGGCACCCGGGTGGTCTACCAGACCCGCCGCACCCAGACCCAGCCGTACTTCCCGGGCTACTTCAGCCTGTGGGAAACCTTCAGCGGGTTCTCGCAGTACGACGATGCGCAGGTCACCCTGAGCGCGCCGGCCTCCCTGCCGATGTACGTGCAGCAGCGGGGCGTACAGGGCAACCAGAAACCCGTGATCCGTAACGGGCAGGCGACCTGGGCCTGGCGCTACCGCCGCCCGGACCCGATGCCGGTGCA
This sequence comes from Stenotrophomonas sp. CCNWLW57, assembly GCF_037203925.1. Taxonomy (NCBI): domain Bacteria; kingdom Pseudomonadati; phylum Pseudomonadota; class Gammaproteobacteria; order Lysobacterales; family Lysobacteraceae; genus Stenotrophomonas; species Stenotrophomonas sp. CCNWLW57. The sequence continues at coordinate 383,769 of NZ_JBBCBJ010000005.1, forward strand.
GATATGGACTGCAGCGCCGTGGGAATTCAGCCCGACCATCATGGCCAGCACCTACCGCGACTGGGCGCAGGTGGCGCAGGCCTACCAGCTCAAGGGTGGCGAGGCGGCACGGGTGACCCCGGGGATCCAGGCGCTGGCCGACGAGGTCACCCGCGGCATCGTGGACCGCCGTGAACAGGCCGCCGCGCTGTACCGCTGGGTGTCGCAGAACATCCGCTACGTGGCGGTCTACCTGGGCAACGGCGGGCTGGAGCCGAACCCGGCGCAGAGCATCCTCGACAACCACTACGGCGACTGCAAGGACCATGTGGTGATCCTGGAAGCGTTGCTGGCTGCGCGCGGCATCGACAGCACCCCGGTGCTGATTGGTGCTGGCGGCGGCCCGACCCTGCCGGACATTCCCCTGCTGGGGCGGTTCAACCACGCCATCACCTACATCCCCGAGTTCGACCTGTACCTGGATTCCACCAGCGCCTATGCGCGCTTTGGCCAGCTGCCCGACGGCGACCTCGGTGCGCCGGTGCTGCATACGCGCCAGGCCAGGGTGGCACGCACCCCGGCCAACGATGCCGCGCGCAACGGCAGCGGCTTCGAGGTGACCTTCCGCTTCGACCCGGACGGCAACCTGCAGGGCCAGACCGTGCAGCAGCCGCGCGAAGTGGGCGAGATCGGCATGCGCGGCGCGTTCGCCCGCCTCAACGCGCAGAACCGGGCGCGGGTGGAGGAATCGATCATGGCCTCGTCCGGCTTCGATGGCAGCGGCACGCTGACCCTGTTGGGCGACCCGCAGGACCTGACCCGGCCGTTCAACTACCGCTACGACTTCCACGCCCGGGATTACGTCGATTTCGGCGTAGTCGGCGGCATGGTGCTGCCGGACCCGCCCGGTGGTGAGTCGTTCCGTGACATCTACACCACCACTTCAGCGCCGGACAACGCCACCCCGTTCTACTGCAACGACACCCTGCGCGAAGAAACCTACCGGCTGGAGTTCCCGGCCGGGGTGCCTATCGTGGCGATGCCCCGCAACCAGCAGTTCCGTAATGCGGCCGGGGAGTACGCGCTTGAGTGGCGCCGCGAAGGGCAGGCCATCGTCGCCCGCCACCGCCTGCACCAGAACGCGGTGCGCGGCGCGGATGCGCTGTGCCAGCCGGGCGACTATGCTGCGTTCCGCGAGCTGTACCAGCAGGTGCGGCGCGGCTTCCGCGGGCAGGTGGTCTACGGCGACCTGCGCACGGTGCAATCCGTCCCCTGACCCCCCATTCAGGATGACCTCGGCACACTGCCGGCCATCCTTACCACCTTCATTGGATACCCGTATGCAGAGCACTTTCCGCCGCTGTCTTGTCGCCGCCACGCTGGTCTGCGCCAGTGTCGGGTCGGTGTCTGCCTGGGCCGGCGCCCGCGATGAGCTGACCACGTTCACCAAGGGCCTGAAAGGCCTGGACGGCAAGTTCGAGCAGAAGGTGTTCGACAGCAAGGGCAAGGTGAAGGAAACCACCAGTGGCAGCGTGGCGTTGTCGGTGCCGAACCAGTTCCGCTGGGAGTACAAGGTGCCGCACGAGCAGCTGATCATTGCCGACGGCAGGAATGTGTGGGTGTACGAGCCGGACCTGCAGCAGGCGACCAAGCGGGTGCAGGGCGCCGAGGAACAGAACAGCCCGTTGATCGCGCTGATCACCCCGGCGCTGCTGGAAAAGCAGTACGACGTCAGCGAAGAGGCCGCGCCGCGCGATGGCCTGCAGTGGCTGTCGCTGACCCCGAAGCGTGAAACCGAAACGTCGTTCCAGTACGCCGCGCTGGGCTTCAACGCGCAGGGCCTGGCCCGCATGGAAGTGACCGATGCGGTGAACCAGCGCACGGTGATCTCGTTCAAGGACTGGAAGCGGAACCCGGCGTTCCCGAAAGCCACCTTCACGTTCACGCCGCCGAAGGGCACCGACGTCATCGGCAACTGACGCAGCCGGGCAGGGCCCGGCGCTGCGTCATTCGGTCATACAATAGTGGCGTGGCCAGAAACCGAACGACATTCAATGAACCCGATCTGCTGACGGTGGATCGGGACAGCATGCGCCCGCTTGCCGAGCGCATGCGCCCGCAGACCCTCGATGAGATGGTGGGGCAGAAACGCCTGCTCGCCCCGGGTAGCGCGCTGCGCCGGGCGGTCGAGTCCGGGCATGTGCACTCGATGATCCTGTGGGGGCCGCCAGGCTGCGGCAAGACCACGTTGTCCCTGCTGCTGGCGCACTACGCCGACGCCGAATTCCGTGCCATCTCCGCCGTGCTTTCGGGCCTGCCCGAGGTCCGGGTGGTGCTGGCCGAAGCGGCCCAGCGCTTCGCCGAAGGCCGCCGCACCGTGCTGTTCGTGGACGAAGTGCACCGCTTCAACAAGGCCCAGCAGGATGCGTTCCTGCCGCATATCGAGCGCGGCACCATCGTGTTCGTCGGTGCCACCACGGAAAATCCTTCGTTCGAGCTCAATTCGGCGCTGCTGTCGCGCTGCCGCGTGCACGTGCTGGAAGCGGTGTCGCCGGCCGACATCGTCGAGGCGCTGGAGCGGGCGCTGCAGGACAAGGAACGCGGGCTCGGCGCCGAGGCGCTGCAGGTCACGCCCGAAGCGCTGCTGGAGATCGCGACCGCCGCCGACGGCGATGTGCGGCGCGGTCTGACCCTGCTGGAGATCGCCGCGGAACTGGCGGGCGGTGAAGGCGGGCGGATCAGTCCGGAGATGCTGGTGCAGGTGCTGGCCGACCGCACCCGCCGCTTCGACAAGGGGGGCGAGCAGTTCTACGACCAGATCTCGGCCCTGCACAAGTCGGTGCGCAGCTCCAATCCGGATGCGGCGCTGTACTGGCTGACGCGCATGCTCGATGGCGGCTGCGATCCCTCCTACCTGGCCCGGCGCCTGACCCGCATGGCGATCGAGGACATCGGCCTGGCCGACCCACGCGCGCAGTCGATGGCGTTGGAAGCCTGGGACATCTACGAACGGCTGGGCAGCCCGGAGGGCGAGCTGGCCTTCGCCCAGCTGGTGCTGTACCTGGCCAGCACCGCCAAATCCAACGCCGGCTATGCCGCCTTCAACCTGGCCAAGCAGGAAGTGCGCGAGACCGGCACCCAGGAGGTGCCGCTGCACCTGCGCAACGCGCCGACCAAACTGATGAAGGAACTGGGTTACGGCAAGACCTACCAGTACGACCATGACGCCGAAGGTGGCATCGCGCTGGACCAGACCGGCTTCCCGGATGCGATGGGCGAGCGGGTGTATTACCAACCGGTGGCGCGCGGCCTGGAAATCAAGCTGAAGGAAAAGCTCGACCGGCTGCGTGCCGAGCGCGAGCAGGCGCGGGCGCGCAAGGGCAGCGACTGATGGGGGGCTTCAGCACGTGGTGGCAGCAGTTGGGGCTGGTGATGGCCGGCGGCGCGCTCGGCGCGGCGCTGCGTTTCATCATCGGCGACGCCATGCTGCGCCAGTTCGGCAACGGCTTCCCCTGGGGCACGCTGACGGTGAACCTGGTGGGCGCGTTCGCGGTCGGCTACGTGGTGGTCTGGCTGCAGACCCGCGGCAGCGCGGCGTTGTATTGGCGCGCGTTCGCCATCGTCGGCATCATCGGCGGGCTGACCACGTTCTCGTCGATGATGCTGGAGGCAGTGCTGCTGGTCCGCAACGGACGCGGCTGGGTGATGCCGACGTATCTGGGCATCAGTCTGGTGGCGGGATTTGCGCTGGTGTGGTTGGGCGCGCGGTTGGCGGAGTCCACGCTCGCGCGGTGATCGATTCCGCGTATTTCTGCTGGATTTCCGTTACATCTCACGATATTGTTCGCGCCCCGTTTGCGTTCCCCGTCCGTCATGCGTGATGAAGAAGACCCCGGCACCCTGGAGCTGATGCTGCCGCGCAAGCGCGGCCGTCCGCCCACGTTCGGCTACGCCATGACCGATGCGCAGCGTGCGGCCCGCTACCGGGCCCGCCGTGCCGGGCAGGCCGACCACGCCGATGTGCGCACCTGCAGCGACATGGTGCTGCTGGACAAGATCCGTGCGGCGATCAGCGCAAAGGATGCCGAGCTCACCGGGTTCCTGGTGCACGTGCTGTGGCAGCGCTATCCCCTGCAGCTGAAATGATCGTCCCGCCTGCCAGGCCGGCGAGGGCTGGGCGCAGGTAACCCAGCAGCCGCTGGGCGTCCAGCCAGTCGCCGGCTTCGTCCAGGTCCAGTTCGTGCAGGTCGCCGGCAATCGCGGCCAGATCCGGTTGCCCCAGCATCTGCAGCACGCCGGCCAGCCGATGCGCGTGGTTCCGCAGGGCGGTTGCGGCCCGGTCGCGCAGGGCGTCATGCAGCGCCATCTGCTCTTCCTGCAGCGATTGCAGGATCTCGGTCCAGATGGGGTCGGTTGCGCTGCTGGTCGGGCTTGCCAGCCGCTCTGTGTTCCCCTGCGTCTCCACCTGCAATGCCCGGAGCAGCTGGCCGATATCCAGCGGCTTGCACAGCACCGCGTCCATGCCGCAGGCGAGGCAGCGTTCCACGTGCGCGGCCGAATCATTGGCAGACACTGCCACCAGTACGGCCGGCGTACGCCCGTGGCGGCGCTCCAGTTGTCGCAGTTGCACGGCCAGCTCGTAACCGCTCATGTCGTCGAGCACGCAATCGAGCAGCACGATGCCGCAGGGTTCGGCGGCCTGGCAGTGCAGTGCACTGGCGCCGTCGGCGCAGCTGCTCACCGAGGCGCCCAGCGTCTCCAGCTGCCGACAGACCACCGTGCGATTCAATGCGTGGTCTTCAACCAGCAACAGGGTACGCCCGGCCAGCGGCTGCTCCCCCGAGCAGGGGCCGGTGGCTTCGATCACCACCGGCAAGCGCACCTCGAAGCAGCTGCCCTCGCCGGGAGCGCTGCGCAGCTGCACCGTGCCTCCCATGCCCCGCACCAGATCCTGGCAGATGGAGAGGCCGAGCCCGGCACCGCCCATCTGCCGCGAATGACTGTCGTGCGCCTGCGCGAAAGGCTTGAACACGGTGTCGTGCAGCGCGGCCGGGATGCCGATGCCGGTATCGCGAACCGACAGCCCCAGGTGTGCGCTGTCCTGGTCCAGGTGCAGCGACAGGGTCACGTCCACGTGCCCCAGGTCGGTGAACTTCACCGCGTTGCCCAGCAGGTTGCTGAGCACCTGGCGCAGCGCGTCACCGTCCAGCCACATCCGGGGCAGCGGGTCGGTGTCCTGCAGCAGGGTGATGGCCAGGCCTTTGGCCTCGGCCGCAGGGCGGGCCACCGCCAGGCAGTCACGCGCCAGCTGGCGCACGTCCTGCCAGCCGGGGGTGGGGTGGTACTCGCCGGTGGCCAGGCGTGAATAGTCCAGCGCGTGGCCGAGCAGATGACGCAGGCCGGCCCCCGCATTGCGTGCGGCGTTCACCAGCTGCCGCTGGCCCTGGTCCAGGCCCGACTGGTGCAGCAGATCCACCGAGGTGACCAGTGCCTGCGCGGCGTTGCGCACTTCGTGGCTCATCACGGCGATGAAGCGCGCCTGCTGGCGTTCGCTGCGCCGCGCCGACTGCTGTGCCACGCGCATCCACACCCCGGCGGTGAGCAGGGCCAGCAGGATCAGCGCGCCGGCCAGCAGTTCCCAGCGAAAGTGCTGCGACATCACCTGCAGCGACGGCCCGCTCAGGTACGTGGCTTTGGTCCAGCGCTGCATCAGCATCGCGTGTTCCTGCGGGCTGATCGAGCGCATCGCCTGATGGATCTGATCGAGCAGGGCGCGATCGCGGTGGCGCACCACCAGGTGCAGACTGCCTGGCAAGGTGGAAGGCCCGCCATGCAGCAGCAGGCTGTTGCCGAATTCGCGGCGCACCACGGGGCGCATTGCCACATCCAGGTCCAGTGCCGCGTCCACCACGCCGGCTTCCACGGCGGACAGCGCTTCACGCAGGCTGGGCAGGTCCACCACCTGCAGGTGGGGGTGGTAGGCACCCAGCCATTCGGCCAGGCGGGTGCCGCGCACCACCGCCACCCGGCGCAGGTGTGCGAATTCCGGCGGGTGCGCCTGGGCGTGGCGGCTGGCCATCAGGGTCTGGCCGCGGTAATACGCCGGTGATGCGGCCAACGCCGTGCACGGCGCGTTGTCCAGCGGCCCCAGCAGCAGCATCAGATCGGCGCGCCCGTCGCAGATTGCCTGCAGCGCGGCGGTGGCCGATTCCACCGGCTGCTCGCGGAATTCCAGTCCGGCCTGTTCGGCGACCAGCTGCGCATAGCCGGTGATCAGGTTGGTGTCGCGCGCCGCGCGGTTGTCATTGGCCAGCAGCCCATGCTGGGAGGGGTCGGCAGCCACCCGGACCAGCCGCGGTTCGGCACTGCTGCCCGGGGTGACAGGCAGCAGCAGGCCGACCAGCACCCCGGTCAAGGCGCCGGCCCAGGTCCAGTTGCCGCTCACCACACCGCCAGCTGGTGGCGGAGGGTGAACAGGTCGCGGTCGGTGCGCAGGCCGAGTTTGCGGAACGCCGCGTGCTTCTGGGTGCTGATGGTCTTGATGCTGCGGTTGCGCTGCAAGGCAATGTCGGTCACGGTCATGCCGCTCAGGCACAGCTGCAGCACTTCGCGCTCGCTCTGCGACAACCGGTGTTCGGCATGTTCGTCGCGGTAGTTGACCGGCACATGGGTGTGCCCGGCCGCCACGCGGGTGACCGCGCGCGCCAGCGCTTCCAGTGTCTCGCCCTTGGAGACCACGCCCGCGGCGCCGGCGGCCATGGTGTTGGAGATCATCACGTGATGTACGTTGGCCGAGAACATCAACACCCGCACGCGCGGGAACCGGCGTCGAAGCATGCGCAGCAGCTCCATGCCCTGCAGGTCGCCTTCGCCCAGGGTGTAGTCCACCACCGCCACGTCCACCAGGTGGTGTTGCAAGGTGCTGATCAGGGAGCTGGTGTGGGCGTGGTTGCCGACCACATGGAACCGCGGGTCGGTGGACAGGTGTACATAACTGCCATGCCGGACCACATCGTGGTCATCCAGCAGGGCGATGTTGAGTACGGACGGCAGCAGCGGTCCATATGCGGGGCCTGGATGGCGTCGAGACAAAGGAGGCACGCAATCGTGGGGTTTGCGCCATTCTTACCGCTTCAACGCGCAGCGGAGATAGTCTGATGTCAGATTAGGACTATTCCTATGCTCGGTACGAGAGGTGCGTCACTCTCTGCGCGCATCCGCGTCACCGTTTTTCGCGATCGAGCAGTCGCGCGAACTGCGACGCCAGATCCAGCACCAGCGGATCGGCGTTGTCACGGTGCAGCATCGCGATTTCGATGCCGTCCATGGGCGGCAGGCCTTGGCGCGCGGTGAGCGCGCGGTGTTCGCGGGTCATGGCACGCGCTGGCAGCAGGCTGATGCCCATGCCGTCGGCCACCGCGCCCTGGATGCCACTGAGGCTGGAGCTGGTGAAGCCGATCCGCCAGCGCCGGCCCATGCTTTCCACGGCAGCGATCAACTCATCGCGATACAGCCCGCGCGGCGGAAACGTCACCAGCGGAATCGGGTCCATGCCGATGCAGGGGCTGCGTGCACTGTCCACCCAGCGCATCGGCTCATGCCAGCAGGCCACGCCCTGGCGGCTGTTGCGGCGCTGTTTGACCAGCACCAGGTCCAGCTCGCCGTGGTCGTAGGCGTTGGCGAGGTCGCGGCTGAGGCCGCTGGTGACTTCCAGCTTCACCTGCCGGTGGCGGCGGGTGAAGCGGCCCAGCAGGGCGGTGGTGCGGGGGCTGACAAAGTCTTCGGGCACGCCCAGCCGGACGGTCACCGCCACCGTGGCGCCGGCCAGTGCTTCGCCCATCTGGTCGTTCAGGGCCAGCATCTGGCGCGCGATGCCGAGCAGCGTCTGCCCGGCATCGGTGGGGTGCACATCGCGGTTGCCGCGCACCAGCAGCGGGTGCCCGGCCAACTGCTCCAGCCGCCGGATCTTCTGGCTGATGGTGGACTGGGTGGAATGCAGGCGCGTGGCGGCGGTGGTGAAGCTGCCGCAGTCGGCCACCATCACCATCGCCCGCAGCAGGTCCAGTTCGAACAGGGCGCGATTCGATTGTGCACTGGGCGGCATGGCGGTATCCAAAAAGCGAATGGTGCCTGTTCTAGCATGCACGCGGGTGCCTAGCCAGCGGCGGCCCCGCTGCGTGCAAGGCTGCGCGCCACGCGAGCGCCAGCGGCCTGCATCATCGCGTGCAGCGCAGGCGGGCCCAGCACCTCGAATTCGAGCTCCAGCGCGAGCAGCCAGTACACCACCGCGCCCTGCGGGTGCGCGCCACACCGCAGCAGGCAGCGCTGTGCATCCACCGCTTCGAGCATGCCCGCCGAGGCCGGTATGCGTTCGCGCACGATGTCGATGGGGGCGTGCAGGATCACCCGCGCTTCGTCCCCGTAGGGTCCCAGCGACAGCGACTGGCTCACGAACGCGCGCAGGTCGCCATTGGCGGGCGACGGGCGCGGGCGGAAGTGCGCGCCCACCTCTGCCGCACTGGTCATGCGGTCGATGCGGAAGGTGCGCCAGTCCACGCGCAGCGTGTCCCAAGCCACCAGGTACCAGCGCCGTTCGGCATGCACCACGCCCTGCGGTTCCACCAGCCGCTGGCTGGGCTGTCCCTGGCGGTCGGCATAGTCGAAGCGAAGCTGCAGCTGGTCGCGGCAGGCGCCGGCCAAGGTGGCCAGCAGCCCGGCATCGACCATGGGCCCGGCCTGGTCGATCGGCAGGATCGCGGTACGTAATGCATCCAGCCGGCGTCGCAGCCGGGCCGGCATTACCTGTTCCAGTTTGACCAGTGCGGTAATCGCGGTCTGCTCGATGCCGCTGATGGTGCCGGTCACTGCAGTGCGCAGGGCCAGCGCAGCGGCCAATGCTTCTTCATCGTCGAGCAGCAGCGGCGGCAATGCGCGCCCGGCGCGGAACGCATAGCCGCCGGCCACGCCACTGCTGGCCTGGATCGGGTAGCCCAGTTCGCGCAGGCGGTCGATGTCGCGGCGCAGCGTGCGCGGATGCACGCCGATATCCGCGGCCAGTGTGTTGCCCGGCCAATGCGGCCGGGATTGCAGCAGCGAGAGCAGGCGCAGCAGTCGAGCGGAGGTGGTCAGCATGGGCGGCAGCATCGCGCCTGTCGAGGACAGGATCTGTCCGCAATGGTGGCTAGCCTGTGGCCACGGTGCAAGGCCCCCTGGCGGCGCACCTTTCCACACCGACAACCCACAAGGAGTTCCACATGTCCGTCGTCTTCTATTGGCATCCCATGTCCAGTGCCACCCCCGTCGCCTGCGCGCTCGCCGAACTGGGGGTCGCCCATGACCGGGTGCGGATCGACATCCGGAACGGCGAGCAGCGCACCCCGGAGTACCTGGCGATCAACCCCAACGGCAAGGTGCCGTGCCTGGTGGTGGATGGCACGCCGATCTTCGAAGGCCTGGCCATCCATCTGTGGCTGGGTGACCGCTTCGGCGTGGCGCGCGGGCTGTGGCCGGCGGCCGACACCCCGGAGCGGCTGCAGGCGTTGTCGTGGTGCGCCTGGGCCTATGTGACCTACGCGGCGATGATCAACCGGCTGATGCTGGCCACCCGCGAAGGCCCGTTGCGCGACAGTACGCAGGCCGCCGCCGCAGGGCAGGGCGCCGCCGAGCTGCTGGGATTGCTGGAAGATCGGCTGGGTTCACAGCCCTGGATGCTGGGCGGCGATTACTCGCTGGTGGACCTGGTGGTGGCGCAGGTGGTCGGCTATGGCACCTACGTCGGTGCCGGCGTGGACACGTATCCCGCCGTGGCGGCCTGGTTGGCGCAGGTGCAGGCGCGTCCGGCCATGCAGGGCGAGGTCTGAGCGCATTCGATTCCGTAATGCGCGTCATGACAAAATTTAACTGGTGAATGGATGCCTTCGCGCCGTATGGTGCGGAGGTACTCCTTTTTGCCACGTTGCCATGAAACCCATTGTGCTGTCTGCCTTCCCGGTGCTGCTTGCACTGGCGCCCTGCGTCCTCGCCGCCGAACAGGCCGACCTGATCATCCGGCATGCCACCGTGGTGGATGTCGAGCAGGCCACCACCCATGCCGACCAGGCGGTGGTGGTACGCGGCAATGACATCGTCGCCGTGGGTGACGACCGCAGCATTGCCAAGGCCTGGAAAGCGCCGCAGCGCATCGATGGCAAGGGCCGCTTCCTGATCCCCGGCCTGTGGGACATGCATGTGCATTTCGGCGGCGGACCGGAGCTGGTCGAAGAGAACAAGGCGCTGCTGCCGCTGTACATCGCCCATGGCATCACCACCATCCGCGATTGTTCTGGCGACCTGCCCACGCAGGTGCTGCAGTGGCGTGGCCAGATTGCCGACGGCAGCCTGGAAGGCCCGCAGCTGTTCAGTTCGGGCGCCAAGATCGAAGGCATCAAGCCGGTCTGGAAAGGAACGCTGGAGGTCGGCAGCCAGGCCGACCTCGATGCCGCGCTGGCCCAGCTCAAGCGCGACCGGGTCGACTTCGTCAAGATCACCGACAGCACCCTGACCCCGCCCCTGTTCCTGGCTGCAGTGCGTGGCGCCCGCGCCAATGGCCTGCGTGCGTCCGGGCACATCCCGATGGCGCTGACCGTGCAGCAGGCAGTGGACGCAGGCATCAGCTCGATCGAGCACCTGGACTACGCCTACAAGGCCGGGGTCAAGGACGAGGCCGCCATTGCCGCCGATTTCGCCGCCAAGCGCATTGATCGTGCCGAGGCCAATCGGCGGCTTGATGCCGGCTTTGATCGTGAGACCGCCATGGCCGCCTACCGTGGCTTTGCGGCGAAGGGCGTGTATGTCACGCCCACGCTCAACGGCGGCCGCATCCTCGACTTCCTGGACCAGGATGACCACGCCAACGATCCCTACCTGGCCTACATTGGCCCGAAGCTGCAGGCGACTTACCAGTGGCGGGTGGAACGTGCTGCCAAAGCGGGTCCAGAGCAGATCGCCGAGCGCCACCAGCAGTACCACCAGGTGGCGGAAGTGCTGCCGATGCTGCAGCAGGCCGGCGTGACCGTCATGGCCGGTACCGATGCGGGGTTCCTCAATTCCTTCAACTATCCCGGTATCGGCCTGCATGACGAGCTGGCCCTGTTCGTCAAGGAAGGCCTGACTCCCGCGCAGGCGCTGTCGTCGGCAACCCGTGCGGGTCCGTCGTGGTTCGGTACGCTGGACCGCTACGGCGGCATCGCCGAAGGTAAGGCCGCCGACCTGGTGCTGCTGGATGCCAACCCGCTGCAGGATATCCAGGCCACGCGCGCGATCAACACCGTGGTGCTGCGTGGCCACGTGTATGACCGCAAGGCGCTGGATGCGTTGCTGGCGCAGACACGTGCCAAGGTCGCCAAGTGGCAGGACGCTGCCCAGTAACGATCTGCGCGCAGCAAAGTCAAGAGAAGCAGCAAACGCCCCGCTCATCAGCGGGGCGTTTTCGTTTGGACGCCGCTACAACAAATTGCAGTAGCGCATTGAGGAATATTGAATGTGGCGCGGCGTAGCAGAACTTTAAGCTGCTCCCATTCAACGCGGCGATGCATTCGCACGCATCTGTTGGTCATTCCAATCGCGGTTGCAATTTATTTCAGGGTGTCTTGCAACGAGTTGCATAGGGCGACAGGAGGCGGCTGCCTATGCTTCGCCCTCGATTCGAGACGGTTATGACAACCGGCTTTCGTGATCGACCCATCAACAACAGGAGTCCCTTCGATGAAGCGTCTGATCACCGCGCTGGCGGTAGCAATGGCCATGGCGATGACGGCATCACCTCATCCGGCGCAGGCGGCCGCACCCAGCATCCATGTGGGGGCGATGTACGAATATGCCGAGCCGGGCAAGGGGGCGCTGCTGAAGCGCGTGCGCAATACCGGCGATGCCACGGCGTTCGTCCGTGTGCAGATCAGCGAAGTGCGCTACGCCGGGGATGGCACCCATCAGGAGATCCCGGTGGATACCTCCGGCACCGCTGCCGCCGCCGGACTGATTGCCAGCCCGTCGCGGTTGATCGTACCGGCACAGGGCCAACAGGCCACGCGCCTGCTGGTGCAGGGGGATCGCAGCACCGAACGCTACTACCGCGTGCGCTTCGTGCCGGTGCTGCCACAGTCCGAAGACGAATTCGCGCTGACCGACGCGCAGCGTGATGACTACCGCAACGAGCTCTCGGCCGGCGTCAACGTGCTGACCGGCTATGGCGTGTTCGTGATCGTGCATCCCGACCAGGCCCGCTACGACGTGCAGACCGAAACGCACGACAACCACGTGCAGCTGCGCAATGCCGGCAATACCACGGTGGTGCTCGACGACATCCGCCAGTGCAGTGCGCAGGACAAGGCGGCCAAGTGCTCCCCGTCGCGCAAGGTGCACCTGCTGCCCGGGCGCACCGAACGCTTCGCTCGCAGTACCGGGCATCTGCACCGCTTCCAGATCGTTGAGGGGGACAGCCGCAAGGACGTCCTGCTCACCCGCTAGGTTCCGCCCGGAACCGCCGTCCCGTCGCCGGACTCCAGGCGACACCTTTCCGTTGGAGATGCAGGAAAAATGAACCTCAAGACCACCGTCCTGGCCGCTGCGGCTGCCCTGATCCTGACCCCGGCTGCCGCCATGGCCGCCACCGAGCAGTTCCCCATCCAGGTGACGGTTGAAGCCACGGTCCCGTCCGCCACCGGCCTGCAGATCTCGCCGGTCGGCGACTGGGCTGGCCAGACCCAGAACATGCGCTGGAACATCGCGACGCAGCGCCTGGATCCGATCCTGCAGCAGGTCGACATGAAGAGCGGCCTGGGCGCCATCAACGCCTACCTGACCACCGAAGCCATGCTGACCAGCGCCGGCAACGCCATCGACCTGACCGTGGCCGTCGCCGGCCAGGACCTGCAGGTCGGTGCCGCCAACGCGGTTGAAGTGGCCACCCCGACCGAAGCCGCCGCGAGCAAGCGCGCTGCGGTTGCCATCACCGCCGCTGCGCCCACCGGCGAGAGCTACGTGCAGGGCACCTACCAGGGCAACGTTTTCATGATGTTCGAGAGCGGCACCCCGTAATCGCGCAGCTGCGCATGTTTCACCCCGGCAGCTCCGGCTGCCACAGGAGGGGCGCGCTCGCGCCCCTTCTTCATGCACAGGAATGACCATGTCACCGCGTCTGCTTCCCCTCGCCACCGCCGTCATGCTCCATTGCAGCGTTGCAGCAGTGCAGGCTGCGCCTGCGGCACTGGAAAGCCTCACCCTGCTTGACCAGGCTGGGGGGCTGCCCGATGACTTCCGTGACCATTTCTTCGACGTACCCCTGGTGGTACGGGTCGAACGCGATGGTCAGTACCTGGGCGATGCCCGTGCCGTGCTGACCCGTGACAATGCCTTGTCGCTGTTGGAGTTTACCGACAGCCACGACAGCACCGAACCGGCCGCCGAACGCGAGCGCTGGTTGAAGGTGTTGGCTGCACCGCGTCCGTTGGGCGCCTGCGAACAGGCCTGCAATGACAGCCTGGTGCGGGTTCACTACAGCCTGGAGAGCTCGCTGCTTTCCATCGCCACAGAGAACGGTGGGCGCGCCGCCACGCAGCAGCGCCACCTCGCGCTGCCTGAACACGGCAGTCGCGGCCTGATCCTGCGCCACCAGCTCAACGCCTATGCAGGGCAGGGCGTGGCTACGGCCGGCCGCTACGCGCTCGACGCACAGGGCAGCCTGGGACACTGGACGCTGGTCGGCAACTATCAGGTCGACCGCAGCAGCGATGAAGCCGGGCAGCTGCGCCAGTCGGTACAGAGCCTCTACGCACAACGCGAATTCCGCGACAACTTCCTGCGCGTGGGTTACTTCCTGCCCAACTTCCAGGGCGTCACCCGCCAGCCGCGTGCGCCCGGCTCGTTCAGCCACACCACCGTGGGCATGATGGCCGGCTCATCGGACAGCCTGGCCATTGATTCGCGCGCACCGAGCCTGTATCCGGTGTACGTGACCGCCAACCGCGAGGGCACCGTGGAGGTGTTCCGCGACGGTAGCCTGATCCAGACCCAGCCATTGCAGCCGGGCCTGCAGGAGCTGGATACCCGTCGCCTGCCGGGCGGCATCTACGAGGTCGAACTGCGGGTCATCGAGGATGGACGCGAAAGCTCGCGTGAAACCACGGTGATCCACAAGCCGGGCAACTGGCGCGACCCGAGCCGCCGCTGGCGCTACAGCGCGTTCGCCGGTGTCCAGCACAGCCTGCTGGACACCCTGGAGGACCCCGATGCCGGCGCCTTTGCCGCAGGCGGCATCGTCAATTACCTGGCCCATCCGCGTGCGATCCTCGGCCTGTCTGCCCAGCACCTGGATGGCGGGAATGCCGTCGCTGGATCGCTGGACTGGCAGGTCAACGACCGCGCCAACCTCTACACCAACGCCTACAGCGGCGACCACGGCAGTGGCGTGGACCTGCAGGGCATGTGGCGCCATGGCAAAGGCACCGTGATCGCCTCGCACAACCGCAGCTGGCAGGAGCGGCGCCGCCCCGGTGACAATGCCTACCCGCCGTTGCCGCCCGGTGCCGAGCTGCCGCAGACCCGCTCGGGCTGGCTGCAGACCAGTGCGCTGAGCATGAACCATCGCCTCGGTGACGGCAGCTACGTTGCCGCGCGCATGTCGCATCACAGTGGCACCAGCAACGGCGTTGGGCTCGACCTGTCCTTCAGTCGTCGCCAGACCCTGTTCGGCAGCGACGCGACCTGGCGCGCTGCGGTGTTCGACCGCCCGGCAAGTGCCAGCAGCGGCACGCGCCGCAACCGTGGTGTCGACTTCACCCTGAACATCGCGCTGGGCCAGGAGGGGCGTCGCTACAGCGGCAGCCTTGGCAGCCGTACCGCCACCGATGGCGGGCGCAGCCTGTACGCCAGCGCGGGGGTACAGCAGACCTATGAAGACGGTCTGCTGCGCAGTGTCGCCGGCCAGGCCACGCTGGACAGCGATGGGCTGGGCCTCAGCAGCAACGCGCAGTTCGAGCATCCTGCATTGCGCGGCGATGCGCATGCGCAGCGCTCGTCGCTGGGCGGCACCGTCAGTGGCGGCCTGAACCTGGAGAGCACCATGGCCATGGGCGGCGGCAAGCTTGCCATTGCCGGTGCGGGGCAGGTCGGCAGTGTCGATACCGGCATGATCGTGGACGTGAGCTCCGAGCTGCCCGATGTGGAGCTGCGCGCATACGACAGCCGCGGTGGCTCCTACGCGCTTCACCCTGGCCGCAACTTCCTGCCGGTCACTGCGTATCGCACCGGCGCTCTGCAGGTCGACTTCCATGGGCGCGCCGCGCCGGCTGCGAGCATCCAGCCGGCCACGCTGGACTATCACCTCAACAAGGGAGGCGTGGCCTACGGCAAGGTGGACGTGCTCAGCACCTTCACCGTGATGGGCCATCTCAAGGATGCCGCCGGGCAGCCGCTGGCCGGCGCCCACGTCATCAACCATGCCGGGCGCAGCGTAGCGGAGGCCGATGGTTTCTTCGCGCTGGAGATGAGTGCCAGGGCGCCACGCCTGGAAGTCCGCCACCCCAGGGTGACCGGCTGCAGCTTTGCGCTGGACGGCACGACCACCCGCCCGCAGGGCGACACGTGGATGGCCGGCATCCTCACGTGCCCATCGACGTCCCCTGGTCATGCGCAGTCGTCGTCGGCTGCACCCGCTGCAGGAGCAATGCCGTGATGTTTGAACGTTCCCCCTCCACCTTGCTGCGTGGCGTGCGTCGCGCGGCGGCAGCCATTGCGTTGGCTGCCGCTGCTGCTGGCGCCCATGCCGCCGACATCTACATCACCGCAGAGTTCAAGCCGGATATCAATGACCCCGACAAGCGGGAGTTCGTCAACACGACGCCGTGGTCGGGGGTGTGCAACAGCGTGCACCTGCAGGCATGCATCAACAACGAATGGTGGAGCATCGACACCAAGGTGCGGGGCACCAAGCAGGGCGTGCGCACGAACGATTATGGGCGTGACAGCTTCTACATCGGCATGCCGGGGCCGCGTACCGTAACGGTCACCTCCGACGATGGCGCGCATACGTTCGATCTGGGCGTGAAGATCATTGGCGCTGCGCTGCGCCTGGTCGACCAGGATGGGGATGGGCCCACCGAGCCTGCCTCCACGGGCGGCGCCATCAACTGCAACCGGGCGTTGAGCAACACCAATGCAAACAACCGGAGCGTCATGCGCCTGTGGCTGCGCCAGGATCGGGGCAATGGCGTGCTGGCCTGCGCGCTGCACTGGCTGCATACGAACAACTACGCCATCGCCGAGTTCGACTTCACCTACCAATTGACCACGCCTGCGCCGCTGGCCATGCGCAGCGGGGTTTACACCGGAATGACCTCGTTCCGCGTGGGCGGTACGGGCGAGGGCGCCGACTTCGACCTCGGCAACGGCGTGGAGCTGGATGACAACATCGTCAACGTGCACTTCCAGCTGGAGGTCCAGCATGCGTTCCAGCTGGAGGTTCCGGCAGGGAGCGATCGCGCCGTGCTTGCGCCTCGCGGCGGGTGGACACAGTGGACGGACCATGGGATCGTGCCGAAGGCGCTGGAGCGCGAGATTCCCTTCAGCATCAGCAGCTCTGGGCAGTTCAGTGTCTCGCTGCAGTGCCAGCACGCGCATTCGGATGGTCGCTGTGCGATCCGCAACGAAACCGTGGATGCCCCAGACGCGCCTCTCGACATCCAGCTGACCCTGCCAGGTTTCCGCGATGCATCGTCGGGGGCAGAGGCGGTTGGCGTTGCGTTGACCACCACGATGGCGCCGCCTGTGATGACCGCCGAGAGTTTCATCATCCGCCGCCCCTCCAGGCTGCATTTTGCCGTCAATGGCGAGGCAGTGGGAACGATGCTGGACCATCCCGGCAGCCGCTATCGTGGTGACGTGACTGTGATCTTCGATGCGGATCCTTGAGGCATGGTGTGTGCGACAACAGCGTGACGACTTACTGGTTCAGTTCTGAACTGTTTACGTACATGCGTTTTTCGTTGACGCGCAGCATCTCCAGCGCACGCGGCGGTAACGCGGCGGTCCCTAGTGTTGGCTTACCGGCATCGCTTTCGACGCCGTCTACCGGAGAAGCATGATGGGCAACCAACAGAATCCGCAGCAGGGCCAGCAGAATCCGCAGCAGGGCCAGCAGAACCAGCAGAACCAGAAAGACCAGCAGCGCCAGGGCCAGCAGCAACAGCAGGACCAGAACCAGAAGGGCGAGCGCAACCAGCAGGGCGGCCAGCAGGAAGAAGAAGAATAAGCTGCTGCACCAACGCTATGACCGGAGTCCGGCCTTTGGGCCGGACTTTCCGTTTGTTGGGTCACGACCAACGGTCGTGACCTACCGTTGCCGCTCAGATAAACCGTCGTGACCTACCGTTGCGGTTGAGTCACGATCAACAATCGGGTGCCGTTGCAGGGCGTTCACGAAGCAAGTGATACCCATTCGCATTTCGGGTACACTGGGGCGATCGTCTTGCCCTGGGTCTTGCCCACCGTGTTTTCCCGTCTGATTCCTGTTTTCTCTCCGTGGTTGCGCAACGCTGGCGTTGCCGCAGTACTGGGCGTGGTCGCGATGGCGCCGGCTGCCGCCCAGCAACGCAACCCGTTGCAGAAGGTCGGCGAAACCGTACTGGACCAACCGCCGCAGAGCTATCGGTTCGAGCGTTTCGTGATCGAAAGTGGTGAGCCTGCACGGCGCTGGCGCGTCAACGTCGGCGTGCCTGTGCGCAAGGCGGACGCGCCTGCGCCGGTGCTGTACATGCTGGATGGCAACGCAGCGGCCATGGTGTTCGACCAGACGATGCTGAGCGACCTGGCCGCACATGCCGCCCCGGTGCTCGTGTTCATCGGCTACGACAACGACCTGCGCATCGATTCACCCGCCCGCACGCTCGACTACACCGCGTGGGTGGATACGGCCGATGATGAGAACGGCACGTCCCAGTCCAGCGGCGGCGGCGCCAAGGCGTTCCTGGATGTCATCCAGCAGCGGATCAAGCCCGAGGTGGAGCGCCGCGCCCGGGTGGACACGCAGCAGCAATCGCTCTGGGGCCACTCGTTGGGCGGGCTGTTCGTGCTCAGCACGCTGTACACCCAGCCGACCGCATTCCAGCAGTACGTGAGTGCCAGCCCCTCCTTGTGGTGGAGCCAGGGCGCGCCGCAGGGCGCGATGGAGCAGGACTTCATCGCCCACCCAACGCCGGCGAAGGTGTGGCTGATGCTCGGCGGTGACGAGCGCAGCGGCAACCGCGGCGTGCGTGACATGAACAACCCGCGCGTGGTGGCGCACCTGCGCCGCATCGCCGGGGCCACCCCCGATGCCGCGCATGGGCTGAGCGGGCGTCTGGCCGAGGTGCCCGGGCTGCAGGTGACCTACCGCGAATTTCCCGGCCTCGGCCACGGCCCGATGCTGCCGGCTTCGCTGAAAGCCACGCTGGCGGCGCTGTACGGCGTGGCCGACAAGAGCGCCGATTGATTTTTTCCTTACCCAGGCTGCGCCGATCCGGCCCTGCCAAGGCAACCCTTGTGACACGCGCCGCTGGCGCGCCCCTACAGAAGGAGTCTGCTATGTCCCGATTGGTTTCCCTCCCGCGCGTTGCCGCGTTGGCCCTGGCCTTGTCGCTGGCCACCGGCGCGGTGTCCGCACAGCCGGTGTTCGATGCGCCTGCCAACGGCTTCCGTGGCAAGGTCAGCGCCCGCAACGAGAACGTGATTCCCGGCAGCACCGCTGAAGTGACCGGGCGCGCGTTCGTACCCGGCCAGCAGGTGACGCTGCTGCGCGGCGAGACCGTGCTCAACGCCACTCCGGTGGTGGTGGACGAACAGGGCAACTTCAAGGCCAGCGTGCAGATCCCGGCCGACGCCGTGCCCGGCCAGCACCCGGTGGTGGTGCGCGCCAGCCAGCCGGCTGCTGCGACCGTGGTTGCACTGCGGGTGTCGCCGAACCTGCCGCTGAGCGGCCAGCAGGCGTTCCAGCAGAGTTCGGGCAAGCTGGTGCAGGGGCTGTACCAGAGCGCCTACAGCGCGGGCAGCAACGCGCTGTTCGTGACCTCGGCGGTGGGCCGCCCGCCGGTGACCCAGTCGCAGCTGCTCAAGGTGGACCCGAAAACGCTGAAGGTGCTCAAGGCGATCACCCCGGCGCAGGTGCCCGATGCCAAGGGCGGCAGCGTGTTTGCGGTGTATGGCGTGGGCGTGGACGATGCCAGTGGCAACGTGTGGGTCAGCAACACCCGCCAGGACACGGTGGCGGTGTACCGCCAGTCCGATCTGTCGCTGGTGCACCAGTTCCCGGTGGGCGCGGTGCCGCATGCGCGTGACGTAGTGGTGGATGCCAAGCGTGGCAAGGTGTTCGCGTCGGCGGCTGGCGAAGACCATCTGTCGGTGTTCGATGCCAGGACCTTCAAGGCGCTGGAGCCGATCACGCTGGCATCCGGCGTGGACGACGAGAAGTTCGTGCCAATGAGCCTGGTGCTGGATGAAGCCAGCGGCAAGCTGTTCACGGTGAGCATCGGGACACCGGAAGCGGCAGTGATCGACGTGGCCAGCGGCAAAGTGGACAAGGTGATCGACCTGGGCAATTCGATCAGCGCCTCCGGCGTAGCCTTCGATGCGAAGCGCAACCGCCTGTTCGTGGCCTCGCAGGGCACCGACAACCTGCTCATCGTCGACGTGGCCAGCGGCAAGGTCCTGCACGATGTGCCGGTGGGCGCGGGTGCGCTGAACGTGGCGTTCGAACCGGTGTCCGGCCTGGCCTACGTCACCAACCGCGGTGCCGGCACGGTGACCGTGGTGGATGGCGACGGCAAGGTGGTCGGCAACCTGGACGGCGGCACGTTCCCGAACCACGTCCGCGAAGACGGCAAGGGCAACGTGTTCGCGGTCAACAAGTCGCGCGGCGCGGAAGACCCGAAGGGCGACCGCATCACCCGCATCACCCCGGCCCGCCGCTGATGCATTCCGCGCGCGGGGCTGCGGTCCTGCGCGCACCTGACGGAGTAATGACATGTCCAGTTCCCTGACCGCGCGCCGGCATCTGCTGGTGCTGGCATTGGCAGCCGCACTGACTGCCTGCGGTGGCAAGCCCGCGGAAACGGCAGCGCCTGCCGCACCCGCGCCGAAGGCGGCCGACGCCGCAAACGCATCATCGCCTGCCGCGCTGCCGCAGGGCTGGCTGCATCTGGCCGGCGCCAATGTGCCCTCCAGCACCAACCTGATCCCGGTGCTTCCGGTGACGGTGACCTCCGACGACGGCGAACAGGTCACGGTGAAAGACGCCTCGCGCATCGTGGCTGGCGGTGACGATGTCATCGCGGTGATCGAAGCGCTGGGCCTGGGCGGCCAGGTGTATGCCGCGCCGCTGCGTTCGGCCACCGAAGCAGGGCGCAAGGCCCCCAAGCAGTTCCTGTTCAACCGCACCACCGGCGTGGAAGGCGTGCTGAGCCTGGAAGGGACGCTGTTCCTGGGCAACAGCCTGCGCCGGCATACCGAGCTGGCGAAGAAACTGCGCGGTGCGGGTGAGGCGGCCGTGGTGATTGATGACCTGCAGCCGGCACCGGAAAAGGTGCGCAAGGTAGCGGCCGCGCTGGGCGTGGCCGAGGCCGGCAACGCGCTGGCAGCGCAGGTACAGGCGCAACTGGAGGAAGCCGCCGCGATCGCGTCGAGCAGCAAGGTGCACCCGCGGGTGATCCATCTTTCCGCGACCGGGGCTGGCGGCGCGCCGACCGTGGCGGGCGCCGACAGTGCCTCGGGCAAGCTGATCGGGTTGGCCGGTGGCGTGAACATCGGCACCGAAGCGGGCGTGGCCAACTATTCCGCGCTGAGCAATGAAGGCGTGGTGGCCGCAGCGCCCGAGGTCATCCTGGTGACCGAAAACGATGTGCAGCTGTTCGGCGGCGAAGCCGGCCTGTGGAAGGCCTACCCGACCCTGAAGCAGACCCCGGCCGGCGCGGCAAACCGGGTGTGGGTGATGCCGGACGTGCAGTTGAAGGCGGCCAGCGTGGGCTCCGGCAGCGGTGCGGTGGCCTTGGCCAAGGCGCTGGCGGCACTGCCGTCGCCGTGAGCAGGACGCTGTGATGGAACGCGCTACGCGCAGACGTGCAGGCGGATGGGTGCTGGCGATGATGGCGCTGGCCCTGCTCGGTGCGATCCTGGCTTCGTTCGCGGTCGGGCCGTTGCGCCTGCCACCGCTGGAGGTGGTGCAGGCGGTGGCGGTCAAGCTGGGCATGCTCGACCCCTCGCAGGTCAGCCAGCGCGACATGGCGGTGGTCTGGAACCTGCGCATTCCGCGTGCGCTGCTGGGCGCGCTGGTGGGCGCATCACTGGCGATGGCCGGGGCCAGCCTGCAGGGGCTGTTCGGCAATCCACTGGCCGATCCGGGCATAGTGGGGGTGACCCAGGGCGCGGCCCTGGGCGCGGTGGCGGCCATCGTGCTGGGCGCGGGCAGCGTGGGCGGCTGGACGCTGCCGCTGGCGGCCTTTGCCGGGGGTGCGGCGGCGATCAGCCTCACCTATGCGCTGGCGCGGCCCGGGCGTAACACGGGCACGGCGACCTTGTTGCTGGTAGGCATTGCGATGGCGGCGTTCTGTTCGGCGGCGATCGGGTTCCTGACCTACATCGCCAGCGAAAGCGAGCTGCAGTCGCTGGTGTTCTGGCAGATGGGCTCGCTGGCGCAGGCCGACTGGGCCGACCTGGCGGCGGCGCTGCCGGTGTTCGTGCTGGGGACGTTCGCGCTGCTGCGGCTGTCCACGCCGCTGGACATGCTGGCGCTGGGGGAGCGCCAGGCGCAGCACCTGGGTCTGGACGTGAAGCGCACGCGGCTGAAGCTGATTGCGTTCAGCGCGCTGCTGGTGGGTGCGGCCGTGGCATTCGCCGGTTCCATCGGCTTCGTGGGGCTGGTGGTGCCGCACGTGGTGCGCATGCTGGTGGGCCCCGGGCACCGCTGGTTGCTGCCGGTGTCGGCAGTGACCGGTGCGGTGTTGATCGTGGTCGCCGATACCGCCGCACGTACGCTGGACCCGCCCGCGGAGATTCCGCTGGGCTTGTTCTCGGCAGCATTGGGTGCACCGTTCTTCCTGTGGCTGGTGCTGCACCAGCGCCGGAGTGGCACGGTATGAGCGCACCGTTCCTGCAACTGGATGGCGTGGGCGTTCGTTTCGGTGAGCGGTCCATCCTGCACGACATCCACCTGGGGTTCGTGCCGGGCACGGTGACGGCGCTGGTCGGGCCGAACGGGGCGGGCAAGTCGACGTTGCTGGCGGTGGCCAGCGGCGACGTCGAGGCCGATGCCGGGCAGGTGATCCTGCACGACAAGCCGATCGCGCACTGGAAGGCGATGGCGCTGGCGCGCGAGCGGGCGGTGATGCCGCAGGACCATGCAGTGCGCTTTGCGTTCACGGTGGACGAGGTGGTGGCGATGGGGCGGTTGCCACACCCGGCCGATGCGTTGCGCGATGCGGCGCGGGTGGAACAGTCGCTGGGCCAGGCCGAGATGGTGGGGTTGCGGCGGCGCGAGGTGCAGACGTTGTCCGGCGGTGAGGCGGCGCGGGCGACGTTCGCGCGGGTGCTCACCCAGGACACGCCGTTGCTGCTGCTCGATGAGCCGACCGCGGCGCTGGACCTCCGGCACCAGGAGCGGACGCTGCGTGCGGTGCGGCAGCTGGCCGACAGCGGCGCGTGCGTGATCGTCGTGTTGCACGACCTGAACCTGGCGGCGGGATATGCCGACCGGATCGTGCTGCTGGAGCAGGGCAGGGTGGCGGCTGATGGAACACCGGACCAGGTGCTGACGCGCGAGCACATCGAGCGGGTGTACCAGCAGCCGGTGCTGGTGCTGCGGCACCCGCAACGCGATGTGCCGCTGGTGGTCGTCGCCGATCCCCCCGCGTAGCGCCACGCCCTGCGTGGCTGGGGCTACCAGCCAAACGTCGCCATAGCCATCACGGTACGCCCGCTGCCGTAATAGCAGGACGACACGCCGGTGCAGGTAGACACATACCGCTTGTCCGCCAGGTTGCTGGCGTTGAGCGCGAGCTGCACGTGCGTGTTGCCATGCTGGCCCAGGTCATAGCGCAGCGCAGCGTCGAACAGGGTGTAGGACGGAATGCGGTACAGGTTGGCGCTGTCGCCGTAGCTCACGCCGTTGTAGCGCGCGCCAGCAGCCAGGCTCACGCCACGCAGCGCACCGGTCTGGAAGGTGTAGTCGGCCCAGAATGAAGCGCTGTAGTCGGGCACCATGGCCAGCTGCTTGCCCTTGTAGGCCGCCGACGTCAGCATTTCCGAGTCCATCCGCGAGGCCGCACCGATCAGGCTCAGCCCCTCGATCGGCGTGATGCGCCCTTCCAGCTCGATGCCGCGCACGCGGCCTTCGTCGCCCTGGATCGAGCAGACCACCGTGCCGGTAGCGCCGCAGTTGCGGTGGCTGGCCACGGGGTCATCGACAATCATGTCCTGCTGGCGCAGGTCGTACACGGCCAGGGTGATCAGCCCATCGACGCTGGCCGGCTGGTACTTCAGACCGGCTTCCCACTGCGAGCCGGTCACCGGGTCGAACGCGGTCTGGGTGAAGCTGTCCAATGGCGACTTGTTGGAGGGCTGGAACGATTCGGCATAGCTGAGATACGGGGTCAGACCGCTGTCGAACACATACAGCACGCCGGCACGACCGGTGAACGCTTCGTTCTTGATCACGTTGTGCGCACCGGGTTGCGAGATGCCGGTGGCGATGTTGCGGGTGGCGCTCAGCGTGTCGTCCTTGGTCCAGTCGTACCGGCCGCCCAGGGTCAGTCGCCAGTGGCCTGCGGCCAGCTGGTCCTGCAGGTACACGCCGCTCTGCCGGTTGATGCCGGCGGTGGGTGTTTCGGTGGTGACGGTGGGCTGGTAGGGGTAGTAAACGGGATCGAAGATGTCGATCGCGCGCGGGTTGGTCATCGCGCTGCGCACGCCTTCCCAGTCGGCCCGTTGCCAGTCCCAGCCGAGCAGTACGGTGTGGTCCACCGCGCCCGTGCTGAAGCGGGCCTGCAGGCGGGTATCGAAGGTGTCGCCGTCCGAATCGCCGGTGCCCTGCACGCCGCGCCGGTTCTGGGTGCGGCCATCGGCATTCAGCGCGCCGAAGGTGACCACGCCGCGGTACAGCGAATCCACATGGGTGCGGCGTGCGTTTTGGGTCAGGGTAAGGTGGTCGTTGAACTGGTGTTCGAACATCCAGCCGGCCGTCCACAGCGTGCGGTCGAAGGTATTCCAGTCCGGCTGGCCGATGAAGGTGCTGTTCTTCATGTGGCCATAGGGCGTGGCGTTGAGGGTGCCGGCCATTGGCAGGAACTGGTAGGTGGAGCCGCCGTCGTCCTTCTGGTACATGCCGAGCAGGGTGAGGCGGGTGCGTTCGGCGATCTGCCAGGTGTAGCTGGGCGCGAGGAACCAGTGTTCCTGCGCCGTGTGCTTGATCTGGGTGTCGCCATCCCGGTACAGGCCGACAAGACGCGCCAGGTGCGTGTTGTCGCCGCTGCCAGTGCCGACGTCGAAGGCCGCGCTGTACTGGCCGTTGGCATCCACGCCCAGGCGCAGCAGCTGCTGCGGGTCCGGGGTGGGGGTCTTGCTGACCTGGTTGACCATGCCGCCGGGTGCGACCTGCCCGTATATCACAGCGGACGGGCCCTTGAGCACTTCCACGCGTTCCAGGTTCCAGCTGTCGAACATGCTGCGGTTCCACTGGCTGCCCTGCGGCGCGCGCATGCCATCCAGGGTTACGTTGTTGGCCCAGCTGCCGGCATCGAACCCACGGATGCGGAAGTCGTCCACGCGGTTGTCGATGCCGCTGCTTTCCAGGCTCACGCCCGCTACATAGCGCATGGCGTCGTTGAGCGACTGCACGCCACGCGCATCCAGTTCGGCGCGTTCGATCACGGCGACGGACTGTGGCGTTTCGGCAATGCTGGTGGTGGTCTTCGTGGCGCCACTGGTGCTGTTGGCCGCGCGGTAGGCATTGACCTGGACGGCATCCAGATCGGTGGCGTTCTGCGCAAAGGCGACAGGAGCGGCGGCGCTGGCGATGCAGCAGGCGAGGGCAAGCAGGTTGGGGCGCAACCGACGGAACGAAGCGGGGGAGGGGGTCATGTACTGCCAGCGTCAAGGTCGTCGCAGAGCGACGTTGACCCGCCATTTTAAGGATTCCGACACGCAATGCAATTGCGACCTATTCGCATGTACTAGCGGGGGCGGAGGGAGTTAACTCCGCGCCCCCGTGATAATCCGCTCGACATAGCCGTCAGTGTTCTACCCGTGGCAGCAAAAACCGCTTGCAACCCGTACGCAGAGGTCTAGAATTCGCCGCAGATCCTCTCAACCGCCGCCATGAACTCGATGCCGCTCCTGACGTTTTTTACTCGCACCCGCGCTTTCGCGGGACGGGCGCGTCTGCCTCGCGGCTCCTCTGGCGGCTGATCGGATTCGATCACCGCAGGACCCCAGACAGAGCGCCCATTGGGCGCTTTTTTCGTTTCAGTGTTCCGTAACGCCACGCATCAAGGAGAACGTGCCATGCACCAGATCGCCGAGCCCCAAACCTGGCCGCACGCCCGTTAGCCAACGGCGGCGTGCGGCTCCCTGATGTTGGCAGCAGCGAGACCCCTCTTATGAACACCCAGACCCAGAACCTCCGGCGCAACCTCGGCATCATTGCCCACATCGACGCCGGCAAGACCACGCTCACCGAACGCCTGCTGTGGAAAACCGGCGAGATCCATCGCGTCGGTGAAGTCCACGATGGCGCCGCCACCACCGACTTCTCGGCGATCGAGCGCGAGCGCGGCATCACCATCGGCGCGGCCGCCGTGCAGGCGCATTGGGCGCCGCGCGGCGAACCGACCCACCACCTGACCCTGATCGACACACCCGGGCATATCGACTTCGCCATCGAAGTCGAACGTTCGCTGCGTGTGCTCGACGGCGCGGTGGCGGTGTTCTCCGCCGTGGATGGCGTGCAACCGCAATCGGAAACCGTGTGGCACCAGGCCCGTCGCCATGGCGTGCCGCTGATCGCGTTCGTCAACAAGATGGACCGCATCGGCGCCTCGTTCGAGCGCGTGCTGGCGCAGCTGGAGGACAAGCTGCAGGCGCGGCCATGGGCGCTCGGCTGGCCGTTGGGCGCGGAGAACGCCTTCCACGGTTGGGTTGACCTGGTCGACCGCAGCACCGTGCAGTGGGACGACGCCGGCACCCCGACCCGCACCGCGTGGACCACCGCCGAACACAGCGCGTGGGAGCCGCGGCGTGCGGAGCTGGTGGAAGCGGTGGCCGACCACGACGAACTGCTGGCCGAAGCCTGGCTGGACGGAAGCGCGGTGGAACCCGCCGCGCTGCGCGCTGCGCTGCGCCGCGCCACGCTGGCCGGTGCCGGCGTGCCGGTGCTGGCGGGTGCGGCGTTCAAGAGCAAGGGCATTGAAACCCTGCTCGATGCCATCGTGGATTACCTGCCCGCGCCGGAAGACCGGCCGGCCGTGGTGGCCACGGAGGAGGCGGGCGAGGTCAGCCTGCCGCCGGATCCGAATGGGCCGCTGGCGGCGCTGCTGTTCAAGATCACGCACCAGCACCATGGGGCGTTGAGCTTCGTGCGGGTGTACTCGGGCACGCTGAAGGTGGGCGATGCGTTGGCCAGTTCGCAGCATGCGCAGGGACGCCGGGTGAGCCGGCTGGTGCGGGTGCAGGCCGACCAGACCCACGACATCAAGCAGGCGGTGGCCGGTGACATCGTCGCGGTGCTCGGCTGGAAGGATGCGGTGAGCGGTGAAACGCTCAGTGCACCTTCGCGCCCTCTGTTGCTGGACACCATCCAGGCGCAGCACGCGGTGCTGGCGTGGCGGTTGACTGCGGAAAAGTCGGCCGACCTGATCCGCATCGCGCAGGGCCTGTCCAGCCTGGCCCAGGAAGACCCGTCGTTCCGCGTCGAAACCGAAGCGGACAGCGGCGAAACCCTGGTCTGGGGCATGGGCGAGCTGCACCTGGAAGTGATGGTGGAACGGCTGCGCACCGAGTGGAACGTCAACGTCCGCACCGGCGCGCCACGCGTGGCTTACCAGGAAACGCTGAAGCAGGCGGTGCGTGGCATCGAAGGCAAGGTGGTCAAGCAGACCGGCGGCCAGGGCCAGTACGCCCGGGTGGTGCTGGATGTCAGCCCCCGCGAGGACGGCGAGGTGCATTTCGTCGACCGCACCGTAGGCGGGGTGATCCCGCGCGGTTTCGTGGCGGCGGTGGAGAAGGGCGTGCGGAGCGCGCTGTCGGAAGGGCCGCGTGGCCATCCGGTGCTGGGCATCGAGGTGGCGCTGGTCGATGGGCAGACCCATGCCAAGGATTCGTCCGACATGGCGTTCCATCGCGCCGGTGCCGAAGCGGTGAAGGCCGCGCTGCTGCAGGCCGGAACACGCCTGCTGGAGCCGGTGATGGAAGTGGCCATCCACGTGCCGTCGGTGAATGTAGGTGACGTGGTGGGCGACCTCAACCGCCGCAGTGGCCGCATCGCCTCCATCGAGGACCAGGGTGGGCGTGCGGAAGTGGTGGGCTACGCGCCGCTGGCGCAGTTGTCCGGCTACACCACCTCGCTGCGTTCGCTGACCCAGGGCCGCGCATCCAGCGACATGCGCTTCAACGGCTACGAAGAGGTGCAGGCTGCTTGAACGCTGGAAGGAAAAGGGGGCCGGAATTCTCCGGCCCCCGCTCAGCCACGCAGGGCGTGGCTCTACCGGCAACCCTTTACAATGGGGGCATCTGCTTCAGGAGCTTCCCATGACCACCCCCCATTTCTACCCCGTCGGTACCCCCGGCCAACCCTGGGGCGATGCCGAGCGCGCGGCATGGCGTGCGCGCCAGGTCGTGCAACGCCACTACGCCGACGACGTGGTCGCCGCCTTGAATGCGCTGCCCGATGCACTGGAAATCGTCCAGTACGGCCAGCTTGAATCCATCACCCACACCTACCCGCTGCTGCTGGCCAAGACCCGCAACTGGGACCCGGCGCTACCCACCGCACTGGTCACCGGCGGTGTGCACGGTTATGAAACCAGCGGCGTGCACGGCGCGCTGCAGTTCCTGCGCGACCACGCGCAGGAGTACGCCGGCCGCATCAACCTGATCGTCGCCCCCTGCGTGTGCCCCTGGGGCTACGAACGCATCCAGCGCTGGAACCGCGATGCGATCGATCCCAACCGCAGCTTCCGTGACGGTGGCCGCATCGTTGAAACGGCCTCGCTCATGCACTGGGTCGCCGCCCGCAACGACGACCTGCTGGTGCACCTGGACCTGCACGAGACCACCGACAGCGACGCGCATGAGTTCGACCCGGCGCTGGCCTCGCGCGATGGCAAGCCGTGGCACCCGGAAACGATTCCCGACGGCTTCTATGTGATCGGCAACAGCGAAAATCCGGAACCGGCGTTCCAGCGTGCCCTGATCGCCGCCGTGGCCCCCATTACCCACATCGCCCCCGCCGACGCGCAGGGCAACCTGGTCGGGCTGCCGCTGCAGTCGCCGGGCGTGGTGTGGGGCGAATCGCGCTCGATCGGTGCCTGCGCGGGGTTCACCAGTGCCCGCTTCGCCACCACCACCGAGGTGTACCCGGACAGCCCGCGGACCACGCCGGCGGAGTGCAACGCCGCACAGGTGGCTGCCGTGCGCGCCGGGTTGGACTTCGCCTTGCAGGCAGGGTAACGGTCTTCGCGCGGCGGGCATCCCGCCGTGGCTATCATCGGCGCAACCCTCCGGGACCTGACCGATGAAACGATTGCTGTGCCTGTTGCTGATGGTGGCCGCGTTGCCGGCCACCGCCGCCGAACTCACCGTATCGGCCGCGTCCAGCCTGACCGAAAGCTTCCGTGACATCGCGAGCGCGTACGAGGCGGCGCATCCAGGAACGAAGGTCGATCTGAACTTCGCCGCGTCGGGCGTGCTGCTGCAGCAGGTTTCGCGCGGCGCGCCGGTGGATGTACTGGCCACTGCCGATACCGAAACGATGGTGCAGGCGGCGAGGGCCGGACTTCTGGAAACCGATTCCCGCCGGATTTTCGCCACCAACCGTCTGGTGGTGGTGGTGCCGCCGCGCCGCAGGGATGCTCCCGCATTCTTGGCCGCGCTGGCAGGGAAGGGCGTGCAGCGGGTGGCGATCGGCAATCCGGACAGCGTGCCGGTGGGCCGCTATGCACGCACCGCGCTGCAGGACGCCGGCTTGTGGGAGGCGATCACCGCCAAGACCATCACCACCCAGAACGTGCGCCAGTCCCTGGATTACGTGGCGCGCGGCGAAGTGGACGCCGGTTTTGTCTACGCCAGCGATTACCAGGCCACGCCCGGCCGGGTGGTGCGTGCCTTCGAGGTGCCGCTGAAGACCCCGATCAACTACCCGGTGGCGGTGATCAAGGACAGCGCCCGCGCGGCGGAAGCGCGCCGTTTCGTGGCCTTCGTGGTCTCACCGCAGGGCCGGGCGATCCTGCGCCGCCACGGTTTCGGCGCGCCCTGATCGATGGCACTGGACTGGTCCGCGCTCTGGTTGTCGCTGAAGGTGGCCGGCTGGGCCACGGCGATCAACCTGGTACTGGGCGTGGCGCTTGGCGCGCTGCTGGCGCGGCGCCGTTTCCCCGGGCGTGAGCTGCTGGACACGCTGCTGACCCTGCCGATGGTGCTGCCCCCGACTGTGCTGGGGTATTACCTGCTGGTGGTGATCGGGCGCAACGGGCCACTGGGCGCATGGTTGCAGTCCAGCTTCGGCATCAACCTGGTGTTTACCTGGCAGGCGGCGGTCATCGCCGCTGCCGTTGCCTCATTGCCGTTGGTGTTCAAGCCGGCACGCGCGGCGTTCGAGGACGTGGACGGGCAGCTGGAGCAGGCTGCGCGCACGCTCGGTGTCTCCGAGTTTGCACTGTTCCTGCGGGTCAGCCTGCCGCTGGCCTGGCGCGGCATCCTGGCGGGGCTGCTGCTGGCATTCGCCCGGTCGATGGGTGAGTTCGGTGCCACCTTGATGGTGGCCGGCAGCATTCCCGGCCGCACCCAGACCCTGTCCATCGCGATCTACGAAGCCGTGCAGGCCGGGCATGACGACACCGCCAACGGGCTGGTGATCCTCACCTCGGTGGTGTGCATCCTCATCCTGCTGGCGGCGGCGCGGCTGGTCGGCGGGCGCCGCCGGGAGATGCGCGATGTGGCTTGAGCTGGACATCCGCCGCACGCTGGAGGCACCCGGCCAGCGGTTCACGCTGGACGTGCAGCTGCAGTGCAGCCAGCGGCAGGTGGTGCTGTTCGGCCCCTCCGGCGCGGGCAAGAGCCTGACCCTGAAGGCCATCGCCGGCCTGCTGCGACCGCACGATGGCCATGTGCGGCTGGGCGGTGCGACGCTGTTCGACGCCGCGCAGGGCATTCACCTGCCACCCCAGCAGCGCCGGTTGGGTTACGTGTTCCAGGACTACGCCCTGTTCCCGCACCTGACCGTGCGCCAGAACATCGCGTTCGGCCTGCGTCGCGGCTGGTTCAATCCCCGGCGCCGCGAGGCCGACCCCGAGGTGGAACGCTGGATGGCGACACTGCGCATCGAGCACCTGGCGCAGATGGTGCCGGCCCAGCTGTCGGGCGGGCAGCGCCAGCGCACGGCGTTGGCACGGGCGCTGGTGACACGCCCGCAGGCGCTGCTGCTGGACGAGCCGTTTGCCGCACTGGACCACGCGTTGCGCGATCACCTGCGCCAGGAACTGCAGGGCGTTCTGGAGGCCACCGACATTCCGCTGCTGCTGATCAGCCATGATCCGGTGGACGTGGCGATGTTCGGCCAGCAGGTGGTGGAGCTCGTTGACGGACAGGCAAAACAACGCTGAATACCGCTGAAAACACGCTCCGATGACGGTTTCCGGATAGTGGTAAAGCACTCACGTCGAATTGACGATTTGCTCTCCATCCTGAATGCTCCAGCCTGCCAGTGGACGCCTGCCATGTCCTCGAACGTCGTGAAGATGACGCGCACGCAACTTACCGCCATGGTGGTCGGCGGCATGATCGGCGCAGGTATTTTCTCCCTCCCGCGAACCTTCGCCGGCGCCACCGGCCCACTGGGTGCGGTGGTGGCGTGGCTGATCGCCGGCCTGGGCATGTACACCCTGGCCCGCGTGTTCCAGCTGCTGGCCGAGCGCAAGCCGGATCTGGACGCCGGTGTGTTCGCCTATGCGAAGGAGGGCTTCGGCGACTACCCCGGGTTCCTTTCCGCGTTCGGCTACTGGATCGGCAGCTGCATCGGCAACGTGTCGTATTGGGTGCTGATCAAATCCACCCTGGGCGCGTTCTTCCCGATCTTCGGGGATGGCAATACCGTGGTTGCGATCCTGGTGGCCTCGGCCGGCATCTGGTTGTTCCACTTCATGATCCTGCGCGGTGTGCAGCAGGCCGCGGCGATCAACAAGATCGTCACCATCGCCAAGGTCATCCCGATCGTGGTGTTCCTGGTGATCATGGCCTTTGCCATGAAGATGGACGTGTTCCAGTTCAATTTCTACGGCGGCGGGCTGGAAGGCGGCATCTTCGAACAGGTGCGCGCGACCATGCTGGTCACGGTGTTCGTGTTCCTCGGCATCGAAGGCGCCAGCGTGTACTCGCGCTACGCCAAGGAGCGCAAGGACGTGGGTGCGGCCACCATCACCGGCTTCCTGGTGGTCACCACGTTGATGGTGCTGGTGACCCTGCTGCCGTTCGCGGTGCTGGAGCGGGCCGACATCGCCGGCATGCGCCAGCCGTCAATGGCCACCGTGCTGGAAGCGGTGGTGGGCCATTGGGGCGCGGTGTTCGTCAGCGTCGGGTTGATGGTATCGGTGCTGGGCGCCTATCTGGCGTGGTCGCTGATCTGCGCCGAAGTGCTGTCGGCGGCGGCGCGCACCAAGGACATGCCGGCCATCTTCGCACGTGAGAACGCCAACGGGGTGCCGTCGGCGGCACTGTGGGCGACCAACATCATCATCCAGCTGATCGTGATCACCACCTACTGGTCGCGCGATGCGTTCTCGCTGATGCTCAACCTGACCAGCGCGATGTCGCTGATTCCGTTCCTGCTGGTGGCCGCTTACGGGTTGAAGATCACCCGGCGCGGAGAGACCTACAATGAGCGCCCGAACGAACGCGGGCGTGACCTGACCCTGGCGATCCTGGCCACGATCTACACCGCGTTCCTGCTGTACGCCGGCGGCATCAAGTTCATCGTGCTCTCGGCGGTGCTGTATGCACCGGGCAGCCTGCTGTACTTCTGGGCGCGGCGCGAGCAGGGCGAGAAGATCTTCACCAAGGCATCGGATTTCATCATCCTGGCCGTGGCGGTGATCGCTGCGATCGTGGGCGTGTACTGGATCGCAACGGGCTACATCCAAATCTAAGGACCACGCCGCGATGAGCCCCGCCGTGGGTAGCCGCAAGCTGTCGCTGCTGGAGCTGACCGCGCTGGTGGTCGGCTCGATGATCGGTTCGGGCATTTTCGCGTTGCCCGCCGCCTTCGCCGCCAACACCGGGGTGAACGGCGCGCTGCTCGCCTGGGCGATCGCCGGCACCGGCATGCTGATGCTGGCCTTCGTGTTCCAGTCGCTGTCGCGGCTGAAGCCGGAGCTGGACACCGGCATCTATGCGTATGCAAAAGCAGGGTTCGGCGACTACGCCGGCCTGCTTTCGGCGGTGGGCTACTGGCTGGGCTGCTGCCTGGCCGACGTGGCCTGCCTGATCCTGATCAAGGCCACCCTGGGCCAGTTCTTCCCGGTGTTCGGCGACGGCACCACGGTGGTGGCGATCCTGTCCGCCTCGCTGCTGCTGTGGGGCTTCCACTTCCTGATCCTGCGCGGCATCAAGGAAGCGGCGCTGATCAACACCATTGCCACGGTGGCCAAGCTGGTGCCGCTGGCGGTGTTCATCGTGTTCCTGGTGCTGGGCTTCCGTGCCGACGTGTTCGCGCTGAACCTGTGGGGGGGCGAGCCGCCGGGCGCCGGCACGCTGTGGCAGCAGACCCGCGGCACGCTGCTGCTGACCGTGTTCGTGTTCGTGGGCATCGAAGGCGCCAGCGTGTACTCACGCCATGCGCGCCGCCGCGAGGATGTGGGCATTGCCACCGTGGCCGGTTTCCTGGGCGTGCTCTGCCTGCTGGTGATGGTCACCATCCTGTCCTATGGCATCCTGCTGCGCCCCGACCTCGCCGCACTGCGTACCCCGTCCATGGCCGGGGTGATGGAAGCCATCGCCGGGCGCTGGGGTGCGTTGTTCATCAGCATCGGGTTGTTGATCTCGGTGCTGGGCAATTATCTGTCCTGGTCGCTGCTGGCGGCCGAAGTGCTGCACTCGGCCGCGCTCAACGATGCGATGCCGCGCGCGCTTGCCCGCGAGAACCGTGCGGGGGTGCCGGACGCCGCGCTGTGGCTCACCAACGGCGTGATCCAGACCTTCCTGCTGGTCAGCTGGTTCGCCGACTATGCCTTTACCCTGGCGCTGAAGATGACCAGCGCGATGACACTGGTGCCGTACCTGCTGGTTGCCGCTTACCAGCTGAAGCTGTCGTTGGGCGGCGAGGGCGGCGTGGATGCGCCTGCCCACGCACGGATGCGTTGGATTGCCGGCATCGCCACGGTCTACGCCGCGTCGATGCTGCTGGCCGGCGGCAGCCGCTACCTGCTGCTGTCCAGCCTGTTGTACGTGCCCGGGTCGCTGCTGTTCTGGGCCTGGCAGCGCCACCGCGGCATCGCCTTCCGGCCGCTGGAAATGGGGGTGCTGTTGCTGCTGTGCGCGATGGCGGTCGCGGCGATCGTCGGCCTGGCCAGCGGCTGGCTGCGCCTGTGACCGGGCCACCGGCCAGGCCGTCCCGCAACCTGCTGGCGCGCCTGAGCGCGCCGTATCGCGGCCCGCTGTGCCGTACCGGGCAGGTGCTGGGCGCGCTGTTGTTCATTGCCTCGCTCACCCCCAGCCTGGTGCCGCGCGGTTACGTGGCGCAGGGCCTGTTGTCGGGTATCTGCTTTGGCTTGGGCTATCTCATCGGCGTGGCGCTGGCAGCCCTGTGGCGGCGCCTGATGCTGCCCGAGCTGGGCCGTGGACGGTTGCAGAAGTTCCTGCGCTGGCTGCCGTGGGTGAGCCTGCTGGCCTGTACGCTCACCGTGTGGTGGGTGCGCCCCTGGCAGGATTCGGTGCGCGCGGTGATGGGCCTGC
Source organism: Stenotrophomonas sp. CCNWLW57 (assembly GCF_037203925.1). Taxonomy (NCBI): domain Bacteria; kingdom Pseudomonadati; phylum Pseudomonadota; class Gammaproteobacteria; order Lysobacterales; family Lysobacteraceae; genus Stenotrophomonas; species Stenotrophomonas sp. CCNWLW57. The sequence continues at coordinate 417,960 of NZ_JBBCBJ010000005.1, forward strand.
CGCCGATGGACGAAAGCTTCTCGCTGCGGCTGCTGGTGATCGCGCTGGCCGTGTTCGGTGTGCTGCTGGTGCTGGGCCGCGCGTTCGCCTGGGTGGCGCGCCGGGTGGGGGCGTTGTCGCGGCGGGTGATGCCGGCGCCGGTGGCGCGCCTGCTGGGCATCGTGGTGGCGGCGGTGCTGTTCTTCAACATTGCCAATGGCGTGCTGCTGCGCGGTGCGTTGCATGCGGCCGATGCTTCGTTCCGCAAGGCCGATGCGTTGATTCCGCCCGATGCCATCGCGCCGACCCGCCCGGGTGCGACGGGTGGGCCCGGCTCGCTGGTGGCCTGGGAACAGATGGGCCGGGCAGGGCGCGATTACGTGACTGCCGGCCCGGATGCGGCGGACATCGCCGCGTTCACCGGAAGACCCGCGCTGCAGCCGATCCGGGTCTATGCCGGGTTGCCGGCGGCCGCCGATGCCCGCGCCCGCGCGCGGCTGGCCCTGCGCGAGCTGCAGCGCCAGGGCGGTTTCGAGCGCGCCAACCTGGTGGTGATCACCCCCACCGGCACCGGCTGGGTCGACCCGGCAGCGGCGGACAGCCTGGAATACCTGCTGCATGGAAACGTGGCCAGCGTGGCGGTGCAGTATTCCTATCTTTCCAGCCCGCTGTCACTGCTGGTCGAGCCGGAGTACGGCGAGGAAACGTCGCGGCTGCTGTTCGCCGAGGTCTATGCGTACTGGCGTACCTTGCCGGTGGAAACCCGGCCGCGGTTGTTCGTGCATGGATTGAGCCTGGGTGCGATGAATTCCGAGCGTTCGGTGAACCTGTTCGACATGATCGACACGCCGATCGATGGCGCGTTGTGGAGTGGGCCGCCCTTCGCCACCCGCACCTGGCGGCAGACCACCAACCAACGCAACGCCGGCTCGCCCGAATGGCTGCCGGTGTTCCGTGACAGCCGCTCGGTGCGCTTCATGAACCAGGGCGGCAGCCCGGTACCGGCGGACGCGCCCTGGGGGCGGATGCGGGTGGTGTACCTGCAGTACGCCAGCGACCCGATTACCTTCTTCACCCCGTATGATGCGTGGCGGCAACCGGACTGGATGGCCGAACCGCGCGCACCGGACGTGTCACCGGCGGTGCGCTGGTACCCGCTGGTGAGCATGCTGCAGCTGGCGCTGGACATGCTGCTGGCCGACCGTACGCCGATGGGCTACGGCCACGTCTTCGCGCCCTCGCACTACATTGCCGGGTGGCAGGCGGTACTGGGCGCGCAGGGATGGAGCGCGGGCGACATCCGCCGGCTGCAGTTCCTGCTGGACCCGCGCCGTCGCCAGCAGATCGAACAGCGGCGCAGCGCCGCCGGCGGCTGAGCAGCGCTCAGGACTCGCGGGGCGGGTGCGGCATGCGGGTCTGTTGGGACAGGCGTTCGATGATTGCGAGGATGAGGGCCGACAGCAGCAGCATGCCGTGGATGACCGACATCCAGCGCAACACCTCCGGCTCGACCACCAGGCCTTCCTCCAGCTTCATGAAGATCCGCAGCAGCGCGATGGCCGAGATCGCGATGATCGATCCCATCAGCTTGGTCTTCATTGCGCCGAAGTCGACCGTGCCCATCCATGCCGGCCGGCGTTCCTGGCCGGAATCGATCCGGGTCACGAAGTTCTCGTAGCCGGCCAGGGTGACGATCAGCAGCAGGTTGGCCACCAGCGACATGTCGATCAGCGACAGCGCCAGCAATACCGCGTCAGCTGGACCAATATTGGCGATGTTCAGCACGTAATTGGCCAGCTGGCGCAGGAACACGAACAGCAGCAGCAACAGCGCCACCACCAGCCCGAAATAGAACGGCGCCATGATCCATCGCGCATCGAACAGACTGCGCGATACGTTGCGGCGAAACAGGCCGCGCAGGCGCTCCATCGGCATGGCACTCCGTCCTCAGTCGTCGAACCGATCAGACACGTCCGGACCGGTGTCTTCCACAAGGTCGGCCGGGCGGTCACCGTAGATCGTGTTGCGCATCTCGCGGCGCGCATCGCGGATCGCGTTGCCATCCAGCGGGCGTATCCGGATGATGCGGCAGGACTGCGGCATCGCCACGCTCGCGGTCCGCGGGATCACGCTGTCCCAGCGGGCGTTGACGGTGCCGAACGAATTGGTGATCTGCACCGTGTGGGCGATGGACAGCCCGGTGCAGCGGCCCCGCAGCTCCAGCAGGTGCCCGCGGCTGGGGCTGGTCCACACCGCGAGCGCCCGGTCACCCAGCGGCGTCCACTGCGTCTGGCGGACGAAGCGGGCCAGCGGGAACGACTGCACCGGTGGCCCGGCATGTTGCACGTAAAGATTGAAGCGTTCCTGGGTGGTCATCGTGGGCGTAGTGGCACACCCGCTGAGGGCGGCCACGGCGAGCAGTGTCATCAGCAGGTGGCGCATGACGGTTCCTTCGTTTCAGCGGGTGACGCGGGTAGTGGCGCCGTCGCTGGAGACCCGCACGCGGTCGCCCACGCGGTAGTCGTTGGGGTTGCCATCCTGGACCACGGCGACGGTTCGGCCGTTCTCCAGCTGCACGGTGATCTCCACGCCGTTGCGTGCACTGCGTGCAAGCGCATTGCCTGCGGCCCCGCCTGCTGCCGCACCTGCGATGGCGCCAATGGTGTTGGCACGGCTGCCACCACCGATGGAGCTGCCCGCCACGCCGCCGATGCCGGCGCCGACGATGGTGGCCACGCCACGTGAGTCATTCTGGATCTGCACCGCCCGGATGGACTGGACCGTGCCCATCTGCACGTCCTGGGCACGCCCGACCTCGGAGCGGTTGAACGTGCTGGGCGTGGTGTGGGTGGCGCAGGCGGTCATGAACAGGGCCGATGCCAACAGCGCCGTCGCGGCGCCTGCCTGGGAAAGTTTCATCGTGTGTCTCCATCAAATGAATGCGCGGGACTGCGAAGTGGCCAGCCGTCCTGGCCATGGAATGTGCTCCATGGAGCAGCGATTAACTACGCGACCGGTAACGGCGATGTGAAAGAAATCGCCGCGCCAACCAGTGCAACACATTCAGCATTTACAGGCCTTTTTGCTCACTATCCAGATTCCGACGCTCACGTGGGTTTTACCTTTTCGGGACTAGTTCTGCACGCAACGAGAGCACATCCCGTGGCCGCCGCGATGAAGGGCGGAGGCTTCGCTTTCCCTGTTTGTTTTCGCGAAATGGAGAGGCCCGCAATGTCCAGTGCAACTGTCTATGGCGTTCATTCCGAAGTTGGCGTCCTCAAGAAGGTGATGGTCTGTGCCCCTGGCATGGCGCACAGCCGGCTCACGCCCCGCAACAAGGACGACCTGCTGTTCGATGACGTGATCTGGGTAGACAACGCCAAGCGCGATCATTTCGATTTCATGTCCAAGATGCGCGCCCGTGGCGTGGACGTGGTGGAGATGCACGATCTGCTGACCGAGACGCTGGAGCTTGACGAGGCCCGCAACTGGATCCTGGACCACCAGATCAACGCCAACGAAGTGGGCGTGGAATTCATGGGCGAAGTGCGCGCCTACCTGCAATCGCTGCCGGCGCGGCAGCTGGCCGAAACCCTGATCGGCGGCCTGAGCGTGTTCGACCTGCCGGACGACTTCGCCGGCCCCACGCTGCAGGCCGCGCGCGCCCAGCCGGACATCGTCGGCTACCTGCTGCCGCCGCTGCCCAACACGCTGTACACCCGCGACACCACCTGCTGGATCTACCAGGGCGTGACTCTCAATCCGCTGTACTGGCCGGCGCGGCATGAAGAGACCATCCTGACCACCGCGATCTACAAGTTCCATCCGGATTTCACCAAGGCCAAGTTCCCGATCTGGTTCGGTGACCCCACGGTGGACCACGGCAACGCCACGCTGGAAGGCGGCGATGTGTTGATTCCGGGCAACGGCATCGTGCTGATCGGCATGAGCGAACGCACCTCGCGCACCGCCATTACCCAGCTGGCCCAGTCGCTGTTCAAGAATGGCGCGGCCAAGCGGGTGATCGTGGCGGTGATGCCCAAGCTGCGCTCGGCCATGCACCTGGATACGGTGTTCACCTTTGCCGACCGCGACGTGGTGACCGTGTTCCCGGGTATTGTCGATCAGATCCACACCGTCTCGCTGCATCCCAGCGACAAGGCGCCGGGCTTCGAGATCGTGTTCGAGAAGAAGCACTTCAACGACGTGGTGGCCGAAGCGCTGGGCTTCAAGCAGCTGCGCATCGTCGAATCCGGCGGCGACCGTTACGCGGCCGAGCGCTCGCAATGGGACAGCGGCAACAACCTGGTGGCGATGGCGCCGGGCGTGGTGGTGGCCTACGACCGCAGCACCCAGACCAACACCGACCTGCGCAAGCAGGGCATCGAAGTGATCAGCATCGTCGGGGCCGAGCTGGGGCGTGGCCGCGGTGGTGGCCACTGCATGACCTGTCCGTTGATCCGCGACGCGGTGAGTTTCTAGACGCTGCGCCGACATTTCCCGTCACGGCGGCCGGCCATGCGCCGCTGCCGTGCGAACCGCGGAGGCCGGAAGGATGCAATCCCCTGGATGGATGGCGCGTGCATGGCTGTTGGCGGCGGTTGCGCTGGCCGTCGGCTGTGGGCGGGGTGGTGGGCCTGACGGCGGCGAGCGACCGCCCACGCTGGTGGCCGTGGAAGTGGTCAAGGCACAGGCCGTGCCGAACCTGGTGGAACTGCCGGGGCGGGTCGAAGCCAGCCGCTCGGCCGAAGTGCGGGCGCGTGCCGATGGCATCGTCGAGCGCCAGCTGTATGTGGATGGCACCGAGGTCGAGGCCAACGCGCCGCTGTTCCAGATCGATCCGCGCGACCTGCAGGCACGCCTGCAGCAGGCGCGTGCGTCACTGGCCTCGGCCCGTGCCGCCAAGGCGCAGACGTCTTCGCTGCGTGCGCGGCTGTCCACGCTGGTACAGCGCAAGGCTGTGAGCGTGCAGGAATACGAATCGGCGCAGGCCTCGTTCCGCCAGGCCGATGCCGCGCTGATGGAAGCGCAGGCGGCGGTGGACCGCGCCACGCTGCAGCTGGACCACGCCACGGTACGCGCGCCGATCAAAGGGCGCACTGGTCGGGCCCAGGTCAGCGAAGGCGCGCTGGTAAGTGCGGCCGCAGCCACGCTGCTGACCCGGATCGACCAGGTCGACCCGGCATTCGTGATCTTCAATCCGTCCAACATCGCCATGAACGAGCTCGAGCGCGGGGTGGCCGACGGCCGCATCGACGTGGGCGACGACCACCGGGTGCAGGTGACTATCCTCCTTGACGGCAATGTCCGGCTGCCCGAAGCAGGCGTCGTCGACTTCAGCGAAACCGCGATCGACCCGGCCACCGGCAGCCGCACGCTGCGCGCACGCTTCGCCAACCCCGATGGCCGGCTGCTGCCGGGCCAGTTCGTGCGCGGCATCCTGGCCATCGGCAGCATCCGTAACGGCACCAGCCTGCCCGAGCGCGCCATCCAGGTGGGCGAAGACGAAGCCACGGTGATGCTGGTCAATGACGAGAACGTCGCCGTGCGTCGCGCGGTGACGCTGGCCGGGCAGGCCGGCGGACGCTGGGTGGTGCAGTCGGGCCTCACCCCCGGCGACAAGGTGATTGTCGACGGCTGGCACAAGATCCAGCCCGGCCAGCCCGTGGCGATCCAGCCCGGTGCAGACCCCAAGGCGAAGGCCAAAGCCCCATGAGTGGCTATTTCGTCTACCGGCCGGTGCTGGCGTGGGTGATCGCGCTGTTCGCCATCCTGTTCGGTGGCATCGCCCTGGTCAGCCTGCCGGTGGAGCAGTACCCCGACGTGGCGCCACCCTCGCTGAGCATTTCGGCCACCTTCGTCGGTGCCGACGCGCAGACGCTGGACCGTACCGTGACCTCGGTGATCGAGAACGAACTCAGCGGCGTGGACGATTTCCTGTTCATGACCTCCACCAGCCGCGCCAACGGCACGGCGCAGATCCGGGTGACCTTCCGCAGCGGTACCGACCTCGATATTGCCCGGTCGCAGGTGCAGGACCGCCTGGCCCGGGTCGAGCCGCGGCTGCCCGATGAAGTGCGGCAGATGGGCGTGCGCGTCACCCAGGCCAGCAACGGCTTCCTGATGCTGATCTCGCTGCAGTCGGACAAGGGCCGCTATTCGGCGCTGGAGCTGGGCGACTACGCCAACAGCAACATCGCCGACGAACTGCGCCGCGTGCACGGGGTGGGCGATGTCACCCTGTTCGGCTCCAGTTACGCGATGCGGATCTGGCTGGACCGCGAGAAGCTGGTCAGCTACGGCATCTCGCCTGGTGAGGTGATGGCTGCGGTGCGTGAGCAGAACGCGCAGACCGCCGGCGGCGGCCTCGGTCTGCAGCCGACCACGCCGTCCACCGAAACCACCGCGCAGATCGTCATGCGCGGGCGCTTCAGCACCCCCGAACAGTTCCGCCAGGTGATCATCCGCGCCACCCCGGGCGCTGCCACCGTGCGGCTGGGTGATGTGGCGCGGGTGGAACTGGGCAACGACAACTACGCCTTCAACCTGCGCTTGAACGGCCAGGAAACCGCCGGCCTGGCCGTCTCGCTGGCCACAGGCGCCAACGCGCTGTCCACCGCCACGGCGGTTCGCGAGCGCATGGAGGACCTGGAAGCCAGCTTCCCGGACGGCATGCAGTGGACCACCCCGTTCGACACCACGCCCTTCATCACCGAATCGGTCAACGGCGTGGCGGTGACCATGCTGCAGTCGCTGGTGCTGGTGTCCATCGTGGTGCTGCTGTTCCTGCAGAGCTGGCGCGCCGTGTTCCTGCCCACCATCGTGGTGCCGGTCTCGCTGCTGGGGGCGTGCCTTGGCCTGCTGGCGTTCGGGGTTTCGATCAACCTGCTGTCGCTGTTTGCGATGGTGGTGGCGATCGGCATCCTCAACGATGACGCCATCGTAATCGTCGAGAGCGTCGAGCGGATCATGCGCGAGGAGGATCTGCCACCCCGCGAAGCGACCGCCAAGGCCATGGGGCAGCTGTCCGGCGCGATCATCGCCACTACGCTGGTGCTGCTCGCGGTGTTCATCCCGATGGGCTTCTTCCCTGGTTCGGCCGGCGGCATCTACCGGCAGTTCGCGGTCACGCTCAGCGTATCGCTGGTGGTCTCCACGATTCTGTCCCTGACCCTGGCCCCGGCCATCTGCGGTGCAATGCTGCGCCCGGCCAAGGAACAGGTGGGGAAGGGCGGACCCGGCCGACGCTTGTTCAGCGCCATCAACACCGGGCTGGACAAGAGCAGCCGCAGTTACGCTGGCTGGGTGGGCAGCATGCTGGTGCGCCCGTGGCTATGGATCGGCGTGTTCGTGGTGGTCACGCTGATCACCGGCCTGCTGTATGCGCGCCTGCCGGGCGGCTTCCTGCCCACTGAAGACCAGGGCTACATTTTCGTGGCGTACAACGCCGCGCCCGGCGCGACCATGGAGCGCACCCGAGCCGCGGCCGAGCAGGCCGAGGCGATCCTGCGGCAGCAGCCGGAAGTGCGCAACGTGGCCACGGTGATCGGTTTCAGCTTCTTCGGCCAGGGCCAGGCGGTGGGCATGTCCTTCGTGGACCTGCACCCGTGGGCCGAACGCAGCGGCAGCGAGCGCAGCGCGATGTCGCTGGCCGCGCGCATGAGCGCCGCGTTCACCCGCATCCCGCAGGCGCAGGTGTTCGCGCTCAACCCACCGGCCATCCAGTCGTTGGGCAATGCGTCCGGCTTCAGCATGAAGATCGAGGATCGCAGCGGTGTCGGCGGTACCGGCCTGAGCGCGGCGGCCATGGGGATCGCGGCGCGGGCAGCGGCCAACGACCGGCTCAGTGGCGTACGCCCGGAAGGCATGCCGCGCGCCCCGCAGCTGTTCGTGGATATCGACCGCACCCAGGCGCGTGCGCTGGGCGTGCAGTTGTCGCAGGTCAACCAGGCGCTGGGCATCATGTTCGGCTCGGCCTACGTCAACGACTTCGTGCGCCAGGGCAACGTGCTGCGGGTCTTCATCCAGGGCGATGCCGAACAGCGCATGCGCGCCGAAGATGTGTCCGACCTGCGGGTGATCGGCAGCAACGGCCAGTCGGTGCCGTTCTCCGCGTTCGCGACCACGCGCTGGACGGTCGGCGAGCAGCAGGTGGAGCGCTACAACGGGTTCCTGTCGGCCACGGTATCGGGGCAGGGCGCGCCCGGCGTCTCCAGTGGCGCAGCGCTGGTGGAGATGGAGCGCATCGCCGACGAGGTGCTGCCGCCGGGCATGCGCCACGAGTGGACCGGCACCGCGCGTGAGGAGCGCGAAGCGTCGGGGCAGGTGGGTATGCTGCTTGGCCTGGCCTTCATCGTGGCCTTCCTGCTGCTGGCCGCGCTGTACGAAAGCTGGGTGACTCCGGTGATCGTGCTGCTGGTGGTGCCGCTGGGCATCCTCGGCGCGGTGGTGTTCACCGCCGCACGCGGCATGTCGGCCGACGTGTACTTCACCGTGGGCCTGGTCACCATCATCGGCCTGGCCGCCAAGAACGCGATCCTGATCGTGCAGTTCGGGCTGGACGAGGAAGCGCGGGGTGTGCCGGTGCGCGATGCGATCCTGCAGGCCGCGCAGCAGCGCCTGCGGCCGATCCTGATGACCAGCCTGACCTTCATCGTGGGCATGGTGCCGCTGGTGATCGCCACCGGCGCCGGCGCGGCCAGCCGGCAGGCGGTGGGTACCGGTGTGCTGGGCAGCATGCTCAGCGCCACCCTGTTCGGGATCTTCTTCACCCCGCTGTTCTACTTCCTGCTGCGCCGGAGTGCACGTCCGCGCACGGTCGATCCCGCCGCGCCGGTACCGAAAGAGGACGCCGATGCGTAGCGGTCTGTTCTGGCGTGCGGGGGCGGTGCTGGCACTCTGCCAGCTGGCCGGCTGCAACTTCGCGCCGGACTACGTGCGCCCGGAGGCGCCGGTTCCTGCGCGGTTCCCGGCGTCAACGACGGGCGGTGCCGCGGCACCGGCCATTCCCTGGCAGGACTTCTTCCACGACCCGGTACTGCGCGACCTGATCGGCAAGGCGCTGGTGTACAACCGCGATCTCGCCGGCGCGGCTGCGCGGATCGAACAGGCGCGCGCCCAGTTCCGCATCCAGCGCAGCCAGCGCCTGCCCGAGTTGGATGCCAGCGCGTCCGGCCAGCGCCTGCGCACACCGCTCAGCGCCGCCGATGGCGCGCCCCGGGTCACCGTGGACAGCTATGGGCTGCAGGTGGGCATCCCGTCGTTCGAGCTGGATTTCTGGGGCCGCGTAGCCAACCTCAACGAAGTGGCGCGCCGCCAGTACCTGGCCACCGAGGAAGCCCGGAACACGGCGGAACTGTCGCTGGTCGCCAACGTCGCGGCCAGCTACTACGCCGTACGCGCCAGCGAGGAAGGCATCGTGCTGGCCGAGCGTTCGCTGGCCAGCCGTAACGAAACCCTGGAACTGGCCCAGCTGCGCATGGACGCCGGACTGACGTCGTCCATTGATTTCAACCAGTCCTATGCGCTGGTGACCCAGACCGAACTGCAGCTGGCGCAACTGCGGCGCACCCAGGGCCAGGCGCTGCAGCTGCTGCAGTTCCTGGTGGGTGTTCCGCTGCCGACGGCACTGCCGCCCGGGCTGCCGCTGGATCCCGACGCGCAGCTCACCCGGCTCGACCCCGGGCTGCCGTCGGCGCTACTGGTAGCGCGCCCCGACGTGCGCCTGGCCGAGCACCAGCTGCGTGCCGCGAACGCCAACATCGGCGTGGCGCGGGCGCTGTACTTCCCCATCATCGCCTTGACCGGCGCGGGCGGCTACGCCTCCAACGAGCTGTCCGGGCTGGTGTCGGACAGCAACCGGGTGTGGTCGTTCGGCGCCGGCGCGGTGTTGCCGCTGCTCGACTGGGGTGCCCGACGTGCGCGCGTGGACGGAGCCAACGCCGTCCGCGACGAGCGGGAGACGGCCTACCAGTCCACCGTGCAGAACGCCTTCCGCGAAGTGGCCAGCGGGCTGGTGGCCGCCGAACAGAACGACCGGCAGATCCAGGCGCAGATCCGTGCGGTGGAAGTGCAGCAGGCGCTGGTGGTCACCGCGCACGACCGCTACGACGTCGGCCTGACCCCGTACCTGGAAGTGTTGGATGCCGAGCGCAACCATTTCGCCGCCGAACAGAACCTGCTGCAGCTGCGCGCAGCCGCGCTGCAGGACGCGGTGAACCTGTACGCCGCACTGGGCGGCGGCCAGGGCCAGCGGGAGATCCCCGTCGACTGATTCTTTTCATGTTCCCGATATTCCAGCGAGGCCGTTTTCCATGCGCATTCCCACCCGAACCCTCTGCCTGGCCGCCGTGCTGCTGCCAGGCGCCGTCGTCGCCCAGACCCGCGACGCTTCCCAGGACGCGGAGATCCAGCGGCTGCGCCAGACCGTAGATATGCTCACCGCGCGCATCCAGGCACTCGAATCCGGGCAGGCCAATGCCTCGCCGGCGGCGCCCGCCACGGCCACGCCCACCGCGCCAGCCCCTGCCGTGGCCGCTGCGCCGGGCGCGGTATCGGTGCCCGCCGCACCGCTGGTCGCGGCGTCGCCCGCGGCGTTGAACGTGCCGCCGTCGCCGCTGCCGGCGCGCGACACCTTCGACGAGGACGAACAGGCGTCGGCTCGCGTGGACAACGAAGTTCCCCCCGGCGATGAACTGGAGGGCTTCTTCCTCATCCCCGGCACCGGCACGTGGCTGCGGCTGGGTGGCTACGCCAAGCTCGATGCAATGTTCGACAGCGGCGATGCCGGCGACAGCGACCAGTTCATCACCTCCGACATTCCGGTGGACGGCGGCCGCGACAGCACCCGCTTCAACATGCACGCCCGCCAGACCCGGCTCACCCTCGAGGGCCGCCGCGATACCGGCGCAGGGCAACTGCGCTTCCTGATCCAGAACGACTTCTTCGGCTCCGGCGGCAGCTACGGCTACCGCCTGCGGCATGCGTGGGGGCAGCTGGGCAACACCTACGTGGGCTTTGGCTGGTCGGCCTTCATGGACCTGGATTCGGGCCCGGACACGCTGGATTTCGCCGGCCCTGGCGCATCGCCGTCGGCGCGCGTGGCCAGCATCCGCCAGTACTTCCCGCTGGGCAACGGCAACCAGTTCATCCTCGCAGCCGAGCATCGCGCGCCCGAACTGCAGTTCTATGGGGCCACCCAACGCTCGCGCACGGCCGCACCCAACCTGGTGCTGGCCGCCCGGCATGAAGCGGACTGGGGCAGCCTGCAGGCGTCCGGCCTGCTGCGGTACCTGGCCTACGATTCGGCGCAGGACAGCAATGAGGGCAGCGACAGCGCCACCGCCGGCGGGCTGGCCCTCAGCGGCACCTGGGGCTGGGGCGACAATGGCGACTACATGGTGTTCGGTGCGCTGGGCGGGCAGGGCATCTCAGCCTTCATCGGCGATCTTGGCGGGTTGAACCTTGATGGCGTGGTCGATCCCCAAGGCGACCTGCAGGTGCTGCAGCAGTACGGCGGATGGCTGGGCTACACGCACCACTGGTCGCAGCGCTGGCGCACCACCGTGACCTACAGCCGGCTGTACCTGGAACGTGACCAGCTGCTCGACCCGACGGTGTTCCGCCGCAGCGACTACGCCGCCGCCAACATCATCTGGCAGCCGGCGCCGAGCTGGAGCTGGGGTGCGGAGTTGCTGTACGGCAAGCTGCAGGAGCAGAGTGGCGCCAGTGGTGATGTGTTCCGCCTGCAGACCGCGCTCAAGTACGACTTCGTGAAATAGGAGACGTCATGGCTACGCGCAGACTTCGAAGAATGCTGCTGGTCAGCGCACTGGCCGCCGCCGCGCCGGTGGCCGCGCAGGACGCCATGCTCGGCACCATCCTGGAAGAGCCCGGCAGCGCCGGGCTGGGCTTCCTCGGCAGGATCGAATCGTCACCGTACAAGGGCGCCGACGACCGGGTCGATATCATGCCGCTGTACCTGTACGAGGGCGAGCGCTTCTTCCTGCGTTCCAACGCGGCCGGCGTGCGCTTCACCCCGCGCGAGGACCAGGGCCTGGAACTGTTCGTCGAACGGCGGCTGGAAGGCTATCCGGAAGACGACACCCCCGACATCCTCGAGGGCATGGAAACCCGCAACAGCGAGGCCGACATCGGCGCGCGCTATTACTTCAAGCACGACAACCACGCACTGGATTTCACGGTCCGCCAGGACATTTCCAACAACTCCAACGGCACCGAAGTGCGCGCCGGGTACGGCTATACCCTGCGCGGCGACCGCTGGGCGCTGCAGCCGGTGCTCACCCTGGGCTGGCGCAGCGCCAAGCTCAACGACTACTACTTCGGCGTGGAGTCCTATGAGGTGACTCCGGAGCGCACCGAGTATTCGGCCGGCAGCGGGTTGGACATCACCGCCGGCCTGTACGGCCGCTACCGCATCCTGCAGAACTGGAGCCTGGTCGGCGGCGTGTTCGCCAAGCGCTATTCCAGCACCATCCGCAACAGCCCGCTGGTGGACAGCGACATGCAGTGGGGCGCGATGGTCGGCGCCGCCTACGACTTCGGCAACGGCCAGGTGCGCTGGGACAAGGAGGGCACCCCCACCTACGTAAAGGTGTTCTACGGGCGCGATTCGGACGATGGCTGCCACCTGGTCAAGATCATGACCTTCAGCTGCGTCAGCCTCAACGATGACGATCCCACCGACATCTGGGGCATACACGTGGGCCGCCCGTTCGTGTCAGGCCTCAACGGCTGGCCGCTCGACCTGGTCGGCTACGTGGGCGTACTGCGCCACGACGAGAAGGGGCATCAGCCGGATTCGTGGCAGATCGATGCCTACATGAAGGGCTTCTATTACGGCTTCCCGTGGTCGCACCGGGTAAAGACCCGGCTTGGCTTCGGCTTCGGCGTGTCCTACGCCGAGCGCGTGCCGTATGCGGAAGTGCAGTCGCAGGCACGCCGCGAGCGCAACACGTCCAAGGTGCTCAACTACCTGGATCCCAGCATCGATGTGAGCCTGGGCGACATCTTCGGCAGCGAGCGCTGGCACGAGCTGTATTTCGGTTTCGGGGTCTCGCACCGCTCCGGCATCTTCGGTTCGGCGCAGATGCTGGGCACGGTCGATGGCGGCTCCAACTACATCTACACCTACCTGGAAGGCGCGTTCTAACGCCGCGCAGGGGAGGCCGCAGGATCCCGGTCCTGCCGGAACAGGAGGGCGATGGCGATGTACGCCACGCCCATGGCCAGCAGCGCCAACCCCACGCCCCAGGACGCCGAGGCGCGCCCGGCCCAGGCCACGCCGCTCACGCACACCACCGCGGCCACCAGCGCCACCAGCCCCGACACCAGGGATATCCAGCGCTTGCCGCCCGGTGCAAACCGGAATGCCAGGCTGATCTGCGCGATGGCCTGCACCACCAGTACGGCGGCCACCGTGGTCGCTACGGCGTACGCGGCCCACTCGGGGTTCGTGTAGATGGCGATGCCGCCGATGATCTGCGCCGCCCCCAGCAGGATGGTCATCGCAAAACTGGGCAGGCCGTGCAGCAGGAACGCCTCGGTCAGCTGCAATGCACCGGCGATCACCAGCAGGCCGGCCACCAGCACCGTCATGGTGCGGACCATGAAGGAGGAGGCGTAAATGCCGAACGCGCCCAACACCAGCAGCAGCACGCCCACGATCAACAGGCGCTGCCAGCTGGACTTCATTGCCACACCGATGGAGCCGGTGTCCTTGCCAAGTCGGGAGAACACGGTCATGACAGGCCACTCCTGGGAGATCGTCCAATTACCCGCCCGGCTTGGTTATGCAGCAGTGAAACCCGCACCAGTATTTTCCGCAAACACATGGCCCTAACGTGTCCGCTCCTATACCAGCGCAACAACCGCCACGGGGGCGCAGTGCCATGTCGCAACGACTGACTGTCCGGATTCTGGGTGCCTTGGTTTCGATTGGCCTGGCCGCGTCGGCAGGCGCGCATTCGGCATTGCAGCAGGCACCGGAGGGCGATGCCTCCCCGCCGCCGGCGACCGGCGTGGCACCTGCCGCCACGCTGTTCACCAACGTCCGCATCTTCGACGGCACCCACGGCCGCCTCTCCGCACCCAGCAACGTGCTGGTGCAGGGCAACACCATCGCGCGCATCTCGGCCGGCGCGATCGACGCGCCCGGCGCGCGCCGCATTGACGGGCGCGGCCGCACCCTGATGCCCGGGCTGATCGACATGCACTGGCACAGCATGTTCGCCGGCATCCCGATCCAGACGCTGATGACGGCCGATACGGGCTACATCAACATCGTGGCCGGGGCAGAGTCCCGCAAGACGCTGCTGCGCGGCTTCACGACCGTGCGTGACGTTGGCGGCGCGGTGTGGGGCCTGAAAGCGGCCATCGATGCCGGCCACGCAGACGGGCCGCGCATCTGGCCCTCCGGCGCGATGATCACCGTGACCAGCGGCCACGGCGATTTCCGTGAGGCCTCCGACCTGCCGCGCACCGTGGGCCAGCCCGGCTCGCGCCATGACGTACTCGGTGACAGCGCCATCGCCGATACCCCCGATGAGCTGCGGGTGCGCGTGCGTGAGCAGCTGATGCGGGGCGCCAGCCAGATCAAGCTCACCGCCGGCGGCGGCGTCTCTTCGCCGCATAGCCCGCTGGACGTGGTGACCTTCACCGAGCCGGAAGTCCGCGCGGCGGTGGAAGCAGCCACCGACTGGGGCACCTACGTCACGGTGCACGCCTACACCCCGGAAGCGATCCAGCGCGCCATCCGTGCCGGGGTGAAGTGCATCGAGCACGGCAGCCTGATGGACGACGCCACCGCCCGCCGCATCCGCGATACCGGTACCTGGCTCAGCACGCAGCCGTTCCCGCCGGAGCTGGCCAACGCCTTCCCGACGGGCTCGGAGCAGTGGCAGAAAGCGCAGGAGGTGTTCGCCGGCACCGACCAGACCTACCGCTTCGCCATCAAGTACAAGCTCAAGACCGCGTTCGGCACCGACGTGCTGTTTTCCAGTGCGTTGGCCTCACAGCAGAACCGCATCCTGGCCAGCCTGACCCGCTGGTACACGCCGGCCGAAGCGCTGGTGATGGCCACCGGCACCAACGCCCAGCTGCTGGCGCTGTCGGGCAAACGCAGCCCTTATGCCGGGCGTGTCGGCGTGGTGGAGGAGGGGGCGCTGGCGGACCTGCTGCTGGTCGAAGGCGATCCGCTGGCCGACATCAACGTGATCACCGATCCAGACGCCAACTTCGACGTGATCATGAAGGACGGCAAGATCTACAAGGATGCGCGCTGAGCGGCTCAGCCACCGGTGTTCATGCTCATCCCACCGCCTGCTTTGAAGTACAGCACCAGATACACCACGCGCCAGAAAATGAAGGCGTAGGCGCCGCACAGCAGGATCTGCAGGACCAGGTGCGACTTCATGCGGCTCAGCCGCCACAGCCCGTCGCAAAGGTTCAGCAGCAGCAGGCTGACCCCGATCGTGACCACCACGTAGCCGGCCACGGTGGGGTTGACCAGGTCGAGGTCACCCGGCCCCGCGCGAACGACTTCCAGCCCAGCGGCAGTGATCAGCGAGGACACCGCCATGTTGCGCGTGTTCTCGAAGATCAGCCGCAGCACACCATTGTCGAACAGCTGTACGGCGATACGTCGGAGCAGGGCGGGTAGCATGGGGCATTCCTCGCGGCGTGAGCCGGACTGCACACAGGGTTGTACCGGGCGCATGAAAAGCGCGTGGAAGAACGGGCCAGTAGATTTACTGAGCGTGCCGGGCGGCAATGGGATGTTCGCGCACACGTTTTCGTTGCTGCTAAGTAAGACTACTCACACTCTCCGCGCGGCTTTACTGATGCGCCGGACGGGACTCGCCCGGCAGACTTTGGCCTGCGAACCGATAGTGGGGCAGGCCCGATGTCCAGACTGACTTCCAACCGTTCCTCCGCTGGCCTGATGCAGGTGCGTGGCCCGCGCCCGACCGCGCTGTGCGGAATCTCCGATGTGTCTTCCGGCAGGTACAGCCGCCTGCCAGCCGCCCGGCTGGTGCGCTTCGGCGCGGAGGTGCGGGATCCGGAGCAGGCAGCCCAGGCAGGCGACGTATGGGGCGACGCGTCGCGGCAGGCCGGGCAGGCCACTGTCGCCAGTGCCACCCTGGATGCGTCGTATCGTGGACAGGATTTCCATGTAACCGCGTGGCAGCCGCAGGGCAAGCCCGCCTTCGTGTTCGTGGTCGCGTTGAGGGACCAGCGCTGGATCCAGCCCGATGTGGCCGAAGCGGCCGACTTCGACGAGGTGCTGCGCAATGCGGTGGCGTTCGTCGAACGTGTCCTGGATGCCCAGCTGGATCCTGGGAAGCCCGACACGCCGGGGCCGGGCTGAGCGGATTCGATACACTCTGGCGACGTCATGGCGCGGAGTCACCCATGCTGGCAGATGCACCTGGTGCGGTAGCGGGGGAGCTCCTGGCACAGGATGGCGCCCGTGTCCTGGCGGCGTTGGCTGCCCCCGGCGACCAGAACGAAGGCATCCATGCGGCACGCAAGGCGATCCGGCGCATGCGGGCGGTGCTGGCGCTGCTGGATGAGGATGAGTTCGAGCTCGAGCGGGAGGATCGTTCGCTCAGACGGCTCGGCAAAAGCCTTTCAGCGCTTCGGGATGCGCATGTGGTGGTCGAGGCGGCCAAACGGCTTCAGGCCTTGCACCCCGGTCCCGCGTGGGCAGCGGTAGTGGGCACGCTTGAGGAGAGGCGCGCGGGCATTCTGCAGCGCGCCGCGTCCATCGACCCCCAGTTTGCACGCAGGCGCATGACGATCGAGCGCGTTCTGCAGCGGCTTGAGGCCCAGCCATGGGAGCGCCTGCGACGGCGGCACGTTCGGGCCGCGCTCGCACGCAGCGAGCGACGGGTGAAGCGGGCCGCCTCCCGCGCGGCTTCGGACGGTGATGCCGAAGCCATCCACCGTTGGCGAAGACGTGTTCGACGACTGCGCATGCAACTCGACGCCGGGCAGGCGCTCGGTGCGTTGGGCGGAGATGCCAAGGGCCATGTTGCCAGCAACAGGAAGGCGAAGGCACTGCACAGGACCAGTGACGGGCTGGGCTGGCTTCAGGACCTGCAGATGCTGCGGAACCTGGTCCGGAGGATGCCGGCGGAAGAGGGCAAGGCCGACGTGCTGCTGCAGGTCGAGCGGCAACGCGACGAGGTCAGCCCCTGACCTGCAGCTCCCGCCCATTTGCGTGACGCATCACGCGAGCCTGGATCGACCGCCTGCTGAACGCGTACAAAGGCATAGCTTGACCGCCGGTGGCTGCAGATTTCACCACAATGTCACCCATGCCACCCCAATGACAGGCCACGTAATTTTACTGGCCTGGGCTAGGTATTTAAACGCTGGTTGCTCTGTCCGAACCTCCTCAGGCTAGACACTCGCAAGTTGCGGCTGGATTGCAAACGCTTGCCGATTCGGCGCTCGCTGAGGGCGTCCAGTTGCGATGGGAACACTGACCTTTCGGAGCATTTTCATGCTGAGCGAAGAGGCTGCGATCCATTGGGTCGAATGGTCGGCTCTGGCGATAGAATTGCTGGCAATCGCGTTGATCGTCGTGACCATCGTGGTGTCGACAGCGGTTTACGTGATCGCCTTGGCCGTGCAGCACAAGGACCGCGTGGAAAGCTACGAACGGTTCCGTCGCAGGCTCGGACGGGCGCTGTTGCTGGGTCTGGAAATACTGGTGGCGGCGGACATCATCCGTACGGTTGCGCTGGACAGCACCCTCCGCGCCATTCTTTCCCTGGGCCTGCTTGTCATCATCCGGACCTTCCTCAGCTGGTCGGTGGTCCTGGAAGTCGAGGGGTTCTGGCCATGGAAACGCCCCTTGGATCGCACGCCTGCGGGAGAGGAGAAGTAGCCATGGCGTGGGGCGAGCATGGGGATTGCTGGGAGCGTTTGGCTGCAATGCGCGTTCCCTATGAACACAACTTGCGTCTTACATAATATACATTATGCGAAATGCAGTGTGTGGCGTACTGTGCGCCAACGCGCCGCCGAACTGTCTGTCAGTCTTCTTAGTTCTTGTGGCTTGGGTTTCACCAAACTGGGGTGTGCCCTGGAATGTGCCCGCGACGAGCGTCCCCCTAGCGGTGCAATGGATCCAGCCCCTTTTTGCTGCCCCTGGGAACGCCAATCTCGAGCCCTACCAAACGGGCGCGATCAGGGCAGATGACCCGTTTTCCCTCACTCTCCGCCGAAAAGGGAAGCAATGCGGGTCCGCCGACGCGATCAACGGTGGCCAGCTGTGGGATTACCAGCGGCAGCAAGACGACCGCTGGAACCTGACGGACCGCCGTTTCCGCCAGCTCAACAGGGGGGTGAGCGGTGTCTGGGCCATGGCCCAAGCCAAGGCCCAGATGGCCACCTCGACGTCGGCTATTCACGGAGAGAACCGAAACCGCCTAGCCGTGGGCGTCGGTGACTGTAGCAGCCAAGCCGCCATTTCCATCGGCTACACCCTTGACGTGACCACCCCGCGCGGATCCCCATCGGCTTTCTCATCGGGGTTTCCCGCAGCGGACAGGACACGGCCGTGGGCGCAGCCTGAGCCATCGGCTGGTAACGAATGTCAGCAGCGAAAAGAAGGTGATCATATCTCGGCAAGGGCCCTTCGGGGCCCTTGTTCGTGGCGCCAATTTATTGAAATTCTATTTGTATACAATAACTTACGGTTGACCAAGGCATTGGAAGCTGGTAGCATCTCCACCGTTAATCAGTGTAGGAGCCGGACTGACAATCCCGCCTGCAGTGCTTATCGCTGTCGTAGCACTACTCACGCCAATGCTTGCCATTGCCCTAGAAGCCGTCAGGGAATGGTTGACCAACCACGACGCAAAGGAAGATGACACATGCAGCACTAACAATTACAGGAACACTCCAATGAATAAAGAAACAACTAACAGCAACACGCTTGCAACACGCATCAAGAAACACCCGCTTTGCAGAGCCCTTGGCGTGGGCTTCAAGGTGCTTTACGACACGACAATTGCTGTAGGAGCAAGCGCGCTCCTTACATTACACAGGTCAACGCGCGGTGAGCCATGCTCCCCATTGACCGATATGAAAAGCCCGGGTCCAGCCCGGGCTTTTTCTTTGGAACGTTGCAGCGATCCGTGGCCACCTGAACCGAGAAGATCAGGAACCTTCCCAAGCCTAGCGTCGCCTTTTCTCCGTCGCCACGAAGGCTCCATCGGAGTGTAAAAGCGCGATAGTGCTCCCCTGGACGTGCTCTGGCCAAACCTGTCCTGGCAGGCCCACGAACTCCAGCGGAAGGCTCGCCTCTTGGTCTGGTTCGAACCCAGCGAACGGGTCGAAGCTCTGTGGCTGCCAGTCCTCGAACTGGAACTCCCTGTTCCAGACCATTGCAAAGGCCAGCGGATAGGCCTTCAGGACGTAGACCGCTGAACTCCCTTTCCCTCCCAATACACAAAGCCCGAAGTCACGAAGAACCGTTCGACCGCTGTAGGGATACACCCAGTAGTGAAGCCTTACTTGGCGCAATAGGTCCGACCGGTCATCGAACAGGTGCTGACTGTGCCGTTCGTCGTAGCGATTCAAGCCCACTGATGACATGTGGCCCAGGACGCCCCTTGCCACAAGCTGCGGCTGGATGCGGATGGTCTGGTAGTAGGTGACCTTGCTTCGATCACGCAAGATCTCCGTCACTTGTCGGCTCATCGACACAAGCGCCTTGTCGTATCGAGAAAGCACCGAGCCGTTGCAGGTCCGGCAGATGCTCCTAAAGCAAACACCATTGGGCATCTTATGGGACCGCGGCCTCTTCTCTCCACTGATTGCATCGGCGACGCCGGACACCACTGAACACGATGGTCGCATCCTTGGCCGAACCGAAGGCCATGAACAGCAGGGCGAAGATCAACGCCAGTGTCACCGGAACGACCACCCCCAGGCGTTGGGTGGCCGAGATCAGCTGCTCGAATGTGCCGCCGTAGTCGATCCAGTAGCCCTCAGGAAGCGTGACATCCTGGCCGATGCGCGTGCGCAGCTCGCCGACGAACCCACCCAGATCGCGCTCGCGTACGTTGGCGGTGATCACCACGCGCCGCTTACCGTTTTCGCGATTGATCTGATTGGGCCCGCGTTCCACCTGGATCTTCGCCACTTCCCGCAGCGGCACCGTACGAGGGCCACCATTGGCGCCGGTGGCCAGGCGGCTGGACTCGTCCACGCTGGCGCTTTCCGGCAGTGGAATGGGCAGATCTGCCAGCACAGCCGGGTCTTGGCGCTGCGATTCGGGCAGGCGCACGACCAAGTCGAAGCGGCGGTCGCCCTCGATCAGCTGGCCGGCGACACTGCCCCCAATGGCGGTGGCCACCGTTTCCTGCACGTCGCCCGGATTCAGGCCATACCGTGCCAATGCCGCCGGATCTGGCGTGATGGTGAGCAATGGCAGGCCGGAGACCTGCTCGGCCTTGACGTCCTCGGCGCCGGGGACGCTGCGCATGACCCGCTCGACCCGGCTGGCCAGACGGGTCAGCTGGTCGAGGTTGTCACCGTAAACCTTGACCGCCACGTCCGAGCGGACGCCGGAGATTAGCTCGTTGGTGCGCATCTGGATGGGCTGGGTGAACTCGTAATTGCTGCCCGGAATTTCCTTGGCAGCCCCCTCCAGCTCTTCCACCAACTCGGCCTTGGGCTTGCGCGGGTCGGGCCACTGGTCGCGGGGCTTGAGCATCAGGAAGGTGTCGGCCATCGACGGCGGCATCGGGTCGGTGGCCACCTCGGCGGTGCCGATTTTGGAGAAGATGTTGGCCACTTCCGGGAACTGGGCCAAGCGCTTCTCCAGCGTTTCCTGCATGGCCACCGACTGCTCCAAGCTGGTGCCGGGAATACGCATGGGCTGCAAGGTGATGTCGCCCTCATCCAGGCTCGGCACGAACTCCGAGCCCAAGCGGGTGGCCAGCACGCCACAGCCCACCACCAGCACGGCCGCGCCTGCCAGCACCACGACACGGCGCCGCAGCGCCCAATCCAACAGCGGGGTGTAGCGGGCGCGCGACCAGCGCATCAGGCGGTTGTCGTGCTCAGCCACGCGGCCGCGCAGGAAGGTGGCGATCGCTGCCGGCACGAAGGTCAGCGACAACACCATGGCACCGGTCAGGGCCAGCACCACCGTGATCGCCATCGGGTGGAACATTTTTCCTTCCACCCCGGACAGCGCGAAAATCGGCAGGTAGACCGCCGCGATGATGCCCAGGCCAAACAGGCTGGGACGGATCACCTCGGCGGTGGCCGAGGCGGTCAGGTCATAGCGCTCTTCATCGTTGAGCTGGCGGCCCAGCGCGTGCTGCGCCTCCCCGAACCGGCGCAGACAGTTCTCGATGATGATCACCGCCCCGTCCACGATCAGGCCGAAGTCCAGCGCACCCAGACTCATCAGGTTGCCCGATACGCCGCCACGCACCATACCGATGATGGTGAACAGCATCGCCAACGGGATCACCGCCGCGGTGATCAACGAGGCGCGCACATTGCCCAACAGCAGGAACAGCACCACCACCACCAGCAGCGCGCCCTCGATCAGGTTCTTGGATACCGTGCCGATGGTGCGGTCCACCAGCGCGGTGCGGTCATAGACGGCCTTGGCATGCACGCCCGGGGGCAAGCTGGCGTTGGCGGCGTCCAGCTTGGCCGCGGCCGCCTGGGAGACTTCCCGGCTGTTGGCGCCGAACAACATGAAGGCGGTACCGACCACGACCTCGTGGCCATTCTGGGTGGCCGCGCCCGTGCGCAGCTCCTTGCCTTCGCCCACGCTAGCGACGTCGCGCACCCGAATCGGCACGCCATCGCGCCGGTCCAGCACGATGTTGCCGATCGCCTCCAGATTGGCCAGCTGGCCGGGCACGCGCACCAGGAACTGCTGGCCGTTGCGTTCGATGTAGCCGGCGCCGATGTTCTGGTTATTGCGCATGACCGCGGCGACCACGTCGTTCAACGTGAATCCCAGCGCCACCAGCTGGGCCGGGTCGGGGGTGATGTGGATCTGCCGCTCAAAGCCGCCGATGGTGTTGACCTCGGTGACGCCAGCGGTAGTGCGCAGCTGCGGCCGGATCACCCAGTCCTGCAGGGTGCGCAGGTCCGTGGCCGTGTACGGCGTGCCGTCGGGCTTGCGAGCGTTGGGCTCGGCCTCCACGGTATACATGAAGATCTCGCCCAGGCCGGTGGAGATGGGCCCCATTTCCGGGTCCAACCCTTCGGGAAGCTGGGAGGCGATCTGCTGCAGGCGCTCGGCGACCTGCTGGCGGGCAAAGTACAGGTCGGTGCCGTCCTTGAAGACGACGGTGACCTGCGAAAGCCCGTAGCGTGACAGCGAGCGGCTGTAGTCCAGCTTGGGCAGGCCGGCCATGGCCGTTTCGATGGCGAAGGTCACCCGTTGCTCGGCCTCCAGCGGCGAGTAGCCAGGGGCCTGGGTGTTGATCTGGACCTGGACATTGGTGATGTCCGGCGTGGCGTCGATGGAGAGGTGACGGTAGCTCCACACGCCCAGCGCAACCAGCGCAGCGGTGAGCACCAGCGTCAACCAGCGGTGGCGGATGGACAGCCCAATGAGGCGTTCGAGCATGGCGGGCCTCATTCCTCTTCCACGGTGGACTTTTCGATGTCGGCCTTGATCAGGAAGCTCTGAGCCACCACCACCTGTTCACCGGCCTTGAGCCCTTCCAGCACTTCGGCGCGTTCGGCGTCGCGGCGCCCCAGCTTCACCGGCCGGGTGTGGTAGGTCTCGCCCTGCTGCACGTAGACCACGTCCTGGTCCTCTGCGGTCTGCAGCGCAGTGATCGGCACCACCAGCGCCGCCGATTGGCGATCCACCGTGACCCGCGCCTTGACCGCCGAACCCGGCCGCCACAGGCCATCGGTGTTGGCCACGGTGGCGCGCGCAATGGTGCTTTGGCTGGCGGTGGCGGTGCCGGGCAGGACGCGCTCCAGCGTGGTTTGCGCCGTGACGTCATCGCTCAAGCGGGTGACCGTCACCGGTACGCCGGCACCGATGTGCTGGGCGTCGGCGCCGAAGATGTGGAGGTCCACCCACAGCGAGGACAGGTCGGCGACCTCGAACAGCGGCGCGCCCTCAGCGGCTGCCATGCCCACAGCGGCCGTACGCGCCATGACCACGCCACTGATCGGCGCGGTGACGGTGTAGGTAGTCAGGCTCAGGTTGCTCTCCACGGTGGCCAGTGCCTGGCCGGCACGCACCTGATCACCCACGCCCGCTCGCACAGAACGGACCGGTCCGGGGAAGCGTGCAGTGACCTGCGCGATGCGCCCATCGATCGGGGTCAGCAGCCCTTGCACCTCATGCTCGTCAGCAATCTCACCTGGACCCGCCGGCGCGACCTGGATACCCGCCGCCTGCGCAGCTTTGGCGGCAATCTTGGTTTCCAGCGGCGCTTCCTCGTGCTCGCCGTGCTCTTCGCCCTCAGCGGCGGCGCCGCCCTCGGAGGCTTCGTTGGGGGTCGACGCGTTGCAGGCGGCCAGCATCAGGGCCATGCCCAGTGCGGTCCAGGAAAAGCGATTCATGGGGTCTCTCCGGTGGAAGCGGCCGCCGGCGGCGTGACAAGCGCCTGGCCGGTCAGTCGTTGAATTTCGATCAGGGCGCGCTGCGCATCGAGCGCCACGTCCAGCTGCTGCTGGGCCATGGCCGTGCGTTCGGACTGCAGCTGTGCCCATTCCAGATAGCTGATCGCGCCGGCGCGATAGGCGCGCTCGGCAGCCTGCTCGGCCCGGGCCAGCTTCGGCAGTACGTCTCCTTGCAGCCGCGCCACTTCGGCCTGCGCCACGGTGTAACGGCCATGGGCCTCGACCAGCGTGGAGTACAGCGACAGGCCCTTGGCCTCGCGCTCGATCGTCAGGACCTCCAGCTCGGCTTCGCCGGCGCGAATCTCCGGCTGTGCGCGGCTGCGGCTGCCCAGCGGCATGGACAGGCTGGCCACCAGCGCGGTGTCGTCGGACTCCTGCAGGCGGCGCACACCGAGCTGCCAGGACAGGTCCGACGAGGCCGCCGAACGCGCCAGCTGCAGTCGTGCCTGCGCGATCCGACGGGCGTCGGCAAACTGCGCCAGTTCCGGAGTCCGCTCCAGCTCCTCGGCCAACGTCTGCATGGACGCGATCGCCGGCAAGACCCTGGGATCGGCCGCGGCCACCTCGAAGCTGGGAGCACGTTCGCCCCACAGTGCGGCCAGATGCTGACGAGCGGCGATTCGCTGCTGATCGGCCCGATCACGGGTCAGCTCGGCCCGCGCCAGCGCTGCCTGCGCGGTGAGTACCACCGATTCGGGCGAAGCACCGGCCTGCAGGCGCTGCCGGGCGGCCGCCACGGTCCGCTGGCGCTGGCCGACATCCACGTCCGCCAGCCGGCGTTGACGGTCGGCGCCAACGACGGCCAGATAGCGCTGCGCCGTCTCGGCGAGCAGGTCCAGCCGGCCGGTCTCCCGGTGCACGGCCAGCGCATCAATCCGGCTTTGGGCCAGGGTTCGGCGCGCATCGAGCTTGCCGCCGCGCTCCAGGACCGAGCTCAGGCTCAAGGTCAGCTCGGCGCTGTCCAGACCACGGGCCACGCCCGTGCCCAATGCATTTTCGACCTCGGCACCGACCGTCCACGGTGGGCGCTGCATGGCCTGATCGCGCTCGGCAGCGAGCACGGTGGCCCGCGCATCGACCAGGCGCAGCTCGGGGTGGGTTTGGGCCACACGCGCGAACGCGTCGTCCAAAGTCATCAATTCGGCCGCCGCCGCCGGCGTCGTCACCGCGCCGCCCAACAGCAGCCATGCGGCTATAGCCGCCAATCGCACATGCATGGAAGTACTCCGAAGGTTCTCGATATCGACAGGGCGCCGGCGCATGCCAGCCGACCTCACCCTGCGATCGGCGGTCGGAACGGCGCGATCAGGTGCGCGGGCGGATACCGGGGCGTATCGGCGTCCAGCGCGTGCAAATACCGGCCGATGTCCGCCACGGCCAGCAGGATCTCAGGGGCCGGCGCGGCTTGGCTGCAACACAGCACCAGCTGCTGAAGCCGATGCAGGGCGACGTCTACGCCACGCTCGGCAGCTGGTGGCGCCACTGCCGGGCCACGGTCGGCAGCGGCCAGATGGGTCTGGGCATGCAGCTCGCCGACCAGTGCCAGCACCGGCTGCGCCACCAGGCCCACGGCCAAGTGCGCCAGCAGGAGCCAGCGCAGGCCAGAACCCAGCCGGCCAAGCCTGGTCATGCAGCCGTCTTGCGCGCGTCGGCACGTGCCCGGCGGGCATCACCCAAGATCTCGAAGGCTTCCTTGATCACATACAGGCCGATCAGGGCGCCGATCACGAAATCTGGGTACGGGCTGGCCAGCCACCACACCAGGAGGCCCGCCAGGATTACGCCAACATTGGCGACCACATCAGCCCGGGTGAACAGCCAGGTCGCCCGCAGATGCACCTCGCCGGACTTCAGCGGCGCCAGCATGCGCAGTACCGTCACGTTTACCACCAGCGACAGCAGGGCGGTGCCAATCATCCAGCCGCTGACCGGCTCGGCACCGAACATTACGCGGCGGCCGACCTCGACCAACACGCCCACACCCAGCACAAGCAGCACGCTGCCGCTGACCCACGCGGCATTGGCCTTGAAGCGCGCCGTGCGCCCGATAGCGACCAAGCCAATGGCATAGGCGGTGGCATCGGACAGCATGTCCAGAGCGTCGGCCAGTAGGCCAGTGGAATGAGCAACCCAGCCGGCGATGCCGCCGATCACGGCCATCGCCGCGTTCAACGCCAGGGCGATCCAGAGGACGCGCCGCTCCTGCGCGTTCTTAGCCTCGTGGTGGCAGCCGCAATCACTCATCGGAACATCTCCATTCGCAGGGAAGCCGGGCCCGGGCGGGCCGCTGGCATGACACAGCCGGTGAGGGTAAAGTCCGTAGCTACTACGGAGTCAAGCGTACTACGAATGAAAATCAGTGAGGCTGCCGACGCCAGCGGGTGCCATCTGGAGACCATCCGCTATTACGAGCGGATCGGCCTATTGCCGCGCCCTGGGCGCTCAGGCAATGGGTACCGGGTCTATGGCCCGGCCGACATCGAGCGGCTGCGCTTCATTGCGCGTGGCCGGGATCTGGGTTTCAGTCTGGAAGAGGTCCGCAGCCTGCTGCAGCTGGCCGGCGATGAGGAGCTTTCGTGCGGGGACGTGGATCGGCTGGCCCGCAGCCATCTGACCGACGTGCGGGCGCGCATGGCTGACCTTCAGCGCATGGCCAGCGAGCTGGAACGGGTGATTGCCAGTTGCCACGGCGGTCAGCGGGCAGAATGCACCATCCTGTCAACGCTGCGACAGCCGGCCTCGGTGGAGGCCACGCGCCAGTGACCGAACTGGACCGCTACCTCGATGCGGCCACGCGCCAGAACACGGTGCGCAGCTATGCGTCGGCGCTGCGGCACTTTGAGGTTGAGTGGCAAGGCCACCTCCCAGCCACACCTGACAGCGTGGCGCGGTACCTGGCCGCCTATGCGCAGACCTTGGCCACCAGCACCCTTCGCCACCGGCTGGCCGCCATTGCCTCCTGGCACCGCGACCACGGCTTTGTCGACCCGACCCGGTCGCCGCTGGTGCGCAAGGTGCTCAAAGGCATCAAAACCCTGCACCCGGGCCAGGTCAAGCAAGCCGCGCCGCTCCAGATTCGGCGGCTGGTCGAACTCGATGACTGGTTGGCTGCAGCGATCGCTGCGGCACAGGCGCGGGGCGACGGAGCGGCGGCGCTGCGCCACCAACGGGACCGAGCGTTGGTGCTGCTCGGATTCTGGCGTGGCTTCCGCGGCGATGAACTGCTGCGTCTGGACGTGGCCCATCTCACGCTGGTGCCGGGACAGGGGATGACCTGCTTCCTTCCGCGCAGCAAGGGCGATCGGCAGGCGGCCGGCGTCACCTACAAGGTGCCGGCGTTGTCGCGATTGTGTCCGGTGGAGGCGACCCAGGTGTGGCTGCAGGCGGCCGGCCTGCAAGAAGGGCCGGTATTTCGGGCGGTCAGCCAATGGGGCCAGGTGAGCGCCGAAGGCCTGCATCCCAACAGCTTGGTGCGCCTGCTGCGTGAGTTGCTGGCCAGTGCTGGTTTTGCCGATGCTGGGCTCCACAGCAGCCATTCGCTGCGCCGCGGCTTTGCCAGCTGGGCCAACGACCAAGGCTGGGACATGAAGGCGCTGATGGAGTACGTGGGCTGGCGCGATGTGCAGTCGGCCATGCGTTATCTGGACGGGCGTGACCCGTTCGCCCGGGATCGCATTGAAGCGAGCCTGCCCAGCCCAACCTCGCCAGCTCCGACGATGGCGCTGCCGGCGCCCGAGGGAAAATCTGCCCTGCAGCTGCGCCTGCGCATGGTGCTGACCCCGTTTGCCCGCGCCGGCCGCGGCGCGGCCAAGGCCCGGGGGCGAATCGAAGAGATCTGCTTGGCCCCGTTCCAGGCTGTGCGGCTGAACACCGCCAGCAGCGAGTACCGGTTGACAGCTCCCACCGATCCCGACCGGGATCTGGATGAAATCCTGGCCACGTTGCTCGATGACATGCACCGCATGGCCGATACGCACCAGTGTTTCCTGGAAGCGTCTCTCAATACAGACGATGGCCGGCACTGGGATTGATCCCCTCATAACCTTCGGATCCAATGGCTACCCTTCACGAGACCGCCTACCCGCGACTGAAGCCTGATCCCACCGCCAAGGAACTGGAGGAGATCTACACTCCGACCGCCGCTGAGATTGCATTCGCCAAGCAGCTGACCACCCAGCCGGGACCGCAGCTGGCGGTACTGATTCATCTCAAGCTCTTCCAGCGCCTGGGTTACTTCACGGTGTTGGCCGAAGTGCCCGAGCGGATCCGGAAGCACATCGCCAAGGCCGCCCGACTCGGGCGCGTATTGGACACCGACCAGCTCGAACGCTACGACGCCTCCGGCAGCCAGCGCCGGCATATGCCGCAGCTTCGGAAGTTCATTGGGGTACGTCCCTTGGACAAATCAGGCTTGGCCTGGCTGGACACGGTGGCCACCGGAGCAGCCCAGACCAAGCACACCATCCCGGACATCGTGAACGTCCTGCTCGAAGAGCTGGTGCACCACCGCTACGAACTGCCAGGCTTCCGCACCCTGGAGCTGGCCGCCATTGGCGCGCGTGAGAGGGTCAATCTGGGGTACTACCGCAGCATCAGTCACGCGCTGACGCCCGCAACGCGCACGCTCATTGACGAATTGCTGCGCGCACCGGAAGGCTCCAGATTTACTGGCTGGCACTCACTCAAGCGCGAGCCTGGCCGGCCGACCAACAAGGAAGTTCGTTTTTATCTGCAGCACATCCGCATGCTGCAGCAGCTGGCCGACCAGCTGCCTCCCATCGATGTGCCGGTGCCCAAGCTCAAGCAATTCCGTGCAATGGCTCGGGCCTATGACGCCAGCGAGCTGGCCGAATTGGCTCCGGACAAGCGCTATGCGCTGGCCACCATCTTCATTCGCGCCCAGCATGCCAAGACGCTGGATGATGCAGCCGAGTTGTTCATCAAGCAGGTGCGCGGGCTGGAGAACACGGCCCAGCAGAAGCTGCTGGCCTACCAGCTCGAACATGCCAAGCGGGCCGACTTCCTCATCGGCCAGCTCAAGGAAATCCTGCAGGCCTATCAGCTCGACGGCAGCGATAGTCAGCGCGTGGATGCCATCGACAACAGCCTGGAAGCGGAAGTATCGACCTTGCTGGCCGAATGCGAAGAACATATGGCCTATGCAGGGAAAAACTACCTGCCTTTCATGCTGCAGCCCTACGGCGCGGTCAGGCCGCTGCTGTTCAATGGGCTGGAGCTGATGAATCTACGGGCAACCAGCCACGACGCCGGCATGGAGCCGTTGATCGCGGCCGTGCTGTCACTGCGCAACCAACGGCGTGAGTTGATCGAGGTTGCTTCCCTCGGCCTGGACCCGGAGAAGGATTTTGACTGGATGTCCAAGCTCTGGCGTCAGCACGTGTTTGGCAAGCGGGCCAGCGCGGCAGGCGCCGGCTGGATGCACCGTAAGTACTTCGAGCTGGCCGTGCTGGTGCAGGTCAAAGACGAGCTGAAGTCCGGAGATCTCTTCATTCCCAGCAGCGAACGGTTTGATGACTACCGCGAGCAGCTGGTCGATGAAGCCACCTTGGCCCAGGAGCTGGAAGCCTATGGTCAGGTGTCAGGCCTGCCCACCGACGCCGAGTCGTTCGTGGCAGGGTTACGCGCACAATTGACCTCCCTGGCCGACGAGGTCGACGCGCGTTTCCCGGAGAACGTGCATGCGGACATCCTGGAGGGGCGCCTGGTGCTGCGGAAGGGGCAACGCGCCGAAGTCTCCAGCGCGATTACCACCGTGGATCGCCTCATCGCCGAACGGCTCCCGGAATCCAGCATCGTCGATGTCCTGATCGACGCCAGCCGATGGCTGGATCTGCACCGATTCTTCCGTCCGATCGCCGGCACCGAGAGCCAGGTTGAAGATCTCCCTCGACGGGTGATCACCACGCTGTTTTGCTATGGCTGCAACCTGGGGCCGACGCAGACGGCGCGGTCGATCAAGGGCTTCAGCCGGCGCCAGGTTGCTTGGCTGAACCTGAAATACGTGACCGAGGATGTGCTTGAGAAGGCCATCGTGGAGGTCATCAATACCTACAACAAATTCGACCTGCCGGGCTATTGGGGCAGCGGGAAGAGCGCCTCCGCAGATGGCACCAAATGGAGCGTCTACGAGGACAACCTGTTGTCGGAGTACCACATCCGCTACGGCGGCTACGGCGGCATTGGCTACTACCACGTGTCCGACAAATACGTGGCACTGTTCAGCCACTTCATTCCCTGTGGCGTGCACGAGGGCATCTACATCCTCGACGGCCTGCTGGCCAACACTTCCGACATCCAGCCTGAGATCGTCCATGGCGACACGCAGGCCCAAAGCTACCCGGTCTTCGGTTTGGCCCACATGCTGGGCATCCAGCTGATGCCCAGGATACGAAACATCAAGGATCTGACATTCTTCCGGCCCGAACCTGGCAGAACCTATAAGAACATCCAGGCATTGTTCGGAGACAGCATCGACTGGCAACTGATCGCGACCCATCTCCACGACATGCTGCGGGTCGTGATCTCAATCCGTTTGGGGAAGATCACCGCGTCCTCGATCCTGCGCCGGCTGGGCACCTACAGCCGGAAGAACAAGCTGTACTTCGCCTTCCGGGAACTTGGCAAGGCCGTCCGAACGCTGTTCTTGCTGCGCTACATCGATGACAACGAGATTCGGAAAACGATCCATGCTGCGACCAACAAGAGCGAGGAGTACAACGGCTTCGTAAAATGGGTGTTCTTTGGCAGCCAGGGGATCATTGCTGAGAACGTCCAACACGAGCAGTGCAAGATCATCAAGTACAGCCAGCTGGTCGCCAACATGATCATCCTCCACAACGTAGAAGGCATGAGCCGGACCTTGGCTGAGATGCGGAAGGAGGGGATTGAACTGACGCCCGAGATCCTGGCCGGCCTGTCGCCTTATCGGACCAGCCACATCAATCGCTTCGGCGATTACCACTTGGATCTTGAAAGGGAAGTAGCGCCGCTGAGCTATACCGCCAAAGTCCTTGAGCACGCCCCATAGATGGGGAGATCCGCTACCGGGACAAGGTGATTATCATTGCGTTTCAATCGCTTAGGTGGCTTTTGGCCCTGTACGTAACGATTCCCTGCCGACCCTCTACTGGGCTGGATGGCATGCCGCGCGCTACGGCATCGAGCTGGTTTTGCCGGTGCCCGAGGCGATCGTGCTGCAGTTCGTGGTCGACCATGTCACGCGCCGTAACGCTGAGGGCGAGCTGGCGTGGGAGCTGCCGCCGGCGATCGACCAGGCGCTGGTCGTGGCCGGCCTGAAAGCCAAGCCGGGCCCGTGGACGCTGAGCACCGTCCGCCACCGAGTCGCCGTGCTGTCAACCGCGCACCGACTCAAGCAGCTGGCCAACCCGTGCGAGCAGCCGGCGATCCGCACCGTGCTCAGCCGGGCCGCGCGGGCGGCGGTCAAGCGCGGCGAACGGCCGCGCAAGAAGACCGCGATCACCCTGGCCGAACTGGAAGCCATGCTGGCCACCTGTGACGACAGCCTGGAAGGGATTCGCGATCGCGCCCTGCTCTGCTTCGGGTTTGCCAGCGGCGGGCGCCGGCGCAGCGAGATTGCCGCCGCCGACCTGCGCGACCTGCGCCGCATTGGTGACAAGGGATACATCTACCGACTCGAGTACAGCAAGACCCAGCAGGCCGGCGTTACCGCGTCCTCGACCCCGGATAAGCCGGTGCTCGATCGGGCCGCCCTCGCCCTCCACGACTGGCTGGAGGCGTCCGGGATCACCGAGGGGGCGATCTTCCGTCGCCTATGGAAACAGCGGGTCGGCCCTGCCCTATCCCCTGCCGCGGTCGGCGAGATCGTACAGCGGCGCGCCCGCCTGGCGGGGCTGGAGGGGGATTTTGGTGGACATAGTCTCAGGTCAGGGTTTGTGACCGAGGCCAGCCGCCAAGGGGTAGCGCTTCCAGCAATTATGCAGCTAACCGAGCACCGATCGGTGTCGAGCGTGGTGGGCTACTTTCACGCAGGTGAAGCAACTAGTAATCCTGCAGCACGCCTCCTTGAAGATTAAGGGAAGTGATTCATGGCCGGGGAGCAAGATCGCACTTACCCAATCGATTGCCAGAAACTTTGAAGCCGACATTTGATAAGTTATTGAAGTGGCGGAACTGAACCTATCAGGGGTATACACATGTTCGAGGTAGCTGCCTTGTTCCAGATTGGCATCGGATGCCTTGTTGCTGCGGCAATTCTTCTCGTTGTTGCGAGAGTGCGGCCTCCGAGGGATTCGCGTCACATTTCCGCCTCTCATGGAGGCGTTGCCATTGGCGGGAACAACGCTGGGGACATCACTACCCGCGGCGCGGACCCGAAGCCGCCGCGGAATTTCTGGCAGGTTGCCGGCTTCATCATCGGCATTGCCGGTCTCGGCATTTCCACTTTGGCTTGGTTATTCCCACAGGCATCTTGATGCTCTCGCGCATGTTCTCGTGGCTTCGTCGTGGTCTAGGGATGCCTGCAGCCAAGGTGACTGCGTCCCATGGTGGTGTTGCCATTGCAGGCAATAACCTGGGGGCGATCTACACGGGTCCTGTCCTCAAGGTCGACATCGAGCCTAATGAGGTTTCGGATGAGCGCTTGTGGGAGCGATGCGTCGCAGCCGCCACCAGCGGCGTAGAACATGCGTTATCGAGGCAACTGTTCAACGACACAATCGTATCGGTCAGTCTCATAGAAATTGACACCCAATCAGATGGTTCAACGGATCGACCTCAAGACCCAGATCGCGCCAGAACGCCCCTGAGTGAGAATCGGGTCATCGAGTTGATTGCCTCTGGCCGCAACGTCGTCTTGTCCGGGGAGGGCGGGATCGGTAAGACCACGGCAGCGCTGCGATTGGCTAAGTCCCTGCTCGATGAACGCCCACCCCGCCAACTTCCCCTCTTCTTAGATGCGCCAGCGTGGGCGAGCACCGGCTCAGGACCACTGGAGTTCATCGCGTCGCTTTCCGACTATGCGGCCTCCGATATTACCTCCGCAAGACTTGCCCGGTACGCCAAGGACGGCAGGTTGACGCTCTTCATTGATGGCTGGAACGAGATTTCAGTCGATGCACTGGAATCCGTATCCCGCAGGATGCGAGCATTTCTGGTTGCGACACCCAGCATCAATATTGTTTTGACGACAAGAAATACGAGCCAGCGCCCAGATCTCGGGGCCCCAATCTTGGTGGGCGTTACTGGCCTTGACTGGCGGAGACAGCAAGAGTTCGTCCGAGCAAGTCTGCCTGCTGAAGAGGCAAATATGCTCATCGCGCGCCTGTCGGTGCAGCATCGTCTCAGGTACGCCGCCCGCAACCCGTTGATACTTCGGGGTGTTGCCAACCTTAGTGTACGGGACCAAGTGGCCACAGACAGTTTCACGGTCTATCACGCGATCGTGCGAGCATACGAAAGCGATGGGGTCCGAAGCGCAGCTTTGTCGGCATCTCCATTGCACGGCTTTCATCGCTCGTACCTCGAAGCCATTGCATGGCAGTTAAACTCCGAAGGCGGTACGCGCATATTGATATCGGATGCAAGATCAGTGCTGGCACGCGAAGCCGAAGAACTGCAGTCGAGGCGTCAGATTGTCGGCGATTTTGAGCCAGTGCGACTGCTTCAGGAGTTATGCGATCACCACCTCCTTTTCGAAGAATTCGGTTTAGTTCGATTCGCGCACCAGCGCTTCCAAGAATACTTCGCAGCGAGTAGGTACCTCTCTCTACTTCACCGCCAGTCTGATGACAGGTTCGGTAGCGATATCCTCAATCCTATCAATCTAGCCGCCTGGGAAGAGACGCTACTGCTTGTTGCCGGCGAACTTTCGAGCGATTCTCCGCCGTCTCCGGCAAGATCGAGATTGATGGGAGCTGCTGTCGCCGTTGATCTACACTTCGCCAGCATCCTGTCCGCTGCATCCGGATTTGAAAGGCCTGATAACCCGTCGGCATTCGACGAGCTGGCTTCTCTTGTGACCCGACTTGCTGACTCGCCCGTGACTGCCGTTAGAGAGTACGGTCTGGCCTGCATGATCGACAGTGCTCTTCCGACCTTCTCGGATCGGATTTGGCATTGCCTCGAGCAGCAAGATCAACAGCGTCGGCTGCATTTTCATCGCCTCGGCACTCAGTCCGTCGCCATCCGGCAACTCGGAGCCGATGCCCTGGTTAGACTCCAAGGATGGTCCGTAGAGTGCCATGTGGAATTCATTCACGAGGTGGCGAGCAACCCTGCGAACTGGGAGTACCTGCTGGACTTCGCCTTCAACTCAGCTCGGGACGAGTTGCGCGTAGCGGCGATCTCAGCGATCCGCTGGGAGTATCCGGCTTCGGACGCCGCGCTTGATGCGTGGCTTCAAGCGCCAGACTCGGTCAAGCTGAGTCCCGACCTGCTTCTAGCGCTGGAGGAAGAGCTGGTCGACGCAGATGAAGGTGTGCACGCGGAACTGCGGAGGCTGCATGAGAAAATGCCGGAGGAGCAGCGCCACCGCATTGCGCTACGATTTCAAACGATTCTTCCCCGGCCCCCGGTTGAGCATCTGGTGGGACTTTTGCGAGAAGACGACGCGTACGCCAAAGAGTCTGTCTTGGCGATGCTCACCGAAAGTGATCCAGAAATTGTGGACTCACTGGCAATCGAAATGGCGTTTTGTAGCCGTCACCCGCCTGAGTGGGTGGTCCAGCGAGTCCGTGGACTTGACGAGGGCGCACGCGCCAGCCTATTTGATCGCACATTGCGGGATTTTCCGGATGGTTCTCGCGCAAGCTATGCCCAAGGGCTCTTTGCAGAGTGCGCCAATCTCGAGCAGGTGAGCACAGCGCTGCGAGAGTACTTATCATCACATCTCGAGATGCTTCGCCATCGGGGGAATTATGGGAACAATGACCGCTACTTTGCGCTTCGCTCACTCCTGACCCAGATGGATGGCGACCGATTGATCATTTCTGCCTGCCAAGTGGCGGGAGAGTATGACTTTGACACTCGGCGAGAGATTGCGGGATTGGTTCTAGGTCGAGTAGATGACGATAGCGGCGGTCACATGCGCATGCCGTGGTTGCCCACTATCGAACAGACCGATGCACTAATAGACGCACTTACGGGGAACTCCCAGCCAACCGGGTCGATATGCGCGCTGGCTGAGATCGCCAGCCGCGTCAGTCCGGACCATTATGAGTATCTAATTGCGCAAGCCTGCCAATGGGAGTTGGACCAGTGGCTGTCCTATCGAATTGCAATTACTCAGTGGGTCGAAGCAGGTAGAGCGCGGGAGCGTCCCATGAATCCACCAAACGGCATACTTCTGTCTCGCGTGCTGGCCAGGTGGGGGCGCAATGCCCTTCCCACTCTCAGGCATCTAGCTAAGCATTCACAAGCTGAGCAATTTGTGTTCGAAGCTATGGCAACGATACTCCAGAAGCCATGGCGTTCGATGCTTCCTGCATCGCCATTTGGCCGGTCAAGCAGCCTTCGCATGACCAGACTCCGCAGAGAGACCGGCCGACCCATGCTGCAGCCGTCGTCTGAACTGCAGTTCGAGACGGATGCGATCGCTTCAGAGCTTGTCGACTTGCTGAACATCGCGCTTCGCACGTTCGAGGATATCTCAGTCCAGGATCGCGAGCGGCAGCGCCTCGTGTCCCGGGTTGCAGCACTAGTGTTGGCGTTGGCCCGAATCCCAAGTCCCATCGGTGCATCTCCGGTCCTAGCTGCCATCGCGAGCCCCATAGTTGGTGATAGAACCATGGTGGACGCGGCCAACTCGCTTCTGGATCAAGGTCTGTGCATCAACATGCCTGAGCTAGTCGTAAGGCTGTGTACCCTATGGGATGAGATGGCTGCACACAGATGGCTGGACCAGTCGCGCGCATACGAGTTTAGAACCCTCAGCCACACAGTCCTTCGCCTCCCCCATGAGTTGCTCCCGCACCCGGCATCACACTATCTAGAACGCTGGATGGCTACGGCCGGAAGCTACGACGTTGAGGATCGCCTGGTTGCAGACGGCACCCCTGAGGGTTTCCTATTGCTTCGCCAGATACTCACGATGGCGAATGGTGATTCGCATCGTCGTGAACGCACTGCCTATAGTATCGTGTCAACGCTCTCCTCTGAAAACTGGGCGCAGTTTGCTGAGATGCTTGCGGACGGCACTTTTTTCGGACCTCAATCGAACTTGTGGTACGTCGACGATGTCGCCAAAACTGTTCATGCGAGAGTCGGCCATTGCATGGAAGCAGTGGTAGCCATTCTCGACGGATGTGCACGCAACGGCAGTCGAGGCGGCGTCAGACTCGGCTGCTTGTTGCTGGAGCAAATCCATGCCGGTGACCAGGCAGCCTTCGAATTCGCGACGCGTGTGTTAGGTGACGAGAGCTCTGCGCTTGAGGCGGAGGGCGTCCTGGAGTTCCAACGACTGTTCTTCCGAAAGCAGCAACTGGATGGTCCCGCTTACAGGGTATTGCCCATTGCGTCGAACCGCCTTCGTGGGCTCGTTTTCTCAGTTGCTGCTTCGAGGAGCCGACTCTCGGACGCGGCTAAGACGCTGCTTTGCGAAGTGGAGGAGGAGCGGCGGAGAAGTGGCCGTCCAACTGACGAACCTCGGCATCCGGATCTGAATGGAACCGTCCGCTTGGCTGACATCTTGGTTTCTTAGAAGAGCCCACGCATGTAAGAGTGCCAAAGGCGCTAAGGCAATGGTCAAGCAGTTAATGAGAGCACGCTGAATGCCGAATGATGGTGCTTCGCCCGCGTGAGAGCAGCTGAAGACTTTGTGTCGGCGGTGACTTGACACTTCCGCTCGCCCCGCCATCTACAGCGCCAACGCAATAGCTGTAATGCGCGTTGGGCTCCTGCCCTGGATCCTAAGCCGGGGTACCCTCAATACTGTCGGTTTACTCTCTCGCAGTACGTGCTGGTGGTCTCAACAGTCATCCCCTCCATGGTGGAATCACATTTCGTCTTCCCATTTTGCTCGGAAGCTGCCCTCCCCCTACCCCCGATAAATCCCCCTAATCCTAGCCTACCCACTGGGCAAAG
Organism: Stenotrophomonas sp. CCNWLW57; assembly: GCF_037203925.1. NCBI lineage: Bacteria > Pseudomonadati > Pseudomonadota > Gammaproteobacteria > Lysobacterales > Lysobacteraceae > Stenotrophomonas > Stenotrophomonas sp. CCNWLW57. The sequence goes on from NZ_JBBCBJ010000005.1 coordinate 454,674, forward strand.
GTCCGCTCTCGGCCAGTAGCGGACTCCGATCACTTTCAATGAGTCGGTCAATGGAGCGCTGTCGGGCCGGTGTACTGACGGCGGAATGCCGTAAGTGAAAGATAAACCTTGGCGTATCACACGTCCGCGCAGCAAAGTTCACTGCTACTTAATCTTCAGCTCCGGCAGAAGGGGATCAACATCAACCAGCTCGAGGGACTTGACCATGTGCAGCGTCCCGTTCTTGTACTTGAGGAAATGCGGACTCTTCACGTGCTGTTCGTATGCCTGCCGACTCGCATATATTTCAAGAATCGTCAGTCTGGTCGGATCGTCTTTGTCGAAGACGGCGTACAACGACAGCACGCCTGGCTCAATCTCCATTGAGGCGCGAACCTCTTCAGCCAAGGCGTCTCGATAAGCAGGGAGATGCTCCGCGTTTACGGTGATCTTTGACAGCCGTGTCATCTGCACCTCCTCAGCTCCAACACTGAAGGAGCATACAGCCATGCCGATCAAGGTTCCGATGAGTATCCTTTTCAATCAACCCTCCAATGTGCGCGTGCCGCTCGGCGCAGAGTTTTTCCGAAGATCATTCCTGCTGAGCCTTGAGCTGGCGTTGAATACCAACGCGGGCACGTTCGGCAGCCTCCAAGCTGGAGTGGGCTTCGAGAACATCGGCCAGCCTGGACAGCTGCTCAGGGCGCACGCCTATGTTCATGCTGATTCCTATGTGAGACTGCAACTGGGGTTCCACCCCGGACATGGCAGCCAGCATGCTGACCGTGGCCAGCTCGCGGCTCTGCCAATCAAGGTTGTCGCGCTCGAAGATGTCGCCAAAGAGATGCGTACGCAGATACTCATTTGCCTGCGGTGCGAAATCGAACAATGGCCCTGAGACCGGACCACCAGCCAGCCTGGTCTGGTTCGCGGTGCCTGCAGCGAGCAACGCGTCGCCCTTGGGAATCGGCTTGCCGGGCTCGCGCCCGGCTTCATCCTGGATGCCCCTCTGCCTGCGTGCCTCCGCCACCTTCATCAGTTCGCTCAATGCGTTCAGGCTCCGCGGAAAGCCCGCATAGGCGTAAACCTGCACGAGGATCTCTCGTGCTTCGGCCAGACTCAGTCCCGCGTCCAAGCCTTGATTCAGCGCGCCCCGAAGGCTCTCCATGTTGCCGGCCGCTGCTGAGGCGCTAATCGGAATAATGGCTTGCTGGCGGGTGTCCAGTTCGGTGGTAGAACCCCCGTTTGATTTGACGTTCATAGCTGCTCCTTCGTAGGCGAAAGCCATCTGTCCCGGACCGGAGGCAAACATCGCCGCACCCATCAGACAGGCGAGACGACTGGACCGCCGTTTCCAATCAATCGCCTTGGTACTGGGCATCGGTCACCTTCTCCAACCAGTTTACGTTCTGACCATCGCGCACGCCGGTTACGGCGAGGTGGGTCATCGCCATACCGGGGGCAGCTCCATGCCAGTGCTTCACCCCCGGCGGGCACCACACTACATCGCCGGAACGAACGACCTGAATGGGCTTACCCCACTCCTGCACGCGCCCGACGCCAGAGGTGACCACCAACCGCTGGCCCGCAGGGTGGGTGTGCCACGCCGATCGTGCACCCGGCTCAAACGTCACCAGCCCGCCGGAGGCGGTGATGCCCGGGTCCGCGGGCCAGAGCGGGTCGATGCGCACTCTGCCGGTGAAGTACTCCGTAGGACCATTCATCGAAGCCTGATTCTCGGCTGTGGTGATTTGCTGTTCGGGCGCCGCAGCTTGGGCATTATGGGGAAGGCCAAGCAGCGCCCAGACAGAGAGGGCCAAGAGCCCGCGAACCGCGGATCGAACCAACATGTCAGCCGCCTCCGTCGGAGCGGGCCGGTGCGTCAGCAGCGGGAGGTCCGGCTAGGTACTGCTCTTCGGTCACATGCTCCAGCCAGTCAACGTTCCTGCCATCCAATGCCTCCTGTACTGCGATGTGTGTCATGGCGGTGGTGGGCGATGCACCGTGCCAGTGTTTGTGACCCGGCGGGCACCAGATCACGTCCCCCCCGCGGATCTCTACGATCGGGCCGCCTTCGCACTGTGTCCAACCGAAGCCGGCAGTAACGATAAGCGTCTGCCCCAACGGATGGGTGTGCCACGCAGTGCGCGCGCCCGGCTCGAAGGTGACTGCCGCGCAGGATACCCTCGATGGCGCAGGGGCGGCATTGAGCGGATCGATCCGGACCGTGCCCGTAAACCAGTCCGTCGATCCTTTGATGGACGCTTGCGTGCCAAGGCGTTTGATTTCCATGTAGCTCACCACTTTGTGGTGTGTTGGGTATGCAAACAACGGCTAGTCGGACTCAATCCGAACCGCGAGCGGCCCTTCCGTGCGAAGGACCTGTAGTCCTCCTTCGATTCGACCCAGTCGGATCAGACCCTTCGAGTACGCAAAGGGCCTGTGAAAAATCGCCAGATTTCCCCACGGCGCATAAAAGGCGATGTCGCCCGCCGCCGGCGTAACTCCCTCTGGCTCACCCGCCACGCTGAGACGGCGGGGAAGCTGCGCGATTTTCTCGGTCGCGGCGTAGTCCTCAAGCTGCAGCGTCAGTGGCAACTGGGCGATGAACTCGCGGGCCGGGATACTGTCTTCCATGGTGGCCGACAGCATCTGATCGTTGATGATCAGTCGAATCTTCATTGAATGAATCTCCGGGTTTGACTCTACCTTTCTGGCTGCAATGGCGTGATGAATGGGCTCGGCAAAACATGCCGCTACTGCCCCGAATGCCAGCAGGAGGCAAAGCAGCGTTCCTGTGATCGACGTAACGCACCTCATCAGCCCCGGGCCTCCACAGCGACCACCGGCCCCGACGTGGTCGTCCGGTAGGACGCCGTGGCATAAGCGAGCAGCGCGGCGCACAGCAACAGGCCAGCACTGGCCAGGAACGTACTGGCAAAGCCGAGACTGTCAAACAGCAGTCCGCCCACGGTCGAACCGAGTGCGATGGAGCACTGCACCACCGCCACCATCAGCCCGCCGCCGGCCTCTGCGTTGTCAGTGAAAGTGCGGGC